>QQVO01000003.1 GCA_003388505.1 Planctomycetota bacterium
TTGCGAGCCACTTCGAGCCTCCCTGCTCGTATGAGATGGTGGTACACCTCATAGGAATCACAGGCTCGAAGTCTTTCAACCCCAAAGCGTTAGATACAACTCGTGTGCGATATCGTGAACGGCGTTGAGTGGCACCCGATGCACAGGTGAGATGGCCGTCGCACGCGATGCACTGGCGAGACGCCAGTGGCACGCATTGGAGAGCTGCGGGTCGCGGCGCAAGGGGAGGCGCGCGGTTCAGCCGTCGAGGTCGTCGAGGCCGTCGAGCAGGTCGTCGAGATCGTCGCGGGGCTTGTCGGACTTCTCGGACTGCCGCTTGGGAATGCCGACCGCCATTCCGACCGCTTCGCGGCCGTCGTTGACGAGTTCGTTGTCGCGTTCGGCGACGGCCAGTTCGATTCCGGTCTTTCCGTCGCCGCCGAATAGTTTCGACAGATCGATCTTGAGCCCGGCGACCTCTCCGTCGGCGCCGGCGATGGCGGGCGATTTGTGCTGCGGGAAGATGATGGCGTTTTCCGGACAGACGCGACTGCAGGCGGGGCAGCCCTTTTTGCAGTTGTCCTGAGACTCAACGAGGATGCGGTCCACGTTGTCGACGCCATACACGCCGAACAGGCAGAAGTCGATGCACTCCATGCAGTTTGTGCAGCGGGAGTAATCGATGACGGGATACCAGCGTCGCTTGACCGGTTCGTCAATGACGGGAAGCTCGCCGTTCTCAGTTTCGTGGGGGGCCGCTCCATTGCCGTTGCCGTTTCCGTTGATCGGGATCGCCGGGAGCGCGGATTCCCCGGCGGGTCCGCCTGATAGATACCGTTCGAGCTGGGCGGGTTCCGGATTGCCGCCAATCCAACTCATCAGGTCGACAGTCTGCTGAGAATTCTCGGCGGCGATCCGCCGGATCTCTTCGAGAAATGCGTCGGCCTTCTTGCTGACGCGGAGGTCGATGCAGTAGAGATTTCGCGGCGGGACGTCGGCCGCGCCGACGGCGTCGGGGTGTTCTTCGGGGGCGACCTCTTCCTCTTCGTCGTCATCGTCAGCGACAAGCAGCGTGACGCCTTCCCGCCCTTTGACTCCCTGCCGGTCGAGAATCCAGCGGATGCCGCGGGGATAGAGCCAGCCGAGCACGACCAGCGGCCCGTTGACGGAACGCAGGAACAGCAGGCCGGTGTGGTCGGCCTGCATGTCGTACAGGTTGGGAACGATGGAAACGTCGACGCCCGGTTCCATCAGGCAGCGCGCGGCGAGTTCTTCCTCGAGTTGGCGCATGGCGGGGTTCTTTCCCTGTGACTGGGAAATCACCACGGTGATCTTTTTCGCGGCCATCGTCTCACTCCCGGGTCGTCGCGGCGTTCGTCAGCGGCGGAATGCGCCGAGCAACAGGGCTTCGTTCAGTTGAGTTGTCCTTTGACGACTCTCTGCGTCTCTTCCCAGACCGATTCGAGCTTTTCGACGTACTGCTCGGCCGTCAGGAACTCCTCGGATGTGGAGAAACGGTATAGCCATCCGTCGCTGTATCCGCCGGTGTTGACGGCCGACGGGTCGTCATAAAGGTGCTCGTTAAATTCATGGATTGTGCCGTCAGCGGGTGCGTACAAGCTCGAGACGGCTTTCGAGCTTTCGATCTGCCCGATCTCCTGCTTTTTTCTGACGGCGGTGTTTGGCTCGATGTCCCAGTTGAGGAAGTAGACATCCTGAAGCAGCCGCACCGAGTAGGCCGTGAAGCCGACGCGGTACGCTCCGTCGTGCGGCTGCAGCCACAGGTGGTTGTCGGAGTACCGCCGGTCGCGCGGGATTCGCGCCTCGTAGTTGCCCATCATGAACACGAGGTCGGCGGACATGTTTCGGAACGTTCGGTTGCTTTGTGCCTTGCGGGCTGCCGAGAACCAAAGCTCGGGCCAGCGCGCACACCGGGATTCGATGGTAGAAGGTTGCCGAATGCCGATGCAAGGTTCGCGGAGAACTTCAGACGGCGGAGCGGCGCACGACGCACTTTGCCGGGGGGACTCTTGCCTCGGAGGCGCGGAGGCGCAAAGGACCGCAGAGGCCTTGGAAAGGTGTCAGTGACATACAACTCGGCTGGGGCCCGGTGCCGAGGAACCGGGCCCAGCAATTCTCGAACAGGACACGGATTTCCGCGGATGTGGCGGATCAGCACGGATTTCGAGGGGAATTCCTCAAGAGGCGGCAGCGCCGAGACCGCATCCATTCAGGCGCGCATGGCGTCGACACATAAGACAGCAATCAGTGAAAATCGGTCCAATCCGTGGTCATCCGCGTTCCATTCGATTCTCTCGGAGAGTCACTCAATCGGGGATCGAGAGATGTGAGTAAACGACAGGTTGTAAGACTTCCGACGGGTGTTACTCGTGTTCGCCCGAAGTCTCACGACTTCGGCTACACGACCGGGGCTTCCCTCGCTGCGCTCAGTCCAGCCCCGGCCACCCGGTTGAGTTGTGTGCAAGCGGCAGCCTTGGCCGGCCGTGCTTCAGATTCCGGACCACGGCCTTCCGCATTCAAACGTCGCCCCAATACTCGGCGACGGCGGCGAGCAGGGGGTCGATCGTCTGTTCCTGAATGGCGTGGGGCGGACGCCAGGGAAACCACGCATACGACTCGTGCTCGGTCGTGACGATCGGGCGGTCTTCCGTCAGTCGACCGAGAAAGATGCGTAGCGTTTTAGGTCGCCACTCGCCGCCGGTGCGTTTCGTTTTGACCTGGTAGGTTTGCGTGAAATGAAATTCGGGGTCGAGGTCGATGGCCGTGGACGGGATCCCGGTCTCCTCTTCGAGTTCCCGGAGAGCGCACTCGATGTCGGTTTCGCCGGGGTCAACGTGGCCTTTGGGGAGATCCCAGCGGGCGGGATGCTTCATCAGCAGGAATTCGCGATCGGCGGCGGCGCCGCGAAAGACAAGGACGCCGCAGGAACGGAGTTCTGGCATGAGGGCTCTTCGCGGGATCGAATGGACCGCGGATGACGCGGATCAGGCGGGTTCTCGCGGATGGTAGTTGATTGGTGCGCCGAGGCCAGACTCGAGGGGTATTGTGCGATCGGCCGTTGCCGCTGAGTGTGGGGGTTCTCCGGAATTCGGCGATCCGCGGAAATCAGCCCAGTCCGCGATCCCCGCAGCCCATTCGTCGAGTCACAGACAGACGCGATGCCCCGAAATCGGAGCCACCCGACCGGCATTCTGATTGCGAAACGGGCCCTGGACCGATAAGATTATGTTGATGGAAATCCGCGAGGAGGGTGTATCGATGCTGCGCGTTTTGGGATCGTCAAAGCAACTGTGCGACGGCATTACGCGTCGCGATCTGCTGCAGGTCGGCGGGGCCGCATTTGGCGGACTCAGCCTGGGGCAGATGCTTGAGCAGCAGGCAGCGGCGTCTTCCTCGGCTCAGTTCGGGAGCAGTTTCGGTCGGGCGAAGAACTGCATCGTCCTGTTCCTGTACGGTTCGCCGAGCCAGCTCGAGACGTTCGACATGAAGCCGGAAGCTCCGTTGGAGATTCGCGGCAGCATGCAGCCGATCGCCTCGTCCCTGCCGGGTCTGGACGTTTGCGAGCATCTTCCGCAGATGTCGAAGATCATGGACCGCACAACGGTGGTCCGCTCCGTGACGCACCCCTATCCGCTGCACGGTGTGGCGCACGCGATGACGGGCGTGCCGATCATCGACGTGTCGATGGAATTGAATCCGCGCGATCCCCGGCATCAGCCGTACTTCGGTTCATGCGTGGAGTATGTGGACCGTCAGCAGCGGGGGGGCAAGCCGGCTGAGTTTGTGCAGAACGTGGCGCTGCCGTTTCCATTCAGCAGCAAGCGGTCGGATCAGCCATTCCGCGCGGGGCCGTATGCGGCCTATCTGGGCGGTGCGTATCACCCGTTGTGGACCGAGTTCGTGGGCGAGGGGACGGTCGACGTCCACAAGGAACGTCCCGGGTTCTCGTATACCGGTCCTGAGCCGTACCTGGGGTGCAGCCGCGACAGTCACTTCCGCCTGGCGGCCGTCGAGTCGCAGCCTGAGTTGACGATCGACCGGATGAATCTGCGGCGGGACCTGGTGTCGCAGTTCGAATCGGCGCGTCGGCATCTTGATGAGACCGATCTCGGCCAGTCGCTCTCGCAGTTCCAGGAGATGGCTTACGGTTTGATCTCCTCTCCGAAGGTCGGGGAGGCGCTCGACATTCGCACCGAAGACGACGCCACTCGCGACATGTACGGGATGACGCTGTTCGGTCAGTCTTGCCTCGCCGCGCGGCGGTTGGTGGAGAACGGAACGAAACTGGTCTCGGTCTTCTGGGACGAGTACGGCCTGGCCGGCGACGCATGGGATACGCACTTTGAGCACTTCCCGCGGATGATCGACCAGCTTTGCCCGGGGTTGGACAAGGCGATGTACGGGCTGATTCTCGACCTTGAACAGCGGGGCATGCTGGACGATACGCTCGTTGTTCTGATCAGTGAGCACGGGCGAACGCCCCGGATCAACGGCGCCAAGAACGGCGGCCGCGATCACTGGTCGCAGGCTTACTCGGTGCTGTTCGCGGGCGGGGGGACGACGCGCGGCAACGTGATCGGCGCAACCGATTCGATTGCCGGCGAACCGGTCGACCGGCCGGTTTCTCCCAAGTCGCTACTGGCGACGATGTACCATCTGCTGGGGATCGATCCGCATACGATGCTGCCCGATGCGGACGGCCGCCCCACGCCGCTGGTGCCCGAGGCGGCCTCGGTGATTCCCGAGTTGCTGGCGTAGTTTGCGCCGGTTCTACTGAGACTGCGTCTGGTAAACGAGGGGGACTGCGAGATTGCGACATTGTGCGCAGTGTTTGCGGACTCCGTCGGCTCTGCTCAATCTATCGATTCTCGCGATCGATACTGAACTCAGGTCCGTGTGACTCCGGTCACGTCTTGCGCTTTGTGACATGCAGTCACATTCGCGCTTTGTGGCATGCGGTCACAATTTGCGATCAGTGACATGCCGTCACACTTGCGCTCTGAGACGATCTGAGTGAGAAGGAACCGCCATGGATGGCACGCACGACACGGTGATTGAGCGCGAGATGACGGCGCGGCTGATTCACGAAGCACTCGGCCGGCAACTCAAGGTCACTGCGTTTCTCGCCGTGGTGCTGGGCGCTTTCGGGTTTCTGCTGGGGCACTATGTCGCCGATCTGCAGTCGCGGGAGACGACTGATTTGCTCCGCGATGAAATCTCGGACCTGCAGCTGCAGGTCTCGCGACTGGCAGATCGCTCCGCACGCCACGAGGATCAGCAGGCTCGGCTGGCGATGGCGGTGACGGACATTGAAGCTCTGCGGCGCGAGGAGGCGGAGCGGAGTGAGGCCGCGCTCCACACGCTTGCCGCCGTGATAGAGAACCGCCGCCGCAACTGGTT
This sequence comes from Planctomycetota bacterium, assembly GCA_003388505.1. Taxonomy (GTDB): domain Bacteria; phylum Planctomycetota; class Planctomycetia; order Planctomycetales; family Planctomycetaceae; genus MB-PLM-1. The sequence continues at coordinate 5,401 of QQVO01000003.1, forward strand.
GCGTCAACTCGAACAGTACAGCGGGGGAAGACGGTACGTTCCGCCGGAAATGGTGGTCGACGCCGTGAACCGGTACGTGGACGAACAGATGACGGTCGTGGGGCGCGTGCTGGACGTGACCGGCGAGACGGCCGCTCCGCTCCCGCCGGGCGATCCAGATTCTGTGACACTGGACTTACCGCCGGGCGGCCGTGTGAAGCCGGGCGCCGGGGCCGATGCCGAGCGAACTGCAGACGCGACCCTTCCGCCGGAACCGCGAGCGGACGGTTTTTTCCCTGCACGTCCCGCAGTGCCCGGACCGGAACTGCCTGCGCCGGGCGATGCCGCCCAGGATGAGGCGGAGACCTCGAAGGTCTACTTCACCCCGCCGCGCCGCAAAGGATTTCGGTTCTATTCCCCGAAGCAACCGGCGAAGATCGACACGGTCGACGCGAGTGAACCTGCGGCGATTCCGCTGCCGCCGCTGTCGCGGTGAAGGCAGACGCCGCGATCGCCAAGCCATCTCCTGCGGTTTCGCGCAATCGCTTCATCGAGCGTCGAAGCAGTCTTGGTCGGTCGAAGAAACTCCACAACACTCCCTTGGACAACGGCCTTGGAGGGCTGTCGTTGACACACAGCTCTCGATCGCCGCTTGAGTGACTCTCCGAGAGATTCGAATGGAACGCGGATGACCACGGATGGGACGGATTTTCGCCGATCGCTTTCAGTGGAATGCAGAGTATTCACGCCTGGATTGATGCGGTCTCGGCGATGCCGCCTTTTTAAGGGATTCCCCGCAAAATCCGTGATCATCCGCCAAATCCGCGAGAATCTGTGTCCTATTCGAGAATCCCTCGGGCCCGGTTTCTCGGGGCCGGGCCCCAGCCGAGTTGTGGGGAAATGGCAGCCTTGGAAGGCTGTTCTACACGATTCGCAGCACAGCCTTCCAAGGCTGTGACGCCGATCCGTTTTCCGCTTCTCTGGTGAAGATCTCGGCCTACTTCTTGAGCCCGGCGAGGTCCTGCACGAGCGCGCGGAGGAATGGTTCCACGTCGGTTACGACGCCGATCGTCTGGTAGGTGCCTCGGTCGGCGAGCTTGGTGACGGTCGCCGGGTTGATGTCGACGCAGACGACCTTGACGCGGGCCGGGAGGAGATTCCCGGTAGCGATCGAATGCAGCGTCGTCGCGATCATCAGGCAGAAGGTGACCCCTTCGCAGAGTTCGCGCATCTTTCGCTGCGCTTCCACGATGTCGGTGACGACGTCAGGGAGGGGGCCGTCGTCGCGAATGCTGCCCGCGAGCAGGTAGGGAATCTCTTTCCGGACGCATTCGTACATGATGCCAGACTTCAAATGGCCGGATTCGACCGCCTGCGGGATGCCGCCGAGTCTCCGAATGCGGTTGATTGACCGCAAATGGTGCTCGTGGCCCTCCTCGGCCGCTTTGCCATGCGTCATCGAGATGCCGAGGCTGGTGTCGAAAAACGACTGTTCGATGTCGTGGGCGGCGAGGGCGTTGCCGGCGAAGAGGACGTTGACGTAGCCGTTCTCGATGAGCCAACTGAAGTGATTCCGGCTGCCGGTGTGAACGACGGCCGGTCCCGCAACGATGAGGATCTTGCCCGATTCGTCGCGCGTGCGGTGCATCGACTGCGCGATGTCGCGAACCGTCACGCCTTTCGGCTTCTCGCTGGAGACGGTCGAGTTCATGAAGCTGAAGGCATCGTGGCCGGAGCGGTCGCGTTCGACGGGATGGACGCGGGTGCCCTGCCGGCCGATGACGACCAGTTCTCCCTGGGCGACGTCGCACATCGGGATGCAGCGGGCGAACTTCTTCGAGTCATCCACCACCAGACCGCAGTCCATTTCGGCCCGGTCGACCGGGATCCAGCCGCCGTCGACGCGGACCTCGGTCACCTCGTTGGTCGTGCAGTAGAACCCCTCGGGGAAGGCCCCGTCCATGTCGGCCGGTTCGAGCCGCGCATCCTGGATGTCGAGCGGCATCGCACCGTGCTGCCCGATGGCCACGAGGATTTCCTCAAGCGCCTCGTTCGACGCGGCGCGGACGGTGAGCGTCACGCGGCTGGCGTCGCGCCGCCGGTGGCCGATCTGGACGTCCTGAAATTCGAACTCGCCGCCGAGAGAGACGATCTCATCGAGCACTTTGGGAAGGATCAGGCTGTCGATGATGTGGCCCGAGAGTTCCACCTGTTCACTGGCCGGGAAGTTCGCGTTCTGTTCGGTTGAAGAACTCATCAACGGTATCCTTATGAAGCGTCGCCGGGGTTCAGCCACAGGAATTGTATGAGGGGTTGCGCGGTGTGGCGATGGGACTTGTGCAGGGGGAGCGGCGGGCGTGAGTCCGGCGATGCGTCCTTCCGCCGTCGCGCACGCCGCGATTTCCTGTCTCACCGTGTGGAACTATCGGCTTACGCCGACGGCTCGCCGGGCTGCTGTTGCGTGCTTCCGGGGAGTGCTAAGATCGGCGCATGCCCGCCGCGATTGAAGTCAGCAACCTATCGAAGCGCTACCGCGTCTACCGGAAACGGGAAGGCGTGTGGGCGTCGGTGACGGGCCTGTTCCGCCGCGACTACAAGACGGTTGAAGCGGTGAAGAGCGTGAGTTTTTCGATCGACGCCGGAGAAATGGTCGCGTTTCTCGGACCGAACGGGGCGGGAAAGACGACGACGCTCAAACTCCTCTCCGGGCTGGTGTTTCCCACGTCGGGAGACGCAGTGGTGCTGGGGCATATCCCCTGGAAGCGTGAACACAGTTATCGCCGCCGGTTTTCGCTGGTGATGGGTCAGAAGAACCAGTTGTGGTGGGATCTGCCGGCGCAGGAATCGTTCGGGCTGCACAAGGAGATCTACCGGATCGATCCGGACGCCTTTGAACGGAGACGGGACGAACTGACCGACCTGCTGGAGGTGGGAGACCTCGTGGCGCAGCCGGTGCGGGAACTCTCGCTCGGCGAGCGGATGCGGATGGAACTTATCGCCGCGCTGCTGCACAGTCCCGATGTGCTTTTTCTGGACGAACCGACAATCGGACTGGACGTCGTCTCCCAGCGAAAGGTGCAGGAGTTCCTGAAGCACTACCAGGCGGAAAAGAAGATTACGGTCATTCTGACGAGCCACTACATGAAGGACGTCGAGGCGCTCTGCCGCCGGGCGATCATCATCAACGAAGGCGAGATCAAGCACGACGGTCCGCTGGCCGACATAACCGACCGCTTCAGCCGCAACAAGGTGATTCACCTGCAGTTCGCCGGCGCCGACGTTCCGGCGGATCTGGGGAAGTACGGCAACGTGTTCGACGTCCACCCGCCGCGGGCCAAGCTGGAGGTTCCGCGTCAGAAGATTGCGGAAGTGCTCACCTCGCTGCTGGCAAAGTACACGCTGGAGGACGTGGGGGTCCAGGAGCGGCCGCTGGAGGAAGTGATTGCAGAGGTGTTTACGAATTCGAAGTCGAACTGCGAAGAAGTTTCGGTCTCGGTGGGGGAGACCGTCGGCCCCGGCGGGATTTGAAACGCGGGATGACCTCGATGATATCCCGTTGGTTGCATCTGACGACACCGCATGAGGTCGTGTGAGGCGGGAGGAGCCTCTGTCAGCGTTGCGGAGAATTGTCACGATCGGCAGGTTGTTGCCCGTTGTATTTCGCGGCACGATACGCCCTGAGGCTCTGTGATGCATTGAATGTTCGCGAGGACGTCGCATGCCGACCGTGGGATCACTTCCGGTACGGAGACAGCATGCTGGGTTGTGTGTTCGCCCGGCGACTCCGCAGGATCGGCGTCAGATCTACCGCCAGCGGCATCGCGTGTATGCCGAGGAGTTGGGACAGCATCACGTCAATGGTCGCGGCGAATTGAGCGATGCGCTGGACGAATTCAATGACTACGTTGTTGTCGCGCGGGAGGAGACAGTCGTCGGTTTCTTGAGCATCACGCCTCCCGGGCAGAGCGCGTATTCGCTTGACAAGTATTTGCAACGGGAAGATTGGCCGTTTCCGGTCGACGCGGGACTCTACGAGTTGCGGCTGCTGACGGTTGTGGCAGCAGAACGGAACGGCCCCGGGGCGTTGCTGCTGATGCACGCTGCACGCCGGTACCTTCAGGAACACGGCGCTACGCGCGTCATGGCGATCGGCCGGTCCGAGATTCTCGACCTGTATCTCCGAATCGGTCTCCGGCGACTGGGGCGAGAATTCGCGTCCGGCGCCGTCAAGTACGAGTTGATGACCGCAACGCTCGATGAAGTGGCGCGTTGTACCGCTGAATTTGAACCACTGATTCGTCGCATGGAATCGCGTACGAACTGGCAGATGGACATTCCGTACTCAGTCTCAGACTCCCCGGCGACTCAGTTGCCTGTCTCGGAACGATCCAGAACCTGCTATCACGGCGGGGCGTTCTTCAGCGCAATCGGCGACGGGTTTGAAGCCTTGGATCGGAGGACGGAGGTCATCAACTCCGACGTGCTCGACGCATGGTTTCCGCCTGCGCCTGCCGTGCTTGACGAACTGGGAATACACCTCGAGTGGATTCTACGGACGTCTCCGCCGACGCACTGTCAAGGGTTGATTCGCGAAATCTCCTCGGCGCGGTGTGTGCCCGAGCAGTGCCTGTTGCCCGGTGCCGGGTCGTCGGATCTGATCTATCGGTCCATACCCCATCTGGTGAAACAGGGTTCGAGAGTTCTATTGCTGGACCCCACCTATGGCGAGTATCAGCACTTCTTCGACCACGTCATGCCGTGCGAAGTCGAACGACTGATCCTGCACCCGGAGGATGGCTTCGTCGTCGGCGTCGACGAAATCGAGAAGGCGCTCCGGAACGCTTACGATCTGGTCGTGCTGGTGAATCCCAATAATCCGACCGGAATGCACATTCCCCGAGAACGTCTGGAGGGCCTCCTCGAAGGGGCACCTGCTTCAACAAGGTTCTGGATTGACGAGGCCTACGTCGATTTCGTGTCTCCCACCGAGTCACTCGAACAGTTCGCCGTGACGACCGACAACGTTGTGGTGTGCAAATCGATGTCGAAGGCGTACGCTCTGAGCGGCGCACGAGTCGGTTATTTGTGCGGTCCCCACAGACTCATCGATGAATTCCGTGCGAAGACCCCGCCCTGGGTGGTCAGCCTGCCGGCGCAAGTCGCCGGCGTCCTCGCGCTGCGCGATCCGGACTACTATCAGGCGCGTTATATGGACACGCGCCGCCTGAAGACCGCTCTCGCCGGCAACCTGCAGAAACTGGGGTTCGATGTCTGGCCAGGTGCGGCCAATTTCCTGCTATGCCGGATTCCACCGCACATGGGCGACGCGGCTTCGCTCATCGACCGTTGTCGGAGGAAAGGGCTGTTCCTGCGCGACGTCTCGTCCATGACCGCCCGTCGTTGGGACCGCATGCTTCGCGTGGCCGTGAAGGATTGCGCGACAAACGAGCGGATGATCGAAATCCTCCGACACCAGATCGAAGACGTGCGTCAGCCCGGCCGACGATTCGCCGGCGCGTCGTCATCCGGCGGCGAATGATGCGCGTCGGTGAGATTCCGTCCGCGACGAGCGAGTTGAAGTTGAGCGGTGCTCGACGCGGCCGGCCGTGTGGCCAGAGCGAGTTGCGAGTCAGAGTTCGCGATCTGTCTCGCGGAATTTCGGGCTCTACCGTCCGAATACCGCGCGGCGCGGACGAATGGCAGAGCAACCTGCTCTACCCGAACAAGTCCATGACCGGTTCACCCGTCGTCAGGGAACGCGAGATTCCGGTGGCGTCTTGCGGATCGTTGATCGGGATGTCGAGGGCGCGGTAGACGGTCGCCGCGAGGTCTTCGGGACGGACCGGGTCGTCCGTGGGGTGCTCCCCGTACTTGTTGGACTTGCCGTGCACGTAGCCCCCTTTGATGCCGGCGCCGGCCATGATCGCCGAGAAACACTGGGGCCAATGCTGGCGGCCCGGCGGATCTTGTTTGAGAACGTACGGAGTGCGGCCGAATTCACCCGTCGCAACGACGAGCGTGTTCTCCAGCATCCCGCTCTGCTTGAGATCGGAGAGCAGTGCCGAGAGCGCCTGGTCGAGACGCGGCAGGCAGAATCCCATGCCGAAGGAGCCGTCGCCGAAGGCGTTGCCCATGCCCATGTTTCCGCCGTGCATGTCCCAACTGCTGCTGGGCGGACCCTGCTTGTCGTGCTCCGCCTGACCCGTCCAGCCGTTGACGGTCACGAAGCGGACGCCCGATTCGACCATCCGCCGGGCGAGGAGCAGGTTCTGCCCCAGCGGATGCATTCCGTAGCGCTGCCGCACCTCGTCCGGTTCGCGATGCAATTCGAACGCTTCGCGACCTTCGACGCGCGTCAGGGCGTCGTAGGTCTTCAGGCGCAAATCGGACCAGTCTTTCACCTGCTGGTCCCGGTCCAGTCTGGAGGATTCCAGCCGGCCCAGGAGCGACTTGCGTTCTTCGAATCGGGCCTCGTCGTAGGGGTCGTAGATCTGCGGCGGCGTGAAGTCGTCCATCGCCGGATGGTTGTCCGCCGCTCCGATGAATACGGGGGCGTAGGCCGAACCGAGGTAGCCGCCGATTCCGATATTGGGCGCACAGAACACGGGATGCCCCACGCATTTGATGAGCCAGGCGTTCGAGACGAAGTTGCGCGTGCTCGGTTTGTGCTTGGCGACGAATGAGCCGAGGTAAGGTTGTTCGTTCGGTTTCCCCTGCTCCACGCGCTGGTCCGAGCGTCCGCTGAGCAGGTTGTGCATCGCGTCGAAGTGATTGCTGATCGCGCCGGGATGCGCCAGGGAGTTGATGAGCGTGAACTCGTCGGTCAACTGGGCCAGACGGGTGTGCATCTCGTTGAGCCGCATGCCGGGGACTCTGGTTGCGATCGGCTGGTACGGCCCCCGGTAATCGAGCGGGGCGTCCGGTTTCATGTCCCAGGTGTCGACATGACTTGGTCCGCCGCAGAGCAGGATGAAGATGCACGACTTGTCCGATGCGACGGCGTTGCCGGAGGCGTCGACGTCGTCGGCCCCCATGACCATCCCCGGCATCCCCAGACTCAACGTTCCCAGTCCGCTCGCGATGAGCGCCTGCCGCCGGTTCAGTTCGAAGTCGCTCATACGACAGTGTCCCCCGTCCAGATTGATGACTTGGCCGTGCGAGATTACTTTAAAATGCGGAATTGCAACCGTGTATCGCAAAGTGCGGCACGGAGGGTGATCGCGGGCACACCGGTGGGCCAGAAGTGTAATGCGCGGCGTGAGTTTGCGCAAGGAGCACGATGACGATCATTGGGAGCTGTCGGCGTTTCCCGCCGACTGCCGGTCGACCAGTGGCCTGGGCGGTTATTCCGGAATCCGAATGTAGATCTGGTCAAATTCATCCTGCACCGAGGGAATCGGTTCCTTCGGCGTGAGATTCATCACCAGATCTTCGTCCAACACCTGGACGCGGTAGGCCCATCCCTCGGGGAGCTTCTGAAACCGTTCACCGAGTGCGGCAAGCTCCTTCTCAGGCACTTTGTGACCTTGCAGGACGTAGACGTAACCGTCCGGGTCCACGAGTTGGTACACCGGCTTGCCGGCCTTCCAAACGAGGTCTTGAAACTTGGCCGGGCTGAAGACCGTGTATTTTGCGATCTTGAGCGTCCCCGGCGGCAGGTGAGCGCCGAACACCATGTCGACGCCTGCGACCGGCACAGGTTGCGACGCCATGACGCCGACTTCATCCATCGACCACCACTGGGGCCCATTCTTGTAGACAGATTCCGCCCCGAATTCCTTCGCGAGGGCTTCCACGTCGAGATTCTCCCACCAATCCAGGTCGGCCTTCGCCAAGGGCGAGGTGCTGTAGATGTCCGAGCCCTTCTCGCCGTAATTGAAAACGAGTTCACAATACTGGTGGCCCCTTGATTCGGGCAGTGTCTGCATCGTGAGAGTCATCGTCTTGCCCTGGCCGGTGGTCATGGCGATTTCTGGCATGTCTGATTCCTCGGTTGTTCCGGTCTGCGCGCGTGCTCCATTCGTTTCAAATTCCGCCTTCGTAGTGTAGTACGCCGAGGGAAAGTACGGCCCCATCACTGCAGAGCCGGTCCTGGGCTTGATGATCAAATCAGGGCGCTGTTTCCAGTCGGAGTTGTTCGCCATGATTCGCATGATCAGCATGCCAAAATCGGATCGGTTCCTGGGATCATCGAGGCCTTCGCCGCGCGGGCTCCATTTGAGCCAAGCGACGCCGTGTTCTGGCGTGGCGTTCTGCGGTCGATCTTCCGATGCGCTGACCACGATTGTGTAGTTGCGATCCGCATCCAATGGAACCTGGAAGTCGGAAATGCCGTCAACGACCTGGCCGCTGGGAACGGCCTGGCAACTCACCAACGACCAGTATTGGGTCTGTGTTTCCGGCATGATCGCCAACCCTCTGCCGTCCTCGCCTGCGAACGTGTCGGGAAAAGTGGGCATCTTGCCGCGCAGCACGTAGACCGGGCCGAATTTCCGCGAGAGATAGGTGACGAGATACGGCCCTTCGCCGCCCCCTTCCATGGCGCCTTCGTATCGAATCTTGGCCCGCTCAGCGGGGGGCTTGAAAGCCCCCGCGAGCGTATACGCATTGGTCCAATACTTTTCCCATTGCGGAGGATTGCGGGCCGGCGCGGTTTCCGGCGGTAGTGTGGGATCATTGTTCGGGCTGCTGACCAGTTCGAGCCATTGCTCGGTCGTCATCGGTTGCTTCGTTGCGCCTGAAAACGGTTTCCCGAATCGCTGCACGGCCTGCTCGGAGTCGAGTTTCGTCCCGTCGGCGAGCGTCGCCTCATAAGTTGGGAAACCGGTCTCGGCGAATGATTGGTCGCCTGGTCCCCACCCGGCGCCATCCTTGTCCTGATCGGCCAGATAAATCCGGATCACCCCTTCCAGATCCACTTCGTCGCGACCCACGTAAAGTGTGTTCCGTGCTCTCTGCCCGACGTCTTTGGGCGGATCCTCGGCAAGGATGTGGATGGTGTAATCCCGCTGATCCGCCAAGCGATCAGCGCCGACGCGAAACGGGTTGACAGAGCCGGGATCGGGCTCGAAGTCGGGGCCGCGGAGCGTTTCGTTGATTGACACAAAGGTCTCGCGCTCGAACTTGTAGAGCGCGAACTGGAAAAAGCGGGCATACGGGAAGCGGCCTCGCAGCGTCATGCGGCTGCCGGCCGGCATGGCGAACCGGCCAATGAAATAGGTCGACTGCAAGTCGGGCCACAGATTGGGGTTCTGAATCGGCTTGGGGTTCTCCAGAAAGTTCCAGTAGACCCACCCCCGCGGACCCTGGAACAAGCCGTCGTGTCCGTAGCGGTCGTCCGTGCGAATCACGTTCCCCAAAGATTTCTCGGCATGCGGGCTGACGCTTTCGGCCGCGACCCGGTTCTCCGGCGAACCCGTATCTTCGGCCCGGACCGATGTCGTGCGGGACGTCGCGCGTGCAGTGAGCGCGATCGAAACGGCGCCGATCACAACGAGCCCATGTGTAGAATGCTGCGATTTCATGTCACCGGAATTCCTGAAAAAGAGGTCGGCACTTCTGATGCCGAGGCCGTCCCCGATTCACTCCGCCGGCTGCGGCGCCGGCGGAGTCCAGTTGCCCTCGAGGATCTGCCAGCCGGGCAGGTAACAGCGGACGATGTAGTTCCAGCCGTTTGTAATGGGCAGGTAGTTGGTCGCGTGCGGGTCGCCGCCGAAGTGGATCGTCACCGATCCGTCGTCGTCGCGCTGGGCCGTGACGCTGTTGAACGAGTAGGCGTTGCGGTCGTTGGATGTGAAGAACCCGTCCTTGTTGTAGACGGTGACGGACCAGAACGCCTCCACGGGAACGTCCTTCGGCATCGTCAGCGTGTACGCGGTTTTGCCGTCGTTTTCCTCCGGAGTGAGGTTGAAGTACATCGCCCCGCGCTGCGGATTGCCGCCCCAGCCGGCCGCGCTGCCGATCAGGTGCTGGATCGGGTCGACTTCGCCGGCGCGACCGAAGGCGTCGGGAAAACTCTTGACGTGCACGGCCAGCGCGTTGAGTTGCTTGCGCGTCGCCACCAGCGATTCCTGATCCCAATCGGGGAGTTCGAGGTTGCCGGGTGAGGCCTGTTTCACCTGGATCGCGTCCTGCAATGCGTGCGCCTGCTGCATGTCGTCCGGACTGTTGGGATCGCAGAAGGTACGGAACAACACCATCGCGTATCGCGTTCGCACCGTGTCGATGCTCAGAGTCACCTCGCCTCCGCCGTGCTTGAGGACAGGGCTATAGTGGTTCTGGCTGATGACGAGCAGCGACTGGAACCGGTCGGGCGAGTCGGGCTTGATGATCGTGACCGGCTCGATCAAGTCGAACACGCCCACCGAGTACAGCGTGTCCCGGTTGCCGCGAATCGTCGCCTGGCGCTCAACGGAGTATACCTCGCGCAGATGCAGCATCTTGCCGACGCCCCCAGCCTGAGCGGCGTATGCCGTGAACTGTGAGTCGCTTTCAGCACGAGTGTAGTTGAGAACGTCGACCGCTTCGCCGCCCACTGTAACGGTCGAGCAGAGGCAGAGGAGCAGGGCAGTTGCCATTCGTGTCGCGGCCATAGGAGAGGGGGGCAGAGGTGTGGGTCGAGTTGGTGAAGACAGGCAGAGATGAAGTGTACCCGAATGGTGCACTCACGCCAAATCGAGGGAAGAATCCAAGATTGCTGATTGCTCGGTTGCAAATCTTTACACAGACACCAGCGCCACCCGCCGGTGGGGCCTTAAAGTCCGAATCGCGACCGGCGGTCCGTCCGTCCGTCCGTTCTGGGTTCGCGATTGAACAACCGGGTTTCCGGAGAGAGGCGTCTCGAGCGTCGAAAGCTCCTCAGCGGTTGTGTCGCCCCACTCCAACTCTGTATGACACGTCATCGTTGCGACGATGGCGGCTGTCAAAACCGCGCAGCCGATTCGGCGACCAGGAAAGCGATTCATGAGCGACTTCCCTCCCCTCCGCGCTCCGGCCAGACGGGCAGCACTTTCGATCGAGGACAGGAGACATCTTTGGAACTCTGGACGATTCTGGGAGACGTCGTTCTCTTGCTCAGCGCATCCCTACTGCTGGGCGGAGTGTTCTCGCGTTTCGGACAGAGTCCGATGGTGGGATATCTGTTGGCCGGAATGGCGCTGGGCGGGCCGGGCAGTCTGCACGTGGTCGGTTCCGAGCGTGAGATCGAAGCGATCGCGGAACTCGGCGTGGCGCTGCTGTTGTTCAGCCTCGGACTCGAGTTCTCGATCGAGCGGCTGAAAAAACTCGGCGCCAAGCCGCTGTGGGGCGGCATCGCCCAGGTCGCGATGACGATGCTGCTTGCGTTCGCCGGGGCGACGCTGTGTGGTCTGGGACCGAAGGAATCGACGGCCTTCGGCGCGATGGTCGCCCTCAGCAGTACGGCTGTCGTGCTGCGGATTCTCTCGGAGCGGGGCGAGATTGATATGCCGCACGGTCGCAACAGCCTGGGCGTCTTGCTCACGCAGGACATGGCGGTCGTCCCGCTGGCGTTGCTGATGACGATTCTGGGCGGCGAAGGCACGGCGAGCGACATGTTGTGGAATGTCGGAAAGTTGCTGCTGATGGCAAGCGCCTTGATCGTGGGGTTGCTGGTGCTCACAAGAATCGCCGTGCTTGCCCTGGGGGCCCTCACGCTGCACCGCAACCGGGAGCTGACGGTGATCTTCGCGGTCGTGACGGGGCTCGGGGCCGCCTGGGCCTCGCATGCCGTGGGAATCTCACCCGCTTTAGGGGCGTTCGTCGCGGGAATGCTGCTGGGCAGCTCCGCCTTCGCCACTCAGATTCGCGCGGACGTCTCGCCGCTGCAGGTCGTCTTGCTGACGCTCTTTTTCGGAGCGGCCGGTATGGTGGCAGACCCGGTCTGGATCGTGAAGAACGCCCACATCGTCGTCCTGGCTGTTGCGGCGCTCACGGTCGGCAAAGCGTTCGTCGTCTGGCTGGTCTTTCGCGCGCTGGGGCAGCGCAACCAAGTGGCCGCCGCGACGGCGTTGTGTCTCGCCCAGGTCGGGGAGTTCGCGTTCGTGCTGGGCAGCATCGGCCGCTCGAACGGCGTCGTCACGGAGAGCGTCTATGCGCTGGTCGTTTCGACTGCGATTGTCTCGTTCTTTCTGAGCGCGTTTCTTGTTCCCGCGGCGCCGCGTCTGTGCGGCTGGCTCTCGCGCCGGCTTCCCTCGCGGCCGGAGACGCCCGACGATGCAGAAACTGACCGACCGGCGGCCCCCGACGTCGCCATCATCGGTTTCGGACCGGCCGGGCAGATTGCAGCCCGGCACTTGATCGACAGGAAGTCGCGGGTCGTGGTGATTGACCTGAACGAGGAGGGCGTGCGGAAGGCCCGACAGCACGGGTTCCGGGGGGAAATCGGGGACGCCACCCAGAGTGAAGTGCTCGAGCATGCGCGGGTGGGCGAATGCAAAGCGGTGGTGATCACGGTGCCGCATTACAAATCGGCGGTGACGATTCTGAAACTCATTCGCGGCAGAGCGCCGAATGTGCGGGTGTTCGTGAGATCCCGCTACGAACTGCATACCGACGACTTCATCGCCTCAGGCGCGCATGTCGTCGCCGGCGACGAACAGCAGGTCGGCGAGAGCCTCGCCGATCACCTCGCAGAATGGCTGAGCGTTCACCAAGCCGAAGACGCTGCTGCGTCGAATGCGCCGAGGACGTGAGGCGGGTCGCGCCGCTCCGGCGAGTCAGGCCGAAGCTCTTTCCCGACCGAAGAGAAACGGTCACGGCTGGAGTTCTTCGGTTGCCGCCGGTGACGGCTTCGCCTCACTGATGACCGAACCGCGGCGGGCGAACGAGATCCCTTGCTCCGAATCCGAGCCGATCATCACCGCTTCGATGATCGGCTCGGTCACCGCTTCATTGGCGTGCCACTCGACGAGAAAGTTGGCGCCGCTGCCGCCCGCCGCGTCGTCCCGCTCCACGACCACCTCGGTCGTCGCCAGCGCGGGGAGTCGGACCGGATTATGCAAGTACGACTTGACTTCTTTGCCTTTCGTATCGAAGTACCGCACCGACCTCACGACGATGTCGCTGGACGTGCTCGTGTTGCGTACGCTGAGCGTAATCGTGAGCAGGTAGGGTTTTCCGTCGCCGTGATAAATGTGCGAATAGGCCGGCACGTAGACCACCTGGCCTTCCACCGGATTGGCGCTCAAGTGATAGATGTCGGTTCTTACCTCGTGGTCGGTTTGAAGCTCCTCGAGCGGGCTGTGCCGCAGGGTCTCCTCGAACGCGTCGATCCGGTGATCCAGATAGAACGTGTAGATCAGCAGCGGCAGTGCGAACAGAAGCACGATTCCAGCGATCAGGAACTTCACCTGTCGCACGAAGGCATCTGCTTCTTCGTCGGTCATCTTCGCGCCCATCGAAATCTCCCTCGTGTCAACCGGGCTTCATCGGGAACGTGCAATTCCTCCCTTTGAATTTTAGACAGCGAGTCGGGCGAAGGAAGGGGTCGCGGCTCACTTCGACTCTCGACGACCGGTCTGCAGTTGGAATTGGGTTTCTTCGTGACAATCGGCATCCGCTGCCGCTCCTCTCCGTCGGCGCGGTTGGCGACGGAGATCGGGCCATCACGACGCTCTCCCGGCCGTGTTCCAACAACGGAAAGTTTCGCGCCGTGCGCAGATTTAGCGTGCAACAGACTCCACGTCGTGGACATCCGACTCGGCGGAGCGAGTCGGCCACATTGGTTGCGGGCGGAGATCGCGCGGGAATCATCGAGTCGTACGCATGTGGAAGACTTTACCGATTGCGCGGACCGCAACGATCTCTGAGGGCCCGATTCTGCGGGGCCGCCGTCGGCGCGATTCCGGAAAGAGGTCGCTGCTTGTAGTGGCCGAATTAACGATTAGACCGTGTCACGGACGCGCGTTTAGTGGCTGGAAGGGAGTCGAAACTTGGTCGCGCGCATCCTGTTGCTGTTGATCGCGTCGGCCTGCCTCTCTGCGGAGGGGTACGCCCAGCCGCGGCCGTTCCCGGTTTCGCAGGAGGACCACGATCCGGAGGAAGGGCGCCTCGACAGCGAAGTCGCGCCGCCCGGGCGGGTCGGCCGGGCGTTCGTCGAACCGCCCCCTGTTCCCGATCTCACCACGCCGGAATGGGCCGCCTCCCCACTCGCCGCGAGCACGGTCGAGCAGCCCTACACACTCGACGTGCTGTTGCATCTCGCCGGCCGAAACAATCCCACGTTGCGTGAGGCCCGGCTGCACATCAACGGGCAACTCGCACGGGCCCAGCAGGCGGGACTCTACCCGAATCCGACGCTCGCCTACGTCGGCGAACAGATCGGACTGAACGACACGGCGGGGGAGTGGCAGGGGGCGGAACTCCAGCAGCGCTTCGTCACGGCTCACAAACTCGAACTCAGCCGGAACAAGTATCTGCAACGGGCCAAGGTCGCCGAACACCTCGCAGTGGCCCAGCAGTTCCGCGTCTGCAACGACGTTCGCATCCACTTCGCGAGAGCGCTGGCGGCGCTGCAGATTGTCGAGTTGTGCCGGGAACTGCTGAAGTCGGCCGAAGACCACGTGCTGACGGTGCGGGAGATGTATAACCTCGGACAGACGAACCGGGCCGACGCGCACCAGGCCAACGCCATGCTGCAGCGCCGCCGGCTGGAAGTTCTGGCCGCCGAGAACGAGGCCCGCCAGCGATTGCTGGAACTGACCGCGATGGTCGGACTCGATGCGTTCAATATTTCGCTGGAAGGATCGCTGGAGAGTGAGCGGTCGGTCATCGAGTTTGAGTCGGCCTACGCCCAGTTGCTGGCCTCGAGTCCGGAACTCCTCGCGGCCTATGCCAAGCTGCGGGAGGACTCGATGACACTGGCCCGGGAGAATGTCGAATGGGTGCCCGACATCGTAGTCTCCGCCGGACCGGGCTATAACGTCGTGGACCGGCAAACCACGGTTGCGGCCCGCGTGTCGGTGGAGATTCCCCTGTTCGATCGAAATCAGGGCACGATCAACCAGGCCGAGGCTGACTACGGCCGTCAGCGCTGCGAGATTCGGCGGACGGAACTCGACCTGCGGCGGCGGCTGGCGGAGGAGTACGGGCGATACCTCACCGCGTATCAGCACGCCGCCGAGTATGAAGCCGTCGTGATTCCGTCAAAGCGGGAAGCCTACCTCGTGACTCTCGAAAGCTATGCCCGCAACCGGGCCGAGTGGCCGGACGTTCTCGCGGCCCAAGTGGAGTACACCGACGCCCGCATGCAGTACATTGAACATCAGCGCGACCGGCGGATCTCCGAAGTCCTGATCGACGGCTTTTTGTTGCACGGCGGCCTCGAGGCGCCGCCCGGACCGCTGCCCCAAGGCCATATCGACAGTGTTCCGAAGCCGCGATAATTCGAGGCCGGCTTCACGCGTCGTCGCAGTGCGCGCTGCTCCTCACGATCGATCAAGCCGGGACGAAACGGGCAGACTGGAACTCAACCATGACACAATCGCATCCCGACAACGGACGCCGCGACTTCATCAAGCGGGGCGCCTTCGCCGCCGTCGCCCTCTCCACCGGCGCTGCTGCTCATGCGTCTCAGGAAACGTCAGGAGCAAACGACAGCGCACAACCGTTGATTACCCTGCCCCCCTCCGTCGAGCACCGGCACCCCCACGTCAAAGCCGAGTATGAGGGCTTTTCCCGCTACGTCCCTTCACGCGGAAACAATCCGGATTCCGACTATTACATCGGGAAACTGGTGCCGGGATTCCGCAAGCCGGAGGAGGGCCCGGCCCCGTTCGTCGCCCCGGATGTTCCGACTCTGCCGCACACCGTCAAAGAGGGCGTCAAGGAGTTTCATCTCGTGCCGCAGGCCGTGGAGCGGGAATTCCTGCCCGGCTACTTCATGAACGTCTGGGGCTTCAACGGTTCCATTCCCGGTCCGACGATCGAGGTTACGCAGGGCGACCGGGTGCGGATCATCGTGACCAACGAACTCCCGGAAGAGACCTCCCTGCACTGGCACGGCTTCGAGCTGCCGGTGCAGTATGACGGATCGCACACGCTGACGCAGAATCCGATCATGCCGGGCAAGACGTTCGTCTACGAGTTCGACGTTCACGAAGAAGGGACGTTCTTCTACCACACGCACGTCGCGATGCAGGAGACGCACGGGATGGTGGGCTGGTTCATCGTCCATCCGCGCCAGCCGTTCGATCCGCCGGTCGACCGGGACTTCGGGTTGATCTTCCAACACTTCGCGATCCTGCCCAACCAGACCGTCAACGACTCCTGGTCGATGGACTGGAACTGGCACACGATCAACGGCCGCAGCGGTCCCTTCACCACGCCGCTGGTCGTCAAACACGGCGAGCGCGTTCGCATCCGCATCATGGACTTTTCCCCGGTGCAGCATCACCCCGTCCATCTCCACGGCCACACGTTCTGGGTGACGGGACACGAAGGCGCGCGGATCCCGAAGTCGGCCTGGATTCCGCGCAATACGGAATTGATCGCCGTGGCGCAGGCCAGCAGTTTCGAGTTCATCGCGAATAACCCGGGCGACTGGATGTTCCACTGCCACATGACGCATCACATGATGAATCACATGGTCAAACATGTCGGCCCGAGAATCCGGCAGGGGGAGAACGTCGAGGAGTACATCAACAATCTCGACAACCGCCCGGCCGTGCAGATGCAGCATCAAGACCCCGGCTTCGCCGTCCCCGGCTATCCGCAGGGAATGAAGGGGATGTCGATGAGTGAAGAGTTCATGCGGCGAATCTGGTCGCGACGGGAATTCATGGGCATGCGGGCGACTGCCGCCATGTCGCTGATGGGGCTGATGACCACCCTCCGCGTGCTCCCCGCAGACCTGTACCACCGCGTGATGGAAACCGACGAGACGATCGAGAAGGGCGCGATTTTCCAGGAGATCGTCAACCGCTTCGGCGACCCCGCCCATTACGAACCGGCCCCGATGCCGATGAAGCATGGGCATCATTCCTGAGGTCGGCCTCCGCGGTGAAGCGGAGTATTTTCTCACCGGTTTGCACAAACGTCATTTCGCAGCATTCGTTCCGGGCGCGAAAAAGATCTGAGTGTCCGCGTCGACCGCCCGGAGCAGCCTGGCGATCGCTGAGACGGCTCAAAATGCTGAGGCGACGGCATTCTCTCTTTTCTTTTTGAGCCTGGCGGTCTCCAATTGCGATTTGGGGAATAGACAGCCTCGGAGTACCGACGCGGATTCTCTTCCGGAGCGGCCATGACAGAGCAACAGGGACGATTACGATCCCGTTTGGTGGACGATACGGCCGCACCGATGTTCTGGCTGGCGCTGATCTTCCTGGCGAACACCGCTGCGCTGATCGTGCTCTGGGTCGACGTGCCCCGCGTGCAGGAGGTGTATCTGACGGCTGCGGAGGAAACGGGCGACGCAACAGCGAGAGTACAGACGGCTGCGTTTGAGAGCCGGGCGTTCCGCCTCGGAACCTGGTCGCTGTGGCTGGCTGCGCTCCTGTGGCCCGTCTTCCTCATCGAGGCGCTTGTTTACTCTATTGCGGCCGGCGGCATGCGGCTGACGCGGATGCGGTCTCTGGCGTGCGTTTTGCCGCCGCTGAGGCTGATCGCCTCCAATCCTGAAATGGGGGACCGAATCTGGCTCCCCACGATGGGTTGGACGGAACGGACGGACGAACTCCGCGCCCGGCTGGAAAAGGCCTTCGCGCTGCCGATGTCCGTCATTGCGCTGATGATTCTGCCGGTCCTGCTGATCGAATTCGGACTGCAGGAGAAGATTGTCGAATCTCCCTGGTTGCGAACCGGCCTGCATGTCAGCACCGGGGTGATCTGGTTCGCCTTCGCCCTGGAGTTCATTGTGATGTGCTCGGTCGCCAAAAAGAAGCTGCAGTACTGCAAGCAGCACTGGCTCGATCTGGCGATCATCCTCCTGCCGTTGATCTCGTTCCTGCGCACGCTGCGCGTCCTGCGCGCCACCCGTTTCGCCCGCCTTGCGCGCGTCCAGCAGCTTACGAAGGTGGGCCGCATGTATCGTTTGCGGGGACTCGGGATCAAGCTGTTCCGCGCCCTGCTGCTGTTTGAAGTGGTCAACCGCGTGCTCCGCATCTCGCCGGAGCGCAAGCTCGAGCGGCTTCAGGACCGGCTCACCGAGAAGATGGAAGAAGTCGCCGCCCTTCGCCAGGAGATCGCCGAACTGGAAGAGACGATCGCCGCCCAGCGTCCACTGCCGCAGGCGGAGTCGCCGGTGTCAGACGCGGCCGAGGTTGAACAGGCGTGGCCTTCGTGAAGAGTCTTCTTCATGACTTGACCACGCTGTCGAGAGATCGCGGCCAAGACGTAGCCGCTCACTCCTCCTCCGCCAACCGCTCCACTTCCGCCAGCAGCGGGCGGTAGGCGTAGGCGTTGAGTACGGCGATCAGGCCGAGGTCGCTCTGGTCGCGGGCGACGTCGGCGAGGGTGTTGATGCAGTTGTACATCTGCTCCAGCGCCGTCTCGAGTTGGGTCAGCGCCCCTTCGCTATCCCCGGCCTCCCTGGCGATGGCGGCCGCGCGGACCGCCTGCACGGCGGCCCAGTATTCCAGCACGTATTCGCCCCGCTTGGCGTAGTAGAACAGCACGTCCTTCGCCCGCGGATCGGCCGCGCCGTTGGCGCGGTACAGTTCGATCATGTACTGCGTGTAATGATCGATCGACTCCTGCCACCACTCCGGTTCCGGCTCGGCGACGTAGTGCTTCATCAACATCCCGGGGACCGGGAACGCGAAGCCGAGGCCGTTTTCGTCGATAACATCGGTCGCATCCTCCAGGTGGTTCCACGCAATCTGCAGGCGTTCCGCCGCGTCGGGATCGCTCGTGAGGTGCTCCCACAGCTTGAGTGTTTCGTCTTCGCAGGAGGCGTCCGGGTCCCATGACGCCCGCGAGAGGCTGTAGACCACCGAATCGAGCTCGGCGGGGATCCAGTAACGCGTCGAGAATCCGTCCCAGCCCAGGTCTTTGAGGTCGGTGACGAGCGAGGCGATGCTCCGCAGACCGGACTGCGGCAACACGCCGACGTTGTCGTCCGCCAGCGTGAGAATCAACCGGCTGTCGACCTTGTCAGCGGGAACGGCCTCAAGAAGCTCGCGGTTTGCGGCGACGCGGCGGGCGGTGTAATCGATGAAGTTCAGCGTCGCCGCTCCCGGGGGGACCACCTCATCGAGGACCGGGAACAGGACCGGATCGACCGCCGTAATGACCAGATCGACAAAGTCGCCGTCGGGCCGCTGCAGAAGCTGCTCATCCTCGAGCAGCGCGTGGAAGAACGCGAGGCCGACGACGTTGCCCTTCACCGCCTGTTCGCCGCGCGATCCCGTGGCGATCAGCATCCGCTGCGCGGCGGCGTCGAGCAACGTCTGCAGCGAAAGGTCGCTTCCCTTCAGGCGGGGCGAGAGAAGTTCCCAGGCTTCTTCGGCATGCTGGTCCCACTCGGGGAACTCCGGCATCGTGAGATACAGCGTGTCGAGGTTGGGATAGGTTTCGAGATAGGCCCGAATCTTCGCGGTGGTGAGACCGCGGAGGGTCTCGTCGGTCGGCCCCTGATCGGCGCCGGGGATGATCGTGAGATCGTTGATGCCGCGGGCCGTGTCGGAGCCTTTCAGCACCGACTGAAACTCGCGCGGAAACTCCAGCGGCGAGATGCTGATGCCGACCGACATGCCGAGTGAGTGGGCGAGTTCAATCAGACCATGCACATGGGCAATGCCGGCTTGCGTCATTTCGTCCGGGTTGCTCAGCCCGGCAAAGTCCGGGTTCTCGAACAGTTCCTTGCCGAGAAACGCTTTGCGGCCGGCCGAATCGCGATCGATCGGGAATGCTTCGCCGTACCACAACACGGCCGTCTGCTTGGCGACCCCCGCGTACTCGTACTGCACGAACGGCTGCCAGGGGTAGACCTGCAGCATCAACCGGTTGTACTTCAGTTTGGCGAGTTGACGCAGGACTCGCTCGTGGTCCGCCAGTCCCCACGACTCGGGCCCGACGGGAAAATCGTTGATCGTCCGCCAGGTCCGCGAGCGGAGCACCGGTTCCTGGACGATGTCGTAGCCGGACAGGTCGAACGGCTGCTTCTCGGCCGGATCAATGTCGCCGAAGAGGAGGTAACGGATTCCCAGTTGATGCCCAAGTTCATACACCGACCACAGCGTGGCTGCCGGACTGCCCCCGCCGACGATCAACGTCACGCCATCCTCTCCATCAACGCTGCGAATGAAGAGACCCTGATCGGACAGCGTGGGCCAGTCGTCGCCGATCTGCTGCTTGACGTGCGGATTGCTCTCCGGACTGCCGACCAGAATGAACGCATCAGCCACGTCGGGCAAGCTGTCGCTGACGGCGGCGTTGACGTCCTCAAACACCCGTCCGAACTGGCCGGCGAGTTCCTCCGCGGCGAAGCGTTCCAGGTCTGAAGCCTCTTCGCCAACGACGACGGCGACTGTTTCTGCGGCGAGGGTCTGATCCGAGGGAGCAAAGAGACAGGCAAAAAGAGCCGTGGCGAGTGAGAATCGGAACATCATCAGAACGTCACCTTCTGTCAAATTGCCGGTCGATGTTGTTGAATGACACCCCTGTAGCCGGCCTCAATGAGTCCAGCCAATTCCTGCCACCCTGTAGCCGGCCTCACTGAGGCCGGTCCCGCACTCCGGGCTCATTGAGCCCGGCTACAGAGTTGGGAGGGCGTCCTGCTGATCCACGGAATTTCCCATGAAACACGATTCCGGCTCGGCGGGAGCCTCGCCCACCCGACGCGATTCAATTCACTGATCCAGATCTTCAAAACAGTACAGACTGTGGTACGTCCGGACGTACAGACGGTTGTCCGCGATGGCAGGCGTGGCGACGACGCTGTCCACGACGTCGTTCTTGGAAAGAACCTCAACGCTCGGCCCGGCCTCGAGGACAACGATGTATCCGTTCTCCCCCGCCACGTAGATCTTGTCGCCGGCCGCGACGGGCGAGGCGTAGTAGTTGCCGAGGTTGTTGATCCGCTTCCGGTCCCAGACTTCGCTGCCGTCTTCGAGATTGAACGCGGCGGAGATGCCGCCCTTCTTCACCAGGAAGAGGCGGCCGTCGTAAGCGAGGGGGGATGAAATGTTCGACGGAGCTTTGTGATCGAGGTTCCAGACCATGTGGGTTTCGGTCACGTCGCCCGATCCGCCGCCGCGAATGCACTGGATGATGTTGCCGCCGCCGACGCGGTTCGTCGGCGCCTGGAAGGCGTCGTCGATCTCTTCATCGACGAGGTAACCGTCGCCGTCGGCGTCCCCCTTGTCGAACTTTTCGTGGAAGGCCGGGTCGAGTTCGCTCTTGTCGAGCTTCCCGTCCTGATCGGTATCGACCCATTGGAGTAGGGCGAACTTGAGGACGCGCGCCGTGTCCCCGTAGCTCTGCACCGACATGTAGATGCGGTCGTCCTGCACGACCGGCGTGGTCATGATCGTCCGCAACAGGGAGTCGCAATGCCACAACTGTTCACCGGAGTGCGGGTCGTAACCGATCATCTGCCCGCTGCCCGCGACGACGACGTCGGTGCGGCCGTTCGCGGTGCACAGCACCGGAACGGCGTATCCGCCGAGCATCTGCGGCCGCTCGGTCCGCCACCGCAATTCTCCCGACTCCTTGTCGATCGCGAGGATGTAGGGGGCGAGGTCGTCATCGAGGTTGAAGATGACCATGTCCTCGTAAACGATCGGCGAGTTCGCCGCGCCCCAGCCCATCAGATAGAACGGCATCGGCAGGGGATACTTCCACAGCAGGCTGCCGGTTTCTGCATCGAGCGCAATCAGGCCGATGGTGCTGAAGTGCACGAAGACCCGTTCTCCGTCCGTGGCCGGTGTGGACGAGGCGTGCTCGTTGGGCGACGTGATGGCCGGCAGTTCGCCCGCCGGAAAGCTCGTGCTCCACAGTTCCTCTCCGCTGGCGGCGTCGAGGCCGTACACCGTGAAGGTCTCCTCATCGGAAAGTTCCGTGATGAACGTGCGACCGTCGGCGATCACCGGACACGCCACGCCCGGCCCCAGTTCCTTCGACCACTTGACGTTGTGTTCGTAGGAGAATTCAACCGGCGGCGAGGTGCTTTCGCTCGCCACGCCCGAGGCATTCGGCCCGCGAAACTGCGGCCAGTCTTCGGCCCGAGCCAAACCCGTTAGAAGCAGCATCGCGCTGCAGAGTGCAAACTGGGATGAGTAAGAGCGCGTGTGATCGATGGCCGGCATGGTGTCTTTCATCGCTGGGGTCGGTGAACGAAACACAGCCTATTCCGTTTCGCGTTCACAGAACAAGCGTGCGGCGTATTGGCTCACGCGAAGACGCGAAGTCGCAAAGTTTTGGTGGAGAGTTCGATGAGGCAATCGAAGTGCCTCGTTCAGAGTGGCGGGATTGACGGTGCGATTGAGACCGGATGACCCGAGAGCCTTGGGCGTCATCCATCAGTCGGTCGCGACGGATACGCCGTACAACCCAACTCTGGCGAACAGACAATAGTCGTCGCCCGAACCTTAATTCTCCTCGCAGCCATCACCGTCCCTTTGCGCCACTCTTTGCGCCTTGGCGACTTTGCGTGAACCCCCTCTCTGCGTGCCCCCCCGGCTCACTCCTCCCCCGCGTGACACGATGCGCATGTCCGGGCCAGGGCTCGTTGATTCATGACGTGATGTTCCTCGTGATACGGCGCCAACTCGGCGTGGCACTGCAGGCAGTTGAGTTCGCGTTCCACGACGCGCGTATGTGACTGCTCGAAATGCCAGTAGCCGGGGCGTGTTTCCTCAATCAGCGCTGTCACGTCGTGGCACGAGATGCAGCGTTCCTGGGACGCCGTCGGCGGCGGCGATGCTTCTGCCGGGATCCCAAGAATCGACCGCGCCGCAACGCGGCCTGTAACGACACACGGGCCGAGAAACGTTCCCTCCAGCGCCGCCTTGCCGTTGATGCCGGCCAGGCCGGTGAGTTCGCCAACCGCATACAGGCCCGGGATCGGCTGCCGCGACTGATCGAGAACGCGGCAGTCGAGATCGATCGCGACGCCGCCCATGCTCTTTCGCGTCAGCGGCCAGGCCTGCATTGCATAGTAAGGAGCGGTCGCAATCTGCGGAGACGCGCCGTTGCTGTACTCCGACTGTCCCGGACCGAAGCGGTGAAAGTCTTCGTCGACGCCACCTTCCACCAACTCGTTGTAGCGGTCGATCGTCGCACGGAGGTTGTCCGCCGGGAGACCGGCTTTCTCGGCCAGTTCCTCGATCGTGTCGGCCGAATGGACGAGTTCCGGGTTGTCGAGAACCAGTCGTTCGACCTTGGTGAAATCCTTCCAGTCGGAGCCGGAGATTACGAACTCGCCTCGGCTCGCCTCGTCGAACACAAACCACACGGTGGCCCGCTCCTGGCTGAGCATGATCGGCATCACTTCCTTCGCCCAGTTGTGCAGGTTGGCGAACCGCTGCCCCACCGGGTTGACAAGGATGCCGTGCATGTTGGCGGCGCTCAGTCCGCGGTTACTTTCCGGCTGCCGGGGATCGGGGATGCCGGTGAAGTAGTTCCACTGATAATCCATCCGGTTCAGCGTTCCGCCGACCTGCTGCGCCATCCGGTGGCCGAGGCCGACCGAGTTGCGTCCCGAGCCGATCAGAATCCGTTCGGGAAATGCGATCTCCGCCGGCCAGAACTCCCGCACCATGTCGAGATTGCTCTGGAACCCACCCGTCGCGAGAACGACATAGTCCGCCTCCATCCGGATCACCGATTGTTCGCGGAGCCTGCGTGCTTCAATGCCGGCCACGCGGCCGTCTTCCGTCAGCAAGCGCGTGGCCTGTGTGTTCCAGACGAATTCGATCGACTCTTCGTCCAGGCAAGCTTCGTAGATGGGAGTCACCAGGCCGATGCCGCGGCTGGTCGGCTGATGAAACCGGTCCACCGAATTGCCGGGCGCGGTCGAGATCTCCTCGAACCGCACGCCGAGGTCGGTCAGCCAGTCGTAGATGTCGCGGCGGGAGTTGTCGGTGTAATAGCGAACCCAGTCGGGGTCGGCGTCCTCTCCCCATTCCATAAAGTCTCCATAGGCAAGGTCGGACGAATCCTCGAGTCCCAGTTCCCGGTGCAAAGGCGAATCGACCACGCACACTCCCCCCTGCGACATCACCGCGTGACCGCCGAATACCGATGACATATCCACCACCGTAACGCGCGCCCCTCCCCGTCCGAGTTCCAGCGCGGTCGTCAGTCCGGAGATTCCCGCGCCTACGATGACCACGCGCGGCGGCGACGCGCGGCGTTGTTCTCCCTCAGCGACTCGCTCATCAGGCTCAGAGGAACGTTCACCGGCCGGTGTCGACCGGGAGTGAGGGAAACCACGCCAGATGATTGCCATTCCGATCGCAACCAGAACGGCCGGCAATATGACGCGCAATCGGTGTCGTCTCATCAAAGCGGCCTTTCGTTTCTCGCGGCACATACGCAGATACTTAAGACGGACGCAATCACCTCACCGACCGGCGCGTGAGCTTTGGGAATCCATGCCGAAGAACTGTCTCGCGGAATCTCCGCTTCAATTGTGCGAAGACCGCCCGATGCGGACACATGGTAGAGCAATTTGCCCTATCATGCCCGCAGCCAATTGACACATGAGTGCAGCCTGGAGAGAGACATGGACCGCAGAGCCTTTTCCCAGTTACTGACCCTGGGCGCAGCCGGCTTGACAGTCGGACATGCGAACGGAGAGGCCGCCATCGCGGCGGAGGACGCCGAAGAAGGCATCGCGCCAGCCGCCGGCGTCACCGGGGATCTGCCGTCCTCGGCCGTCGCCGTGGACGACTTCATCGAACTCGCCCGGCGGAATCTCCCAAAGGCGACATTCGAGTACATCACGAGCGGCTCGGAAGACGAGGTGACGCTGCGCGACAATGTCGATGCGTTTCGCCGGATTCGTGTGCTCCCGCCGCTGCTGCACGGCATCGAAGACGCCGACCTTTCGACCACCGTGCTGGGACAGAAAATCTCCATGCCGATCATGCTGGCGCCGGTCGCCGTGTTGCGGATGGCTCATCCGCAGGGAGCGCTCGCCGCCGCGCGGGCGGCCGCCGAGGCCGGGACGATTCATGTCGCGGGCAGCAGTGCCGGTCACAGCCTGGAAGAGATTGCCGAGGCGGCCGACGGGCCGAAGTGGCTGCAGATCTACGTTCCGGCCGACCGCGACATCGCCAGCCGCCTTGTGCGGCGAGCGGAACAAGCCGGTTACCGGGCGATTGTGGTGACGGTCGATCTGGGCGAACGAAAGGACGCCGACCTTAGAAACCGGTTCGCCCCGCCGAAAGAAATGCTGCTCAAGCATCTCCGCGACATCGGGTTCACGCAGCTTACCGAACAGAACACTTACGACGAGATCCTCGCGTTCAATGCGTCGGCGTGGCGGATCTCGCTCGACGCGGAGTTCTTCGAATGGCTGCGGAAGACCACATCGCTGCCGATCCTGATCAAGGGCGTCCTCTCCCCACAGGCCGCGAAGCAGGCGATCGAGTTGGGACTCAACGGGCTCGTCGTTTCCAATCACGGCGGCCGGCGGTTGGACGGGATGCCGGCGACGATCGACGTGCTCGAAAACGTTGTGGAAGCGGTCGACGGCCGACTGGAAGTGCTGATGGACGGCGGGATCCGGCGCGGCGGCGATGTGCTCAAAGCGGTCGCCCGCGGCGCGAAAGCCGTCCTCATCGGCCGCCCGCAGGCCTGGGCCCTCGCCGCCGGCGGCCAGGCAGGCGTCGCTCAGGCCCTCCAGATCCTCCGCGACGAACTGACCAACGCCATGGTCAGTTGCGGCTGCTCGAAGGTCGAAGAGATCGACGCATCGCTGCTGATGAGTTGACACTGGTCGATAACATGTCCGACTCGCTCGGCCGGGTTGGCCGGTGACGCCGCGAAGCGAATGAGCAAGAGAAAAGCCACGGCCTTGGAAGGCCGTGGTACGGAGGGCGTAGACCGGCCTTCCAAGGCCGGTGAGTCGCAAAAACTCGCAAGCGAACCTGAATAGCGGCCGGGCCGCCGATCTGGCGCCCTTATTTTCAAGCCACACGTTATCTATGGCTTGCTCCCGCCTATCCGTAGCCGCAGCATTCAACTTGCTGAGAACCCGGTTCGCGGCTACGATCAATGCATCAGGGTTCATTGATTTGTATGGCGGTCTTCTTCGACGCGCACCGCCGCGAGAGTGGTACGCGCGGCCGGCAGCAAGGGGCGATTGGAGGCAAGATTTGCGAGTCGGTTTTCTCACAATCCTCGCCGTCGCGCAGTTGGCTGTGGTCAGCGCAGCGGCCGACGCTCCGGCTTTGCGGGTGCATCCCGAGCGGGTCACTCTCAGGCGGCCGGAATCGTCCAGCCAGGTGCTCGTGTTCGGAAAATCGCCCGAGTCAGGGAACTTCGATGCCACCCGGCTCGTCACGTTTCGCATCGACGATCCGTCG
Source organism: Planctomycetota bacterium (assembly GCA_003388505.1). GTDB lineage: Bacteria > Planctomycetota > Planctomycetia > Planctomycetales > Planctomycetaceae > MB-PLM-1. The sequence goes on from QQVO01000003.1 coordinate 31,869, forward strand.
ATCGCGGAAGTCCTGCCCGGCGGGCGCGTGCTGCCTCGCGCTGACGGAGAAACGATCGCTCACGCGGAACTCGACGGGCAGAGTGTCCCGTTTCCGGTGCTTGTCACGGGGCAGGCGAATCCGCCTCCCGTTTCGTTCCGGGGCGACGTCTTGCCCGTGCTCACGAAGGCGGGTTGCAACTCCGGCGGATGCCACGGCAAGGCAGAAGGGCAGAACGGCTTCAAGCTGAGCGTCTTCGCGTTCGATGCGAAGTTCGATTTCGCCGCCATCGTGCAGGAGGCGCGCGGACGCCGCATCCGGACGACTGCCGCAACCCAGAGTCTGTTCCTCCGCAAAGCCACAGGGGAGACCCCGCACGGAGGGGGACGCCGCATCGAGCCCGGCGGCGACTGGTACCGGCTCATCAAACGGTGGATCGAAGAGGGCGCAGCGCTCGACGAGGCGACGCCGGAGTCGGCCGTCCGGCTGCGAGTCGAACCGGCCGAGATTCCTGTCGATTCGCAAACAACTCAGCAGTTGCGAGTGACTCTCGTTGCGGCGGACGGCAGCGAGACCTGTGTGACCACCGGGGCCGACTACCAGTCGAACGCTGAAGCCATCGCCGCCGTGGACGAAACAGGTCTCGTCACGTCGACCGAAATTCCCGGAGAAGCGGCGATTCTCGTCCGCTACATGGGGCATGTCGGCGTCTCCCGATTGACGCACGCCCGGCCCGAGTCAGACTTCACCCGGCCGCCGCAGAATAACTTCATCGATCGACTGGTGTGGGACAAGCTCGAAAAGCTTGGGATCGCGGCCAGTCCGCCCGCTTCCGAGGCCGTCTTCCTCCGGAGAGTCTATCTCGATACGACCGGCACACTGCCGACCCCTGAAGAGGTCCAGCAGTATCTCGAAGACCGTGCGCCGGACAAACGGTCGGGGCTGGTTGCCGGGCTGCTCGATCGCTCCGAGTACGCCGACTACTGGGCGCAGAAGTGGGCCGATCTGCTGCGGGTCGATCGCAACGTGATCACCTCGCAAGGCGCGGTCGCCATGACCCGCTGGCTGCGGGAGCAGATCGAGACGAACCGGCCCTACGATGAGTTCGCCCGAGACATCGTGATGGCGGACGGCCGGTCGATGGATGAGAACCCGGCTGCGTTTTACGTCGCGCATCAGGACGCCGAGGCGGCGTCGCGAGCAGTGAGTCAACTGTTTCTCGGAGTTCGGATCGAATGCGCCGAGTGCCATCACCATCCCTTCGAGAAATGGGGACAGGCCGACTACTACGCACTGGCCGGATTCTTTACCGGAGTCGAGCGACGCGACAGCCCGCTCGGGGGCAAGAAGATTGTGGGAGGCCCCGGTCAGGATCTCCTGCACCCCCGGACGGGAGAGACCGTTGCCGCGGCCGCGCTCGATGCGCCGCCCGTGGAGTTTGAACCGCTTGCCGACCGCCGCACGGCGTTTGCCGACTGGATGACAGCGTCCGACAACCCATTCTTCGCCCGGACGATCGCCAACCGCATCTGGGCGCACTATCTCGGCCGCGGTCTGTTCGAACCGGTCGACGATCTGCGGGCGACAAACCCCGCCTCCAATGAACCCCTGCTCGACGCGCTCGCGGCATATCTCATCGAGGTGGACTACGACGTCAAACAGTTGACGCAGACAATTCTGGAATCCCGGGTCTATCAGTTGAGTTCGGCGACCACCGAATCAAACCGGCTGGATGACCAGAACTACTCGCGCGCCGCCTGGAAACCGCTCCCGGCCGAAGTATTGCTCGACGCCATCACGGCAGCGACCGGAGTCTCGCACGACTTCGACGGGATGCCCGCCGGGTTGCGAGCGATCGAACTGTGGGACAGCCGTCTGCCGGCGAACTTCTTCCAGGTGTTCGGGCGGCCCGTCCGGCAGTCGGTGTGCGCGTGCGAACGGGGCGTCGAACCGAGCATGGCGCAGGCGCTGCACCTGATGAACTCCGAAGAGACCAGCGCGAAGATCCGCGACCGCAGAGGCCGCGCCGCCGAACTGGCTGCGTCGTCGCTTTCGAATGAGCAGATCGTCGATCAACTTTATCTCGCCGCGCTTTCCCGCTTTCCCAGCGACGACGAGCGACGGCTGATGACGTCCGTCTTCACACAACTCGAATCGAGTGGCACGGCGGACCCCCGGCGGACGGCGACTGAGGACGTCCTGTGGACGCTGCTCAACACCAAAGAGTTTGCCTTCAATCATTGAGGCCGAGAATGTCAAACCGGCGAATTTCCGACACTGAATTCCGCATGAACAGACGCACCGCCGTCCGCATCGGCGGGGCCGGCCTGCTGGGCGGACTGACGCTGCCGAGACTTCTCGAACTGCAGTCGACCGCCGCAGCGCCGCAACCGGCCAAGGCAAAATCATGCATCTTCTTCATGCTGGAAGGCGGTCCGAGCCACATTGACATGTGGGATCTCAAGCCGGGGGCCCCTGCCGAAATCCGCGGACCGTACCAGCCCATTTCGACCGCCGTCGCCGGAACACAAATCGGCGAGTTGTTGCCGATGACGGCCGGCATCGTCGACAAGTTCACAATCCTGCGCTCACACAGCCACGCCGACAACGCTCACCAGACCGGCCGCCACTGGGTGCTGACCGGCTATCCCCCCAGTTTCGCCGACGGCCAGGCGCAGGGCATGCCCTTCAACGCCCTGTACCCGTCCATCGGCTCGATCGTCGCCCGGGAACTTGGTCAGCGCGGCGCAGTGCCACCCTACGTCGAAATGCCCAATCCCCTCGGACCGGGCGGGCCGGGCTTTTACGGGGCAAAATATGCACCGTTCACCATCGATAACGACCCGGTCCAGGCCGACTTCAAAGTTCGCGACCTGACGACGACGTCCGAGGTCGATGGAGACCGCTACGAGCGGAGGAAACAACTCCTGCAGGACGCCGAGGCGCTCGGCGCGAGTGACGACGCGACCGGCCCGGCGAAGCAGATGACCGACTTCTATGAGCAGGCCATGACGCTCGTCAGTTCTCCGGAAGCGAGCCGCGCGTTTGATCTCTCCGTGGAGAGCGACGAGATGCGGGAGCGCTACGGATACACGTCGATCGGCCAGTGCGCACTGCTGGGACGCAGACTGGTTGAAGCCGACTGCCGCTTCGTGGGGATTACGCACGGCAGTTGGGACACACACGTCGACAACTTCACCAGCCACGAGAAAACCCTGGTCCCTCCCACTGACCGGGCGCTGACGACCCTCCTGACGGACCTCGACGATCGCGGCTTGCTGGACGAGACGCTCGTCGTCGTGATGGGCGAGATGGGCCGCACGCCGCGGATCAACAAGGACGCCGGCCGCGACCACTGGTCGATGTGCCAGTCGGTCATCCTGGCCGGCGGCGGAATCAAACGCGGCGCCGTCATCGGCGCCAGTGACGAGACCGCCAGCTATCCGACGACCCAGCCCTACGGCATCCACGATCTGCTGCAGACTCTCTTCTATCTCATGGGAGTCGACGCGAACAAGATTCACCACACCCCGCTGGGACGCCCCGTCCCGATCGTCAGCGGCGGCCATCGCATCGACGAAGTCCTGGCCTGAACGCGTCCCGTCTTCGTCCGCACAGTATATCGAATCGATCAGGACGTTATGCGCAGTCGCATCAGACTTGGTGTTGTGGGGTTCTCGATCGCACTCCCCCTCCTGACCGTAAGTTCCGCATCCGCGCAGCAACCCCCTTCGCTCGGATACGCCTGGCCTCCCGTCATTCGCGCGGGCGAGACCCGCGAAGTCAAACTCGGCGGGTACGACTTCACCCCCGACATGCAGGTCTTTCTGCATGAACCGGCGTTGAGCATCACCGAGCAGGGCGTCCCGGGCGATTTTCTGATCACGCCTCCTCCCTACTGGTTCGGATTGCGGGCCGACGACCCGGCCCAACCGATCCCGCGCGAAATTCCCGTCACTCTCACGGCGTCCCCGGAAACTCCCGCAGGCCTGGTCCCCTGGCAGGTCGCCAACGCCAACGGCGGGACGACGACCGCCATGCTGTTTGTCAGCCGCGGTGAAGAACTGATCGAACAGCGGTCCCGCGACTTTCCCCAGGAACTGCCGGCGCTCCCGGTCGGCGTGTCCGGCCGGTTGTCTCGGATTGCCGAAGTCGACCGCTACACCATCCGGCCCGAAGCGGGCGGCCTGGTCACCGTCGACCTGATGGCCCGCCGTCTTGGTGCCGCATTCTACGGCGCGCTCAAAGTGACCGACGAAGCCGGCCGCGTGCTGGCCGACGAAGCCGCCGCCGACGGCGACGACCCGGCCGTGACCTTCGTCGCCGAAGCAGGCCGAACCTACACCATCCACGTCAACGACATCGAGTACCGGGGATGCGCCGCCTTCGTCTACCGCCTCGCAGTCCGCCGCGGCCCCCGCATTGTGACCGCCTTTCCCGCCGCAATCCCGCCCGGCCAGCAATCAGATGTCGAACTCGTCGGTTACGGCATTGCAACCGGCGCCCCGCAGCTCGAAACCTGGCGCACAACACTCAGTCCCGCAGCAACAGACCCCGGCACACTCTGGACCCACACCGTCGAAACCCCCGGCGGACCGGCCCCTTGCAGCATCAACGTTATCGCACAACCGGATACCCTGCGCACCAGCGCGGAGCCGGCAACGCTCCAGCTTCCGCAGTCCCTCTCAGCTCGCATGCAGGACGGCGAAACCGCACACCAGTACCAATGGCAGGCCACGAAAGACGCCTTCTACGAAGTCAAAGTCGAGTCCCGCGCAGTCGGCGGTTCCCTCGATGTGTCAGTCCGCGTAATGGCCCCCGATGAGACCGTCGCCGTCGAGATCGACGACGCCCCCGGAACGTCCGACGCCCTCGCACGCTTCCAGGCGAGCCAGGAAGGAACCTACACCGCTATCGTCCGCGACCTCAGCGGCCGCCCGCTCGGGCCCGACGCCGTTTATCGCATCGAAGTCGCGGCCACTCCCCCCGACTACAAACTGATCGTCCCCCAGCAGGCCAACCTTCCGCTGGGAGGAACTTTCCAGATTCCCGTCACGGTCCAGCGCTTCGGAGGCTTCGCCGGAGAAATCCGCCTTGCGGTCGACGGACTCCCCCCCGGCGTGACGGTCGACGGCGATCCCCTCGTCCCGGCCGGCGCAGCCGCCTTCAACCTCCCCCTCGTCTGCGCCGCCGACGCACACGTCACCGCAGCGATGATCAACATCCTCGGCGAGGCCGAGCAGGACGGCGCAACACTCACGCGAGACGCGACCGCCCCCCTGACCGGCAACCTCTCCCCGCAGCGCATCGAATCGACAGAGACGAAGTCGATCCTCCTCGCCGTCACCATGCCGCCGCCGTTCGACCTGCAGCTTGTCGATCGCAACAGTCAACGCAACGTCGATCGCGGAACCACCTACCCCGCCTTGTTCAACATCGTCCGCGACGAAGGCTACACCGGTGAAATCGAACTGCAGATGGCCGCCAAGCAGGCCCGGCACCGGCAGGGAATCCGCGGGCCGATCATCAAGGTTCCCGCCGATCAACAGTCAGCCCTCTATCCCTGCTTCATGCCGGAGTGGCTCTCGACCGACATCACCCGCCGGATGGTCGTCATAGGCGTCGCCCCTGTCACGGACCCCACCGGAGAGACCCGCTACGTCACCCGGCTGGCCGACGCACGCATCACGATGATCCTCGAAGGCGCCCTCCTCAAACTCACGGCCGGCGACGAGTTGAGAATCGTCCCGGCCGGCTCGTCGTTCGAGATCCCGTTCGTCGTGAGCCGCTCTCCGAAACTGCCCGAATCCGCCACGGTCGAACTCATCATTCCCGACGAACTCAGCGCAACCGTCGAGGCCGACCCCGTCGTTATCGGACCCGAAACCGAATCCGGCGTCCTGCAGGTCCGCTCCGTACCCAACGAACTCCTCCTCGGCCCCTGGAACCTCACCCTCCGCGCCACCGCCCTCCAAGACGGCCAATGGCCCGTCGTCTCCGAGACACCCATCGAAATCTCCATCACCGACTCCGAATAACCAGCCGCCCCTCGCTGTCCGCCCCCATCGATTCCTCATTCCGAAACGCCCCACCGAAATCACGTCCACGATCGCCCCCCTTTCTTCGTGCCTCTTCGCGTTCTTCGTGGCCACTCAACTCCGCTCCCTCACTCCTCAACAATTCTTCCCTCGGCCGTCGCGCGGTAGAATACGCGTGTGACTCCTTCCGGCCATACAGAGTCCCACCCTGTGGAAACTCCCGCTCACGCCGCAGCGCCTCCGTCGAAGCTGCGGCCCTGGCTGTTCCGTCTCGGCGCGGTCGCACTTGCGCTGTTGCCTTTTGTCGTCGCAGAGCTTGTCTGCATCGCCGCCGGCTGGGGCCGGCCGGTCGATCGTGACGACCCCTTCGTCGGCTTCCGCTCCGTCAGCCCCCTCTTTGTCCTCTCCGGCGACGGCGAGCGATTCGAAATCGCCCCCGCCCGCAAGAAGTTCTTCGCAGACGATTCCTTCCCTGCGCACAAGGCAGACAAGGAATACCGCGTCTTCTGCCTCGGCGGATCAACCGTCCAGGGCCGCCCCTATTCGGTCCCCACGTCCTTCACCACCTGGCTCGAACTCGGCCTCACGGCGGCGGACGATTCCCGCCAATGGGAAGTCGTCAACTGCGGAGGCATCTCCTACGCCAGTTATCGCCTCGTCCCCATCCTCGAAGAATGCCTCCAGCATCAGCCCGACCTCATCCTCCTCTGCACTGGACATAACGAATTCCTCGAAGACCGCTCCTACGCCCACATCAAACACACGCCCGAACTCCTCGCCCGGCCGCTCGAATTTCTCGCCAACCGCCGGGTCGTCGTCCTCGCGTCGTCGCTCCTTGAGCCCGATGCTCCGGCCGACGACCGCACGCTCCTCGCGGGCGACGCCGACGCCATGCTCGACTACCACAACGGCCTCGCCGCCTATCATCGCGACGACGCCTGGCGCGACGGCGTCATCCGGCACTTCGAATTCAATGTCCGCCGCATGCTCGCCCTCTGCCGCGAAGCCGGCGTCCCGGTCATCCTTTTGAACGAACCCTCCAATCTCGCCGATCAGCCTCCCTTCAAGTCGGAACCCTCAACCCTGCCCGGCTCCGCCGAACGAGAGCGGTTCGACGAACTCCTCGCCCGCGCGGCAGACAACTACCGCACCGATCTCCCCGCCGCCATTCAATCGCTCGAGGCCGCTCTCGAAATCGACCCCCGCTACGCCGCCGCCTGGTACCAGCTCGGCAAATGCCGCGAAGCGCTCCAGCAGCACGAGACCGCCCGCGCCGCCTTCATACGCGCGCGAGACGAAGACGTCTGCCCCCTCAGAATCCTCTCCTCGATGGAACAGATCCTCCACGACATTGTGGCTGAAGAGCGACTCCAACTGATCGACATGCACGCCCTTCTCGAACAGCAAACCCCCGGCCGCGCACTCGGCGACCGCTGGCTCGTCGATCACGTCCACCCCTCCATCGAAGGCCATCAACTCGTCGCTAACGAACTCATCACCGCCCTGGCCCGCCAGGACATTGTGCATCCGGATGAAGGCTGGCAGACCCGCGCCGAGCAGGCCTACGCGGGTCATTTGCAGTCGATTTCCCCCGCCTACTTCGTGCGGGCCGAAACCACCGTGGGCAACGTCCGCGCCTGGTCCCGAGGTCAGTCCGACGGCCCCCCCGCCGCCAACCGCTTCCCCCACCGCATCCAGGATCGACAGTAACTGGCAACAGGACTGCCCCGGCGCCACGAGTGGCTTGCCCGCCCGAGCGCGGTAGGCCCCCGAGCCGCGAGCCATCCGCCATTCCTTGGACGTTCGACTCTTGACTCTCGCCCCTTCCGCTTGTGACTCCTCCGCTCGATGTTGTTACAGTCAGTCGACGTAGCTCGCCCAACTGTCTGCAACATTGGAAACTCACATGCAGTTTTCACCCCGGCTGCTCTGCGCGGCAGGTTCTCTGGCCGTTTTCGTCGCGGCCTCGCGCCCCGCGGAGGCAGTCGATGTTTACATCGTCGCCGGGCAATCGAACGGGTGGCGGATCTCGCACTTGAGCCAGGGGGATGAGAAGGCCCCCGAGTCGCCGCACGACGTGCATTACTTCGGGATGAAGTGCGTCACGGAACCGGACCGGCCCGACGTCTCACCGGTCCTCACCAGACTCGATCCCAACACCATGGGCTACGGCCTGGCCGAGAGCCTGCTCGAACTCTCTGACGACGACATCATCTTCGTCCAGTTCTGCCGCTGCGGGTCGGGACTGTGGAACAAAAAGGTCAACGGCTGGTACCCCGGCGACGATCCACAGAACGGCCAGACCCACGACACGGCACTCTACGGCCTGTTTCTCAAATACGTCGCGGCCTGCCGGGCGACGGCCGAGGAACGGGGGCTGGAGTGGGACCTGCGGGGCCTCTTCTGGCATCAGGGGGAATCGGACTCGCGCAGGCCGGTCGCGGAGTACGAGCCCGACTTCCGCAATCTGATCTGGCGGTTTCGACACGATCTGAGAGACGGCTTGCCGATCGTCGTCGGCCACATCCGCGAACTCGACGACGGCGACCGCGCCGTGAACGCGATGTTCGACCGCCTGGCGGACGAGGATCCGCTGTTCTCTGCCGTGCCGACCCGCGATCTGCAGTTCGAACCCGACCGCGACGGCAAGCCGAACGTACACATCGCCCGCGCAGGCTGCCACGAACTCGGCCGCCGCATGGCAACGGCCCTGCAGAAGATCGAAGAAGAACAAACCGCGCCGCGCAACGAGGACGCTACTGAAGGCTCACGCCGATGAAACTGGTTCTTGCAGCCGTATCCGTTCTGATGCTGGCCACGACGCTGTTGGCAGAGCCGAGTTATCCGCCGAGTCTGCCGGGCAATCAGGACCGCGTTGTGGTGGAGTCCGGGGCGTTGCTCGAGGCGACTGCTCCGATCAAGGAGGACGTGGCGATCGCCGAGACGCCGCCGCGGGTGACGTTCCTGTACTACCCGGGCCAGACCTATCCGGGGAATCCGTGGTCGGTGTGGGGCGACGGGTTGGCGGTGGGGGACGTTTACTATTCCGCTATCGGCGACCATCGCGCACCGCAGGGGAATGCGTTTGTTTACCGTTACGATTCCGCCACCGGCGAACTGAAGCAGATCGTCGACGTGCGGGAGACGATCAACGTTCCGGACGGTTACTACACACCGGGGAAGATCCACAGCCGGATCGACCTCGGTTCGGACGGCTGGCTCTACTTTTCAACGCATCGCGGTTCGACGCGGGCGACGACGAAGGAGAATCACTTCACGGGGGGCTGGATTCTGCGGCATCATGCCGAGTCCGGCCGGACGGAGGTCGTCGCACATGCGCCGCTCGAAAACCAGACGCTGCCGACCAGCGTGCTCGATCCGGACCGGCTGATCTTCTACGCCGGAACAGCGGACGGCGACCACACCAACAAGCAGGTCCAGTTTCTGGCGTATGACGTGCAGAGTCGTGAAGTCCTCTACCACGATGACGCCGGTCCCTATCGGGCCGCGATCTTTGCTCGTTCGACAGGTCGCGTTTACTTTCATCAGGCGGGCGAACGGGGCAAAGCGCTGCCGCTGGTGCGGTTCGATCCCTCAATGCCCGGACCGCCAACACCGATCGATGCCGAGGTCGGCCTGCGGGCCTGTACGATCGAAACACCCGACGGCATGGTCTATACGATCGACGGCGACAACCTGTGGGAGTTCAATACGCAGACCGAAACGGCCCGTCATCTCGGCGGCGCGACCGTGGGCGGCCAAAACTACATCGCCACGATCGACGTCGACCCGCACACCTGGCGCTACCTGTATTACGTCGCCGGCGCCCACGGAGGAAGTTATCGCGACGGCACGCCGCTGGTGCAATACGACCTGGAGACGAAGCGACGCAAGGTGATCTGCTTCCTCCATCCGGCTCTCACTGAAGAAACCGGATACACCTGCATGGGCACTTACGGCTTGGCGGTCGCTCCCGGCGGTTCGAAAGTCTACATCACCTGGAACGGCAACCAGGGGGGCGAAGAACGTGGCCGGCTCCGCTTCAACACCTGCGGCCTCACCATCGTCGAGATTCCTGAGAGCGAACGGCCGGAGTAGGCAAAGAGAGCAGCGTGGGGGGGGCGTGCGACCGGCTGCGGCCTCGGGCGGCTGGCTTCTCGGCATCGTTACAATGTCCGGTGCTGTTTGACTTGCGAACACACGCGGAGGAGATGCATGTGGTGCCACATGGCAACTGCGGTCGTCGACCTGGCGCCGTTCGATGCGGGGCGAACAAGAGTTTGCGGGCGTCAGTGACCGCCCTTTCAGTAAGCCGGGCACGACGCTGATTGATGTCTCTCCGTGAAAAGCCGGATTGAAAACCGCTGGTCCAACCCCTTCAGGAACTTGCACATGGCGATGATCGCACGCACCGTTTCGATTGCTCTCATCACACTTGCTGTCCTCGCAGCCGCTGGCGTCGCTTTCGCCGCACCTCCGGTTGGTTGGCGCAACGACGGCACGGGCAAATTTCCTGCGGCGGATCCTCCCGTCAACTGGGACAACGACAGCAATATCGTGTGGCGGGTTGAAACACCCGGCCGCAGCCTGGCTTCACCGGTCGTGGTCGGTGATCGCGTCTTCATCACTGCGGAGCCCGCTGAGCTTGTGTGCTACGCTGCCGGCGACGGCGAGAAACTCTGGCAACGTTCTCACCTGTATGTCGACGTCTTCGGAGAGGCTGAGGGGGCGCTCATCGACGAGAACCTCGCAGAGGCGCGCAAACTGGAAGAGACGGTCAGCGCACTCAACCAGGAGCGCGACTCGGCTCAGAAAGCCAATGACACGGAAAAACTGGAGGAACTTAAGAAACGGATTGAGACCCTCCGCGAACAGATCGCGAAGCTCACTGTTTTCCCACCGATGCCGGGCGGGAACACGGCGAACACGGCCAGCACGCCGACGAGCGACGGCGAGAATGTTTACGCCGTGTTCGGCACCGGGATCGTTTCCTCGCACTCACTCGACGGAACACTCAACTGGATGAAATTCGTCGAAGCGCCGGGCAACCGGCACAGCGCATCGCCCGTTCTGGTCGACGGCAAACTGATCGTGCACCTGAGCAATCTGGTCGCGCTCGACGCGGCGTCTGGGGAAACCGTGTGGACGGCGGAAGCGGGTGCACGGAATGGAAGTCCGGTTGTCGCCAACGTTGAAGGCAGGCAGATGATCGTTACGCCAGGCGGCGCTGTCGTCCGGGTTGCGGACGGCCGGATCGTCGCACGGGACCAGTTTCAGTTGAGCTATTCGTCGCCGACCGTCGACGGCGGTGTCGTCTACGCCGGGCAGGACAGCGGGATCAAGGCGGTCAGCGTCGCAGGCAGCGCGTCCGATGACGCCGTCACCCAGGTTGCCTGGGAGAGCGACGGCTCGCAGGCGAGCCGCCTGGCCTCGCCGGTCTATCACGACGGTCTGCTCTACACCGTGACCGAACAGGGCATCCTGGAAGTCACCGACGCGCGGGCGGGCGAACTGGTCTACCGCAAGCGGCTCGAATTCCGCGGGGGCCGCGTCGACCCGAGCGTGACTCTCGCCGGCGACTATCTGTACGTCAGCAACACGCAAGGGGCGACGGTCGTTCTGAGGCCCGGAAGAGAGTACGAAGAAGTCGCCCGCTGCCAGTTGGACGACGGCTTCAGCAGCAGCCTGTTCTTCGCGGGCCGGCGGCTCTATGTGCGGTCCGGCAAGTTTCTGTACTGTATTGAGGAGCAATGAAGCTTCCTCCGTGCGGGGACTGGACGGATTTCCTCGCATCGGCGGCAGTTGCTAAACTCCGGCCCGGACGGTACCGCGCAGCCAGGGAGGTGTGTGCTGCGTGAGTCGGCGGCAATTGGCACAATTGCACCCGTAGCTCAGCTGGATAGAGCAGCGGACTTCTAATCCGCAGGTCGTAGGTTCGAATCCTACCGGGTGTGCTTTTGGGGGGCGGTCGCGGGGCGGGTTTGGCCGGGCGGCCGTGATGGACGCGAGGGGACGATGGCTGCAGGGGTGGAGGCGATCAAGCCGACCGAATGGATTTCCCGGCATCGCGTGCGGTGGGTGATTCTGCGGACCTGCATCGAAGAGCGGCTGGTCTACCGGGCCGACTTTGCGATGGGGACGCTGTTCCGGTTCCTGCCGATCGTGACGCAGATCTTTTTGTGGGGGGCGATCTTCGGCGTCAGCGCGGAAACCGGCAGCAGCGGCGAAGAGAGGCGGATCGCCGGGTACAGCTACCATGACATGGTGGCGTATTACCTGCTGGCGATGCTGGCGCGGGCGTTTTCCAGCATGCCGGGGCTGGCCAGCGGGGTGGCCCGGGACGTCCGCGACGGGACGGTGAAGAAGTACCTCACGCAGCCGATCGACATGCTGGGGTATCTGTTCTGGCATCGGGTGGCGCACAAGCTGGTGTACTACGCCGTGGCGGCCGGGCCGTTCGCGCTGGTGTTCTGGCTGTGCCGCGACTTCTTTCCCGGCTGGCCGGACGGGTGGAGGATCGCGGCCTTTGTCGCGTCGCTGCTGATGGGATTTCTGATGGGATTTCTGCTGGAAGCGCTGATCGGGATGATCTCGTTCTGGTTTCTGGAGGTGAGTTCGCTGCTGTTCATTTACATGATGATCAACTACTTCCTGTCGGGGCACATGCTGCCGCTGGACCTGCTGCCGGACTGGGTGACGATGGTCGTCGATTACCTGCCGTTCAAGTACCTGGCGTACCATCCGCCGGCGATCCTGCTGGGACGCTATTCGGAAGACCAGTTGCTGCGAGAGATGCTGATCGAAGCGGGATGGATCGTGGGGCTGCTGTTGCTGAACCGTATTGCGTTTGCGCGGGGTGTGAGGCGATACGGTGCGTTCGGGGGCTGACGGGGGGAACCACGGAATGCACGGAAGTCACGGAAAGGAGGGAGCGAATCCGGCTCGGCTGGCGCCTCGCCCTTCCGAGAAGAAGATTCACGCGGCGGCGCGGATGACGCGGGTCATGTAGTCGATGACGCCCTGCACGTCGACGTTGGTCGCGACTTCGACGTTGGATTCCCAGCGGTGAACGTCGCGGCGATCGACGACGGTGGCGCCGCGCGTGATCTGGCCGCTTGTTTCGACTTCGACGGCCATGGTCTCGCGTTCAAAGAGTTTCGGCTCGGTGATCAGGGCGAGCGCGATCACTTCGGGGAGACGCACGCCTTCCAGACCCAGGTGCTGTCGGCTGGCGCGGAGAGCAAACGGGAGCGTCTGGTCGAGGAGTCGGCCGAGGTTCGATTCCGCGCCGAGGTCCCAACGCTGATACTGGTCGAAGGAGAGCATCAGCCGGTGACCGACGTCGAGCGGGACGAGCAGGGTGCTCATCTGCTGCGCGAAGACCGCAGCCGCCGCCTCCGGATTGGAGTAGATGTTGAACTCCGCGGCGGCGGTCACGTCTCCCCCGGCGGCGACAGAACCGCCCAGGCAGACATACCCCTGAAGCTGCTGCAGGAACTCGGGGTGATGGTCGATGGCGAGCTGAATGTTGGTAAGCGGCCCGAGGCTGAGCAGCGTGATCTGTCCCGGGTCGGTGCGGACGAGTTCGGCCATGAGCTTGGCCGAGTCGTGGCGTTGATGCAGTTCGGAGACCGGCATGTTGCATTCGCCGAGGCCGGTTTCGCCGTGCATGAGGGCGGGTTGCGGATTCAACCGGTCGTGGGGGACGGCGGTGGCGGCGCCGTCGCTCGTTCCGAAGCGGGGCCAGAGCGGGGGATCGAGCAGGGAGATGATGGTCTGGAGATTGCGGGCGGCCATTTCTCCGGGCACGTGGCCGGCGGTCGCCGTCAGCGCGACCACTTCGATGTCCGGGTCGCAGATCGCAAGGGCGATGGCGACGGCGTCTCCAATGCCGGGGTCCGCGTCGATGATCAGCTTACGAGGCAATGTGGTTGCTCAGTGCGAGGGTCGGATTGCTCACAATCGAAACGACTGGCTTGGTTAGTGATGTTACGTCTGGTTGATCGAGGGGTCAATTCCCCGGCACGACGTCGGCGCCGCCGGCCAACGGGAACAGGGAATTCGGTCGGTTCAACTTTCTTATTCGATTTCGCAGCAGAGCGTGGGCTTGATTAAGAGTGAATACCCGCCGGCGTTCCCAAGGCTGGATTATGCGAAATGTTCGGTGATAAGATCGTTCAACATCGCGAAGCGGCGTTTGATCTTGCAAGTCCAAGTGAGTGCGGAGAAATCGATGAGATCCAGTCCAAGAGCGAACGTGTTCGTGTTGTTGGCCGCAGTGCCGCTGATCGCTGTGTCGATCCTTGCAGCGATCTCAACAGTCGATGGTGCACAGCGCGACCCAGTTGAGCCTGAGCAGCGACGAGAACTGACGCTGGTGAACGAGAAAGGAAAACCAGTATCGAATGCAAGGGTAACAATTTCGGGCAGCCGCTTTGAATTGCAAGAACTGGTCACCGACAAAGTCGGGCGCGTGAGTTTCAACTATCGGGATCGCAGTTCCGTTGGAATTCAAGTGCTTGCGCCGGGATACGCTTCGATCAAGTATTTTCCGACGATCGACGGTGAGCCGCTTCCCGAGGATTTACGCATCGTGATGTCCGCCGCAATCACCGTCGGCGGCCTTGTGACGGACCGGATGCGACGTCCGGTCGCCGAGGCGGAGGTGCGGATTACTGTCTCACAACGATTCCCCGGCACAAAAAGTCCCAATCATCCGTACTCGGAAATCGAGCACCATATCGTTCACACTGACTCCCAGGGACGATGGGCGTGCGACGTTTTCCCCCGTGAGTGGCGGCAGTTGATCGTGTGGATCAGCCATCCGGATTATCTGTGCTGGGAGTTCACAAAACCGCTGAACGTGCCTGTCGATGAGTTGATCGATCAAACCTGGACGGTGGCGCTTCCCGACGGAGTGAAGCTGACTGGAACATTGCTGGATGAGGAGGCGAATCCCATTGAAGGAGGGAACGTCACGTACGCTCCAATTAAGACCTCTGAGTTTAGCTGGGCACTCACCGAAACTGATGAGGAGGGGCGGTTTACTCTCGGCGCCATGCCCGAGGGACGCGTGACCTTCGTGGTCGCGGCCAAAGGGTTTACGCCTCGCCAGATTTCGAGCGTGATTGGCCCGGGCGTCCCGCCGCTCGTCGTGCGGATGAGTCGCGGAGAGACGCTGGTCGTCACATTTGTCGATGAGACGGGCGGGCCCGCAAAGGACGCAGACGTTCACATCTGGGACTGGGTGGGCGACAAGGCCGTCGAAGGCTCGATTACACCGAAACAACTTGATGAGGAGGGACGCTGGATGTGGGACGGCATGCCAGATCGGCCGTTCAAGATACGCGTCTATTCAAAGAACTATGTGACCGAAGAGTTTCCTATCTCGCCGTCGCGATCGGATTACAAATTCACATTGCAATCGCTGCCGAAAGTGCTGTACCGCGGACGAGTCGTGGACGCTCAGTCAGGAGAAGCAGTCCAACGTTTTACGGTTGTTCCCTATTCGCTTGAGCTGCCACTGTATCTTTTTGAGGACATCTTTGCCGACGATGGTGAATTCGAATATGCCGCTCCAATGCCGCACGGACCTTCGACACTCTGCGTCGAGGCAACAGGGTACGTTCCGAAGCTTATCGGACCCTTTGCTGAAGAAGATTCCCCCGTGCAAACCGTGGTTGAGTTGACGCCGGAAACTGAGTGAACATGTCATTCCGCAGAACCTTGCACTAATGTGATTTGTTCGGCCGCGAGCCTGTGCAACGAACGTGCGGCAGGCGCAGCACGGAGCGCTCTATTGCAGTTCGGCCCAGGCGCGGCCGGGGCGGTTGGTGCGGAACTGGACGATGCGACGATGTTCAACTTCAGTGACGTAGACCGTGCAGCCGTCGGGGCCGCCGAAGCAGAGATTGGTCGGCTGCGAGCCGAGGATGTTGATCTCGCGGATGATCTCGCCCTCCGGCGACATGACGGCGACCGTGCCTTTGCCGTGGCGGGTGATGTAGAGATTGCCGTCGACGTCGCACCGCATGCCGTCGAAGCCGTGATCGGGGAATTTGCGGAGGAGCCGCTTGTCGGCGAGTGACCCGTCTGCCTGGATCGTGAAGGCCCAGACGTTGCGCTGGACGCTTTCGTTGACGTAGAGGGCGCCGCCGTCGGGGCTGACTTCGATGCCGTTGGTGGTGCCCATGTCGGCCGCCTCGCGGGTGACGGTTCCGTCGGTGTCGATCCGCCAGAGTTGTCCCGTGCTCTCCGACCAGGCGGGATCGCTGGCGTAGAGCGTGCCGTTGGGGGCGATGGCGAGATCGTTGGGCTGATTCATGTCGGCGTTGTGGGCGAAGGTGGTGATTTCGCCCGACTCGGCATCGACGCGGAGGACGTTGTGATTGACGTAGTCGGCGATGAACATGTTGCCGGCCCGGTCGAAGCGGATGCCGTTGCCGACGCTGTCATCGGGCAGCGCAACGTGGATGCTGCCGACACCTTCGGGGGTGACGCGGCCGATGGTGCCCTGGCGGTAGATGTTGACGGCGTAGAGGTTGCCGTCCGCGTCGCAGGCGGGGCCCTCGACGCCGGTCGTGAATTCGCCCGCCCGCGTGAAGGGCGTGGCGACGAACAATTCGCCAGCCTCGGCCTGCTGGTCGGCGAGCAGGTCGAGTTCGGAGAGATGCAGCCTCACGCCGACGATGTAGGGTTCTTCGCCGGGCGTCCAGTGGCCGTAGGTGGTGGTGAAGATGGACCCGTCGGGGAGGAGTTCGACGCCGGGATAGGCGCAGTCTGCCCCTTTGTGGTTGTCCATCAGGCGGATGCGATACTGGCCCTCACGGCCTTCGACAATGTCCGTGTACGTTCCGACCCAGGCGACCCAGTCGCCCTTGGTGGGGCTTTCGTGAGTGGTGTCCCGAAACGAGATGAACAGCCGGCCGTCGGGAGCGTAGCGGCCGGTGTGACGGTCGCCGGTGAGGGAGCCGGGGAGTTCACGCGGGTTTGACCAGGTCGCTCCTTCGTCATCGGAGAAGATGACGAACGAGTTTCTGGTTCGCGAGTTCTCGCGGAGGAGGACGGCGATCTGTTTGCCGTCGGGCGAGCGGATCGCGCCGGGTTCACAGAGATGGACGTCGGGTCGATGTGCGATGACCTCGGGCTCTCCCCAGGTCAGGCCGCCGTCGGTGGAGACCGACTTGTAGACGTAGAACAGGTTGGTCTGCTTGCCGTTCTCACGAATGAAGCGCCCGTCGTCGTGGAAGAGCGCCATGTAGTGTCCGGGGCCGGTCTGCAGTTCGACCACCGAGCCCATACAGACGATGCCGCCCCAGTCTCCGATCGGCTGCAGTTCGGACCAGGTCTGGCCGTCGTCTTCGGTCACGGCCATGCGGCAGGGGTAGAGGCCGGAGAACATGATGATGCGCTTCGTCCCGTCCGGGCCGACAACGCGATGGAGCGTGGGAACCTCCTGGGACGTTTCCCAACTCTCCGGAGTGGGCAGACGGTTGCTCCAGGTCTGGCCCCCGTCGGTGCTGCGCTTGTAGACGATTCCGCCGCGGCCGTGCCCTTTGGGGTAGACGCAGAGCATGGTGCGGCCGTCTTCGAGCAGGACGGTCGTCGGGTGGCCGAGATACTGGCCGGGTTCACGGTCGATGAGCGTTTGCCGGTGAACCTGGCCCGCGAGATCGATGAGCGGGATCGAGTAGCCGCGGGAGACGGGCGGGGCGGAGATGACCAGATCGGCCACATCGCGGGCTGGTTCCTCATCGCCGGCGATGACCGGGGCGAGCAGTTCGGCCAGCAGCCGGTGCCCCTCGTCATTGGGATGCAGCAGGTCGAGCAACAAGTCGTTGAGGGAGTGACCATCGAGTGCGTTGTATTCCGCATAGAACTCCCAGACATCAACCAGCGGGACGTCGAGGTCTTTGGCTGTTTCATGAACAGCAACGACATATTCTTCGGTGCGATCGAACCGCCATTGCGGCAGACTTGTCATCGCGCGATTCGGCGTCATGAGGATGACGCGGACTCCGTTTTCTTTCAGCGTCTTGGCCATGTACGTGATGTTCTCCCGGTAGTCCGCGACCGGAATCCGCGAGGGACTCTCTTCGCCGCCCTCGTCGACCCAGGAGTCGTTCCAGCCGTACTGGATGACGACGACGTCGGGGTTATGGTCGAGGACTGCTTCCTGAAAGCGATCGAGGGCGTGCTTCTCGGGACCACGCGGGTGGTCGGTCTTGCGACCGCTGTGACTGCTGCCGACGCCGGAGTTGATGACGTTTGCGTCGATACCGTGTTCGGCGAGCAGCGCCGGAAGTCTGTCGGCATAGACCTTGTCGACCGTGCTGCGCGGCGCGGTGGTGGAGTCGCCGAAGCAGACGACGGTGATGTCCTCGGCGTGGGAAGACCGGTCCGTTGCCACGGCGAGGAGGAGCAGAACGAGGCTGAAAGCGGCACGGCGTCGAGATTGTTCCATGAGTGCGGACCTGGGGTTGAGGATTCAGTCGTGGCGGATCGGTTGCACTGTTCGCACTGAGGCTGCGGTTGGCAATTCGCACTGGCGGGACGCCTGTGGCACCCGGCACCCGGCGGAAATCTTGCAGGCCGGACCAAGCGGAGCGCCGTTCCGGCACAACCAGTATAGACAGGCGTTGGCAATCCTCCCATTGCCGGAGCGGCGTCGCTACGCTCCTGGATCCGGCCTGCCTGGCTTATGAGGCTGCGGCTGGCGATTCGCACTGGCGGGACGCCAGTGGCACCCGGCGGGATCACATGAATTGCAAACCCTCTCAACCGCGCCAGGTCAGGCGGGGATCGCGAAGCTCCTTGGGATAACCGAAGAGTGAGAAAAGCCAACCGGCAAGAACTGTCACGGCGAGAGAGCAGGGCATGACCCAGGTGAAGCTGAGGGCGGGCCAGGGGCTGCCGATGAGCTTGCCGATCTGCTCGGAGTAGCCGATTCCGAGGCTGGTGATCATGCCGCAGAGGGCGCCCAGGACGGCGGCGCGGGCGTCGGCCTTGCGGACGAACATGCCGATGAAGAAGAGGCCGCCGATCGGTCCGGTGATGGCGTTAAAGGTACGGGGCATGGCGTCGATGATGCCCCACTCGTTGGGGAGAAAATTGAGGCCGAAGGCGGCGACCGTGATGAACAGGCCGAAAACGACCGTCATGGCGCGGCCGCGGCCGACGTGGCTCGTCGCCGGCCGAGTTTCGTCTGAGGCGGGCCGGCCTCGCAGGAGATCGATTTCGGTCGAGATGACGGTCGCCATCGAGTTGACGCCCGAGTCAATGGACGACATGGCGGCTGCCAACAGGGCGGCCAGGATTGCACCGCCCAGTCCCGGCGGGAGCTGCAGGACGGAGAAGGTGGGGAAGATCAGGTCGTAGCGAGGATTGCCGTTGTCGGCTGCGGGAACGGCGCCGGCCAGTTCGGTCATCTGCCCCCGGCCGAAATAGAAGTAAACAAGCGCCAGTCCGACAACCATCAGCATGAGGTTGAGCCCCACACCGACCAGAGCCGCCGTGATGAAACTGCGACGCGCGGCGCGGACGTCGCTGGTGCTGAAGTATCTCTGGACGGTCATCTGATTGGCGATGTGCGTGCAGACGTGCCAGGTGAACATGTTCACTCCGACCGTGATGACCGTGGCGCGGACGGTGGGGTCGAAGCTGAAGATCGGCATCGGATCGTCCTGGTCGGTCTTCAGCAGGTAATCCTGGGTGACGCTGAGCCATTCGGTGAGACCGGTCCCTGTGGTGACGGCGACATAGCCGATGGTGAACAGGCCGCCGCCGATGAGCAGAATCACCTGAACGACGTCGGTCCAGATGACGGCCCGCAGTCCGCCGAGGGCGGTGTACAGGGTGGCGGCGATGCCGACGGTCATGATCACCAGCCAGAGCGGCATGCCGCTCACGGCGGCCAGAGCGCGAGAGGAGGCGAGAACCACGAAGCCCATCCACTGCACGACCAGCAGTAGAAACAGGACGGCCCCGAGGAGTCGCGTGCGGGGACCGAACCGGTCGCCGAGGTACTCGTAAGCGGAGGTGTAGCGGAACCGCATCAGAAACGGCACGCACACGAGGAAGACAAACAGCATCTCCAGCGGGATGGCGATCAGCTTGCCGAACTGATGGGTGATGCCGGACTTCCAGACCTCGCCCGGCTCGGAGAGGTAAGTGAGGCTGGACAGGAGCGAGGCGATGACGCTGAGGCCGACGGCGAACCACGGCATGCTTCGCCCGCCGAGGAAGTAATCTTCGTCGGTCTGCTGCTTGCGCGAGAGCCAGGCGCCGAGCGCGATCATCCCGGTGATATACGCGATGATGACCGCGTGGTCCTGCCAGGCGAGGGCGGGTGGAGAGTTCATGGAGATCGAATGGATTCGCGCGACAACGGACTGTTCAGACGCGGGAAGTCGACCACAGATCAGACGTGAGGCGGATGGAGTCGTCCATGCCCTGTTCGTACGGTTCGGACGCGAACGACGGTTGCTCGCCGGTCGGTTCGAGTTCGGCGATCAGGCGGTCGTCCGGCGTGCGGCCCTTGAGGCGGGAGATGAACAGGTCGCGGAACTGGTAACGGTTCTCGGCGTCAAGACCGTGTTGTTCGGTGATGCGGGTCACCTTGCGGGAACCGTCCTCGGTGAATCGAGTGAGCTGGACGACCACGTTGATCGCCGAAGCGGCCTGCGCGCGGGCCACGTAAACCGGGAGTTCGACGTCTGACATGAGGGAGAGCGTTTCCAGTCGAACGAGCGCGTCGCGGGGAGAGGTGGCGTGCACGGTGGTCATGCTGCCGGAGTGGCCGCTGATCATCGACTGGACCATGTCGAGCGCTTCGCCCCCGCGGACCTCGCCGACGATAATGCGATCGGGCCGCATTCTGAGCGACGCCTTGAAAAGCTGCCGGATGTTGACGCCGCCGTGCCCGTAGGCGTCGGCCTGTTGCGACTCGAGATAGAGCGTGTGAGGCTGCGCCAGTCGCAGTTCGGAACTGTCTTCAATGACGACGATCCGCTCCTCCCGGGGAATTGCGGTGGAGAGCCCGTTGAGGAAGGTCGTCTTTCCGGTGCCGGTGCCGCCGGCGACGACGATGTTTTTGCGGAGCCGGACGCAGATGCGGAGGAACTCCATCGTCGCTGCGGAGAGGCTGTCCAGGCGGACGAAATCGTCCAGGCTGTAGATGTCGCGCTTGAATTTGCGGATCGTGAGGTAGGTGCCGAGCCGCGCGCTGGGGGGGATGACGGCGTGGACGCGGGAGCCGTCTGGGAGGCGGGCGTCGAGAATCGGCCGGTCTTCATCGATTTCGCGGTCGACATACTGCGCGACGTTGTGAATGGCCGAGCGGAGTGCGTCCTCGGAGGCGAACCGGCTTTCGGTTTGATAGAGACGTCCGGCGCGTTCGACGTAGACCTCGTTGTAGCCGTTGACCATGATCTCGGTGACCGAGTCGTCGCGGAGGTGGGGCCCGATCGGTCCCAGGAAATAGCTGAGGGTCGATTCGAATATCTGCTCGCGCGCGAGACGGCCGGCCTCGTCGGGCGCAGCGCCGTTCTTGTCCACGGTCTGTGCAGGCTGCGATGATTCGCTGGTGGGCATGGCGCGCGTGGCGGTCGTGTTCGTTCTCGCGGGGCGATACCGGTGCGGCAGTCCGCCATGTTACACTGCCGGCCGCTTGATGACACGCGAGCATCCGCCAGAGAGACGGGCCGCGGATGACACGAATCTGGCGGATCATCGCTGAGAGGTCGACATGATGATCCACAGAAGGAAACCAAGGAAACAGAGAGGCGATGAGGCTGGACTGGATTGTTTCTCGTTTGCCCAGCGCACCAGAGCGCTCAGTTCGATTCCGCTGCCCCACACCCAACGACTGACCACTCCCTCCACATGAGCGTTTATCTCGGCATCGACATCGGCACGAGCGGCACCAAGACACTGGCGGTCCGGGAGGACGGGCAGATCCTTGCCTCAGCGACCGCCACGTACGGGCTCGATTCGCCTCACCCTGGCTGGTCGGAGCAGTCGCCCGAGGACTGGTGGAAGGCCACGGTCAAGACGGTGCGGAGCGTCTTGAAAGAAGGGAAACTCAAGCCGGAGGAGGTGAAGGGGATCGGGCTGTCGGGGCAGATGCACGGGAGCGTTTTTCTGGACAAGTCGGGGGAGGTGCTTCGGCCGGCGCTGTTGTGGAACGATCAGCGGACACAGGAGGAATGCGACGAGATCGAGAAACTGGCCGGAGGACGCCGGAAACTGATCGGGATGGTGGCGAATCCTGCACTGACGGGGTTCACGGCGCCGAAGATTCTCTGGCTGCGGAACCGCGAGAAACGGAATTTCGATCGCACAGTGAAGGTGCTGCTGCCCAAGGACTACATCCGATACCGATTAACCGGTGAGTTTGCGACCGAAGTGAGCGATGCGTCGGGAACGCTGCTGCTCGATGTGAAGCAACGCTGCTGGTCGCAGGCGCTGCTTTCGCGGTTGGATCTGGATCGCGCGCTGCTGCCGGAGGTCTACGAGTCGGAGGATGTGAGCGGGCGATTGACGAAGTCGGTCGCCGGGCAGTTGGGGCTTTCCGAAGGTGTGCCGGTGGTGGGGGGGGGCGGGGATCAGGCGGCGAGTGCGGTCGGCAACGGGATCGTGAAACGGGGCGTGATCTCGGCGACGATGGGAACGAGCGGCGTGGTGTTCGCTCACAGCGACGAGGTGCAGATCGATCCCGGCGGGCGGGTGCACACATTCTGCCACGCCGTCAGAGGAAAATGGCACGTGATGGGGGTGGTGCTCTCCGCCGGGGGCAGCCTGCAGTGGTACCGCGACGAATTCGCTCAGCAGGAGGCGGCCCGGGCGAAGCGGCTGAAGGTGGACCCGTATGAACTTCTGACCGAGCAGGCGGCGACTGCGCCGCTGGGGAGTGAGGGATTGTTCTTCTTGCCGTATCTGACGGGCGAGCGAACGCCGCACGCGGACCCCTACGCACGGGGGGCATGGATCGGACTTTCACGCCGGCACGGGAAGTCGCACCTGGTGCGATCGGTCATCGAAGGGGCGACGTACGCCATGCGGGACAGTCTGGAGATCATCCGCGAGATGGGCATTCCGGTACGAGAGATCCGCGTGAGCGGCGGGGGGGCGCGCAGTGAATTCTGGCGGCAGGTGCAGGCGGATGTGTACGGAAACAAGGTTGTGACGATCAACGCGGAAGAAGGACCGGCCTACGGCGTGGCTCTGCTGGCCGCGGCCGGCACGGGCGCCTACAAAGATGTTGTGGAGGCGTGCAGCGCGACGATTCGCATTGTGAGCGAAACGAAACCGGCAGCGAAGGGGCGGAAGCAGTATGATGCCGGATACGCCATCTACACGCAGCTCTACGGGTCGCTGAAAGATCAGTTCGCCACAATTGCGCGACATATCGGCCAAACATGATTCGCGTGATTGCGGTGTGTACAGGCACATATCCCTGACCTCAGGCTTCTGACCGCCGACCTCTGACATGTCCGACCTTGTCCTCGCCATGACCGGCGCCAGCGGCGCGATCTACAGTGTGCGGCTGCTGCACGTCCTGTTGTCGCTCGGTCGAACCGTACACCTGTCGATCAGCCCGGCGGCCGTGCAGGTGTTGCGCGAGGAACTCGACCTGAAAGTCGATCTGGAGAATTTCGATGCGGCGCAGATCCTTCCGGCGGAAGAGTCGGTGTCGGGCGACAGCAAGTTGAACCTGTTGCGGGGCCAGGGGGGAAGTTCGATCTTCAGCGAGAGCGACGCGCGGTACGGGCGTCTCGTCTACCATCACTACCAGGATTACAACGCCGGCATCGCCAGCGGGTCGTTTCCGACGGGCGGAATGGTGATCTGCCCGTGTTCGATGGGGACGCTCGGTTCGCTGGCGAGCGGCCTGTCGTCCAATCTGATCCACCGCGCCGCGGGAGTGCACCTGAAGGAACGGCGGAAGCTGATCGTTGTGCCGCGCGAGACGCCGCTGAGCGGCATTCAGCTTGCGAGCATGAAGACGCTTTCAGACGCCGGCGCGGTGATTCTCCCGGCGATGCCCGGTTTTTATCACAACCCTCTGACGATCCACGATCTGGTGGATTTCGTGGTCACCCGGATTTGCGACCAGTTGCAGGCGCCGGTCGAATTGATGCAGCGCTGGGGAACGGAGTGAGAACGACGTGACGGTCGGCGGCATTATTCTCTGCGGCGGCAAGAGCAGCCGGATGGGACGAGCCAAGGCACTGCTGCCCGTCGGCGAGGAATTGATGTTGCAGCGGGTGGTGCGGATTGTGGGATCGGTGTTGAGTCCCGTGGTAGTCGTCGCCGCGCCGGAACAGGAGCTGCCGGACTTGCCGGGCCGCGTGATCGTTGTGCGCGATGAGCGAGAGCACCTGGGGCCGCTGGCCGGGCTCCGGATCGGACTCGAAGCGCTTCAGGACAAGGCGGACGCGGGCTACTGTTCGTCGTGTGACGTGCCGCTGCTGAAGGTGGAGTTCATCGAGGCGGTCATCTCACGCCTGGGCGACTATGACGTCGTGACGCCGCAGGAAGGTCGGTTCTATCATCCATTGGCGGCGGTGTATCGCACATCGCTGGTGCCGATTGCCGCGCAACTGGTTGCGGAAGATCGTCTGCGGCTGATGTTCCTGCTCGACGCCGTGAGAACGCTGGCGGTCGACGTCGACGACCTGCGCGCCGTCGATCCGGCGCTCGAATCGCTCCGCAATGTCAACACGCCGGAGGAGTATTCGGCCGTGTTGGAGATGCTCGAAACGGACGGGAGTTAGAGCAAATTGCTCGACCATGTGTCCGCATCGAGCGGTGTTTGGACTGTCGAGGACGAGAATCCGCGAGACAGATCGCCAACACTGATTTGCAAAGCGCTCTGAGCAGTCGGTTTCAAGTGCGGTGTCCGGCGAGACGGCCGTGGCTTAAAATGCGTGCGTGCAACCCGACGACACAATCTGTTACTGCTTCCACGTTTCGAAGCGGAAGATCGTCAATTACATCCGCGTTCACCGTCCGCGCCGCGCGAGCCAGGTCAGCGCCTGCGGGGGGGCCGGGACCGGTTGCGGTTGGTGCATTCCCTATTTGAAGCAGTATTTCGCTGAAGCGCAAGGCGAGCGATCCGAGAGCGCCGATGCCCTGACGCCCGAGGAATACGCCGCGCAGAGGGCCGCGTACATCCGGGCGGGAAAGGGAGTCCCCGCGCAGGGCGCGATTCCGCTGCCCGATGAGGCCTCCGGCGACGAGGGCGCTTCCGCACCGGCGGGGCAGTAGCGATCCATTCCCGGAAATTACGCGCTCCGCCGACGGACGTGGGGATTGCAATTTCCCGGCCGGACGATCATAATCCGACGCCGCGTCCGCTGACCGTGAAGGTCGGCGAGACGCTCCTGCCTGAGACAGCGGCCGTTCAGTTCACACGAACGCCCGGCCGCTCCCACCTGAACGCTGCGTTCGCCCGGCTGCCGATTGACTGCCCGGGCGATGGTTACCCCCAAGATCCACACCTCGCGACCAGTGTCCCCCTTTCGACCGGTTTTCCGGCGGAACGTGTGAACTGCACCCGTTCTTGCGGTGTGGCCGGCAAGTTCGCGCAGGCGATGATCGGAAGTCTCAATAGGAGTGACGGTTGGTCGACGCGGTGTGTTGCGGGAAGCGCACGGAGAGAACTCACAAATCGATTCGAGACGTTAACGAACCGGTGACTTCATGAAGCGGACGGAATTTCTTCTGACAATGGGATTGATGGTTGCGGCCGGGCTGGGAGGCGCGTCGGGGGCGGCGCCGAACCGCGAATCGGACGACCGCCTGGAGCGGCGACTCGTCGGGGTCTGGACGACGGACTCGTTCGGCGAACAGGTGTTGACCAACAAACCGGACGGGACGGCGACGCTCGAAGTCAGCCTGAATCGCCTCGCTGCGCTCCGGTACGGCCGCAAGCTGCAGCTTGAGCTGACGTGGTCCGTGGAGGACGGCGTGCTGAGGCACAACTTCGTCAGCGGTTCGCCGCCGAAGAACGCAGCCCGCTTGATCAACGATCTGGGCGAATCGACCGAGTATGAGATCGTCGCGGTCGATGGAGAGCAGATGAAGCTCGGCGAGGTCGATGATCCGGACGTGCAGCACGTCTGGATCGCGGCGCCCCGGATCGCCGGCCGACGCTGAGAACCGGATCGCTTCCAATCCGCCCTTTGCCTCGCCGGGCAGCAGGCAGCCTGCCCATGAAACGTTCTGCGGAGAAATCCCTCCGCGGGAGTGGGCTGTTCGTTTGCCAATATCCGATTGCAGGCGGTCCCCGGGTGCGCAGTGCGGGATTCTTCCGCTGCGTAATCCGGACTCGATCGATGTGACGACGGGCGTTCCGGAATGCGCGGTTGCGCGGGCCGCGCCGACTCGATGTCGTCGTTCGGGACGCAGCACCACCGTCACGACCGGCATCAGCGGTCGACGGCCGCCGCGCTCTATGCTTCTGCGATGTCTCGTTTTCTCAGCGCCGGGTAATTCCATTCGGCAACATCGCGAATTCTGAGCTAGCTTTTCCGGGAGAATCCGGGCGGGTCCCGTCGCGAAACAACGCGGCGACAGTTGCCGGTTCTTTCCTGTCGCGAACCGTGTTCACGGTGCGTCGCAATCACGACAAGTTCCGCCGCAGTCCCGGCGGCGTTGCATCGTAGTCAAACAAATTACGGAGAATCGTTCGCCATGCCTGCCCATCCCGGTCTTGCCCGCGGTCGTCGTGTGGAGTCGTCGCAAGACGAATTCGAAAAGTTGAAGCGCCTGATCCACGGCAAGCTCGTTGACAAGCTCGACCTGTCGAAACTCGGAGAGCTGGAGGGGGACACGCTGCGCCGCGAGATCCGGCTGGTGGTCGAGCACCTGTGCGATACCGAGAACCCGCTGCTCAACCGCTCCGAGCGGGAACGCCTGATCGAAGAGGTTCTCGACGAGACGTTCGGTTTCGGCCCGCTGGAAATCCTCATGAAAGAGGAAGGGGTCGCGGACATCATGATCAACGGGCCGAAGCACGTGTTCGTTGAAAAGAACGGGCGAATTCAGAAGTCGCAGGTTACGTTTCGGGACAACGACCACCTGCTGCAGATTCTCGACAGAATCGTCTCCCGCGTCGGCCGCCGCATCGATGAGACGTCGCCGATGTGCGACGCCCGCCTGCCGGACGGCTCGCGACTGAACGCGATTATCCCGCCGCTCGCGCTCGACGGCCCGTCGCTGACCATTCGAAAATTCGGTTCCAAGCCGCTGCAACTGGAAGACCTGCTCCGCTTCGGCGCGTTTACGCCGGAGATGGTGATGCTCCTGGAGGGGGCGATCAAGGCCCGGTTGAACATCATTATCAGCGGCGGCACCGGCTCCGGTAAGACGACGCTGCTGAACACGCTGTCGAGCTTCATCCAGAACGATCAGCGAATCGTCACGATCGAGGACGCGGCGGAACTTCAGCTTCAGCAGGAGCACGTGCTGCGGCTCGAGACGCGGCCGGCCAACATCGAAGGTCGCGGCCGGGTGACCGCCACCGACCTGGTCAAGAACGCCCTGCGGATGCGGCCGGACCGGATCATCATCGGTGAGTGCCGCGGCGCAGAAACGCTCGACATGTTGCAGGCGATGAACACGGGCCACGAAGGATCAATGACGACCGTTCACGCCAACAACCCGCGCGACGCCGTCTCCCGTATTGAGACGATGGTCACGATGGGGGGCACCGAGCTTCCCCTGAAGGCCATTCGGCATCAGTTGGCCTCGGCCGTCGACCTCATCATCCAGGCGAGCCGACTGCAGGGCGGGCCGCGAAAAGTGACCCACATTACAGAGGTTCTGAACATGGAGCAGGACACGATCATCATGCAGGACGTGTTCCTGTTCCGGCCGGACGGCATCGACGAGGAGGGCCGCGCCTTCGGACACTTCGAATCGACCGGAGTGCGGCCGTCGTTCATGGACCGGTTGGAAGCGGCGGGAGTCCGTCTTCCGGCCAACCTGTTTGCCACACGATAACGCCCGGTTCCAGTTCGTCCGATGTCCCACGACTTCGGCGACATACGACATCCCGTCAGTCTTTGCGGTCGACACCCGATCACAGTTTGATCAGAGCAAAGTGCTCTACCACGTGTCCGCGTCGAGCGGTGTTTGGACTGTCGAGGACGAGAATCCGCGAGACAGATCGCCAACACTGATTTGCAAATCGCTTTAACGACAGGTGCGGCAGAAATGAACCCGACTCTCGTATCGATTGCGGCGTTTGTGGGAGTGGCCGGTCTGGTCGGAGCGCTGGCGATGCTGTTCCACAAGGATGAAGAGGGGGTCGTCGAAGATCGGCTCGACGTCCTGGCCGGAAAGAAGAAGGCGCCCGGTGCGGAAGACAAAGCCGTCACCCGCGAGGCGCTGGTCCAGGAGAGTCTGCAAGGGCTTTCGGCGATTGCGGACAAGATCTTCCAGCGTTTCGACAACCTTCGGCTGCTGTTCGTCCAGGCCGATTCTCCGATGTCGCCGGAGAAGTTCTGCATGCTGTCGATCGTGAGTGCGGCCGTGGGAGTCGGCATTGCGTTCGTCATCCGGTCTCCGATTCCGCTGTATCCGGTCGCCGCGCTGTCCACGGGGTGCATCCCGCTGGCGTGGCTGCTGTTTCGCCGCAAGCGGCGATTCAAAAAGTTCGCGCAGCAGTTCCCGGACGCCATGGAACTGGTCGCGCGTGCGTTGCGGTCGGGCCACAGCCTTTCATCCGGATTGCACGTCGTCGTTCAGGAGATGCCGGAACCGATCTCCAAGGAGTTCGGCATGTGCTACGAGGAGCAGAATCTGGGCGTCCCGATCGAAGAGGCTCTGAAGAGCATGTACAAGCGGGTTCCGAACATGGACTTCAAGTTCTTCGTCACAGCGGTGGCGATCCAGCGGCAGGCGGGCGGCGACCTGGCGGAGATTCTGGACAAGATCGGACACATCGTCCGGGAGCGGTTCCGCATCATGGGACAGGTTCAAGCGCTCACCGGAGAAGGCCGGATCAGCGGAATCGTGCTGATGGCGCTGCCGATCGCCCTGTTCTTCGCGGTGTGGCAACTCAACGCGGAGTACGTGATGCTGCTGTTCACCGACGAGATCGGCCGGCAGATGGTGGCCGTGGCGGCCGTGCTGCAGGTGCTGGGCGCCGTCTGCATCAAGAAGATCATTGCGATCAAGGTGTAAAGGGCACGGGACGCCCTGCGAGCGAGGGGCGAATTTGAGACACAACAGGCCGGTGATCGGCCGCAGCAGAAACCGGCGCCGTTCCGGTGGAGGAGATTGCGATGGACATGACGATGATCGTTCCGTTGGCCGTGTTTTTCGGCATCTCGTTCGCCGCCTGGGCGCTGCTGGGGATGTTCGGAAACAAGGACAATCGCGCCTCTGAACGCCTGGACGAATTGAAAGACCCCACGCGACGCGCCCAGAAAGAAGCGGGCGAAAAAACGGTTGGAAGCGTGCTCAAGAAGGCGGCCCCGGCGCTGTCTAAGGCGCTGCAGCCGAAGACGGAACTCGAGGAAAGCACCCTCAAGGTACGACTGGCCAACGCCGGCTTCAGTTCGCCCAACGCGCCGACGCTGTTCCTGGCCATCAAGATGCTCGGCCTGATCTGCGGCATCCTGTTTGGTGGCGGATTCGGGCTGATCAAGTTCGGGTTCGATTACAATGGTTCCGCCTCGCTCGTCATCGGCGCCGGGTTGGGGTACTACCTGCCGGAACTGATTGTTCGCATCCTCCGCAAGCAGCGGATGGACCGGATTTTCCTCTCGCTTCCCGACGCGCTCGACCTGCTTGTCGTCTGCGTTGAAGCGGGTCTCGGATTGGACGCGGCGATGAGACGCGTCTCCGAAGAGTTGGCCGACTCAGCGCCCGACGTCTGCCAGGAACTGAACCTGGCCAACATGCAACTGCAGATGGGACGCTCCCGCCGCGAAGTGCTGCACGACCTGGGCGTGCGGACCGGCGTGGACGACATGAAATCGCTGGTGGCGATTCTGATCCAGGCCGACAAGTTCGGTTCCTCGATCGCACAGGCGCTGCGAGTGCAGTCCGACAGCATGCGGATCAAGCGCAGCCAGCTCGCTGAGGAGAAGGCGGCCCAGACGGCGGTGAAGATGATCTTCCCCCTGGTGCTGTTCATCTTCCCCGGCATCTTCGTGGTGCTCGTGGGACCGGCCGCCATCATGATGATCCGGCAGTTGCTCACGGTGTAATCGGCCGTTCCAGGGAACTGAGCGTTTCGAGAGGGCGAGGCTCCGGCCGAGCCGAATCCGCTCCGACACGGACATGAGCGTGCTCAGCGGTAAATGACGACGAGGAAGACGACGGCCTGACCGCGTCCGGCGTTTTCAATGGCGTGCGGGACGTCGGCGGCGTAGGTGGCTGAGTCGCCGCGCCCCAGTAGCGCCTCTTCGTCGCCGGACCGCACAGCCACGCGGCCTTTTTCCACCGTCAGGAATTCGCGCGTCCCCTGAAAGTGCGCGGCGCTGCTGAGCAGGCCGGTCGGGGCCAGTTGCACCTCGTAGAGTTCCACGTCTTTTTCGAGGTTGAGCGGCGAGAGCGTGCGAATGCGGCAATGCTCGTCGGACCGGTAGTGATGGGCCGGATTGTCGGCGCGGATGACCTCGATGCTGGATGCGCGGGAGGTGGTCTCCCCGACCAGTTCACCGAGCGAAACGCCGAACGCTTCGGCGATCTTGAGCGTGACGGCGAGCGTGGGATTGGCGCGTCCGCGTTCGATCTGGCTGAGCATCGAGCGGCTGACGCCGGAGGCGGTGGAGAGCCGTTCGAGGGACCACCGGTTCTGAGACCGCAGGTCGCGGACGCGCCGGCAGAGTTGATCGGCGGCTGATTGAGACGGATCATCGGCGCCGGAAGACGACATGGCGGCGGGTGTCGGTTGGGACAGGGACAAGCGGGTCGACGGCTCATCGTCCGCCGCCAAGCCTCTCGTCCAGGATAGTAGACGAATCCTCTTGCATAGTAGAATTCAAGCCTCTACTATACCGAACGCACCGTGCAGTACAATGGATATTTGCGATTCCGCCCGCCTCGAAACGAGAACTTGCCATGCGAGCATTGGTCAAACAACGCCCCGAACGCGGTTTGTGGCTTGCCGACGTGCCGGAACCCGAGCTGGGCGTGAATGACGTCCTGATCCGTGTGCACAAGACGGGCATCTGCGGCACCGATCTGCACATCTACAACTGGGACGACTGGGCCCGGAAGACGATTCCCGTGCCGATGACGGTCGGCCACGAATTCGTGGGGGAGATCGTCGAAGTGGGCTCGAACGTCAAGGACTTCTTTCCCGGAGAGGTCGTCAGCGGGGAGGGCCACGTGGTATGCGGACATTGCCGCAACTGTCTGGCCGGGAGGAGACATCTGTGTGCGCACACCGAGGGGATCGGCGTAAACCGTCCCGGGGCCTTCGCGGAATACATCGCGATTCCGCAGACCAACGTCTGGAGCCATGCGGAAGGCATCGATCCCGACGTGGCGGCGATTTTCGATCCGTTCGGGAACGCGGTCCACACGGCACTATCGTTCGACGTTCTCGGCGAAGACGTGTTGATTACCGGGGCAGGACCGATCGGCTGCATGGCGGCGGCAATCTCGCAGTACGCCGGAGCGCGTTACGTCGTGGTGACCGACGTGAACCCCTGGCGGCTGGACCTGGCGAAGCGGATGGGGGCGACGAGGGTCGTCGACGTGCGGAGCGAGAAGATCACCGACATTCAGAAGGAACTCGACATGAAGGAGGGCTTTGACGTCGGTCTGGAGATGTCGGGCAACGGATCGGCGTTTCGGGAGATGCTGGTGAACATGTGCCACGGGGGCAAGATCGCCATGCTCGGCATCCCGGACAAGGAACTGGCGATCGACTGGAACACCGTCATCTTCAACATGCTCACGATCAAGGGCATCTACGGCCGCGAGATGTATGAGACCTGGTACAAGATGACTGTGATGCTGCAGGGCGGACTGGACATTTCGCCCGTGATTACGCACCGCCTGCCCGCGAGTGAATTCGAGAGAGGCTTCGAGGCGATGACCTCGGGAGAGTCGGGCAAGGTGATTCTGGATTGGATGGACATGTGAATTCCTGGGACCGCTTTCCCGATTTCGCTCGACGCCCCAGCCCTCTCGTCGAGATTCAACATGGGGGCGTGGTGTCGAAGTATGCAGCGGTACGGAATCCCGTGTACGCCCACACCGGCCTTGACGGGTCCGACAACTTGTGTGGATAATCACACATCCTAATGTGTGACATCACGGTCGCCCTCATGCCGACAAACCTTGCCATTGACGACAGTTTGATCGAAGACGCCCGCCGTGTCGGACGGCACAAGACGAAGAAGGCGGCCGTGACCGCAGCACTGAAGGAGTACGTGCAGCGCCGCAAGCAACTCGAGATTCTCGAGTTGTTCGGGACGATCGACTACGACCCGAAGTACAACTACAAGACGGAGCGGCGGCGGAAGCGGTCGCCATGAACATCCTGGTTGACACGCCCATCTGGTCGCTGGCGCTGCGACGCCGTAAACGGCAGCTTCGGCAAACTGATCGACGGATTGTCTTTAATCTCGAAGAGCTGATCCGCACCGGTCGCGCCGAAATCATCGGACCTGTTCGTCAGGAAATTCTCTCGGGCGTCCGTTCCGAGGCGCAATTTGAGTCGCTTCGTCAGCATTTGCAGCACTTTTCCGACGTCCTCCTCTCCCAGGAGGACTACGAGGAGGCCGCACGTTGCAACAACGTGTGCCGGCAACGGGGCGTTCAGGGAACCGCGACCGGCTTCCTGCTGTGCGCCGTCGCCATTCGCCGCGGGTGGTCTGTCTTTACGACAGACGACGACTTCCATCACTACGTCAACTGTCTGCCGTTGGTGCTCCATCAACCGGAAGAACTCGCGTGACGCCGAAAACCTCCTCACACTCTCACCCCTGCTGCAGACGGATGATCCAGTTATCCGGGAAGGCGTCCGCGCCATGCTCTCCGAGCGGCTGGAGAAACTCGACACGAGCAAGGACGGGGGAACCGACTGGACCTCGTATCAACTTGCCGATGAGCGGCTTCACAAACAACTCGGCAGGCAACGAAACCAACTCGCCCGATTCCCCGACGCCACCCGACGTGGCGCCGCCCGCGAGACCTTCGACCGCTACGCCTACCAGTGGTATTGACGCGCCGCACTCGGAGTTCGGAGACTGATACTCAACCACCTGGCCTGAACCGTGATTCCCGTTATGACCCGCCGCATCGAACCCGAAGACGTCACGACCGCCGAATGGGCGGAGTGGTATCGGATGACGCCGCAGGAACGGTGGGCCGCACAGGACCAAATGTGGGCGACTTACCTGGCGCTGGGAGGCAGCCTTGATCCCGAACCCGACACGCAAAGTCCTTTCTTCGATGCGGACGAATGGCGTGAGCTGTCTGCTGATGGGGGGACAGGCGTGCGTGCTCTACGGCGCAGCGGAGTTTGACGATTCCGTCGTCAGGCTCCGTCAATGCCCCCGGATCAATCAGCCTTCGCGCCTTCGCGTCTTGGCGTGATCCCTCTCGTCGCGAACAGCGAGCAATCAATGTACGGCAGCCTCAGGCAACACCTCACCGACCAACTCGCGCACATCCGTTCAGCAGGCCTGTACAAAGCCGAGCGGATCATCACGACTCCGCAAGACGCGCGGATCGAAGTCGCCGGCGGCCAGCAACCCGTGCTCAACATGTGCGCCAACAACTACCTCGGACTGGCCGAGCACCCTGACGTCATCCAGGCCGCCCACGACGCACTCGACCGCTGGGGTTACGGCATGGCCTCCGTCCGGTTCATCTGCGGGACGCAGCAGATCCACAAGGATCTGGAGCAGCGGCTGACCGAATTCCTCGGGATGGAGGACACCATCCTCTACACCAGTTGCTTCGACGCCAACGGCGGACTCTTCGAGACCCTGCTCGGTCCCGAAGACGCCGTGATCTCCGATGAACTCAACCACGCCAGCATCATCGACGGCGTCCGGCTCTGCAAAGCACAACGCTTCCGTTACCGCAACAACAACCTGGACGACCTTGAAGCTAAACTCCGCGAAGCGGCGTCGGCGCGGCACCGGCTGATCGCCACCGACGGGGTCTTCTCGATGGACGGCTATCTCGCCAACTTGCCGGGAATCTGCGATCTGGCGGAGAAATACGATGCACTGGTGATGGTCGACGATTCACACGCGGTCGGTTTCATCGGCGCCAAGGGGCGGGGCACGCATGAGCATCACGGCGTGATGGACCGTGTCGACATCATCACGGGGACACTGGGGAAGGCGCTCGGAGGGGCCAGCGGGGGCTACACCTCCGGCCGCAAGGAGATTATCGAATTGCTGCGGCAGAGGTCCCGGCCGTACCTGTTCTCCAACACGGTTGCTCCGTGCATCGTGGCGGGTTCAATCAAGGCGCTGGAGATTCTCACGTCGTCGACGGAACTGCGCGACCGGCTGGAGGAGAACACGCGGTACTTCCGAAGCGAGATCGCGAAGGTCGGCTTCGATGTGCTGGAGGGCGTGCACCCGATTACGCCCATCATGCTCTACGATGCGTCGCTGGCGGCGCGCGTGGCCGATGCGCTGCTGGAGAAGGGGGTGTATGTGATCGGGTTCTCGTACCCGGTCGTGCCCGAAGGCAGAGCGCGAATTCGGACGCAGATTTCAGCCGCGCATTCGCGGGAGGATCTGGAGTTCGCGGTCGAGCAGTTCGCTGCGGTGAAGGGTGAATTGGCGTTGTAGTCAGTGTGCGGCACGCGGATCATTGATCTGCGGTCGAAAGGCGTGATCGTCTCGCCGGGGTTTGATAGACTTGGGGCGTGGGCCGATCGAAGCAGTTTTCCATGTGTGCGCATCTCCTCCTCTACGTCGTTCTGATCGATCCTTCGGTTGCAGCCGGATCGCCGGCGGAGGGGATCGCAGCCGCGCCGTGGACCACGGACCAACTGCGCATCGCATTCGACGACATCACGCTCCGCACGGCCCGCAAACGCGAAATTGAGCCTTTTGACGTCGCCCCCGATCTGATCGTGCTCTACACCGCCCTCTACGACGAGATTGAAATCCCAGGAGCCGAACTGGTCTCAATGCGGCGGCGAACAAAAGCCCGGCTGGAGGACGCGCGCGAAATCCTCTCCCGTGAGCGGCTGCGTCTCGATCGGCAAGCGCAGCGCGAGAAGCGCAGGAATCTCTCACAGGCGCGACGCGACGCCGCGTCGACGTTCGGCGGAGGAGCGGCGTCTCTGCAGGCGGAGCGGGCGCAGGCGCAGGAACTGATCGATCTGATCACCGCCACGATCGAACCCCAATCCTGGCAGGACGCCGGCGGGCGGGGAGCGATCACCTACTACCAGCCGCTCAAAGTGCTGGTGATCCGCAACAGCCAGCGCGTGCACGAACAGATCGGCGGACTACTCGATTAGCTGTGGGTCCGATCGCGCGTCGTCGCGCGACGCCGCCAACTGAGTCGGCAGACTCTGTCAGTACGGCGGCAGCAGGCGGCGGAATCCGTGGGTGAGAACGATGCTGAGGAAGAGCAGATTTCTCACGAGCAGTGGAAGCAGCGGCAGGCGAATCGGCTGTTCGGGGTTTCCGGATTCAGCAACACGTGCGAGTTGCTCCGCGAGCCTGTTCATCCAGGCCGCGCTGCGGGGATGCTCGAAGAGACCGTCGATCCAAGCCTTCGGAATCCCTTCCACGCCAACCGCAGCGCCGACGATGCCTCCCACGATCGCGGCAGTTGTGTCAGCGTCCCCGCCGCATTCAATCACCGAGGTCACTGCTTGTGAGAAGTCGCGCGGATGGAGCAGCCAGGCCTGAACGGCGACCGGAACAGTATGCAGGGCATAACCCGTGACGCGCTGCGGGAATCCAAGGGCTGCGGCGAAGTCGGGTGTGGGCTGACCCCGGGACGCGCTGTCGACGGCGGCATGGAGCAGTTCGAGGAGTTCCTCTCCGTTCTCACCGATCGCAGCTCGCACGGTGTGAAGATAGCGGCCGGCGTCGGGATTCTCGGAGCGTCCGGCTTCGCGCGCGGCGAGGGCGACGGCGTGCGCCGCCCATTCCGCCTTGGGATCGGTATGCGTGATGCGCGTCGAAGCGTGGACGAGGTCGGCCAGATGCCGTTCGTCGCGGGCGATGAGACCGAGCAGTGGCGAACGCATCGCAGGCCCGTTGCCTGCCGAGAAGACGCCGCTGCGATCCGGAGAGAAGCCGAGACAGAGCCGGAAACCGGCGAAAAGCGTCGCCTTGCCGACTCCGGCGGGCACTCCGCAGAGCCAACGCCGGAGTCGTCGTGCGAATTGCCGCTGGAATTCGCCGGCGTCGAGGCCGGAGGCAATGAGGGACTGCGCAACGAGGCAGGCATGCTCGGTGTCGTCGGAAACCATGCCGCGACGAAAGAAGAAACGGTGCCGGTCCGGCGGGCCAAGAAGTTTCTGTGCGCGGCGGCGGGAGAGGTTCTCGTAGGGAAGTCCGATGGCGTCACCGACGGCCGTCCCCAGTAGGCAGCCGGATACTGAGAATCGGTCGGCGATCAGACCGTCATTCATCGACTGGCCGCTGTGCTTCGTCGTCCGCTTGCCTGTCAATCAGATCCCGATGCAGGCGGGCGACGTGCCACATGTATCGCGGTCCGTAGCCGGCCGGTTCCGGCCAGGTGTTCTCGGCGGCTCTTGCCAGGTGGCGGCGCGCTTCCGTCGGTTCGTCGGAGACCGCCAGCTCCAGGCCGATGTACAGTTCGGCGTAGAACAGCCGCTTTTCCCGCTCCTGGTCGCTGATGTCCGCATCGGCGATGCGCTGCAGAATTTCGTCGGCGGTGATCGTTCCGGCGAAGAGGCGGTAGACGTCGGGGAACGGCTCCCGGTCGTCCTTCTCGTACTTGAGCAGACCCTCACGGGCTTTCTCCTTGCCGTACGCTTCGAACTGCGACAGATACCGCCAGATGCCGTTCTCGCGGTCGACGTTGTCGAATGAATGGTACCGCTCGAACTGTCCGGCCGCCTGCTCGTAATCCCCCGCGTAAAAGTAGGCGATCCCGCGGCGCCAATGAGAGGAGTCGAGCTTCGGCTCCAACTCCACCATGCGATCGTAGTCGGCGACCGCCTCATCATACTGGGCGAGGAAGAAGTGCAGGTCGCCGCGACGGGAGTAGAGGTCGACGTTGTTCGGGTCGTCTTCGATCGCTGAATTCAGTCTCTTCAACTGCTGTTCAAACTCAGCCAGCATCTCCGTTTCCTTCTCGTCCGCGGGCCGATCATCGGCCGCTGCGGATGCTGTCAGCAACGACAGTCCGAACAACACGGCCAGCGCCCGGTGAAATCGCTCGGTCTGCGGAATCTGCACGGTGTTTCTCTCCCTGCGTGGTGAGTGGTTTGCAGACGACATCATACGAATTGGCGGTGGATTGAGAGAACCGCTAGGCTGATGCCGTCCCCGCGTTCATCCCACGCCCCTGAAGCAAAACGGAAGCACATCTCATGGACGGCCTGCTGGAGCGGTTTCTGCGCTACGTGCGGATCGACACACAATCGGACGAAACGAGCGAGACGTCCCCGAGCACGACCAAGCAGTTGGATTTGAGCCGGCTGCTGGCGAAGGAATGCCGCGAACTCGGTCTGGATGATGTCTCCTGCGATGAGCACGGGATTGTGATGGCAACCGTCCCTGCGACGGTGTCCCACGACGCACCGACGATCGTGTGGAATTCGCACGTCGATACGTCCCCGGAGTACTCGGGAACGAACGTGAGTCCCATTGTCCACGAAAACTATCCGGGAGGCGACATTCCGCTCCCGAAGGGCGACTCCCTCGTATTGCGAGTCGCCGACAACCCGGCGCTGGAGAACTTGGTCGGGACAACAATCATCACCACCGACGGCACCACGCTCCTGGGTGGGGACGACAAGGCAGGCATCGCGGTCATCATGACGACCGCCGCGCGATTGATGCTGAACCGGGACATCCCGCACGGCCCGGTACGACTCTGCTTCACCGTCGATGAAGAAATCGGCCGCGGCATTGAAAACCTCGACTTTGAGAAACTCGGCGGCATGTGCGGCTATACGCTCGATTCGAGCGGCGTCGGCGTCGTCGACTGCGAAACGTTCTCCGCAGACCTGGCGATCGTCACCGTGCGGGGTGTGAACTCACATCCGTCGGAAGGCAAGACGAAAGGGATGGTGAACTCGATTCGGATTCTGAGCCGGTTCATCACCGAGTTGCCGACTGACGAGTTGTCTCCTGAAACGACGGAGGGCCGCGAGGGGTTCCTGCATCCCTACGTGATTGAAGGCGGCGTGGCGGAGGCGTCGGCGCGAATCATTCTGCGGAACTTTGAGACGGCGAGGCTGGGAGAGTACGCCGCCTTGTTAGACTCGATTGCCGAACGGTTGCGCACGGAGCATCCCCGTGCGACGATCGACGTCGCCGTCAGGAAACAGTATCGAAACATGCGGGACGGTTTGGAACGCGAACCGCGTGCGGTCGAGAAAGCGGTCGCGGCGGTGTGGGCGGCCGGTTTGGAACCGAAGCTGGACATCATCCGCGGCGGTACGGACGGAGCGTTAATGACCGAGCGGGGCTTGCCCTGCCCGAACCTGTCGTGCGGGCAGCACAACCCGCATTCGCCGCTGGAGTGGGCCAGTCTGAAGGAGATGGAGCAATCTGTCGACGTGCTGGTGGAACTGGCGAAGGAATGGGGGCGGGAAAAAGAGTAGAGCGAGTGCCTTTGTTGTGTTGCCCATCCG
Organism: Planctomycetota bacterium; assembly: GCA_003388505.1. GTDB lineage: Bacteria > Planctomycetota > Planctomycetia > Planctomycetales > Planctomycetaceae > MB-PLM-1. Next base: position 70,677 of record QQVO01000003.1, read on the forward strand.
TCGAACGGTTCGGCCAATGAGAAATCCACATTGACAATTGACAAATGTGAGTGTGTGGCGACACCCAACCTCGTTCACTTGCCAATTCGCATTTGTCAGATGTCATTTTGAGTTGTACGGGAGCGTCACCTGGCCAAGGCGAACTCGCGGGACGTTGACGACAGCGGCGATCATGCCGTTTACGCGAGGCTGCGAGACTGACGGCGGTATTCGGCCGCCATGAGGTCTTCCAGAAAGGCAAGCCGGTCGGAGTCTGCCGGCGCGTCGACCTTCAGCCGGCGGGCGAGTGGATCGATCAGCCGGTCGAGGAGAGACTCCAGCTGCGGGCGGGGCACGTCGTCCCAGCGGTCCAGAACCTGTTCGACGGTGTCGAAGTCGAACGGACGGAGACGCTTGAGCGTCGCATGATCAAAGCGGAATTTCGCATCAGCAGCGACGCGGTCGGCGAGTTCTTCCCGAACGCGGCAGAGCGGGGCCGGCTTGTCGGCGACGACGATAGTCCCTGCCACCATGTCGCCCAGCCTTTGCCCCTTTTTCGAGAGCACCGGGACGATCCAGAGCGGGGCGAAGTTGTCGATCAGGCGAAAAATATTCCGCACGAGAATGCTGACGGGATCGAGCGCGAAGCCATTGGCTTTGACGACGCGAATCTCGATCATTCGCTTGCCGACCGTCTGGCCCCGCATGAAAAATTCAGCCGCCATAAAGTACAACATATTGCCCAAGCCGAGCAGAAGGGCGATGAAGCCGGCGGCGTACATCACCAACTGCTGCCCGGCGCGGGGGTCGGTGTTCGAGTCGCGGAACAGCTTGGAGACCCGGTCCATCACCTGGTCGAGAATCGCCCCGAAAAAGATGCCGGCGATCAGAATCGCGAAGAACAGGAAGATCGAGACGAGGATCACTAGAATCTGATCGATCAGCCAGGCAACGAAACGGTGCCCCACTCCGCCCGGCTGGTAGCGGATCTCGACGTTTTCGGGGGTTTCGAATTCAATCCCGGAGGACACCTGGCGGACTCACAGTTTGTCGATTGAAGACGATTACGAATCGGCAGCCACGGAACGTACGGAATGAGATTCTCGTTCCCAAACTTCTGTTCTGGAACGCCACTCAGGAGTTGCCAAGCCCGTGCCTAAAGAGAAGTTTGGGCACGAGGTCGCATTCTCGCAGTAAGGCAGGGTCTCACACGTGAGTTGCACGGAGAGGCGTAAGAACGTTCGCAGACGAGTATGAGCAGTTTTGTTTCGAGGAACAAGCAGGACTGGGACGAACTGGAGCGGCTGGTACGCCGCGGCCGGCGTTCGCTGCGGGATTTCTCGGCAGAGGATTTGAGCCGGTTGGACGTGCTCTATCGGCGGACGACGATTCATCTGGCGCGGGCCTCGACGCGCACGACCGATCGCCGGCTGATCGACTATCTGAACGGTCTGACCGCGGCCGCCCACAGCCTGATCTACCTGCCGCCGCGGCGCTCGATTCTGGCGGGAACGGTGCAATTCTTTGTCGAAGGATTTGCGCGGTGCATCGCGCGGAATCTGCGGCTTCATGCACTGGCGCTGGTGCTGTTCATCGCGGGCGGTTTCCTCGCGTACCACCTGGCGGTCACTGACACGATGGCCGCCTACGCCCTCTCGATGCCGGGCGATCCCCGGCAGCCGGGCGCGACACGCGAGCAGTTGGAGGAATTCCTGCGATATGGCCGCGACGAGGGAGGCGGCGAGAAGTTCTTCTTTGCGACGTTTCTGTTTCAGCACAATTTCAAAGTCGGACTGTTGTCGATGGCGTCTGGCGTGCTCGCCGGCGTCCCGACTGTTTTACTGCTGGTTTACAACGGCATGATTCTGGGGGCGTTTGTCGCGATTCACCATCAGGCGGGCATCACGTGGGAAGTCTGGGCGTGGCTGTTGCCGCACGGCGTGACCGAGATCGGCGCGATCATCCTCTGTGGCGGCGTCGGGCTGATGCTCGGGCGATCCGTCCTCCGGCCGGGGGAAATGTCGCGGGCCGACAGTCTTCGTCTGGCCGGTTATGAAGCGGCGAAGACGGCAGTCGGCATCGGACTGATGCTCGTCGCGGCGGCGGTGATCGAGAGCTATCTGCGGCAGAGCCACCTGTCGACGTCGGCACGGTTCCTATTTGCAGGAGGAACGGCCCTGTTCTGGGCCGTGTACATCGGTTGGGGTGTGTTACGGGAGCGGACGGCCGAAAAGACGGAAGCGAACGCGTGAAGGAGAACCGACATGACAGCGCAGCACACCATCTCCCGCCGAAAACTGCTGGCCGGAACGACGGCGGCTTTGGCCGCGAGCCCCCTGCGCAACGCGCTGTTCGCCGACGGACCGCAGCCGCCGGCCCCCAAGCCGGTGGCTGCGGTCGCCACCGTGTGGTTTCCCGGATCCCACGCTGATGTTCTGCTCGGCAAGATATTGGAAGGCTGGGAGCAGGACGGAGGACCGGGTCCGGCGCTGCGACTGGAATCGCTTTACGTCGAGCAGTTTCCGAAAAACGACCAGGCGCGCGGCATGGCCGAGAAGCACGGCGTGCCGATATTTGAATCGATTCAAGAGGCAGTCACGGTCGGGGGGAATTCGGTGCCGGTCGAGGGCGTCATCAGCATCGGCGAGCACGGGAGTTACCCCGTCAACGAAAAGGGGCAGACGCTCTATCCCCGCCGCCGTTTCTTCGAAGAGATTACGGACGTCTTTCAAAAGCACGGCCGCGTCGTACCGGTGTTCAGCGACAAGCACCCCGGGCCTCTCTGGGAAGACGCGAAATGGATGTATGACCGCGCCGTGCAGATGGAAGTCCCGTTCATGGCCGGGTCGTCGCTCCCGCTCACCTATCGAAATCCGGAGCTTGAGGTTCCGATGGGATGCGAAATCGAGGCGGCGGTGGGGATCGGTTACAGCGGCCTCGACATCTACGGCTTCCATGCGCTGGAATCCTTCCAATGCCTCGTGGAGCGACGCGCGAATGCCGAGCGCGGAGTCGAATCGGTGCAGTGTCTGGAGGGAGCGGACGTCTGGCGGACCGTTGATGCAGGAACGGTTTCACGCGAACTGTTTGAAGCGGCCCTGAAAGTCGTCCCCCGCATCGGCGATCGCGAAATCCGAGACGATCCGCACGCGACGCTGTTCCTGTTCCGCTACCGGGACGGGTTGCAGGGGGCGATCTTCATGTTGTCGACCGTGAGTCGGGGTTCCGTCGCTCTCAAAGTGAAGGGGAAGCAGGAACTGCAGGCAACGATGTTTGAAGAGCGGTGGGAGCCGGCCGTTCCACACTTCGCGTACCTGTTGAAGGCCATCGAACGGATGGTGCACACAGGGAAACCGAGCTATCCGGTGGAACGGACCCTGCTGACCAGCGGCATTCTTGACCGCGCGCTGACCTCGCGCGTGCAGGACGGCGAGCGGTTGGAGACGCCGGAACTCGAGATCGCGTATCAGCCGGTCGATTATCCGCATGCTCCGCAGCCCGATCTAAGCTCAGATCCGTCGGCTGCGTTGTAGCAAGGCCCGGGCTCAGTGAGCCCGGCTACAGTGGAGGAATTATGACACTCGTCGTCAGCTTGTGCGGGAACTTCCATTCGGACGCATTCGCTTTCGGTGTTCGCAAATAGAAGTTGAGAAACGAGCGAGCGCGACTCATTAATCGAAGGAGCCGCCGCCGTAGTCGAGTGATGCGTTGTACGAGATCTGATCGTCGATCACGTCGTGGAGTTGGTCCTGGTGGGCGAGGTGATCCTGCAGGTTGTCGTACTGCATCTGATCGTAGGCGATGTCGTCCTGCTCCCATTCCTGTGACGGATCAGTCGCCGCCACGGACGGGAGTATGCCTTCCGAGGCTCCGCCCGTGAGACCAGGCTGTCCGCCAGCGGGCAGGCCGTTCGCTCTGGCCTGTCGCATGGCCATCCCCACGACGGGCCCGGCGGCAACGACGGCGCCGACCACCGCTCCGATTTTCGTCGCCCGTTTCACGTCAGCGGCCGAAGTCTCACGGCCGGTCCATTCGCTGCAGGTCTGAGCGAGTTTCTCAGCCGCGGCGTCAAATCGCTGAGTCGCCTTCCGCTTCCAGGCGCCGGACTTTTCTGCGGCGGCCCCGAAGAATTCGCGGGAGATCTGTTTCGCCGATTCAAGATCGGCGGAGCCGTCAGCGGAATTCGCGGCCGATGCCAGTTTCTGCAGCCAGTTCATGGGTATTCTCCTGTCTTGGCGTCTGTCCACAGTTTGCAGCGGACGGATGCGCAGTGTGTTACAGGAGGGTTACAAAAAACCTGTCGTTACGCCCGAATTCCGAGGTGTCATCGATTCACCCCAGCGACGCCCGTTCCCAATCGGACATTCGGGGACGAGGGGATGCGAGAAAGCCTCGCGAATGTTGTAGTCGGTGCTATCTGCGGAAGGCGTAGGCTTCGTGCTCGGGTTTGAACTCGTCAGGGGCGAAGCCGGGGTTCATTTGCACATTCTGATAGTGATAGTGCTCGATCAACTCCTGCGGCGAGCCGTCTTCCTTCCAGCCGTCGGACGTGATCTGCAGCGGCATCGGATTCTCGATGGTGAAATAGATCACGCACTTCGAGTAAACCGGCTGCAATTCGGGGGAATCGAACGTGATCGTGTACCGGAGGGTCGGCTGGCCGTCGAACTGGGCGGGTTCTGCCTCGCACCCGATTGCATCGATGTCCGGACAAGCGGAGAGGGCCTCTTTGGCGTTTCTGACGAGTTCGAGCATGCCGAGTTCGTAGATCGGGTACCGCGAGTCTTCCATCGCCATACGGCTGGTCGGATCGAGCTTGATCGTGTTCCGGAAGAAGCCGCGCGAACGGCGGGCCAGCACCTTGCCGTCGTTCTCACCGTCGGCATACAACGCCTCCTGCCCGTCGTCGTCCTGCCACTTCATGTAGACGGCGAACGGGTCGTGACGAATCTTGATCGCAACCTGCTCGCGGTCCAGCAGTTCGCCGTCCTTGCGGACCTGGCGGATAAAGGTCGCCGTGTAACCTTCGGTGGACTGCAGATAGTCTTCCGCACGGTCCAGGAGCAGCCGGTATTCGTCCATGGGCGTCGCCGGTCGATCCGCCGCGGGAATCGCGTCGTCGGAAGTCACCGTCAACGAAGGCGCCACGGGCCGCAAGGTTGTGTGTTGATTCGCCTGCGGAAGTTCCTGCGGAGCCGTCAGCCAGTGAAACGCGCCCGCCGCCGAGGCGAACACAACCATCCCGAAGATCGAGAGAATCTTCCAGTTCAGCATGAACCCACTTTCCGATTTCGGTTCGCGATTCAAGTCCCAGCCGCGAACGGCGCCCTGCGAATCGGAACGGACCTGTCCGGTACGGCTTCCCTGGAGTCCATCAGAGCATCCGACGCAACGGCTGGCAAGTCGGGTTGAGCCGGTTCCGTTCCCGGCGCGTCGGCTGCCGGTCTCACACTCGTTGCAACCGTCAATCTCGACCCGAAAACTGCTGCTTCACGAACTTCCGAAACGCCGGCTGCTGTAATTGTCCGGCGTCGTCCAACCGGATCCGGACGGCCTGCCGACCGTCGCTCCGCGGCACGATTTCGCGTTCGGCGCCGAACGAAGCGATCCGCCCCAGCGCAATCTCTCCGGGATCGGTCAGCAGCGTGAAGTCAACGCCTGCGCGGCGTTTGGTGTGGATCTGAACGCGCTTCTCTTCGGATCCGTTCTGGCGCACGTAGACGACCTGCTTGTTGGCCCAGTCGAATTCGGCCTCAGGACAGGACTGCTCGATGAGGCCGATCAGGTCTTCGAGGACTTCCGGCTCCCAAGCCACCCGCTTGTGGCTTGGGAATCCCTTGCGAGAGAGGTGCCACTTGCGTCCCAGCACCTTCCAGGGCGTGACGTCCGCGGCTGAAGTGCCTGTCGACTCGACGCGCTTCAAATAGGCTCGCGCCGCCTGATCGAGAAACTCCCGGAATTCCGGTGTATCGATCTCCCGCTTCCAGTGCACGTCGAGCATGATTTCCTGAAACGGTCCCTTGCGGTTCTTGATCCGCAGGCGCTCGCCGCGGCCGTAGACGGGGAGTTCGTCGATGTCGTCGACACTCGTGAGTGAAAGCCGCTGTTTCAACTGCTCGGCGTCGAACGTTTTCTTCGGCACGCGGAAATAGAGGCGGAGCAGCCATTCGTCGCCGGTGAGGGCGTGCAGGAACCAACCGGTTCCGGCTTTCTTATCGGCCGTGATCTCGACGGTGGACTGGTCGTTCCAATTCGCCGGTTTGAGACCGTCCTGCTCCGCCAGCAGATCGGCCACGTATTCCAGGGCGCTGCCTTCCCACCTTGTCGGTTTTCCGTTTCGCGCCGGGCGTTGTTGCGTGTGCCACTTTCGACCGTCGACTTTCCAGGGCACATCACTGTCCTTGCCGACCTCTTTGAGTTCGACGTCACCCGACCGCTTCTTCGCCGCCTGCTGGGCGCTGAAGACTTCGATGTCGCCCCGCGCGCCCTCTGCGAGGACCGGCGCCAGCAGTTCGGCGGTGTATGACCGCAGCCCGTTGCCGTTCGATCGGGCGACGACTTCCTCGGGAGTGCCGGTCGCGACAATGCGTCCGCCGTCGACTCCCGCCTCAGGGCCGAGATCGACGATCCAGTCGGCAATCTTGATCACGTCGAGATTGTGCTCGACGACGACGACTGTATTGCCCTGCTCCACCAGACTGCCCAGAACGCTGAGGAGTTTGGCGATGTCGTCGAAATGCAGCCCGGTGGTCGGCTCGTCGAGGAGGTAGAGCGTCTGCCCGCCGTGCGGACGCGCCAGTTCGGCGGCCAGCTTGACGCGTTGGGCTTCTCCGCCGGACAGTGTGGGCGCCGCTTGCCCAAGCGTGAGGTAATCCAGCCCGATGGCGGCCAGCGTCGCCAGGTGAGCCCGAATCTTGGGAATGTTGCCGAACAACTCGAGCGCCTGTCCGATCGACATTTCCAAGACATCGGCGATCGAGTGGCCGCGGAACTTGACCGCCAGCGTCTCCTGGTTGAAGCGTTTGCCGCGGCAGGTGTCGCATTCGACCCACACGTCGGGCAGGAAGTGCATTTCGATTTTCTTCTGCCCCATTCCCTCGCAGTCTTCGCAGCGGCCGCCGGGCCGGTTGAAGGAAAACCGGCCGGGACGATAGCCCCGCACGCGCGCATCCGGGACGCGCGAGAAGAGTTCCCGAATCAGTTCGAACACGCCGGTGTAGGTGGCGGGGTTGGAGGCAGGCGTCGACCCGAGCGGCTGCTGGTCGACAACGATCAGCTTGTTGAGATGTTCCACGCCGCGCAGTTCCCCGAACGGTCCCGGCGCCTCACCGGAACGATTCAGCCTGCGGGCAACGGCGCGGGCGAGCGTCTCTTCGACGAGGGAACTCTTGCCGGAGCCGGAGAGTCCGGTGACACAGGTGAGCGCACCGAGCGGAATTCGCAAGTCAACTCCCCGCAGGTTGTGGTGCCGGCAGTCAGTCAGTGTGAGCCAGTTGCCGGTGGGGGTCTCGTAGACCTGCGAGACATCTTCGCGATCCGGAGATTCCATCCGATTGACGCGTCGCTGCTTCGGAATCGGAATGGAGCGCTGGCCGGAGAGATACGCGCCGGTCAACGAGGATTTCCCGCGGCGGGCGATCTGCCGGGGCGTCCCGTCGCTGACGACCAGGCCGCCGAATCGCCCCGCGCCGGGGCCGAAGTCATACAGGCGATCGGCCGATTCGAGGACTTCGCGATCGTGTTCGACTAGGACCACCGTGTTGCCGATGTCCCGCAGCTTGTGCAGCGCTTCGATCAGCCGTCCGTTGTCGCGCGGATGCAGTCCGATCGTCGGCTCGTCCAGGACGTAGAGAACCCCGGTGAGCGCCCGCCCGATCTGCCCGGCCAGGCGGATGCGTTGCGACTCGCCTCCGGAAAGAGTCGGCATCGATCGGTCGAGTGACAGATAGTGCAGACCGACGTCGACCAGAAATGTCAGCCGGTGGATCGCCTCGTGCAACAATTCACCCGCCACCTGCTGACCACTGCGATCGAGCTTGATCGCGTTGAGGAACTCGAGCGTCTCTCCCAGCGGAAGCCGGCAGAGGTGCGGGAGCGTGGTGTCGTTGAGCCTGACAGCCGCTGAGTCGTCGCGAATCCGGTCGCCGTGGCAGACGCTGCAGTCCGTCTCGCCGACCAGGTGCATCAGTTGCTGCCGTGCGGCATAAGAGACACGGGAGGCCTCTTCAATCGCTGGGTAGAGGCCCTTGTACTGAATATTGAAAGTCGAGGGTCGAGAGTCGAGAGGAGCGTCAACATCGCTCTTGACTCTCGACTCTTGACTCTCGACCCGGATCCACCGATCGCCCGTTCCATACAGAATCACCCGCTGATGCCGGGGATCGAGCTGGTAGAAGGGCGTATCGAGCGGGAGCCCGAGATCGCGGTTGAGGGCCGCCAGAATCTGGTGGAACAGCGCGTTCTGTTCGGGATCAGGCCACGCGGCGACGGCCCCTTCGCGGAGTGTCAGGTTCGGGTTGGGAATCAGCGCGGCGATGTTCGTGCCGCGCTCAACGCCGAGCCCTTCACAAGCCGGGCACCAGCCGAGCGGGCTGTTGAAGGAAAAGTGCTGCGGCGTCAGTTCTTCGAAGATTCGCTGCGAATCGGCCGGGCAGGTGGGACAGGAATAGTGCAGACTCATGCGGTCGACCCGCCACTCCTCCTCCGGGATCTCGGAATCGCTGTGCAGCAGATGCACCACCCCCTTGCCCAGATCGAGCGCCGCTTCCATCGAGTCGGCGATGCGGCCCCGTGAGCGGGGTTCGACCTTGATCCGGTCGACGACGACCTCGATCTCGTGCCTCCGCTTCTGATCGATCTCGGGAACGTCTTCGATGAGGTGCGTCGTGCCGTCGATCCGGACCCGCAGGAACCCTTGCGAGGCGATCCGCTGCCAGAGTGCGGCGAAGTCCTGTCCGACGGGCGGATCAAGCGGCGCGGCGACGATCAGTCGCGTGCCATTGGGGTGAGACATGACGCGGTCTACGATTTCATCGGTCGTCTGCCGGCTGACGGGGCTGCCGCAATCGGGGCAGTGCGGTTGTCCAAGCCGGGCATAGAGCACCCGCAGGTAGTCGTAGATTTCGGTCACCGTGCCGACGGTGGAGCGCGGCGTACTGCCGACCGTCTTCTGTTCGATGGCGATCGCGGGGGAAAGCCCCTGGATGTGGTCCAGCTTCGGCTTGGGCATCTGGCCCAGAAACTGCCGGGCGTAAGCGGAGAGCGATTCGACGTACCGTCGCTGCCCCTCGGCATAGAGCGTGTCCATCGCCAGCGACGACTTCCCCGATCCGCTGGGGCCGCAGAAAACGCTCATCCGATCGCGGGGAATCGTGACGTCGATGTGCTGCAGGTTGTGCTGGGCGGCGCCGCGGATCAGGATTTCGGTATCGCCCGTCCGGGACGCAGTCCGCGCTTTCGTCGTCTTCTTGCCAACCCGTTTACGTTTCGCACTTCGCCGCCTGAGAGCCTCCTTCAAAGCCTGACCGGTATACGATTGTTGGCAGCCTGCAACCTCTTCAGGCGATCCCTCGATGACGAGCGAACCGCCGCCCGCGCCCCCTTCGGGACCGAGATCGATGATCCAGTCGGCCGTCTTCAGGACGTCGAGATTGTGTTCGACCACGATCACCGTATTGCCGGCGTCGACGAACCCGTGCAGCACCTCCAGCAGTTTCTCAACGTCCGCGAAATGCAGTCCGGTTGTCGGCTCATCCAGCAGATAAACCGTCCGACCGGTCGACCGCTTGCCCAGTTCGCGGGCCAGCTTGATCCGTTGCGCCTCCCCGCCGGAGAGCGTGGGGGACGGTTGGCCGAGCTTGAGGTAATCAAGGCCGACGTCGTGCAGCGTCTGCAGCAGGGCTGCGATCTTCGGTTGATTCTGAAAGTGGTCGAGCGCTTCCTGGACATCCATTTCCAGAACCTCGGCGATGCTCTTCTCTTTGTAGCGGACTTCGAGCGTCTCGTGGTTGAACCGCTTGCTTTCGCAGACGGGGCAGGGGACCCAGATGTCGGCGAGAAAGTCCATTTCGAGCTTTGTCGCGCCGTGTCCTTCGCACGCTTCGCAGCGGCCGCCGGGGACGTTGAAGCTGAACCGGCCCGGCTTGTACCCGCGCATCTTCGACTGCGGCAGCTTCGCGTACAGCGCGCGGATCTCATCCAGCAGCTTGACGTACGTCGCCGGATTGGAGCGCGGCGTGCGTCCGATGGGGGACTGGTCGATGTCGATCGCCTTGTCGATATGCTGAAGTCCGTTGATCCGGGTGTGGGCCCCCGGATTCCCCTTGCCGCCGTTGACGTCGCGGCGCAGGGCCTGCCAGAGGATGTCGTTCACCAGCGAGCTTTTTCCTGAACCGCTCACGCCGGTGACGCAGATGAACGTCCCCAGCGGAAACTCGACGTCGACGTTTTGCAAGTTGTTGTGCCGCGCGTTGACGACTTTCAGCTTCGCTTTGCCCGGCGAGCGGCGCTCAGTGGGAATTGGAATCGACTTCCTGCCCGACAGGTAAGCGCCGGTTTCACTCCGCTCGGCTGCAATAATGTCCCGTCCCGTGCCCTGCGCAACGACCTCTCCACCGCGGACGCCCGGTCCCGGCCCGAAGTCGACGATGTGATCGGCGGCCCGCATCGTCTCTTCATCGTGCTCGACGACAATCACGGTGTTCCCCTGGTCGCGGAGATCGCAGAGCGATTCGAGCAGCAGGGCGTTATCGCGGGGGTGAAGGCCGATGGAAGGCTCGTCCAGGATGTAGACGACGCCCACGAGGCCGCAGCCGATCTGCCCGGCGAGACGAATTCGCTGCGATTCACCGCCGGAGAGCGTCGGCGCGGTGCGGTCGAGCGAGAGGTAATCGAGACCGCAGCGAAGCAGGAACCCCAGCCGGCCCCGGATCTCCTTCAATGCTTCTTCGGCGATGAACTGCTGTGTTTCGTCGAGAACCAGCGAGTCGAAGAAACGGACGGCGTCGGCAACCGGGAGGGCGCACACTTCCGGGAGGGTCAACGTACCGCACGCAGGCTGTGCGCGCCGCCTCGATCGGCCATTGCGTCCGGAGGAACGCACGCTGGCAGCGTCCGCGACGGACGGCGGTGCGGATTCGCTCGTGATGCGGACGTTGCGGGCCTGTGGATTCAGCCGTGTGCCGTGACAGCTCGTGCATTCGACGGTGTCCATGTACTTTTCGAGCTGCCGCCGCCGCATCGGATTGCGGGCCTTGCGGTAGTCGTCGAGCAGGTTGGTGAGATAACCGGACCAGGTTCCGCCGTGCTTCCACGTCCCGCCGGAATGCCGCCACGAAAACGTAATGTGCCGGTCGCCCATCCCGTGGAGAAAGAGCTGTTTCGCCTCCTCCGGCAACTCCGCCCAGGGCGTTTTGAGAAACGAATCCTCCGGCAATCCGCAGTCCTGCTCGATGGCGTTCGCCACCCCCTTGAAGATGTGCCGCCGCCAGCGGCCGACCTTGCGGAACGAACCGAGCAGCGCGAGGCAGCCCTTTGAGATTGACTTCGACTCATCAGCGATCATCCGCTCCAGCACGAACTCGTGCCGCAATCCGAGACCGTTGCAGTCGACGCACATGCCGAGCGGGCTGTTGAAACTGAACAGTTGCGGCGAGGGAGGTTCATAGCTGATCCCGCAGGGGGCGCAGGCATAGTTGGCGGAGTAGAGTTGAGGGCCAAGCGTCGAGAGCCGAGAGTCGAGAGCGCTCTGTCCCTTGTCCCTTGGCTCTTGGCCCTCAGCCGGAATCACGAGCAGCGTCCCGCCGCTGAGACGCACTGCGGTCTCGATTGCTTCGGAAAGTCTCGAACGGACGCCCTCCCCCATGACGAGTCGATCGACGATCACTTCGATCGTGTGTTTGAAGTGCTTCTTGAGACCCAGATCGTCCGAAAGCGAGACGACCTCGCCGTCGACGCGCGCTCTGAGAAATCCTTTCTTGAGCAGGTCGGCGAACAGGTCGCGGAATTCGCCCTTCTGCTGCTGGATGATCGGCGCGAGCACTTGGAACTTCGTGCCGTCTGGCAGGGCGCAGATGCTTTCGAGGATCTGGTCGGTCGATTGAGCGGCGATCGGCCGGCCGCAGTTGGCGCAATGACCCTGCCCGACGCGGGCGAAGAGCACGCGGAGGTAGTCGTAGATTTCCGTAATCGTGCCGACGGTGCTCCGCGGATTCCGCGAGGTCACCTTCTGCTGGATCGAAATCGACGGCGCGAGGCCGGAGATCGAGTCGACGTCCGGCTTGGGCATCTGGCCGAGGAACTGCCGGGCGTAAGTTGAAAGCGATTCAACGTAACGCCGTTGTCCTTCGGCGAAGAGCGTGTCGAAGGCGAGCGAACTCTTGCCCGAGCCGCTCACCCCCGTCATGACGATCAGTTTGTTTCGAGGCAGCGTCAGATCGACGCCGCGCAAGTTGTGCTCGCGCGCACCGCGAATAACAATGTCCGAAGCAGCCATCCCCTGGCCGGTCCCCTGTCTGATTGTGCGAAAGCCCACGGTTTGTTCCGTGGGCTCTGGTGCGGTCTCTGGCGGACGAAATTCGTTTCCGCTCCTCAGGCCGAATTATAGGCGGCCGGCCTGTCACCGACCAACGACCGCAACGCCCCGTATGCCTCCTCGAAAATCCGCCGGAAAACGCAAGATCCTCGCCGCAGGGCGGTTTCTCCAACTCGTCGATGAGGCAGGCTGGGAGTACGCCGAGCGGGTGGGAGTCACCGGAATCGTCGCCATTGTCCCGATCACGAGGGAGCAGGAGATCGTGCTGATCGAGCAGTATCGGCCTGCCGTTGGGATGCGGGTGATCGAAATTCCGGCGGGACTGGCGGGGGACCAGCCGGGCAGCGAGTCGGAAGCCTTCACCAAGGCAGCCCGGCGGGAACTGCTGGAAGAGACCGGCTACCGCGCCCACAAGCTGGAATTCCTGTTCCGCGGACCTCCTTCAGCCGGGATGTCGAGCGAGATGATCGACTTCTACCTGGCCAAAAACGTCCGCCGGGTCACGGACGGCGGCGGCGACGAACACGAGGAAATCCAAGTCCACGTCGTCCCGCTGGACGAGTGCGCCGAATGGCTGCGTAAAAAGGTCACGAAACGTCGCTGCATCGATCCGAAGGTGTATACGGGGCTGTTGTTTGCGATTGCGGCTGTGAGCGGCGGGCTTCAGGACGCGACTGTCCGAAGCTGAATTCAAGTTTTGTCTTGTTGAATCCCGGCAGAATCTCTGTTGCCAGACGAATTGGCCCCGGACACGCGATAACTTGCCGCTTGAATCCCAGTGGACAGGGTGATGAGATACTTGAAGGGTCATCGCGAGAACTACGGCGTTGCTTGTGCAGGTGACGAATGGGGAGCGTTCACGGTGTATCTCGAGATCGATGACCAACACGTGACACGACAGATCAACGAATATGAGCAAGGGCAGCTTCTCCGATACGATCGATCCCATTGGTGCGACGATTTCGGATACATGTTCATCGGAAAGTTCAGCCGCAAGCAGAAAGCCACACGCGGTTACGAAGTCATCGATGTGGTCGAGTTCAACAAGAAGTGGCGGCAGGCTTTGCAGTCCGAATTGTGGACGGAGCAAGTTGGAAAAAGTCGCGTCGAACAATGGGGCACTTGGAGCGATCGAGTCAGCAGCGAAGCGTAACGGGGCGAAACGATGCCAAGCACGCCAGATCCAGCAGCGAAGCGCCGCCGCGCCGACAGAAGGATTGCTGTTGGTGCCGAACGCTACAGAATTCTCTCCGTAAAGGCGCGGCGTCTGGCCCGGCATGCGACCGGTCCGTATGCGGCTTGTGAGACGCACGCAGGCGGCGTGCGATTCCGGGGTGGGCCGCTCTTCGGAGCAGGCACGGCCGGAACGGGTGACGCTCCGGGTTCTTGAATCAGAGCGCTGATTGCGGACGGGGCGCGTTCTGACGGTCCGCAGGGCTGGTCCGTCTGTTGCCGTTGTGCAACACCGATTCCGCGCGTGACAGCCGTGCGCAGGCTGCGAACTGTGCCATCGCCGCACACAATAGTCATGTCGCATCAGTCTTCTCCGAATCGCAATCAACGCACAAGTTCTGCCTCATGATTGCCCTGAGCGCTCACCGGGAGATCGATCGTCGTTTGACGTCAGCCGACGGGAGGGAGTTCATCATACGCAGCGAACTCCTTTCGCGACTGGAACCGGCAGACTTCAAACGCTGGGCATCGCTGGCGGAGCATTCGCTCGAACCGAATCCGTTTCTTGCTCCCGGCTTCGTGACGGCACTGTGCCGGAACCTGGTGGATCCGCATTCGGTGATTGTTCTGATCGTCGCAGACTCAGAAACGAGAGAATGGCTCGCTGCGGGGGTGTTTCGCGAGTCAGCCGTCACGTCAACATCACCGCTCATGTATCTGGAGTCCTTACGCTCGGATTACACGTTCCTGGACGGGATGTTGTGCGACCGGGAGCAGGCCGGGACAGCGATCGCCGCACTGTTGAAAGCGCTGTCGGCCCAGCGAAGATGGCATGGACTCCGCTTTCGCATGCTGCACGCCGACTCGCCGTTCGCACGACGCCTCCACACGATTGCCGGTCGTCAGGGAATCGTGCACTTTTCGCGGGGAGAAACGGAACGGGCCGTGATCTCGCTGGACGAGCCCCTTTCGCTCGACGCCCTCCTCGCAGCCTGCTCAAAGTCGCGTCGCAAGAAGTTGCGGCGGGCGCGACGAGCGCTCGATGCAATGGGTGAAGTGCGTTTCGAACTGGTCGCGCCGATCGTGGGAGTCCGAGACTTCGCGGACGAGTTTCTGCATCTCGAGCGGCTGGGATGGAAAGGGGACACCGGCACCGCCCTCGCCCACAACGCTGATTCGGAAGCGTTCTTCCGGGAAACGGTGCTGACGTTCTCGAAAACTCGGGACGTCTGGTTCGGCCGCCTCTTGCTGAACGGCCGCACCATCGCGAGCACGTGCAACTTCCGCGCGGGCTCCACGCTCTACGCCTTCAAGATCGGGTGGGACCCGGAGTTCGAAGCAGGAATGCCCGGATTCTGGTCCGAGCTCGAATTGGCGTGTGCGGCGCCGCGATTCGACCCGTCGCTCGAACGAATCGACAGTTGTGCGACGCCCGGCTCGTACGTGGAGTCGATCTGGCCGCACAGAAGAACTGTCTGCTTCGAGTCGTACGTGTGGTCGCGCAGGGCCCGCGTGCTGGGAACGGTGCGCGAACACCTCTGCGACGCAAAACGCCTGGTCGCGGCGACGCGCTGAGGACGTCTCGCAGGCTGCTTCGCCGTCTGAAACCGGTCTCCGAAAAAACGCGGGGAAAAGCTGTTGGAAGTCCGACTCCCGGCTCCTAGAACTCGTTGAACGTTTTGGACGATTTTCTTGCGTCGCGTGCACGCAGTTCCGAAACGAAATTCATGAAACGAGTTACGGAGATAGGACAATGAAGACGCGCCTGGGTTGTTGGAGCAGGAGTCTGTCAGCGGTCGTCGTTCTGACCGCTGCGGTGGCTGCGCACGGTGGGGAAAAGAAAGACATTGTCGCGACTGCGGCGGAGGCCGGTTCGTTCAAGACGCTGGCTGCCGCACTGGAGGCGGCCGGTCTCGTCGAGGCACTGCAGGGGGACGGGCCCTTCACGGTCTTCGCGCCTACGGACGACGCGTTCGCGGACCTGCCTGAAGGAACGGTTGAGAACCTGCTCCAGCCGGAGAACAAGGAGGCCCTCGTCGGCGTGCTGACTTACCACGTCGTCAAGGGTTCGGTCATGGCGGAGCAGGTCGTGAAACTCGACGGTGCGACCACGCTAAACGGACAACGAGTCGATATCAAGGTTTCTGATGAAGGTGTGAAAGTCGACGCGGCACAGGTGGTGAAGACCGATATCAAGTGCTCGAACGGCGTCATCCACGCCATTGACGCGGTCATCCTGCCTGCAACGGACGACATTCCGACGACCGCTGCGAAAGCCGGCACGTTCAAAACCCTGCTCGCCGCGGCTGAGGCGGCCGACCTCGTCGGCGCCCTGTCCAGCGAGGGACCGCTCACGGTCTTCGCTCCGACTGATGAAGCGTTCGCCGCCTTGCCGGATGGCACGGTCGAGAATCTCCTCAAGCCTGAGAATCAGGATCAGTTGGCCGCTATTCTTCAGTATCACGTGATCTCCGGTCGTGTCTATTCGGACGCCGCGCTGAAAGCGGGCAAGGCGAAGACGTTGCAAGGCGCCGAGGTTCACATCTCAGTAGACGACGGCGTCGCCCAGGTGAACGAAGCCGCGCTGGTGGCCACCGACATCGACGCGTCAAACGGTGTGATTCACGTCATCGATCAGGTGATTCTTCCTCCGAAAAAGCCGGCAGCCAAGGCGTCCGGCAAGGAATGCCCTCTCTCCACCGAATCGCTGAAGTCGGTCCGCAAATAGGCCCCCGACGACGTGCGGAGGACACGGTGGATCGGTGCAACCACGGTTCGCATCGATCCGCCGTGCGTACGTTCATCTTTCTCACTCACTGCTTCTTCCCGATTCGCGGCCTGACCGCCGCGCGACGACGACCGCGCTGAATGACCGTTGCAGGGCAACTCGAATGAGAATCGCAATCATTGGATCAGGGATTTCAGGGCTCGTCGCCGCCCATCAACTGCACGGGCGACACGAGATCACGCTCTTCGAAGCGAACGACTACATCGGCGGACACACGAATACCGTCGATGTCGGGGTTAAAGGCCGGAAGCACTGCATCGACACCGGATTCATCGTCTTTAACGAACAGACCTACCCGGAGTTCTCCCGCCTGCTCAACACCCTCGGCGTCACGTCGCGTCCGACGTCGATGAGTTTCAGCGTGAGTTGCAGGGATTGCGGACTGGAGTACAACGGCACCTCACTCAACGGCCTGTTCGCCCAGCGGACGAACCTGCTGCGGCCCGGCTTTCATCGGATGCTGCGCGACATTCTGAGGTTCAATCGCGAAGCAGACGAAGTGCTCGCGCATCCCGATGAATCGATGACGGTCGGGGAGTACGTACGTCAGTTCAGATACTCGCGGCGGTTCGCCGAGCATTACCTGCTGCCGATGGGGGCGGCGATCTGGTCCTGTCCCGTCGACAAGTTTGAACGATTTCCGATCCGGTTCATCGTCGAGTTTTATCGTAACCACGGATTGCTCAGCCTCCGCAACCGTCCGGTCTGGCGGGTCATCGAAGGAGGTTCGCGCACGTACGTGGAGGCGCTGACCGCGCCCTTCCGGGATCGTATCCGGCTGCAGACCCCCATCGGCTCCGTGTTGCGGGGAGAACAGCGGGTGCTCGTCCGCGAGAAAAACGGTAAGGTCCATTCGTTCGATGAGATCATCTTCGCCTGCCACAGCGATCAGGCGCTCGGCATTTTGGGAAGCGATGCGACCGAGGCTGAGCGGGAGATCCTGTCCGCATTTCCCTATGAACCGAACACCGCCGTCCTGCATACCGACGAGAGCCTGCTGCCGCGCCGCAAGCGGGCCTGGGCAAGCTGGAATTATCGACTGCCGGCGGGTCAGCCTTCGCGGGCGAGCGTTACATACAACATGAACATCCTGCAGCACATAGAGTCGCGGTACACATTCTGCGTCACGCTGAATGCAGAGGAGACCGTCGATCCCCGGAAAGTGCTGGGGTGTTACCGCTACAGTCACCCGGTTTATACGACTGCGAGAGCAGCCGCCCAACGCAGGCAGCATGAATTGATCCGTGCGAAGCGAACATCATTTTGCGGCGCCTACTGGGGCTACGGATTCCACGAGGACGGAGTGAGAAGCGCGCAGGCCGTCTGCCGGCGGTTCGAGGCGCCCGAGCCTGTGAAAACCAGAGAGGCGGCCGTCCATGCATAGCTGCCTGTACGAAGGACGTGTCCGCCACGCCCGACACTCACCGGTTGAACACCGGTTCGAATACCGACTATGCCTGCTCTATCTCGATCTGAGCGAGATCGACGAGGTCTTCGCCGGTCGCTGGTTCTGGTCCGCCCGCCGCGCAGCGCCGGCCCGCTACCTACGCAGTGATCACCTGGGCGATCCGCAACAGCCGCTGGATGAAGCGGTCCGCGACCTCGTCTTCGATCAACTCGGCCACCGGCCCTCCGGTCCGATCCGGCTGCTGACGCACCTCCGCTACTTTGGATACGTCATCAACCCGGTCAGTTTTTATTTCTGCTTCAATCAGACCGGCGAAAGCCTTGCCGCCGTCGTCGCCGAAGTCAATAACACACCGTGGGGCGAACGGCACTGTTACGTGATACCCCACGCCGCCTGCGACTTCCCACACACCGCTTGCGGTTTCGCACAGAACGCCCCCCCGATCCGTTTCGAACACGCGAAGCAATTCCACGTCTCACCGTTCCTGCCAATGGAGATGAGCTATCGCTGGGCCGTTGCGACGCCGGGGGACCGGCTGTCGATTCATATTGCAAACCTTTGCGGGGAGGACGAGCAGTTCCATGCCTCGCTCGACCTCAAACGCAGGCCGGTCACCACCTGGCAACTGTCGCGCATGCTGGTTCGTTACCCGCTCATGACGGCCCAGGTGGCAGCGGGCATCTACTGGCAGGCGGTTCGGTTGTGGTGGAAGGGCGTGCCGTTTCACCCACACCCCGGCAACGTCGTTCCTTCCGACGCGATGGATCAAACTCACCCCGACTCCAGCGATCAACAGTTGAACGATCCCTCCGCAAACGGAGTGAAGGAGAAAGCACTCGTATGACGTCTGCATCACGCTCGGTCGACTTTCGCACTTCCCGGCTTGATCCATTGGATTTGAGCGGCTCAGCCAAAGGCAACAGCCGCGGCCGGACCGCGCCCTCGCTGATCCGGCCTCTACTTAGGCGACGCGTCCTTCGAGCCCTGCGGCAGGTTCGGCACGGGCGGATCATCCTGAAAGATCACGGTCACCGGCACGTGCTGGGAGACCGGGTTGCGGTCGATCTCGACTCAAAGGTGAATGTGCACAACGACCGGTTCTACCGGAGGCTCGCGCTGGGTGGATCGCTCGGAGCGGCCGAGTCGTACCTCGACGGCGACTGGGACTGCGATGATCTGGTCGTTTTGTTTCGCATCCTGTGCCGCAACAGCGAGGCGCTGGATGCAGTCAACGGCCTGGCGTCGTCAATCGGCCGGGGTGCGTCGCGACTCGGCCACAGGTTATCCCGCAATACGCGCCGCGGCAGCCGACACAACATTCACGCGCATTACGACCTCGGCGACGAGTTCTTCCGGCTGTTTCTCGACCCGACAATGATGTATTCGTCGGCGATGTTCGAACGCCCGGACATGAGCCTCGAAGAGGCGCAAATTTCCCGACTGGATCACATCTGTAACGCTCTCGATTTGCATCCGGCCGACCACCTGTTGGAAATCGGCGCCGGCTGGGGCGGCCTCGCGGTGCATGCGGCGACAAACTACGGATGCCGGGTGACGACCACGACGATCTCGAAAAACCAGCATGCGGTCGCCAGGCAACGAATCGCGAACGCCAGACTGGGCGGCCGTGTTACGCTGCTTGCCGACGACTATCGCGATCTGAAGGGCCGATTCGACCACATTGT
Source organism: Planctomycetota bacterium (assembly GCA_003388505.1). GTDB lineage: Bacteria > Planctomycetota > Planctomycetia > Planctomycetales > Planctomycetaceae > MB-PLM-1. The sequence continues at coordinate 90,242 of QQVO01000003.1, forward strand.
CTCGATCGAAATGATTGAGGCGGTCGGCCACCAGTACTTGGACGAATACTTCGCACAATGCCGCCGCCTGCTCAAGCCGGGCGGCAGACTGCTGGTGCAGTCGATTCTGATGCCCGACCAGTATCACCATCGGTATCTCAAGTCGGTCGATTTCATTCAGAAGTACATTTTTCCCGGAGGATGCCTGCCGTCGGTGAGTTCGCTGCAACAGGCGGCTGCACGATCTGGCGACCTGCGGCTGGTGGGATTCAACGACTTTGCGCCGGGCTATGCACGCACGCTGCATGAGTGGCGGACCCGGTTCCGCTCCCGGCTCGAAGATGTGCGGGCCCTCGGGTATCCCGATCGGTTCATTCGCATGTGGGACTACTACTTCAGCTACTGCCAGGCGGCCTTTGAAGAACGGGCGCTGGGAGTCGCGCATCTGATCTGGGAAGCGTGAACACTTCAGGCCTTGCGAGCGCTGAATTGACGGGCGGGTGGCCGGGGCCGGACTGAACAAAGTGAAGGAAGCCCCGGAGACGCGTTCACCGGGACGCACGCAAACCTCCATTGGACCCGACTCGCTCCGCCGAGTCGGATGTCCATAACACGGAATCTGCTGCACGCGAAATCTGCGCACCACGCGAAAACTCACCGTAAGGAAGACGGAACAGGGAGCAGGTCGATGTTGCAATTGCTCAATGCAGGCTTATACGCAGCGGAGAAGGGGCGCATCCCGGACCGCATGGTGAGGGCCGGCATCCGCCGGTTGCTGAGGCAGAGATTGCGGTCGATGGAAAGCGACTCCTGCGAAGTGCGGCAGGCGCGGCTTCGCGAGTTCCTGACCGAATGCCGCCGCAGCCCGATCGCCGTCGTCCCGGACGCCGCCAACGAACAGCATTACGAGGTGCCGGCTGACTTCTTCCACCGCGTGCTCGGACCGCGCCTCAAATACAGTTGCTGTTACTTCCCCCACGACGCGGCGTCGCTCGGCGAGGCCGAAGACGCGGCACTCTCGCTGACGTGTGAACGGGCCGGCCTGCGCGACGGAATGCAGATTCTCGAACTCGGCTGCGGCTGGGGGTCGCTGTCCCTCTGGTTGGCGAGGAATTATCCGAATGCCGAGATTACGGCGGTTTCAAATTCGCAATCGCAGCGGTTGTTCATCGATACTCAGTCGCGAAATCGCGGCTTGAAAAACCTGCGGGCGGTGACGGCCGACGTGAACGAATTCACGAGCGAACGACGTTTCGACCGCGTCATCTCCATCGAGATGTTCGAACACGTCCGCAACCATGAGGAGTTGTTGCGGAGGATCGCAGGCTGGCTCGTTCCGGACGGGAAGCTGTTCGTTCACATCTTCTGCCATCGCAACGCGCCTTACCTGTTCGAGACGGAGGGAGCCGGGAACTGGATGGGCCGGCATTTTTTCTCCGGCGGCATGATGCCCAGCGACGAACTGTTGCTGCACTATCAGCGCGACCTCGCTCTGGCCGACCGCTGGCGCTGGAGCGGCCGGCATTACGAACGAACCTGCAACGAGTGGCTGGCGAATCTCGATGCGAACCGCGAAGAATTGCTGGCGCTGTTCGCGACGACTTACGGAGCGGATGCCGCCGGAATGTGGCTCAACCGCTGGCGAATGTTTTTCATGGCGTGCGCTGAACTGTTCGGCTTCCGAAACGGCGAAGAATGGTGGGTGTCGCACTACCTGTTTGAGAAGTGAGAACCGAGGGTGCCCGAGATCCTGTGGGTGAACGCCGCTGCCGTCGCCGGATTGATGCTGGCCCTGTGGTGTCTCAGCCTGATTCTGCGTGATGCGAGCATCGTGGACCCGGTGTGGGGCCTTGGTTTTGTCATCATCGCGTGGATCACGTTTGCCGCGGCCGGGCCCGATGCGCGTGACTGGCTGCCGCCGGTGCTCTGTACGGTGTGGGGACTTCGTCTGAGTCTGTTTCTGGCGTGGCGGAATCACGGTCAAGGCGAAGATGCGCGTTACGCATCGATGCGCGACCGCCACGGCCAACGCTTTCCGCTGGTCAGTCTGTTCTCAGTGTTCGGGTTGCAGGGCGCGGTGATGTGGATTGTCTCACTGCCGCTCCAGGCAGCGCAGTCTGATGCACATGCGATGTTGCCGCTGCAACTGCTTGGCACGGCGGTCTGGGGCATCGGTTTCTTTTTCGAGGCGGTCGGCGACGGGCAACTCGCCCGGTTCAAGGCGAATCCCGGGAACAAAGGCCGTGTCATGGATCAGGGCCTGTGGCGATATACGCGGCATCCGAATTATTTCGGGGACTGCCTCATCTGGTGGGGATTATTCGGCGTCGCCTTCGCAACCGGAGCGCCGTGGTGGACGGCCGTCGGACCGCTCGTGATGACCTTCTGCCTGCTCAAGTTCTCCGGCGTGACACTGCTCGAAAAATCACTGCACGAATCGAAGCCGCACTACGCCGAGTACGCCCAGCGAACCAGCGCGTTCATCCCGCTGCCGCCGAGCAGGGCTTCGCAGCAAGACGACGACCCTCGCCGCTGAGGAGGCACTGCTGAGTCGTCCGCTCGCTGCGAAACGCTCGATCGATTGAAACCGTTGACGCCGGCGGGTATCCTCGGGAACGCGTGGTCTCTGAACTGCGCTGTCCGGCCGCACTTTTCAGGCTGCCGTTCGAGCAGCTTGTTGCGGACGCGATGTGCCAGGGAAGACGAAGGGCCGACTTCAATGGCGGACACATCACATCATCCCGCCCGTTCCGGGTCGAGTCAGGTTTTCGAAATCTGTCGCGAGTTCGACGCCGCCCGGGCCCAGGGAAAACCGGCGACGATCCCCGAGTTCTTGAATCGCGTTCCCGAGTCCGACCGGCCGGTGTTGATTGTCGAGTTGGTCGCGCGGGAGATGAGCCAGCTTCGCGCCGCGGGATGCGACTCGTCGGTTGAGGAATACGTCGCTCGTTTCCCCGATTACGCCGGCGTGCTCCGTGAACGGCTCTCCGAAGAAGGGGAGTCTGCGAATCAATCGTTCGGGTCGACGATTCCGCAAACGGCCGCGCCGCAGCCGACGGGTGTGATTCGGACGCCTCCCGAAAGCCTGGGGCGCTATCAGCTCCAGCATGTCATCGGCCGCGGAGCCTTCGGTGAGGTGTGGCTCGCCACGGACCCGGAACTCGATCGTCCGGTGGCCGTCAAACTGCTGAGGTCCGATCGCAGTCTGCCGGAGAGCGCCGTCGACGGCTTCCTTCGTGAGGCGCGCAAGCCGGCCCGCATGAAACATCCGGGCATCGTCACCGTCCTCGACGTCGGCCGATACGACGATCGACTGTACATCGTTTCACAGTTCATCGACGGGGAGACGCTTGAACAACGGCTGAAACGCGAACCGAAACTCACGCCCCCGGAGGCCGCGCGGCTCGTCGCCCGGATCGCCGACGCGGTTCATCACGCCCACGTCAACGGCGTTGTCCACCGCGACATCAAACCCTCGAACATCCTCCTCGACAAACAGGGAAACCCCCACCTGGCCGACTTCGGCCTCGCAATCACCGAGACCGAGCAGCTCGACGAGTCGCCCTCCACAGTCGGAACCTACGCCTACATGTCGCCCGAACAGGTCCGGGGGAGCAGTAACCTCGTCGACGCCCGGTCCGACATCTACAGCCTCGGCGTCGTCCTCTACCGCTTGCTGACCGGCCGCACCCCATTCCTCGGCCGCAACCGTTCGGAATGGGAACAACAGATCCAGTCCCGCCCCGCCCGCCCGCTGAGAACCGTCGACGACACGATCCCGCTACCTTTTGAAGAAATCTGCCTGAAGTGCCTGAAAAAGAACCCGGAGGAACGCTACAGCACCGCCAGCGACCTGGCGCGGGAACTTGAGAAATCTTCCGTCCAGACACTGCCGCCCGATAAGGTCGAAAGGACGGCGTGGGGAAAGGTGATCGCCTGGACGATTCCCGCTGTCATGTTGGCGGCCGCACTCTTCGCTGCATTGAGGCCCACTGAGGATGTCGAGTTACTGCCGCTTCCATTAGAAAAACGGAGTGTCGACGCAAGCCTTTTGTGGCCGCTCGGGAATCCGGCGTCCGAATGGGCAGTCTCACCCGACGGACTGAAGTTGCTGGTCGACTGCGACCAACTTGGACTGCTGGGCCTTGGTGAGTTATTGCCGGAGGAAGAGAACCTTGAATTCAGCGTTGACATCAACCAAGTCAACCGAACCGGTAATGTCGGCCTATTTTGGGCGTATCGACCTGCCGATGACGGCTCGAGTCAAAATCAATTCGAACTGTGGCAATTGGGACAAGAGTTTGGCGGAGGATCGATCCTCATTCGCAAGAACTACGTGTTGGATCAGTTCAATCAATGGAATCGTGTCGCGATTGAGATCGATCGCATCCAGATCGACCAACCCGCCCAGAAACAACACTCCATGACCGTCCGCATTCGGGAAGGCAAGGTTGCCGAACTTCTTTGGGACGGGGTCTCGCAACCCGAGCTTCTTGAGGGAGCGGTTTACTCTGAAGACATTTTGGAGAACGCAGTGGGCAAATTCGGTGTCATGATCAACGACACGAGCGCCAGCTTCTCAAGCGTAAAGATCAATGGCCGCACCATACGCTTCAACCCGCCCCCGTGACGTGCAACTGGAGTGCATGCCACGCAAGCGTGAGATGAGCGCAATTATGGGCGGTTTCTGACGGGATCGCTGATGCTGGAACCGCGGTCTGCGAGTCCTTTTTCGCTTCACACATATTGAGACGAGCACCATGGATTACACAATCATCGGCGGGCTGGCTCTAATCATCGGCCTTGTGATCGGATTCTGGATCGCAAAACAGGTCATCAAGAAGGAAAACAATAAACGCAGCGGAATGGAGAATCCGCAGCCGGACCGAGTCGACTGCGCCAACCGTTGTGTTCGAGGCAGCTTCGGCGGAGAGGAGCCTGATGCTCCGTTCGACTACCGGGCGAAGATCGCCGACACCCAGGCCGAACTGAATGTCGACCCGTGGACGCTGACGCCGTTGATCAATCACGGCTCTCACCCCGACTTCGAATTACACAATGTGGACTCCGATGGCACGACCAGCGGCCAGGTGTACGTTGCCGTCTGGGCTCACTATGTCCACAGCAGCGGAAGCCACTATTTTCTGTGCGGCAAGTCGACACTGATTAATTGCGAAAACCTGGGTTGCAGTTCGTCCTCGTCCAGTTCGTCCTCGTCCAGTTCGTCCTCGTCCAGTTCGTCCTCGTCCAGTTCGTCCTCGTCCAGTTCGTCCTCGTCCAGTTCGTCGTCATCCAGTTCGTCGTCATCCAGTTCGTCCTCGAGTTCAAGCAGCAGCTAATCGCAGGTGTAGAACGGTTCCATGGACTTTCGAGCGAACTCCCGCAGTTATTCTGCGACGATAAGAACCGGTCGATTCCGTTTCGTCCATTGGATGTCGTAGCGGCTGAGCGTCGATCAAGGTGCGAAGAGCAATGATTGACGCGCTGTGCATTATTGGTCACCCGAGTCGGCTGGGAGGGGCAGATACCGAACTCGACCATCAGATCCATTGCTGGCAGGCGATGGGGGTGGATGTCCACATCTGCCACACCGGAGCGCTCGACGCCAACCTGCGGGCCATGCAGATGGAACAGCGCGGTTGCATCTACCACCGGCAGTGCGACTGGAGTTCGCTTGACGGGATGCACTGCATTTCGTTCTGCAACGGCGAGTTTCTGAAGGCGCTACCGGAGATCAGGAAGTACGCACGGACGACAACGTTCGTAAACTGCATGACGTGGAACTTCGATCGCGAACTGGAAATGCAGAGCCGGGGGCTCATCGACTTTCATCTCTACCAGACCGACCACGCGATGGAGCGGGTGAGTCAGAAGCTAAAGGATCGCGGCACGTATCGGCCGCTACGGTTCCAGCCGCACTTCCATGCGGCCGATTTTCCGTTCCACGAGCAGCGGCCGACCGACAAGTTCCGCTTCGGTCGCATCTCGCGCGACGACGCCGACAAACACGGAGCGCGGCAACTCTGGATCTACGAAACAATGACGGCCCCGGTGCTGAAAGAGGGCGTGATCCTTGGCTGGGGACAGCGTGCTCAATCGAAATACGGGCGAGAGCCGGACTCTTACATCCGCACGCATCCCGAGGGAGGAATCAGCCAGAAGGAGTTCTACGAGTTCTGCGAAGCGATCATCATGACGACGGAGACGTTTGAAAACCTGCCCCGTGTCGGATTCGAGGCGATGGCTTCAGGTTCCGTGCTCGTCGTGGATAACCGGGGCGGGTGGACGCTCGAAGTCGAAGACGGCAAGACCGGCTGGCTCTGCCGCGACGACCGGGAGTTTGTCTATAAAGCGTCCCGTTGTGCGTTCGAGCAGGAAGAGCGCAACCGGATGCGGCACGCGGCCCGCCAACGTCTCGACGAACATTGGGGACTGGAGACGGCGATGAAGAGCTGGGAGCGCGTGTTCGACGCATGGGAGGCCTTGTAGGCCCGAATCAAGAACCGATCCTGCGTGCCGATGGTCGCAACGACTACTCTTCGTCTGTCCGGGCGGCTTTCTTCGCATCGGTGACGACTGAATAAATCCGTTCGGTCTCGTCATCGAACCTCGGGACGAGCCAGCCGACGAATTCGGCGGGGACTTCTCCCAACTGTTGCCAGAGATCGGCATAGCCGGCGCCGCCGGCCGCGCTCCCGTGGTAGACGCCGTTGCCCCAACGGTACACGTACGACGGTCCGGCGATATCGTCGGAATGCCGCACGGCGTCCCCGGCCGCCTGACGCAACCTGGCCCCCATTTGTTGGTCGAAAATCAGCTCGCTCGTCTTCGGATAGCCGCCGACCTCGGCGTATAGCTCGCGCGTAAACGCCCATGAGGAATGGAACCGCCCGGCGGCGTTCTCACGGCGAACCAGCCCCTCAGGCCGGCCGTAATTACTGAAAACTTCGCGAGTGACGATGAACCGCCCACCGGACGCGTAGGCGGCTGCGATTGAGGAGAGGTGATGCCGCAGGAAGATGTCGTCGTCTTCCCAGATCGCGATCAGGTCGCCGGTCGCCATCCGGGCCAGGGCATCGAACTTGGCGGGCAGTGTGGGATAGCGCTCAGTGGTACTGACGAGCTGCCAGCCGTCGCCGGTCTGGTCCTCGAACTGCCCGGCGTCGTCAAGGATGTAGAGCTTTCTCCGATCGGGCGGATGCTCCTGCGCCAGAAAACAGGCGACGGCATTCGCCAAAAGAGCGGGCCGCTTGTAAGTGGGACAGAGGCACGAGATGAAGGGAACGTTGTTCATCGTTCGCTGATCTTCTCCATCCCCGGCGGAAATGGCAATCGCTTAGATCGCTGGTCAGTTGTCGATCTTGCAGGGTGCCCGGCGGCCGTATCCCGTTTTCACAACATCGTACCTGGTTCTGCGGGAAGCGAGAATGGCCTGGTTCGGAAAAGGAATGGTACAGAAACCTCTTTGTGGGAACTGTCACAGGCCACTCATTCTGTTCAGTCACGGACCGTTGTCGACGCACTTGCAGCCTTACATCGCCGTGAATACAGTGGCGAGCCTCTGGGCATTCTCACATTGAATCTGCACAGACCGCTCCCGCCGCAGCACAAGTATCACGGACTTCAATTCACAGCATCTCAAGCCTGACCGGCTCTTCCGAATCGAGCCCGGGCGCTGGGTACGATGTCGTCGTCATCGTCGCACACGCCGGAGGAGCGTGGAATGTCACGCACTGTCGCGATCGTCCAGGCCCGGATGTCGTCTTTGCGATTGCCGGGAAAAGTGCTCCTGGACGTCGCGGGGGAACCACTCCTGGCGCGAGTCGTACACCGTGTGCAGCGGGCCGCCCTGGTGGACGAGGTGGTCGTGGCGACCTCGACGGAATCGGCTGATGACCCGATCGTCGAACTGTGCCAGCAGCGCGGATGGAACTGCTCGCGGGGGAGTGCGACCGACGTCCTGGCAAGATACGCCCAAGCGGCAGCGGAATTCCAAGCGTCGGTGGTCGTGAGGATCACGGCCGACTGTCCGATCGTTGATCCGGAGTTAATCGACCTGGCTCTCCGGGAGTATCACGCCGGCCCGCCGCTGGACTACGTCTCGACCGTCATCGAAAAAAGCAGCGTCCCCGGCGGGACTTCGGTCGAGGTGGTGTCGGCGGACACGTTGCACCGGCTCAATATCACCGCGAACGCACCTGAGTGGCGGGAGCACGTCACGCTCTATATCCGGCATCATCCGGAAAAATTCCGGGTCAAGCAACTGCAATTCGGTCCGCCCTATAGCGGTCCGGAGCTTGAAGTCGACACGCAGGCGGATCTGTCGCTCATCCGCACTCTTTTCGAGCACTTCGGCCATGACCGGTTTACATGGGGAGAAGCCGTCGCGGCTGTTCTTGGGCGCCCGCACTGGCTCGATCCGTCGATCATCGAGGCGTTCGATGAGACGGCCGTCACTCCGGCAAGCTATGAAGTGCTCACTCAAGAGGAAGCGGCCGACTTTGTTCAGTCCTGGACGCAACGCCTGGAACAAATGACACCCGTTCAGCGCGACCGCGAGTGGATCCTGCGCGAATACGGGCGGGAAAAGTGGGGGGAACTTGTGGCGTCAGACGTCGCGACTCCCGATGCGGCGACCTGGGAGTCTTTTCGGCGGGAAGGGCGAAACCCGGACGACCTGACCATCGTCTCGATCCGGGACGCACTCGCGCGACTCTCTCTGCGCGACGCGTATGCGGTCTTCGATCGAGCCGTGACAAGCGTTCTCGGAAAATACTCGGTGCCTCGCTACTGTGAGCTCGGCTGCGGGTTCGGCCGTCACCTGGCGCACGTCGACTCGGAGGCGTACGGGGGTGAGTTGACCGACAGCGGTGTCGAACTCTGCCGCCGGTTCGGCCTCGACGTGCGCCATTTTGATTTCGAGCAGCCGGACACCTATTCGCTCTTGCGGCCGTCGACCACGGTCTTCACCGTCCATGCCGTTGAGCAACTTTCGAGCGCAGCGGCCGTCGTTGACGGGCTACGCAGGCATTGTCAGAACGTTGCGTATGTGGTGCACTTTGAACCATGCTGGCGAGAGGAGCGAGCGACGCCGCTCGGCCGAGCCCGCAACCTGTACGTGCTCCGAAACGACTACAACCGCGACTTGTTGTCGATTCTCGGCTCTGCAGAGGACATTCAGATCCTGGAGCAACGCTACGATGTGATCGGACTGAATCCGCTGAATCCGACGCACATCATTGCCTGGCGTTTTCGCGATCGCTGGTGATCGCATGGAGCGCAGTCAAAACACGATCGTAAGAGAACTGCATCGATTGCGATCAGCCGGCAACTCGTCAAGTTGGAGACCCTCTTGGAACGCACGAATTGCGGAACCCGACGACTGACCGAATTGCGCGACGCCCACGCCGGCATGACCTGCTGTGTGATCGGGATGGGGCCCACTCTGCTGGAGTTGACGAAGGACTCCTTCAGTCGCAGGGATGTGCTCCTGGCGCTCAATCACGCCGTGATCCACATCGAGAAGTTGGGGCTCAGCAATCCGGTCTATTCGATGCAGAAGGATGGATTCTGCGTGCGGCCGAAGAAGGTTCCTCTGATCGTGCACGAACTGGAGGGAATTCACACCGTCGGAGCCGAAGGCGCCAACTCGCCCGACTATGAGCCGAGATTCGTCTTCAACAACCCGGAAGACTTTGGCCTGGAGTGGTACCGCCCCTCGGTTGTCACGGCGATCAAGATCGCAGAACTGCTCGGTTGTCCCAAAGTCAGGCTCCTAGCCTGCGACGCCCTCAGTACGGGAGACTGCCGTCGCGTCGAATTCGACCCTGAGGGAAATCCGAGAATCGACGCAGGATTCGCCTGTTACACGGCGCCGACTGAGAAACTGCAGGAACTGGAACGGTCGATTCCAATCACAATCGACTGGAGCAGACCGGCGGGCGATGGCTGAACGCAGCATCCTATGTTCACAAATCGCGCCAAAGGAGCGACAGGGTACGGTAACGTCGCTCTGCCATCGCCCCCAGCCATAATGCGTCTCCCTTCAGCACCACTCAACGCCCCACAACCGGCGTCGCCCAGCCGATGCCGGCGGGCCAGAACGCGTACGGCCCGGCGTAACCGGGGGTGGCGTAATATGCGCTCGTGTACACTGGCGAGTACATGTAGTAGGGGTAGCTGTAATAGTAGGGGGCCCCATAATAGTATGGTGCGCCGTAGTAGTACGCCCGTGGATAGTGCCAGGTCACGTAGCTCCAGGCGGGATAGTAGTAGCCGTACGCCGGGTATGCGTATGTCGAATACGGAGAGGCGTACGCCGGATAGTAGCCGAAAGCAGGGCCGGTTGTGCAGCGGGGTGTCGCCGCCGGCTTCTCTGCGTCGTGGGCTTCGTCGGCGCCTTCAGCGTCGTCGGCCGGTTCAGCATCCTCGGCCGCGTCGTCGAGAAAACTGACCAGACGCGGAATGGCCGCGGCGTCCGCAGGAGTCAGCGTGCTGTCGGGTGTGTCGAAAACGGAATCCCAGTCGGTCAGATCGACATCGATCGCCTCGGCAACGCCGTTGCGTTCCACCTCCAGCGTGGTGGTTGCGTCAGCCTGCAGTCGCGCAATGGTCTCAATGAAAGCGTCGGTCGATGTGACTCGTTCGCCGTCCAGGGACAGAATGGCGTCGCCGATCTGCAGACGCGCTCGCGCGGCGGGGCTGCCCGGCACAACATCGGCCACCACGACCGTTCGGCCCCGGAGAAAACGCACACCAAGTGCGGGACGCTGCGGCCCCTGCTCCGGTGCGCGTTGATCCAACGCGGCGTCCACACGCAGTTCGCCGGTCACAGTTGCAGCGTCCTCAGCAGCCACCGGTCGTCCGACGCCCCACACCAGCAACGCGACGGCAACGACTCCGAATTTCGATCTCGACATTTTCATTGCTCCCCAGAGGTGAACGGACCCGCGATTGGAGGATGCTCGGGCATCGGGTCATCTCTCCCGCGCGGCGCGAAAATAGGATAACTGGAACGTCTGAAAGATTCACGCAATTCTGTGTGGATTGTCCAAGATTCTTGGCGCGACGACTCACGAAGCCAGGCGGGCGTGCCGCGCGGGTCGGTTCGCGTTCTCCAATGCCGTGCGGCGCGGATCACGAGGACGGGCCGGCGGACGGTGGCGGGCGGGAGGGTCCATCGGCCGATTTTGTCCGGTTTTCGCTTGCTTGACATAACTTCTGCCGTTGCCGTACGATTCGGCGAATCGTCGAAGTGTGACCACGGATGTCGGGGAGTGGGGCCATCGCGTCGCCCGACCCGGCAGAGAGACCTGAAGAGGCGAAGGCGAACATGGCGGTCCCCAAGAGAAAAATTTCCCGGACGCGCGGCCGGAAGCGGCGCAGCCATAACGCGGTGACTCCGATCAAGTTGCAGTTCTGTCCGCAGTGCGGAACGGCGAAGCCTTCGCACGTGATCTGCCCCAACTGCGGGCATTACCAAGGCCGCACGCTGGTTGAAACCGAGGATTAGTCGGTCATGCGCATCGCACTGGATGCGATGGGAGGTGATCTCGCTCCGAAGATCAACATCGAAGGAGCGATCGCCGCGGTCCAGGCCCATCCCGATCTTGAAGTCGTGCTGGTCGGCGACCGCGCCGCTATCGACGCACAGCTTGAGGAGGCCGGCGCGAGCGAGGAGCGAATCTCAATCGCCGAAGCGGACGGCCACGTCGGCATGCATGAGAAGCCGACCGAGGCGATGCGGAAAAAGCCCAACTGCTCAATCGCCGTCTGTTGGCGGCTCATGGCGGGGCGGGAAGTCGAAGCGGTCGTCAGCGCCGGCAACACCGGCGGCGTCGTCGCGATGGGGCTGCGAACCCGGCTCTTTCTGAAAGGGGTCAAACGCCCCGGAATCGCCGTCGTGCTCCCCACGCTCACCGGCCGTGCACTGTTGCTCGATGTCGGCGCCAACCCGGCCGCTCGTCCCGAGCACCTGTACCAGTACGCGGTGATGGGGAGCATCTACGCCCGGGAGATGCTCAAGGTCGAGGAACCGAAACTGGGCCTCATGAACATCGGCAGCGAGGAAGGCAAGGGGACCGATCTCGTCCGTGAAACTCACGAGCTGATCGTCGGCAGTTCGCTCAAACCGCACTACATCGGGAATGTCGAAGGCCGCGGATTGTATCAGGGTGAGGCCGACGTGATTGTCTGCGAGGGATTCGTAGGAAACGTCGTCCTGAAAGTCAGCGAAGGCATGGCCGGAATGATGCTCTCGTCGATCGCACGCGAAGTTCTCGGTTCCGTCGAGAAGGAACGCGCCCAGGTCGAATCGACGTTCAGGGACATCACGCGGCGTTTCGAGTACAACGAGGTCGGCGGCGCTCCCTTGCTGGGCATCGACGGCATCTGCCTGATCTGCCACGGCTCCAGCGACGCGAGGTCGATCGCCAACGCCTTGCGCGGCGCCGGGACATTGCACGACCACCGCGTCAATTCGCGGATCGTCGAAGAACTCGGCGCCAACGGCAGCGTGTGATACGCGGCCCGCACGGCGTTCTTTCCCGGTCAGGCGCCGGGGCACGGCCCCACTCCCACTGAGACGGATCGATTCCATGAGCAAGATCGGATTTCTCTTTCCCGGCCAGGGCGCACAGACCGTGGGCATGGGCCGGCGCATCGCCGAGCAGTATCCCGCTGCAAAGCAACTGTACGACCAGGCGGCCGACATCCTCGGTTACGATCTCGCAAAGCTGTGCGCCGAGGGGCCGTCGGAAGAACTCGATTCCACCGTCGTCTCCCAGCCGGCACTGTTCGTGACGAGCCTGGCGTGCCTCGAAAAGTTGCGCGCGGAAAAGCCTGACATCGCTCTCGCCTGCGAAATGACGGCCGGGCTCAGCCTGGGGGAATACACCGCGCTGGTTTTCGCCGGCGCCATGTCGTTTGAAGACGGACTGCGGGTTGTCCAGCAGCGCGGCCAGGCGATGCAGGACGCCTCGGACGCCACTCCCTCGGGCATGGCCAGTGTGCTGCTGCTGGACATCGAGCAGGTGCAGAAGATCCGCGACGAAGCGTCCGCAGCCGGGACGATCGAAATCGCCAACTATCTCTGTCCCGGAAATATCGTGCTGTCCGGCGAGAACGCCGCCTGCGAAAAAGCCGTGGAACTGACCGAAGCCGCAGGAGGAAAACCGGTGCCGCTCGCCGTGGCCGGCGCCTTTCATACCAGAATCATGCAGCCGGCCGATTCGCGACTGGCCGACGCTCTGGCGGACGTTGAGGTTTCCTCGCCGCAGATTCCGGTCGTCTCGAACGTCGACGCCGCGACGCACGAGGATCCGGACGAGATCAAGCAGATCCTCGTCCGGCAGGTTCTGACTCCCGTCCGCTGGGAAGACTCGATGCGGGCGATGCTCGCCGCAGGAATCGACGAATTCTACGAGATCGGTCCGGGCAAGGTGCTCACCGGCCTGCTCAAGCGCGTTAATCGCAAGACCCCGTGCACACCCGTCAACGACGCCAGTTGATCAGTTCGCGCCGCACTCGGAGTGTCCGATGCTGTCCGTCGGCGCGGGAGTGGGGGCTTCGTCGTCAAACCACTCATCGGACGGATCGAACTTGGGCAGCACGAGGATCAGGACTTTCATCTTTCCGACCGCACGGTGCCGCGTTCCCGGGCGGATCATGATGCACATTCCAGGTTCCACGGGAATCAGCTCGTCGTTCAATTGCATCCGCGCATCGGGGCCGCATTCCAGGAAGAAATACGTTTCGGTGAGCCGCTTGTGGTAGTGCACGCGGGCGTCTGCGGAAATCTCCGTCACGTGGACCGTTCCCGGAAAATCATCAACATCGGCGAACGCGCGACGCGCCGTTCCACAAGGGCACGGAACTCCGGGGATGTCGGAGAACCGCGCAACTTCGTACGGCGGCCGCGTACTTTGATTCTCCGGTTGATTCGAGGCGGAGAACGTCCCGGCTGGAATGTCAGTCGACATGGAATGCAACGATCAGGCTGGGGCGAATGACAGTCCCGGCGGCCGCGCGGGCAGCGCCGAGCATTCAATCCGGCCGCAGTGTATCACATCCGAACGGTCGCCGCGGCGTCGCGTGAAGCCTGGTCTCTGAACCAGCGTGATCGGTTATTTCACTCTGGCGAGACTCGTTCAAGGGAGGGCGCGGCTCTGCCGAGCCGAATCCGCTGTCGATCAGTCGGACTGGGCGCGGAAGATCACGTTCGTCGATACTTCGCCGTCGCTCATCGCGATGAGTTCGCCGGCGGCCGCCTCGAAGCGGTCGATGTCTTCGAGTTCCCGGACGCGGTACGTGCCGGGGTCCAGCGAAACGGGCTTGCCGATGCAGGTCGAGATCTCGGTTTCGATCCGCCTGCGCGTCAGCGTGCGGGGATCAACGTGCAGTGCGAGCAGTCTTCCGTCCCGCTTTCCGGTTCCGTTGGCTGCATAGCCGGGCGGGAGGTAGATCGCGCCGGTGTAGAAGTCGACGGCGAAGGCGATCAGACCGGGGACGAGAAACAGCAGCAGGCCGAGGCCGTTGAGCGCCACGATGGCTGGATCAAGCCTGCCGCAGCGGGGCTGGCCGACCCGGTCCGGATGGAACAGGGTTCCGCAAGCGGAGAGACTGAACGGAGCGACCGAACTGAGCGCAACGGCGGGCAGCCGCCGGACGAATTGTCGACGGTTCATGGCAGGTCTGGGGCAATCGGGGAGCAGGGGGTCTCGGAACGGGAATGCTTCGGCCCGCGACCGCGGCGGATTGTTCGACCGGGCTGGTCAGCCCGATCGGGAAATGGGGGGCGGGAGGTTAATCGATCGTTGCCTGAACGACAACGCGGGATTCGGGGAATCCGCAGGCCTGCCTCGGGCAGGGCGAGGAGGGTTCTGAACCACTTAACGTCCGGGGATCAGGCACCTTCCGTTGACGAACGCCTGTGGAGACTGGACAGTGATTCTGATAAGAATTTGCGGTCGTCGCCTGAGACCTTGATCCGGGCGTCCCTGCGCCGCGTTGTCGATCGGCACGTTTCAATCAGACCGGCACCACAGGAGACACGACATGCGACCCGGCGGCCTGACAGCGATATGTGTGGTCGCGTTCGTCCTCGCGGCATTCGGGATGTTCACGATTCTCGGCGGATGCTTCGGACTGATCGCCCAGCAGTTCATGGGTGAAATGATGTCTTCCTTCTCGTCCATGCCGGCGCCGACCGGTCCGGGAGCGCAACAGTTCCAGGCGAACATGGATGCACAGCGACAGATGTATGAGGACATGGCCGCGATGCAGAGGCGGCACCTGCCGCTGTTGATCGCGCAATATCTCTTCCACCTCACGGTGATCGCCCTGCTGATTGTTGCCGGCATCCGGGCGATGCAGGGGAAACGAAACGCGCGACGTCTCTTGACGATCACGATGGGCGCATTGATCGCATTCACGCTGTTTCGTTTGGTTCCGCAGATCCTGATCCAGACGGAGACTCAGGAGATCACGACTCGATACATGAGCCAGATCATGCAGGCGACTCCGGGACCGGGCGGGGCGCCCGCTGTGGCGATGTCGAAATCGATCATGTCAATGAGCACGGCATTCGGCGTGGCGATCTGGGGTGTCTGGACGCTCGTCCTCCTCGGCTACGCCGGCGCGTCGATCTGGTATGTCAACCAGCCACAGGTGGTTCGCTGGTTCCAGTCCTGCAATGCGCTGGAGATCGAATCCTTCGCCGACGCGAGCGACTCTCCTCCTGAGACCGACGCCGTGTGAAGCAGCCCGGCGGGTTGGTCTCCGGAGCGATTCAACCCGACCCGATCGTCGATCCGCCTCAATCGGTGCGAGACCGCTCGCGTCGCGCGCAGACTTCAACCAGATTCCTGGCGAACGCGGGCGTCTCCTCGTCGTCGTGCTTCTGAACGACCCGGTTGATCAGAGCGATGCGGCTGAGGAACCCGATGAGCCGGCTGCGGTGCTCGACGCGAATGTGATCCCGAAACGTGCAGCCGCCTTCGCCGTTCTCGTGCAGGCTGACGTCCCAGATCACCTTCACGCGGGACGGGATCAACCGGAAAATCCACATTTCAGACGCGTGCGAGATCATGCGAATGTGGTGCGGCTCCAGAATCTCCGGCTCGTAGTGCTGGACGAGCAGATGGCCGCCGACCGATTCCACGTTGATCGACGACCGTGCCCCGCCAGGCAGCGGACTCGACGCCCCGGCGATGTGGCCGCGGGCGCACTCGCGGTAATCCCGATCGCTCATCTGATAGACCCAGTAGGAGAGATCCAGCTCATCCCGCGGCGTATCGATGACGACCTCCGAGACCACATCGGCGAGAACCTGCATCGTGCGTTGCTCCAATCGATCCGTCGTTTGCGTCAAACTGCGTATTCCACGCGACACGTGTTAGGCTGGATTCCCCCGGTTGGTGCATGGCCGCAGTCACGACTGTGGGTGGCCGGGGCTGGACGAAGCGAAGCGAAGGAAGCCCCGGTGATCCGGATCCAGGCGACCCAGGGCTCCACGGCGCTGACGCTTGTTCCAGGCCCAGTCTCAGAAATTCACCCGTCACCCGTTTCTGAACGAACGCAGCCTACGAAAACGTATCACTCCCGGTAAGACAACCTCATCATGAACGAACGCGAACATGTCGGCTTGATCGGAGTCGGGCTCCTCGGCTCGGCCCTCGCAGAGCGCTTGCTGAAAGCCGGCTTCGATGTGCACGGCTTCGACACCGACAACAAACGGCGCGACGACCTCACCGCCGCCGGCGGGAGCGTGGCCGACGAAGCCGCGATCGTGGCCCGCACCTGCCGGCGGATCATGCTCTCGCTGCCGAACTCCGGCGTGGTAAGCGCGGTCGTTGATGAAATCAGTGGCGACCTCAAGCCGGGTGCGCTGTTGATCGACACAACCACAGGCGACCCGGAGGAGACCGCCGAACTCGGCGCACGACTCGCCGAGCGAAACATCGGCTATGTCGACGCCACCGTGGGCGGATCGAGCGCCCATGCGCGAGCGGGCCACGCCCTGCTGATGGTGGGGGGCGCGCCGGAGCATCTGCCGGACGCCAGGGACATCCTCGACGCCGTCTCAACCAACGTCGTGCATGTCGGCCCGTGCGGGAGCGGCGCGCGGATGAAGCTGGTCTTCAATCTCGTGCTCGGCCTTAACCGCGCCGTCCTGGCCGAAGGGCTGGCGTTCGCGAAGGCCTCCGGACTCGATCCCCGGGCCGCGCTGGAAGTGCTCCGCAGCGGCGCCGCCGCCTCGGCCGTCATGGAGACCAAGGGCGAAAAGATGCTCAACCGCGAATTCACCCCGCAAGCGAGACTCGCCCAGCACCTGAAAGACGTCCACCTCATCCTCCAGACCGCCGAATCCCACGGCACGTCGCTCCCCTTCAGCACGCTCCACCGCAGTCTCTTGAGCGACCTCGCCGACCAGGGCTACGGCGACGAAGACAACAGCGCGATCATCCGGGCCTACGACACGTAAGTGCCACCGGGGGTGGTCGACGGAGCACATTGGCATCGAATGAGTCGAACACGGGACGCAGTTGCCCCGCATCCGGCCACGCGCGTCACTCTAGTGGATTCCATTCCGGGTCGTGCCGTCCGATCGAATTCACATCGATTTCTCTCCGCAGATGCTGGTAGCCCAGTTCCGAATCCGGTCATCTGCGGCACGGCCCTCTTCGGAAAAGAACTCTTCGAACAGCAGCATGTTGTCCATATCGTTCAAGTCGGACATGAAGTCCTCGCAGCTCACTGTGGTCCGAAAGCCTTCCTTAACCCGGATTATTCATCAGCATCCAACAAAAGTAGCCTCCGCTGCGTCTTAAGTGTGTTCAACAATCTCACTTCGGACGCAGACAGGAGGCGGATGATGAGTGTACAGACTGTTTGGTCGGAATGTCTC
>QQVO01000073.1 GCA_003388505.1 Planctomycetota bacterium
CATTGTCCTTCGCAACCACTTGCTCCGCCTCCGGGAGATGACCTTGTGGCTCGAATACCTGATCGCCGCCGAGTTCGGACTCGTGCTCACCAAAATCATCCCAACCCAAGACGACCCAAGCCCTTAGCCACCTCGACGTCGCTGAGGATGTGAACGCGAAATTTTGGAACTACTGAAATTCGTCGAAGTGGCGTGGCAAAGCCAGAAGCCGCGCCCGACTAAGTAAGTGGGGGCGGACGATCTCCGCGTTCGATCTCCGATGACCATCAGCGACCAAAAACTGTCCGAGTCCATTTTTCGCGCGTCCGCCGCGAACGCGGTCGCGTCTGCGCGTGGTCTTGTTCAGTCGAAGGTGGCGGAAGATGGATCAGGTTGCGATTCTGGTCGCGGAAGTGCTGCGGACGGCTCCGCGATGGATCACTGCTGAGATTGTCCACGAGACGGTTGAGTTGTTTGAGCCGGTATATCAGCGACAATTGACTGCGGAAGAAGTCCGCGAGATGATCGTGAATGCGTCTCGCTTTTTCGACCTTGCAAAGCAATTGGAATTGAATGCGAAAGTTTGTTGCACTGGCGAGGGTGAGTAGTCGTGAGCAGGAGCGGGAAGGGTTTTCGCTCGACGTTCAGGTGGATGTGCTGCGCCAATATGCCGAGCGACGTGAAGGGGAGATCGTCAAGCTGTTCCGCGTAGCCGAGACGGCGACCAAGCGGGACGAGCGGAAGACGTTTCGCGAACTGATCGAATACGTCCGAGCGAATTCCCGCAAGCTGGACGGGCTGCTGGTCTACAAGTTGGACCGGGCGACTCGCAATCTGCAGGATTATGCGCTGCTCGAAGAAGTCGAATCGGACTACGGCGTCCCACTGATCGCAGTCTCGCAGCCGACCGATAACACGCCATCAGGTCGCTTGCAGCGTCGGATTCAGGCATCGTTCGCGGCGTATCAGACGGAGCAACAAGGTCAGGATGTGCGTGAGGGATTGGAACGTCGCGTCAAGAACGGCTGGTTTGTGACGGTGGCACCGTTCGGCTATCGGAACGTCCGCGTTGATGGACGCAGCACGGTCGAAATTGACCCGGACCACGGGCCGAAAGTACAGCGAATCTTCGATCTGTATGCCTACCACGGTCATACGCTGGACTCGTTGCGCGACACGCTTTTCGCCGAGGGAGTGATCTACAAGCCGTCGCAGCCACGTTTCACCCGGAGTCATCTGCACTCGATCTTGAATCACCGCGCGTACAGCGGGGACGTGCCGTACCATGGCGATTGGCTGCCGGGACAGCACGAACCGTTGATTGATCGGGGTACTTGGCAGCGGGTGCAGACGATGCTCAACCAACACGTTTATCGTTCCCACGAACTGCCTTTCGCCGGGGAATTGACCGAGTGCGGACATTGCGGCCACCCGATCACGGGCGAGGCCAAGACGAAGCGCACGAAGAACGGCGAAAAGACCTACACCTACTACCGCTGCGCCCGGTACAACGTGGACGGACATCCTAGAATCCGGCTCCCCGAACGGGAACTCGACGAGCAGATGCTGACGCTTCTCGGTCAACTCCGAATTGAGGACGACAGATTCCGCCAGTGGTTCACGAATGTGCTCCGAGCGCGAGCCAAGGACGACCAGCAGGCTACGCGGGATCGCATCGACGCCTTGAATGAACAGCTTCGTCGAGTTCGCCAGCAACTGGATCGCCTGATCGACTTGCGGGTGAGCGACGAGATCGACGAAGGAACGTTCAGCCGGAAGCAAACGGAACTCCGCGATCAGGAAGCCGAATTGCGGTTGCAGATCGAGCCGTCGGACAAGGGCCGCCACGAGTTGGCGGACTTGGCCGTCAAGGCGTTTGAACTTTCGCAAAGCCTTGCTGAGAAATGGCTTGATGCCGATCACGCCGTCAAACGACAGATTCTCGAAATTGTCTGTTTGAACTTTCGACTCGACGGCGCAAGTCTTGTCCCTGAATGGAGAAAGCCCTTCGACGTTCTCGCCGAAAAGCCTTCTGTCTCGTCTAGTCGGGGTGACAGGATTTGAACCTGCGACTTCCAGCTCCCAAAGCTGGCGCTCTAGCCAAGCTGAGCTACACCCCGCGTGTGCGTGAGAAGTGTACGGGCCGCTTCGATCGTCCGTCAACGGCTTCTCTTTCGACCCAGCCGTGGCGAGCGGCGCGGCGTCAGCCCGCCGATGCGAACGATTCCACAACGATCATTCTCGCCGAAATCTCCGCACCCGTGTGCTTCTGCGCGCGTCGACCGGGTACAATTCGGATTGCCGGAGCGGGCCGGACGGCCGCTGCGGGGCGGGCCGGTTCGGGCTCGCCCCGGGGAGGAAAGTCCGGGCTCCACAGGACACGGTGGTGGGTAACGCCCACCGTCCGCGAGGACCGGGAAAGTGCAACAGAAAGCAAACCGCCGATGGCCTGCCTCTCCGGAGGCGGGATCAGGTAAGGGTGAAACGGTGCGGTAAGAGCGCACCGCGGTCCTGGTGACAGGGCCGGCACGGCAAACCCCACCGGGAGCAAGACCAAGCAGGGCGGAGGCGCGGTCCGCGCCGCTCGACGTCCGGGTAGGTCGCGCGAGGCGACGGGCAACCGTCGTCCCAGAGAAATGGCCGTTCTCGACAGAACCCGGCTTACAGGCCCGCTCCGGCTTTGATCTGGAAGTGCAAAGTGAAAAATCGAAGAGACTTCATCCGCGGTCACCAATCAATTTGCACTCTGCACTTGTCACTTTGCATTTCTCACTCCCCCCGAATCGCCATGCCCAGACTCTTCGTGCTCCTGTCCCTCCTGTTCGGTACGACTTCCTTCGCGGAAGAGTACGACCTCGTCATCTACGGCGGCACCTCGGGCGGCGTCGCGGCGGCCGTGCAGGCCGATCGAATGGGCAAATCGGTTGTCCTGATCGAGCCGCGGGAACACGTCGGCGGACTGTCGGTCAGCGGACTGGGGTGGACCGATACCGGGAATAAAGCGGTCATCGGTGGCGTATCGCGCGAATTCTATCAGCGGGTGAAGAGCTATTACGACCGGGCCGAGGCGTGGATTTTCGAGCGGCCCGGCGACTATGCCACTTACAAACCGGATCAGGACGCCATTTGGGCCTTCGAACCGCACGCGGCGGAGTGGGCGTTTGGGCGGATGCTGCGCGAGACCGATGTCGTCCTATTGCTGGGCAAGAGTCTGGCGCGGCCGGACGGCGTGGGAGTCAAAGAAGGACGGATCACGCATGTCGTCATGACTGACGGGAGTGTCTACTCGGGTGAGATGTTCATCGACGCCACTTATGAGGGTGACCTGATGGCGGCTGCCGGGGTGACGTACACGGTGGGCCGCGAGGCGAATGGTCAGTACGACGAAACTCTCAACGGCGTGCAGGTTGCGAATGCGATTCATCATCAGTTCACGCATCCGGTCGATCCGTTTATTCGGCCCGGCGAAGCCGCAAGCGGGCTCCTGTCGGGGATCGGTGACGGTCCCGGTCGAGATGGAGAGGCTGATCACCGCGTGCAGGCATACAACTTCCGTCTTGCGCTGACCGACGTACCAAAGAATCGCATCCCGTTTGAGAAGCCGGAGGGCTATGACCCGCTCGATCACGAACTGCTGCTGCGGAACTTTGAAGCGGGCGACCGCCGAATTCCACTGAGCATCCTGATGGTGCCCAACCGCAAGACCGACCTGAACAACAACTTCGCCGTTTCGACCGACTGGATCGGGATGAACTACGACTATCCCGAAGGCAGCTACGATGAGCGCGCAGCGTTCGAGGAGAAACTGGAGACGTACGTGCGCGGCTTTCTGTGGACGCTGCAGAATCACCCTCGCGTACCGCAGGAGATTCGCGACCAGGTGGCCAAGTGGGGCTATTCGCGTGACGAATGGGTCGACAACAACCACTGGCCGTACTGGTGCTATATCCGTGAGGCGCGGCGGATGGTGAGCGACTATGTGCAGACCGAGCATGACTGCCTGCGGACGCGAATGTGCGACGATCCGGTCGGCATGGGCTCCTACAACATGGACTCGCACAACTGCCAGCGGTACGTCGACGAGCACGGCCACGTCCGTAACGAGGGAGACGTCCAGGTCAGCCCCGGTGGGCCGTACCTGATCTCGTACGGTGCGATCGTGCCGAAGCGCGACGAATGCGAGAACCTGCTGGTCCCGGTCTGCCTGTCGTCCTCGCACATCGCCTACGGATCAATTCGCATGGAACCGGTGTTCATGATCCTCGGCCAATCCGCCGCCACCGCCGCCTGTCTCGCGCTCGATGCCGGAGTCGCCGTGCAGGACGTGGAGTACGCCGCATTACGCGAGCGGCTGCTGGCCGACGGCCAGGTGCTCGACATCCCGCCCGGTTCGATCGCACCGAGCGGGATCAATCCGAAGTCGCTGGACGGGATCGTGGTGGATGACACTCAGGCGGAAAAGGAGGGCGCTTGGTCTTCGAGCCGCTCGGTCGGCGGTTTCGTCGGTCGGAGCTACCTGCACGACCTGAATGAAGGTCAGGGTGAGAAGTCGGTCACGTTCAAACTGCCGGTCGAGAAGCCGGGCCGGTACGAAGTGCGTCTGTCCTACACTCCGAATCCCAACCGCGCCACGAATGCTCCGGTGACGATCACCCACGCCGACGGTGAGACGATCGTGACCGTCAATCAACGCGACAAACCGGAGATTGAGGATGCATTCGTCTCGCTCGGCGAGTTCGAGTTCGCAGCCGACGAGGCTGCCAGCGTGACCGTCTCCAATGCCAATGCGGACGGATATGTGGTGGCGGACGCGGTGTGGGTGGTTCGGCCGTGAGGCAGACGCTGACCGTGCGACACTTGACGTCTACCTTGTTTCGTGGGCATGAGGAATCGGGGATCGCGAGTATCACGGCCGTCGAGTAAGAATCGAATCGATTGACCGGTTACGGTGCTGGAAGCGCAGTTGATTCGACGGGCGTTACTGCTAAGGTGCGCTGCGGAGTATGCTCTCTGATCGTTGATGATTCCCGCGCCCGGCGGCCGACTCGTTCCGGGCGATTCTCTGCAGGTGAGACGATGTCCGAAGTGACCAAGGTTGCCACAGTCGCAGAAATTCCGCCCGGGGGGCGGAAGTCGATCATTGTGGACGAGTTGCCGGCCCTCTTGTTGCGAGCCGGAGACGACTTTTATTGCATCGAAGACGTCTGCACCCATGACGGGCAGCCGCTGACCGACGGGCCGTTCGAGGACTGCGTCATCACCTGCCCGCGGCATGGGGCCAGGTTCGACGTGAAGACCGGTGCGCCGCTTTGCATGCCGGCGACCGAGCCGGTTCGCGTCTATCCGGTCGAGATCCGCGGTGAAGACGTCTACGTAACGGTCGACTGAAGCGAAGGGAACCTGGAGGGGAGTCTGCGGAAGCCGGAAACGGACTTTCCACGGGCGAAAATCGACGTGCTGGAGAATTTCAATCCGACGCATCTGGTGCGGTGGAGGGGTGATCTCGCCGTATCGCAACGGCAGTCGTTGCTTGAGCAGACTGAAGGGATGGACTTGCTGCGGGTGTTCCCAGAGTGAAATAACCGATCATCCTGCTATTCGTGGTATTGGGACTTGGCGAGAGGGAGCGTGGAGAGTATGCTTTGGTCGAAGTTCGAGCTTCTCTTGAGGAGCTTGTGAGACTGGCTGGAAACAAGCGAGGAACGCTGTCACTCTTTGTCGACGCGTTTTCCGGCCGAGCGGGACATCGATCCGGGTTGGATTTCGAGGTTGTCTCGCAAAAACTTGCGTCGGCGTATTTGCCGAACGTTGCCGCCGCCAACCATCGGTTGTGTGAACCGCTCTGGGAAGCCGCTGGCGTCAGTGATGACGCACCCCATTCCGTGACTTTCTTGTTTGTCCGGAATTCCCGTTCATGCGGCATTTGCTCCGAGGCGCAGTCTGCCCAGACTCGCATCCCGCGGTGCGAGAAACTGTCGTGAACGTTGTGCGATCTCCGTGCGGAGGTCGCCCGTCGATCCGACGAAACCGCAGAAAACTTACAGCCATTTGACCCGTCGCAGCGGACGCGATGACAGCGCCTGCGACCAGACATCAGGAAAATCCATTGACGAAGTTTGAAGACATTGAGTTGATTCCGGCGGTGCAACGTGCGCTGGCCGAGGAACAGTACGAGACGCCGACGCCGATCCAGGCTCAGACGATTCCAGCCGCACTGGAAGGTCGCGACATCCTTGGATGCGCTCAGACAGGGACCGGCAAGACAGCGGCGTTCGCGCTGCCGATTCTGGACAAGCTGGGACAGGCCAATCGCAAGTCCCGGCCGCATCGCCCGTTTGTACTGGTGCTGGCCCCCACGCGGGAGCTGGCAATTCAGATTGACGAGAGTTTTGCGACCTATGGCCGGCACTTGCACCTGCGGCGGGCGCTGGTGTACGGCGGGGTGGGACAGGGCCAGCAGGTTCGCGCACTCAGCCGCGGGGCCCACATCCTGGTCGCCACGCCGGGCCGGCTGCTCGACCTGATGAATCAGGGGCACATCGAGCTGGAAGACCTGGAGGTGTTTGTGCTGGATGAGGCGGACAGGATGCTCGACATGGGCTTCCTGCCGGATCTGAAACGGATCATCAGCCGGTTGCCGGAGAAGAGACAGTCGCTGTTCTTCTCGGCCACGCTGCCGCCGAAGATCGTCGAGTTATCGCGAAGTCTGCTGGACAATCCGGTGAGCGTCGACGTGACGCCGGAGACCACGAGCGTTGAACGAATCAGCCAGCAGATCCTGTTTGTCGAGCGGGGCGCGAAACAGGCGCTGCTCAAGAAAACGCTCAAGGGCGGCGACGTCGAGCGAGCGCTGGTATTCACCAGGACGAAGCGGACTGCGAACCAACTTGCGAAAGTGCTGCTGAAAAGCGGGACGCAGGTGGCCGCGATCCACGGCAACAAGTCGCAGAACGCACGGCAGCGGGCGCTGGAGGCGTTCCGCCGCAACCACGTTCAAGTGCTGGTCGCCACCGACGTGGCGGCCCGGGGCATCGACATCGACGGGATTTCGCACGTCATTAACTTCGATCTCCCGATTGAGCCGGAAGCCTATGTGCACCGGATCGGCCGCACCGGACGAGCGGGGGCCGCGGGGATTGCCCTTTCGTTCTGCACCTCGGGAGAGCGCCGGGAATTGCGGGCGATCGAGCAGTTGATCGGCCAGCGGGTTCCGGTCTGCGCCGACCATCCGGCTCCAGACTCGGGGAATCAAGGAGCGCCTGGAGCGGACAGCGATCGTCAACCGGCGGCGCGAGACGGTTCGGGGCGACGTCCGCAGCGGCGGCCCGGCAGCCGGGCGCGTCGCGCGGCCGGGAAAGCGAACTCGGAACTCCCGAATCAACAGGCAAGACGACCGCGCCGCAGGTCGCGACGGTCTGACCGCCGACCGGCACAGCGAAGCGAGCAATCCGTTCGCTGAGGACACGGCAGATCAATATCATGCATCAACCCGTTTGAGGAGCAGACCAATCGCGAAGAATCAAAACACTTTCGAGAAGCGCAAGCGGGAAGCAGACAAGAAGGCGAAAGCCCAAGCCAAACGAGAGCGACGCATTCTGCGAAAGCAGGGCGTCGAGACAGCGGACCCTTCGCCACCGACTGATGCGGAACCGGAAACTCCGGAGGAGTCCGACTGACGCTCGCGAAACGAAGCAGACGCGCGTGTGGTCACAATCGTGTGAATGGTTCACGCACCGACGGCACGCGCACTATCCAGAGAGTATGGGAAGAGAGAGATGCCAGAAGGCACGATCAAGAAGAAGACGGAAAAAGGGTTCGGATTCATCGAAGATGGAACCGGCAACGACATGTTCTTTCACAGTTCGTCGGTGGAAGGGGGAGGCTTTGACGACCTGCGCGAAGGACAGCGCGTCTCGTACAACGTCGGGCAGGGCCCGAAGGGACCGCGGGCTGAAAACGTGCGGCCTGCGTAGTGCCCTCTGGGGGCACTGTTTTCGGGTTGGCTGTATTGCGAATCCGTTGACGACGTGAATGGATGCACCGGGAGCCGCACGGCTCCCGGTGTTTTCATTGAGAGGCGTCGTGCGCGTCACACGACCTCCGTGGTTTCCGGCCGGCCAACAGGCGACAACCATGTCCTCCAAGAAACCGAAGCCGTTGATTTCAAGTCGCTCGCACGATCGCTGCCCGGTCTGCGGCGAGATCAGCTACTCACTCGGAGGCATGCATCCTCAGTGCGCGGTCCGGCGGGCGGACGAGAAGCGAATGAAGGGTCTCAAGCGCAAATCTGCGGCAATCAAGAAGCCGAAATCGTTCGGCGGCGTTCGGCCGTGGGAACGACTCTGTCCCAACTGCAAGACGGTGCAGCACGTCCGGAAGAAGGTTTGCGCGTGCGGCCATGAGTTTCCGGTCCGCGCCGGAACACGGACAGACGAGGGTAACCACGATTGACCGATACAGGCGAACCGAATCGCTCACCGCCGGAAGACAGCCGGCCGAGTGGTCCGAGGCTGCCTTGGTTCGTCTCAACCTTCCGTGATCCGCGGGAGTCGGGTATCGTATTTTCGCTGTGTGGTCCCTGGGGAATTCGCGCATGTCGAAGGAGGACAGCCAACAATGCCGCTCTTTGAGATCGAGACGAACCTGCACATCATGATCGGGTGGGCCGATTCGCAGGAGGACGCCGAAGCGCTCGCCCGGAAACAGTACCCTGACGACGAGATCCTCCGCGCCACGCGGCGGCCGAATGACCTGTGGGTGATCTCGAAGGGGTTGCTCGGAGTGGGCAGCGAGGCGGAACCGTGTGAAACGGCCCGGGACTGCCTCTCCCGCGCCTCGGGCGACAAACTGCACGCGATTCGGCTCTACATGCTCGATACGGGCGCCGATCTGCACGAGGCGCAGCGGGCCATCGAGACCAACATGTCGATGGGGTGGTGACGCCGGCTCCGCTATGGGACCAGCCGCTTGACGACGGCAGCGGGCGTCAGCGAGGACGATTCCAGTTGCAGTTCCGCGTCGGCGGCTTGATACGCCGCCCGCAGGACGTCGATCCCGGACGCACCGGAATCGGATGGAGCCCCGAAGGCGGTCAACCGGCATGGCGCCGCGATCGCGGCAAGGCCGCCGATGTCGCCGTATCGGAGTCCGCCGGGGAGCAGCATGGGATCGTCCGGCTCGGTGACGTCGCCGAACGTGAATCCCAGCAGATCGACCGTCGCGGACGTCAGTTTCTCGCGGGAGACGGCAGCCGCCAGGAGCGTCCACGGTCCGGCTGCGCCTGTTCCGACCAGATGAACTCGCTCGACGTCTTCATGCCCGGCTGCACCGGCGATGATCG
The DNA here is from genome assembly GCA_003388505.1 of Planctomycetota bacterium. GTDB lineage: Bacteria > Planctomycetota > Planctomycetia > Planctomycetales > Planctomycetaceae > MB-PLM-1. The sequence goes on from QQVO01000073.1 coordinate 9,320, forward strand.
TCGTGATGTCGCGGACCCGCTCGGAAAGTAGCGGTCGGTTGTAGCCGAAGGTGTAGCCCGGATAGTTGGCATCGACCGACGGCCGCTTGTAGGCGGTGTTCTCGAATTCGCCGGTCAGGAAGACATCGGCGGAAATGACAATCCGACCGGCGTTGAGCAGTTCCCGCACCTGTTCGGTCGGCGTTCCGTCTTCGCCGAAGAGGTGCGACTTTCCTGCTCCGTCGATCCAGACCACTGCGTCGCCCTGAAATTCGCTCGGGACCAGAACGACGACAGGGATCTGTTCTCCGGACCCGGCCCGGCCGCAGTGGCCCTTAATCAGTTGATACGAATCGACCTGCGTTTCGTCGCGGATCGTGAATTCGATGGCGTTCGATCCGGACGGACTCTCGCCCAGCAGGACATCCACCGCCGGGCCGACGATTTCGCGATAACTTTCCAGTTCGTCAGCACTCTCCGGCATCAGGGCCGCAAACTGTTCTTCCTGCTCGGCCGTCATGGCGGCGCGCAGTTCGGCGGCGGTTTTCGCGTCGCCGGGGACGGGATGGTCTTCATCGAAGACGGAGAGTTGTTCAGGCGGAATGGGCCAGAAGTCGCTCTGGTCGGTCGCGGCGTCGTTGTCGAGGCCGAGGTGCTCGTTGAACCAGGCGAGCATCATCTCGCGGGCGACCTGGTTGTAGTTGTGCTGGAACTGCGGATAGCAGACTGCGTTGACCAATCCCGGCTGGTCGTACAGCGAATAGACCTGTTTGAGTTCGGGAAGCCCTTTGGTCTCGATGTCGATCGTCCAGTCGTCGGCGCCGCTGAGCGCCATGGGACGGGGCGCGAACAGGGCGGCCAAAGCGATGTTGTTGATATCGTGCCGCAGGCAGGAGGCGTTCTCACACACGCAGCCTCCCTGCATGGCGGTGGAGACCATGACGGCGGGAAAGGCGATGTCGGGCCGCTCGTCGATGGCGCACAGCATGAACGTCTGCGTTCCGCCGCCGCTGGCGCCGGTGACTCCGATGCGGTCCGTGTCCACGTCGGGAAGCGAGAGCAGGAAGTCGAGCGCGCGGATGGAATTCCAGGTCTGGAGTCCGAGTTTGTTCTGGATGCGGAGTTCGGCTTCAACGTCGTTGAAACCGGCGCGGTGATCGATGACGTTGCTGTCGGCGTAGCCGACCATGTCGTAATGGAAAACGACGCATCCCAGTCGGGCCAATTGGACCATACGGGCCTGCAGCGGGAACCGCGCGCCGGACATGTACTCTTCCGCCCCGCTCTGGATTTGCTGCGCCGCGTTCTCCGGCCCGGCGTCGTAGAAGCGGCCGTTGGGCCAGTGGCCGTGCGGGCAGAGCACGCCGGGAATCGCACCGTCCGCTTCTTTCGGACGGTACAGGTTGCCGGTGACGTAGTGGCCGGGCCGGCTGGCGAAGTAGACCTTCTCGACGATGTAGTCGCCGCGATCGATGCGGCCGTGGATCACCGGATCGAGGGGCGTCTTTTCAGGCATCGGCCAGAGCCCGCACGAGATCAGCACCTGCTCGCGAATCTGCTGTGACTCTGCCTGCCAATTGTCGAGGGTCGCGGGCGGCGCCCAGGGGTGGTAGGCGTCTCGCAGATTGCGCGGCTCAGACAGTCGCGCATCGCCGGGGCCTTGATTCTCGGGAAAGACGCGAGAAACGTCCTGGGCACGGACGATCGACGACGAGGCCCACAGTGCTGCCAGGGCGACGACAATTCGGAGCGGGCGCGGCATGGGAGATCTTTCCGTGGGGAGTTCCAGGCATCAGGGCAGGTGCGGTTTCAGCAGTTCGGCCCAGGCGGCGTAACCTTCTTCGCTCAAATGCAGACCATCGTCAGCGAAGAGTTCAGGGCGAGGTTTGCCGTCGTCGCCGAGCATGACCGACTCGACGTCAATGAACTCGAGCCGGTCGTCTTCGGCGCAGGCGTCTGCAATGAGCTGGTTGGCTGCGCGAATCGACTCAATGAGACGCCATCGGCTCAAGCTGGGCTTGATTCCGAGAAAGAGGATCCGGGTGTCGGGCAGGTCGTCATGAATCCGCTTGCAAAACGCGACGAAGTCATCGTGCACGCGCTCGGGAGACTTTTCGCGCGCCAGGTCGTTGTCTCCGGCGTAGAAGACGATCGCCTGCGGGTGGTGCGGCAGAATGAAGCGGGGCGCAAAATGCAGCGAGTCGGCGATTTCGCTGCCGCCGAATCCGCGGTTGACGCAGTCTCGTTCGGGGAACGAAGCCTGCAGATCCCATTTTCGAATGCTCGAGCTGCCGACGAACAGCACGCCGCCCGGTTTCGGGGAAGCCGTCTGGTCCTGCTGTTCGAACTCCGCGATCGCCGATTCCCAGCGAGCGAACGGATCGGGATCGTCGGCCCCGACGGGAGAGCACGCGGCGAAGACAAAGCAGAGTGTCGCGCCGACGACGGCGGCTCGACGGGATGTGCAGGTTCGATCACGACCGCTCATTGGGCACGCGCCTCCGGTGATTGTGAACAGTCACAATAGGGAGCGCAATGCTAGATACGAGGGCGCCGGCTTTCCAGCCACTGAGCAGCAGCGGCGCAATCGGCTCGCTTTCGTCGATTGCCCCGACATCGACCACTGCGATCAGTGGTCGACCGCGTGAGGCGTCCCAAGGCGGGCTGCGTTCAGAACGCGGTGGGCGTACCGAGTTTGGGCAGCGTCGTGGAATCCGGGCTGGCCGGAGTCGGTGTCGCAGGCGTCGGCTGGGGATTGTAGTACTCGCTCGCCGGAGCCGGTGAAGGCACGGGAGACGGGGTCGGCGAGAAGGTCTGGCTTTCAAAGGTCTGGGGCGCGAACGTCTGGGGAGCGAATGTCGGTTCGCTGGAGTAGCCGGGATACATCGGCATCATTGACGGCGAGTCGCCGCACGTTGAGCACCCCGGAGACATCGGCGCTCCGCTGACGTCTCCATACCAGTTGCCGGTCATCATCGGCGGGAAGGACGGCTCGCAGCCACACTGGTCGATCGGGCTCATCGGGGATGAGTAGAGGGGAGGCGCGAAACCGTACTGGTGCGGCGGATAGCACATCTGCTCGTGACGGCGGCGGTGCTTGTGCTTCGACCCGAACCACAGGCAGCCATCGTCGTCATCGTCGTCGTCGCATTCTTCCCATTCGTCCCATTCATACTGATCGACGCAGGCGTTGTGATGGCGATGCCAGCGGTGGCAACCCACGAAAGCCATACAGACGAGGAGAAAGACGATTTTTCCGAAGGTGTGCATCGGCATTGTGAGACTCCCGGACAGAAGCAGTCTGTCCGTCGAAAAAGGGGCATTTGGAGGGGATAGCGCAGGGAGCGGACTCACCCTGGGGAGAACCGCCAGTCATCAGGATCGGCGGCGGCGGGTGGCGAACTTTAACGATTGCGTCGATTTTTCCGATTCTCCCGGATGGCCGGCCGAGACTCGCCCGAGAGAATTTTCCGCGAGTGGAGAGGGCGCTTAAGACAAGGAATCTCCTTGCTTTGCGTTGCCGGACTTTTAGAATGAGAAAAGCGGGCACGCACGAACGCGAAACTCCGGCCGGCCTCCTGGCATCGATCGTCGGAAACCGGAGAATAGTTACCGGCGTTACGGTGTGAATCGAACGGCGAATTGTGGCCCGGTTTCGCGTCGGCGGACGATGTTCGACTTGTCCGACCACGTCGACTTCAACGTTCGTGCGCCCAACGACAGTCAACGAGGATTTCACGTCTCCCAGGTTCGGTTCGCCCGCCGTCGGCAGGCGTTCTCCGCAAGCGGTTATTCCGGAGCCCACTCAGCATGTCATCCACACCAAAGAAGTACTTGAGTCTGGAAGAAGCCGCAGAGCGGCTTGGGATGTCGAACGATCAACTCGTGCGATTGCGTGAGGACGGCGAGATCCGGGGCTTCGCGGATCGCGGCACCTGGAAATTCCGTGTCGAGGACGTGGACGAACTGGTTCGTTCGCGTCAGGCCGATTCGAATCCCGACGTTCCGATGCTGGAAGATGAAGAGCCGCTTCCGGTCGGAGAAGACATGTCGGCGACGGTATTGAGCGACCCGCAGGCGGGAGACGACGTGGGCGAGCAGCCGACGGAAATCCGCCGGTCCGAGGAGTCGGAGGGGAGTTCGGACAGCGACGTGAAACTCGTCGGGGCCGATTCCGACAGCGACATCACACTGGCGCCGGCGGACGATCCCGCCGCCAGCGACAGCGACGTCAAGCTGGTGACCGAGCCGCTCGACATGGGCAGCGACAGCGACGTGAAGCTCGTTTCCGAACCGATCTCAGAGGGCAGCGACAGCGACGTGCAGTTGATCGAGCCGTCGCAGTCGGGAGACGACGGCAGTGACAGCGACGTGGCGCTGGTGGGGGGCGACTCGAGTGACGATTCCGGCATTGCGCTCGACCTCGCGCCCGATGACAGCGAACAGGCGTCGGTCTTGTCGGATGACGTCGGGATGGCGCTGGAAACCGGCAGTTCGCTGACGCTCGCCGCCGACAGCGGCATCTCGCTGGAAGCGGATGAGGGAATTACGCTCGACAGCGCATCGGACAGCGGCATTTCACTCGACACCGTGGGAGACAGCGGCATCTCGCTGGAGGACAGCGGCGAAGTGGCCGGGACGGTGCCGATGATGGATGCGGTGCCGGACGTCGAGGGAGTGGAGGAGACCAAATTCGAGATCCCCGCGATGGAAGGGGACAGCTCGTTTGAGCTGGAGATGGAAGACGACTCCGGCGACGACACCGGCGTGCTGGACCTGGAAGACTCCGGCGAAGTGCTGGACGACGCGATCTTCGACCTGGACGAAGACGACTCAGGCTACGACGACGACGAACTGGAGGTCGCGCCCGAGATTCTCGGCGAAGACGACGAACTCGAAGACCTCGACATCTTCGACGCCGACGAAGGGCTGTTCGAGGAGTCCGGCGCGAGTCAGGAATTCGCTGCGCCGGTCGGGCGCGAAGTCGAAGTTGAGACCGATTGGGGAGCGGGGACCGTCGCCGCCCTGGCGTTCTCCACCACGCTGATCGTGCTGGCCACGGTCGTGTCGTTCGATCTGGTGCAATCGATGTGGTCGGCCGAAGGGGGCGCGACGCCCATCGGCAGCATGCTGCTGGGCCTGTTCGGCGGCTGAGCAGGATCGACCCGCGAAGTTGCGTAAGGTCCACTCGGCGGACCGAGTTGCGTGCGCCCGTCACTGAGTCGTCACTGAGTAATGGTCCGCAGACCGACCCTGCTGGAGCACGGCGGACCGTACAGCAACTGTGACGACGTTGCGACGCCTCAAATGATGCCGGAACCGAAGTCGTCGTCCGCCTCGTCATCAGCGGACCGCACGACCCGCTCAAGCTGCGCCGCCTGCTGCGGAACCTGTGACGTGGAGCGTTGATGCGGGCCTGCCGGAATCGACGCGGCCGGCTCGATGCGCCGCCGGGTCTCTTCCGCATCGGACCTCGTCGAGACCGGTTCCTCGGACCAGTCGTCTTTGGAATCGAAGTCTTCGTCTTCGCCGAAATCGTCGTAGCGGCAGACATAATCGGGCTGCTGAGCCAGCACCTGCTCCTGCTCGAAGGCGTCCAGCACGCGTTGCTGGATCAATTCCCGGCAGGCGGAATTGATCGGATGAGCGATGTCCGCGTAGAGCTTGGCGCGTCCGTCCTCTCCGCGGGCCGCGCGCTCTTCGGGCAGCTTCACTCCGCACTGACTGCAATGCACGGCTCTCAGGCAGTTCTTCGCGGAGCATTTCGGGCAGCGGTCGGTCAGCTTGCGGCTGGGCATCGCGACGAAAGGGCCCTTGGTTCCGTTGATAATCTTCAGATCCCGGACGACAAAACACGCGTCGATCGTGATTGAGCAGAACGCCTGGAGGCGTTCGTGCGAGTCGTCCATCAACTTGATGCGAACTTCTGTGATATCCAAGGCTGCGTCCTCCCTGCAGGGTTGGTCCGGCGCGTTCCTGCGCTGGATGCGTATGATTCGAGCGGATTCAAGTGGTCGGTCCCGTGTGTTGTGTCGGCTTTTCCACTGCGTCGACAGCGCCGCCCTCAGACGGCGGCGCGAACGGCCCAGGCATGCCCGCCAAACTCGGCCTTGAGTTGCGCTTCCAGCGACCGGGCGTGCCGGCTGGAAGCGCAGAGCCCATAGCAGGCGCTGCCGCTCCCGGTCATCATGCGCCCGTAGGTTCGTCCTCGCGAGAGCGCCGCCAGAGCGCGGGCGATCTGAGGATTGAGTCCCATCGCGGCGGGCTGCAGGTCGTTACGTAGCCGGCGCGCCGCCTGGCCGAGGCGGCCATCGCCCAGCGCCTGGAGCAACGGAGTCGAGTCCGACGGCGATTCCAATTGGCTGACGTCGAGCGCGCGAAACACATCGGCCGTCGACAAACCGCTGCCCGGCCGGACGACGACGAAATGCAACGGGCCGCGCAGGACGCGCGATTGAATGATCTCCCCGCGGCCGGTGCAGACAGCCAGGGGGTTGGAGTCGAGAAAGAAGTTGACGTCGCTCCCGAGCCGCGCCGCCGCCCGGTGCAGTTGTTCGCGCGTCAGACCGGTTTTCCAGAGCGCGTTGAGTCCGACAAGTGCGGCGGCCGCGTCGGTGGAACCGCCTGCCAGACCGGAGGCCACCGGAATTCGCTTCGTCAGGTGGATCGCCGCGCCGCAGCGCGGGTTGGCGGCGTCGATCAACAGCCGGGCGGCGCGGACGACAAGATTCTGTTCCGAATCCGGCAGGGCGTCGCTCGCCGCATGACGAGAGGAGCAGGAGAACTCGAGCACGCCGGGTGGAGCGGGAGTGAGCCGCAGGGTGTCGAACAGTCCGATCGACACCATGACCGTTTCCAGTTCGTGATAACCGTCCGACCGCCTGCCCCGGACACCTAAATAGAGATTGAGCTTTGCGGGTGCATCGACGACGAGGGACGATTCCTGCCAACGGAATCGCATGCGTATCACATCCTGTGAGTTGACTCCCGGTTGCCGGCGGAGTTGAGGACGGCGTCCCGTCCCTCAATCCGCCTCTGGATTCGCATCGAGTTGAATGACGTCGCGTGGACAGAAAAGCCGAACGCAGATTAGGATGATTCGCATGAAATGTTAAAAATCCCGCAGATCTTGTCAATATGGGATCCCAGGCGACGGGAGTTTGCGGCCGCGCCGAGACCGCATCGATTCAGGCGCGCCTGGCGTCAACATGCGAAAATGCAATCAGTGAGAATCGGTCCTATCCGTGGTCATCCGCGTTCCGTTCGAATCTCTCGGAGAGCAACCCAATCGCGGATCGCCGCATGCCTGCTCGCGACATTGCTCGCCGTGGGGGGACTGAGCATTGCGGACGATGACGTGGCGGAAGTTGATCGTCCGTCGGCCGCTTCGACTCCGGACGTTTCCGCCCTGCTGGCACGGAGGTGCCTGGAGTGTCACAGCGGTCTCGATCCCAAGGGCGGCCTCGACTTGACGGAGCGCCGCCGTGCGATCGAAGGGGGTGACAGCGGGGCGGCGATCGTCCCCGGTCAGCCCGACGAAAGCCTGCTGTGGCAGTACGTGCGGGACGGCCGGATGCCGCCGGAGAAACCGCTCTCCGAAAAGGAGCGCGACCGATTGCAGGCGTGGATTGCCGGCGGAGCGGAGTATCTCCTCGATCCGATCGATCCGCTGCGGTACACGACCGAGTCGAGAGCCGGAATCGACTGGTGGAGTCTGCAACCGATTGAGCGACCCGCGCCGCCAATGATCGAAAATTCTGAAGCGGCCGCATGGGCGCACAATGAGATTGATCGATTCGTCGCGGCAAAGCTCGAGAAGAACGGCTTGGCGCCGTCCGGGACGGCGGAGCGGAGAGTTCTATTGCGCCGGGCGAGTTTCGGTCTGATCGGACTGCCTCCGACTCCGGAACAACTGGACGCCTATCTGGCCGACACTTCGGAAGACGCTTACGAAGCGTCGGTCGATCGTCTGCTGGCGAGCGAACACTACGGCGAGCGCTGGGCCCGGCACTGGCTCGATGTCGTCCGCTACGGAGAAAGCCAGGGGTTCGAGCGGGACAAGCTGCGTCCCAACGCCTGGCCGTACAGGGACTGGGTCATAGATGCGTTCAACAATGATCTTCCGTACGACGAGTTCGCCCGTATGCAGATCGCCGGAGACGTGCTTGCTCCGGGCGACGCCGACGCGATTGCAGCCACCGGCTTCCTGGTCGCCGGTCCGTATGATGAAGTGGGGCAGAACCAACAGAGCGCCGCCATGCGGGCCGTCGTGAGACAGGATGAACTGGAAGACATCGCCGGCACGCTTGGCCAGACGTTCCTCGGGCTGACCGTCAATTGCGCCCGTTGTCACGACCACAAGTTCGATCCGGTGAGCCAGCGGGAGTACTACCAGCTCACGGCGGCGCTGGCCGGCGTGCGTCACGGCGAGCGCAAGATCATGACCCCCGACATGGAGCGGGAGATCGGAACTCTCACCGAACAAGTGACACATCTGCGGCAAAAAATCGAGAAATTGGAACAGCCGGTCATCCAGGCCGTACTGGCCGAACGCAACGCGGACCCGGCGGCAAAAACGGCGCCGCAACCAATCTCGCGGTGGACGTTCGATGACGACCTCAAAGACGACATCGGCCCGTTGCACGGCGATGCGCACGGCTTGGCCCGCGTCGAAAACGGGTTCCTTCTGCTCGACGGCAAGGACTCGTTCGTCTCGACCGTCCCGCTCGAACAGCCGCTGACCGAGAAGACGCTCGAGGCCTGGGTCAAACTTCACAACCTCGATCAGCGCGGCGGCGGAGTCGTCAGCCTGCAATCGACCGACGGGCGAGTCTTCGACGCGATCGTCTACGGGGAACGCGAACCGGCCCGCTGGATGGCGGGCAGCAACGGGTGGGTGCGGTCACAGGAATTCGGCGGTCCGGCCGAGACGGAGGCCGCCGACCGCCCGGTGCACGTCGCGATCGTCTACTCCCCGGACGGAACAATTACCCGCTACCGCGAGGGCCGGCCGTACGCCGAGCCATACGACAGCGGCGGCCCCGTCACGTTCGAGGCGGACGCGTCGCAGTTCGTCTTCGGACTGAGGCACGGGACAGCGGCCGGCGGCAATCGCATGCTGACCGCCGCCATCGACCAGATTCAGGTGTACGACCGCGCTCTCTCCGCCGAAGAAATCGCAATCTCCGCGCAGCGGCCCGAGGTGGTTTCTTACGAGACGATCTGGAAACGACTCCCGGCCGAACAGCGCGCCGCGTATGACGCGTTGCACGCCGAGGTCGACGCCGCCCGGCAGCGGATCGCGAGACTGAAAGACACCAGGGTCTACGCCGTCACGCCGCGCGAGGCGGAACCGACACACATCCTGCTGCGCGGAAATCCCGCCAGCCCGGCGGATGTCGCCGTTCCGGCCGGGATGAGCGCTGTATGCGGCGTCGATCCCGATTTCGGCCTGGCCGCAGACGCGCCCGAAGCCGAGCGGCGAGTTCGGCTGGCCGAGTGGATCACCAGCCCGGACAATCCGCTCTTTGCACGAGTCATCGTCAACCGTATCTGGCATTACCACTTCGGCGCCGGACTTGTCGAATCTCCCAACGACCTCGGTTTCAACGGCGGCGATCCGTCGCATCCGGAATTGCTCGATTACCTGGCGGCGGACTTGATCGAGGGCGGCTATCGTCTGAAGCGGCTGCACCGGATGATCGTGACGTCTGCGACGTACCGGCAGGCTTCACTGGCACGGCCGGAATGTCTCAAAATCGACGCGGCCAACCGGTTGCTGTGGCGGAAGTCCCCCATGCGGCTGGAGGCCGAGGCGCTGCGGGACGCCGTGCTCTCGGTGGCCGGCCAGTTGAATCCGCAGGTAGGGGGCCCGCCCTATCAGGACTTCACGACGTTCGTGTTCAACTCGCAGTTCTACGAGATGATCGACCCGGCCGGTTTCGAGTTCAATCGCCGCACGATCTATCGCACGTGGCTGCGGTCGGGCAGAAACTCGTTGCTCGATGCGTTCGACTGTCCCGATCCCTCGACCACAGCGCCCCGCCGGGCCGTCACAACGACTCCGGTGCAGTCGCTGGCTTTGCTCAATAACTCTTTCATTCTGCGGATGTCGGACGCGATGGCCCACCGCGTTGTCTCTGATGCGGGTGAAGATGAGGCCGCGCAGATCGACCGCATCTATCGACTCGCCTACGGGCGAAGTGCAAGCGATCGGGAGATCGCACGGCTGAGCCCGTTCGTCGAGCAGCACGGGTTACCCGCGCTATGCCGGGTCGTGCTGAACAGTAATGAGTTTCTGTATGTCGAGTGACAGCCATTACCGCGAGATTCCAACGCGACGCCGTCGGCACATCGAACCATCATCAACTGAATGAGCGTGACACTATTCATCGCTGCTGCACTGTCACTACTGGTAGCGGGTGAAGCCGTTGCCGGAGCGGCATTCTTTCCACGAGCGTATTCGATCATGGATCCTGTCATGGATAGCGGCCTGAGATCTTTCAACCCTGAACTCTTCGTTTACAGGGATGAGCACCCGACCTCCTTCTGGGTGCTGGTAACGATACACTCGTTTCTGGTCTCGCTCTTCTGGTTGATTTGTTGGTGGAGCTGGAATTGATCGAAACGAAAGCCTCGCCGGTCGACACCGGCATGACATGCGGTTCGCCGCGAGTGGTATTCCGATGAACGATCACAGAAGTACCCCACCTCGTGCCTCACGCCGAGATTTTCTCGATTGGACGGCACGTGGTCTGGGGGGTGCGGCTCTCGCGTCGCTGATGCTGCAGGATGGGACTCTGCAGGCGGCCATCACACCGGCGGAAGCCGATGATCCCTGGCCGCACCATCCCGCGCCGGCCAGGCGCGCGATTCACATCTGCCTCTGCGGCGGATTCAGCCAGGTCGATTCGTTCGATTACAAACCGGCTCTGGAAACGTACCACGGCCAGAAGTTCGGCGACATCGATTCGGCCGACGTGTTCTTCGGTCAGATCGGGTTGCTCCGCCAGAATGACTGGGCGTTCGAGCAGCGCGGCGAGAGCGGACTGTGGGTTTCGGAGCTGTTCCCACATCTGGCGACCGTCGCCGATGAACTGACCGTCATCCGGTCGATGTACGCCGAGACGTCGAATCACACGCCGGCGACGTTTCAGGAGAATACCGGCTTCCGCCTCAACGGATTTCCGACGGCGGGGGCGTGGCTTTCGTACGGGATGGGCGCTGAGACCGACGAACTGCCGGCCTACGTCGTGATCCCCGACGCGCGTGGTCTGCCTGCAGGCGGGTCGATCAACTGGTCCAACGGGTTTCTCCCGGCGCGGCATCAGGGGGTCGTCATCCGCAGCCAGGGAACGCCGATTGACGACCTGTTTCCCGCGCAGGACATCTCGCCCGACACCGACGCCGCGAGCCGCGATCTGTTGGCCGATCTGAACCAGCGACACCTCGAGGCGCGCGGGTTCGATGACACCATGGCGGCCCGCATCAAGAGCTATGAACTGGCCGCCAGGATGCAGCTTGCCGTACCGGAAGTGACCGCGATCGACGGCGAAACCGAAGAGACCCACGCCCTGTACGGCATCGATCACGAGACAACGCAGGATTTCGGCCGCAGTTGCCTGCTGGCGAGACGGCTATTGCAGCGCGGCGTGAGGTTCGTCCAGTTGTTCTCGGGCGGGGCGTTCGGGTCGCCGCGGATCAACTGGGACGGTCACGAGGACATGCAGCAGAACCACGGGCGCGAAGCAGCGCGAATCGATCGCCCGGTCGCCGGCCTGCTGCACGACCTGCGGCGGACCGGAATGCTGGACGACACGCTGGTCGTCTTCACCAGTGAGTTCGGCCGCACGCCGTTCACGCAATCAGCCTCGGACGTGCTCGGGACGGGCCGCGATCACAATCAATACGGGTTTACGACCTGGCTTGCGGGGGCCGGTTTGAAGCATGGGATCGCTTACGGCGAGACCGACGAGATCGGCTGGAAAGCAGTCGTCGACCGCACGCACTGGCACGACTTCCATGCGACCGTGCTGCATCTGCTCGGGATCGACCACGAGCGGCTGACGTATTATCACAACGGCATCCAGCGCCGGTTGACGAACGTGCACGGGCATGTCATCGACGCTATTCTCGACGCGTGACGTCCCCGTAGCGCACGCTGCTAGCGTGCGACTCGCCGGTCGCAGCCGGCGGGCTTTGATGGTTTTCGAGAGATTTCGCAGCACGAATTGATGGCTGAAACTCGCTATGACGTTTTGTGCGCCGGCCTGATTGTCGCCGACCACGTCTGCGCACCGATCGAGAAAATCCCTCCGGCCGGTCAACTGGAAATGACCGATCGCATCGATCTGACGATCGGCGGCTGCGGATCGAACGTGGCGGTCGACCTGTCCCGGCTGGGACTGCGGGCCTGTGTGGCCGGCCGCGTGGGGAACGACGCCCTGGGACGACACGTCTGCCAGGTGCTCCGCGACGAAGGCGTGGCCTCCGAGCACGTGATTTATTCCGACACGGCGCAGACATCGACGACGATGGTGGTCAACGTGAAGGGCGAGGACCGTCGCTTCATCCATGCGGCGGGCGCGAACGCCGAATTCACGGGACAGGAGATCCCGCCCGAGGCGATTCAAGCCGCTCGGGTGTTCTATGTCGGAGGGTTCGGCCTGAATGCCGCGCTCAGCGGGGAGAATGCGGCTGTGCAGTTTGAGGCGGCTCGTGCGGCCGGCGTCTTGACCGTGCTGGACGTGGTCGTTGGCGAGGAAGACGTCCCCGGGATGCTCGCGCCGGTGCTGCCGCACACCGATCTCTTCTTGCCCAACACCGACGAAGCCCGCCTGATTACGGGCCTGGCCGATCCCGTCGAACAGGCGGAAAAGTTCCGTTCGCTCGGGGCCCGCTGCGTCGTGATTACGTGCGGGCAAGACGGTGCGGTGCTGGTGAACGACGAAGCATCACTGCGAGCGAACGCTCATGCGGTCAACCAAGTCGATCCGACCGGAGGGGGAGACGCGTTCGTCGCCGGTTTTCTGTACGGCCGTTTGAACGGCAAGGGCGCGGAGGACTGCCTGCGATATGGAGCGGCGCTGGGGGCGAGTTGCGTGCAGTCGCGCGGGGCGACAACGGGAGTGTTTCGACGCGACGAACTCGAAGCGTTCGTTGCAGATCACCCGTTGAGCGTTGGTCCCGCATGAGTTCGCAGCAGCGCAGCGCGCCGCAGGGACGCATGTCGCCGCTACTCGAACTCTTCCTGCGGGCCGTCGAAAGCGCCTTCCGATCCCGGCAGAGTCTCTTGCGGGACGGTCGGCTGCAGCGGAATCGCTTCATTCGTGCCGGGGCGGAGCCAGTTTGGGATCAGGCTCCGCGCCTTGGGCTTCTCGGCTGGTTGGTCAACGACTTGGATGGCCGCATTCTCCCCCGCCCTCTGCTCGGCGGTTTCGTTCTGATCGGTCCGCTCCGACGAGTTGCCGCGCGCCAGGGTTGCTCCCTCGCTTGGAGCGCCGGCATCAAGCCGCACGGCGTGCCGGCTGGACTGACACCCGGCGCCGAACAGAATCAGTGAGAGGCCGATCAGTACGGTGGGCACTTTCGCCGGTCGGCGCCTGGGAGAGGCAGCAATGCGGACCCTGCTTCCGTCGTGCGTGCATTGCGTCTGGTGACGTCGATCGAGCACCGAATTCATTCCGAATCCTCGATATTCTCATGAAAGTGCCGCAGGCGGCGATCCGTCCGGCCGTCTCCGCTCAAAAAATGCGCTGACGCAACAGTAGCCAGTTCGACGCGACACACCTAAACTCATCTGGCAGCGAACGTGAATGCCGTCGGGGACGGAGTCTGCCGGTTTCGAGAAGCCGTCATGAATCGCGATCCGCTTGCGACTCCTCGACGTCCGGTTCCCATTGCTTTGGAACGCCCCGGGTGGACCACGCATTCTCGAACGCATTGCAACCTGTTGTCACCAAAGTGCTAACAACAAACAACGCGATGCAGATCCGGCGTAACATCCTGTCTCGCATGACCTGAGCCTATTGCACTGAGGAGGCTTCGTTAGGGAGCGTGGGAACGGGCTGAATGTGCCCTCCAACCTGCATGGTTTGCGTGGCCGTTCAGGTCGGCTGCGGCAGCGCAAGGACTGGCAGACAACGACTTTGTTGGAACGACCCCTGCGAACCGACCTGAACGATCGAAATGCAGGCCGCAGGCGGGCAACGAGGGCGAATTAATGTGGCGAATTGAGCGCGAAATGCGCATGATGGAGAGCAGTTTGATAGCAGGAATCCCCAAACGCCGATAGACCGGTTTCCCTCCTTCGTTCCCCGATTAGAGCGCCTTGCGAATCAGCGTTGACGATCTGTCTCGCGGAATCTCGGGCTCGACAGTCAAAAGACCGCGCTACGCGGACACATGGTAGAGCAATCTGCTCTAGGCGGCGGAACATGCGGCGAATCGAAGAATCTTCACCCGGCGAGCTGCCGCCCCCTGCGAATGCGGCACCCTGCGCCGGCTTCCCACAGAATTCCAGTCAAAAAGTGAACTGATGATCGACACCGGCATGAACGAACAGACGTTTGACGTGGCAATCATTGGCAGCGGTCCGGGCGGTTGCGTCGCCTCCACGTTCCTCGCCCAGAAGGGCTACAAGGTGCTCGTTTTGGAACGGGAAACGTTCCCCCGATTCCACGTGGGAGAGTCGCTGCTGCCCGGCACCCAGCCGATCTGGGAGCGGATGGGAATCGCGGACGAACTCCAGAACAGCGGCCACACCTTCAAAGCGGCCGGCGAGTTCCGCATCGGGCGGTTTCCCGACAGGGAAGAAATCTACTCGACGATCGGGTACTTCCATAACGTCCCCCGCGCCGACATGAGCCCCCGGCCGCACGCTTACCAGGTCGAGCGGGCTGTCTTCGACAAGCAACTCCAGGACTGCGCCCGGCGGCACGGGGTGACGGTCTGGGAAAAGACCAATGTGCAAGAAGTTCTGCTCGAAGGCAACAAGGCGGTCGGAATCCGTCTGCGGCGCAACGGTCAGGAGCAGACGATCCGGCCGAAGTTCATCATCGACGCCAGCGGCCGACGCTGCATTATGGGGCGCCAGCTCGACTGCATTGAACACGATCCGATCATCAAGACGTCCGCCGCGTTTGGACACTTCAAGGGCGTGCAGCGGGATCCAGGCTACCGGCAGGGCTTCTTCAACGGATATTTCATACCGCACGGCTGGGTCTGGTTCATTCCGCTGGCGGGCGACGTGATGAGCGTCGGCACGGTCCAGAACCAGCCGGCCACCGACGACTGGAAGGACAAAAACTCCGAGGAGATCCTGCTGGAGACGATTAACAAGTACAAGTTCCTGCAGGACCGGTTCAAGAACGCCGTGCAGGTCGGGCGCGTCCGCGGAATGAAAGACCTCGCCTACACGACCAAGACCTACTACGGCGACGGGTGGCTCTCGATCGGAGACGCCAATTTCTTCGTCGATCCGCTGTACTCCTCCGGCGTCCAGATCGCCCACAGCACGGCAGACGTCGCCGTCAACTGCGTGGACGAATTCCTGAAAAACGGCCGCGACATGCGGGCTCTCGAAAAATATCGCGACTACATCGACGATTACCGGGTGCGCGTCTTCCGGCCGATGCGGTGCTTCTACCGCTGCATGCGGCACTACAAGACGATCGCCGGTTACGTGAAGTCGACCGGCTACTGGTTCGGCGACTTCAACAACTGGTTCCTCCGCCGCGCCTGCTGCTGGGGCACCGGGCGTTTCCATCGCCACAACTGGACCATCCAGTTGATGAGCCTGATGGGAAATCTCTCCGCCTGGGGGGCCCCGTTGATCGGCCTGGGAGGCTGGGACCGCTATACGAAGCACGCCTATACCGGCGCGCCGCTCGACATCCCGAAGGATCCGCACGGCGGCCACGGCAGCGGGCATGACTTCACGCCGATGACGATCCGCGACGACGATCCGGTCGAAGAGACCTCGGAAGTGTTGACATCGGCGGGAGCCATGGAGATGGCGGCGACCAGCGCCGAGTGAGGCGCTTCTGTTCGATCGGCGCGATTCTCATTCTTTGCGGCCCACGGGACGCCGCCCGTGGGTTTTGGTTGCAGTCCGGTTGTGCCGCCTGTTCGACTTGGCGCGGTTGCCGTCGCGAGGTTGTCTGGAGAGGCTCATGCTGCCGACAATAACCAGCAGGGCCGGATTGCGCGCTGCGGAGCGCATCGCGGAGCGACCGGGAACGCGCCGAAGTTCGATTTTCAGCCGATCGCGCCCGAATCTGATGCGAGCCCCCACCGCGCAGAGACTGCCCGACGTCCTCCCCGTCGATACCAATGGCCGATCAGCCGACCGACATCGCGAACGATTCGCACGAGCGCTCCCTGCTCGATACGGTCTTCAAATTGCCGGGCGCAGCCGCGCTCTCGGCACGACTGGGCCGTTCGGAACTGCGGCGGCGGCTGTTGCACATGGTCCCGGGCCTGCTGCCGTTCGTGCTGTGGGTCTATCCGCACGAGTACCCGTGGACTGACGAGACTCCGATTCGCGTGTGGGTGGCCGGTCTGGCGATCATTCTCGCCTTTTACGGGCTGCGGCATTTCCGGGAGATCGCCCGCAGCGGCGAAGGCAGCGGCGACACGTCGGTCCTCGGTTACAGTTTTTCGGTGCTCGGCGCGCTGGCGATTGCGCCGGACAACCCGGAGATCACGTTGATCGTGCTCGTCATCCTGGCGTTCGGCGACGGTTCCGCCACGCTGGGCGGCATGCTGATGAAAGGCCCTACGCTGTTCTGGAACCGCGCCAAAACCTGGGCCGGTCTGATCAGTTTCTGGGTCGTAGGAACGCTTTTCGCAGCGGTCGTCTACTGGGGCGAGGTGGTCCCGCAGATTTCGTGGGAGACCGCCTTCCGCCAGGCGGGGCTGATTGTGATCTGCGCTGCGTTTGCAGAGTCGCTTCCACTGCGGATGAACGATAACCTGCGGGTCGGAATCGCCACACTGATCGCCTCACTGGCGGTCATCGCGGGTGAGTATCGTCCCGTGAAGATGCTCATCGTCGCCACGGTCGTGCTGCTCATCGTGCACCACCTGCAGCGGCGACGCCTGAACGCAGCGGCAGATTCCAACGGGGACTGACCCCCGACAGGCGAGCGACCGGACGCGGCCCCCGCAGGCGAGCGGCCGGCGTCAGCCGGTCGTGGCAACCGAGCCAGGACAGTTTCTCAAACCAACTCAACGGCACGCACCATCCGGAGACCAACCGAGAGCATGGGCGCCTGGGAGATCACCCTGAAGGATCTGCGGCTGCTGGCGCGGGACAAGCGCGCCGCCGTCATCCTGCTGCTGCTCCCGCTGATTTTCATTTACGTGATCGGAAAGTCGACCGGTCAAATCATGGATGCCCGGGAGGGCGGCGAGAAGGTCACCGTCGGCGTTGTCAATCTCGACAGTCCACAGTCTTCCGCGGACGACGCCGTGGATCGTGTGCCGGAAGGCCTGGCAGCGGATTTGATTGCGGAAATCAAAGGCCACCCCCACTTCGAAGTTCATCCGCTCAGCAACGAGCAAGCAGCCGAAGAGGCACTTGATCGCGGGCGCGCCATCGTGTTGCTCATCGTCGGGCGAGAGTTTGAGGAGCGCGTCGACAAGTTGGAATTGTCAGACATCCTCTATCCGCAATCCGGACGGCTGGCTGACGGACCGGAAGCGGCGCTCGACCTGCAGATCGTCACGAAACAGAGTCTGGCAAAGGTCGGAACTCTCGCCGGTGCAGTGATCTACGGGGATGCCGTCCGGATCGTTTCTCAACAAGTCGTCGACAAAGCCAAGCGGCAGGAAGCCCAGACGATCATTGAACGAAAGATGCTCCAGCAGGCGGAACGGAAAGCAGAGGAGAATCGACGGGAGACTCGCGCGGCCATCGTGAAACTGGCACAACAGTCCAAGTCTCCGAGCAGTGTCGTCTACGAGACCGTCGTGCCGTCATACACCGTCCTGTTCGTCTTCTTTCTGATCAACATCATGGCCCGCTCCTTCATTGCGGAGCGGGAACTGGGAACGCTCAAACGGTTGTTCATGGCGCCGATTTCCACAGCGTCGATTCTGGTCGGCAAGAACCTGCCCTTCCTTTTGCTCTCACTGCTCCAGACAGCGATGTTGTTTCTCTGCGGACGTATGATTTTTCAAATGTCGTGGGGTGTCGAGCCGTGGCTGCTATTGCCGGTCATCGTCTCAACATCTCTCGCCGCCACGTCCCTCGGATTGCTCGTTTCCACGCTCATCCGCACCGACGCCCAGGTTTCCGCGTACGCCAACTCGCTTGTCATCCTCCTCGCGGCCATTAGTGGTTGCTTCCTGCCTCGCCACATGCTCAGCGAGTCGATGCGACAAGTCAGCCTTGCCACGCCGCACGCCTGGGCGTTGATCGCTTACGACGAGATTCTCACGCACCAGACGATCGATCACGAAGTCGTCGCAAAGTGCTGCGGCATGCTGCTGGCGTTCTCCGCCCTCTTCTTCACGCTCGGCTGGCTGCGATTCCGGATGCGGGACGAGTGAATTTCGTCTGCGCGACAAGAGCCGGCAATCGAGCGCGTCGACGTCTCGTAATGCGCGGAGTCAGCTGAACCGGTCCCACAAGTCGTCGAAGACAGACTGGAACGAGCGTGCGGCGGCGGGATCGTTGATGACGACCAGATTCTCGTGGTTGACCCTCGATGCCGAGCGGGTCCAGTTATAACTGCCGGTGACGACGCGGACCGAGTCGAAAACCGCAAACTTGTGGTGCATGTGGTCGGGCGTGCGATCGATCCGAACGGGGACGCCGGCCGCGTCAAGCCGTGCGATGTCGGAGCCGAGGTCGAACGACTTGTCGTCGTCGGTGACGATCCGCACGTTCACACGGCGCTGATGCGCCTGCAGAATGGCGTCTGTGATTCGATCGTCGGTGATGGTGAAGACGCAGACATCGACGCGGTTTCTGGCGTGCAGAAAGAGACTCTGCAACCGTCGGAGGCAGTCGTCTCCCGGACTGAAGAACGACTCGACGCTCAGCGGGTCTTCTGCGGCCGAGTCGCCGGCGCGGAGCAGCTTGACGACGCCTTCCAGCCAGTCGAGCGCGTCACGGAACAGCATTCCGTTTTCAACCGCATCGGCGACTGCATCGAAAGCCGCCTTGCGATACGCCCCCAGCGTCGACGCCGTCGGGTTCGCCTCGGTGAGGACATCTCCCAGCGCACGGCGTTCCGCTCGGGAGAGCCTGCGATCGTCGAGGGTTTGCGCGAGTGCGTCGCGAAACTCGTCCGGCGTCATGAAATTGCGCGGGGTTCCGTTAAGCCCTATCAGGGCTTCATTTTCGGGTTGCTTTCACTGCGAATTCGTACGAAACCCTGCGGGATTCGTGCTTCCGTGAGAACCGCCCAACCTCAAAGTTGTGAACTGCCAAATCACTAAGGTTGGCGAGGTCGCAGCAGTTCCGCCGCCGGTTCTTCCGGCGAATGAGACTCGCCTCGCGCCGACAGGACAGGCGCGAGCATGCGAATGTAGCCCTCATCCATCCGCACCTGCAATCGCAACTCGCCCTCTTTCGCCGTCATTTCCGCGTGCAAGCGGTCCTGATCCGTCTCGGCGAAAGCCGCCCGGGCCGCCGTGACAAACGCCTTCGCCTGCTGCTGCGACCCGCTGCTGACCAGTTCGATCCACGGCTGCATGCGAATGTCGACTTCGAGCAACGGATGCAGCCCGTCCGAACCGCGCGTCGATGGAGGAGAAGTCTCTCCGGAAAGGGCCTTGTCGAGATTCTGCGGCGCGTCCGAGCCTCCCAGCGCGAACCAGAATGCGTCGCGACCCGCGCCGACGTACATCGCCGGCTCATCGCCATACAGAATACGATCCTGCTTGCGGACGCGCTTGTGCACGATGCGGTGAAACGCAACGCCGCCCACCGTTCCAGCGTCCAGGTCGACCCGCTTGACGTCCTCGGAGTGCGCGAGAAACGGGAGAAACTGCCGGAGGGCCGCGTCGACGTCGTCTGATTTCTCAATGCCGACGCCCGCCAGCAGCACCATTTCGCCGGGCGCATCGCCAATGACTCTCAACGAGGCCTGCAACCGGCCCGCGTCCACCGTCGACTCGAGTGCGTCGAGAACCGTACTCAACGGCTGATCGAGAACGGCCTGTGCGGCGGGATCTTTCGCGAGATCACGATCGATCTCAGCCCGCAGTTGGGTGACGACCTCAGAGAGCAATTCACGCCCCTCGCCGGTGACCATGAGACTGGCAGCGACCTCCACACCAGCGGGCTCCTCAACAGCCATTTCCGGAATCCTTGCATTCCCCGACAGATCGCCGAAGATTCGCGCCAGTTGACTTGCTTTCGCAGCTTTCAGCGTCGCCTCCAGTTCCACTGCCTGGTCCTCGCGGGAGAACGTCAGTCCGAGCGTCAATCGCTCGCTGCCCACAACAACCTGTTCGATCAACCAGACCAGCGACTCACTGGCGCGGCTTCGCAATTCGAATTCGGCGTCGCTCTCATCGTCCCGGCGAATCAGATCCCGCGCCGCGTCCTGATGGAGCTTGGCAATGGCGGCGACCGCGTAGGCCGGCGGCAAGCCCCCGCGCTCAAACATCACGGCCGCGTCGTAACGGTTGGTCAGATCGCCGGTGATTTCGGAGATATCTGCCAACTCGCCCGAGAGAGACTTCTCCGATTGGGCGACATGCGCGTATCCGGCGGCGATGCGGACGTGCAGCGTTTGCTGTTTTGAGCGCAGCGCCCATTGGCCTTCGGACTCGCCGGGCGAAAAGCTCACGCCGTCAATCTTCGAGATTGTTTCTCTCAGCTCGTCCAGCCCAGCGACCGGCACGAATCCCACAACCTGCGGCTCCCCGCCGGGCGGCGGCAAGTCGACCAGCAGCCCGACGGGCCGCTCGCGGTCGATTCCCTCCAGCTCATTCAGAAACGCAAGAATCTCCCGCATCCGTTCAATCCGGGCGTCGGCGCCTGCCAACGCGAGCACGTACTCCACGCGGTCGATCACGACGTCGACACTTCGAGCGCAGATCACGACAGCCGGTTCGCGTGAGCCGGGGGACCGATCGTCCGCTGCCGCGAGGGACGCCGTCGCGGCCACACTCATTACCAGAAACCCGGCAATTCGGCTCCCGTTCCAGACTCGACAATTCGATCTCATTTCAGGTATCCAGGACGCTTCGAAGTTCGTTCAGTCTCACCGGTTGGTGCGTAGACCCGGAATCCGGCAGACACCGGGTTTCTCGAGCTGTCGGCAATCGGTTCTCGGAGAAGTCCGCCGTCAAAGGATGTCGCGGCGCACTCTTTCACGGGAGATACCCTGCTTCCGCCCCGCAAGTTGCAGAGATTCTAACGAGGCAGGGCCTCGGGCCATACGAGCTGCCGCTCGAAAAGGGGAACCCGCTCCCGTTGGTCGCTGAAGCCAGACTCAACTGCCACGATTCCGGGGAAAACGAGATCTAACCAGGCACGGCCTCGGACCATGCGAGCTACCCGGCGGGAGAACGAATCGGTGGGCTTACGCCCTGCCGCTCGCCGGATCGCTGAAACTTGCCTCGAGTGCCACCACTTCCGCGGGAAATGCATTCCAGCACGTCGTTCTTTCGTGCCCATGACGCGGTGGTGGTCCGGTTGCCTCCTGCGTCGTCCGATTCACCCATCGATCGACGGGCGGCCGCCGAATATGATTCCCGAGGCTTCTCCATCGTCCGCCGCGGATTGCGGATGCGCGGAAGGGCCACGCAGGACTCAATCTGGGAAGAACGACATGCCTACCGACTGGATTGCCGATCGCATGCGGCACATTGACGCCTCCGGCATTCGGAAGGTCTTCGATCTGGCCGCCGAGATGACCGACCCGGTGAACCTCAGCATCGGGCAGCCGCATTTCGATACGCCGCAGCCGATCCGGGAGGCCCTCAAAGCGGCGGTCGATGACGGCAAGAACGCTTACAGCCAGACGCAGGGCATCAAGCCGCTACTGGAGAAGATCCAGTCTCAGGTCGACGCCCGGTACCGGCACGCCGACCGGCGGGCGTTCATCACCAGCGGGACAAGCGGCGCTCTGATGCTGGCCCTCTGCACGCTGGTTGACCCCGGCGACGAGGTGATCGTCTTCGATCCCTACTTCGTGATGTACAAGCATCTCACCACGCTGGCCGGCGGCAGAACTGTAGTCGTCGAGACCTATCCCGATTTCCGGATCGACCTCGATCGCGTGCGCGAGGCTGTCACCGATCGCACCAAAGTGATCCTCTTCAACAGTCCGGCGAACCCGACCGGCGCGGTTGCATCGGAGGACGAGGTGCGCGGCCTGGCCGAACTCGCGGCCGAGAGAGACATCGCGCTCATCAGCGACGAAATCTACCGTGTGTTCTGCTACGACCAGCCGCTCGTCAGTCCGGCCGAGTTCAACGAGCAGACGATCGTGATCGACGGCTTCAGCAAATCGCACTCGATGACCGGGTGGCGGGTCGGCTGGTGCCACGGGCCGGGTGAGATCATTTCGCAGATGATGAAGTTGCAGCAGTTCACGTTCGTCTGCGCACCCCATCCCGCGCAATGGGCGGCACTGGCCGCTTGCGATTTCGACGTCTCCGGGTACGCCGACGAGTACCGCGCGAAACGGAATTTCATGTGCGAGGAACTGTCAGACGTTTTCCACATCCAGGGGGCCCAAGGCGCTTTCTACATGTTTCTGCCCGCGCCATGGGGAACCGGGTCGGAATTCGTCGCGGAGGCGATTCGCAACAACCTGCTCATCATCCCCGGCAACGTCTTCAGCGACCGCGACACGCACTTCCGGATCTCCTATGCGGCGGAAGACGCGACGCTCCAGCGGGGCGTGGAGATTCTGAAGCGGCTGGCGGAACGCGGCGATTAGAGTCGCGACGAAAAGGTCGGTGCGCATCGAATCCAACAAATTCTGAACCGAACACGTATTTTCTGCGTTGGCTGCGTGACGAATCGCCGCCGACCAGGATTCCACCGCCGCGGTTGACAAGCATTGCGGGGTTGCAGGATGCTCTGGTGGTTCGTTGAGTCCGCCGAGAGAATGCTGAGAGATGCCGCGGCGGGATGCTCGATCGCATGGGGAACAGGCTGATGAGGCGACCTCGCATTGTCCGGAGTACGCATCTCGCCCTGCTTCTGTGCGTAATCCCCGGACTCGTCGACAAAGCGGCGGCCCAGAGCCGTCTCCGCATCGACGAAGTCGTCTGGGGATTCGACGGGACGGTCGTTCCCCAGGCTTTCAATCCGGTGTCGTTCGTCGTTCACAACAACTCCTCGGAACGCTACGTCGGCAACCTCTGGATTCAGCAGACCAACTATGTCGACAAGGTCGACGCGCCGGTGTTGATCGGCGCAGACCCGGCGTCCCTGTTCCTTGAGCCGGGGACGCAGCGGCGCGTGCAGATGTGCGTCTATGTCGGCGACAGCAACGCGGAGTTTTCGGCCGCGTGGGGGCCGATCCCCGGACGTACGATGCTGGGCCAGTCTCAGGATCTGATGCGGCAACGCAACCTCACGATGGGCCGGCCGGCGACCGTGATCCTGTTCGACCCCAACGCCGTCACGTCCATCACCGGCGGAAAAGTGCCGAGATTCGATGAGACTTTCTTTCCCATCTCGGTGACGGGAACCGCAGGGCTGGCCGCAGTGCTGCTGGACCACCAGCCGCAATGGCAAGAGGCACGGCAGCAGGCGTTTGTGGACTGGCTGCGGGCCGGCGGTGTCGTGCACCTGTTCCAGAAGCGAACGGGCGAGTTCCCGCGATTCCGGGAACTGCTGGAACCGCTCAACTCCCCGCTCGAGGAATTCGCCGTCGGTCAGGGCCGCGTGGTGCATCATAATGCGCTGCTCTCCGAGGCGACGACCGACTATGTGGAAACCGCCATCGCGCCGCATCTGGCTCTCCAACTCGAACCCGAACCGGAGCCCACCGAAGAAGGTCCCGAAGAGCAGAACTGGCAGGATTATTCCTATGCATACACCAATTGGGCCCTGGCGCCGGAGATGTTCCCCCGGCTGAAGGAGATGACCCGCCCGGATCACAACTGGGCGTTGATCTATCTGATGGCGTTCGTTTACCTGCTGATTATTTTCCCGGGCTGCTGGCTGATCGGCCGCAATCGGGGCGACTACCGTGTCACGTACGGGGCGATGATCGGGGCGGTCGTGCTGTTCAGCATGGGTTTCAAGACGGTCGGCCAGCGCGGCTACGGCGAGCAGACCTCGCAGCACTCGGTTTCGATCGCGCGCCCGATCGACGACGAACGCATCCTCGTGAGGCAGTGGAGCAACTTCTTCGTCACCGACGGCGACGAATATCTCATCCACCACGAGGGGGGAACCGGACTGCTCTATTCGACGGCGCAGACGATGGAGGCTGTCGCCGGCGCCATCATCGCGCCGCCGCAGGGGCACTTCATCGTCGATATCCCCCCGTTTTCATCGCGGACGCTCGCTTCCGCCGGCGTTCAGCCGTGGAACGGCTTCTCGGCGCGGGTCGCAGAAATCAATGTCGACAGCCACCTGCGGGCTCTGAACCTCGAGTTAGCCGGAACGCTTCCTTCTGAGTCGGCGGTTGCGTACGTCGCCTTCCGCGACCAGGTCTACCGGATGAGACGACACGAGACGAGCCTGCAACTCGGTTCGTCGGAAGGGACGGTCGAGACCTTCCTTGAGCCCGGCAAGTGGAACGCGAATCTCTACGACTATGGAATGATGTACGGCGACAGCGGCCAGTCGCCGGAGAAGCTGTTCGAAACGTCCGTGCGGCCGATGATCGCGCATGACCTCGGCATCCACGACGAAGAGTCGCGACAGCGGACGTTCCTCTCAACAGACCGCTTGCGTCTCTACGTCTACACCGAGATGCCGCAGGAGATGTTCGCCGAGACGGAATATCTCGACGGCAGCGGACGGCTCGACTCGAGTCGCGAGGGACGCGTGCTGTACGTGCTTGACCTGGAACGGCCGCAAACCGGCGAAACACAGACTGAAGAGTAGCGGAAAGAACTCCATGAGCGCCGCAACCGAGACCGCTGCCCCCCCGGCCGCCGGCACGAAAACCGACGCCGTCATCGACGTCGAGAACGTGACCCACTTGTTCAAGGCTCATCGGGCGCTGGACGGCGTTTCGTTTCGCGTGTCGCCTCATTCGCTGCACGGTTTCGTCGGTCCCAACGGGGCGGGCAAAACGACCTCGCTGAAACTGATCTGCACGCTGCTCAAGCCGCAGACGGGACGCATCCGCGTCTTCGGCCATGACGTGCGGGACGAGGTGAAGGCGATCCGGCGCCGGATCGGATACATGCCGGACCACTTCAGCATGTACCGGCAGATGACGGTTTTCGAGTACCTCGACTTCTTCGGCGCCGCCTACGGGTTCTCGCTCAAGGAGCGCAACCGCATCGTCGCCGACGTGCTGGCCCTGACCGACATGGACGGCCGCAAGGACGACCTGATTCAGGGCCTCTCGCGCGGCATGCAGCAGAGAGTCAGCCTGGCGCGGGTGCTGGTCAACGATCCCGACCTGCTGCTGCTCGACGAACCGGCCTCCGGACTCGACCCGCGGGCGCGGATCGAGTTGATGGAGATCCTCCGCGAACTCAAGCGGATGGGGAAGACGATCTTCATCAGCAGCCATATTCTGAGCGAGCTGGCGGAATTGTGCGACAGCGTAACGATCATCGACCGCGGCAAGACGAAGTACAGCGGACCGATGGAGCATCTCCTGCACCGCGAGGCGGAGCACCCCACCTACCGGCTCCGGCTCGACGTCCCGATCGACGACTTCGACCAGACCCTGGCCGCGATGCCGGGTGTGATCGAGGTCGTGCCTGCTGAAGGCAAGCCGGAATATCGCGTCTCGATCGATGCCACGGCGACGGATCACTCGGCGCTGTTGCGCAACGTGCTCGATGCGGGTGCGTCGATTATGGTCTTCCAGAAAGACCAGCGGCACCTCAACGAAGCGTTCATGGATCTGACCGAACGGGGGGTCCGGCAGTGATCGCGAGGACGCTGGCGTTGCTGCACCGGGCGCTCCGCGTCGATGCACGCATGCTGCGGACTCATCTGTTTCGGGCCGCATTGGTCGGGATTGTCATCTTCGCTTTGTCCGACGCGCAGAACTCGTGGGCGGGGGCGCCCGGTCTCGAATTCTTCTCGTGGCTGCAGTTCTACAATTTCTGGTTCATCACGTTCGCCGGAGCGACGTTCTTCCCCACCTGCGTCACGGAGGAGAAGGAGGAACTCACGCTCGGCTTGCTCAAGCTGGCCGGCGTCAATCCGCTGTCCCTTCTGCTCGGAAAATGGACGCCGCGCCTCCTGGGCGCAGTCTTGCTGCTCAGCGTGCAGTTCCCCTTCATGCTGCTCGCCATCACACTGGGCGGCGTGCTGATGCACCAGGCCGTCGCGTCGTACTGCGCGCTGGCGGCCCATCTGCTGCTGGTCGGCGCCATCGGCCTCTTTGCGTCTGTCGTCTGCAGGAAATCGACAGGCGCCTGCCTGCTGGCCGGCACTCTGCTGGCGGGGCTGATCCTGGGCCCCTACATCGCCATCGGCGTCGCGGAAGTGCTGGCCAATGCCGGGATTCTCTCCGATTCGACCGCGGCACTCATCGCCGCAGCCTGCGGATGGGTGCTCAACACTTCGGCGATATTGCGAATCGACGCGATCATGGCGACCGGGTTCAACGAGTCGCCGCTCAGCCCGCAGGTGATCGCCAACCTTGTCGTCTCGGTCGCACTGTTCGCCGCATCCTGGGCGTTGTTCGGTCCCTGCACACGGAACGAACTCGCCTCGGTGGCGGCCGGCGGAGGCTGGTGGTCCCGTCTGATTCGCGTCGGCCGGGGCCGGCCATGGTCGATGGCGATCCCCTGGAAAGAGTTCTCCCTCACCTGCGGCGGCGCGCCGGTCATCGTCCTCAAGGGCGTTGCCTATGCGGCACTGATCGCCGCGATCACGACGTACAGCGCACTGGCGATGTACGGCTACAGCAACCCGGACCTCTCCGAGATGTTGGCCGCGATCATGCTGACAACAATGCTGGTCGTGCTGTTCGTGGAGGCGGCCGTGATCGCCGCGAGAATCTATCGCTCTGAAATCAGGGACCAGACGTGGCCCGGGCTGATTCTGCTGCCCCGCACGCTCCCGGAAACCGCCTACGCCAAACTGGCGGGCAGCCTGCTGACTCTCGCACCGGCGACGGCCTTGTTGCTGACCGGGTTCATCATCGAACCTGAATACCTCGAGGAGTTTCTGGAGCACGTCATTTTCGACGAGGCAATCCTCGGATTCGGCTATTTCATGTGCCAGATCGTGTTGTTTCTGCACCTGACGACGCTGCTGTCGATCCTGTGGACCTGGGCCGCATGGCCCGTGTCGATCTTCTTCGCGGGATTTATCGTGATCATGGGCAACGCGCTCGTGGGGAGCTGTTGCACTCTCAGCGGGCCCGTCGATGACGAAGCGATTTTCTTCGTCGGCAGCGTTTGCAGCAGCGTTCTGATCGTGATCGTTCACTTGTGGATCGGACAACAGCTTTCGAGACTGGCGGCCGCTTGACGACGTCGCGACGACAATCGCAACGAGCGGCACCAGGCGAATCCCTCAACCCGACAACTGGCAAGACGCATGCTTGCGAAGTCATTCGTCCTGATGAACCGCAGCTTGCGGATCGACGACAAGCTGCTGCGGCTGCATCTGCTCCGGTTGGGAATTGTCGCAATCGTCGGGTTCTGTCTGTTTCTGGCGCACGTCAGTTCGGCGGTCGTCGGAGCGGCCGGCCTCAACTTCTTCTCGCAGATTATCTGGACCACGCTGCTGTTCTCGACGCTCGCCGGGGCCACGCTCTTTGCCACCTGCGTGACGGAAGAGAAAGAGGAGCAGACGCTGGGACTGCTCACGCTGGCCAACATCCGCCCGCTCGCGTTGATTTTCGGCAAGTTCGTCCCGCGTCTGGTGACGGCGCTGATGATCATCACCGTCGTCTTTCCCTTCACGCTGCTCGCCATCACGCTGGGGGGCGTGACCTGGTCGCAAGTGTGGGCGGCCTATTGGATGCTCTTCGCCCATGTGGTCTTCATGGGCAGCGTGGGCTTGTTCTTTTCCGTCGTCTGCCGCAACTCCGGCTGGGCGATCACCTTCAGCGTGCTGGCCCTGCTGGCGTTCTTTGCTATCCCGCCGCTGGCTTCGTCGTTCCTTTCAACGGCGGTCAGCAACGGTTTCACCAGCGCCGCCCCGATCCGCGACGCCGCCGGCTGGATGCGGGACGCCTCGGCCTTCGTCCGGACGAACGAAATCCTTTCCACCGGCTTCAACGAGGGCGCCTTCGGAACCCAGGTCGTCTCCAACCTGTCCGCCGCAGGAGTCATCTGCCTGTTGAGCTGGCTGTTGTTTCTGCCGTTCAACAAAGGTCTCGAAGCCTCCGTGGAGCAGGTCTCGGTGCTGGATCGCGGCATCCGTTTCAATAAACAGTCCCGCCGCGCGTGGCGGCAGGCGATCATCTGGAAAGACTTCTACCAGGTCGCGGGCGGGCCGACCTGGTGGGCGATCCGCGTTGCCGCGTTATTGCCCATTGCAATGGTCACCGGATTCACGGCGAACGATTTCGCTTTAGACTGGGATCTGCTCGAAGCGACCGGCGTAGCGCTGATGGGCTTGACGCTCTTCGGCGCCTTTCCGGTTGAATCCACGATCATCGCAGCGCGTCTGTATCGACGCGAGATTAAAGAGGGCACCTGGCCCATCCTGGCAGGACTGCCGCTTTCGATCGCACACATTTCCTACGCGAAAGCGGCGGGGGGACTGCTCGGTTTGGTCCCGGCGGCCGCTCTGTTCGTATTCGGGGGCGCACTGGCTCCGAGTCGCGTCGCCGATTGGCTGATCGGATCCGCCGGCGAAGGCCCCGCGCTGATCGTCGCGGTCGGATACTACCTCGTGCTGTTCGCCATCTTCCTGCACCTGACGACGCTGTTCTCGATCCTGGTCAACGCCTGGGCCGGGGTCCTCCTCGCCCTGCTGACTTTCTGGCTCGGAGGCTGCTTCATGGGCCCCATCATGTTTCTGCCGATGATGATCATCAGTTCTTCGACCGCCGGCATGGAGGACGTCGCGGCCATCATCATTATGCTGGTGTACGGCACGGCGATTCTCGGAATCTGCTTCGGGCTGCAGGCTCTCATTGCGCAGCAACTGCGCTCGATCGCGGGCCGTGGTTGAGCCTTCCGAAGGCTTTCGCCGCGAAATCGCTACCAGCGGACGAGCCGGCTCCGGCGACAAAGCAGGCAGAAGCGAACCTCCCTGCAGACTCCCGACAACCGTGAGGCGGGATCGTGGCCCCCGAATCGGTTATTCCGGCCGCAGCATGGATGCCGGGCGAAGCGCCGCGTGCGTTGCAGGTGTTGTCCTGTTTTTGCGGTCGCGCAGGAAGTTTTCATTGCCACCGCAGCGCGCGGTACGATACTATGAATCCCATCGGGTTCTCTGCGCGCCGTCGTTACGAGACCCGGGAGCAGGAGGCCGGCCAGTCGGCTGTCACGTCCGTGCGATCGTTTCTGAGTCGCGCGAGGTTCTGTCGAACGAGTTGCCACGTCCCGCGAGGGCTACTGAAAAGGAAACCGCTCATGCTTCGGCCGCATTCCCTTTCGACCACCATTCAACGCCGGCTTGCGGGCCCCTTGTGTATCCTGTTGGTCTTTGCCGCTGCCGCGACAGCCGCCTCCCGCGACAAGCGCCCGATCACCAAACCGACCTACGATCCAGACGCTCCGCGAGTCGGACTGTTCGAGGGCATCGAACAGGATGCTCTGGAAGTGCAGGTCATCCTGAAGGACGAGACCGGCGGCAACGTGCTGATCGAAAACAAGACCGACGAAGTGCTGACGGTCGAACTTCCCGAGGCGGTTGTGGGAGTGCAGGTCCTGCCGCAATTCGGCGATGATCTCGGACTCGGAACCGACACCGACAGCGGCGGAGGAGGGGGAGGCCAGAACCAGGCCGCAGGCGGCGGATTCGGCGGCGGCGGACTTGGCGGTGGTGGACTCGGCGGCGGAGGGTTTGGCGGAGGAGGAGGCTTCTTCTCGATTCCCCCGCAACGGAAAGTCCGGGTTCCCGTCAACATGGTCTGTCTCGAGCATGGCAAGAAAGAGCCGCACCCCCGCGTGGAGTACAAGCTCATCCCGGTCACTGAGTTCTCCGACAATGCCACTCTGCACGAACTGCTGAAACTGGTCGGCACCGGCAAACTCAACCAGCAGGCCGCCCAGGCCGCGGCGTGGCATCTGGCGAACGACATGAGCTGGGAAGAACTCGCCTCCAAGAAGTATGAGCGGGTCCGCGCAGCCGACACGCCCTATTTCTCCCGGGCCCAACTCTTCGCTGCACAGAACATCGTCACCGCCTCGAAGCAACTCGCCGAAGCGGAAGAGAACGAGCCGGCCGAACCCCGCAGCGTTCGCGACCGCGTCTCGAGCCGCTGAGAGTGAGCGTCTCGGCGTCAATCGATTCAACCAGAGGCCCACGTTTTTCGAGAACGGGGCCTCTTTCTTTGCGCTCAGTCCACGGCGGAACACCCGCCTCAAAGGGAGCGGATTTCGTGTCCCGCCGGTCGATCGTCGCAGGCCGCAAAGCGCCGCCTGTTTCCGTCTGACCGGAGGCGCGTGTAGAATGGAGGTAGCCCCAGGTTCTCCCTCCACAAACCGCACCCCGCCCCAACGGCGATTGTCATGATGCGCCGCATTCTTCCCAGCCTGTTGAGTTCCCTGATCCTTGCCGGCTTCACGCTGACCGGCGCAAACGCCGACGACGGCCGCAGCGTCGATTTTGTGCAGGAGATCCGCCCGATCTTCGAGCAACATTGCTTCGACTGCCACGGGGCCGAAACGCGCGAAGCCGGGCTCCGGCTCGATCGCAGCGTCGACGCGCTGGCGGGGGGCGATTCCGGCAAAGTCATTGTGCCCGACAAGCCCGATGAGAGCCGGCTGCTCCAACTGGTCTCCGGCGACGATCCCGAAAAGGTAATGCCGCCCGACAGCGAGGGACTGCCTGAAGAGCAGGTGGAACTGCTCCGGCGTTGGATCGAACAGGGCGCGGACTGGCCGGCCTCGGCCGACGCCGCGGCGACGGAGAGTTCGCACTGGGCGTTCCAACCGATCACACGACACGATCCACCGGAGGTTGATGGCGAACTGGCCAACAATGCGATCGACGCATTCGTCCAGTCACGCCTCGCCGCCGAGGGGATCGAGCCGTCGCCGGAAGCCGATCGTCCGACGCTGATCAAACGGCTCTATTACGACCTGCTCGGCCTCCCGCCCTCCCCGGACGCCGTGGACCGATTCCTCCCCGATCACTCGCCCACCGCGTATGAGGACTTGGTCGACGAACTGCTCGCCTCGGAGCATTTCGGCGAACGCTGGGGACGGCATTGGCTCGACATCGCCCGCTACGCCGACTCGGACGGCTACGAGAAGGACAATCCCCGCTACAACGCCTGGAAGTATCGCGACTGGGTCATCGACGCCATCAACGACGACCTGCCGTTCGACGAGTTCACGATCCAGCAACTCGCGGGCGACCTGCTGCCCGATGCAACGCCCGACATGCTCCTGGCGACCGCCTTCAACCGGCAGACCCTCACCAACACCGAGGGCGGCACCGATCAGGAGCAATTCCGGGTGGAAGCCGTCTTCGACAGAACGGAAACGCTGGGAACGGTCTGGCTCGGCCTGACCGTCGGCTGCGCGCGGTGCCATACTCATAAGTACGACCCGATCTCGCAGCGGGAGTATTACCGGCTTTTCGCCTTCTTCAACAACGGCGACGAAACGACGACGGCGATCGCCTCCGATCAGCAATTGATGGACGAGTACCTCGTCAAGAAAGCGGCCTACGACGAACATCTGGCGCAGCTTGTGCAGCCGCTGAACGAGCGCCGCGCGGAACTGGCGGAACAGTTGCCGGAATGGGAGGCCGCACAGCAGGCGCGGATCGCCGAGTACAAGGCCAGTCCGCAACAGTTTCACGTGTTGTCACCGGTGATTGTGCAATCGGAAAACGGCGCTGAGCTGACGACACAGGACGACGGTTCCGTCCTCGCCGGCGGAGAAAGACCGGTCCGGGATGTCTATGTCATGCAGGCGGACTTCGATCCGTCGGCGGTGACCGGCATCCGGCTGGAGGCTCTTGCGGATGACGCGCTCCCCTCGAAGGGCCCCGGACGGGCCGATCACGGGAATTTCGTTCTCAGCGAAATCACCGCCTCCGTCAGCGATCCGTCGAACCCCGATGCCGCGCCGACTGCGCTCACGTTCTCAGCAGCGCGGGCCGATCATTCGCAGAACGACTTCGACGCCCCCAAAGCGATCGACGGAGTGGAAGACAACACCGGCTGGGCCGTTGCGCCGCAGTTCGGTAAAGACCACTTCGCGATCTTCTCCCTGTCCGAAGAATGCCTCTCGCAACTGGCGGCGCTCCCAGGCTCGCTGCGGTTGACCGTCCGGCTGAGCCAGCAATACGAGGCTTCGCCGCACACAATCGGCAAGTTCCGGCTGTCGGCCGTCACCGGACTGGACCCGGAATCACTCGGGCTGCCGGAGAACATCCGCGACATCCTGGCGGTCGCAACCGCCGAACGCACGGGCGAACAGACGACCGCTCTGCTCGATTACTACGCCGGGCTGGATGAGACCTACCGGACGCTCAAAGCCAGGGTGGACGAATTCCAGAAAACCGAGCCCTTCAAACCGGAGATGGTCGTGCGGGTCATCAAAGAGCGCATAGAGAATCCCCGCGAGACACGGATGTTCAAGCGGGGCGAGTTCCTCGATCCGCTCGATCCGGTCCAGCCGGGCACGCTCGACGTTCTCAACCCGCTGACCACCCCGGATGGTCTGCCACCGAATCGTCTGGACCTGGCGCGGTGGCTCGTCTCAGGCGAAAATCCTCTCACGCCCCGTGTGACGGTCAATCAATACTGGCAACATCTGTTCGGCCGCGGGCTGGTGAAGACCTCCAACGACTTCGGCACGCGCGGCGAAGAACCGACGCATCCCGAACTGCTCGACTGGCTGGCTGACGAGTTCATTCGCCTGGAATGGAGCCGCAAGGAGATCATCAAGACCATCGTCATGTCGCATACGTACCGGCAGTCGTCGCGGTTCCGGCCGGAGTTGGCAGAAGTTGATCCGGAGAACCGTCTGCTCGCGCGGCAGAACCGGGTCCGCGTGGAGGCGGAGATTGTGCGCGACCTGCACCTGGCCGCTGCGGGACTGCTCGACCGTCGCATCGGCGGCCCGAGCGTCTTTCCGCCGCTGCCGCCCGGCATTGCCGAACTCAGTTACGCGAACAACTTCAAGTGGGGCAACAGCGAATGGAACACCCGTCCCGACCGGCCAAGCGGCGTCGCGCCGAAGGACGACGTCTATCGCCGGGGGATGTACACCTTCTTCAAACGCACCGCCCCGCATCCCAATCTAACCACGTTCGACTGCCCCGATGCCAACCTCACCGCCGTCGAGCGGAGCACGTCCAACACACCGCTGCAAGCGCTGATTACACTCAACAACGACGTGTTCGTCGACGCCGCGCGCGGCATGGCCCGGCGCGTGCTGACCGAGGCGGAAGGCGACGACACAGCGCGGATCACCTGGATGCTGCGGTTGGTCACCATCCGCACGCCGTCCGCAGGCGAGGTCGCCGAGTTCACCGGCCTGTTGTCGACCGCCAGAGAGTACTACTCCACCCATCCGGAAGAAGCCGCAAAGTTCGCCGGCCCCGAGTTGCCCGAGAGCATCGACCTCGTCGAAGCCGCCGCCTGGACCGCGACCGCCCGAATCGTGATGAACCTGGATGAGTTTATCGTCAGAGACTGAATCACCCCCGGCGAGCCGCGCGGCGTCAGCCCGCGGATGCCACCGATCAACCCGAGTCACCGTTCATGCCTGAACCGGCACTCTAGGCCGATTACGAGACAAACAGATGGCTATCTCACTCAACCCCGATCTCCTCTCTCAGCGCCTCGACACAACCCGCCGCGACTTCCTCCTCAACGGCGCCGGCGGCATCGGCATGATGGGACTCGGCGCACTGCTCGCTCAAGATGGATTGGTGTCGGCAGCGGAAGGGACCGGCGTCGAATCGGCCAACCCGCTCGCCCCCAAGCCTTCCCATTATCCGGGGAAGGCGAAGTCATGCATCTTCATCTTCTTTGAGGGGGCGCCGAGCCAGCTTGACCTGTTCGACCCCAAGCCGAAGCTGACCGAACTGCACAAGCAGCCGTTGCCGCAATCGTTCATCGAGGG
Source organism: Planctomycetota bacterium (assembly GCA_003388505.1). Lineage (GTDB taxonomy): Bacteria > Planctomycetota > Planctomycetia > Planctomycetales > Planctomycetaceae > MB-PLM-1. The sequence goes on from QQVO01000073.1 coordinate 43,637, forward strand.
CGTGCGGTTCGCCTTCCTCAAGCCCGACACCGCCACGCTCATGGCGCCGCTGGCCCGCACGTGGCATCGTTACGGCGAGTGCGGGATGGAAATGTCCGACCTGCTGCCCCACATCGGCAGCATGGCCGACGACATCTGCCTGATCCGGTCGATGAATTCGACGCAGTTTAACCACCACCCGGGCCAACTCGTGATGCAGTGCGGCCGGCCGCACTTCGGCCTGCCCGTGATGGGCGCCTGGCTCACCTACGGGCTGGGGAGCGAGTCGCAGAACCTGCCCGGTTACGTGGTGCTCACCGCCGGACGCGGCAACTCCGGCGGCGCGACGATCTGGACCAGCGGGTTTCTGCCCAGCAGCTATGCAGGCGTTCTCTTCCGCGGTCAGGGCGAACCGGTCCTCAACCTGGAAAACCCGGACGGTCTCCCGGCCGAACTGCAGCGCGAAGGGCTCGACGTCCTCAGGGACGTGAATACCGGCCGGCTGCAGGCGGTCGGCGACCCCGAAATCGCCGCCCGCATCGCGAGCTACGAACTCGCCTTCCGCATGCAGACCTCCGCGCCGGAACTGATCGACCTCTCCGGCGAGACGAAGTCCACCCTCGAGATGTACGGCGTCGAACGGGAGACGCCCGAGGGGGGCGGCCGCGGCAGCGGCGGGAGCAACACCTATTCGCAGTTTGCGAGAAACTGCCTGCTGGCCCGCCGCATGGTGGAGCGCGGCGTGCGGTTCATCAACATCATTCATGCCTCATGGGACCACCACTCGAACCTCGACAACGAACTTCCCTGGAACGCCGCCATGGCCGATCAGCCGATCGCCGCGCTCATTGCCGATCTCAAGCAGCGGGGCCTGTTGGACGAGACGATGGTCGTCTGGGGCAGCGAGTTCGGCCGCACGCCGCTGGGGGAGAACCGCAACGCCGACGGATCAGTCACCGGCCGCGACCATCACCCGTACGCCTTCAGCATGTTCCTGGCCGGCGGCGGAATCAAAGGCGGGCAGGTGTACGGAGCGAGCGACGAGTTCGGCTGGGGCGTGGCGGAGAACCCCGTGCCCCCGGCCGACCTGCACGCGACCATGCTGCACCTGTTCGGGATGGACCACCTGAAGCTGACCTACCGCTATCAGGGCCGCGACTTCCGCCTGACAGACGTCGCCGGAAACGTCGTCGAACCGCTGCTGGCGTAACCGCGGCGCTCAGAATCCGAACACCTGCACCTCCGCCAGCCCGCTGAAGTTGCTGGAATTCCAGAGTTCGTTCGCCTTGAGTTTGACGTAACGTCCGCGCACCGCCGGGACGGAAACGATCACGCCGTAATCGGAGGTCTCTTCCGCTCCGGGCGCCATCGGGACGACTCCGGTCGCGTCCGGCTGGAGCGCGGTCGGCGTCGGACTCACGAAGACTTCCACCTGCTTCCAGCCCCGCGTCTGACCGCCCGGCTGGTTCAGATTCCAGAGTTTGACGGCGGTCACCGTCCGCTCCTCGCCCAGGTCCAGAATAAGAATCCCGTCGGCCGAAACGGGATAGCACCACATCGTCGCCAGGTCGGTGGAGTTCCAGACTCCGTCCAGAACGGCCTCCTTGGGGTTTTCCGGATACTCCGCTGAGACGCTGAACACCGACACGTCTGCGAGCGGTGCCGGCGAGACTTGCCGCGTCTCGATCGCCAGGACACGCGCCATGCGCGCGGCTTCGCTCTGCTCCTCGGCCTCGGACGCCATCAGACTCTCCAGCCGCGCGGGAAGTTGTGTGAGAAGCTTCAGTTCGTCGGCAGTCGGGGGCTTTACGAAACCGCGCAGGCCGAGCAGATCCTCCTGTCCGTTGACGCGCACGGAGTGGGCCGCGCAGCGCAGCACCGCCGCCAACTCCGGCCCGTCGCTAAACATCATCGGCAGGAGTCTCAGCAGAGTTTCCTGCGGCGGATCGGGAACGTCGGACAGCGTTGTCAGCGCGATCTCCCTCTGGGCCGGAATCTCGGACGTCCGCGCGAGATCGAGCAACTCCGGCCCGGCGCCGGCCGCATCGCAACGCTTGATCGCCTCGGCCGCGTCCTCCCAACTCGCCTCCTGTTCAGGACTCTCAAGCACCGCCACCATCGCCGGCAACGTCGCAGACGGCCGTCTGAGCAGGCGGAGCGCCTCGAGCGAGTTCTTCACGAGCGTCGCGTCTCCCGGAGTTTGGGCACTGGCCGTTAGCAGAGGCAGCGCCGCTTCCGGCTCGGCGACCAGTTCCGCCTGGGCGGCCCGCACCTCGGAGCGCGTCTCGGAACCGAGCAGCTTCATCCACGCACCGAGCTTGCGCTGCGCCGCGCGAATCTCCTCAATGCGGGCGCGGTGGTCGGTGATCTGCTGCCGCTCTTCGTCGGTCGGCGCGCGGGACGCCGCAAAGTCGAGCGCCGCAACCGCATCGTCCAGTCTGCCGGTTTCAATGAGCCCGGGGACTTCGCTCAGCCGAGCCTCGCGCTCCTTTGCCGCGACAGCGGCGGTCTTCTCTTCGAGACCGGCTCTCAATTCGTCCAGAGCCGCAAGTTGTTCGGCGCCGGGCGCAGGTTCAGAGTTCGCGAGTTCCTCAAGCGAGCCGAGCGACTCTCGCGCCGCCTCGAGATCGCCCTGCTCCAGAGCGCGCTCGGTCTCGGCGATCAGCTTCGTCCACTCCGCATCGCGTTCATCGCTTTGTGAGACCGGTTCCGGAACGGGGTCCGGCTCGGGCTGTTCATCGGCGACAGGCGGCGGCTGTGCCGGTGAGGCATCCGGCTTCTCGGAGGTGCACCCGCCGGCGGCAGCCAGCCAGAGGCCGGCCAGCATTGCGGCGGTCCGCATTCGCTGCGTCTTCATAAGAGTGGTGCTGCATCAAAGTGAGATTGGCGGGTGCCACTGGCTCCGCCAGTGCGAACCAGAAAGGACGTCTACTCCGCGATGCACCGGCAAAGCCAGTGGCACCCGTCATTTCAACGTTGACGAAGTGCTGCAGCGCGTTCCCAAACCATGACTGGCGATCTGTCTCGCGGAATCTCCGGTTCAAGAGCCTGAAAAACGCTCGACGCGGACACATGGTGGAGCAAATTGCTCTACTCGTCCTTCGATCCCCCCAGCGTCACGGTGATCTTGTATTCGGTCTGCAGGTGCGCGTGCGCCGTGCTCGCTTCTCCCGACTTGGGGTACTCCTTGCAGACCTTCTGGAATGCGAGAATCGCTTTCTCCTTCTGTTCCTGCTCTTCGTAGGTGCGGGCCGATTCAAGCTGGGCCCGCGGCGCTGCGGACGGCGCGCTGCCGATGATCCCGCCGTACAGCAGCAGGGCTTCGCCATACTCCTTGAGCGCCCGGTGGCAGGACGCCATGCGGAAATGCGTCTCCGGATAGTATTCGTTGCACTGCCGGTAGTGCTGAATGGCTTCCTTGTACTGCCCCGCATGGTGATAGGTGTCCGCCAGCGCCCACAGCCAGGTGTCGATGTGCTCGACGTCCTGCTGCACGAGTTCGGTATAGATCGTGACGGCTTCGGGATAGTTGTGGGCCCAATGCCGCCAAGTCGCCGCCGCTTCGCCGATCCAGCGAAACGGCTCTTCCTCATCCTGCAGGCTCAACTGCCGATACGCCGCGACCGCCTGCTCGTAATTCTTCTCCTCGCGAAAACTGTTGGCGATCTGGTGCTTGCCTTCAACGTCGTCCTCGAAACGTCCATAAACGCTCCGCGCTGTCTCATATTGTCCGATCGACTTGTACCAGTTCCCCTGCCGCAACAGCGTCTCGTCGCTCGGACCGAAACGGCTGATGATTTGCTCATACGCGGCCTTCACCTGCGGCTCTCGTCCGGCCGCCGCCTGCAGATCGGCAACGGCATACCAGGCCGCTCGCGCGGCGTCTTCCAGTTCGGGGTCGGCGAGATCCTGCTCGATCCGTTCCTGCACCCAGGCCACGGCGCGATCGGCCAGACGCTCCGCCTGAGACGCCGTTTTCGAATCAGCCGCCAGCGTCCTGATCGGACCGCTGGCATACTGCACGACCTGCGGAATCAACTCGGTCGGCCCGTAGGTCGTCTCCAGCGCCTTGGCGCCGTCTTCGAAGTTGCCTTCCGAGAAGAAGTGCGAAGCGAGTTGCCGGGAGGCGTCGACGCAGATGCCCGCCACGTACCGGTTGTCGCGGGGCGTCTCGAACGTCAGTCGTTCCCACATCTCGAGCTGTGTCTCGACGTCCTCCTCACTCCGCGCGATCTCGATCATGTCGCGGGCGGCGTACGCGGCGATCTCGGCGTCGCCGTAGTCTTCGAACACGGTCGAATAGGCCTTTTTCGCTTTGCCGATTTCTCCCATGTCCTGGTACGTGCGCCCGATGTAATAGGCGGCCGTCATGGCGTCCGGAGACTCCGGCCAGTAGTCGATCACCGATTGAAATCCCTCGGTGATGGCCGTGTTGAGCTTTCGCAACTGCACCTGACACAGGCTCCATTTGAGCTGTGTGTAAGAGGCGACGGCGCTGTCTTCGTAGAGAGTGAGGAACTTCTCGTATTCCGCGGCGGCCGCTTTCCACTCGCTGCGCTCGTAATACTGCTCGGCCACTTTAAGCTGGAAGCGTTCCGCCTCCCGGATGTCGGGATAACGATCGAGCGCAAGCTGATCCAGACGCTGGGCGCTGGCCACAGACCCGCCGCACAGCACGAGCGCTGCGGTCAGGAGCATCGTTAAGGGCCGCGCGGCGGGCCGGTTTCCCGCAAACTGTCTCAGCGGGTCTGTCACGGCGCTTTGCGTCGCGAACTCAGCCATTTGCTGTACTCCACGTGCGAATAAAAGATCACGTTCGTGCCTAACTGATAGCACGCCTCGTAGATTTCCTTGGGAACGCCGGAATGGTCGTCGGTCCAGGCGTCGCCGATGTCTCCCGGGTGATAGTAACAGACCCAGCGCCCCTCAACCCGCCAGCCTAATGCGTCGGTGCCGCCGTGCGGCGCGACATACGGCAGGAAGGGAACCTGGTAGGGAACACGGTGAATCACGTCGTCCAGCGGAACCGGCACCGGGTCCACGTTGGGCAGCACGCGCCGCATCATGGCGACGAACTGATTGTGAAAGTGCCGGCTGCCGCCGTTGTCCCCGAACAGCATGCCGTGCTTCTCCAGCAGATACTCGCGCAGCACCTTCACCTCGTCGTTGGAGACGACGATGCTCTTCTGGCCCGTCATGTAGACGAGGGGGGGACTCTTCTCGGGGGGGAAGTTTGCCAGTTGAGAAATCAGCCGCGACTCGGTGCGCTCGGCGACCTTTTGTTTCGTCCGCAGCCCGTACTCGACCAGCATGTTCAGGTCGGCCCCGATCCCGAAGTCCTGATCCCAATCCCCCCCCTGGTATTCGAGCCGGATAAACCGCACGCGGCCCTGCGAGGTTCCGCCGGCGAATCCGGCGCCCGCGCCCTGGCCGTAACCGACCGTGTAGGCGTGTTCCGTGATCTCGTCGAACTGCAGCTTGACGTCGTCCAGGTCGCGAACGTTGAACTTGATCGAACTGAACGGATTGATGACGTACTTCTTCTGGATAACCCGTTGCACCTTCACCGTCTGGGCGATGGCCTGTTGTTGTCCGCCCCCGGCGGGCATCTCGTACACCTCGTGGCACCCGCCAACCTGGGTCAGCAGCATGAACACCAGTAGGAACGAGAGCGAATAACCCAGCAAGGTTGTCACCGACTGATTCAGCTTGCGGTTCTTCGTTCCGTAGTACCAGGCCTGCGTGTCTCGCGGGTCCCAGATCCGTTTCCCGGGCCGATCCTGCGCGTCCTGATCCGGCGTTCGCCGGCGTTGTCGCGCTCGATCGTAAGCAAACGAATCGACCCACCAGATCACCCAGGCCAGGCCGAGAACGAACACGATCGCAGTGCTGGCGCGGGCCAGCGTCGCCCGCAAGCCGCCCAAGCCGAATGCGTCGGCGACGAACACGCTGTACTGGCAGAGAACGACCGCGCAAGCGCTGGCGAACGCCGACGTCTTTTGCGAACTGCGGCGCTGGGGGCGCGTCCACCACCACAGCCAGACCAGTGACACGACGACGCCGGCCGTGAACACGCTCCAGGAAACGACGCGGCCGACCAGGCCGGTCAACTGGTGGAAATACTGCCAATCCGCCCAGCAGGCCAGCCACAGCACTCCGAGCACACCGGTCGCGATCGTCGCCGTCCGGAGTTTCGATTTGTCAGGCTGGCCGACCATAGGACTGGGAACATCTGTAACGAGTGAGGCGGGAGGCTGACGTCGTCAGCAGTGAAAACTACTCGACGCCGTCCAGCAGTGAATCGAGGTTGTTGTCCAGGGGATTCTCATCCGGCGCAGCCGTGCGCGTTTCATCGAGCCCCATCGCTTCGGTCGCTCGCTGCAGATCGGGATCGCCGGTCGTCTCGGCGGCCAGCGGAGGCGTTGTTGCATTCTCCGCCGGTTGGCCGGCATCGTCACTTGAAGTCTCTGCCCTGGCCGGTGAAGCGGCGGCCTGCGGTTCGGTCCCGCCCATCCAGTACGGGATCAGAGTCAGCACGGCGACCAGCACCACGCACCCCACCGTCGCCTGCAAGATTCCCCGCAGCAGACTGCTCGACGACAGTTCGCCGAGCGTTTCCTGCGGACTCCGGCCCCGCAACCCGGCGATGAACTCCCGCAGTTCCTCGGCCGATGCGGCCGTCGACGCTCGCACTCGCTTGCGGTCGCCCGTCATGCTCGTCAGCGGAGCCGTGCGCTCCTCGAATTCTTCGTTTCTGATCGCCACGGGTTCACCTCGATATTTGTCTTATCCATTGTTTCGTTCGTCGACGATATGCACCATTTCCCCCCCGGCCTCGCTGATCGCTTCGATCACCGGTTCGAACCGCTGGGCCAGGGTCTCCTTGTGGATTTTCAGCAGCACCGTGCGGCTACCGGCGGGACGGTCGCCGAGCAGACTCTCAATCCTGCCGCTCAGTTCAGCGACGCCAAGTTCGTCTCCATTGAGGTACAGGCGGTTGTCTTGATCCACGACGATGCTCACGAGCGAGTGTCCGGCATTCTCCAGGTTGGGCGCCTCGGCCGGCGACCATTGCAGATGGCTGTCGTCCTGGGAACGCGCAAGGATGACGAAGAAAATCAGCAGGTTGAAAGCGATGTCTCCCATCGCCATCGACGGCACCTCGGCTCGATGTTGTCGCCTTTTGATCTTCATCGTGACAGACCGGCCGCTCCGGACTCAATCAACAATTCCTCGTTCACAAACTTCCATTTCGGAACGCCTCTGCAGTGTCCGCATCTGTGCCCAAACAGAAGTTTGGGCACAAGGTAAACACAATATGGCGCAAATCCGCTCATGGAACGACCACCTGTCGTTCTTCTTCAAGTTGCAGGGTAATCGTGCCGCCGGCGTCCTCGATCCGGCTGGTGAACTCAATCCAGCGGTCGTAAGGCAACTCCTTGTCGCTCTTCACAACGACCACACGATACTCCGGGCGGGTCTGCCCCTGCAGCCGCGCGGCGAGGACCGAATCAAACCGCGCCGGCTCGACAACCTCCCCGTTGACGATGACCGATGTGCGCGTCAACCGCACCTCGAGGTTCTGGTCTTCCTGTTCTTCGTCGACCGTTTCGCTGCTGGGGATGGTCTGTTTGCGTCCGCTGTCCGGCTGGACCGAAGCGCACACGAGAAAAAATACGATCAGGTTGAACGCAATGTCCCCCGTCGCCGATGTCGGCGGTTCGACAAGCAGGTCTCGACGGCGGCCTGATCGCATCTCACTTTCGGGCTACAAGTTTTTGGGAACAGCGGCGGCTTCGCGACAGTTCTGTTCGTCCGCCGCCGCCATCGGTCAAGTCGACTCTGCGGAAACCGCCTCCCGTTTCTCCAACGCCATCTGCAGCGTCACCGCTTCGATCAACTCCGTTGCGGACTCTTCGACTTCCAGAACGAATGCATTGATCACGCCGGAGAAGTAGTTGAACGCCACGAACGCCGGCAGACCGACGATCAGTCCGAACGCGGTCGTGAGCAGGGCGACGCTGATTCCGTCCGCCGCCGCTTCCACGATATTGGTTTCGCCCATCTGGGCGACGATGTCGCGGAACGACGTAATCATTCCGGCCACCGTACCCAGGAATCCCAGCGTGGGAGCTGCGCTCGAAACGGTCGCCAGAATCGGCAGATGCTTCTCCAGCGCCGCAGTGACGTGCACGCCGTAGTCGTCCATCGACTTGACCACCTGCTCCTCAATCTTCGCAGGGTCGTAATCAAGCCGATCCAGAACCAGAAACTTCCTCAGACCTGCAGAGAGGATCGCGGCGACCGGTCCCTGTTCGCGATCGCACAATTGCAGCGCCTCCTCGACGCGATCCTGCTGAAGGAGTTCAAGAACCTCGCGCCGCAGGCGACTCGAGTCTGTTCGCAGCATTTTCAGACTGCGGAACCGCTCGATCATCACTCCGGCGGCGATGACGCCCATGATGAGAATCGGCCACATGAACAGCCCCCCCTGCCGCATCAGCCCCAAGGCGCCGCTGTCGAGGATGCGGTCCATCGCGCCCGGCGTCTCTTCGGAGACGACCGGCTCGGAGTCGGGCGACGGTTGATCGGCTGCCGGAACAGCATCCGCCGCCTCTTCCGCAGCGGGCGCGGAAGTCTCTGTCGACTCCGTGTCGGCCGCTTCGGGGGGACCGGAGGGCGGCTGGAACATCGCCAGCGTTGCTAACAACAGGAGACTCTGCATGACAGCTTGGAATCAATCACAAGTGGGGACATCGAGGGAGACTATTGATTTTCGATACTGTTGGCCTCGGACTCGAACTGCTGGAGCATCTCGGGCAGGGCCAACCGGCCTCGCGCGTACTTGGCTGCTTCACTCGCCGGGAAGTCCCAGCGGCAGCGGTTGTAACGCCGGAACGCTTCCGAGTTGTTGCCCCCCATGCGGTAGCTCTCTCCCGCCCAGAAGAGCGAGTCGGGGGCAAGCTGATCTTCGGGGAAGTCCTTCGCGAATCGGTCGAACGCCGTGCCGGCAGTCGTGAACTCTTCCGCCTTGTAGAAACATTGGCCGATGCGAAACGCGATCCGCGACGCGTGCTGATGGCTCTCAAAGCGCTCCAAAAACTTCTCGCCAACCTGGGCGGAAATGGAATACTCCTCCGCCTTGTAGAAGTGGTCGCAGATGCGGATCATCACGCTCGCAATCAGCGGACTCTTGGGGTAGGTCGCCGCCAGCGTCACGTAGGCTTCGAGCGCTTCGTCGAAGTCGCCCCGCTCTTCATACGACTGCGCCAGCTTGTACTGCGCGTCCGGTGCGAGCGAGTGCTCGGGGAACTGGTCGATGATTAACTGGTAGGCGCTGACCGCTTCGTCCCAGTCTTCCAGTTCCTGGGCGAATTGACCGAGCAGATAGGCGATTCGCGGCACGTACTTCGGATCCGGGTAGTCTTCCATCACTTCCCGCAACACGCGCCGGCCGGCTTCGAGGTCCGCCTGCTGATCGGTGTCGCGCCCCAGTTCCTTATGGCTCTTGAACAGTTCGAAGTAACTCTCCGCAATGGTGAACTTCGTTTCGACGGCGAGGTTCTCGTCGTTGAACGTCTTGCTGAAGGCGGCCACCAACCCGTCGGTCCCGATCACGACCGGAATCTGCCGCTCCAGAGTGGCGGTCCCCTCCTCGGTGCTTGCGGCCGGATCGGTGTAGCTCGCCCGAATCGTGTCGCCGAAGTAGCACTCCAGGAACGGATCGTCGGGCTTCAGGTTGTCGAGGGTCGGTTCGCCGGACGACTTCAGCGTCAGCGATCCGGTGAAGATCCCAGTGTGGGCGAGGGTTTCGTAGAGTTCGACCACTTCGTGCTCGCCAAACTCGGTTGTGATCTCGACCTGCACCGAGTCGCGCTCATCAGACTGGTCCTGGTCGGGGTCGGTGACCATCAGGAAGATCTTCTCGCCGACGTGCAGTTCCGCGACGTCCAGATCATAGTCCCGATCGGTGCAGCGCAGCTCTCCGGTGGAGATCAATCGCCCCCGCGCTTCGAGCAAGGGCGGACCGCCCGGCAGGCGCGCCTCGTCCCGGTAACTCGCCACAATCGCATCCTTCCCGGTCAGGTTCAGCACGCGCGTCACCAGGTTCACGTTGCCGATGTCGGAATCAGACTCGTCCACCGTGCGCCCGATGAGGTCTCTGGGCATCTCGGCCGTCACCGGCACAAGCTGCGGGCTGTCTTTCCCGCCGAGCTGCATGATGACCTGTCCGATGAAGCGGCCCTCCTCGAGCGCAATCACGTCGGCCACGTCACGTGGAAGTTGACGGCTGCTGCCTGAGAATGCGCCCGAGAGTTCGCAATGCACGTCGACCGTTGCCCCCTCCGGAGTCGAGAGCGTGACGGTCACTTCGCTCCGGCTGTCCCGTGCGGCGTCCGGGTCGATCACCTCGACGGTCAGCGGCGCTTCGAAGGCGACATGGCTGACCGGCTGATCGGCCGCGGCAGGCTGGTAAGTGAACCGCGAGGGAATTCCCCGCCGCTCATCTCCGGGAATCACGCGCGTTTCCAGAATCCGCACTTTGCCCGCCGACGGGGTGTTGACGAACACCACCGACTCGCGGGGGACGGCGTGTCCCGGGAACGTGTTTTGAGAGTCGATGTACCGCACGTAAATGCGATCACCCGGCTGCACCTGGAACTTGCCGTCTTCCGCCTCGGCCGACGTATCGATCTCCTTGCGGAACCGGCCGGTGTAGCGCTCGGTTTCCGTGGCGGTCAGTTCGACCGGTTCCCCGTCATTGACGATCACATCGAACTTGGCCGTGTCCTGACCGGCCGTCTGATCGAGATCGTAATCGATGATCTCGACGACGAATCGTTTGCCCGGATCGATGCGCATGATCCGCTTGGGAATCTCGACGACGTTCCCGTTCCTCTGGCGTTCGAAGTCATAATCGATCGCGGCAACCGCCGCGTTGTAGTAAGTCGCCGTGAGCCGTTCCGAAAGCAGCCGGCTCCCGGCGTCGTCCCGGTGGGTGAACTCGTCGCTGTACGATCCGGTGACTACGTCCCCGCCGGCCAGTTCCAGCACGTTGTTGGTCGCGAGCGTGAGCAGATCGGCCTCGCTCGGAATGTGCACGTCGCCTGGCTCTTCGCCGGTGATCTCAATCGTGCTGATCGCGACCGCCTCTCCCACGTACTCGTCGACCTGGAACTTGATGTGCCGCAATTCGAGCGGTTCAAATGCGAAGGTCCACTCATTGGGGGCAAAGTCCGCCAGCGCGTCCTCGCGGGGCAGAGCAGGCCGCACCCGGTCGCCTTCGATCTCAAAATCCGCAGCCCGGAAGGGAAGCAGCGTGACTCGCCCGGCGTCCGGATCGGCGCGGGCAATGTTCGCAGACACCCCTTGCGCTCCGTCGGTTGTCGAGGCGAAGATCGTCAGATCGTGGCTGCCGCGCTCCAGCCAGAGATCGATCGTGCGATTGCCGGCGCCGACAGGAAGTTCGAGCCGCCCGTCGATCCACAGCGCCGACCGCACGCCGCGAATCAGTATCCTGGCCGCGCCGTCTCGCTCCTGGACCAGCTTGCCGTCCCAGAGCACTGCATATGGCCCCGCCGTCGTCTCGCCGTCCGGGGGCAGGGTCTGCCACTCCAGCGTGTCGACCTCGGTTTCCTCGAGCGGCGTTGCATTGCGACTGACGCTCAACACCTGATTCCACTGCGAAAGATTGTTGTAGTTCCCTTCAAAGACGCGCTGCTTCATGCGGCCGAATTCATCGACGCTCGCCTCCGGCTGCTCGACCGGCGGGTTGCTCGCAATCCGGAACCAGAATTGCCCGTCGTGACTGCCGTACAGTTCACCGCGAACCGGCGTGTGGCGGTCGGCGTTCGGTGAGGCGATGCGGACGCGCGAGACGACCTTCAGGTCTTTCATATCGACCGACAGCCACTTCGGCGAAGCGCCGTCCGGTTCGCTCATCCAGAAGGTCTCCGGATCCTGGTCGATCGCCATCACCGGGCTGTGCTCGATCGCGGTGTCGCTCGCCAGAGCGCCCGCCGGCAGTTCCGCCGTGGGAACCGTCCCCTCAAAGATGCCTGTATGAGAGCCGGTTTCTTCCAGCGTCACCTGCACGCTGTCGCCGCTCTCGGCGTCGAATTTGACCACGATGCCGTCTGCCGCGTCGGACAGGTCCCGGTCGGGATCGTCGACGCGAACATAAATCGGATTCCCCGGCTTGATCTGGCTGGCGGGCCGCACGTCGGAGTACCTGCGATTTCGCTCGCGTTCCCGCGCCTCGCGCTCCAACCGCTCGCTGAACGTTTCCTCTTTCTCATCAATAATGCGGCTGCTGGCGATCCGCAAGCGGCCGTCCGACGCCACGCGAATCTCCACGTCGGACAGCGGCACACTCTTGAACTCGAGCTTGAAGTCGTCGGCGTAGTCTGACCGGACGATATCCTCGCCGCTGAGCTGCAGCACCCCGTCCCCGGCAGTGACCTGACCAAGCTGCGTCTCCAGGTCGGCCCGGAACAGTCCTTTGCCGGCGCCGCCGCTGGTGAGATAAATCTGTTCCCGGTCGCCGCCCGGCTCGGTGGTGACAATCACCGGGATCCGGCTGTGTCCCCGGCTGATGCCGAGGTCGCTGTCCTGCACCACGATCGACAGCGGCGTCCCCGGCGAATGCGTGCGCTTGCTGTTGCGGCCGAGTCGTCCCACCGTCCGCAGCAGGTTCAACTGATCGATGTAGCGTTCTTCATCCCCGTAAACTTCCGCCAGGTTGAACAACGCCTGATTCGCCAGTTCGATGTTCGGCACGCGTTCCAGCACGTTGCGGAAAATCTCCCGCGACTCGTCCTTGTCCCCTCGGCGGTACGCCACCACGCCCCGCAGGAATTCCGCCCGGACCACGATGTCGGATTCGCGGCTGCCGGCCAGCTTCTCAAACACCGCCTCGGCCTGATCGTAGACCTTCTGCGCCATGAACGCCTCGCCGATCCCGAACTCCGCTTCGATCGCCTGCGGAGTGTCGGGAAACCGGTTGAGCACCGACGTGTACTCGCTGCGGGCGATGTCGTAACGGCGAGCCCGGTCGAAATTCTTCGCCAGCAGCAACTGCACGTTTGCCTTCGTGGCGTCATCGAACTGCGGGTTTTCGCTGTGCTTGATCATCCAGCCCCGCAGCACGTCTTCCACGTACTCGTGGTTCTCGTCGCCCCCGGCGGCGATCAGACTGTCGCACACGAACAGCAACAGATCGACCGGCACTTCATCGCGGTGCTCATCGAACAGCGTCTTGTTCTCGACGTAACCGTCCAGCGCCATGTCCCGGTCGCCGAGCCGCAGATAGAGCGCCGCCTGCAGCAGCGGCGCAACCGGGCTGTCTTCGTCGATCGTGAGCCCCACCGCCCCCAGCCGCGAGTAACTCTGTGCGACAATCGCGCGCCCGGCGTCGCGGCGGCTGTCGTTGATGTTCGGAATGTTGGCCAACATCCCGCTGGCCAGCGTGGCGGCCGAGAGATAGTCATTCTCCGCCAACCGCGCCTGCAGATAGGGAACCAGGGTGTCCCAGTCATAGGTGGAGTTGTCGACCATCCGCGTCACGGCGGCAAGTTGGCGAAGCCGGTCGACCGGTGCAGTCGCCTCGGGATTCTGGTTCAGGTCCATCAGAGAAAGCGTCGCCATCGCAGACGGCCTGCCGATCTCCATGTCCCGAACCGCCGCAAAAATGCGGGACTTCACGTCGTCGGCCGCTTCCTCATCGGCCCGGTACTGCTCAACCCAACTCCGCGCCGGCTGCTCTTCAACGCCCCAAGGCTGAAGCGGTCGCCCTGCCTGCCGAGCCCGCGATGTCGTCAGAATCGACTCGAACTGGTCGAGGTCGCCCGCTTTCAGAGCCAGGTCAGCCAGTTGCGTGGCGTACCATCCGTGGTAGTCCGAATCGATCTGCAACCGTTCTGCAAGAAACGCCTGCTGCGCCGCCGGATCGTCCATCCTTCTCAAGAGCCGTTCGGCGCAAAGCCGCGAGTCGTTGTGATTCGGGTCGACGTCGAGATGGCTGCGCCAATAGGCCTCCGCCTCCGCCGTCAGTTCCAGATTCACGAGCAAGTCGCCGATGTAGTAGGCATAGGTCAGACTCGGGCCGAACGTCTCCTCCGCCGATTGAATCCACGTCAAAGCCTGACGCGCGAGGTCGGCGTCGGTGCTCTGGGTCGCAGCCAGCATCAGCCGGCGAAGCACATCGGCGTTGTTCGATGTCGGCTCCAGGCCGATCAGGTGCACGGCCGCTTCGCGCGCCAACTCAGGCGGGCCGTAGTCGGTCGCGGCTGAGAGCCAATTGATCGCCGCATCGACGTCCTCGGGGAATCGCCGCACCAACAGACCGTAGGCGGGCACGCTCTCTGGGCGCTGTTCGCTCGGAGTGTAGTTTCTGAGGTAATAGGCGTTGCGTTCGAGCAGAACCCGCGCCATGGCGTCGTTCATCTCGGCGACTTTGCCGGTCTTGATCAATTGGTCGCGGGCCGGTTGCCCCTCCGCCCTCGGCTGTTCCGCCGCGACCCACGCCTGGACGAACGGGTCCGCCGCAAGCTGTTCGGCCTGCCGCTGAGCGATCTCGGCCCGCGCCTTCGTTTCCTCGTTGCCGGCCGCGCTCTTGGCCCAGGCCTCCAGTGTGCCTCGCAGCGAAGACAGGTGCAGGTTCGCCCGGATCATCTGCACGACCAGCATCACGTCCTGCTGGAACTGCTGATCCGACTCCGCACTGGTCAGCAGATACGCCACCGCCTGTTGCGTGTAGCTGTTGTCCGTCGGCGTCTCGGAGACGAGTTGCCGCAATACGGCCCGCGCCGCCGGAACGTCTTCCAGCCGGTCCCGGTGAACGTTGAAAGCCAGGACATAGCGCAGGTACGCCTTGTCCGAGGGGTTCGGATTCCGCTCAACGGCCGCCGCCAGCGCCGCCGCAGCCGCCATGTTTTCGGCCGGCTCATTCGGCGTTTGCTCAACGTAGTAGTAGGCGTTTGAACCGGACACGGCGTCGAATTCGAGCAATCGCCCGAACGCGGCGCGGGCCTGAACAGCGTCGCCGGCCGCCCGATACTTCATGGCCAGAGCCGCCTGCATCGCGAAGCGTTCCGTTCGGTCGGGATACTTCAGTGTGAACTCCTCGACAAGCGGGGCCATGTCGGCCGGGGTGGAGGTGGCGTCGTTGGAAAGCGCGACGATCAATCGTTGGTGAACGTCGATTTCGTCCTCGACCGCCCGCGCCTTGCGAAACGATTCCACAGCATTCGCCCACTGCGACTGACGCCCGAAGTTCTCACCCGTGGTGTAGTGCACCCATCTCTGTTGTTCCGGCGTGAGCTGCAAACCTCTGCTGAGCGCCACCGCCCCGACGGCGTTCGATCGGGCCCACTCATTGCCGCGGTTCCACTGAGTCATCGACTGCTGGACCATCACCTGCGGCAACGGACCGTCCGGCAGCTTCTCCACAAGCTCGGCCGCCAGTTCCGCGCTTTGTGTGAACACCGGCTTGCTGTTGACGATTGCATACAGTTCGACGGCACGGACCGCATGCCGGATGCCCACGTCATTGGCCCCATGCCGCCGCCAGATCGCGCGGTGCGCGTCGGCTGCGGCGGCGTAGTCGGTCGACTCATCCAGCGTTGCCGCCAGTCTCAATTCGATGTCGGCCGCCTCCGCCGCCTCGGGATACCGCTGCAGAAACTGGCGGCAGTACGAGGCGTGGTCCGTGTTCCGCGAGGTCGCTTCCAATCCGTCGATCAGCTTCAGCATCACTTCCTTGTGCCGTTCGTCGGGCGAATGAACCGCCACAAATCGCTGTGCCACGCGGGTCAGACCGAAGACCCGGCCATGCTCGTAGTACAGGTCGACAAGCTGCACCATCACGTCCGCCGCTTCCGGAGAAGTCTCCTTGTACTTGCCGAGTTCCGCCTCGAGACGGCTGGCTATCGCGTTCACAGGATCTTCCTCGCCTTGCGTCTCGGCATCGGCGTCAGCCGCCGATTCCTGCGCGAAGGCCGAACCCGCAAGCATCAGACACGCCACAGCCGTGCCCAGGATCAAACAAGGCGAAAAACGACCCCTCAGTCGGCGACTTGTCCGTTTCATTCCCTCGCTCTCAATGGAGATTCGAGAAATGTGTCTCATGTTCTGTATCCCGTGTGTGGAGCGTTCAATCGCGGCAGCAGCGAATCCAGACTCTCTACTGCGCGGCAGCGGCCAGCGCATCCGAGATTTTCTTGGCGTCGGTCGCCAGCGGGCTTTCGGGGTAGTCCTGAATCAACTGGTCGAACTTCTGACGCGCCTCCGCCCGACGATTCATCCGGTACAGACAGCGCCCGTAGTTGAACAGGATCACGTCGAGAAACCGCGCGTCGGGGTGGTTTCCGAGCACGGTCTCAAACGTGTCGATGGCGCGGGAGTAATCCTGCTGCCGGTAGTAGTAGTTCGCCATCTGGGCGACGGCTTCTCCCACACGCCCGCTCTCCGGAAAATTGTCGAACACGCGTTTGTATTCCTGAAACGCGCGATCATAGAGTTGCGCGGCGGCGCCTTCACTGTTCCGCTCCGCCGCGTCATCGCCCATCTGTTCATAGCACTGGGCGATCCCGAACTGCGCCTCGCCGCGCAACTGGCTTTCCTCCATGTTCACCAGCCGCGTGTAGATGCCGATCGCTCTCGTCAGCGCGCCTTGAGCACGGGCCACGTCGGCGAGTTGCAGCAGCGCATCGTCGACGAAGCCGCTGTTGGGAAACTCCCGCTGCAGCCTCTCCGCCATCGCGGCGGCGAGTTCCAGCTTGTCGGTCTCAAAATAAATCTTCCACAACTGCACATAAGTCTCTTCCAGCAGTTTCCCCCTCAGCCGCGTCGCGTCCTGAACGATGTCTTCGCAGACGGCCAGCGCCTGGTCGTACTTCTCCTGGGCGTTCGTCTTGAGCCCGAACTCCTTGTAACGATTTCCAATGTTCGTCAGCGCATCGGCCGTCCGAAGCTGCGTCCGGATGCGCAATTCCTCGTCCGAGATCGCCGCCCGCGTCACCCGCACGCCGCCCAGGTTGCCCTCGATACACCTGGCTTCGAAGGCCACTTCCCGTTCGCCCCGCCCGGTAAACCGCTCGTCCAGATAACGCACGCGGACGACGTCCCCCGGCAGCGCCTGCAGCACGTCGTCGCCGGGCTCTCCCGCCTCGCCGATCGCGAGCGGCACGGTCGTACGAAAGATTCCCGAGTGCACAACGCCGTCGGTCTCTTCGCTCGCAGCGTCGGCCGGAGACTCCGCCGGAACATCCTGATCCGTCGCTTCGCCCGTCAGCGACTCCGGCGGCAGGCCGCTCAGTGTGACGACCGATCGCTCAACCGGCGTCTCCGTCAGATTCACCGAGACTTCATCAACCTTCTTGAACGGATCGATTTCGGTGGGATCCTGCTCCGAATCGCCGTCGTCGTCGTTGCTCGTCGCGGCGGCGATCTGCTCCGCTTCGAGTTCCTCATCGGACTTCAGCCGGAACAATTCCACAACCGCTGAGACGCTGTCCGCCGCATCCTTCAGATCCCGATCGGCGTCGATCACCTGCAGGTTGAGCGGCTTGCCCAACACAACGCCCCGCAGGACTTCCTGAAAGGCCCCGTCGTTGATGGTCACGGTCGCGTTGCCGACGACGGTGACCTCTTTCAACCGCGGCTGGTCGAACTGTTTGTCCGCAGTATGCCGGTCGACATACTCAACGTGAATGACGTCGTCTCCCTTCACTTCGAGCGTTCCATTCTCCGGTTCCGGCCGCCCCAGTCGCGTCGCGATGCTGCCCAGCACGATCCGCACGTTCCGTCCCACCGCAAAACACTCGACGATCTCCTCATCCCCCTGGGTCGTCGTCGCCTTCACCTTCACCGCTTCTCCCGGCTCGATCGCGGCCAGGTCCGCGTCTTCAATCCGGATAAAGAACCGCTTCCCCGCCTCCAGCTTTTCGACCTGCTCGTCGTCGTCGTTGAGCGCGGTCCCCACTTTTTCCAAAGCTTCGATCGCCCGGCTGTAATGCCCCAACTGAAAATGTCCCAGCCCGATGTAGTAGTACGCCTCGTTCACCTGTGGGCTGACCGGGAACTGTTCGATGACGTCCCGCATCACCTGAAACGACTTGCCGTAATTGCGAGCCTCATAGAAGCACACGCCCATCTTCAGCGTCGCCTCTGCCCGCTGGGCTTCGTCCCGGTTTTCTTCCGAGGCAATTTCTTCAAAGTAGGTGCGGGCCCGGTCATACGCGCGTTCCTGCTCCAGAAAGTAGTCGCCGAGCCGCATCTGCGCGTCGAATCGATACCGGCTCCGCGGATACCGTTCCACAACCGACTGCCAGATCTCAACGGCCTTCGATGCTTCTTCCGCCTCGTAGCGGGCGTCCCCTGCCTCAATCAGTTTCCGCGCGGCCCGGTCTTCGACGAGTGAGCCGCGCACTGCCATGGAATCGTCTGCGGACTCGGAGTCCGCTGTCTGGGCCAGAACGTTCCCCCAGCAACACGAAACGATACAGCAGGTGATGACCGCGTGACGCATAACACTCATTTTGAATCTCGTTGTAAGACAGACCACGACGTTGATCGCACAGCCGTGAGAAACAAACGGCCGGACGGTCGCAAGTCCGCCCGGCCGCCCTTGTCGTGTGCATTGTCGCCGTCCGCGAAACTACCCGAACAGTTCCATAACGGGTTCTCCGTTGTCGACCAGCTTCATCGGGCGCTGCAACGGGGTGATCACCTCCCGGTTGGGGTCGATCCCCAGGGTGTGGCAGAACGTAGCGTGCAGGTCGGCCACTTGCACCGGACGATCCTCCACCTGCCGCCCCTCGGCGTCGGAACTTCCGATCACCGTGCCGCCGCGGATTCCGCCGCCGGCCAAAAAGGCGCTGAACACCTGCGGGTAATGGTCGCGGCCGGCATCCGGGTTGATGGTTGGCGTGCGGCCGAATTCGCTCAGCATCACCACCAGCGTCTTCTCGAGCATTCCCGAATCGGCCAGGTCTTCAATCAGGGCGGCGAGCGCCGGGTCCATCACTTCGCCGTGACCCCGCATCGCCGGGAAGTTGTTGCTGTGCGTGTCGAATCCGCCCCGGTTGACCTGGACGAACCGCACGCCGGTTTCCACAAGCTGTTTCGCCAGCAGACAACCGCGGCCGAACGTGGTGTCGCCGTACCGGTTGATCGTCGTCGTCGGCACCTTGTCGAGTTCAAAGGCCTCCAGAGCGGGGCTGCGCATCAGACGCACGGCGTCCTCAACCGACGTCTTCGCGGCCGCCAGGCGCTCGTCGCTCTTCCCGGCGGCGAAGCGGTTGTTGAATCGGCTCAGCGTCTCCAGCCGCTTGTCCCCGCGAACCTGGCCGATCCCCTCCGGAAACGCCAGATACGGATCCTGCTCTCCCGGCGCGCCGACGTAATACGCCTCGCACATCTGGCCGAGATAGCTCGCCCGCGGCGCACGGCCGCTGATGGTCACGTAAGGGGGCAGATCGCCCTGCTTTTCCAACTCGTGAACGACCACCGACCCGAATCCGGGGTGGATCAGGTTGGCCGACTCGTTGTAGCTGGTCTGCAGGTTGTACGTCGCCCGGCCGTGCGCGCCCTGTGTTCCGGCAACCGACCGGATCAACGCACAGTGATGCATCTGCCGCGCGAGTTCCGGGAAGATCTCCGAGATCTGAATTCCCGGCGCCGACGTCTCAATCGGATCGAACTCACCCTGCGTCGGCTGACCCGGCTTCGGATCCCACGTGTCGAGATGCGACATCCCGCCGCCGTTCCAGAACAGGATGACGTGCTCGGCTTTCGCCGCGTGGTCCGCCCCGACGTTCGCGAGCAGGTCGCGCACCTGAAAACCAAGGAAACTCGCGCCGGCGGCGCCGAGCATCGTACGCCGCGTCACCCTGTAGTCAAAACATCCGGACATGCCTGGGGCTCCTGAAATGGAATTCGACTTTGACCTGATCGTTCGAACCTACCGAATGAATCGAAACTCGTTGCAGTTGAGCAGCAGCCACCGCAGATCGGCCATCCCCTCCAACGGAGTCTCTCCGCTCTCAACGATCTCGCGACCTTCGGCGAGTTCCTCGCGCGTCGGCTCGCGCGTCAG
The DNA here is from genome assembly GCA_003388505.1 of Planctomycetota bacterium. Lineage (GTDB taxonomy): Bacteria > Planctomycetota > Planctomycetia > Planctomycetales > Planctomycetaceae > MB-PLM-1. The sequence goes on from QQVO01000073.1 coordinate 63,714, forward strand.
TGTTTCCTGATAGGCAAGTGCTACAGCAGCGTCCAAATCAGCGGACGGGCCGGTCAACAACTCGTACACCGGTTCCAGTTCGCCGACCCGCGCCGACTCGTGCGTCAAACGACCGTTCAGCATCATCAACGCCTGCCGCATTGTGGGACTGCGGTCGCGATGCTCACCCAGCACCGCGCGGTCGGTCTGACCGAACACGCGAACGAAGTGCTCCGGATCGGCGGGAGAGATCATCCGCTGAGCAGAATCGAATTGCGGATTGTCGTCGATTTCCGCCCGGACGAACCGGTCGACGTAATCGACTTCGCGGCGGGTCCGCATCTGAGCGGCCATCCGCATCGCTTCGATCTCCTCATTCGACATCACCTCCATCGCTTCAACCTCAACGGCGGCGTCTTCTTCTTCCGCGTTGGCCGCCAGCAAGGCATCGAAATCGACGGCGATCGCCGACTCCAGGTTGTACCCGTCACCGCGCGGCTTCGCCGCATCACCCGGCTTCGACATCTCAGCCTGCGCATCCCGCGAAGCCAGCATCTCCTCATCCCCCGGCTTCGGATCTGCAGAATTGCCCCGATCCTTCGGCACCTGCGTCTGCTGCCAGACGACCTTCATGTTCTGGCCTGCAGGGTGTTTCACGTCAAACAGATGCCCGGCCGTGATGATGCTGTCATAAATCGTCTCGCTCCGCATCCGCCGCATCGGGGTTGCGAGAAACGCCCGCTCCAATTCGGCCTGATTCTCGCCAAAATCGTGCTCGCGGGAATACGCATCGGAGGAAACGATTTCGCTGACGAGCCACCGCAGGTCGTACCCGTTCGCCACGAATTCGTCTGCAAGATACCCGAGCGTCTCCGGATGACTGGGCGGGTTGTTGTCGGAGAAATCATCCACCGGCTCGACGAAACCGCGTCCCACCAGTTCATACCAGACGCGGTTGACGAAGTTTCTCGAGAAATAGCCGTTGTAGGGACTGGTGATTAGTTCGGCCAATTCCCGGCGCAGTTCACTCTCCGATGCCATTCCGCTTTGGATATTCAAACTGCGCGCGTCCCGTTTCGCCTCGTCGACCACTTGGTCCGGGGCGTTGTCTTCACCGGACGCCCTGCGGTCCGCCTTCTCAGCCACGTCATCCAGCAGGGCGTCGAGATCGATATCGTTTTCAGCCGACGCCTCCCGCGCGGCAATCGCCGCCTCAGCCGCGTCCCGGAGTTCATTCAGCCTCGCCACATGATTCCGCGGACCGTCCGCCTCATCCAACGGGAAGAGAAACGTCGGAATCATCGGCTCGCGGGGCTCATCGCCCTCCATCCCTTCCGGCGGCCAGAGCACCATCGACTGCTCAACTTCCCGCGTGTACACCGTCCGCGTGAACTGCGATTCGTAGCGCTGCGTCTTGCCGAAGTAGGCCGCCAGTCCGTAGAAGTCCTCCTGCGTCCACTTGTCAAAGGGATGATCGTGACACTGAGCGCAAGACACCCGAATCCCCATGAACACCTGCGCACAAGCCGACGCCAGCGCCATCGGATCGGCCGCATCGCCCAACACAAAACCGACCTCGGGAACGGCGTTCGCCTTCCCGCCGGCGGCGATCAGCTTTCGCACCAGTTCGTCGTACGGGACTTCGTCTTCGATCGATTGATGCACATAGGCGATCGCCGCTGCACCTCCGTCCGCATTCGATCGCAAGCGAAGTAAATCCGCGTAGAACACCGTCCAGGTGTCGACGAACCGCTCGCTGACAATCAGTTTCTCAACCAATTGACGGCGACGCGCCTCCTCCGGCCAGGCCTGAAATTCGTCGATCTCGGCCCGATCGGGAATCCGACCGATCAAATCGACGCTGACTCTCCGCAGATAGGTGAGGTCATCAACCACGTCAGCGGGGGAGTGAGCAACCCCCGCCTCGGCGTTCTCAGCCAGCAAGACTTCATCAAGTTCCGATGAGTAAACAACTTGAGAAGCAAAGACCGCTATCACGCCGACCACGGACGGGAGAATCGCATTCAACATGCCGAAGCTCCTGCTTGAGCATCACGGAAGCAGACTGCACCTTATTGAAACACACCTGCGCAACCGGGCCGGTGTTCGTGCAATTCCTGGAGAATTCCTGGTGGGATCGACCACAGAATTCGATGAAGCGCAACGGCCGCCGCGGTCAACACGAACGGAGGACCGGACTCAGAAAACTATCAACATTGCCGACGAACATTCCGCAGCATACCATCGGTTACGATTGATGTGAAACCTTCGGCAGCCTCTTCCGCCGCGTTGTGGAGCATTTTGATACATTACATTCGTGAAGCCCCCTGCTCGTGCGTCAATCCAGGTTCTTGGGTTGAGGGGTTCTCACGGAAGCACGAATCCCTCAGGGTTTCGAGCGAATCTGCAGTCCAACCACCCCCCTAAACAGAGCCCTGACAGGGCACTATTAACTTTGGAGCAGCACCGATGATCGCCTCCCGCACTACGCCGCTTTGCCTCGTTGTTTTCCTGGCCGCCACGCAGTCCGCACCGGCCGGCGAGATCCTCGTCCGCGAGACCCATCTCTGCTGCGGGTCGTGCATCTCCGCCGTCGAAGAGGCGCTGGCAGGCATCGATGGGGTCAGCGACGTTGGCGCGGATCAGAACACCAAGATCATCCGCTTCTCCGCTGAGAACGACGAAGCGGCCACCGCGGCGATCGAATCCCTGGCGGAAGCCGGCTTCTACGGCAAAGCGACCCACGGCGACGAGCCGCTCGAATTCCCCGACTCCGGAGCGAAGAAGGACGCCAAGGCGGAGACCGTCGTCTTCGAAGGGGTTCACCTCTGCTGCGGCGCCTGCGTCACCGGCGCCAAGAAAGCGCTGGAAGATGTCGCCGGGGTCGAAACCATCGAGATCGACCGCACAGAACGCCGCATTAAGCTGATCGGCGCCGACATCACCGTCACCAAAGCCGTCGCCGCACTCAACGCCGGCGGCTTCTACGCCAAAGTTGCGGAATAGCGCACTCCGCAGCACGACCGGCGATTGAGAGTTCCGAGAGGTTCTTCAATCCTGAATTGACAGTGGGTGCCACTGGCTTTTCCAGTGCGATGTACCGTAGACGTCCTCTCAAATTCGCACCGGTACAGCCAGTGACTCCCGAATGTTCACCGTCGACGACGCCCTACGACAGGTGACCTTCGCCCGCGATCTCTCCCCGCATCGCCTCCGGGTCGGCGCCGTCCCGCCGCGCAACCTCCGCCCGGCTCAGCACGCCCGCTTCCACCAGCCGCACATCCGCCATCCGCTCGCGCGGACGATCGCGATTGACCAGTTGCGGAAACGTCCAGCACGGTTCGACGCGATCGAAGAGGTCGCCCGGCAACAGCCGCATCGCAATCGCGTCGTCCATCACCCACCGCCACATCCGCGAGAACTCGCGGCCGAAGAACTGCTGCTCACTCTGGAACAGCTTCACGGCCGGCCCTTCGGCCACCATCGTTGACGCGAAGTTGGCGTTCGATGCATCCGATGTGAGCATGAACTCCGGCAGCCCCGCACCGGCCGCAATGCACAACAGCAGCATCCGGCCCAGCGGCACCGCGTCGCTGAAGTTCGTCTTCGGCTGCAGAAACTCGATCTGCGTCGCTTGGTTCGTCGTCAGGATCGTCCCCGGCCGAATCCGCTCAGCGCGGACCGACCCGCCGCCGATCTCGCTCACACTGCCGGTCGACGCCGCATCAGCCACCGCAGACGCCTGCTGAGGTGACCCCTGCACCTTCCGCCACAGCACGATCGACGACTGCAGCTTGCGGGCCAGCAGTTCCGTCTCCACCCACTGGTCGAAGCAGCCCAGGATCTTCAGCACCGGCAACAGAACCGTCACCCCCCGCTTCTGATTCGAGTCGGCCCCCCGCCGTGTGTGCACGACGTCGGCCGCCTCGATCGTCTCCAGCAGCTTTCCGGCGGACGGATCGATCCGCAGATAGCTCCGCCGTGTTTCCACGTCATCCGGATCGGTCAGAATCCCCTGCGAGTCCGGATGGTCCGGCGTAGGCCCGATCGCCTCCGGATCGATGAACCGCACCGGCGGCGGCCACGCCGCCGCTCCGAACTTCCGCACGAAGCACTCCCCGTCCCGCCACGTCCGGCGGGCGTGCTCGCCGTGGGAATAATGCATCTCGTTGTACGCCAGAAACGCCCGCCACAGCCCGTCGACCGTTGCGAGCAGGTCGTCGTCAGCCTGGGCCGACCGCCGCGCGCGGTGCACCAGTTCCAGACCGGGCCCCGTCACGTAGGACTCAAGCAACTGGATGATGTTGTGCGCGTGCGGATTGTTCAGCACAAGCTGCCGCGCGTCCCGCCGCGCATCCTGCCGCCGAGGCTCGTCCAGACCGCCCCCCTCCCCTCCCAGCAGCAGCCACCGCCCCGGATCTTCTGAAACCGGCTGCGGCCCCGCCTCGCTCGTCAATTCGAGCAACCGCTCATGCACCACCCGCTCATACTGCGCCTTCAGCCGCAACGTACGCACCTTGTCACTGACATATCCCCACATCGCGATCGTTTCTCCGGCTCGTTCTTGTGAAGCCCCCGCCCAGCGCACCGTCCAATCCGGCAACGCTGCCCCGTTCATTCTGAACCGGAGTGGTTGCGCACTAACTTCCGGTCGAGCATGCTCGCTCGACCCTCGCACTCACCGCTCCACTTGCATTCCCTCCACCAAACTTGTATTTTTGAATAGTCAAAACATTGAATTCTGGAACACAAAATATTATCCACTCTCTCCCAGGCCCGAATATGACAAGTCGCAAAGCCTTCACCCTCATCGAGTTACTCGTTGTCATCGCCATCATCGCCATCCTCATCGCCCTGCTCCTGCCGGCCGTGCAGCAGGCGCGGGAGGCGGCGCGGCGGACGCAGTGTCGCAATAATCTCAAGCAACTCGGCCTCGCCCTGCACAACTACCACGACGCCCACAGCGTTTTCCCGGCCGGCTACTATTCCTACGGCACCAGCGACGGAACAGGCCCGCCCTGGGCGCAGATTGACCCCCTCACCTGGGATGCCGCACCCGGCTGGGGCTGGGGAACCATGCTCCTCCCCTACCTCGACCAGGCCAACGTCTCGGCGCGATTGGAGGCCGTCAACCCAATCTGGACGCCCGCCTACGCCGATGCGATCGCCACCAAGCTGCCCGTATTCCTCTGCCCCACCACGACCGGCGGCGACGAGAAATTCGTCGTCCGCGACAGCACCGGGGCGCCGCTGACAATCGCCGGAACCCAGGTCACGCTCGGCCGTTCCCACTACGTCGCCAGCCACGGACAGGAATCGTGCTGGGGAGAATGCGGCGCGGCGCTCACGGGTGAAATCTTCACCAACATCTACACCAGCACCACGACGACCATCACAATCAACGGCGATGTCTCCCGCGTGGCCGACGGCCCGTTCTACCGCAACTCCGCCACCCGGTTCCGCGACATCACCGACGGCACAACCAACACCATCTTTCTCGGCGAACACTCGTCCAAACTGAGCGAAAAGACCTGGGTCGGCGTCGTGCCGGGCGCCTTCACGCATCCGAGTTTCATAAGTCCGGAAAACGGCCCGGACGCGGCCGCCACGCTCACGCTGGTGCACGCCGGCCCCTCGGGCGGCGAACTCGACATCACCGGGTTCCCGATCATCCATCCAGTCAACTTCCCCACGTTCCACGTCGGGCAGATGTACTCCGAGCACCCCGGCGGCGGCCACATCTGCCTGGGCGATGGCTCCGTGAGGTTCGTCTCTGAAAACATCGACTTGTTCACTTTCGCCGAACTCTCCAGCATCGGCGAGCACGAAGTCATCGGGGAGTATTGACATGCCCTCGCCCCCGAGACTCCCAAGGAACTCCGCATCTCGGGAGGGCGAGGCTCCTGCCGAGCCGATTCCGCTGAGTTCTTCTTCCAATACCTTGCCCGACACGGACATAAGTGTGCTCGGCGGGAGTCGCCGAGTTGGTCTGTCGATCGCCCTGCTGGTCATCCTCAACGGTTGTGGCGGCTACGGCGATATCAGCCCCCACGGCTACGAATACGCAACCGCCCTCTACTCGATCTGCAATCGCCGCGACGAAGCCCGGCTCGAATCGTTCTCCCAGCAACTGATTGCGGCCAGGGAAGCGGGCGAACTCCCGGAACACGAAGCCGAGTGGATGGAGGAGATCATCGACCTGGCCCGCAACGGCGAATGGGAAGACGCCGCCCGCAAGTCCCGCCGAATCCTCATGGACCAGGTCGAAAACGGCCCGTGAGCACGACATTCGCTGCGTTTCTTTCGACGCAAAGACGCAAAGGAGCAGAGCCGGGCAAAGTTCGAGAATAAGAGGAAACCACGTAGCGCACGCAGCCTTGCGTGCGTCCCGCTGATCGCAGAAGTCGTTGACGCACTACGGGCCAACGCCAGAATTTGCGCAGGACAACAAGGTTCTGCACGTTAGTAATGCATGCAACCACATCCGCATTCTGGCCAAAACGAAGGCACCCTCGCTGAGTAGAACACCTCCGAACTCGCTTCACCTCGCTGTCCGATCTCCGCCCCCCTTTGCGCCCCTCTGCGCCTTCGCGACTTTGCGTCGAGATCTCCCGTCGAAAACCCGCCGAAATTGACAATCCACCTCAAATTGACGTATGCTTATACGTTAGTAGAGGCTTCGGACGATGACCCGTCCGGAGCCATCCCACCACACGAGCTACCAACCCGGCAGTTCCCCACTGCGCCTTTGCTGTCAGCCTTGGTCGACGCAGCGTGTGTGATTGCGCCACTGGAGACCATCCCATGTTGACGATTCCCGGTAAGAGCTTTGGTTTGTGCGATCGGCTCACCCGCCGTTCGTTCATGCAGATCGGCGGCCTCGCCCTCGGCGGCCTCTCGCTCCCGAACCTGCTCCGCGCCGAGCAGGCGGCCGGCGTCAACGGGTCCGGCAAGGGGATCATCATGATCTTCCTGCCCGGCGGCCCCCCGCACCAGGACATGTGGGATATCAAGATGGACGCTCCGTCGGAAATCCGCGGAGAGTTCACGCCCATCCAGACCAAAGTCAGCGGCGTCGAGATCTGCGAACTCTTCCCGCGGCTGGCGTCGATCTCCGACAAGCTCGCGTTCGTCCGTTCGGTCGTCGGGGCGGGCGGATCTCACTACGCATTTCAATGCCTGACCGGCCATCACGACCGCAACCAGCCCCCCGGCGGCTGGCCCGCGATGGGTTCGGTCCTCTCGCGCATCTACGGCTCCAAGGATCCGGCGGTTCCGGCTTACGTCGGCCTCTCCCCCAAGACACGCCATGCCCCCTGGGGCGACAACGGTCAGCCGGGCTTCCTGGGAGTCAAGCACGCCCCTTTCACGCCGCACGGAGACGGCCGCGAGGACATGACCCTCAACAACATCACTCTCGACCGGCTCGACGAACGGAAGAACGTGCTCGCCTCGCTCGACCGCTTCCGCGGCGAAGTCGACCAGTCCGGCATGATGGACGGCCTCGACGCCTTCAATCAGCAGGCCTTCGGCATCCTCACCTCCAGCAAGCTGGCCGACGCCCTCAATTATGAACAGGAAGACCCCGCCGTTATAGAACGCTACGGCCGAGGCGAAGACCGCCTGCAGGCCGACGGCAGCACGCGGCTTTTGACGAACTTCCTCGTGGCCCGCCGGTTGATCGAAGCCGGTGTGCGTTGCGTTTCGCTCTCTTTCAGCCGCTGGGACTGGCACGGCGGCAACTTCAACCGGGCGCGGCAGGATATGCCGATGCTCGACCAGGCCGTCAGCGCCCTCATCGAAGACCTCGACAACCGCAGTCTGCTCGATGACATCAGCGTCGTCGTCTGGGGCGAATTCGGCCGCACGCCCAAGATCAACGCCAACGCCGGCCGCGATCACTGGCCGCAGGTCTCCTGTGCCATGCTGGCGGGCGGCGGCATGAAGACCGGGAAGGTCATCGGCAGCACCAACCGCCTCGGCGAACACGCCGTCGAACGCCCGGTCCACTTCCAGGAAGTCTTCGCCACGCTCTACTCAGCGCTCGGAATCGACGTCGACCACGTGACGCTGCCCGACCTCCAGGGCCGGCCGAGGTTTCTCGTCGACCAGAACGCCTACCGTCCGATGCCCGAACTTGTTTAGGCGACGACGTCGTTAATCAAAGAAGAGACCCGGGTTCTTCAAGAATCCGGGTCTCTTTCTGTTGTCTCGCATGTAGCCGCGGGCAACGATCAGCTTGATCGCCGCAAGAATCCCAGCGCGGGCCTCGCCCGCAACCCAACCGGAGGCGAATAGAAAAGGAGCGGCGAAGCCGCGCCATGGCGTGACAACCGATGTTGTAACAGGGGGGTTCGTTTTTCATGTTGTCTGCTCCCGTGACGGCATGAACACCCAGCCGAGACGAAGGCGGGGTTGAGCCGTTTCTCGGGGAATTCCGCCGTTTTTTCGGGAGTTCCTCATGGAAGAGCAGTCAACCCTCTCCGGACGAAGCGTGCTACTCGAGTTTGAGCCCAGGCATGACGCGGCGGAACGGCTGGCCGATGCCTATCGACGCCTGCTGCCGCCGCCGCAGGAAGTTCGACCTCGAATCTGTCCTGTTCCACATCCCGCTGCTCGCTCCTCGGACGAGCGGCTGGCCAGGGAGGCCGCGTCATGAACAGATTCCTTCGCACGGCATTCTACGCGCGGGTCAGTTCACAGAAACAGGCCGATGAACAGACCATTCAATCGCAGCGTCAGGACCTGATCGAACGCATTCAACACGATCAACTCGTCATCGCCCCGGACTTTCAGTTCTGTGACGACGGCTATTCCGGTTCCGAGTTGCTGCGGCCCGCACTCGACAAGCTGCGGGACATGATCGCGTCCGCGATGATTGATCGTCTGTACGTGCATTCGCCCGATCGGCTGGCCCGCAAGTACGTGCATCAGGCGCTGTTGCTGGAAGAATTTGCCAGGCACGGCTGCGAGGTGATCTTCCTGAACCAGCAGGGACTTCCCGAGAGCCCTGAGACGAACCTGTTGCTCCAGTTGCAGGGCATGATTTCCGAGTTCGAGCGGGAGAAGATACTGGAGCGGACGCGTCGCGGACGACGCTACGCGGCCGCGGCCGGCAGCGTCAGCGTCTTCAGCGGCGCTCCGTACGGCTATCGTTACATCAGCCGGAAGGAAGGAGACGGCCAGGCGCGGTGGGAGATCGATCCGCACGAAAGTCAGATCGTGCGCTTGATCTTCGACCTGGTGGCGGCCAAGGAAATGACTCTCGCCGGGGTCTGCCGGGAGTTGCACGCACGCGGCATTCGCACGCAGACGGGAAAGGAACAATGGGACCCTTCGACCTTGCGTGGTATTCTGATCAACCCGGCCTATGCAGGCCGCGCCCTGTACCCCCGCAAGCGTATGGCCCCCAGAAAACTGGGAAAAAGGGCCAAACGCGGCGACCCTCCCGTGCCGCGACGGGCCCAAGTGACCGTTGCCGCCGACCCGCAGGAACAGGTGACGATTCCTGTGCCGCCGCTGGTCAGCGAGTCGATCTTTGAGCAGGCCGCCCAACGCATGCGCGAAAACCAGAAGCGGCAACGCCAGCGGCAGAACGGTCCCAAGTATCTGCTCAGCGGGCTGACGATGTGTGGGGAGTGCGGATCCGCCTACTGTTCGCGACGCCAGGGCGGAAAGAGCTACTACTATTACCGTTGCCTCGGAACCGACAAGCATCGCCGCGGCGAGAGGGTGATGTGCAGCAACCCTGCGGTGCGCGGGCCTGAACTCGAAGCGCGGGTTTGGTCCGAGTTGTGCCAGTTGCTGCGCGATCCCCGACGCCTCACCGCTGAACTGGAGCGCCGTCGGGAACAGTCTCCTCAGTCGTCCGCACAGTTGGCGGCCAGTCAGCGCCGTTTAAAGAACCTGCGCGGGCGTTTGGATCGGTTGATTGACGCGTACGCTTCCGGCCTGCTTGAGAAGAATGAATTCGAATCGCGGATCGGCCCGTTGCGCGACCAGCACGACCGTGAGGCGGCGGCGCTGGCCAGTCTCAGCGGAGCGGACGACGACGCTCAGGCGGCGAGTGCGCTCACCACGCTGGCGGAGTTCGCCGAGCAGGTTCAGCACAGCCTCGAAGGCGCTTCGCAGGATCTCAAACGGGAACTGATCACGCTGCTGATCAAACGCGTGGAGATCCATCGAGACGACCTCCGCATCGTGTACAAGGTCCCTTCCGCCCCTTTTGACCCAGGCCCCGAAATCCGGGGCCTGTTACAACATCGATTGCAGCGTCAACAATTAGCTGCGGGCGTCAGCCCGCAGAACCCGATCCGGCCCAGATCGGAGAGCCGCGAATGCGGCGACAGCAACCTCCTGGGGTTCTTTGTGCCTTTGTGGTCGTCCAAATGAGCACTCGAATGCTAAACGGGCTGGCAGATTTTGCGCACTACGCTTCGATCCGCTTCCGGTCCGGAATTTCCAGCGCCGCTCGTCCGGCTTTAGCGCGGATCCAGTTGATTGCTCGCAGAACGCGTTTGCGGCGCACGATGGCCAGCTCCATTTTTCGTTTGCCGGGCAAATCCAGCAGGGTGATGCCGATCAGGATCGTCAACAATCCCTGTCCGGGGACCGCCGGAACCGACATCGCCAGGCCGGCCAGCACGAGAAAGACTCCCAACAGGTTTTTCAGGACGCGAACCGTCCAGCGCAGGACGGGGTGCAATCCGTCCAACGCGGGCAAGCCGACTCGTCTTCGGATGAAATAATCGGCCGGCATCCGCACGAGCAGGATCGGAATCGCCACCAGCGTGCCGACGAAGGTCATGGCGGAGAGCGTCAAGATCCACGGCGTGTACGGCCTGATCGAATCCCACATCTCAGACCCCGACTTCCCGGTCGCCGGCCATGTGTGACTGTCAAAGGAGTTCGAGGGTGGGCATCGACGGCGTCTCAAGCAGTCGCCGCGCGACTTCGATCGCCGTTCGCTCGCAGACGTGCTGCAACGCGTCTCTCACCGGACTGTCGTCGGCGTAGAGATCGGCGATGCGGCCTTCGTCGCCGCGAACCCGGACCGCCGCCTCGCAGGGGATTTCGCCCAGGAACGGGACTCCGAGTTCTTCGGCTTTGGCTCTGGTTCCGCCGCGGCCGAAGATCTCGCCGCTCATGTTTTCCACCATGCCGAGCACGGGGATTTTCACCGTGTGAAACATGCTGATCGCTTTGATGGCGTCGAGCAGCGCGACTTCCTGCGGAGTGCACACGACGACCGCCCCGGCCGCCTGCACCATTTGCGAGAGAGACAGGGCCACGTCGCCGGTTCCGGGCGGCATGTCGATCACGAGGTAATCGAGTTCGCCCCAATCGGTGTGCTGGAGGAACAGCGTCAATTGCTTGTGCAGCATCGGACCCCGCCACACAACCGCCTGATCCTTCTCGATCTGAAATCCGATTGACAGCAGTTTGACGCCGTCGGCCTCGATCGGCTCGATCCGCGGCAGCACCTGTCCCTCGGGCGTGGTGACTTCCCGCGCGGTCAGTTGTCCGGACGCTCCCATCAGGTGCGGAATGCTCGGTCCGTAGACGTCGGCGTCGAGCAGTCCGACCCTCGTCCCCGCCCGCTTCAACCCACAGGCGATTGCAGCGGAGACCGTGCTCTTTCCCACGCCTCCCTTGCCGCTGCCGACGGCAATGATGTTCTTGACGCTGAGCCCGATCTTCCCGCCCGACTCCTTTCCCCGGACGCGGCTCGAGAAATCAACTTCCACCGACTCCGCTTCGGTGAGTTTCGAGGAAACGGCCTCGGTGATCCGCTCCCGGCCGGGGTAGGCCGGCGTCGGCAGCAAGATGCTCACCCGAACTGCTCCGCCGTCCACGGCCACCGCTTCGATCATTCCCAGATCGGCCAGCGGACGCCCGATTTCCGGATCCTCAACGTCCGCGAGAGCCTCACGCACCTGTGCCTCAGTCATCATCGAATTCACCATCGTCGCTGGAAAACAGTCTTTGCAGGAGTCAGCAGCTTCGGTCGCGCCAGCCTGTCCGGTCGAGCAACCGCCGACAAACGTCCGCCAGGCGCATTGTGGAAAGCGGCTCGACCAGGACAAGGTCCGCGCCGATCTCCCACAAGGGCCACGTGTACTCCGCCATCGCTTCCGGAATGACCAACACGATCATGGTGGCAGAAGAAGGATTTCGCAATCGCTCGATCGCTCTGACCGCGGCATTCGCTCCGGCTGCGACGTCCAGAATCACGAGATCGCCCCGCGAGCCGTCGCCCAGCCGATCCGGGGAAACCGGCCCTCGCACCGCCGTCTGCGACCCGAAAAACTCGTGTTGCAATGCGGCAGCGCGCTGGACGCCCTCTCCCGCGACCAGCACGGTTCGGGTGATGGTCCGTCCGGGTTCACGCGGCCGATACGGTCGATCGGGTGCGTCCGTTCCTTCCATGAGGTTGGTTCCGGCGTTCCGGCAGGAAGCGAGCAACAAAAAAACGCCGGAGGCGTGTACCTCCGACGTCGTTGGTTCTTGTCCGAGTCCGGCCCGCAATATCGAGACGCGGCCTCGAACCGACGAGCACGATTAGTCGTCGTCGTCGTCGTCGTCGTCTCCGCAGCAAGGATCGCAGCAGGGCTGGCAGCAAGGCTCGCAGCACGGAGTGCAGCAAGAGTCATGGCCATGACCCGCTTTCGCCGGAATCGCAAAACCGGCGGCGGCGACCGAGAACATTCCCAACGCCAACAGTGTGAAAAACTTTCGACTCACGGGGCTTTCTCCTGGTGTCTAGGGCAGCCTGACATTGAACTTCCCTGCGACCATCGTTATTCCGGTGCGGTGATGACTCGACCGACGAGCATCATCCGGGAAAGCACATTCAAATGTGCACCCGAGGGAAGACACAAAGGATACGTAATGTGTATGATAGGGCCGCGCGCACCCGTTGCAAGCGTCCCAAAGGGTCTCGCCCGAAAAGTTCTCCGCCTCCGATTTTCCTGCCTCGACCGCCGAAATTCCACATGTCGCCCACTAACCAACCCTCCACGACCGGTTCCGCCGACGCCCACAACGACGCGAGTTCCCCCAGGCTGCCGTTTACGCAGCGACTGTTCACGCCCGTCGACATCGGGTTGCTGGTGGTCTACCGGATTGCCTTCGGCGGCTGCATGCTGTTCGAAGTCTACCGGTACTTCAGCCACGGCTGGATCGAGCGGAAGTTCATCAACCCGCAGTTCTATTTCACGTACTACGGCTTCTCCTGGGTGAAACCGCTGCCCGGCGACTGGATGTACGTCGTGTTCGGAGTCCTCGGTCTGTGCGCCGCGCTGATCATGATCGGTTTCCTCTACCGGATTGCCGCGACCGTGTTTTTTCTCGGTTTCGCCTACACCTTTCTGATCGATCAGGCGAATTACCTCAATCACTTCTACCTGATCACTCTCCTCAGCCTGATCGGCATCTTTCTGCCGCTGAATCGCGCCTGGTCGGTCGATGCGATGATCTGGCCGAAGATCCGCACCGAGGCAGTCCCGGCGTGGACGCTGTGGCTGCTGCGGTTTCAGGTCGGCGTCGCGTACTTCTTCGGAGGAGTGGCCAAGTTGAACCCCGACTGGCTCGCCGGCGTCCCGATGCAGATCATGATGCTCAAGTCGCGGGCGTTCCCGTTGCTGCAACAATACTTCGACCAGGATTGGGCCGTTTACATGTATGCCTACGGCGGGTTGCTGTTCGATCTGCTGATTGTGCCGGCGCTGCTCTGGCGGCGGACGCGGATTCCCGCCTATCTCGTCACCGTCCTGTTTCACGCGTCGAACGCGAGGATGTTTCAGATCGGCATCTTTCCGCTGGTGATGGTGGCGGCTTCGATGCTGTTCTTCCCGCCCGACTGGCTCCGGGCGGAAAATGCCGATCCGCCTGCCGATCCCGCTCCCCGTCGCCGGCTGACCTTCGGACAACGCGGGATCGTCGCCGCCCTCTCGATTTTCGTTGCCTTCCAGGTGCTCATGCCGTTCCGTCACTGGCTTTACCCGGGCGATGTCAGTTGGAATGAAGAAGGGCACCGTTTCGCGTGGCACATGAAGCTCAGGACCAAACAATCGACGGCCGTGTTTCACGCGTACGAGGAGGACGGCACGAAAATCATCGGCGTCCCGCAACCCGCCGACGTGCTGATTGCGCGTCAGCAGAGAAAAATGCCCGACCGTCCCGACATGGTGCTGCAGTTCGCCCATTACCTCGCCGACCGTCTCGAGCGCGAGGGGCACACCGGCGTCCGCGTCACGGCAGACGTGGTCGCCTCGCTCAACGCGCGAGAACCGCAGGCCCTTATTGATCCGAACGCCGACCTCGCCGCACAGCCGCGAAACCTCATGCCGGCCGATTGGATCCTGCCCCTCCGCGAACCGCTCCCCTCGCTCGCCGAAGTCCGGCACAAATTCGCCGAGCAGATGGCCGCCGCCGGCCCCAACCGGTTCTCCGACCCCGATCTGATCGACGGCGACGATTCCCTCGAAGAGTAACCCGCAGCCAACCCGTCCGCTTCATCCGCCAACCCCGGCGCTTTCGCAACATTCCGGACAGGTCGACAAATCCCGATTCCTTGCGCGGCAAACAAACGGCATCCGCGCTTTGCGCAACTGTGGCTCATTGATCGCGCCCGAGCGAACGATCACAATCGAGAGGGGGACTCCACTCAGGGCCCCACTCAATTCGCACCACGAGGTCGCCCGCAGTGAGTCACCGCTTCGAGGGGAAGGTCGCAGTCGTCACCGGAGTCGGAGAGCGCGGAATCGGCGCCGCGATTGCCGAGCGCCTGGCCGAAGAGGGGGCGTCGCTGGCTCTGTTGTGGAAGGAGCCGCCCGGCCGCGTTCTGAACCGGCTGAAGAAACGCGGGGTCGCCTGTCTCGATGTCGAGTGCGACGTCACCGCACAGGCCGACGTGAACCGTGCCGTCGACTCTTGCATGTCCGAATTCGGACAGATCGACGTGCTGGTCAACAACGCCGGGGTCGAGGCGGCCGCTCTGATCGAGGATCTCTCGGACGATCTGTGGGAACGCGCCGTGGCGGTCAATCTGACGGGCGCCATGAGGATGGCGCGGGCCGTTTTCCCGCTGCTCCCGGAAAACGAGGGGGTGATGGTCAATATCGCCTCCGCGCTCGGTCTCGGGGGGGGCGGCACGTTTTCCGCCTATAGCGCGAGCAAGGCCGGATTGATCGGAATGACTCAGTCGCTTGCCGCAGAGTGGGCGCCCCGGGGAATTCGCGCCGTGTGCGTCGCTCCGGCGCTCGTCCACACGCCGATGCTGCACAAGCACATCGACCGTCAGACGCCCGAAATCGTAAGGCAGATCGAAGCGTGTCACCCGCTGGGAGTCGGCGCTCCGCAGGACGTCGCCTCCGCCGTGGCGTTTCTGGCATCGACCGACGCGCGCTGGATCACCGGCGTCACATTGCCGCTCGGCTGGCTCCCCGCCTTTCCGCTGCCGGGAGAACCGTTCCAGCAGGTCAGTCAGAGTCTCAACCGCCCGGCCGACCATCGCACGCAAGACGCGCCCGAAAAGCCCGTCTCACAGCCGGCGAAGGTCACCGGTTCCCACTGACTGGGCGACCGGGCGCGCGGTGCGGATCGTAACGGCCGCCGCAACAAAACCGGCCAATGCTTACGCGTCCGCCGTCTGGGCGTCCTGTCCGCTGTCAGCGGCCTTCGCCGGCTCATCGGTGGGGGCGTCACCGGGCTTCGGCTCTTCTTCGTCGTACCCGGCGCCTGCCGACTCGATCGACTTCCAGTGGTAGAGCGTCAGCAGCGTTCGCAGGAGGTCGCCGCCCATGATGAGGGAGACGACTCCGGCGGCAATCACGTACGGAATGTACGAGACTTCGCCGATCAGGTGGGCCGAGCCGAGCGCGGCGGTCAAACCGATCGCGATCGTCGTGAGGACCGCCTTGACCTGGATCACGGTCCGCAGCTTCTTCGACTCGTGCTTGGCGACTGCTGTGCGGGCAGAGATGTTCGCCAGTTCCCGAAACGAATCGAGATGGGCGCGCAGCGACTCCTTCTCTTCGGGTCCGACCGATCTGGCCAGCACCGACTCCGCATCGACGGCAGCCGCGATCGCCTGATTGGTCGCCGTGGCTGCTCTGGCGGCGTCCTCACCGGCGGCCGATACGCCGTTCCTTCGCAGAAGTTTCTCCATGTACTCCGCGATCGGGTCGCTCTCGCGAGACGATTCGACCGTTTCGGTCGATCCATCTGCGTGCGGTTGTTCACCGCCATCCGCCGATCCGTCCGGTTCCGTTTCCTGGACGCCGGCGTCGATCGATTCAGACTCGTCATCTGCATCGCGGTTTTCATCGGTAGCAGTTGAGTCGTGTTCCACGACCGTGTCGTGAGCCGTCAGAGGGGCGGAGTCGCCGGTCTCTTCGCTCTCCTCAGATTCCGTTTCCGTCATCCGAACGAGGTCGGCCCGTGCCAGCAGTTCCGAAAGGCTGCTGGCTTTGGAAGCTGACGCATCCTGGTGGCTGTGTTCGCCGGCAGCGCCGGCGAGTTCCGGGTCGGCGTCCGCCGCGTGTTCGTCGACGGAAGATTCCGGCGCAGCATCACTCTCGGCGGCGTGAGTCGCGGTGCGGCCGGCGGTAACGCCGATGCCGAACATCTCGGCAAGCTTGGATCGGAGTTCCTCTGGCTGGGCTGGGAAATTCTCAGCCGGTGTCTCCCCAGAGTCCGCGGGGGGCGCAGAGAAGATGAGACCGAGTTCTTCATTCGAGGACTCGTCTTCGTCCGCGGCGTCGATTGTTGCGGCGGCGGTTTCTGCGTCGTGCTCATCCTCCGGCAATTCCCAGGCGGCGTCGGTTTCGGAATCGATCGACTCTTCGGTCATGCGCGACAGGACCGACGCCAGATCGACGGGAGAATCGCCTGGGGTGGGCGCGGCAGTGAAGTCTGCAGAATCCGGTTCGGCGGGAGAGTGCTCGGCGGCCTCGTCGTCGGTCGCAGCAGTCTGTTCATCGACCGGCTCATCTGAGGTAGGTTCCGGCGGGGAGACGTCGTCTTGTTGCGGCGCGACCGCAGACAGTTCACTCAACTGACGCCGCACTTCATTCCGCTCGGCCTCGAGTGACTCGCGTTCCGCCTGCAATTCAGCGCGCTCCAGTTCCAGTTGGTCCCACTCCAACCGCGCCGATTTTGTTCCCTCGCGGCCCGCGGCCTGTTCGGCGGACCAGGCGACGCGTTCCTCTTCGAGATGCGTCCGCTCCAACTCGAGCGATTGGTACTTCTCGTCCAGTACGGCTCTGTCGCGGATCAACTCCTCCCGCGCGACTTCCAGCGACTCGCGGTCTTCCGCCAGTCGGCGCAACTCCTCCGCGACGCGCTCCCCGTCGTCGTCCGCGGAGTCCTCCGCTACATGGTTTCCCGTGTCGATATCGGCACGCTCCGCCTGCTCTCGTTCCGCCGTTGCGAGGCGGACCTCCCGCTCTTCCAGTTCCGCCGCGCGCGCGGCCAGTTCTTCGCGTTCCCCGGCGATCTCACGACGAACCTGCTCCAGTTCAGCGCGGTCCGACTCAAGCGCAGCGTTCCCGGCCTCGAGTTCGGCCCGGGACTGTTCGAGTTGGCGCCGGGATTCCTCGAGTTCCGCAAGCGATGCGTCGTAATCGGTTTGGCGTTGATTCAGTTCGTCCTGCAAAGCGGCGAGATTCGCGCGCTCGGCAGCGAAGTGTTGTTCCTGTTTGGCCGAGGACTCGGCGGCGCGCTTCGCCTGCGACTCGGCTGCTTCACGTTCTTCGGCGACCTGGCGGGCCTGTTCGTCCAACTCGCGTTGGCGGCGCATGATTTCGGCTCGCTCATCGTCCAGAGAGGCGCGATGACCCGCCAGCGACCGTTCACGCTCGGCGAATTCGACGCGTCGGCCGTCGAGTTCCCTTCTCACCGCGTCAAGTTCCAGCCGCGTCGCATGCAGCTTCTCCTCCTGCCGCAGGATCTCCTGATGTTGCTCATCAACGGCCCGTCTCTCAGCGGCGATCTGCTCGCGGGCGGTCTCGATTTCGGCACGGTGCGCTCTGAGGTCGGCGCGCTCCCGAGAGAGTTCGGTCCGTTCCCGGTAGACGGCCTCTTCCCATTCGGGGCTGCCGACGCGCGTGACGGCGATTTCGTCCCACCTGCACCGGACCTCGGCCTCACGCGCGGTCAACTCACGCTCCCGGCTGTCCAGGGTCTCGGCCAGCCGCGCCAGATAGGCCCGTTGAGTTTCGACCGCGGCGTCTGGGGCGGTGCCAGTTTCCTGCAACACCTGAGTCGCCGACGCCTTGCTCGCTTGCTCACTGAAGGAAAATTCTGATTCGGGTGCAGGGGGCGGCGCGTGCTCGACTTGAGCCTGATGATGCTCCAGTTCATCGGCCGTCGCCTCGAGACTCGCGGTCAGCTCATTTCGAGCTTCGACCTCTTCGATCAGTGTCTCGACGTCGTCGCCGGCCTGTGATGCCACGGCCGACACCGAAGCCGGCACGTTGCGGTGCAGGGGTTCACTCGGAAACGGCTCTCGAATTCGGAATTCGACAGGGCCCACGATCAAACGATCTCCGGTGCGGAGCCGGCCGTCTCGAACGACCCCGTCGTTGATCCAGGTCAGCGGCGACTCGGCCCTGACGCGGGTCCGGTTGTCACCGACGATGATGCGGCAGTGCCGTTCTGCGACTCCCGACGCGGCCACAACGACGTCGCAGTCCGGCCCCGACCCGATGACGTGCTCTCCCGGAGCGAGCCGGCACGGCGGCAGTTTGAGCGATTCCGCGACCGGCTGCAGGACGACGCCGGCACAGGGGGGAGCCGAAGTCTCCGTGGGGGCGTCGGCGGAAGTTAACGTCAACTGACTCATGGATGGACATCCTCGCGAATGCGATACGGGCGAAACGCCGACGGGTTGTGCCCGCAGTCAACGCACATCGGGTCCATGGCATATACCTCACGCCAGGGGACCATCAAAACCGGACCTTCCGCACGGCCGAAAAATAGGGTGAACTCTCGCCACAGACCCCACAGAGACAGGGCGACGGGTGTTTCCTGATCCCTGCGAGCTGCGCCGCGCGGAAGGACCGCCGCAAGCCTCCCACCCCGAATAATCGCGGAGTTCGTTTCCTGTGAAAGAAGGCGCATCGTTTCGATTGTGCGGCGATGCCGGGCTGCACGACGGTTTTTCAGAGGCGACCCGACTCCCGAACTCTTGAAGCGGGCCGCGCCATTTGGCACTCTGGGGGCTGGAAAACGCGTGTTGTCTTCCCGAAACCCCTCTGCGGACCCGTCGATGGATCATCCATCCCCGACTCCAACGAACGCGCCGGCCCGAAGCCGCAACAGCGGGGGCGATCAACGAACGGCGTCGAACGGACGCCATCCGGGGCCTGGATCGGGGCCAGCCGGAGAGTCTTCCGTAACGATTTCCAGCTCCCGCAGCGTGTCGCTGGAACGGCGTCTGCTGGCCAGAATGTTGCGGCACATCGGCAGCCCGCCGGTCTCGATCGTGCTGTGGGACGGCAGCGAAGTCTCGGCGAGCGATGCGGCGCCGGAGTTTCGGGTCTCCATCGCCGACCGCATGACTCTCTGGCGCGTCGCCTGCGACCCGCTGGCGCAATTCGGGGAGGGTTACTCGCGCGGGGCGATCCAGGTCGACGGAGACTTCGTCGAATTCCTGCGGATGATGATGTATCCGCTGGCCGGCCCGCGCTTCGGAGTGCGGCGCCGCGCGCGAAACGCCTTCCGGTGGCACGGGCCGAAGGGCATGACGCTGGCGGGCTCGCGGGAGAACATTTATCGGCATTACGACATCGGCAATCCGTTTTACAAGCTGTGGCTTGACGAACGGATGCTCTACACCTGCGCGTATTTTCGCGAAATCGAGATGTCGCTCGAGGACGCGCAGATCGCGAAGATGGACCACATCTGCCGGAAGCTGCAACTCAAGCCGGGAGAGACGGTGATCGAGGCCGGTTGCGGGTGGGGCGGGTTCGCTTTGCACATGGCGGCGCATTACGGCGTGACCGTGCGCGCGTTCAACATTTCGCGCGAGCAGATCCTCTATGCGCGGGAATCGGCTCGACTGGCCGGTCTGGAAGACCGCGTGGAGTTCGTCGAAGAGGACTGGCGGGAGATCACCGGCCAGTGCGACGCTTTCGTTTCCGTGGGCATGCTGGAGCACGTGGGCATCGAACATTTTCGGCGACTGGGGAAGGTCATCGACCGCTGCCTCACTCCGGAAGGGCGGGGGTTGATTCACAGCATCGGCCGCAACTATCCCGAACCGCTGAACCCGTGGATCGAACGGCATATCTTCCCCGGGGCGGAACCCCCGGCGCTGAGCGAGATGATGGACATTTTCGAGCATCGCAACTTCAGCGTGCTCGACCTCGAGAACATCCGCCTGCATTACGCGGTCACGCTAGAACATTGGCTGGCGCGCTTCGATGAAAACGTCGACGAAGTGCGCGACATGTTTGATGAGCCGTTCGTCCGCATGTGGCGGCTGTACCTCGCTTCCTCGATGGTGGCGTTTGAGTGCGGTTTGCTGCAGCTCTTCCAGGTCGTCTTCGCTCCCGGTCGATCCAACAACATTCCGTGGACGCGGGACTACATGTACAGCGGTGATCAAACGAAGGAGTTCGGCGCCGTATGGCGCGGCCGCAACGGAAAGCATTCCCGTGACGCGATGTGACGCGCTCATCGTCGGCGGAGGGCCGGCGGGCTCCACCTGCGCAGAGCGACTTGGCCGCTCGGGCCTCGACGTGCTCATTCTCGACCGCAAGAGCTTTCCCCGCGACAAGACCTGCGCGGGGTGGGTCACGCCGCAGGTGATGAGCACGCTCGAAGTCGACCTGGGCGACTACGCCGACGGCCGGACGTTGCAGCCGATTACCGGTTTCCTGACCGGATTGATCGGACGCGAGACGGTTGAAAACCACTACGACGGCCCGGTCAGTTACGGGATCCGCCGCTGTGAGTTCGACCATTACCTCCTGCAGCGATGCGGTGCTGCGACGAGGCTCGGCGTTCCGCTGAAGTCGATGGAACGGACTCAGGATGGCTGGGTCGTCAACGAGGAGATTCAGGCGCCGCTGGTCATCGGGGCGGGGGGACATTTCTGTCCGGTCGCTCGAAAACTGGGTGCGCGATCACTCGAGCGGGCGTCGGTCGTGGCGGCTCAGGAGATCGAGTTCGAAGCGTCGGCTGCCGATCTGGAACTCGGAACAGCCCGGCCCGAGATCCCGGAGCTGTACTTCTGCCCGGATCTGAAGGGCTACGGCTGGTGCTTTCGCAAAGAGCGATTTCTCAACATCGGCCTCGGGCGGGTCGACTCGCAGAATCTCTCGGACCACGTCGCGGAGTTTTGCGAGTTTCTCAAGGACCGGGGAACGATCGGCTGCGAGATCCCGGTGCGGTTCCACGGGCACGCCTATCAACTGTATGAGCGCGTGGAACCGAGACTGGTCGACGAAGGAGTGCTGCTGATCGGAGACGCGGCGGGACTGGCGTATCCGCAGAGCGGGGAGGGAATTCGACCGGCGGTCGAGTCGGGCATTCTGGCGGCGGAGACGATTGTTCGCGCGAATGGCGACTATGCGGAACAGCGACTGAAGCCGTATGCACGGCTGGTCCGCGAGCGGTTCGGGAAGCCTCGGTCGAATGCGGCCTCCGGCTGGCTGCCTGCCAGTTGGCTGCAGCTCATTGCGTCGCGATTGCTGGTCAACCGGTCGTTCGCCCGCAAGGTGGTGATCGACCGCTGGTTCCTGCACACTCAGCAACCGAACCTGCAGGCGTAGTGCCCTGCCAGGGCTGTTTCCTGGGGTTGGCCGGACTGCGAATTCGCACGAAACCCTGCGGGATTCGTGCTCCCGTGAGAACCCCTCAACCCCAGGAATCTGAATTGACGGACCAGTCGATCGCTCGTGCGGAGGTTACGGAGCGGGCGGCGGCGGAGGGGGTTGAAGACCTCCGCCGAAGTCCTGTTCGACTTCGATGCCGGCCGAGATCGCATCGTATTCGCTGAGAGCCCGCTTCATCTTGTACAGTTTTTCTTCGGGGCCGGCCGGGAAGAACTGCACGTCGTCCCGAAGGTATGTGGCCGACGGCAGAGTCTGACCGTTGATCGTCGTCTGGCAGCCGGACGCGGCGCCGGAAATGAGCAGTGCGCCCAACAAGAGGCACTGTGGCGATTTGAAGAGTCCAGAGAGTTTCATGTCGCTGCTCTCAGCTCGTGAATGAGCGGTTTGCTGTCCGGCAGGTTCCGCCGCAACCGCAGCCGCGCTGGCCGTGATGTGCGGTCCTGTTCCCCAAGATCGTCTTTCCGCACCGAAACCTTCAACAGAATCGGCAGCATTCGCAAACTCGCCGCAATCGTTTCACGTGAAACGGTCAGTCGCACAACGCGACGCCGCACCATTCACAGGCCGGGAACTTCCCGGATTTCCCAGCCGTCCCGGTTTGGCAGCGTTTCAGAGGGACTCCAGCGACTCGATTCCGATCCTGGGGGGCAGCTCTCTACAATCCGACGCGCAGATCATGCCGAAACTCACGCTCACGCCCCGACACCGATACCTGGCGCGGTTTCACCCGAAGCGGGTGCCGCACATGTTTGCGGACGTGCTGATCCTCGGGGCCGGGATCGCCGGCGTGCGGGCGGCGCTGGAGGTTGATCCCTCGCTCCGCGTGGTCGTGGTCACGAAGGACCGGATCGACCTGTCGAACAGCGCGTGGGCGCAAGGGGGGATCGCCGGCGTGCTCGACCCGTCGGACCGGATCGAGGACCACGCGGCCGATACGATCAGCACGGGCGCCGGATTGTGCGATGAAGCCATTGTGAGCGCGGTGGTGGAAGCGGCCCCGCAACTGATCCGCGAGCTGGAATCGTACGGGGCGATCTTCGACCAGATCGACGGGCACATCGCGCTCACCATGGAGGGGGGACACAGTCACCCACGGGTTGCACACGCACTGGGCGATGCGACCGGCAAGGAGGTGATGCGGGCCCTGATCAACACGATCCGCGGCGTGGAAACGGTAGAGATCTGGGAACAGACGTTCACAATCGACCTGCTGACCTGCGAGGGAGCGTGCCGCGGGGCCCTGGTGTGGAACGCCGACCACGGCAAGACGTTCGTGTGGGCCAAGCAGACGATTCTGGCGACCGGCGGGGCGGGGCGATTGTACAGGGAGACGACCAATCCCGACATCGCCACGGCGGACGGCCATGCGGCTGCGTTTCGCGCCGGGGCCGAACTGCGCGACATGGAGATGATGCAGTTCCATCCCACCGTGCTCTACATCGCGGGAAGTTCACGGCATCTGATCAGCGAGGCGGTGCGGGGGGAGGGGGCGCATCTGGTCGACTCGACCGGGCACCGGTTCATGGGGGACTACGACGAACGGCTGGAGCTTGCGCCGCGCGACGTCGTAAGCCGAGCGATTACGAGCCGGATGGAAGAGACGCGGCATCCGTGCGTCTACCTGGATCTGCGGCATATCGACCGGGAGAAGGTCTCGCACCGGTTTCCCAACATCGGTCAGGTGTGCCGCGAATTCGGTCTCGACCTGGCGCACGATCTGATCCCGGTCCGTCCGGGCGCGCATTACATGATCGGCGGATTGACGATCGACGACAAAGGCCGCACGACGCTGCCGGGACTGTGGGCGGCCGGGGAAGCGACCTCCAGCGGGCTGCACGGGGCGAACCGGCTGGCCTCCAACAGCCTGCTGGAAGGCCTGTACTTCGGTCGTTTTTGCGGGCTGCATGCCTCGGAAGACGCCGTGAGCGTCGGCGACGAGTATCAGATTCTGCCGCTCGAGTCGGCGTGGGAAGAGGCCGGGGCGGAGGACGACGAACTCAATCTGTCGGACCTGCAGAACTCGCTGTCGAGCATCATGTGGCGCAACGTCGGCATCCGCCGGGACGCGCAGGGTCTGCAACAGGCGGCGCGGCAGGTCGACTTCTGGGACCGTTACGTCTCTTCGCGGGAATTTGACTCGGTGGAGGGCTGGGAGTTGCAGAACATGCTGCTCACTGCACGGTTGATGATCGCCTCAGCGGATCAGAGAACGGAGTCCCGCGGCGTGCACTATCGCAGTGACTTTCCGGAGATGGACGCAGATCAGGCTGCTCATGTGAGCATTGTGTCGGCGGATGCTGAGTGATTGAGGGGCATTGAAGGGCGCGAGGCGAATCTCGACCGTGGCGTGTTCGCACTGCCGGAAAAGCCGGCAGTGGCGCGTGTCGACTGACGCCGAGAAGTCCATTGCAGGTACGAAACGGTTTTTTAGGGACGATTGCTGAACGATGAAACTGAACGATCGGGGGCCTGTGCCGCAGCGAATTCTTTCGATTTCCGGTTTGCGGGGGGTTGTGGGTAACGGGCTTGATCCGGAGTACGTCACTCGCTTCGCCGCGGCGCTCGGCACGATGTACGAGGGCGGGACCGTGGTTGTTTCGCGGGACGGACGGCAGACGGGAGTGATGGTCAAGCAGGCGGTGCTGGCTGGACTGGCGGCGACGGGGTGCAACGTGCTGGATGCGGATATTGCAACGACTCCGACATGCGGGGTTCTCGTCAAGCATCACGGCGCGGCCGGCGGAGTGCAGATCACTGCCAGTCACAACCCGGTGGAGTGGAACGGGCTGAAGCCGTTTTCGCCCCGAGGTTCCGTCTTCGATGCAGCGCTCGGCCGGCGACTGATTGATCTTCTCGAGAGCGGAGCGTTTGACTATCGGGCGTGGGACGGGATCGGTTCGATCCGTTCACTGGACGATCCCGCCGGGCCGCACATCGAACGGGTGCTTTCACTGGTTGACGCCGAGGCGATCAAGCGCGGCGGCTTCAGGGTGGTGCTGGACTGCAACCACGGTTCGGGGGCCGTCGCGACGCCGCGTCTGCTGGAACTGCTCGGTTGCGAAGTGACCGTGCTGGGTGGGACGCCTGACGGCCGGTTTGCGCACACGCCGGAGCCTTTGGAAGAGAACCTGAGCGGGTTGTGCGAGGCAGTGCGGGAGCAGGGGGCGGACGTCGGGTTTGCACAGGATCCGGACGCCGACCGGTTGGCGATCGTGGACGAAACAGGCCGGTACATCGGCGAGGAAATGACGCTCGCGCTGTGCGCCGACTATGTTCTGCCGCAACGGCCGGGGCCGTTTGTCGTCAACGGGTCGACGAGCCGGGTGAATCAGGACATCGCGGAAAGGCACGGCTGCGCGTTTCATCGCAGCCATGTGGGGGAAGCGAATGTGGTGGGGAAGATGGATGAAGTGGGGGCGACTCTCGGCGGCGAGGGGAACGGGGGAGTGATTGAACCGCAGGTCGGTTACGTCCGCGACAGCTTCGTTTCGATGGCCTACGTGTTGGCGGGCCTAACGGAGAAGGGGCGGACTCTGTCCCAATGGGTCGCCGAATTGCCGGCCTATGCGATCGTCAAACAGAAGATCGCGTGTCCGCGTGAAAAGGTGGACGCGGCTTGTGCGGCACTCAAGGGTGCATACGAAGACGCTCAGGCTGCCGAAGGGGACGGCCTGCGGCTCGACTGGCCCGACCGGTGGGTGCAGGTGCGTGCGAGCAATACGGAGCCTGTGCTGCGGGTGATTGCCGAGGCGCCGGATGAAGCAATCGCGAGAGGACTGTGCGCGAACGCGATTGGACTGGTCGAACAGGCGGTGGGGTAAGTGGTGCGGATTGCGTCGTGCGGGAGTAAGCGCTCCCCTGCGGGTCGCGGCTAGACAGTGTGTTTGAAATCGAGCATACAGGACGCTGCGGATCGTGTGGCGATGGTTGGAAGCAAGTCAACGGTGGGGAACGATGGTGTTCAGTTCGAGGATTTCGGGTTGCATGGTCTCGGTTTCGAGCAGGGCGACGGTGGGGTTGCGATAGGTCCAGCCGCTGGTTTCGCCGGGGTTGATCCAGAGGCGGCCCTGGTCGTCGCGGCGGAGGCTTGGTTTGTGGGTGTGGCCGCAGATGGCGACGTCGAACGGTTGGTCAAAGCCGCGGAGTTGGCGCTCCATGTGGACGATGACGGCGCGGGTGCCGTCCTGCAGTTGATACAGGGCCGGGGCCTCCTGCAGTTCCCCGACGATCGAGAAGCCGGCGAGAAGCCCGGGCTTGTTGCCTTCGTTGTCGCCGAAGCACCCGAAGAAGGGGCAGTTGAGCCTTCGCAACGGAGGCACGGCGAATGTGGAAACGAGATCGCCGGCGAACAGGACGCAGTCGCAGTTGCGATTGTTGAACAGTTCGACCACCTTGCGGAGGTTGTCGAGGTGGTCGTGGACGTCTGCGAAGATTCCGACGCGCATGTGGTTGAACTTGGGGGCGTGTGGTTGATCGGTGGGGCCCACCGGTTGCAACCGGTGGGCGTTGGGGCGGCGATCTGTGAGGGGCGTAAAGGGGCAGTGGGGTAAGGATACCGGTTGGCGGGGGGGCTTCGCTACAATCGCGGGTTTATCGGATCGTGCGAAGCGGCAAGCCGGGTGGGGGCGAACGGCGAACTTCATTTCTGGAATCAGGTTCATGAAATTTCAGACCCGTTGTGTGCGGACCGGGGTCGACAAGGACTCCTCGTACAACAGCGTTATCACGCCGATTTACCCGACATCGACGTTTTACTGGGACGACCTCGAGTCGAACCGCGGTTACGACTACACGCGGAGCGGCAATCCGACGCGGGCGGCGCTGGAGGAGAATATCGCCTCACTGGAGGGGGGTGAGGCGTGCCGGGCGACGTCGACCGGGATGTCGGCGATTACAGCGGTGATGCATCTGTTCCAGCCGGGCGATCACATCATTGCGGGGCACGATATTTACGGCGGGACGTACCGACTGTTCCACGATGTGTATTCGTCATGGGGGCTGAAGTTCTCCTTCGTGGACATGGGCGATGCGGCCAGGTTGGGCGAGGCTCTCACTCCTCAAACGAAGGCGATCTGGATTGAAACGCCGAGCAATCCGCTGCTGCGCGTGGTGGACATTGCGGAGATTGCGGAGATTGCGCGTGAGGCGGGGGCGATTACCGTGGCGGACAATACGTTCATGTCGCCGTACCTGCAGCGGCCGATGGAACACGGAGTCGACATTGTGATGCACTCGACGACGAAGTATCTGAACGGGCACTCGGACGTCGTGGGGGGCTGCATCGTGACGCGCGCCCCGGAGCATTCCGAAAGGATCGGGTACATCGTCAATGCACTGGGCGTTGCTTGTTCCCCGTTCGACGCGTGGCTTGTACTGCGCGGCTTGAAAACTCTGGGACCGCGGATGGAGGCTCACCAGCGGGGCGCGATGGCGCTGGCGGAAACGCTGGCGGCGCACCCCAGTGTAGAGCATGTGTACTATCCGGGGCTGCCGTCGCATCCGCAGCATGAGCTGGCGCGTCGACAGCAGGACGGTTTTGGCGCGATGCTCAGTTTTGATGTTGCGGGAGGGCGGGCTGAAGCCGAGCGCGTGCTGTATGGAGTGAAATTGTTCTATCTGGCGGAGTCGCTGGGAGGCGTGGAGTCGCTGGTGTCGTACCCGGAGACAATGAGCCACGCCTCGATGACTCTGGAGGCGCGACGAAACGCCGGCATTACGGAGAAGACGATCCGCATCTCGGTGGGGATCGAGGATCCGGAGGATCTTGTCGCGGACCTGCGAGAGGCGCTTGATCGCTGCAGAACCTGAACCGTGTCGCATCATGTCTGAAGAAACCGGCAATCAACCGGACACCGCTCACGCCGACGTGGCCATCGTGTGCGCGTTGCCGCTCGAAATGGCAGAGTTCGTGCGGAAGCTGGACCGGGTGAAGAGGTACACGGGGGGCTCGTTCACGTTCCGCGGAGGCGTGTTGAAGGATACTCGGGTCGTCGTCGTGGAGAGTGGGACGGGCGTGACCCTGGCGGCGCGGGCGACGCAGGCGGTGATCGACGCGCATACGCCGAACTGGGTGATTTCCGCCGGGTTCGCGGGAGCGCTGCAGGAAGAGATGCGGATCGGCGATCTGGTGATTGCGAATGAAGTTGCGAACGAGTCGGGAGAATCGCTGTCTGTTGACATGAAGATGCCGGAGGACCGTGATCGGGGCCTGTTTGTGGGACGGCTGATGACGGCCAAACAGATCGTGCGGACGGTGGATGAGAAGCGCGAGATCAGCGAGCGAACCGGTGCGCTGGCGGTCGATCTGGAGAGCTTTGCAGTGGCGCGGGTGTGCGGGGAAAACAAACAGAAGTTTCTTGCGATCCGGGTGATCAGCGACGACATGTCGGCCGACCTGCCGCCGGAGGTGCTGTCGGTGTTCGGATCGACCGGTTCGATTCGCGCGGGGGCGGTGGCGGGGGCGTTGTGGAAGCGGTTTTCGAGCGCCAAGGACATGTGGCGGCTGCGGGAGCAGGCGGCGGACGCGGCGGAGAAGCTGGCGCCGTTTCTGGAGGGAGTGGTCAAGCAGTTGTGCCCGGAGACGTCGTGACGTGGAGCGAGCGCTCCCCTGCGGGTCGCGGCCAGAGCGAATTGCTCTACCCTGGAGGACGAATCGGCGGGCTTACGCCCTGCCGCTCGCCGGGTCGCCGCACTCCGAAACAGGTGGTTGAATTCGGTGGGAGTCTCTGGGACATTCGGCCGTGACGTCGTTCCCTAGTGATTGAAGCTGCCAATGCCCCGGTATTTTCCTGACTTTGAAGAGTTCACGCGGCTGAGCGAACGGGGGCGGCTGGTTCCGGTCTACCGGCAGTTGGTGAGCGACACGCTGACGCCGGTTTCGGCGTTCTGCTGCATCGACGAAGGGGATTCGGCCTTTCTGTTCGAGAGCGTGATCGGCGGGGAGAAGGTGGGGCGGTACAGCTTTGTCGGCGCGGAGCCGTTCTTGCGGATGGATGCGTTCGGCTGCGAGTTAACGGTCACGACGGGGCAGGGGGTGGAGCAGAAGAGGGTCGCCGACCCGCTCGATTCGCTGCAGGAACTTCTCGACGAGTACCCGGCGGTGCCTCACTCCGGTCTGCCGCGGTTCTGCGGCGGGGCGGTGGGGCACGCGGGATATGACGTGGTGCGGTACACGGAGAATCTGCCGTCGCCTCCCGAGGACGACCGGAAGTTGCCCGACCTGTCGTTCGCGTTGTACGACCGGATGGTGGTGTTCGACCACATCAACAAGACCGTGCTGGTCGTCGCTCACGCGCGGACCGATACGGGCGACCCGGCGGCGGAATATGCGCGGGCCTGCCAACGGGTCGACGAATACTGCGAGAAGCTGCGGTCGCCGCAACACACGCTGCAGGCGAGCGATATTGTGCAGGGGGGAGAACCGACACTTTCGTGGACGTCGGACTTTACGCGGAAGGACTTCGAGTCGGTCGTTTCGCGGTGTCAGGAGTACATTCGGGCGGGGGACATCTTTCAGGTCGTTGTGAGCCAGCGGTTGCAGCTTGAAACGAAGGCGCAGCCGCTGGACATCTACCGTGCGTTGCGGGTGGTGAATCCGAGTCCGTTCATGTTCTTTCTGCGGTCGCCGCACGCGACGCTGGTGGGGAGTTCTCCGGAGATCATGGTTCGCGTCGAAGACGGGCTGACGACGATTCGTCCGCTGGCGGGAACGCGACGGCGGGGGCGGACGGAGGCGGAGGATGTTCAACTCGCCGAGGAACTGCTGGCCGATCCGAAGGAGCGGGCGGAACATGTAATGCTCGTGGACCTGGCGCGGAACGACGTGGGCCGGGTGGCTCAGTACGGCTCGGTGCGATTGAGCGACGTGATGGTTGTCGAGCGTTACAGCCACGTGATGCATATTACGTCCAACGTGACCGGGCAGTTGCGTGAGGGGATGTCGGCCCTCGATGCGCTGCGGGCCGGGCTGCCGGCGGGGACGGTCTCCGGCGCGCCGAAGGTGCGGGCGATGGAGATCATCGACGAGATGGAGAAGCATCGCCGGGGTCCGTACGGCGGGGCGGTCGGTTGCATCGACTTTACGGGAAACATGGACACGTGCATCGCGCTGCGAACACTGGTGATTCAGGGCTCGACGGTGTACGTGCAGGCGGGCGCGGGGATCGTGGCGGACAGCGTCCCGGCTAGTGAATACGACGAAACGCTGAACAAGGCGAAGGGCTTGCTGCGGGCGATTGAGACGGCTGAGGGGCAGTTGTGTGGGTGAGAGGGAGCGCTCCCCTGCGGGTCGCGGCTAAACGGAAGTTGGGGCGCAAGGTGTAGTGAAGCCTTGAGGTGATAGTGCGCTGGCGCCGCGTTCGCGGCTCGGCGATTGATTTTGGGACGTAGTCTGCGGGCTGACGCCCGCAGCTAATTGTTGACGCGGCTTCGCCGCTCAGTTCTGATTTGCCTCCGGTTGGGGTGTGGGCGAGGGCGGCACCGGCAGAACCGCTGTGGTTCGATGATGTGGGCTCTCACGGTGGAGAGTATCGCGTCGAGCGCAGATTTGGGGTGCGACAGACTCCGCGTTGTGGACATCCGACTCGGCGGAGCGAGTCGGGTACAACAGAGGATCGGATTGCGAAATGCGGCACATGGTTTGTCGTGCCCCACGGGACGCGGCCCGTGGGCTTTGAGAGGGCGGGTGAGTCGATCTGATAAGCGTGCGCTTTAGTAGCGGGCGAGATCCTGGCGTTGTGACTTGAGGTCGAGGGCGCGGACGAAGTCCTGGGCCTGGGTGACCATCATCTTCAATTCGCTGCCGAGGGCGATGAACTGCCAGCCCTCTGCGGCGCGCTGCCTGGCGGCGTCGACGGTCTGGACGTGGAGTCCGACGGGGGCGCCGACCTTCTTTCCGGTGGCGAGGACTCGCTGGAGCATCGCTTCCAGTTCGTCCGGAGAGGGATCGGTCCCTGCATCGTCGCGCATGCGAGCGGTCAGGTCGACGGGTCCGACAAAGATCGCATCGACGCCGGGGAGGCTGTAGATCTCTTCGGCGTTGTCGACGCCTGTGGGGGACTCGGTCTGGAGGACAACGAGGATTTCGTCGTTGGCCCGCTTCAGATAGTCGCCGGGGGTCGCATCGAAGTTGAGCGCGTGCAGGGTGCCGCCGAGGGACCGGGTTCCGGTCGGCGGGTATTTGGCGGCGGCGATCGCATCACGGGCCTGCTCGACGGTATCGACCATCGGGACCACAATTCCGAACGCGCCCGCATCGAGGACGCGTTTGATGTGATCGTGATCGCCGCAGGGGACGCGGGCCAGAGGGACGCAGCCGGCATCGGCGATCGCGCCGAACAGGGCCCCGGCCTCGCTCCAGTCGATCGGCGAGTGCTCCATGTCGACGGTCAGCCAGGGGAAGCCGACGCGGGCCATCAATCGGGTCGCCATCAGGTTTCCGAACGACAACCAGGTTCCGATCTGCGGTTTTCCGTCTTTGAGCGCGGCTTTGACGGGGTTCTTTTTCATTCTGTGCTCTGTGCCACTAACGGTGAAAATCTTCTGGTGGTGCGCAAACTTCGCATGCCGTAAGTTCCGCGTCATTGACAACCGACTCGGCGGAGCGAGTCGGCTACATTGCGGCCGGTGGCCGCGCTGTGAGTCGTGTTCTGCGGTTGGCCTGGAATTCCGAGACGTCCTGAACGAGTTTGCACTTTCGCCGAAGTTCGCGCTTGGAACAAGCGTCTGACGGAAATGGAGGTATTTCGGCAGCTTCGGGTAATTCGCTATACTCCGCGGCGGCGATCTCGGGAGAGGTCGCGGCGGACGACGGGATATCCTTTGAAATCAGAACGACGCGGCAGGCTCGGCCGGCCGAACGCTGCCTGGCTCACGGCAAAGGGAGGCGCCTTTCACGATGTCATCAGACTACGAACGGGAGATCTCGGCGGGACTTTCGGCAGTCCGCCTGGCTTCTGAGATCTGCCGCGGGGTTCAAGCGCAGATCACGCCAGAGACGCTGGAGAAGAAGGATCGCAGCCCGGTCACGATTGCGGACTTCGCCAGCCAGGCGGCGGTCTGCAAAGTGCTCTCCGAGACGTTTCCGGACGACCCGATCATCGGTGAAGAGGACTCGGCTGCGCTGAGGGAAGCGGATCAGGCGCCGTTTCTGTTGCGGGTCGTTGAGGAACTGAATGGCGGTGGGATTGATTGCGACGGGACGACCGCCTGCGCGTGGATCGATCGGGCGAATCAGGCGGGGTATTGCGAGCGATTCTGGACACTCGACCCGATCGACGGGACGAAGGGCTTCCTGCGGGGCGGACAGTATGCGGTCGCTCTGGCGCTGATCGTCGGCGGTGAGATTCAAGCGGCGCTGCTGGCCTGTCCCAACCTTGCGCCTGGCTCAGATGAAAGCGAGACGGCGGGCTGCGTGTTTACGGCCGTGCGAGGGCAGGGAACCCATGTGCATCGGCTGGGCGACTCCGGTTCGGCCGGCCAACCGGTGCGCGTGAGCGATACTTCTGAGACGTCGTCGGCGCGGTTCTGCGAGTCGGTGGAATCGTCGCACAGTTCTCACGGGCACTCGGCGCAGGTGGCGGAACTGCTCGGAATCTCGGCTGAGCCGGTGAGACTGGACAGCCAGGCCAAGTATGCCGTGGTCGCGCGGGGCGAGGCCGACATTTACCTGAGACTGCCGACGCGCGCCGACTATGTGGAGCGGATCTGGGACCACGCGGCCGGCGTGCTTGTCGTTGAAGAGGCCGGCGGTCGTGCGACGGACGTGTCGGGAAAGCCGCTCGATTTCTCTCAGGGACAGACGCTCAAGCAGAATCGCGGCGTGGTGGTCACGAACCGGCATGTGCACGATCGTGTCCTTGGCGCGCTGCGTGAGGTGGGCGTTGAGTGACGGCGAGGCGGGCAACCGTGCGGACCTTGAGAGTGCTTATTCGTTGATGGTCCGCGAAGCGGGTCGTACAGATTCTCGATGGTCCGCGGAGCGGACCCTACAAATGCTGCGTGCTGTTTCCGATGGCGGTGAGTGGGGCGTCGATGAACTTTCCAATCGGGCTGACCCTGAGCATGGTGCTCGTCGCGGTGGTGACGCTGATGGCGACGCGGGCCAGTACGGATCTGGTGCTGCTGGGTTGCCTGACTGTGCTGTTGATCGGAGGGGTGGTCAGCCCGGATGCGGCGCTCAAGGAAGGATTCGGAAACGAAGGCCTGATTACGGTGGGCGTGCTGTTCGTCGTGGCGGAGGGTCTGCAACAGACGGGCGCGGTGACGCTCGTGGCTCAATATCTGCTTGGCCGGCCGAAATCGCGGGCAGCGGCGCAGACCCGGCTGATGATTCCCACGGCGGCAGTGAGCGCGTTTCTGAACAACACGCCTGTTGTCGCGGTGTTGATGCCGATTCTGGACGACTGGGCGCGGAAGTGTCGCCTGCCGCCGTCTCAACTCCTGATTCCGCTGAGCTACGCGGCTGTTCTGGGGGGGCTGTGCACGCTGATCGGCACCAGCACAACGCTGGTTGTGAACGGGATGATGAAGGATGCGGACATCGAAGGGCTGTCGATGTTCGAGATTGGAAAGGTGGGGATCTGGTGCTGCGGACTGGGACTCGTTTACATCCTGCTGTTGAGCAAGCCGCTCTTGCCGAACCGGCGTACGGCGCTGGACGCGCTGTCCGACCCGAGGGAGTACACGGTCGAGATGCTGGTGGAGTCGGGCAGCCCTTTGATCGGGAAAACGATTGAGCGGGCCGGTCTGCGGCACCTGCCGGGCACGTTCCTGATGGAGATTGAGCGGGAGGGACACATCCTCGCGGCGGTCGGTCCGAACGAGCGACTCCAGGCGGGGGACCGACTGGTGTTTGTCGGCGTGGTCGAGTCGGTGGTCGACCTGCAGAAGATCTCCGGTCTGACCCCGGCGACGGACCAGGTTTTCAAACTCGACAGTCCTCGGGCGGAGCGATGCCTGATCGAGGCGGTGGTTTCCAACACCTGTCCGATCGTCAATCTGACGATTCGGGAGGCGCGATTTCGGACGCGGTATAACGCGGCGGTGATTGCGGTGTCGCGCAACGGACAACGACTGCGGGGAAAGATCGGCGACATTGTGCTGGTGCCGGGGGACACGCTGCTGCTGGAGGCGCATCCCTCGTTTGCCGACATGCAGCGCAACTCGCGGGACTTTTTCCTCGTCAGCCGCGTGGAAGACTCGACCCCCCTGCGGCATGAACGCGCCTGGATCGCGCAGGGGATCCTGCTGATCATGGTGGGCCTGGTCACGTTCGGCGGCTGGAGCATGTTGAATGCTTCGCTGCTGGCAGCGGGGGCGATGCTGGGCACGCGTTGCGTTCGCGGCACGGAAGCGCGACGATCGATCGAATGGAGCGTGCTGCTGACGATTGCCGCCGGACTGGGAATCGGGGAGGCGATGAAGAGCAGCGGGGCCGCGGACTACGTGGCGACGTCGCTGATCGCATTCGCCGGCGATGACGCCCTGTGGGCGCTGGCGATCATCTACGGCGTTACAATGGTCTTTACGAACCTGATTACGGCGAAGGCGGCGGCGGTGTTGATCTTTCCGGTCGCCGTGGGGACGGCGAATGCGCTGGGGGTCGATCCCCGCGCGTTTGCGATTGCTGTGGCGATTGCGGCGGCGGCGAGTTTTGCCACGCCGATCGGATATCAGACGAACCTGATGGTCTATGGACCGGGGGGATATCGATACAGCGATTACGTGCGTTTTGGAGGGCCGCTCAGTCTGCTCATCTGGGCGGTGTCGATGTGGTTGATTCCGACCTACTGGCCTCTGTAGGCGCAGTCTGAGCAGCGCGTCTGCGATCAGAAAACAAGGTGCGCGTCATGGACGACCGGACTGGACAGATTCTCAGAGCCCCTATGCGGAGGACCGGGCGGATGTTGTCAATCGTCGTTCCCGTATTGAACGAAGAGGAAAGTCTGCTCGAACTCTACCGTCAGATCGACGCCGCGTGTTCGGAGAATTCGATCGACTTCGAAGTGGTGTTTGTCGACGACGGTTCGACGGACGGTTCCTGGCAGGTCATTCAGTCCCTTGTTGAGAACGACGAGAAGGTTTCCGGGATCCGGTTTCGGCGGAACTTCGGGAAGGCGGCCGCACTGACGGCCGGGCTGGGGGCCATCCGGGGCGACGTGGCGATGATGATGGATGCGGACCTGCAGGACGACCCGGCGGAAATCCCGCAGCTTCTGGCGCGGCTGGATGAAGGTTACGACGTCGTCAATGGCTGGAAGCAGCGACGGCTGGACCCCTGGCATAAGGTCTATCCGAGCAAGGTGTTCAACTGGCTGGTTGGAGCCCTCACGGGGCTCAAGCTGCATGACCATAACTGCGGGCTGAAGGTGTTTCGCAAGGAGGTGGCCAGCGAGATCCGTTTGTACGGGGAGATGCACCGGTTTGTCCCGGTGCTCGCACACGCGCGGGGATTTCGGGTGACGGAGCAGGCGGTCCACCACCGTCCTCGTGAGCACGGCGTGTCCAAGTACGGTGTCCGGCGGTTTTTGCGAGGCTTTCTCGATCTGCTGACAATCAAGTTTCTGACGGGATTCGGCCAGCGGCCGCAGCACATGCTGGGGGCGTTCGGCCTGCTGTTTTTCGGCATCGGAACGCTGGGACTGGGATACCTGGCGACGATCTGGGTGCTGATGAACGTTTTCGGCGTGATCTCGGCGACGCCGGTCGGCGACCGCCCGCTGCTGGCGTATTCGATCGCGTTCCTGCTGCTGGGAGGGCAGGCGATTTCGCTCGGTCTGCTGGCGGAACTGGTTGTGGCCTACACAGGCCGGGAGCGGGACACCTACAGCGTGCGAGAGCGGTCGGGCCGTCATCAACCGGAGGCTGACGGCGAGGAAGACGTTCCGATGGTGCGCGCGACGGGGACTTGAGCGGCGGCCCCGGTCACAGAGTGAGCTTGAGCCAATAGAGGCGCTGCCGGTCTCCGCGGACGCGCAGATCCTCCAGGAGGTCGGCCAGTTCAGGGTTGACGAATCCGTTGAAGACGACGCCTCGGTTGCGGACCCGCAGCCGCGCGTCGAAGTCGATCATCTGCGGCGAGAGCCAGATGTTCATGGAGTCGGCCGAGTGTGTGACGACGACGTCGTTGCCGGGGGTGAGCTTGCCCGTGATCGTGAAGGGCCGGCGGCGCTGGTCCGGCGGATCCCAGATGATTGGTTCCGCCAGTTTTTCGGGGAGGCCCGACATTTCGAGCCAGTAGAAGCGGTTGTCGGTGTGCCTGAGGATTCTGGCTTCCCACTCAGTGGGGATCGGCGGCCGGCGGTGCAGTTCCATCCAGTCGAAGATGCGGGGCAGTTCCTCGAAATAGGTTTCGTTTCCGCGCGATTTGTATTCGCAGTAGATGACGTCGTAGCCGCGTTTCATCATGACGTTCAGGTGACGCGCGTTGCGATCGAGTTTCACACCGTCCCGCTCGCCCGCGACGATGTACCACCCGACGTCGGGGGCGTTCTCCCGGTAGAACATGCAGAACTTGTCGCAGACTCCGGTGATGGGGATGACGCCGGCGAAAACGCCGGGGCGCGACATGGCGACGTCGAAGCAGGCGTCGGCTCCCATCCCGTGACCGGCGAGAAAGATGCGATCGGAGTCGACCCGGAACCGCTTGCGGGCGTCGATGATGGAATCGATGACGGCGTCGTGCCGAGCGGCGTCGTAGTCATATTCATATTGCTCCGCGCCGGCGTAATCGGGCGCGATGACAATGTAGCCGCGTTGCTGGGCGGGGCCGGGGCGATCGGACGTTCCGCACCACCAGGTAAGTTCTTTCTCGGGGGGGACTCCCGCTCCGTGAAGGACGACGAGCAGGGGATAGTCATGTTGGGGTGAATACTCGGGCGGCAACACCACGGAGTAGGTCTGCGTCACCTGGTTCCAGGAGTCGACGACCTCGATGGGATGGACTTCGCCGGTTTCGAGCGGGGGCATCGTGATCGGCAGCGGGAGTTGCGGGACGATGCCGGCCGCGCGGGCGGCGTTGACGCCTTCGATTTCTTTCAGCTTCGAGACGAGATCCTGGCGATGATCGGGATTGTCGTCGTTCCGCAGGAACTCGAGGATGAGGAACCTCGCCTGCCACATGCGGACGGCGTCGTCGAGATTGGTGACGGCGTCTTCGGGGCCGAGCACCCAGGACGAATAGGCGAGGGCGAGTTTCTCGGCCGCGGAGAGGGAATCGTCCTGCGCAATTCTGAGGAACGGTTCGAGACGGGGCAGGGTTTCGAGAGTCAACTCGTCGACGACCGCCGTGCGAAGCGATGCGACGCGCTGCCGGTCGTTCTCATCCAATTCCGACTGGAGCGCGCCGAGGAGCATCTGCGCGGTTTCGATTTGCCGGGCGGCTTCGTCGTAACCGGCCACGAGATCCCGGGCCTCGCGGAGGACGTCGGCACTGACGCGATCTTCGGGAAAGGCCCGGGCGTAGCGGTAAGCGAGGCGATGCTGGCCGCTGTCGGCGCGGCGGCGAATCTCGATCAAGCCGCGCAGGGCATTGACGTGCGCGACTTCGAGCAGCATTTCGTCGGCCCAGGTTTCGAGTTCGGGGAATTCGTCGCGAATGCGGGCCAGTTCGTCGCGGGCGGAGGGATACATTTCGGCGCGGATGAAGAAGACGACGACCGCCTTGCGGTCGTCCGGGTTTTCGGGGTCGATGGCCTGGAAAACCATTTCCTCGAGCGTTTCCGCCGGAACAGCCTGCAAGTCGAGGCCGTGCTCCCAATCGTGCGACGTCGATTCGACGGTGAGATAGTCGGGCGTGATTTCGGTGACGGCCTGGAAGATATGCTCTGGTCCCTGGCTGGTGTTGAGTGTGATGCGACGGCGGCCGAACTGGTCGAACTCGGTGCGTTCGACGTATTGCTGGATGTCGATGGGCACGCCGCGCCGTCCGGTGCGCGCGGACGTCAGTTCGAATGTCACGCGTCCGAGCCGGTCGTCCTCGGGGATCGGATCTTCCGCCTGCCGCCTGGGCACGAACCATCTGCGGACGCCGTCGTCGACCATCCACATGATGGTGGCTGCGCCGGCGGAGGTGGTGTTCTGCTTGGATGTGCGGGAGTCGAGTCCGTTGACCGGAACGACGACGCCGTGCAGCACCGTGCCGTTCTTCAGCGGAAGTTCGTCCGGCCGCGCGCTGACCGGCGCGAAGCAAAAAATGCCGACGATTGCGCAGAGGATCGGCAGGCGTGCGATATTGCGGCCGGCGTGGTCCATTTCGGGCGACTCCCTCCCGCGTCCAGACAGGTCATTGTTCGAGCAGCGCGTGGTCTCGGCAAGAGGATGCCACGGCGCTCCACCAGATTATCATCGTGCGGCATCCGCCCGGATTCCAGAGAACTCCGGCAGGAAATCGATCACCGCCCTTCTTGCGGCCGCTGTGAGAAAGTGCGCAGACAGCGCAGGCGAATTGGACGCCGAAGAGTTTGCGGACTGCAACACCGGCGACGGGGCGCGACCCGTTGAGCTGCTAACGGTAAGAATCTTCGTGTGGTGCGCAAATTTCGCGTGCAGCAAATTCCACGTTGTGGACATCCGACTCGGCGGAGCGAGTCGGCTAGCGCGCTTTGCAGAACTGTGTTTGTTCTGAGGGGGGCAGGTTGGCTGGAGTTCGCCATCTCCGGCGAAGTGGCGGGTCGAGAGCCGAGGGTCAAGGGCCGAGGGGCTCAACTCGTTGACGCGTCGTGGGTTACGTCTCTGGACTCTTGACTCTCAGCCCTCAGCTCATTTTCGGTCATGCCTCCGCGAATCAAGAACGGATCGTTCCCGGGGCCACAGACCGAACTGCAAAGCGCTCTACATTGGTTGCGGCCGGTGGCCGCGGTGTGCAATCGCAGACCACTTACGAAAGGTGATACTTGTCGGCGATGTATGCCCAGAGGTAGATGCCGCCCCAGATGGCGCCGCCGATGACGGCTGCGATTGCGACGAGATAGATCACGAAGCTGACCAGGCCCAGCGTGCCGTCTCGAAAGCGGGCCAGAATGCGCCACCATTTACGGCGGCTGTATTGCTTGTCGAGTTTGGCGTAGGTGTCCGCGAGGCTGCTCTCGCGGGCCTTGACCTGTGTTCGCGTGACGAGCTTGTGGGCTTCGGTTGCGAATTCATGAACCTGGGCGAGGGGCAGGAACTTGTCCTTGGAGTTCTTTTTGACCTGCGCCGTGGCGTCGATGGCGTCGGACTTCATGGCCTTGAAGATCTGCGCGGTGGTCCAGCGGCTGACCTGGGGCCGCCCGTTGGGGGCCTTGTGCCGGATGTACCACTTCGCCTGCATGTCCAAGGTGTTGCTGTGAGCCGCCTGCGTTCGGGCGGCGTCGTCCGCAGAGGTGGGCGGCACGACGGCCCTGGTGACGGTGGGGGCGTTGAAACCATCGCGGGTCGCCATGCCGGGCGTTGAGCCGGACTTGCGCCGCATGACCTCTTTCTCGCCCGACCCGATAAAGCTCAGCGAATCGGACGCGAGATTGAGCGACTCCAGATCCTTGATGAACTCGGCCATCGACTGTTGGCGATGCTTCGGATCGCGGGTGAGAGCCTTGTCGATGATGAGGTCGAGCCGCTCGGGCACGTCGTTGTTGATACGCTTGGCGGGGGTGAATGTGCCGCGTTCCTTGGCCGTGATCAGATCGACGATCGTGTCACCCTGGAACGGCGTCTGACCGGTAATGAAGTGATAAAGCGTGCCGGCGAGAGCGTAGATGTCGCTGCGGTGATCGACGTATTTTGCGTTGCGGGCCTGCTCGGGCGGCATGTAATGCGGGGTTCCCAGGCCGGTGCCGCTCTGGGTCATCGACATGTCGTCGTCGAGGACTTTGGCGAGTCCGAAGTCGGAGACTTTCACGCCACCTTTCCTGGTGACGAGGATGTTGTCCGGCTTGACGTCCCGATGAATCATGTTCATCTGGTGGGCGTGCTGCAGCGCGTCGGCGCAGAGCAGCGTGACGTGCAGGGCATCGGGCACGGAGATTCGGCCCAGTTCATCGAGCCAGTCCTGCATGCTCTTGCCGTCGATCAGTTCCATGGCGACAAAGTGAATTCCCTTGTCGTGATCGACTGCGTAGCAGCGGACGGCGTTGGGATGGTCGACCTTGGCCATCGCCTTCGCCTCACGCTCAAACCGCTCGATAAAGCCGGGCTTCTCGGCGAGTTCTTTCGACAGCACCTTCAGGGCGCACGTGCGATCGAGGCTTCTCTGGTGGGCGAGATAGACCGCGCCCATCCCGCCCTGGCCGAGCTTCTTTTTCAGCGTGTAATCGCCGGCAAGCACGCTGGCCTGTTTCTTCGGCTTTCCGGATTTGGCCGACGACGACTTGGAAGACTTCGTCGAGACTTGCCGCGGGCCGGACGCTTGCGTGGCCGCCGCGTCGTCGGACGGTCGTGATGAGTCTGCCATGACTTGTGTCCTCTCCGCCTCACCAGGTTGACCCCCACCCTGCACCAGCGTCTCCTGGAGATGGGCCGCGTGTGCGGGTGAATCCTCTTTTGACGACTTCGTCGATTTTGCGGATGACATGACCGGTCTCCTCACGCAGCGGGTGGGAACTTCCGGCTCTGCATTATGCCGCGCAGAGAGGCTGGAATCCACGCCGAATCCGGATCGGCCCGGCAAATCGGTCGGTCGCGAGTGGATTGGCGGAATCGAACGGAACCGGTAGCCTGCCGGAATACCCTCCTGATCTGACCGAAGATTCCATCCGATGCATACGAAACTGATTTGCTCCCAGACCGGCGAAGAATACGCGATCGACCGGCTGCAGAATCTGAGTTCAGCCGGCAAGCCGCTGCTGGCCCGTTACGATCTGCCCGCGCTCAAGTCTCGTTTCACGCCCGGATCGGTTCGAAAACGGCCGCTGCGGTCGATGTGGCGATTCTGGGACGTGATGCCGGTTGACGCTCCGAGCGAAGCGGTGACGTTGGGCGAAGGCCAAACTCCGCTGCTGCCGTGCGAACGGCGGGGGCCGTTTGCGGCGTTCGAACGGCTGTTGATCAAAGACGAGTCGTTCAACCCGACCGGCAGCTTCAAGGCGCGGGGGATGTCGGCCGCCGTGACGCGGGCGGTGGCGCTGGGGGCGAAAGCGGTGGCGCTGCCGTCCGCCGGAAACGCCGCCGGAGCGGCGACGTACTATGCGGCGAAGGCAGGCATCGAGTGTTTTCTGTTTATGCCTGAGGACACGCCGCCGGCCAATATCATTGAATCGGTTGTCGGCGGGGCGCATGTGTTTCTGGTGAATGGGCTCATCAGTGATTGCGGCAAGATCGTCCGGCACGGGTGCGAGCGGTTCGGATGGTTCGATCTCTCGACGTTGAAGGAACCGTTCCGCGTGGAAGGCAAGAAGACGATGGGCTACGAACTCGCGTTCGACCTGGCCGACCTGGCAGGCGAATCGGAACTGCGGCTGCCGGACGTGATCTTCTATCCCACCGGCGGCGGGACCGGCCTGATCGGGATGTGGAAAGCTTTCGACGAGATGGAACGACTCGGCTGGATCGACAGTCGCCGCCCGCGGATGGTGGCTGTTCAGGCGGAGGGCTGCGCGCCTGTGGTGAAGGCGTTTCATGAGGGAGCGGATCATGCCGAAATGTTTCCCAACGCCCGCACGGTGGCGTCCGGCTTGCGCGTGCCGGCGGCCGTCGGCGATTTCTTGATGCTGCGGGCGCTCCGAGAGTCGAAGGGGACGGCGATCAGCGTGACCGATGAAGAACTGATGGAAGGGGTTGGAGAACTGTCCCGCTTCCAGGGGGTCTACGCCTGTCCGGAAGGAGGCGCGGTGTGGAAGGCCGCCGAGAAACTGCTGGCAGCCGGCTGGTTGAAACCGGAGGAACAGATCGTCCTGTTCAACACCGGGACGGGGCTGAAGTACAACCACCTGTCCCGCATCGGCGACCTGCCGCAGGTGGACCATACTGATGCGGGGTGTCTCGATCGTGTGGCGGAGTTGATCGATTGATCCGCCGTGCGATGATTACTGTGTCCGAAATGGGCCGTCAGCTAGCCAACCATCATCACCCATCGCCTCCATGCTTGCCAAACGGATTATTCCCTGTCTTGACGTGCACGCGGGGCGGGTTGTGAAGGGGGTGAATTTTCTGAACCTGCGGGACGCGGGGGATCCGGTGGAGGTGGCGGCGCGGTATGAGCA
>QQVO01000068.1 GCA_003388505.1 Planctomycetota bacterium
ACCAACTGGCCAGCAAGCTCTCCCCGCAGGCGGATGACATAAGTCGACCTCCGTGAGAAACGTGGAACCTCCGCAAACTCCAGCCATACTACGCACCAACCCCATATTGGAAAAGGCATTGGCCCTGGCGGGTCGTGGGGGCGTCCTTGAGGACGACTGAGAGGGCCATTAGAATCTCGCGCTTTGGATCAACCACCGCAGGTGCGCCCGCGTCGTGTGAACGGGAGCCCCGAATTCGAGGAGTGAAGCTGTGGCAGTTCAAGTCGGCATCAATGGTTTTGGGCGAATCGGGCGGATCAGTTTCCGGGCGATGATGGATCGCACGAAGGATCCGGAGTCACCCCACGAATTCGAGATTCTGGCGATCAACGACCTGGGGGATCCCAAGGCGTTGGCGATGCTGCTGAAGTACGACACCGTTCAGGGGCCTTACGCGGGCACGGTGGAAGCGGGTGAAGACTCGCTGATCGTCGACGGGCATACGATCAAGGTGACGGCCGAGCGGAACCCGGCCGATCTGCCGTGGAAAAAGCTGGGGGTCGATATTTGTTTGGAGTCGACCGGCTTTTTCACGAGCGAAGCCGAGGGGGACAAGCCGGGATACGACAGCCACCTCGCCGCCGGGGCGCGGAAGGTGGTGATCTCCGCGCCGTCGAAGGGGCGCGCGAAGATGATTGTGATGGGCGTGAATGACGGCGACTTGAAAGCCGGGGACGACTGCATCTCGAATGCAAGCTGCACGACGAATTGCCTGGCGCCGATGGCGAAGGTGCTGAATGAGGACTGCGGCGGCATCGAGAAGGGGCTGATGACCACGGTGCACGCCTATACGAACGACCAGAAGACGTCGGACCAGATTCACAAGGATCCGCGGCGCGCGCGGGCTGCGGCGGCGAACATTATTCCGACGACGACCGGCGCGGCGAAAGCGGTCGGCAAGGTGCTTCCGAAACTCGACGGAAAGTTGACCGGGATTTCGCTGCGGGTTCCGGTTCCGGTCGGCAGCGTGACCGATCTGGTGGCGGTGATGAGCCAGGACGTCAGCGAATCGGACGTCAATGACGCGATGCGGGCGGCGGCGGAAGGTCCGCTGAAGGGCATCCTGCAGTATGTGACCGACCCGATCGTGTCGAGCGACATTGTGCGGAACCCCCACAGCAGCATCTTCGACGCAAGCTGGACGCAGGTGATCGGGGGCAATCTGCTGAAGGTGCTGAGCTGGTACGACAACGAATACGGTTACTCGAACCGCACGGCGGACCTGATCGAACGGATCGCGTCTCTGTGAGGTCAAGACGCGGCTAGAGCGAATCGCTTTACCATGTGTCCGCGTCGAACGGTGTTTGGACTGTCGAGGTCGAGAATCCGCGAGACAGATCGTCAACACTGATCTGCAAAGCGCTCTAAACGGGGTGTGCATTGTTTCGAGCGCGGGGGAGATCAATTCGGGTGGACGCGGTGGATGAGAGCCGTCAAAATGCCGCATTCGAGGCTCCGGCGCCTGATCGGGCCTGAAGTTGGACGTTCCATTGAGGGGACGTCGCCCGCTTGAGGGCGCTCCCGTTCTCTGAATCAGCGACTCTGCATCCCGCCGGAAACGAGACAGTGCGAGTTCTCGCGTTGGTGTTCGCAGCACTCATACGATCTGACCCAACCTCTCCATGAGCCGGCAGGCCCTTCTTCAGCGCTGGCGGTGCGAAACGCCGCTGATTGCGCCTTCGATGCTGAAATGCGACTTCGGCAACATGCACCGCGAGGTGGAGTTGCTGGAGCGGGCGGGGAGCCGTCTGCTGCATCTGGACGTGATGGACGGCCATTTCGTCCCGAACTTCACTTACGGGCCGCCGGTGATCGCGAGTTGGCGGGGTCTGACTGATGTGCCGTTCGATGCGCACCTGATGGTGTTGCATCCTGGTGAGCTGCTGGACGAGTTTGTCGAGGCGGGATGCCAGGCGATCACGTTTCACATCGAGGCGGAGCCTGATGCGGGGCCCTTGCTGGAGCGGATTCGGGCGGCCGGCTGCTCGGCGGGACTGGCCGTCAATCCGGACACGCCGCTGTCTGCGGTGGAAGAGGCGCTGCCGGCCTGCGACCAGCTTCTGGTGATGAGCGTCGAGCCCGGGTTCGGCGGGCAGTCGTTCCGGCGCGAGTCGCTGGAGAAGGTGGTCCGCGCCAGGGAACTGGGGGGGCCTGACCTGTTGATCGGTATCGACGGAGGAATCAGTCGTGAAACGATTGCGGACGCGTCGTCCGCCGGCGCGGACCTGTTCGTGGTGGGGAGTGCGATCTTCGAGACGGGTGATTACGGGCGGGCGATGGACGAGCTGCGCGGACTCGCGGCCGATGCCCGCTGATTCAGCGAGACTTGTGCCCTGACAGGGGTGTTTGGGGGTTGGCTGGACTGCGAATCCGCACACAACCCTGCGAAATTCGTGCTCCCGTGAGAACACCTCAACCCCTAAAATCTGAATTGACGGACCAATCGTCAGAGAATTTCGAGAGCAGCAGAGCTATGGCGACAGCCGCCGTGATCCGGCCGGGCGAAACAGACTTCGACACGCAGTCCCGCATTCAGGGGTCGCTCGATCTTCCCCTGAACGAGGCGGGTTCGCGGCAGGTTCAGGAAATCATCGAGCAGTTGGGGAACACGCCTCTGGAGGTGATCTACACGTCTGCCACGGAACCGGCGCGCAGCACGGCCAAGCAGATTGCA
This sequence comes from Planctomycetota bacterium, assembly GCA_003388505.1. Lineage (GTDB taxonomy): Bacteria > Planctomycetota > Planctomycetia > Planctomycetales > Planctomycetaceae > MB-PLM-1. The sequence goes on from QQVO01000068.1 coordinate 2,714, forward strand.
GACCACTTCGGTTTGCCGCTGCGGACGCTGGACGACCTGGAAAACCTGGATCACGGGTTGTGGCAGGGGATGCTCGTGAAGGATATTCGGCGCAAGCATCCGCGGGTGTTCAAGCAGTGGCGGGAGTCGCCGGAAGCGGTCTGCCCACCGAAAGGCGAGACATGCCCGGAAGCACACGCCCGCGTGCAACGCGCGTTGCGAAAGCCGCTGCGAAAGCAGAAACCGTTTGCGGTGGTTGCTCCCGAACCGCTGGCGACGCTGGTTGCGTCGGTGTTGCGCGGCGAAGCGCCGCGTCTTCCGGGTCCGATCTGCGGCTGCCGCGGTGATCTTCGGATCGAAGTGATTTCCCAGTTTGATTCGAAGCAGGCGGGCGCGGGGAGGTCGTCGGGGGACGACCGCATACCGGTTGATGCCGCCGAACATTAGAATACGAAACCATATCGCGGTGAGTGATTCCTCCCGACGACGTGTCTTGTGGTTCGTTGGCAGGCGGGGTCTGGCCGTGTTGTGAGCGCCCGACACCGGGAAGGAAGTTTCTGTGAGCACGAGTCCCGCGACGGAATCTGACACCAACATAAAGGCCGCTGGTGGCATGCGGAAGAAGCGCGGCGTCCCGGAAGGACTCTGGTTGCGATGCGACGCGTGCGGCGCAACGCTGTTTCGCAAAAAGCTGGAGGAGGCGGAGCGGGTCTGCCCGGAGTGCGACCATCACTTTTACGTTCCGGCCCGGACGCGGATCGCGCAGATCCTCGACGCGGATAGTTTCGAGGAATGGTTCACCGACCTGTCGTCGAAAGATCCGCTGGGATTCGTGGACAAGAAACCTTATCCGCAGCGTCTGGAGGCGGAACGCAAGAAGACCGGGCTGGATGAAGCGTGCCTTGTCGGGCGGGGCTACATGCGAGGGCGGCCGCTGGTGTTCGGCCTGACGGATTCGGCGTTCATCATGGGCAGCATGGGATCGGTCGTGGGAGAGAAACTGACGCGCGCCGTCGAGGCGGCGACGGAGCGGCGTCTGCCGCTGGTGGTCGTCAGCGGCAGCGGCGGGGGCGCGCGGATGCACGAGGGGATTTACTCGCTGATGCAGATGGGGAAAGTGTCTGCCGCGCTGGGCCGCTTCCACGAGGCGGGCGGTTTGTTCATTTCGATTCTGACGAATCCGACGATGGGCGGCGTGGCGGCGAGTTTCGCTTCACTGGGCGACGTGGTGATCGCCGAACCGCGGGCGCTGGTCGGCTTCGCGGGACCGCGCGTGGTGCAGGCGACGGTGAAGAAACCGCTGCCGGAGGGCTTCCAGACCAGCGAGTTCCTGCTGGAGCACGGCTTCATCGATCTCATCCTGCACCGCCATGCATTGCGGACGGAGATCGCCCGGATCATCGACTACTGCGGCGGATGAATGAAATTCCTCGACAAGCTGCTCAAGCGCGATGAGAAGGTGGAGAAGGTCGACATCCGTCGACGGTTCGAGTTGTTGGCGCGGGTCGGTCAGGGAAGCATGTCGCGGGTGTGGCGGGCGCGGGACACGATGTCCGGCCAGATTGTGGCGCTGAAGGTGCTGGACAAGGCGAAGACGGCGCGGCTGGAACGGCGGTTCGTCGGCTTGGACAAGCCGACCGAAGGCGAGATCGCCGTTGCGCTGAAGCACCCCAACGTGGTGAGGACGATCGAGCACGGAATCACCACGGACGACGAACAGTACCTGGTGATGGAATTCATCGAAGGGGTGGGGTTGAGTTTTCTGATCGATGCGCAGAACGAGCGGATGGCGGAAAACCGCATCTTCTACATGGTTCAGCTCGCGGACGCGATCGACTATCTGCACCGCCGCAAATGGATTCATCGCGACATTTGTCCGCGGAACGTGATGGTGACCGAGGAGGAACACATCAAGCTGATCGACTTCGGCCTGGTCGTTCCCAACTCGGAGCCGTTTCGCGCTCCGGGCAACCGGACGGGGACGCCGATCTACATGGCGCCGGAACTCATCAAGCGGCAACGGACCGACGAGAGGATCGACATTTTCTCGTTCGCGGTCTCGTGTTACGAGATGTACACGCAGAAGATGCCCTGGCCGGCGGGCGACACGCTGGAGAGCGTGATGCAGCACATCAACCAGCCGCCGCGCGACATCCGGAAGCTCGTCCCCGGCATCGACGACTCGATTGCAGACGTCATCATGCGCGGGCTCGCCCCGAACCCCGACGACCGTTGGCGGACCGCACGGGAAATGGGCGAGGCGCTGTGGACCGCCGGGGAGCAGTTGGGAATGATCCCGGCCGAGGAAGAGTGAAACCGACCTCGGCCGCGGCACTGCCGCGCTGTGCTCCGGTGATTTTCGTCGCCGGCTGCGGAAGCCCGATCAGGTCACGTCGGAGATCCCATTGATGAAGCGAAGATTGGGTCCGCTCTGCGGACCTACGAGCCGCATTCGAACGGTGGTCCGCCCGGCGGACCCTCCTGCCTTTGATTGAACGAAATTCGCTCCAGGTTGATGAAACACCTCAATGATTTGAATCCGGCGCAGCGCGAGGCGGTGCTCACGCTGTCCGGTCCTCTGCTGGTGCTGGCCGGGGCGGGCACGGGAAAGACGCGGGTGATCACGCAGCGGATGGCGGAACTGATCCGTCGCGGGACGCCGCCGGAGAGGATTCTGTCGGTGACGTTCACGAACAAGGCGTCCAGGGAGATGCTGGAGCGGACGCGTGAGCTGCTGGGGGGCCGGCTGCGGAGCCGTCCGTGGATCTCGACGTTCCACGCGCTGTGCGTGAACATCCTGCGGAGCGATATCGAGCGGTTGGGGTATCCATCGCGGTTCACGATTCTTGACCGGGGGGACCAGGAGTCGATCGCGCGGACGGTGTTGCGTGACATTCGGGTGACCGAAAAGTCGTTGCGGCCGGGAGATCTGCTGTCGATGATCAGCCGCTGGAAGTCTGCGGGAGCGGCCGCGTCGGCGGCCGCCGACGCGGCGGTGGATGACGCCGAGTTTCTGGGTGCGATGGGGTATCGCCGCTACCAGGAGAAGATTCGCGCTGCGGGGATGGTCGACTTCGACGATCTGCTGGGACTGACGGAGCGGCTCTTTAACGAACATCCGGCCGCGCTGGCGAAACACCAGCAACGATTCGATCAGGTGCAGATCGACGAGTACCAGGACACAAACGGCGTGCAGTTCCGGCTGGTGAGCGCACTGGTCGCGGAGCACCGAAACCTGTGCGTTGTGGGCGACGACGACCAGGCGATCTACGGCTGGCGGGGAGCCGAAGTCTCGCATATTCTGCGATTCGCCGAGCACTTCCCGGACGCCAAGGTTGTGCGACTGGAGGAGAACTACCGTTGCACGGACCGCATTCTGGAGGTGGCGAACCGGCTCGTCCGCCACAATCGATCGCGGCACGTCAAGGAGTTGCGAACCAGCCGGCGGTCCGCGGCCGGAGTCCGGTTTCTGGAGTATCCGGATGAGCAGGCTGAGGCGGAAAGTGTTGTGCGGGAGATCCGTTTTCTGAATAAGCAGAAGCAGGTGCCGCTGCGCGATCTGGCGGTGCTGTTCCGGACGAATGAGCAGCCGCGGTTGTTCGAGGCGGAACTGCGACGGGCCGGGTTGCCGTACGTGCTGATGGGGAGCCAGTCGTTTTTCGACCGGCGGGAGATTCGGGATCTGCTGGCGTATCTGAAGGTGCTGGCGCGGCCAGAGGACGAGGCGTCGCTGCTGCGGATCATCAACACCCCGGCGCGAGGCATCAGCAATGCAACGGTGGAAAAGGTTCTGACGCGCGCGGTCGGTCAGGGGGCGAGCTTCTGGCAGACGGCGATCGAGGCGGTCGACGGCGGACTGATCCCGGTGAAGGCGGGTGAGGCGATCGAGCGGTTCCGGACGCTGCTCGACGGATTTCGCGCGCGGTTCTCATCCGAACCGGCGCGGATGGACGTTCACCTGCAGTCACTGATCGAGACGATCGGTTATGAAGCCGAGATCGAACGGCAGTACAAGGATCCCCAACAGCAGATGGTCCGTGCGGCGACGATCGACGAACTGGTGCAGGCGGTGGGGGATTACGTCCAGCGAGCGGCGCAACCGACGCTGGAGGATTTTCTGGCGGACGTGGCCCTCGACGGCCGCGACGATGAGCCGGACAAGGACAAACAGGCGGCTGAGGACGCGGTGAAGCTGATGACGGTCCACAGTGCCAAGGGGCTCGAATTCCCGAGAGTCTACATGGTCGGGATGGAGGAAGGACTGCTGCCGCACAAACGGAGCGTGGACGCGACGGACGCGGAAATCGAAGAAGAGCGAAGACTGGCGTATGTGGGTGTGACGCGGGCGCGAGACCATCTGACGCTCACCCGGGCGGCGGCGCGCCGGAAATGGGGAAAGCGGCGGGTGTCGCAGCCTTCGCGGTTCTTGTTTGAGATGCAAGACGAGGAAGAGCATGCACTCGCGGAGACGGCGTCCGCCACGTGACAGGAACGGCACTGTGCGCCGGGGGGCGTCGTTGTGGTGGATCAGTCGGCGGCGGGGCGAGACGGCTCCGGGACGTTGGCGAACTCGTCGAGGAGCGTTCGCAATTCCGAATGTTGACGGATGCCTGCGATCAGCGGATGCAGGCCGATTCCGCGGCGGCGAATCGCGGCAAGGATGCGGGGGCGGAGTTCCCGGAGGAAGACGCGACGCTGGCGGCGGCGAATCCAGAGGAAACAGGCCCAGAGAGCGACGAGCCCGACGCCGGGAACGAGAAACCAACTCGTCCAACTGAGTTTGCCGAGCGTGTAGATTGCGGTGAGAATCCAGAACGCCGCGACGCCGGTCCCCCAGAGCGGCAGGGCGGCGAGGGAATTCAACCGTTCGTTGGCTTGCACGAGGAGACCGTAGAGTTCGTCGTCTTCGATTCCGTCGCGGAGGCTGTCGCCGCGCCAGGGGTGACAGACCAGTTCGCCGTCGCGGCGGGCGACAAGAATTGATTCCCCCTCCTCCGGGAGATAGTCAGCGAGGTATTCAAGTTCTTCGAATGGAGTGAACATTCCGCCGCCTCTCCGCAATCATCCCGTGCTGCGTCCGCGACCGGCCTGCCTGCGTGCCCTGTCAGGGCAGTTTCCTGGGGATTGGCTGGACTACAGATTCGCACGAAACCCTGCGGGATTCGTGCTCCCGTGAGAACCCCTCAACCCCAAGACTCTGAATGACGGACCACTGAGGAACCCGGCACCGTCTCAACTCTACTCAAAGCGCCGGATGACTTCCATAATCTTTTCGAAATCGTTGGCGACGACGAGCGGCGGGTTCGCAAACGCGGGTTTTTCCGGGTTTTTCGAGGCTTCCGCCTGCGGTGCATGGTAGCCGACGGTGGCGTTGGGATCCTTCAGTTGATGCCCGGTGAGAATACAGACGACGCGGTCGCCGGGGGCAATGACGCCTTGTGCACGCAGCAGTTTCGCGCCGGCGACGCTGGCGCCGCTGGCAGGTTCGCAGCCGAACCCTCCTGCACCGATTTGCGCCTTGGCGTCGAGGATCTCCGCATCGGTCACTTCACGGACGAGGCCGTCGCAGACTTCGAGCGCACGGAGGCACTTTTTGAGATTGACCGGGCGGTTGATCTCGATGGCGCTCGCGAGTGTTTGTGCGCGCCGCTCGTCTGCGGTCATTTTCTCGTAGAAGCGATCGATGAGGGACTGGTCGGGCCGGCCGGCGTTCCAACGGAGTCCGTGTTCTTCATAGAGTTCGTAGAGCGTGTTGGCGCCGTGAGCGTTGATCACCGCGAGTCGCGGAATGCGGTCGATCAGTCCGAGTTGCCGGAGTTCCAGAAAGGCTTTGCCGAAGGCGCTGGAGTTTCCGAGGTTTCCCCCGGGGACGACGATCCAGTCGGGAACGTCCCAGTGGAGTCCCTCCAGGACGCGATACATGATCGCCTTCTGGCCTTCGAGACGGAACGGGTTGACGCTGTTGCAGAGGTAGATGCCGGCTTCTGCGCAGACGCGGCGGACCTGGGCCAGCGCGTCGTCGAAGTCGCCTTCGATCTGAATCGTGCGGGCGCCGTAGTCGAGCGACTGCGAGAGTTTTCCGTAGGCGATTTTGCCGCTGCCGATGAAGACGAGCACTCGAAAGAGCCGGGTGGCGCCTGCGTAGATCGCGAGTGACGCGCTGGTGTTTCCGGTCGAGGCGCAGGCGGCGATTTTCGCTCCGGTCATGCGGGCGTGGGTCGACGCTGCGGTCATCCCGTTGTCTTTGAAGCTGCCGGACGGATTGAGGCCTTCGTACTGCAGAAACAGGTTGCCGGGGTTCATACCGACATACCGCCCGACCGGGTCGGAGGTCTGAAGAATGGTCTGGCCTTCCCCGATGGTGACGATCTGCTCGGGCGGTGCGAAGGGGAGCAGTTCGCGAAACCGCCAGACGCCGCTGAAGTCGAGCGGGTTGGATCGGTTTCCCCACCGCCTCTCGAACTCTTTCAGCGAGGCGGGAACCTCAACGCGATCCCAGTCGTAGCAGACGTCGAGGAGATCGTTGGTCTGCGGGCAGACCGTGAGCACCTCACCGACGCCGAACGTTTCGGATGCGTCGGGTGAGATACCGGCCTGGTAGGCGAGATCTGCGGATGCGGCAGCGATGGAAAAGCCTCCCGTGGGCAACGTCTTCGAGAGGCATTTTCGCGAAGCCGCGAAGCGGCCGCAATAACAGAGTCGGACGGGCGTCAGGGAGTCCGTCAGGCGAACCGCCGGGCGGTGGGATCAGCCGTTGCTCTCTCGGCGGATTTGCTCCACCTGGCGTTGATACCTTGTCGCGCGGCGGTTGTAGGCGCGCTGCTTGGCGTCGCTGTTCGCGATCCGCGCGAGGTGGGCGTACTTGTCGGCCAAAGCCTGCTTCACCTGGATCAGATTCTCTGCGCCGCTCATCCCGTTGGTCCCGTCGTGATTCTATAAGGATTCCGGTCCGCGGCCGGCGTGATGCACGGAGCCGCTGATTGTTTTCGAGCCCTGCATGTTAGCGAGAGACGAGCGGGATTGCACGCTCTGTCCGCCGGTTTTAGAATGGCAAAAATCAGTTTTTTGCGAATCAAAAACCGGTCGGCGCCGACGCTGCAGCGGCCGGCTCGCTGACCCAAACTCCGAGCCGTGCCAATTTGAACCTTTCGACACTGCATCGATTCACCGTCTGCCAACTCAGACCCTGGCGCATTGCGAAGCCGCGATTGATGAACTCTGCAACCTGCCGCTTATTGCTGTTGCTGCAGATTGCAGCCTGTTGCGGCGGCTGCAGTGGCGGCAAGACGTCGCAGAATGCATCGCCGGATGGGAGCGGGGAAGAGCGTTACACGATCGTGACGACGACGGCGATGATCGCCGACATTGCTGCGGAGGTGGCGGGCGATCACGCCGACGTTGTGAGCCTGATGGGGACGGGGGTTGATCCACACCTGTACCGGCCGACGACATCCGATACGACGAAGCTGATCGGGGCCGACGTCATCTTTTATACGGGCCTGCTGCTGGAGGGGGGAATGGAGGAGGCGCTGGAGCGGGCCGGCGAGAACGGCAAGCCGGTCTACGCGGTGTCGGACGGGATCGAGGAAACCGATCTGATTGTCTCTGAGGCATTCGACGGCCACCCCGATCCGCATGTCTGGGGCGACGTGAGTTTGTGGAGCGATTGTGTGGAGTTCATCGCCGAGAAGCTGAGCGAGTACGATCCCGCGCATGCCGAGGAGTATCGAGCGAACGCCGAACGATACCGCGGCGAGTTGGCGGAACTGGACGCATACGTGCGTGAGGTCATCGGCGGAATTCCCGAGCAGAAGCGTTACCTCGTCACGGCGCATGATGCATTCAGCTACTTTTCCCGCGCGTACGGGATCCCCGTGCGCTCGGTGCTGGGAATCACGACGGAATCGGAAGCGGGCGTGGACGACGTCAATCGCCTGGTCGACTTCCTGGTCGAGAATCAAGTTCCCGCCGTGTTTGTCGAATCGAGCGTGAACAAGCGGAACCTGGAGGCGGTGATCGCCGGTGCGGAAGATCGCGAATGGACGGTGAAGCGGGGCGGCACATTGTACTCCGATGCGATGGGCGCGCCGGGAACCTACGAGGGAACGTACATCGGGATGATCGACCACAACGCCACGATGATCGCCCGGGCGCTGGGGGGCGATGTTCCGGAAACAGGCTTCCGCGGCAAACTGCGTCTTGCGTCCGGGAAGGTGGAGTGATGGCGCGGCCGGCGCGTCCTGAAGCCGATTGGCTGCCCAGTCATGAGTTCACTGCAAACAGGTCATCCGGCTGAAGCGGTCGCGGTTCCCGCGACGCGGGTGGGCGATCATCCTCCGGCCTCTCCCCTGTCGATTCACGACGTCACAGTGGCGTATCACCGGCGCCCGGTGATCTGGGACATCGACTACGTGGCGCCGGCCGGCCGGCTGATTGCGGTGGTGGGCCCCAACGGCGCCGGGAAGAGCACGTTGATCAAGGCGGCGCTCGACCTCGTGCCGAAGGTTTCGGGAGACGTCCGTGTCTTCGGGGAACCTTACCGCCGGCAGAGAAACCGGGTGGCCTACGTGCCGCAGCGGACGAGCGTCGACTGGGATTTCCCGGTCAGCGCGCTCGACGTGGTTGCGATGGGGCTGTATCGCAAGATCGGCTGGTGCCGGCCGGTGACGCGCAAATGGCGGGATCGGGCGCGGTCGGCGCTCGATCGCGTCGGGATGGCGGACTATGCGTCGCGGCAGATCAGCGAGCTTTCGGGGGGGCAACAGCAGCGGGTGTTTCTGGCCCGGGCGCTGGCTCAGGAGGCCGATCTGTACCTGATGGACGAACCGCTGGCGGGTGTGGATGCGGCGACCGAGCAGGCGATTATCAAGCTGTTGAAGGAACTTCGCTCGACGGGCCGGACGGCGCTGGTGGTCCATCACGACCTGCAGACGGTGACCGAGTACTTTGACGAAGTTCTGCTGCTCAACATGCGGCTGGTGGCGGCGGGGCCCGTCGACGAGGTGTTTGTTCCGGAGAATCTGCGGGCGACCTACGGAGGCAAACTGTCGCTGCTCGACCAGGTCGGACGCCGGATGGGGCAGTAACGTCTTCGCGGCGATCCGGGGTCGCCGGTCGATTCATTCAATCAGATGTGAACCGTACGACGTGTCAGGCCGAACCGATCGACCGAACCCGAACGGCCCCCTGCACCGCCCGTCGCACTTCACGCGGGCGATCGGACTGCTCTTCGCGCTGGGCAGCCTGGTGGATGCGAACTCCGTACACGCGGGAGCAGCACCGTTGCCCGGTTCCGGTGCACACGGCGGAGTTGCTGCGGCTGTGGTGACGGTCGCAAACGGAGTGGGTGAACGGCTCGTGAGGATCGTGACTCTGCAGGACTACAATACGCGGGTTGTTCTGCTGGGGACTGTGCTGCTCGGAGTGACGGCGGCGATTGTGGGCGTCTTCATGCTGCTGAGGCGGCGGGCGCTGGTGGGGGACGTCATCGGCCACTCCGCGTTGCCGGGCATCGCGGGCGCGTTTCTCGTGATGGAAATCGCGGCTCCGGGGGGAGGCCGGTCTCTCCCGGCGCTGCTGGCCGGCGCATTCCTTGCGGGGTTGACCGGAGCGGTCTGTGTGACACTGATCGACCGATATTCCCGCATCAAGTCGGATGCGGCGCTGGCGATCGTGCTGAGCGGGTTTTTCGGGGCGGGGGCCGTGCTGCTCAGCGCCGTCCAGAAGGTTCCCACGGGCGCTGCGGCCGGTCTAAGCACGTTCTTGAATGGGAAGACGGCGTCGCTGACGGGGTCGGACGTCGCGATCTTCGCCGGGGCGGGCGTGATCGTGCTGGCGCTGACCGTTCTGCTGTTCAAGGAACTGACGCTGCTCTGTTTTGACGAGGCTTTCGCCGCCGCCGAGGGGTGGCCTGTGGTGCTGATCGACGCAGTGCTGATCGCGTTGGTTGTCGCGGTGACGATCATCGGCATGCAGAGCGTCGGGTTGATTCTGGTGGTGGCGACGCTGATTACGCCTGCGGCCGCGGCGCGGTTCTGGACTGACGACATCCGCAAGCTCACGCTGATCGCCGCGGTGATCGGCGGCTTGTCCGCAGTCATCGGCGTCACGGTGAGCGCGGTGACGCCGCGCGTGGCGGCGGGCGCGGTGATTGTGCTGTCGGCCGGTCTGATTTTCGCCGTGAGTCTGATCTTCGGCCGGCAGCGAGGCGTGGTGTGGCGCTGGCTCAAGCAACTCAAGCTGGAGCGGAGTATTCCGCGGCTCGACCTGCTGCGGGGAATCTATGAGCAACTGGAGGTGCAGCGCGACTCCGGCAGCACGGGTGACGCATCGTTCGCGTCGACGGGGATCGACCCGACGGCGTTGGCCGCACGGCTGGGTTGGACGAGTCAGCGTCTTGACGGGCTGCTGAAGTGGGCCGCAGGCGACGGACTACTGTCTCGCGACGACGACGGCAACGTTCGATTGACAGAGCGCGGGCTCAACAAAGCGCGGCAGATCGTGCGGAACCATCGCCTGTGGGAAATGTACCTTATTCAGCATGCGGACATTGCAGCGAGTCACGTCGACCATACGGCCGATCTGATCGAGCATGTCCTTGACGAAAAGATTATCCGGGAGTTGGAGCGGCAGATGCGCGATCGGGCGGACCCCTTATCGGTCCCGGACAGCCCGCACCGTATTCCGGCGGAGTTGTTGTGAGCCGCTCCCGGTCAGAGCGAAACGATGTTTGATGCAGTGACATCGCTGATCAATCAGAATCCGGCCGACGTGAGAATCGCGGGGACGGCGGCGGTCGCTGCGATGTCGTGCGCGCTGCCCGGCGTGTGGCTGGTGCTCCGGCGGCACAGCATGATGGGCGATGCACTGAGTCATACCGCGTTGCCGGGCGTCGTGCTGGCGTTTCTGGCTGTGCATGGGATGGAGTCCGCCGGCTGGGTCGATCCGGTGTCCGGATCGGCGGCGCTGCACCTGGTGCTGTTTCTCGGGGCGGTTCTGCTCGGTGTTTTGACTTCGCTGATCACCGAATGGGTCCAGAAGCTGGGGCGGGTCGAAAGTGGTGCGGCGCTGGGGGTCGTGTTCACGTGGTTTTTCGCGCTCGGCCTGTTGCTGCTGGTGCTGTTTGCCGACGACGTGCATATCGATCCGGATTGCGTCCTGTTCGGACTGCTCGAGAACGTCGCGTGGGAATCAGGGATTCCGGGCGCGGCTCGGGTCAACGGAGCGGCCCTCCTGATCAATCTTGTGCTGATGCTGTTGTTCTACAAGGAACTGAAGGTCGCGGCGTTCGACCCGTCTCTCGCCACTTCGCTCGGAATCAACGCGCGGGTGATGCACTACGCCTTGATGGCGGCGACCGCCGTGACTGTGGTGGCCGCGTTTGAAACGGTGGGAGTGATTCTGGTCATCGGTCTGCTGATTGCGCCGGCTGCGGCGGCATCGCTGCTCACGCGCCGGCTGGCGCCGATGATCGCCCTCAGTCTTGTGATCGCTGCCGCGGCGGGAATCCTGGGACATCTCGCAGCCCGCACGCTTCCGGCGTTGATCTTTCCACGCATCGGGTTTCCCGAGGTCGAGGACGTCCAGACGTCGGGGATGGTGGCTGTGGTGGCGGCGTTGTTGTTCGTGGCGGCCTGGATTTTCGCGCCGCGTCATGGTCTGCTCGGGACGGCGGTCGCCCAGGTGCGGATCAATCTGGAGATCGCGGCCGACGACCTGCTGGGACTGTTGTACCGGCTGGAAGAACGGCATCAGACGGAAACGACCGCGCTTGCGCCGGCGCTCGTGGGGCAGAAGCGCGGACTCGGGAAATGGCTCACCTACATGGTGGTGGGCCATCTGCGCAGGAAGCAGTTCGTCGCCGCCAACGGCGACGGCCTGCGGCTGACGAGCAAGGGACAACGCCGGGCGCGGAAGCTCGTACGATTTCACCGGCTGTGGGAGAGCTATCTGGAAAAGCACTTTGCTCTCCCTGCCGACCATCTCCACGCGCCGGCGCATCGCGTCGAGCATTACATCGATGAGGAACTGGGTGAGGAACTCGCGAGCGAACTGGAGTCGCCTGCGGAAGACCCGCACGGGCGCGCGATTCCGCCCTCGCCGCAGGAGGGGGAGCCAGAATAGCTCTGATTGTGTCATTTTTTCCGGGATGTTGCCCAAAGCGCCGCGCTCCTGGAACGGATTGCACGCCGACGCCAAGTCGACGGTGACGCACGCTGGCAGCATGCGCTACGAATATCCGATCTAGAGCGGACAATCATCCAGTTCCGCGTTGTGCGACGCGACGTCGGGCTGGAGCGTGCATGTTCCTCCGAGCAGGGCCGGCGTGCCGGTGAAGATCGTGTGGATGTCGCGGGTTTGGACGACGGCGAGCGACAGCAGTTTTCCGGGCGAACTCCGGACGTCTGGCGACGCGGCGATTTTTCCTGCCAGCCCGCAGGAAAGGGGCCCTGGACCGGATTCCCGGCGGGACGCAGAGGCGGCGCGTCTCGGCTCCGCAGCACGGGCGAGTGCAGGTTCGATCCGGTCGCGATCGTCGCTGCTCCAGGCGGCGGCGAAGATCACCGTGGCGAGGATCAAGACTGCGATTCTGCCGATGCCGTGAGTCTGCTCGGCCGTCACAAGCTGTTTGCCGATCACCGGTTTCATTCCCTGAGTAAGTCGCCAGTTTCGGAATTGACGCACGGGCTGTGAGTAACTTCTGGTTTCAACTCGAAGTGGAGCGCTCCCCTGCGGGTCGCGGCTAAACGGGATGCTTGAAACGATGTGACGTTTCCGAAACGAACGAGTAAAGTACGTCCCGTTGTCTCGTGGTGCAGAAGCCGCGGCACAGCGGCCCGGTGTACCTCTATCGGCGCTCGGCGCAGGTGAGAGACCTGGAATGTGGGGCGATCGGCCGGCTCTGGAGAATTGCCGGCAACTTTGCGGGTCGAATCAATGATGGCGCGCGAGACGGAATCGACCGCGAAATCACGGCCGGTGGAGGCGCTCTGCCGTCAAGTCGAAGCATTCCGCCAGGGAGGCGGGCGGATCGCGGAGGACTTCGATGGCGAGCGTGCGCGCAGTCTCGCGGCAGGTCTCGTCGAGATACTCAACGGGACTCTTGCCGTCGATGCGGGCCAGAACACAGGCGGCCCAGTGAACGACGCTGCGAGCTTCCCAATCATCGACGACCGCCACTGATTCGGCGAATCGGGACCGGTATTCTTGCCAGAACCGGCGGGCGAGTTCGAGGAACACCCCGCCGGCCGACTGCCGCCGGATCGCCTTTAAGGTGAGATGCGTGAGGAAGAAGCCGTGGTCGAAACCGGGGTCGCCGAAGTGGCCGGTTTCGAAGTCGACCAACGTCACGCGATCGCCGGTGAGGAGGATGTTCTTGGGGCTGAAGTCGCCCAGCACCAGGCAGTGCCGCTGCCGCTGCATTTCGTCTAGCAGCCAATCGATGCGGTCGCGGACGGGGGCGTGGACTTCGGCGATTTTCCGGTAGTAGGGATCGATCCGGAGTTCGTCGAACACCACGAGGTCCGGCAGTGCGTCGCGCACCGCGGAATCGTTCCAGGTCTCTCGGTGAACCGTCGCCAGGATGCGGCCGAGACGCGCGCCGAGTTCAAGATCGACGTGGTCGGCCAGCAGCGCCGTCTTCCAGACGATGTGACGTTCGTCGATCGCTTCCATGGCGAAGAGAAAGTTCTCCCGGTCCTCGAAGAGGATTCCGGGGACCAGACCCGGTTCGAGAATCCGGTTCAAAGTCCGCATGACGGCGACTTCGCGCCAGATGCGATCGAGACGGCTGCGCCACTCCAGTTGAGTTCGCAATTGCTCTCGCGACTGCTTGACGACAAACGGAGGCCTGCTCTGAGGAGTGACGCGGAGCACGACGTTCGAGACGCCGCCCGCCAGTTCTTCGACGCGAACCGGTTCGTCGCGAGCGACCCGTCCGGTCGCAATCAGATACCCGGCGGCGTTCGTCGAGTCGAGTTCGTACACGGTTCGCGAGGTTCCGGGACTGGGAACGTGATTCGCCGGCGAAGCCAATCGGCTTGCCGCGAAGGACGGGGCCGCTCACACTATCAGAATCCCAGTGCCAGTGGCACTTCATCGCGGCGGCGTCTGGTCGCGTTTTCGCCTTTGTATGCGGCATTTTGCGACGTCAGAACCGCTCCAGTGAAACGCAATGCGCTCTCAACAACGGACATCGCATGGTCTCTAAAGTCCTGGCGCTGCTGGTGCGAGCACTGCGGGTTGACTCACGTCGCCTTCCGTCGCACGTCCTGCGCCTGGGACTGCTGGGGATCGTGGTGATCGTGCTGTTCTATTCGCAACTCATCGGGTTCATGATCGGCGCTCCCGGACTCAGGTTCTTTATGGGACTGTCCTGGATCAATTTCGTATTCGCATCGCTTGCGGGCTGCCTGCTGTTTGCCACGTCGATCACGGAAGAGAAAGAATTGCAGACGCTCGGCCTGCTGCGAATGGCCGACGTCGGTCCGCTGGCGCTGCTGCTGGGCAAGACGGTTCCGAGACTGCTGGCGGTGTTGCTGATTCTTTCGGTCCAGTTTCCCTTCACGCTGCTCGCCATCACGTTGGGGGGCGTTTCGTGGCCGCAGGTTCAAGCGGCGTTCTGCACGCTGTTCGCCCACATCGTGCTGGTCGGAACGATCGGCGTGCTCTGTTCGGTGGTTTTTCGCCGTTCGGCAGCGGCTGTGGCAGTCTCGTTTCTGCTGATCTGCGGAATGATCTTCGTGCCGTCGATCCTGCTCGGTTTTCTGTCGCTGGGGAGTCCGGGGCCGGGCTCTGGCGGCTGGACGGTGATGATCCACGAGTGGCTGAACATCTTTGCCACTCAACTGGATGAAGCGAGCGGGGCGAGGCGACTGGGGGAGACGCTGTCGAGCACGTTTCAAGGTCCGGTCGTCGGGAAGCAGGTGCTGGTCAATCTGGGAGCGGGGCTGGCGATCTTCGGGTGCGCGTGGCTGTTGTTTGATCCGTGCAACCGCACGCTTGACGCGAGTCCGGGGCGTGCGTCGCTTTGGAATCGGCTGAGCAGGAAGCGGCCGCCGCGCCGGGCCTGGCAGTTGGCCATCCTGGGCAAGGACTTTCAGCAGTTCGCACACGGCCGCAGAGGACTGATCGGGAGATTGGTTGCGTACGGCGTCGTGATTCCGTCAGTTCTGGTTCTGTTCAACATCCACCGTCTGCATCGCGTCGACGCGGAAGACTTCGGCAACCTGGCGATGGGGCTCGTGGTGTTCCTCTTTCTTCCGCTGGAGTTGCTGCTGCTGGCAGCGCGGATCTTTCGAGAGGAGACGAGGGACCGGACCTGGCCGACGCTGATGGCATTGCCGTTGTCGCTGCCGGAGATCGCCTATCCGAAACTGTTCGGCAGCCTGCTTGCGATCGTCCCGTTGCTGTTTTACCTGCTGTTGGGCGCATGCCTCGCCCCGCTCACGATCGCAGACATGATCGACAACTTCATCGAATACCCGTACGGGTTGATGTGGATCGCGATCGTATTGCTCGGCGTGCTCATTGTGCTGCACTTCGCCACGCTGTATTCAATGATGACCAACACCTGGCTGGGGATTCTGCTGGCGCTCGGGACCGGTTTTCTGCTGCTGATTTTGACCTATATGGCGGTGGCGGCGCCGGTTTTCTTGTGGATGATGAGCCAACGGGGAATGACGACCGGATTCGATGAAGAAGTTTATCTCACGATTGCGGCGGTCATTGTGGGAGCGATCTACTGCGCCATCGCTGCGGCAATGCACTACGCCATTGCAAGCCGCTTGCGCGCGGATGCACAGCGTGATTGATCGGAGCGGCCGGGAGCGAGAAGTCGTCCCGTGCTACTCACGCATGAAACCTTGTCTTCCTGCGCAAATTGTTGCGATTGTCCATATCGCACGCTGCCAGCGTGCGTCAGCGGTCTGTGCGATCAGCGGCACGCACGCAAGGCTGCGTGCGCTACATTGGGGGGTTGCGGCCTCCAGCCGCGCTGGAAACGATCAGGCGGCGCGGCGCAGCGGCTGCCAGTCGATCTCCGGCGGCTGGGGGATTTTCACCTCGCGGCCTTCAGCGACCGCGTCGAGGTAGGTCTGCAGGTCATCCATCGCCTGCTGCAACTGGACGCGATACGGCCCCAGTTCGTTGCGGTGCAATCCCTGCGGAACATGGATCGGCGCGCCCGCTCCGCAGTAGGCCTTGGTGAAGGGGAGGGGAATCACCAGATCGGTCCACCGGCCGCGGGGACGGACGGCGCGACGCGCGGCGAACGCCACCGGTACGATCGGGCGGCCGGACTGCGAAGCGAGAAAGACGATCCCCTCCTTCACAGTGCGTCGCGGTCCGCGCGGGCCGTCGGTCGCAATCACAATGTTGTAGTCGGCCGCGGCTTCGAGCATCTGCCGCATTGCCTGGGCGCCACCGCGCCGGCTCGACCCCCGGATCGGATGAATTCCAATGACCTCCAGTGTATCGGCGACGTAGCTGCCGTCGGCGTGCTGGCTGACGAGGGCCGCGACTTTCCATCCCGGCAGTGGAAACACGAGCCCGGCGATGCCGTCGTGCCAGGCGCAGTAGATGAAGCGTTGATCGCCGGTGGAACCGTAGGGACAGATGCCGGGGGCTGCGATTCGCACCTCGATGCGCACGAAGATGAAGAGCAGGCGGAAGGCCGCCGTCATGATGCGGGCCAGGAAACGAATGACGCGGCGGTTGCGGATCTTCATACTGGTGTTCTGCTTGGGATGTTCGGCCCACCGCAAGTGGTTCGTCAATCCTGAATCGATGAGTGGGGCGCCACTGGTTTCGCCAGTGCATTCCCGGGTTGAGGTCGTCGCTGCTGCGCACTGGCAGAATGCCGGTGGCAGCCGCGCGCGGGGTTGTAGGGGAATCGTCCGAACCGGTCAATTGGAATCGACTTACGGCGGTCGCGTCACCGGATTCAGCTTGACCGGCCTGAATCGGCGGCCAAGAATTGATGGATGGATCGGACTTCCCCGATCCATCAATTCTTGCTAAGAGCAAATTGCTCTACCATGTGTCCGCGTCGAGCGGTTTTCGGCGATAGAACCCGCGATTCCGCGAGACAGATCGTCTACGCTGATTCGCAGAGCGCGTTGTTCCACGTGCTCAACGGTCACATCGACCAGCCCATCGGAAGATCGAGGAGTTGCCTTGGCGGCGAGTTAGAGGAGATTGGCATGCAGCGTGTTCTGGCCGGTTCCGAACAATTGAGGCGACTCTTCGCCGCATTGACCGAGCAGACCTTCCAGGTCGAATACGGAGTCGCCGATCCGCCGCTGGTCGATTATCTGTCCGACATGCTGACGCGGTTTGTCCGCATCGAGGCGGTGTTTCGCATTCGCGACATGGAGGGACGGCGGCTTGAAGAAGTCGCCGAGATGTTGCTCGAAGCGGAGCAGACCGAGGACCGGCCGCGGCGGGAGATCCACCGGCACATCGGCGATTTCACGTTGTTCTGGACGGGCGTCTATCCGGAGGCTCTCAAGCAGATGCGCTCGTGGGCGCGGAAGGACGCGCTGGTCGATTACCGCGAGCAGGGGAAGCGGTCCTATCTGATCGCCAGCACATTCGACGAGGCCCCCTATCACGACGAAGCGGCGATCCTGCGTCGTTTGAGTGACGAGTTCGATCTGTGCTCCGCAGGCCTGGCTCAGGTCCGTCGCGAATGGGAACGCCGTCCCGACTCGGGATGGACTCCCGATCTCAACTGACGTCGATTGAGTCGCAACGACCGGCCGGCACAGAGTCCGACGTGAGCGGATTGTGTGGATTCTTTGGAATAGTGGTCGGCGGCCGTTGTCATCGCTCGCAGGGAACAGACGGCTGGCGCCGTCGGTGTCCGGAGAAATCGGACGACTGTGGCTTCCAGTTGGCAGGAAGATTCGGCTTCGACCTCGCCGACGGCCGACGAATCTGAAGGGCCTGTTTTTCGGTGTGAGCGTCGCCGGTGTGCGAAGTCGACGTTCCACCAGGTCGTTGGCCAAGTTGATGTCCTGCGGAGGCGGTGAAGATGCCTGTGATGAATTCGGGGCCGGTTGATCTGGTGGAGGAACTCCGTCTGAGGCGTTGGGCCAGGCTTCACCATGTGCCGGCCGATGAGCGCGACGGGGACTGGCACCCGGTGATTCACGATGAGATGCGGCGGAAGGATGTCGAGGCGGACGGGACTGATCGGGAGGTTTCTCCGTATGTGCCGCTGGCCCCGGAGACGGCACGGTTGCATCAGCCGCACGAGAGAGAGGCCCCGTACTTCTTCACCACGCCTGCACCGGTTGATCAGTTGCACTACACGTAGGTCTCCGACTGCGTGCTGATCGATCGCTGATCGGGATGTGCTCAGCGAATCTTCCGGTCGCCATGTGAGATCGCACGCGAGCGGCGACGTGATCGGAATGGCTCGCCATTGACAGATGCGCCTCCGGTGCTGAAGCTGACGCTGGTTTTCGTGTCAGCCCCACAGCACTCACTGGAGGACGCAAATGTTCCGCCAAACTGTCGCGCTGCTGTACCCGTTGAGCGCGGCCATCGCCTGTCTGGTGTCCCCGGACTGCGGCCGCGCCGAGGAGAGTGCAATCACCCGGCATTGGCTGTGGACAACCGCGCATGCAATCCCCAAGGACACTGTGAGCGAAGGGAGCGGATACTTCTCGATCGTCGAAGGGAGGAACGGGAAGATCTACGTCGGGACGGCGAAGTACCGGCACAACTGCTTCCTGGTGGAGTTCGACCCGGCGACCGACGACATGCGGGTCGTGCTCGACGCGCACCAGGCGATCGGAACCGACGCGACCGGCTTCGCAGCCCAGGCGAAGTTCCATACACGCAACAATGTCGGCGCGAGCGGGAAGATCTACCTGGCCACCAAGCAGGGGTATCCGCAGGAGGGCGAAGAGCGGACCGACTATCCCGGCGGCTACCCGATGGTTTTCGATCCATCGACGGAAACGACACGCGTGTACGACATTCCGATTCCCCATCAGGGGATCATCAGCATCACGCCCGACGAGTCGCGGGGGCTGGCTTATCTCTCGACCTGCTCCGACGAACGGCCGATCGAGAGCACGCATTTCATGATTCTCGACCTGGAGTCGGGGGAGTATCGCGACCTGCTCGACTGCGAGCACATGTACGCATTCATCGTCGTGGATCACCTGGGGCGGGCTTACCATCCGATTCGCGGCGGCGAAATCGCCCGCTACAATCCGGACGCAAACCGGTTGGAGAGGCTGGCGCAGACGATTGACGGGGCGCCCCCGACGGAAGAGTCGCTGCTGGCCCATCCGGAATCGCATCCCATCAACTGGGAAGTGTCGCCCGATCGCCAGACGCTCTACGCGGTCGCGATGAGCGGCAACCAGCTCTATGCGTATGACTTGACGGCGGACGGCCAGGTCTTGCCGGGGCGAAGTCTGGGAACCTTGATCCCGGACGCCGAGTCGACCGATTGCCGGGCGATGTGCGTTGCAGCGGACGGCACGGTCTGGGCCGGAGTCGGCGCGACATTCGCCGAGCGGGGCGCGTTTCTGCATCTGGTCAGCTACACGCCCGGGACGGACGGTCCGGTCGACCACGGTCCGATTGCGATTGGAAATCCCGACTACACGGAGTTCACCGACGAGCAGGGGGAACCGCTGAAGTTCCATCACGGGGTTTACTCGCTCGCGGACGGAACGCTGTTGCCGCGGTACGTGATTATGGGCATCTGCGCTGCGGCGGACGGATCGGTGTATCTCACAACGCTGGCGCCGTTCACGCTGCACAGAATTCGGCTGCCGAAAGTGGCCGGGGTCGCGACCGTGTACCTTCACAATTCGCACGCGGACGTGATTCTCTCGCGGCTGGTGGAGACCGACACTCTCGACGGAGAAGGGCAGAAGTCGCCTCTGGAGTTGGCGTCGCTGTACGTCGACCAGAAGCCGGCCGGCGACTTCAGCGAGGAGTACGCGGAGCGGTACGGATTCCGGGTGACGGACACAATTCCGGACGCGCTGACGCTTGGCGGCGACGAACTGGCGGTCGACGGTGTGATGCTCGTGGCGGAGCACGG
This sequence comes from Planctomycetota bacterium, assembly GCA_003388505.1. Classification (GTDB taxonomy): domain Bacteria; phylum Planctomycetota; class Planctomycetia; order Planctomycetales; family Planctomycetaceae; genus MB-PLM-1. The sequence continues at coordinate 22,764 of QQVO01000068.1, forward strand.
GGACTATCCGGAATCGGACACGGGACAGTTCATGTTTCCGAAGCGGCGGATGTTTTCGGAGATTGCGGAGACGATGGAGCGCACCGGGCGCGTTGTTCCGGTCTTTTTCGACAAGCATCTGGCGGACAACTGGGACGACGCCAGGTGGATCTATGACCGGGCTCAGGAGTTGGGAATCCCGCTGATGGCGGGCTCTTCGCTGCCGGTGTGCTGGCGGGATCCTCCGGTTGACGTTCGCCGCGGCGCTCCGCTGCAGGAGATTGTGGCGGTTTCGTACCATCGGCTCGACGCGTACGGGTTCCATGCGCTGGAAATGGTGCAATGCCTTGCGGAGCGGCGGAACGGGGGGGAGTCGGGCGTGCGCTCGGTGCAGTGTCTTTCGGGAGATGCTGTGTGGGAGGCGGGGCAGGACGGGGTCTACAGCCCGGATCTCCTGTCAGCGGCTTTGGGGCGCTTGAAGCTGCGACCGATCCCCGAGGAGAAGCGACTGGAGGATCTGGTCGCAGAGCCGGTGCTGTTCGTCATCGATTACGAAGACGGCCTGCGGGCCAACGTGCTGACGCTGAACGGCGCCGTCGCCGAGTGGGCATGTGCGTGGCGGTATGCGGACGACGATGCGGTGGAGTCGACCCTGTTCGAGGTGCAGGAGGTTGAGCCGTTCCACCACTTCAACTATCTGCTGCTGGGGGTCGAGAAGATGATGCTGAGCGGGCGGCCTGCCTGGCCGGTCGAGCGAACGCTCCTGACGAGCGGCATGCTTGATGCGCTGCTGCGTTCGAAACGGGACGGCGGAGCGCGGCTTGAGACGCCCGAATTGTCGATCGATTACAACACCGCCTGGAACTGGCAGCAGCCTCCCGATCCGCCGCAGTGACGACCGTTCCGCGAACGGCGAAAACCGGGCGGGTTCAATTCGCTTGCGATCCCTGTTCGGCCGAATCGGGCGCGGCATTCGGATGAACGATCGTTCCGACGCGCTCGCCGGCGACGGCCCGCTGAATGCTTCCTTCGCGGAGATAATTGAAAACGCGAATCGGAATGCCGTGCTCCATGCAGTGATGGATGGCCTGAGCGTCCATCACCTGGAGATTCTGTTGCAGGACGTCCTGGAAAGTGATTTCGGAGTAGCGGACGGCGTGGGGGTTCTTTTCGGGGTCCTCGGCGTAGACGCCGTCCACGCGGGTCGCTTTGAGGAGGATATCGGCTTCAATCTCCCGCGCGCGGAGGGCCGCTGCGGTGTCGGTGGTCACGAAGGGGCTGCCGGTTCCCGCCGCGAGAATCACGACCCGGCCTTTTTCGAGGTGCCGCACGCAGCGGCGGCGGATGAAAGGCTCGGCGACGCCCTCCATGCGAATGGCGGAAAGGAGCCGCGTCTCGACGCCGACGTTTTCCAGTGCGTCCTGCAGGGCCAGACCGTTGATTACGGTGGCGAGCATGCCCATGTAATGGGCGGTGGCGGTGCGGATGGCTTCACTGACCTGTGAAAACTGCTTCCCGCGAAGGATGTTCCCGCCGCCGCAAACGATGGCCAGTTCGACGCCCGCCTCCGCGACCGATTTGATCTGCTGTGAGATGCTGGTGACTTCCTCCATGGAAATGCCGCCGGACCGGTCGCGACAAAAGCTCTCGCCGCTGAGTTTGAGCAGGACACGCTTGTAATCCGGCTGAAAGGTCTGTGTCGTCATCAGAATGAGGGCGTTTGCGATCGGGGGAGGGAGTCTTCTCGCGCGGCGGCGGGAACGAGGGCACAGAATAGCGAACAGACGACGTCCCGCCCACGGTCCCGCCGGGAGTTGAACGAAACAGGATTCGCGGACGACCTGCGGCGAAATCGTTCGCAGGCCGGACGTCCGGGCTAGTTGTTGCCCCCGGTCTGGAATTGGGACGCGGCGACGCCGAAGATCGCGCCTTCGAGCAGATGCCGTTCAAAGAACGCAGCGACCGCTTCCAGCGGCGTGTACTGGAGGATGATCATGTCGCCCGGCTGGATCGAGATGTCTTCCTCCTTGCGGCGGAGCGCCCGGTAGAGGTCGGCTTCGATGGTGAAGCGGCGGCCGTCGGGCAGGGTGCGGAGCACGACCGCATGGCTCGGGCTGATCGTGACGTCGCTATTGAGCGCAGAGACGCCGCCGATCGCCCGCAGCGCCGTAGCGTTCGCCGCCTGGGACTGGGCGATGGAGATCGCCTGCGTGAGCGTCAGATCGTAGTCGCGGGGCAGAGTGAACTGCCCTCCACCGAGCAACCCTCCGGTGTAAAACACCTCTGTTTCGCGAGACTCGATGAAGACGATGTCGCCGTCGTAAAGTGTGACGTCAGCCTCAGTGACGTGCGGATATTCTCCATCCGCCAACCGAACCGGGATGCGCGTGACGTTCGGATTGTCGACGGTCGCCATGTTTGTGAGATCGCCGGCCCAGAGCCAGTCGGATGATGCGTTCGGCCACTCCGTCGCAACGGGGGGCGGCGTCCAGTTCGCTCCGGGCGCCTGGAAGGAATGTCCGCCGAGCGGTGCGTGTCCGGCGGGGGTCGCAGCCGTCGGGTGGTCGTAGGCCGCATGCTGAGGCGCGGTTGTGAAACCGGACGTCTGCCGGATGTTGGATTGGCCGTGAATCGAGTGTCCGCTCCTGTGCGGAGGGACCGGTTCGTTCGCAGGGAGCGCGGAACCGGGTGGAGAGGGACTGTTGGGACCAGGAACGGCGGGCATGGACGCGACGGCGTCGCGCCGGCGGATGACGTAGATCGCATTTTCGGCGTCCAAACCTGGGAGGCCCTCGGCGCCTTCCGCCTTGGCGAGCGCATGCAGAACGTCGTTCTCATCGGCCCGCAGGCGGACGAGTTTGGCCGTCCCTTTCTTGGTATTGCCGATGTTGACGGTGCCGACCTGATTATTGGCGGCGAGCGAGTCGGACGTCTCCTGGCGGACCACGAGGACGCGATACTCGCGAGGTCTCTGCAGGCTGACGACAATTCGCTTGGCGATGCTGGCGTCTCCGGCAAGGACGTCGGTGTCGACCGAGTAGGCGCGGCGAATCGCGCCCTCCACTTCCGGCAGCGTGCGGCCGGCGACGTGAACGGGATCGACGTACGGCAGGGGGATCGTCCCGTCGCCGCGGACCGTCACCGGATACCCGATCGTCGGCGGATCCTGCGGCGCAGTCGGGATGTTGATCGGAGGTTCTTCGCCCGCTTCTTCGAGATTGACGTTGAGCTTGCCGAGTACGCCCGGAATGTAAACCGCGAGGACGTCTCCCGAGTCGACGCGGTAGTTCGGCACGGGTCGCCGCACCAGCAGATTGAGGTTGATCGTCCGCTTGCCCGACCGGGAGTCTCCCCGATATTCGTGGGGAAGATAGCTGGCGGGCACGCCCCGGAGGGGATGGCATGCGGCGCAACCGGTCAGTTGCAGCAGCCCGCACAGCAGCAACAGCAGGGCGGGACGCCGCACGGAACGAATTCGATCAGAGCAAACTGCTCTACCAGGTGTCCGCGTCGAGCGGAAATTGGACTGTCGAGGACGAGAATCCGCGAGACAGATCGCCAACACTGATTTGCAAAGCGCCCTAACCGTACGGCCGCGGACTTTCCGCGCTTGTGCGTCGAACGTCGCGTCATCCATGACGGTGTTCCCCCGGAAACTCGTTGACTTGTCTCAATCGCCGGAGGTCGCGGTTTCCGCGATCAACCGGGCGGCGCTGTCTATCCGCGTCACCATCCGTGGTTTTCGGTGCAGTAACCGGCCGTGGGGCAGCCCGCCGTTGAACCGGACGTGGGAACCTGATTGTAGGCGTGCCACGTCGATGCCAGGGCCCGCTGACTTCCGGCTGCGTACCCGGCGAACCAGTCGGCGGCCTCCCGATGCCCCTCGGGGTCGCGCCGACAGGACTTCCAGTATCTCTCGGGCGGCACCGGGGGCACTTCTCCGGAACCGCCGACGGCGACGTCGACATAGGCCTGGACGTATCCGGACCGGAAGTCGCAGTTCTGTGAGGGGTGACATCGGCGGAGGGAGACGATGGCCCGTCGCGCGGCGCGATTCCGTGCGAACATTTCATCCACGTCGCGACAGTACTCCCGCGCTTGAGGCCAGGTGTCGGTCTTCGTGCGCGTCAACGCATGGCATCCGGGGAGGATGCCCGCTAGAACTAGATAGGCGACAAGGGCGCGTGGCATGTCGTCTCGTGTGCCAGGTGGGAGAGGTCGCGAGTGCGTACGATTGCGCCGCTGCGTCCGGCGCGGTGCACGTAACCGATATCGGCCGGTGGGCGCGGCCGATTCTCCGCATTCTGCGGCAAGCGAGAGATTTTGCGCCGTCTGTTGACGGTTCGGGAATTTCGAGAGGACGGAGAGTTTTCGCCACCGGAAGAGGCTTCGCAGCTACTCCAGTTTGACAGGCGGGAACCCGAGGAGGGAGCGTCAGTCGGCGAGCAGGTAGGATCGCAGTTGCTCGACGACGTTTGCCGCGCGGTGATGGAAGATCTCGAGATCGGTCACGCGCCCCAGCGGCGTCACGGTGACCTCAAGGGCGACCCGCGATCGCCCTCCCTGGCCGTCCGACTCTTCACCGATGGCGACGATCAGTTCAACCGGCTTCTTCTCCGGCCGGGCGCCCCATTTTCCGAACAGGCCGGTGCGGCCGAGCTGCATGGCGACGAGATCGGACCGCACCTCCAGCAGTCTGGCGTCGTGATCCTGCACGAAACCCTTGAGTTTGTAGACGAGCATGTCGGCCGCGTGGCACGCGATGAACCGAGCGGTATGGATGAAGTCGTCCCGGAGTTGAGCGCCCGCCGCTGCATCGGCGTCCTTGCTTTTCGCGTTCGGATCGTCCGGCTCCCGGTAGCAGGTGCGGTTTCTCCCGGACCGTTTGGCGTCGTAGAGCGCCTGATCGGCGCGCTTCACGAGCGATTCGATCGTATCACCCTCGACAACCTGCGCGACTCCGAGTGAAGCGGTCACCGGCGAGGTGATTTCGTCGGCCAGACGGGCGTTCTGGATGGCGCGTCGCACGCGATCGGCGCGCTTGACCGCCTGTTCGAGTCCGGTGTCGGGACAGACGGCGATGAACTCTTCGCCGCCGTAACGGCCGATCGTCTCGTCGGAATAGAGTTCGTCTTCCAGCAGACGGACCAGATTGACGAGCACGCGATCCCCGACGGCGTGCTCGTAGGTGTCATTGATCCGCTTGAAATGGTCGATGTCGACGAAAATGATGCTGAACGGATCCCGGCAACCCCGTTCAACGAATTCCGCGAAGGATTCAGAGATCACGCTGTCGAGTTGCCCCCGGTTGGCGATGCCTGTCAGAGCGTCCTGATTGGCCGCTTGCCGCAGTTCTTTGTAGAGCGTGGAGTTTTTTCTGGAGTGTCCGACGTCACGGACGACTTCGGCGATGCCGTGCAATTCGCCGGACGAATCCATCAGCGGAATGGCGTGGCACTCGAGTTGGCGGCGGTTTTCGGTTTCGGTTTGCACGCGCAGCGTGGCGCAGGCAGGCTGGTTCGATTCCATCACCTGGTGCAACGGGTAAGCGGCGTCTGGCAGTTTCTTTCCGACCTGATCGACCCCGCCGATGAGTCGCCGCGACCAGGTTTCTCCGGGGACCAACCGGCTGCCCGGGAAGAGGCCGGGAAGTCCGCTGCTGCAGACCACGAGTTTCAGGTCGGAATCCACGAGGTAGTAGCCGTCATACAGGTTCTCGAGCACGTAGAGATAGCTGAAGGCGTGGCAGAGTGAACTCGCCTGCGCGATCGTCGCGGCGTCAATCGGCGCGCTGGCGCGAATCGCTTCCACGGCTTCCTTGTCGTCCTGCAGGGCGGAGAGCCCCCCTTCGGTGAGCCAGCGGCGGAGTGCAGCGATGACGTTGCGATCGAGTTGGCGCTCCGATTCGACCAGGGCGTTGATCGCCTGCTCGTGGGAGAGTTGGTTGCGGTAGACCTGATCGTGCCGGAGCGAGTCGTACATGTCGGCGACGGCGAGGATTCTCGCGCCCTGCTGCACGTCGGCGAGGGCCTTGGGATCGATGGCGCTGGAGTCTGCGGGTCCGCGCGACGCCTGACCCACGATTGCGACGGCGCTGTTGTGCACCCGGCAGGCCTGGAGGATCGTCAGCCCGACGTTGAGGTTCTGCGCGACGAGTTCCGCCTCGTCGGCGCTGAGGGCGGCCGGCTTGTGGAGAATGCTGTCGGGCACGCCGATCTTGCCGATGTCGTGCAGCATGGCGGCAATTTCGAGCACGCGCAGTTCGTGATCGTCCCAGCCGAGTTCTCTTGCGATGCCGACTGATGTGAGCGCCACGCGCCGCGCATGAAAGACCGTGGCCTGATCGCGGTAGTGCAGCGCCGAGAGCAGTCTGCGCAGGATCACCGGGGAGATGAGCCGTTCGTAGTCGTTCTGTGGATCGCCGACGTGGCCGTCTGCCGCCTGGCGCGCCAGGTCGAGCAGGACCATGAGAATCCGGGAAGAGTCCGCCGGGTGGGCGCTGGGATTCACCGGCGCGGCGGCCCGCTGCGGAATTTGAACTTGGACAGTCATCGGGGTCGCCTGCCAGCGGAAAGGTCGGTGAACGGCGATGAGAAGCGCGGCGATGAGAATTCAGGTGATGCGAAAACGCTACGTCACGCTTTGGGCGAGTCAAGTTGAGAGGGGCCCTTCACGGCGGAGGCGGAGCAACTTCCGCGAAACGTGACGGAAGAGACTTCACGTCGCGGACGGGGGAGCGAGGGAGAAACTGCTACGACCGCGCTAACTGCTGCGATCGCTCCGTGGCGGCGGCGACGGCGTTCATCAAGGCCGCACGGACGCCGCCCCGCTCCAGTTCGTGGACTCCCGCGATGGTCGTGCCGCCGGGACTGGTGACGGCGTCTTTCAGTTCCGCCGGATGCCGGCCGGTTTCCAGCACCATGCGGGCTGCGCCCAGCAGCGTCTGGGCGGCGAGTTGGAGCGCTACGTCGCGGGGCAACCCGACTTTCACCCCACCGTCGCTGAGCGCCTCAATCATCTGAAACGCGTATGCCGGCCCGCTCCCGGAGAGCCCGGTCACCGCGTCCAGCAACGATTCGGGCAGTTCGACCACAAGCCCCGACGCGGCCAGAAGTGCTGTGACGATCTCCGCATCATCGGCGTCGGCGTTTCTGGTGGCAAACGCAGAAGCGCCTGCTCCCATCAGGCATGGCGTATTGGGCATCACGCGGACCAGCCTGTGCCGACTGCCCAATGCTTCCTCGATGCGGTCGAGCGTCACACCGGCGGCAATCGAGATCAGCAGGTGCTGCGGCCCGAGGGCGGACGTCAACTCAGCCAGCAACGGAACCACGTACCGCGGTTTGACCGCCAGAATGAGGACGTTGGCACGTTCGACGACTTCGGAATTGGAGGGGACCACTTCCGCACCGGTTTCGTCGCGGAAACGGTCCCGCGCCTCTTCCGAGAGGTCGCTGGCGACGATCCGGTCGACCGCGGCCGCGCCGGAACGAATCAATCCCGCCGCGAGCGCCGTCGCCATGCGTCCGGCGCCGATGAAGCCGATCGTCGTGTTCGCGTTGAGAGCAGGCATGGAAATGATCGTCGCTCAGACCGGAGGCTTCGTCAACAGGTTCAGGAAGGGGGCGGGGTTGCATCGAGGGCGTCTGCGAAGCGTGCGATGAGTTGTTCGGCCGGTTCCATTCCAACCGAGACGCGGATCAGCCAGCGGGAGACGCCGCACCGCTCGGCGAAATCGAGTTCGCCATAGTGCGCCAGGATGGTGAAGGGACAGGCGAGCGTATAGTTCATCCCGAGATTCGGTCCCTTGCAGACGCGCAGCGCGTCGTAGAATCGGGGGGCATTGCGTTCGGGGTCGATCAGCTCGAGCGAGAGCAGGCCGCCGTATCCACCGTCGCTGCGCAGGTGCGGGGCGTAATTCTCGGGGGTGGAATACTTCGGGTAATGGACGGCCGCCACACGCGGATGTTCGTGCAGCATGTCGGCGAGGGCTTCCGCGTTCCGGTTGATCGTGTGGACGCGCTGCGGGAAATCGCGGGAGTTTTGCTCCAGCACCGCGACGTCTTCCGGCCAGAGAGTGTCCTCCCAGTCGTCCTGCATGAGACGGGCGATCTCCCCGGCGTGGGGGCTGTCCGGGTTGATGACCACGGCGCCGCCCGTAACGTCTCCGACGCCTGAGAAGAACTTGGTCAGGCTCGACCAGACGACGTCAGCCACGTCAAGCACGTCGACGTTCACGCAACTGGCGACCGTGTCGTCGACGACGAGCGGGCAGTCCGCCTCGCGCGCGAGCGGCGAAAGGGCGGTCAGATCGGGACTCGTCAGCAGCGGATTCGCCGGCAGTTCGGTGTAGATTGCGCACAGTTCTTCTGATTCGACATGCGCCGAGAGCTGCTCGAGGTCTGAGCGATCGCCACGCGGAAAGAAGTGGACTCCTGCTCCGAACGATTCCAGGATCTTGAGCGAGTCGACATAGGGAAACCCGAATTGAACCGACCTGAATTCGGGCCGGCGCCGCTGAAGAACACGTTGGAGCGAGAACATCGCCGCCATGCCGGTGGGGAACAACCAGACATGTGCGGGATCAACGTGCATGCAGTTTGCGACGCGGGTGCGAATTGCCTGTTGTGCGTCAAAGGCGTCTCCGGCCCGGCGCCCTTCGAGAATGGCCGCCGCCTGCCGCGAGGAAATCCCGATTCCCGAGTGTTGCCAGAACGCCTTGGCGGCGCCGGCGGCCTCGACAGGAAAACGCGCGGCCCAGACGCCGAACTCGGGAATTTCGTGGACCTCCGCCGTGTGTTTGGACCGCCGGCGGACAAACTCCACGCAGCGCCGCGCCGCAGACTCTGCGGGGAAGACGAGACATTTCTCTCCGTCCCGTGCGATGCGTCGTTCGCATTCGGCGAAGAGTCTGCGGCAGAGTTGGTTGTAGACGAAGCGGGGATAGCCGGTGGTCAGCCGGCTGATGACGCGGGTGTCCTGCTCCTCGTAACCGATGTTGTCGGCCCATGTGGGCAGACAGGCCGAGACGGCGTGGGGAGAATCCGGAATCGGCGTCCCCAGATCGTCCGGTCGCCACAGCGGTTCGCGCAGCAGTTGTTCGGTGGGAGCAATGGTCGATGGCGTCATTCGCGCGGTGCGGTCTGCAGTGCTTCTATCAGAGCATTGATATCGTCGTCGTTATTGTAGAAGTGCGGGCTCGCACGAACACGCCCGTCACGATAACTGACGACGACGTTGCGCTCGATGCAATGCTTTTTGATCCGCCTCGGGCTGCCTCCCGGCAGGTCGAACGAAACGATGCCGGACCAGCCGTCTTCGTCTCGCGGGCTGAAGACATCGGCTCCGGCCTCGTGCAGCCGGTCGACAAGCCGATCGGTGTTGTTTCTCACCCGTTGATTGATCGTCTCGATGCCGATCTCGGAGAACATCCGCAGGCTGGCGCCCAATGCGGCGATGCCCGCGACGTTCATGGTTCCGCACTCGAAGCGCGTCGCCGAATCGGGAAAGGTGAGGTCGATCTTCGAGAAGTCGGTCCCGGCGGCGACGCTCCTCCAGCCGACGGTCGTCGGGCGGAGGCGGTCGAGCAGTTCTCTGCGACAGTAGAAGATGGCCGCGCCTTCCGGGGAGACGAGCCACTTGTGCCCGTCGGCCGCAAGAAAATCGATGTTCATCGCCCGGACGTCGACAGGGAACACCCCGAGCCCCTGGATGGCATCGAGACAGAAGAGCACGTTCCGCTCGCGACACAACCGGCCGATGGCCGCCACGTCGCTGCGGAAACCCGACGCGTACTGCACGAAACTGATCGAGAGCAGCCGGGTCGTCTCGTCGATCGCGGCCGCGATGTCTTCCAGCAGGATGCGACCCTGTTCGCGCTGGGGAACTTTCCGGACTTCGATTCCCTGCGATTCCTTTTGCAGCCAGGGGTAGACGTTCGAGGGGAACTCCCCCGAGATAATGACGATGCTTTCTCCCGGTTCGAAGTCGAGGCCCTCCGCCACCAGCGAAAGACCTTCCGATGTGTTTTTGAGAAAGGCGATCTCTTCAGAGTCGGAGTTGATCAATTCGGCGGACTGTTTCCGGACCGTTTCAATTTCGCCGTACCAGGCCGCCTCCCGCACGGCCCCCTGCTGCACGTAATCCTGCGACCATTCGACGAACCGCTGCTGCGCCGGCAACGACAACGGCGCGACGGCCGCATGATTGAAGTAGGACCATTCACGGGTGACAGGGAACAGGGCACGGTAGTCGTCGGTCGGCATGCGAGTGAGATTTCTTCGAGAGACTCCGAGACGAACAATTACTGCACCAAAGTTGGATTGCCGGGTGCCACTGGCTCCGCCAGTGCGAACCAGCAAGGACGTCGACTCCGCGATGCACTGGCAAAGCCAGTGGCACCCAACCCGTCAATTCAGGATTGAATAACCACTACTCGCGTGTGCCAACCGACAGCAGGCTGTGGAATGTCCGCAGGTACATCACGTCGCCGACGATGGCCGGGGTGGCGTGGCTCCCTTCGCCGATATCGTTCTCGGCCAGAACCCGGAACTCTGTGTCGGCTGCAATGACGACGACAATCCCTTCCGTCGAAACATTGAAGATGCGGCCGCCCGCCAGCACCGGCGATGAGTAGTAGCTGCCTCCGATCCGTTCCTGCCAGTGGACCGTCCCGTCGCGGGAATCGACGCAGGTGACGATCCCATTGTCGGACCAGAAAATGACGAGGTCGTCCGCCACGACCGGCGTGACGCACAACGGCCCGCCCCGCTCCAGACGCCAGACCGGCTCCGCAGGTTCGCTGCCCGGCGCTACGGCGATCACTTCGTTGCCGCGCCCCAGATAGCCGGAAACCCCGATCACCAGGTCTCCGGCCAGAACTGGCGAAGCGATGGACGATTCGTAGTGTTCCTTGTCGAAGACGTCGGCGCTCCACAACACCCGCCCGTCTTCGGGAGAGACGCCGCTGATTCCCTGCTCCCAATTGACGAAAATCAGTTCGCGTCGGCCGTCCGGCCCGGTCCTTTCACAAGGCGTCGCATAGTGCAGAGAACTCTCGCAGGGCACATTCCAGCGTAGCGAGCCGTCGCTGCAATTGATCGCCGCCCGAAAGCTGTCGGCCTGATGCTCGACCGGCAGGATGAGTATGTCGTCCACGAGAATCGGCGAAACCCCAAACCCGTGCCCCGACTGGAAAGGCCCCAGGTCGGTTCTCCATTGCTCCTCGCCCTCATGGGACAGCGCCAGAACGACAATCTCTTCCGGCGTGCCCCAGGCAATGTAAACCCGCTCCGCATCAAGCACCGGCGTCGGCGAGGCGAAACTGTTGAGCTTATGCTTCCCATGCTGCCCCGCCGGGAACGAACGCGACCAGACCTCGTCTCCGCTCGCGGCGTCAAGACAACTGACGATGCGCTCGCCGGTCTCTTCATCTCCCGAAGTGAGGAAGATGCGATCCTCCCAGATCACCGGCGAAGAGTGCCCGACCCCCGGCAGGTCGATCCGCCAATTGATATCGTCCTCCGTCCACTCCGACGGCGGCCCCTGCGACCCATTGCTGCCGCTCCCATTCGGTCCGCGAAACCGGGTCCATTCGCCGGCTTGTGAGTCGAGAGCAGTCCAAACGAGGCAGAGGCAGACACAAGAGATTCTAACGCGGGCGGTCACGGTACACCTGAGTCTTGAATGAGCAGATTCCGGGCGACAGGCCAATCGGCCCCGCTCACAATATACTCAGGTGTCGAGCGGCGTTCCTATCGACTCCGTTCGAATCGTATTGAATCACGTGGCGACGCCGACCGACCTGAAGCGGATCAATGACCTGAGAGGTTCCTCCGCAATGACTCAATCTGACCTGAAGGACTGGACGAAGATCGTTCGGCCGGTGATCGGGATGCTGCATGCGCCGGCTTTGCCGGGAAGTCCGCGATACTCGGGGAGCCTGGAGACTGTGATGTCAACCGTTCTCAATGATGCGGAGACGCTCGCAGACGGAGGCGTGCACGGCCTGATGCTCGAGAACTTCGGCGACGTTCCGTTCTATCCGCGACGTGTTCCGCCTGAAACGGTGGCCGCGATGACGCGACTCGCAGGGCGCGTGCGCGATCGCTTTGACGTTCCGCTCGGTATCAATGTGCTGCGGAACGACGGCCTGGCCGCATTGGCGATTGCGGCCGGCGTCGGGGCGGAATTCATTCGAGTCAACGTGCTGTGCGGGGCGCGAGTGACGGACCAGGGGTTGATTGAGGGGATTTCCCATGACTTGTTGCGCACGAGGCGAGACCTGCATGCGGAGCAAGTTTCGATATTCGCCGACGTCGACGTCAAGCATTCGGCGCCATTGGCGAGCCGACCGATCGCGGAAGAAGCCGTCGAGACGGTTCACCGCGGGGGTGCGGATGCGCTCATCGTCTCAGGACCGTCCACAGGCGTGGGAAGCGACGTTGATCAATTGCGCGAGGTTCAAGTAGCAGCGGCGGAGACGCCGGTGTTCGTCGGAAGCGGCGTGACCACGGAGTCATTGCCGGATCTGTGGCCGAACGCGGATGGATTCATCGTCGGCACGTCACTGAAGCGGAACGGGGACGTTGCTGCGCCTGTCGACCGGGACCGCGTCCGCGAACTCATGCAGGTGCATGCGAGCCTCGGGGAGCGATGAGGGCGGCTCGGCGGGCGCCTCCCCCGCGGTTGCGGCAGTAGCGTCGCGTTCACAGTCAGCGCAAGGGGGCTGACCGTTCAATGCCGGAAATGGCGGCGGCCGGTGAAGATCATGGCGATGTTGTGTTCGTCGGCTGCGGCGATGACTTCCTCGTCGCCGCGGGAGCCGCCGGGCTGGATCACCGATTTCACGCCCACCCTGGCGAGCTGGTCGAGGCCGTCCCGGAAGGGGAAAAACGCGTCCGACGCTGCTGCGGCGCCCTGCGCCCGCTCGCCGGCTTTGTGCGCGGCGATGTGGGCCGAGTCGAGCCGGCTCATCTGTCCGGCGCCAACGCCCAGCAGCGACTGCCCGCGCGCGAGGACGATCGCGTTCGATTTCACGTGCTTGCCGACTTTCCAGGCGAAGGCCAGATCGCGGCGTTCCTCGTCGGTGGGAGACCGCTTCGTCATAACTTCCCAGTCGTCGCGAGGATCCTCTTCGTCGTCGCGTTCCTGGACCAGGAGTCCGCCGCTGATGCTGCGCAAAGCGGGGGCGTGGTCCCGACCATGCGACATCGACGGCAGGCGGAGCAGCCGCACATTCGTTTTCCATTTGGGGCGGGTGATCAGCAGTTCGAAGGCGTCGGCGTCGTAACCCGGTGCGATGATCGCCTCAATGAACCGGTCCGGTTCACACAAACGGTTTGCAGTGGCCAGGTCAACACTGCGATTGAGCCCGATAATCGAACCGAACGCGCTGACCGGATCGCCCGCGTAGGCGCGATCGAAGGCGTCGGCCGCCGCAGTGGCGACTCCGCAGCCGCACGGATTGTTGTGCTTGATAATGACGGCTGCCGGTTCTTCGAACTCCCGCACGATGCCCAGTGCGGCGTCGAGATCGAGCAGGTTGTTGTATGAGAGTTCCTTGCCGTGCAGCTTCTCAGCGGCGGCGAGCGTGGAGGGGGCCGGCTGGGGATCGGAGTAAAGGGCCGCCATTTGATGAGGGTTTTCGCCGTAGCGCAGTTCGCTCTGGCGGCGGAATTCGAGGTGCAGCACACCGGGGAAATAGGGCCGCGCGTCCCCCTCTTCACCGCGCGACGATTTCGCGAACCATTGAGAAATCGCGACGTCGTAGTGGGCCGTCAATTCGAAGGCGGCCGCCGCCAGTTCGCGCCGAAATTCCATCGACAGTCCGCCCGACTGCAACTCCTCCAGCACGCGCGGATATTGCGTCGGGTTGGTGACGATGCCGACGTAGGCGTGGTTCTTGGCGGCCGAGCGGACCATGCTCGGTCCGCCGATGTCGATCTGTTCAATGGCTTCTTCCGGCGTCACACCGGGCCTGGCGACGGTTTGCTCAAACGGATACAGATTGCAGACGACAAGTTCGAACGGTTCAATCCCGTGCTCTGCGAGCGCCGCCGCATCGGAAGGCAGATCAGGCCGCCCCAGGATCGCCCCGTGCACCCTGGGATGCAGCGTCTTGACGCGGCCGTCCATGATTTCCGGAAATCCGGTGTAAGCCGAGACGTCGACGACGTCGATCCCTTCGCTTTGCAGGTGCTTGGCGGTCCCTCCCGTCGAGAGGATCTCAAAGCCGAGTTCGACAAGCGATTTGACGAACGGCGCGAGTCCCGTTTTGTCGCTGACGCTGACCAACGCGCGGCGCGTCCGTGAATCGGCCATTTGATGAAGCTCCCCTTGAGGCCCGAAAATCCCGATCGAGGCAGATCCCCTTCGCAGATGACAGGCGGCGCGTGAACTGCTCTGATGTCGCTTCGGCAGCCATGATTTCACGCGACGACCGGCGATCGGCCTCTGGCGCGACGATACCGCAGCAGAGTGGGCCGGTCAAACGTCACTGGGAAGCGCTTCGGACCGGACCCGACGCCGGATGATCGAGAGGACCGTCGCAAATCTTACAGCCGGACTAAACGGCGATCCTCTGCCGTTCCGAATCAGGTGAATCCTGCAGCCTCGACTGTGTGTTGCGCCCGGTTTCGCCGATGACGAGAGTGTGCGGTGCGCGCGGTTGCCGGTCGTGGTCGAACGGCGAGCGGGCGCGCTGCGGTCGTCGAAACGGGGAGAACTGCCATGCGAACTGAGATGCCGCGTCTGGACCGAAGTGCCTGGGGCGGCGACGCCGATGCGAGACTGGCGGTCGCGTCGCTCTGGTGGATGGTGACGATGGCGGTCGCCTGTCTGCTGGTGCTGTCGGGAAGCGTGCGGGGCGCGACGATTTACGTCGACAGCCGCTTGGGAAGCGATCGTTACGACGGCCAGTCGCCCGAAACAACCAGCCGGGAGACCGGACCGGTGCGGACGTTGCAACGGGCCGTCGCTCTCGCTCAAGCGAGTGATACGATCGAGCTGAAAAACAACGGAACTCCCTATTTCGGCGACGTCAGTCTGGTCGGCGCGCGGCACAGCGGAAACTCCTCGTACCCATTCCGGATTCACGGCAACGGATCGATCATCAGCGGCGCCAAGCCGGTCCCGAGAAACGAGTGGCGGCTGATCGGGCCGAACTCGGAGAAGATGACCGTCTGGAGGATCACGCCGTTTCGCAAAGGCCACTATCAATTGATTCTCGACGGGCAAGCGGCGCCCGAGACTGATTGTCCCCGCGATGCGGAAACGCTCCCGGCACTGGAGGAGAACCATTGGTGCGCCTGGCGCGGGGCCGTTTATGTGGCCTTGCCGCCGTCCGTCGATCCGGGCAACAGGAATTTCGCTCTCGCGGACTGTGAAGTCGGTTTGACGCTGCTCGACGTACACGACGTGATCATCAAGGATCTGACGCTCCGGCACTTTCGACTGGACGGGGTGAACGCCCACGATCGCTGCCGGGACGTGCTGCTCGACGGCCTGGTCTGTGAGCAGAACGGCCGCGCCGGACTGACCGTTGCCGGGACGTCGCGAATTCTGGTGATGAACACGAAAGCCGCAGACAATCGCGAGGCTTCGCTGCTGATTACGGAATTGGGTCAGGCCGAACTCGATGCGTGCGACCTCGATCAGCCGCCGACCGTCGTCGGCAACGAGTCGCACTAGGGTCCGCTGTGCGGACCGCAGGTTGAGGCCCGAGGGTGGTCCGCACAGCGGACCCCACTTGCTGGAGCTAAAGCAGGACGCCCTCGACGGCGTATTCGGGGACCGGCTGAACTTCCCGCAGGTTCTTGCCGCTCCACCGTCGCCAGGCCGTGAGCGCGGCCTCCCGTGCTTCGTCGGACCGGAAACCGATCGTATTCGGATGGTACGGCAGGGTGCGGTGGTTCGCTCTCAGATCGCGAAACCCGTAAGCCTCCGGATCCTGATCGGTGAGCAGCAGCAGCGCGATCAAAGCCACATCCTGGACGCGGGCCGTCAATCCTTCACCGCTTCTGTTCCGCCGGCCGCCCAGTTGGGTTTCGTCGTCGAGGAACTGTTCGATATCGGCCAGCACGTCGATGCCTCCATGCTCGGCGATATAGAGAATCGCTTGCTGAACTTGGGGACCGGCGGCGCCGCTGTCGACGATCTGCTTCGCGATGTCAAAAACCTCGGGCCGTTCGAATTCTCCCGCCAGGTTGAGTCTCTGCACGGCGTTTCCCGTCTCGGGACGCACGATCCAGTCTGCGAACAAACTGGCCGCCGCAACAGGACAATCGGGTTCGCGGAGCAGTTCGGCAAATTCACTCTGTCGCATCGCCGCGTACAGGTAGGGCATCGCATAGGGGCTGGGACGGAATTCTGGCTGCGCGGCGACGAACAGCAACGCACCGATGCTGGCCTTCGGCGCAGACAACCCGGACCGTTGGGAGCGTTGCAGGTTGATCGTCGAGCAGCGGCTCTCGTAGTGCAGACGCAGTTCCTCGTGCGGGCCGTCGACCGCCCGCATCAACGCCGGTTCGGCCCGCACCATCTCGACGTAAAACTCGACGCTCTCGCGATCGGGCCCCATGCGATGGAGCCACGCCTGCCAACCGGGCAGGAGGTCCGGAGCTATCGGCGGCCGTCCGTCAGAGAGACATTCCAGCGACTCGGCGATGAGATCGCTTTCCAGCGCCGTGATCAGCCGCTTCACGCGATAGCGGATTTCCAGGTCCGCCGAGTCGCACGCTTTGCGCAGAGCGGGGAGCGCTTCCGCGCCCAACTCATGCAGCATTCGCTCCGCGCGGTTTCGCTCGACGAAGCTGGGTGAATTGAGGCGATAGACCAGAGTTGCGATGCGGTCGGGATTCGCAAGATCCTCCCCGCCGCAGACGATCCCCCCGGACGCCATCAGGCAGGCGAACAGGGCGGCGCTGATCTTTTCTCGAACGGAGTGAAGCATATCGGTTCCCTGACGAACCCTGGTCGACTATGTCATGATAGTCCTGTTTCGCGGACGGCGTCCACTGGGATCTTCAAGCGAGCGTCCGCCGGCGAATTCCGGAACGATTGTTTTCGTGAACGAACGCTCCTTCCGGGCGGACGATGCAGTGTGGGGGTGGACGGTCGGGACTGGAGCGGCTGGTATGCGAGACTGGGTCTGGAAGTTGTCCGTCGCCGTTCTGGTGATTGCGCTGCCGGTGCTCGTCTCGTGGAGCTACCACCGCTGGACCGCTTTGCCGGAGGAGGTGGTGCTTGCCACGGGCCCGTCCGGCGGACGGTACGAAGCTCTCTCGAATTCTCTCGCAGAGGTGCTGCGGGAGGAGTTCGATGTCGTCGTCCGCACAGTGCCCAGTGAAGGATCGTTGGACAACCTGCAACTGTTGCGATCCGGCGAAGTCGACTTTGCCCTCTATCAACACGGGGCGGAGAGTCTTCGCGAGCGATTCGGCGTCAATCCTGCGATCGAGGCGGAGGCAGACGCCGGCGAGCAGCCGGTGTTTGTTGCGAACCTCTATTCCGAAGTCGCCCAGGTGGTTGTCCACAACGATGCGATTCTGGAGAACGCCGGCGACTGGTCCGGAAAACGGATCGCCGTCGGCAGGGAGGGCTCCGGCGACTACGCATTCAGCCTGCTCCTGCTGGAACACCTGGGGCTCTCGTTGGAAGAGATCGAACCCCTGACGCTTTCTTATACGGAACTGCCGGCGGCCTTTCGGAAAGGGACGGTCGATGCGGCGATTGTGACAACGGCTCCTCGTTCGCCCGTTGTGCTGAGGCTCCTGGCGGGCGATGAGGCCGGAGCATGCCGTCTCCGGTCCATTCCGTACGCCGAGGCGTTGGCCTCGAGGGAACTCATTGTTTCGACGTACACCGTACCGACCGCGCTCTACCGATCGCAGCCGACACCGGAGCCGCCGGAGCCGGTGCGCACCGTCGCGTTGCGGGCTCAGTTATTGGCCCGCCGCGACGTGCCGAGCAGCCTTGTGGAAGCGGCGACTGCGATCGTCCTGCGGGAGCAGTTCCAGAAGGAGAACGGCCTGGGAGAACTGTTTCACGGCGGGGCGTCGTTCGCCAGCGAGAAGCCGGAGTTCGCCGTTCATCCCGCCGCGCTGCATGTGTACGAGCCGGAGTTGAAGCCGCTGCTCAATACCGATTTCGTCGAGGCGACGGAGGGCATTCGCTCGTTCGTGGTGTCGCTGCTGATTGCCTCCTACCTGGGATTCCGCTGGTGGCGGCACCGGATGCAGCGCAGCAAAGAGCACCATCTCGACCGCTACATCCGTCAGGTGCTGGAGATCGAGCGAAGACAACTCGATTTCGACCAGACGCCCGACTCCGACGACTCGCCTGCGCTCCAGGAATTGCTCGATGACGTGACCCACCTGCGACAGGAGGCCCTGGGCGAGTTTACCGCTCACGAAATCAATGAAGACCCGGCGATTGACTCATTCGTCGAGATGTGCCACGCGCTGAGCGACAAGATCAACGCCAAACTGACGCGGCAAAGGCTGGCAAACAGCTTGAAGCGGATCGAAGGTCTCGTCTCTGCCCGCAGTCTCGGCGACGACGCGCCTGAAGCGTGACGTGCGATCGTGGGCGAGACGCCTGTTGTCGAACTCAACTTCCGTTCACGACGGCCTGATGACTGCGTTTCCGGATCAACTCCGAGAGAGTCTCCTCGCCCTGCAACTCCAGGGACACCGCCTGCTTGTCGGCGTGTCCGGCGGGGGTGACAGCGTCGCGTTGCTGCACGGATTGTCCAGGGTGCGCGAGTCCTTGCGTCTGGAACTGTACGCCGCGCATCTCGACCACGGGCTGCGGGGCGAGGATTCCACGGCTGACGCCGAGTGGGTTCGCGAGTTCTGTGCGGAGATCGGTGTCCCGTGCACCGTGGAGCGGCGGGACGTACAGCAGGCGGCGCACGATTCCGGCCTTGGCATCGAAGAGGCAGCCCGCAACGAGCGTTACCGGTTTCTCGAAGAGTGCGCGCTTTGCAAGGAATGCTCTCACATCTGCGTCGGCCACACGCGCGACGACAACGTGGAGACCATTTTGCATCACATCGTCCGCGGAACGGGTCTGGCCGGCCTGGCCGGCGTTCCGGCAACGCGGACGCTGCCGACCGGCGTGACCATCGCCCGCCCGCTGTTGCGATGTTCCCGCGACCTGCTTGAGAGCTATCTGAAGGGAGCGAACCTCTCGTGGCGGCATGACGCGACGAACCGGGATGAGTCGTTCACTCGCAATCGAATCCGGCAGACGCTGCTGCCGCTGCTTCGAGAGTCTTTCAATCCAGCAGTCGACGCGGCGTTGCTGCGTCTGGCCGCCCAGGCGGGCGAAGCGCAGCAGTCAATGCGTTACGTCGTTGATCTCACATCCCGGGCCGTGCTCGTCGACGCCGCCGCAGAGTGCGTCCGGGTTGACTGCGGGCCGCTGACCTCCGCTCCGGCCGATTTCGTGCGCGAAGTGCTGCGGGCGATCTGGAAAGACCTCGATTGGCCCCGCGGGGGGATGCACCGATCTCACTGGGACGCGCTCCGGGCTTTGGCGTGCGACGGCGGTCCGGGCGTCAGTCTTCCCGGATCGATCCAGGCCTCACGACGCGCAAACCTTCTCATCCTGGAGCGCAAAAATCGCCCGTCGCGCGTGGCGTCAGGCCAGGCGGAGGGGTAGAATCCGCGTTCCATTTCTCGGTCCACCAGGGAGGACGTCCGAGTCTGTCGAGCCTCCGCTCAGTCGAGCGGCCTGTATTACCTCGCCACAGAGACCGTCTTCATGAGTACCGAGAGCGCGCCTTCTTCGAATGCCAACAGCCAGATTCTCTTCTGGGGCTGTTTTATTGCTCTGATCACGACCGCCTTCGCTTTCGTCGGCCGTCTGTTCCTGATTAACGCATGGTCGGAAGACTTCGCCCTCGACCCGGCCGAGGCGGGGCGTCTGGCCGGCATCGGGATCTGGCCCTTTGCCGTCAGCATCATCCTCTTCAGCCTGGTCATCGACAAAATCGGCTACAAGACCGCGATGGTCATCGCGAGCCTCGGCCACTTGACCTGGGCCGCAATGGGCGTCTCCGCATACTTCGTGCAGGACACGAACCAGGAACTCGGTTTTCAGCTTCTCTACTGGGGCAGCCTGATCTGCGCGCTGGCAAACGGGACGGTGGAGGCATTCATCAATCCGGTCGTCGCCACCATGTTCAGCAAGGAGAAGACCAAGTGGCTGAACATCCTGCATGCAGGCTGGCCCGGCGGCCTGGTGATCACGGGACTGCTGCTGATCGGCATCGACACGTTCGCCAGTTCCACCCCCTGGGCCGTCAAGGTCGGTCTGATTGCCGTCCCGGCCGTGGTTTATTTCGTCATGCTGATCGGCCGGCAATTCCCGGAACAGGAGCGGGTCTCCGCCGGCGTGAGTTACCGGGAGATGCTTCAGGAGTTTGGCGTGGGCGGCGCGCTGATTGTCAGCGTGCTGATCGTCCTGCAGTTGATGGACTTCTTCTCGAACGGCGGGGCCGTTGAATTGTCGTCGACGACGAAACTCGGTTTCGTCGCACTCGGTGTGCTGATGGTCGGCGCCTTCGGGGCGTACACCAGGTCGATGGGCCGGGGGCTGTTGCTCTTTCTGATCGTCATCATGATGCCGCTCGCCACGACCGAAATCGGCACCGACGGCTGGATCACCGGCATTATGGAAGACGTCGCCAAGGAAGAGGGATTTCACTCCGGATGGATTCTCGTCTACACGTCCGCCATCATGCTGGTGCTGCGTTTCATGGCGGGACCGATCGTCCACACGCTCTCTCCGTTGGGCCTGCTGGCCATCAGCGCCGTGCTGGCGATCTTCGGCCTGACCTATCTCAGCGCGGCCCAGGGATTCGCGATTTTCACGGCGGCGACGCTCTACGGATTCGGAAAAACGTTTTTCTGGCCCACAATGCTGGGAGTTGTCTCTGAGCAGTGTCCCAAGGGGGGCGCACTGACGCTCAACGCGATTGCCGGCATTGGAATGCTGGCGGTGGGCACGCTCGGGTTTCCCTACATCGGCGTCTTGCAGACGCGGGTCCAACAGGAGGCCCTGGTCGAGAACGAGCAGTTAAACGACCAACTTCCCGGTCTGGTGGAGAGCGGAGAAGTCCAACCGGTGACCGAGAAGACCATCTATGAGATCCTTTCCTACGAGGCGATCGATGACAAGCAATTGGCCGCCCTGATTGAGGAACTTCCAGAAGACGAACAAGCCGCCGCGGCCGCCCGCGTGGCCGAAGTGCGCGGTCGCAGCAACCAGCGCGCGCTGCGGGACATGGCGATCTTCCCGATCTTCATGCTGGCCTGCTACCTGATCCTGATCGTCTACTTCAAAGCGAAGGGCGGTTACTCCGCGGAAGTCCTGACCGGCCACGAGGCCAAGGACGAAAAGTACACCGGAGGCGTCGAGGCGCCCGTCGAGGCGTAACGCAGCCTTGGCTGGGTGGCCGGGGCTGGAGCATTGCGAAGCCCCGGTGCATGCACGACCGGGGCTTCCTTTCAGTCCAGCCCATGTCGTTACCCACAATTTGCCTGGCACTTGAGAGCAGCGAACCACCGGATCATTCGGAAATCCCGGCGGCTTATCGCCGCAATGAAGTGAACCTGTCACCCGTGGTCTTGGAACCATGCGACAGGATTGCCACGAGAGACACAAAAAGCCACAAAAAGTAAAGCCGCGACATCGTCTCTTTTTCGTGCTACGAACGGTGAGAATCTTCGCGTGGTGCGCAAATTTCGCGTGCAGCATACTCCACGTCGTGGACATCCGACTCGACGGAGCGAGTCGGCTACATTGGTTGCGGCCGGAGGCCGCGCTGGGTCTCTTTGTGTTTTTCGTGGCCATTTTCCGTGGCTTCAGTGCATTCCGTGGTTGTTCACTGATCTGAAATTGTGGGTAACGCTAAGCAGTCCAGCCCCGGCCACCCCGGGGATCGTTTTGTCAGGGACTCTTGAATTTGATCGAGCATGGCACGGCATCGTCGGGGTGCGTTACGATGCCGGAAGTCCGATAGTGAAACCATGCGGCCGCTCGATTGAGAGACTCCCCCTGATGACAGACTTCCTCCGCAGAGCAACCTTCAGTCTCGCCATTCTTCTGGTTTCGCTCCCCGCGCAGGGGGAAGACTGGTTGCAGTTCAAGTTCGATTCAAGGAATTCCGGCGACGCGCCGGAACGGACGCTTGAGCCGGAATCGCTCGGCCTGGCGGGCGCCGTCCCGCTGACGGATGGCATCTACACGTCGCCGGTCATCGCGGACGGCAGGGTCTATGTGATCGATGGCTCAGGCGTCGTGTTCTGCTTCGATGCGGAGACACTCGAAACCGTGTGGCGCGTGGAAACCAGGGGCGGGCCGGAAAACTGCAACAATATCAGCTCGCCGGCGATCGTCGGCCCGTACCTGCACGTGGGAACCACGGCCGGCATCTACTATGTGATTGACCGTGCGTCCGGCGAAATCGTCAACGAGGTCGATTGCCTCGATCCGATCTTCAGCGCTCCGGCCGCAGGTCGAGACCGCGTGTACTTCGCCACGCTCGGGGCACAGGTCTACGCGGTGGAGTCGGACGGGCAGGTCGCATGGAAATGGGACTTCGTCCGGGAACTGCTCGACTTCTCAGGGAACAGGTGGAGCGGTGAGGAGTGGTACGCAGAACGGGATGGTCGCGTCAACTGGCGGGACCACTTCTGCTGCTCCCGCAATCTCGCAGTGCACGAGCGAACCGTCGTCGTTCCGGCCGGCGGGCGCGTCGTATTCCTCGAGGATGACGGGGACAGCCCGCGGTTGCGGATCGTCGGAGAGATTCCAAAGTTCCACGGGAGCGAGTACCCGGCCGCCTTCGGGCAGAGCATCGGCGAGGAGGGAGCCGTCTACATTCAGTGGCATCGCCGCGACAATGCCGGTCGGGTCGAGATTCTGCGGCTGAATGAAAACGACGAGTTGAGCGCCTCGGAAGTTCCGGGGACCACGACCTACATCGACACGCCGGGACTGCTCAGCTTTGCCTCGGTGAGCCTGCGCGGCGACGACGTCTACCGGGTTCGACCGGAAGAGGGATTCGGCCTCTGCCGTCATCAGCCCGGAGAGGAACAACCGGAGTCGCTGGGGGGCTACCCGTCGATCTGCTCCCCGATTCTGGCGGCGAACCACGCGGTGTACGGTGGGCTCAACGGCGTCTTGTACGTGGCCCCGCTCGACGGCGAGCAGGAAGTCTGGTCGTTCGAGACGCCGTTCGGCAGCCCGATCACAGCCCCGCCCGCCGTTTGCGACGGGCGCATCTACTTCGGCGGCGAAGACGGATATCTGTACGTCCTGGGGCCCGGTGCAAACGAAGCTCCGCCGGTCGAACCGCTCGCCGTCCACGAGATCCGCAGCCCGCTGACGGGCGACTACACCGACGAAAAATACAACTGGTACACAAATTACGGCGACATGGGCTGCACGAACGCGAAGACCCAGGGGATCGAGCCTCCCCTGAGAATGCGGTGGGTGCGGCGCGTCGAAGGGTCGGTCAAGCATATTCCGGTCTGCGGAGGCGGCCGCATGTACACCCACACCGCCGAAGGACAGATCATCGCAGTGGAGCAGGAAACCGGGCGGCTCTTGTGGCGCCGCTACTGGCCCGGCGTCTACCTCTCCTTCACGTCCCCGCTCTACTTCGAGGAGAAACTGATCGTCCCGCAGGCGGGCATCGAGCAATCGTGGGTGCGCTGTCTCGACGCGGCAACCGGCGAACTGCTGTGGCAGGCGCCGTTCACCGGTTCGCCGAGTTGGAGCCGGCAGTTTCCCCCGGTCGTTCACGACGATCTGGTGATCTACGCCTCCGGTTCCGGACGGTATTCACCGAGCGGGTCGGAGAAGGCGTTCGCCTGGCGCAACCTCACCGAAACCGACGACGGCGGTGAAGTGATGAGCTTCATCTACTCTCACAACAACCCCTATTACCCCAAAGACAACCGTCCCCGCTTATGGGCCTGGGATCTCCGGACGGGCGAAGTGGTCTGGGAGAAGGACTTTTCCGAATTCGGCTCCGGCGGCAACGACTGCGGCCTGGCGCTGATGGACGGCCGGCTCTACTACTCCACATTTTTCGGCTACCAGGCCAGCCGCAATCGTCGGCGGGGCGTTGAGGACGGAGTCAACGGCCTCACGGCGAGGCTTGATCCCCGCACCGGCGAGGTGCAGTGGTTGACCACCGACTACTACGTCACGGCAGGCTGCACGGTGACTGCCAAAGACGGGCGGCTCTATCTCGGCGGCTACAACCAAGCGCGGGAAGGAATCGAGGAGCGACACATTCTCTGCCTCAACGCTGACAACGGGTCGCTGGTCTGGAAGTCCGATCCGGTGGCGTCGGCCGTCAACGTGGTCACCGTCGCCGACGACTTCATTTTCTCCAATGCCATTCGCGCCCAATGCCATGTTTTCGACAAGGAGACCGGCAAGATCGCCTACGATTTCGATCTGGATTACGCCTGCACGCGGTTCACCGTGTCCGGTCCGTTTCTGATGGGCCCCAACATGGACATGCTCGACCTCTCGCAGGGGCACAAGCTGGTCGCAACCGGTCCGGCCGTCGACTCCCGCGAATGTCTCGGTTCGTCCGTCTCCAACGGCCGGATCTTCTACACGTCACAAGCCAGCGGCCTGCAGATGTCGGCCACGTCGGGGGCCGACGCGCGCCGGTTGCCGCCCGTGTGGGAGCGGAGGTGATCGTCAATGGCGAGCGCGTTGAGTGTCCGGGTTCGGGCCGCATCCGGTCCAACGCTCCGCCATTGCTGAGCGGTCGGTTTCGGAATTGACGTGAGGGTTGTTCTCGGCGGTTGGCTGCGATTGGAGAGAGAGCGCTCCCCTGCGGGTCGCGGCTAAACGGAAATCGCACATGACGGCCATTCTTGGGATCTCCGCGTTCTATCATGATTCCGCCGCCGCGCTGGTTGTCGACGGATCGATCGTCGCCGCGGCGCAGGAAGAGCGGTTCACGCGCAGGAAGCACGATCCCGATTTCCCTCAGCAGGCTATCGACTACTGCCTCTCCGAAGCGGACCTGAAGCCCGAAGATCTGGACTTCGTGGCCTTCTACGACAAGCCGCTCCTCAAGTTCGATCGCCTGCTGGAAACCTACCTGGCCTACTCGCCGGCCGGATTCCGATCGTTTGCAACCGCGATCCCGTTGTGGCTCAAGCAGAAGCTGCATGTTTCGCGCGAAATTCGGAAAGGTCTCAACCGGGGCTACCAGAAGAGACTCGTCTTCACTGAACACCATGAATCCCACGCGGCCAGCGCCTTCTTCCCGTCGCCCTACGAGGAAGCCGCCATTCTGACCGTCGACGGCGTCGGCGAATGGGCCACCGCAAGTTACGGCGTCGGCCGGGGAAACCGGATCGAACTGAGCCACGAACTCCGGTTTCCGCATTCGCTCGGAATGCTCTACTCGGCGTTTACCTACTACTGCGGGTTTCGGGTCAACTCGGGCGAATACAAGCTGATGGGCCTCGCGCCGTACGGCGAGCCGAAGTACGCCGATCTGATTCGGGAGCGTCTGATCGACGTGAAGCGGGACGGCTCGTTGCGGCTCGACATGTCGTACTTCCGTTTCGCCCACGGGTTGCGAATGACCTCCCGCCGGTTTCACGAACTCTTCGGCGGTCCGCCGCGCGTGCCGGACGGTCCTTTGACGCAGCGCGAAATGGACCTTGCGGCGTCCATTCAGCACGTCACCGAAGAGATCATGCTGCGGATGGCGCGTCACGTGCACGGTGAAATGGGCCAGAAAAACCTTTGCCTCGCGGGCGGCGTCGCTCTCAATTGCGTCGCCAACGGCCGGATTCTCCGTGAAGGGCCGTTTGAATCCGTGTGGATCCAACCCTCGGCGGGAGACGCCGGCGGAGCGCTCGGGACAGCATTGTTCGTGTGGCATCAGTTGCTCGGCAAGGAGCGGAACGTGAATCCTGAAGACAGCCAACACGGCAGTCTCCTCGGACCACGTTTCTCCAGCGAGGAAATCCGTGCCTTTCTGGACTCGATCGCCGCCCCCTACCGGGAAATCACAGATGAAGACGCCTTGTGCACCACGGTTGCGGAGGCGATCGCCTCCGAAAAGGTCGTCGGCTGGATGCAGGGCCGCATGGAGTTCGGACCGCGCGCACTCGGTTCACGGAGCATCCTCGGCGATGCGCGCTCAGCGCGGATGCAATCGCTTTTGAACCGCAAGATCAAGTTTCGCGAGTCGTTTCGCCCCTTTGCACCGGCCGTGCTGTCCGATCGCGCAACCGAATTCTTCGACACCAATGGCGCGACGCGCGACAGCCCCTATATGCTGCTCGTCGCCCAGGTCAACGAAGCGAAGCGCCGGCCGACGACGCCCGCAGCCGCTTCCCTCCAGGGACTCGAGCGGCTCAAGATCAATCGTTCGGAAATCCCTGCCGTGACCCATGTCGACGGTTCAGCCCGGCTGCAGACGGTCGACCACAGCAGACACGGCCGCTTTCACCGCTTGCTCAAAGCCTTTGAGAAGCAGACCGGAAGTCCGGTCGTCATTAACACCAGCTTCAACGTCCGGGGCGAGCCGATCGTGTGCACGCCGCAAGACGCGTACCGCTGTTTCCTCGCGACCGACATGGACCTGCTGGTCATCGAGCAGTTCGTGCTGGAGAAGTCGCAGCAACCGCCCGGCAACGTCCGCCGATTTGCAGATTATCCCCAAGGACTGCCGCCGGACTGATTTCATCCCGCTTCGTGTTTCGCAGCGACGTATTCTTCGTTCTCGCGCTCAAAGGCTCAAATCGCATGACCGAAATCAACTGGAACCCCGACGCTCGCACACTGCGCTGGTTCGCCGGATTGCAGGTTCTTTTCTTCTGCTTGTTGCTGTGGGTCTGGCGCGACCGGTTCCCGGTCTCGGTCGGTGCGGCAATCATTTCCCTGTCGGTCGTGCTGGGAATCACCGGGCTGATCCGGCCGGCGGCCGTCCGGTGGTGCTACGTCGGCTGGATGGCCGCTGTCTTCCCGCTCGGCTGGCTCGTGTCACACCTGCTGCTGGCTGTGGTGTACTACCTGGTCCTCACGCCGATCGCCCTGGCAGTCCGCGGCACGCGCGGCCGAATGCTCGACTTGGAATTTGATCCGGAGGCGGCGAGTTATTGGACTCCCCGCCGCCGGGACCGCGACGTCTCCGACTATTTCAGGCAATACTGAGGGGGCGGATGGGGGTCGAGATTCGATCGAAACATCCGTCAGAAAACGATGGTTTCAACGAACACGTTCCAGTATCGTGACAGCGTTGAGATTCGACGCCGCTCTTGCCCCGTAATTCGCCGGAAGTCATGCCGTGGCCGTGCTGCTTGCCATTGACGACGATCGAAGCATCCTGCACATGGTTCAGAAGTCGCTTTCGAGCGACGGGCTGCAAGTCGTCACGGCGTCCTCGGCGGAAGAGGGAATGACGACTCTCGAAGAGTGCCGGCCGGACGTCGTCATTCTCGATGTCGTTTTGCCGGGGACTTCCGGTCTGCAGATGCTGGAGCAGATTCAGGCGTTTGACGGGCGGTTGCCGGTGATCTTTATCACCGCCGGGGCGGGGAGCGAGACGGCGATCGAGGCCATGCGGCTCGGGGCCTACGACTACGTTGCCAAGCCGCTCGACTTGCCGGCGCTCAAGACTCTGGTTGCGAGCGCCCTCGAGACGCGTCGCATGATGACGGTTCCGGTCGCCGTGCCGATCGGGGACGCCAGTCCCGCAGAGGGCGAGCTGTTCATCGGGCGCGGTCCCGAAATGCTGGACGTTTTCAAATCGATCGGACGGGTGGCCCGGCAGACCGTGACCGTTCTCGTTCGCGGGGAAAGCGGAACGGGGAAGGAACTGGTCGCGCGGGCGATCTACCAGCACAGCAATCGCTCCGACAAACCGTTCATGGCGGTCAACTGCGCCGCCCTGCCCGACACCCTGCTCGAAAGCGAGTTGTTCGGCCACGAGAAAGGCGCATTCACCGGCGCCGATCGGCGACGGATCGGGAAGTTCGAGCAATGCAACGGCGGAACATTGTTTCTGGACGAAGTCGGCGACATGTCGCCCCTCGTGCAAGGCAAGGTGTTGCGCCTGCTTCAGGAGCAGCGATTCGAGCGGGTGGGGGGGAACGAGACGATCGAGACCGATGTGCGGCTGATCGCGGCAACGAACCGCAACCTCGAGCAGATGGTTGAGGACAACGAGTTTCGGGCTGACCTGTTCTACCGGGTCAATGGAGTCACCATTGCGCTGCCCCCCCTGCGAAAGCGCAAAGAGGACGTTGTGCTTCTGTTGCAGCATTTTCTGGCGGAGGCCAGCCAGGAACTCGGCAAACCGGGAATCGAGGGCCTCTCGCCGGAGGCGGTCGAAATTCTCACCCGCTACGAGTGGCCGGGAAACGTGCGTGAATTGCAGAGCGTCGTCCGGCAGTCGGTCTTGAAGGCCTCGGGCCCGGTGATCGTCCCCAACTTTCTGCCCCCCGAAATCCTCGGCGATGCGTCGGAGGTTCATGGATCTGACGACGAACTGCCCACCTCCGACCTGAAACCGCTCGTCGAGGCCCGCCTGCGGGACGGCTCGACCGACCTGTATGCGGAAACCCTCGAAGTGATGGAACGTTATCTTCTGACCCGCGTGCTGCAGCAAACAGGCGGGAATCAGACCCAGACCGCAGAGATCCTCGGCATCACGCGCGGCAAAGTGCGGGACCGTATCGGCGCCTTCGGCATTTCGCTCGACAAGAACGTCTCAATCGGCGGCGACGAAGAGTGAGCCGGGATGATTCACCACGGAGACACCGAGGCACGCAGGAGTTCGGGCGTCTGTCGTTTGCACACATCTCTGGATCGCCAATTGAGTTGCTCTCCGAGAGATTCGAATGGAACGCGGATGACCACGGATTGGACCGATTTTCGCTGATTGCTTTCTGTGGAGTGCAGAGTATTCACGCCTGGATCAATGCGCACTCGTCGCTGCCGCCTTTTGAAGGAATTCCCCGCACAATCCGTGGCGATCCGCCAAATCCGCGAAAATCTGTGTCCTGTTCGAGAAGCCCCTGGGCCCGGTTCCGCGCGGCGGGCCCCAACCGGGTTGTGTGCAACGGACAGGTTCGGGCGTGCGTCCGACAGCATCGGCGCTGCATCGCGCGCGAACGTCCAGTTCGTGAACGGCGAGTGGTTGTTCAATCCTGAATTGACAGCTCGCGCGGTTGCGCGATGAACGATCGGCGTGTTCTGCGGCCGATCGAATCGTCTGCTCCACCCACCCGAGAACCCCCGGCTGCGCTCAACTCGTATCTCGTTGCAAGCGAGCGAGTTGCGGCGCATCACCTCAACTTGGCCGCGATTGGCACGCCCCGTGCCTGACCTCTCTCTCAGAGGGAGGCGAAACCATGAGACAGCGCAGATCCACATCGTTCGGTTTTCTGGTTGCTTCGGCCCTGCTTGTTGCCGCGGCGTTCGCGGCGACCTTCGCGGGGTGCAGCAACGAGAGGGAGGTGCTCGACGTCGAAGCGCCCGGCGTGGATCTGGAAGTCCACGAAAACACCGAAACCGGTGAACTGAATATCGATGGAGAACTGGGAGAGGAGTGAGGGCATCGCAATCGATGCAGCACGCCGCTCACGAAGGGATTCGCAAGGACACGCAACGCTCGGCGCAGACCGCACAGGCCTCGGCCCTGTCGCCCGGGTGTCTCGATCGCCGACCGGCGGCGAGGAAATCTCAAAACATTCAGGCCTCGAATCGAGGAGAAACACCATGTTACGTTGGGCACTCATCTTTCTGGTGATCGCAGCAATCTGCGCCATTCTGCCGGGTCTCGGCGTCATTTCCGGCGTCGCAGCACAGATCGCCTGGATCCTCTTCGTCGTCTTTCTCGTGTTGCTGGTCGTCTCGCTGGTCACGGGGCGACGGGCACGGCTGTAGGAACTGCATACGTACGTCAACCGTTCGGGATGCAGCCGACCCTCGAAGTCTGCCCGCCCTCGAGGATGTCGCGCATCCCGGACGCGTTGGCGTTTCGGGCCACACACGAACAACAAACAACCTGTGAGGTGACCTATGAAAGGGTTACTCGTCGCCGTGATTGTGGTGCTCCTGGCGGCCCTCTTCGGCTGGCTGAGTTTCAGCACGTCGCCCGACCGGGCGACCATGAATGTTGAACTCCAGGAGATCCAGGAAGACACGCAGGGACTCGTGCATGCAACGGAAGAGTTGGCCGAGCAGACAGCCGAAGGCGTGGAGAAGGTCGGCGAAGAGATCGATGAACACATCGACGTCGACATCCAGGACGACGCACCGGAGAGAGAAATCGAAATCGAATCCTCCCGTTGATGCGGCGTTCTGCATCTTCTTCCGCGAGTGCGTTTGGAAGCGATCGACCGTTCAAGTGAACGGTCGATCGCTTCTGCGTGCGCCGGCACGTCGATCGCAGGAGGCGGCACTGCTCCGCTCGGATTTCGATGTGTCGCGTTCCCGTTTGCCGCAGGTCTCTACAATGAGGCTGACTCTCCACACAATCAGCTTTCCCGGTGACAGAGCGAACCGTGTCATCCGCTTCTGAACGCTACAAATCGATTCTCGACGCGGCGCTGGACGCCGTCATCTGCGTCGATGAAGTCGGGCGAATCGTCGACTGGAATCTGCGCGCGGCATTGATGTTCGGCTGGCACCGGGAGGACGTCACGGGACAACAGGTGTCCGCCCGGTTGTTGGCCGGCGAGGATGGAAACCGACTGGCCATGACGATGGAGCGGTACCGAACCCGTTCCAGCGACTCGGCGATCGGTCGCCGAATGGCGATGCAGGGGCGGCATCAGGACGGCCGCGAGTTCCCCGTCGAACTGACTCTGAGCCCGATCGACGTCGCCGGGGCGCTCCATTTCGCGTTGTTTATCCGCGACCTGTCGTCGCGCGAGAGCGAGGTCAAGCGGCGGGAGCGCCAGACTCTCGAAGCTCAGTTGCTGCAGCACGCGACCTTGCTGGTGGCGCAGGCCGAGACCTTCGAGGACGCCATCCGGAATTCGTTGAAGGTGATGTGTGAAATGACCGGCTGGCAGGTCGGACACGCCTGGATTCCGGATCGCCGTCGCGCCCGGCTTTACACGAAAGGCATCTGGCACGGCATCGACGAGCAGCGCCACAAGCGGTTTCTTGCCGAGATGGAAGACCTTTCCTTTGCCCCGGGCGAAGGTCTGCCGGGAGAGATCTGGCAGCGGCGGGAAGCGATGTGGATTCGCGATATCACGCAGAGTCCCGATTTCCTGAGAAAGCAGTTGAGCCGGCAGTTCGGCGTCAAGGGAGTGTTCGGGTTCCCGGTGACGGCGCACGACGAAGTCGAAGCCATCATCGAGTTCTTTTCCGAAGAAGAACTCACCCCGGAACCCCAATTGCTGCTGTTCGTGGGCAGCATCAGCAACGAGTTGGGACGCATCCTCGAACGGCGCCGCTGGGATGAAGAGCGTTCCCGGCTGGCGGCCATCGTCGACAGCTCTTCCGACGCGATTATCAGCAAAGACTTCGACGGAACGATTATCAGTTGGAACGACGGCGCTGCGGCAATGTACGGTTACTCCGCGGACGAGGCGATTGGAAAAACGGCGGCCATCATTCTGCCGCCGGGGATGACGGAAGAGGAAGACGAGATCCGCGACGCGGTCCGCACCGGCCGCCCGCTGCTGCGGTTCGAGACCCGCCGGAGAAACAAGTCCGGCGAACAACTGGACGTCTCCCTGACCGTTTCTCCGATCTTCGATTCGCGCGGACGGATTGTGGGATCCGCAGCCATCGAACGCGACATCACGGAGAGGAAACGGCGAGAGACTGAGCTGGAACGGGCGCGAGAAGACGCGGTTTCGGCCCTCAAGGCCAAGAACGAGTTCCTCGCGAACATCAGCCACGAATTGCGCACACCGATGAACGCCATCATCGGGATGATCGATCTCGTCCTGGGAGAGGATCTCTCGCCGATGACGAGAGATTACCTCGACACGGCGAGGGATTCGTCGCGGGTGATGCTCTCGCTCGTCAACGATTTACTCGACTTCTCCCGGATCGAAGCCGGCAAGCTGGAATTGGACGTCGAGCCGTTCAGTCTGCGGCGGACGTTTGACGAGGCGATTCGCGCGCTCTCGTTGCGCGCCTACGAGCGCGGCCTGGAACTGGCGGGACAGGTGCATTCCAGTGTTCCTGATCGCCTTGAAGGGGACGGGCGACGGTTGAGACAGGTCATCATGAACCTGGCCGGAAACGCAATCAAGTTCACCGAGCAGGGAGAGGTCACCGTCAGCATCGCGGAGGACGAGCGCGTCAACGGCGACGTGGTCTTGAAGTTGACGGTTGAAGACACGGGCGTCGGAATCTCGGCTGAAGACCAGCAGAGGATTTTCGCACCCTTTACGCAGGCCGACGCGTCGTCGACGCGGAAGCACACCGGAACGGGCCTCGGGCTGACGATCTGTCGCGAACTGATCGAGCGGATGGGGGGACGGATCTCCGTGGAGAGCCAACTCGGTCAGGGCAGTCGGTTCACCTGCACGGCCCGATTCCGGGTGCTGGCGGACCGCAGCGCCGATCCCGCACCGCGCGTCCGCCAGTTGAAGGATCTGCGCGTCCTCGTGGTCGACGACAACGCAACCAACCGCCGCATACTGAGCGAGACATTGAAGGAATGGTCGCTGGAGCCGGCCGTCGCGACGAGTGCCTCGCAGGCGGTCGAACAAATCCGCGCCGCCTGCAATGCGAACAAGCCCTTCCAACTGCTGATTGTCGACGCCTTGATGCCGGAGATCGACGGATTTTCGCTGGTGGAGACGCTGGAACGTGAGGGCGCAGGCGACTCGGCCGTGATTCTGATGATGTCGTCCGCCGACCGCCAGACGTTCGAGGATCGTATTCGCGACCTGGACATCGACGCCTTCATCGAAAAGCCGGTTTCTGAATCAGTTCTGATGGATGCGATCATGACCACGCTCGGAGGACCGCAGACCGACACCAACGCCGTTCAGAAGATCGCAGCCGCCGCGCGTGCGCATCGGGTTCTCGTTGTGGAAGACACACCCGCCAATCAGAAAGTTGTCCGCGCCATCCTGACCAAGCGCGGGCACGACGTCACGGTCGCGCACAACGGCAGAGACGCGATCGAGCAGCATCTCAGGGACGACTTTGACGTGATTCTCATGGACGTTCAGATGCCCACCATGGACGGTTATCAGGCCAGCCGCGCCATTCGCGACCTGGATGACGAACGCAAGGCCGGCGTGCCGATCATCGCCATGACGGCGCATGCACTGCCGGGCGACCGCGTGCGGTGCCTGCAGGCCGGAATGGACGGCTATCTCTCGAAACCGGTCGACGCACACGAAATGGTGTTTCTCGTCGAACAGTTTGCCTCCCGCCGGGATTCCGCGCGTCCGGGCGCCGGGCCGCAAACCGCAGCGTCGGCCGGGAGTGCTGCGTCGCGCGCCGCTGGGACGAAGGATCGGAAGGTGATCAGTCTCGAAGGGGCTCGGAAGCGCCTGGGCGGTGATCCGGAACTGCTGCGCGACATGGCAGAGTTTCTGATCCAGGATGCCCCCCCCCTGCTGGAGACGGTGCGAGTTGCCGAGGAAGAACGCGATTGGGAGGGCGTGCGCCGCGCCGCTCACAGCTTGAAAGGGCTCGCCGCCAACTTCGACGCCGCGGCCGCCCGAGAACTGGCGCTTCGCGTCGAAGAAGCCGCCGTGAAGGAGAATCAAGACTCCGTCAGGAATCTCGCGCCGCAACTGGAGGCCGCATTCGCCGACGTCATGCAGGCCTTGCAGCAGCAGGCGCTGGCATAATCTCGCGCTTCACGCGATTACCGACAAGCGTCGGGGCGCTCCCTGGGGCGAAACAAAGAAAGCCGCTGAGCCATCAGTTTTGCAACTGACGACTCAGCGGCAGGAAAAATTGCCGACGAACGGGCGTGGTCGGGCGGGGGGCATGACCACCCTCCGTCGCCGGCAAAGTTGTTCGGTCGATCGTCACCTCGTCTCAATCAGTCGGTCGTCCACCCGGCGAGGAAGCCCTCGAACTGGGTGCGATGCTCCTCTTCGTCCGCGAGGAGTTGCGTCGCGAGATCCGCAGTCACGGCGTCGCTCATCTCTTCCGCCGCCTTGATGACATCGCGATAGTGCTCAATCGCGGAAGTCTCCGCGTCGACAACCCCGCGAACGACTGACAATACATCGGTCGAGTCTTTGGGAGGACGCATCGACTCCTGATCGAAATTGAGTTCGAGTGACCCGGGGATGCGGCCGCCCAGTTGTTTGATGCGATTGGCCAGACGCGTCGCGTGCCCCAGTTCCTCTTGCACGTCGCCCGCGAGCGAGCGTTTCACTTCCTCCGCCTCGACTCCGTCGAGGTGCACACTGTTCGCGAGATAATTCGTGACGGTCTCTAACTCCATGCGATACGCCGTCTGGAGCATCGACACGAGCGAGGTTTTCCTGGTTGTTTGTTGTTCAGACACGACTGCCTCCACATGTTCCGTTTCGCCGGGGCGACAATCCGTGTGAAGCGGCCCCGGCCGTTCCGCCTCTCGATCGTTTCAGGGCGGTTTCGCAAACCGGATGCCAATCTCGTAAGACGCATCGCTGGCCGCGCCGGAACTACCGTGGCCGTAGGAAGTTGCGTTGCGAGCGCTCTCGCGGCTGGCGAGAAAACACCGGCCGCAGCAGATGTCCGATCAGACACCGGCCTGGTTGGTCAGGAGTCGCCGCGATCCCACCAAACGGCCTCTCCGGTTTTCATCCCGCACGTGCAACGATGACTCTATCTGCCGTGATAGAAAGGAGATATGCCGAGCGAGAGGGCGGCGTTCAGCCGGTGGACCGCGGGCGAATTCGGTTCGGCACATAAGGTGCGAATCTCCGAAACAGACCACAGGCAGCCCCGAAGGCGCCAGCGTCCTCTGAACGACGACACGGGAGAAACACATGCAACAGTTGACCGGTGAGTGCTGCTGATGAGCGTCAATCGACCGGATCGCATTCGCGCCAACCGATTTCTGTGCCTGATCCTCGTGGCCGCCTGGGGGAGCGTTGGTGCAATCGCGCTCGCGCAGGAGCAACCCGGCGCTGGAGCCGATGTTTCGCAGCAGGAGACGGAACCGGCGACTGCTGAGGAACCCGGTGATCGCGGATCCCCGGCAGAGACTGCGGACGACCCGGAGGGTTCCGCTTCCGTGCCTGATGCCGTCAGCGTCCGATCCGTCTCCGACGACGAATCGATCGGCCGGCGCCTCACCGGCATCCTCGAGGCGACCGGTTGGTTTTCGGAACCAAATGTCTCAGTTCGCAACGGCGTCGTCTTCCTCTCGGGGACGACTACAGTCGACGAGCATCGCGAATGGGCGGCAGGTCTGGCGCGAAACACCGAAGACGTCGTCGCGGTCGTCAATCGCATCAACGTCGACCACGCCATCAACTATCGCCAGTCGACCAACATGGTCGCGGCCAGCCTGGAGGGAATGTGGGAGAGTTTTCTCCTGCGGATCCCGAACATCGTCGCAGGACTCCTGCTGCTGGTGGTCACCTGGATCGTCGCACGGATTGTCGTCTACGTGCTGAGCCGGGTCGCGAAACGGAGTCGCTTGCGAACCAGTCTGCAGGATCTGATTTCGCAGTTCGCGACCATCACCGTCTGGATCTGCGGCTTGCTGGCGGCGGCCGTCGTTGTCTTCCCCGGCATGACCCCCTCGAAGGTTCTCACCGTACTGGGGCTCGGGTCGGTCGCCGTCGGATTCGCCTTCAAGGACATCTTCGAGAACTTCTTCGCAGGTGTGCTGATTCTCTGGAAATTCCCGTTCGACCGGGGCGACTTCATCGAGTGCGAAGGCCTGCGGGGCAAGGTGGAGGAAATCACGATTCGCATGACCAACATCCGGCAGGTCGATGGACAGCTTGTCGTCGTGCCCAACGCAATGCTGTTCAAGAATCCGGTCGACGTCATGACAAGTCGCAAGGTGCGGCGCATCACGGTCATCTGCGGCGTGGCCTACTCGGAGGACGTCGATCAATCGCGCGACGTGATTCGACGTGCGGTGGAGCAATGCCGGACGGTCGATGGGCAACACAACGTTGAGATCTTCGCCCGCGAATTCGCCGATTCGAGCATCAACTTCGAGGTGACCTGGTGGTGCGGGTCGACCCCGCGGCAGGAACGCGAGTCGCGGGATGAAGTTGTCGCGGCCGTCAAACGCGCGCTCGACGACGCCGGAATCGAAATCCCGTTCCCGTACAGAACACTCACCTTCGCCGAGCCGCTGCAAACTGCAGGCGTGAAGGAGCAAGAACCGAGCGCCGCCACGGACAACGGCCGGTGATCTCGCGCAGAAGTCTCATGCCGTCAATCGAACTCGCCACGTCTCCAGACCGAAATCCCCGCCGGGAGCGTGCTGTTCAGAGACTGGCGGCGCTGCTGATGATGATCGCATGCGCGTGCGTTCCGCCACGATCCGCCGGCGCACAGGAGGCCATTCCGGGAGTCGACGGCGAGGATCAGGAGTCGACCTCAGCGCCGTCCGAAGAAGTCAACGTCACTCCGCAAGCCGATGACGACGAGATCGCCGCCCGGCTTGAGCGAATCCTGCTGGCCACCGAATGGTTCGCAGATGCGCGAGTGACCGTCGACGAGGGCGTTGTGTTCCTGGAAGGATCGGCCGCTCGCGACGAGCACAAGGAATGGGCCGCCCGGCTGGCGCGCAACACCGAAGACGTTGTCGCGGTCGTCAACCGCATCGAAGTTCGCCCCGGATCGATCTGGGATCTCAGCCCGGCGTGGACCGAGATCCGACTGCTCGCCCGCGACCTCATTCAGGCGACTCCGCTGATTCTGGTCGCAATCCTGCTCCTCGGGCTGACCTGGCTGGCGGCGATTCTGGCAATGCAGCTGGCTTCGGTCCTGCTCAGACGCCGCATGCAGAGCGTCCTGCTGAGGCAGGTGGCCGCCCGCGCCGTCGCAGTGCCCGTCCTCATTCTCGGGATCTACTTCGTGCTCCGCGTCTCCGGATTGACGCAAATGGCCGCCACCGTCATCGGCGGAACCGGACTCCTGGGACTCGTGGTCGGCATCGCGTTCCGCGACATCGCGGAGAACTTTCTGGCCAGCATCCTGATCAGCACCCAGCGCCCCTTTCAGGCCGGCGATTTGATCGAAGTCGAAGGACACCAGGGATTCGTTCAGAGAGTGACCACGCGGGGAACCCTGCTGATGACGCTCCAGGGCAATCACGTGCAGATCCCCAACTCCACGATCTACAAGAGCACGATCACCAACTACACGGCCAATCCGAAGTTGCGTCTCGATTTCGCCGTCGGCATCGATTACGGCGACTCGGTCTCGGAGGCGCAGAACGTCGCCTTGGGCGTCGTTCGCGAACATCCCGCCGTATTGGACGATCCGGAACCGCTGGTCCTGGTTGAAGAACTCGGAGCGGCCACGGTGAACCTTCGAGTCCAGTTCTGGATCGACGGCCACAATTACAGTCCGTACAAGGTGCGATCGTCGCTGATCCGTTTGACCAAGCTGGCGATCGAGCAGGCCGGGCTGACGATGCCGGACGAATCGCGTGAGGTCATTTTCCCGAAGGGAGTTCCCGTGGAGTTGAGCAGAAGCGCGGAAGAGTCCTCCCGTCCTCCAGGAGTCGACGCCCCGCGCGGAAAGCCCTCACCTGAAGAGAGCGAGGCGTCGC
Source organism: Planctomycetota bacterium (assembly GCA_003388505.1). Taxonomy (GTDB): domain Bacteria; phylum Planctomycetota; class Planctomycetia; order Planctomycetales; family Planctomycetaceae; genus MB-PLM-1. Next base: position 60,478 of record QQVO01000068.1, read on the forward strand.
TGCCGGCGGAGGGGGGGCTGCACAGCGAAAGGGAAGAAATCGCGGACCAGGCGCTCCACTCCCGTCCGCCGGGCGAAGCCATCGACCTGCTCGCTGAATCCGGAGAGTAACGCGCCCGCATTGTCCCACAGCGCGGTCGTCAGACCGGCGGCGGACGCACTCTACCCGATGAGCAGACTCCGCAGTTGCTCAATATCGATCGGCTTGCCCAAGTGACGGTCGAACCCTGCGGCCAGCGCCTTTCGTCCATGCTGCGGGCTTGTATCCCCCGACCAGGCGATAAACAGTGTCTCTTGAAGGCTCTCCAGTTCGCGTAATTCGCCAAGCAGCCGGTATCCGTCAATGTCCGGAAGGTTGATGTCCGAGATGACGACCTCGGGGCGAAACTCCCGAGCGAGTTCAAGCGCCGCCTCGCCGCTCGTCGCCACCCGGGATTCAAAGCCGTCGAATTCCAACAGTTGGGCCAACGCCTCGGCCGCATCGACGCCGTCGTCGACGATCAGCACCCGCTGGTAGGAGACGGACCGCTGCGATTGCCGGCTGCCTGAGCGGCGACGGCGGGAATGGACGTATTGCGCCACAACGTTCACCAACTCGCGCCCGTCGATTGGTTTGGCCAGGTAGTCGTCGCACCCCGCCTTGAGACACGCGTCGCGGTCCCCCTGCATGGCGCCGGCCGTCAGGGCGATAATCGGCCGGTCGAACCCCGACAGGCGGAGTTTCGCCGTGGCTTCGAATCCCGACATGACCGGCATCTGCATGTCCATCAGCACCAGGTCGAATGGTTGCTCTCTGCGATTCGCTTCTTCGATCAGCCGCACCGCCTGTTCCCCGTGTTCGGCCACCGTCACGCTCGCTCCGGCCTGTTCCAGAAAATGGCTGGCGACCCGCCAGATGTCACGCCGGTCGTCGGCGATCAGGATGCTGCACTCCAGTTGCGGCAGGCTTCGGTCGCCGCTCGGCTCCTGGTCTGACGACGGGGTGAACTCCCCTTCAGGCATCAGGTCCACGTCGTCCCGCCGTTCAATCGGGATGATCAGGCTGAAGGTGCTGCCCTCGCCGAGTTTGCTCTCGACTTCGATGCGTCCGCCGAGACGTTTCGCCAGCCGCTGCGAGATACTGAGCCCCAGCCCGGTCCCGCCGAACTGCTGGGTGATTTTCGCGTCGGCCTGAGTGAACGGTTCGAAGAGCCGCTGCTGCTGCTGTTCACTCATCCCGATCCCGGTGTCGGTCACGCTCCAACACAATTCGCCCGGATCCTCCGCGCCGCTCTGGACGCGCAGCCGGACCGATCCGGCATCGGTGAACTTGATGGCGTTTCCAATGAGATTCACGAGGATCTGTCGCAATCGAGTTCGATCCGAGCGGATGATCGACGGCACGCCGGGCCCGAACTCGACGTTCAGTGGGAGTTGCTTCTCCTGGGCGCGAATCGACATCAGTTTCACCACTTCCGAAACCAGCGCCTTTGTCTCGATCTCACTCGATTGAATCTCGATTCGTCCCGCCTCGATCTGCGAGAGATCCAGAATGTCGTTAATCAATTCGAGCAGATACGCGCCGTTCCGCTTGATTGTCGTCAGGCCGTCAATCAGTTCGTCGTCGTCGGTCCGCTGCAGCAGCAGTTCGGAGAAGCCGAGGATCGCCGTCATCGGCGTCCTGATCTCGTGGCTCATATTGGCCAGGAATTCGCTCTTGGCCTGATTCGCAGATTTCGCTTCGCTTTCCGCCGCCCGCAGCCGCTGTTCCATGACGATCCGCCGCGTGACGTCGTGCTGGACGCCCATGAAGTGCGTCACCTCGCCCGATTCGTCGCGCACCGGGGTCACCTGCAGTTCATTCCAGAACTTTTCTCCGTCCTTCCGGTAGTTCTGCAGCGTCACCCGGCAGGGCCTCTTCTGCCGGATCGCGGTCCGCAGTTTCTGCACCGTTGCCCGATCAGTGTCCGGTCCCTGCAGAAATCGACAGTTTCGCCCGGCGGCCTCCTCGGCGGAATAGCCGGTGATTTTCGTGAACCCCTCGTTGACGTAGATAATCGGCTGATTGGATTGCTGCGCATCGACAATGATGATTCCGTCGCGCGCCGCCGCGACGGCCCGGTCGCGCAAACGCAGCGCCTCTTCGCTGCGGATCCGCCATACGAATTGACCGATCTGGCGGCCCATCGCCGTGAGTGTATTGATCAGCGCTTCGTCGATCTTCTGTTGCCGCCCGGACAGCAGGACGACGACTCCCAGCACTTCGCCCATCGCCATCACCGGGAAACCGAACGCCGTTTTGAGGCCGGCTTCCTCGGCCTCCGATTGGCGGGAAACCCGGCCGCTGTTGCTCATGTCCGTCACCCAGTCGGCCGCGCCGTCCCGCCAGATCTTCCCCGGCAGTCCCTCCCCGCGTGCGAATTCGGTTTCGAGGGCCGATTCCCGCCACTCACGCAAACCGGCCTCGCCGCGGGCCGCAGATTGGGCCCGCATGACGAGGTGCGTCCGCGTTTCATTCGGACTCCAGTACTCGGCTTGGTCGACGTCCAGCGTGTGGACAAGACCGTTCAGAATCCGGGAAATCGCCGGATCGATGCTGCGTTCCTCCGCCAGCACTTCGGTGACGGCGTGTTCGGCGGCGACGCGGCGTTCGGTCTGCTTTCGCTGGCTGATGTTCCGCAACGTGGCGTACAACACCGGCGTGCCGTCGAATCGCATGCCGGTCAGGCTCACTTCCACCGGGACTTTGTGTCCGTCGCGGCTCTCGACGACCGATTCGAACAGCGGAATCTGGTCCTGCTGCGCCTGGTCGAAGAGATCCTCAAACCGTTCGTCCTGCAGTTCGAGACCGACGATCGAGATGTGCGCTGACAGCAACTCCGCTTCGTCGCGGCGCAGCGTCTTGCAGACGGCGTGGTTGACGTATTGGATCCGCCCGTCGGCGTTGACGATCAGCTTGAGGTCGCGACCGTGATCGGCGATGAATTTGAATCGCGCCAGGTCGCGCTCCGCCATCTTCAGGGACTCGATGTCGATCAGCGTCAGCACCGCCCCCTCGATTCCCTGGTTCGCGTGATAAGGGACGATCCGCAGCAGATACGCCGTTCCCTGCCGGTCCCCGACCTCCTTCTCGACCGTCTCGCCTTTCTCGACGACCCGCTCCACGTCGCGGACCAGGTCGTCGTATTCCAGTTTGTGGGCGAATGCGTCGATCCGCCGGCCGACATCCCGCTCCGCGAAATGAAAGACCTGCCGGATTTCCGGAGTCGCCCGGCGAATCCGCAACTCCCGGTCCAGAAAGATCACTCCCACCCGCGTCGTCGCGAGCAGGTTGTCCATGTCGGCATTGGCCTGTGTCAGTTCGTCGATCTTTTTCTGGTGCTCGGAATTGACCGTGTAGAGTTCTTCGTTGACCGAATGCAGCTCCTCGTTGGTGCTCTGCAACTCTTCATTGGAGGCCACCAGTTCTTCATTCGAGGCCTGCAGTTCCTCGTTGGTTGTTTCCAGTTCTTCGATTGTGGTCTGCAGATTCTGCCGTGTGTAATCAAGTTCGCTTTCGAGGCTTTCGAGCCGGTCTCGCGTCAGTTCGTCGACGTCGACTTCCACGGCTGCTTCATCGCGCGACTCGGGGGCTTCAACTTTTTCCAGTTTGACCAGCACACGGGATTCGTGCCCCCGGGGATGCGTCAGCGGCCTTGCGACGAGCCGCAGGTGCTCCGTCTGGTTGTCCGCCAGAACCGTTCTCACGCCGGAATAGCTGACGAGCCTGTTGTCCTTCAGGGCGTGACGGACCGCGCCGGCGATCGGCGTCTTCAAATCCTCCGCGACCAGGTCGAGCAGATTCGTCGACGTCCGCCCGCTGCGCACCTTCAGATACCGTTCCGCCCCGGAGAATGTGTGCAGCAACTGAAATTGTTCATCGATCAGAAAGCCCGGCGGCATATGCGCGTCGAGCAGTTGATCGTACATCCACAGCAGATGCTGACTCTGATTTCGCTCGACCGTCGGCGGCGGGCGGACTTCCGTCGAAAGGCTGGACCTGGTCCTCGGCAGCAGCGGCATCCGCAGCTCCGCCGGTAGCCGCACGTCCCGCCGCTTGCGATACAGTTTCCAGCGCTTGTTGATCTCCTGGAATTCGTCCGCAATCTCACCGGGAGTTTCGCTGGGTCCGAGAAACAGCGTGCCTCCCTGCTTGAGGCTGAAATGAAACAGCGACAGCGCCTTCTTCTGCGCAACCGGTTGCAGGTAGATCAGCAGGTTGCGGCACGTCACCAGATCCATCTGCGTGAAGGGAGCGTCGCTGATGACGTTGTGCGGCGCGAACACGTTCATCTTCCGAATTTCGCTGCGCACCTGATAGCCGTTTTCGACCCTCTCGAAATAGCGGTCCCGGTATTCGTCCGGCAGGTCGTCGACGGCGTCCTCGGAATAGAGCCCGGCGGCCGCGATTTCGAGGACCGCCCGGTGCACGTCGGTGGCGAACACCTTGCATCGGACCGGCCGCTGTGCGCGGCCGAATTCCGCGTGAAGCAGCATCGCCAGCGAGTACGCCTCTTCCCCCGTGCCACAACCGGCGCACCACACCCGCACCTCGTCTTCCGGGGGCACTCTCTCAAGGATGTCTGGAATGACGGACGACTTCAGTGCTTCAAACGCTTCTTCATCCCGAAAGAAGCGGGTCACCCCGATCAGCAGGTCCTTGTAGAGCGAGTGAAGTTCCTCGCGATTCTGCTGGAGATGCTCAATGTAGTCGTCGAGATTCTGATGAGAACTGAGCGTCAGCCGGCGTTCCACGCGGCGGCCGATCGTCGCCGCCTTATAGTAGTTGAAGTCAATTCCGTATTCAGACTGCAGCAACTCGAAGACCCGGTCGATCCCCTCCGTCGGGGAACTGGGAATCTGCTGCTCGGCCAGTCGTTCCGGGCTGAGCGACTCGACTGCGTACTTGCGCAGCGCCTCGTGCATCGCCTGGGGCGGCAACACGAGGTCGACCACGCCGGTCTGCTGCGCGTTGAGCGGCATGCCGTCGAACTTCGCCGTCTCTTCGCTCTGGCAGAGCACCAGGCCGCCCGCCTCGTGGATGTCCCGCACGCCGCGCGAGCCGTCGCTGCCCGTCCCAGAGAGAATGATGCCGATCGCGTTCCGCCCCGCGTCGCTCGCCAACGAACGGAAGAACTGGTCGATCGGATGCGTGAGAGTTCGCTCCCGGGACTGGTCGGTCAGCAGCAGCCGACCCTCCGAGATGATCATCTCCTTCCGCGCCGGGATCAGGTAGACGTTGTTCGGCTCCACCTCCATCCCGTTTTCGACCAGATGCACCGGGAGTTCCGTCTCGCGCGCGAGCAACTCCTGCATGTGGCTCTTGAAGTCCGGCGAGAGATGCTGGACGACGACGAACGCGATCCCGATGTCGACCGGCATCGCTCGAAACAGAGCCTGCAACGCCTCCAGGCCGCCGGCCGACGCGCCGACGCCGGCAAGCAGAAACTCACACGAATCGGAATCGGCCGGCGCCGAGTTCGCGCTTGTCTCCAGGCAAGTTTCGGAGTCCATCCGTTGCGGGGTATCCATCTGTATCTCCCACGATGCGCAGACATTGCGCAACTCCGGACGATACAATTCCGCCGCCCCCGCGAGCGGAAAACAACTCCTCGGCCGAACAAGTACAAAACCGGCCGTCCGACCGGTCGCTCGTCAGCGCCGCCGCCGGGGCGATGTAACCGCCGTTCCGGGGACGATGCACGAGCCGGCCCTCAGACCCTCAAACCAAGGTCGATTGCAAAATCGTAGCCGCACGGCGGGAATCGTCAAGTCCGTTCACCCGCCCGGAAACGCCGGCCAGCCGGCGTTTCCGGGTCGATCACACAGGATTGCTGAGACGGCCCGCCGCTCTACAATTCTCCCGGCAACGATTTCGGGAGAATTACCGGGCCGCCGCGACTCGCCGGTTGAATGGCAGCGACTCACCCCCCGCCCGCGCTCTGAGACGTCAAAGCCACGTTGTCTGTCATGCAGGTGATGTGTGAAAAAGGTTCTCCTCGTTGTGATCGACGCACTGGCGACCCGCGTCGTCAAACCCGCGCTGGCCCGCGGCGACCTGCCGCGTCTGGCGGAAATCGTCAGCGCCGGCGGGATGAACGACGCCTGCCTTTCCAGTTTTCCCTCCATCACGCCGGCCGCGACGGCCTGCATCGCCACCGGCCGCTATCCGCATCAACACGGGATCGCCGGAGCGTTCTGGTACGACCGCGATCGGAAGAAGGTCGCCTACCACGGCGACGACTTCTGGGTCATCGTCAACCAGGGCCTCGCGAACTTCTTTCACGATTTTCTCATCGACCTCAACTACAAGCGGCTGCGGTCCGACACGATCTTTGAACTTGTCGAACGATCCGGCCTGCAGTCTTGCGTCATCAACTACATGTGGTTTCGCGGCGACGTCGAGCATCAGGTCAACGTCCCGCTGCTGCTGGAACTTCTGCCGGGCGTGAGGTTCGCTCCGCGGATCAAGGGGCCGGCCGTCTGCGACGTCGCCGACTTCATCCGGTCGCCGCACGCGCAAACGCTCAATGGCTGCGGGGGACTGTTGCGACGCTTCGGATTCCACGATGAAACGACTGGAGATTATCTGCTCCAACTGAGCGACGCCGGACCGCTGCCGGACTTCACACTGGCCTACTTCCCGAACAACGACTTTGAGAGCCACCGCGTCGGCGCCGTAAGCGCCCTGCCTGTCCTCCAGCGAGTCGATGAGCGCCTGGGCGAATTCATCGACAGCCGGGGCGGACTCCAACAACTGCTCGATGAAGCCGCCGTCATCATCACCGGCGACCATTCGCAAAGCGATCTGGAACCGGAACCGGCCGACCGAGAAATCGACCTGACGGAGATCCTCGACGGTTTTCGGCTCGTTGCCGGCGGGGCCGACTGGGGCGAAGACGACGAAATCATGGCGTGTCCCAACATGCGCACGGCACAGATCTATTTCAGTCCCACACTCGAAACGAATCAGCGAGAAGAGGCCGCCGCCCGATTGCGGGAACACGCGCGGGTCGACCAAGTCATCCGGGCGGTTGAAGACCGGTCCGTTCCGGATCGTCTCCGGTTCCATGTCGTCGCTGGAGAACAGCGAGCGTTGACATTCCACCGTGCGGAGGATCCCGGCCCCGGACTGCTGCGCGACGTTCATGGAAACAACTGGCAGGTCGAAGGCGACTTGAGCGTCGTCGATGCGGAACACACCGGCGACGGCAGCATCGCATACGGAAAGTATCCGAATGCCTTCGAACGGATCGCGACTTCATTCACCCGAACGACCGGCGACTTGCTGGTCACGGCCAGGCTGGGTTCGGAGTTCCGAATCAGTGCGACCGAAACGCACCCGTGCGGTTCGCACGGCTCGTTGCATTTTCTGGATTCCACCGCCCCACTGATCACGGCAGGGGTGCCGGAAGATGTCGAGATTCCCGAATTCCCTCGAATCGTGGACGTCGTGCCGCTCAGTCTCGGAATCCTCGGGCTGCGGGACCGCGCGGAGACGCTCAAGCGGGAAGTGATGATTCGGCCGGACTGAACCGAACCGCGCAGGAGAGTCCGCTTTGTCAACCGGGCCTGTGCCGGTACGTTTTGAGAATACGAAGCCGCAAGCGGGCGAGTGGTTGTTCAACTCAGCGTGGATGAGGCATTACCGTCGCGCATTGGAGCAAACGATGACTCTGCTGGAATTCATTTTGCTGTTGGTAATCGCCGGCATCTGCGGTGGGATCGCCCAGGCGCTGGCGGGAAGTTCTCCAAGAGGCTGCCTCGTGTCGATCGTGCTGGGATTCATCGGAGCGTTGCTCGGAACCTGGCTGGCTCGCAAACTCGGACTCCCGGAAATCCTGACCATCACTCTCGCCGGCAAGACCTTTCCGATCATCTGGTCGATCATCGGCGCGTCTCTGTTCGCAGCTCTTCTGGGGCTGATCACCGGACGCGGCTCAAGCAGCCGGTGGAAGTGGCGACGCCGTCGCTTCTGGGAGTAAGCAGCGACCACGCCGTCGCTTCGCGTCGCGCAGTCATCCGCGTCTCTGCCGACGGGAATTCTCATTCCGCCGGCCGCGGTTCCTGAGACCCGGATTCGATCACCCGGACCACGCGGTCGTGATAGTCTTCAATCCGCGCCACGTCGTTTTGCTCGGGAAGATTCTTTCGGGCCGAACGCAGCACCATCTCGGCATGTTCCCGCACGCAGCCGGCGGCGTCGGGATTCTGCACTTCATTCGCGACAATCTCGAGTGACTGCAACAGGCGGGCGTGGACGATCGTGCTGTCCCGGCCGTACTCTCGAATCGGGACGAACGCCGACTCCATCGCGTCCGCAAAGGTGATCGGCGTTGCGACGACCCGTAATGCGCCGTCCGAGTCGTAACGCATCGGTTGCGGAGTGGAGCGGGTGGCAAGCCGCCGCAATGCCGCCCCGAGATAGTCGATGCACGCCACGGCTGTAAAAGGATCGTTGATTCCGGGCGACAGGGCCCGCACCGCAACTTCCACAAGTTCATCGATCGCGCATTCGACGTCCTGACGAGGCGTCCTGCGGATGCCGGTGATGAATGAAGAGCGGACCTTCTCCGCCAGTTCCTCGTCACAGTTCCCGGCCGGCGCCACGTGCGCCAGTGGAGTCGAATGAACGACAAATTGCCCCGGCTGATACGCCAGCCGAAGCACGACGTCATGCGCGCGTGCAGCCTCCAGCAACGCGTCCCCGTCGATCGCCTGCAAGTACCCCTCGGCATGCGATTCAACGGCTATCGCATCCTCTGCGGTAAAATCGGGAAGATTCGCGGGCGCGTTGTGGTCCGGTTCGGGATGGTCGCCGATTCTCTCCGGAAAGACGACGTCGATGGCGTCGTTGAGATCGTCCGCCACCGCCCGTACCACCGATTGCGCCTGAATCGACGTGGCCACATGGTGCATGAAGTACACGAAGACCCCCATCGCCAGGACGGTGCTCGCCACCGCCAGCCCCACCGAAAAATGAGGGACGAACGTCTGATCCTCCTTGGTCGTAATCGATTGCAACACCAGCAGACAGTACGCACTGGCGCCCAGAAAGACTCCCAGCGTCACCTGCGTCGCATTGCTGTCGAGAAACGTTCTCAACAAACGGGATCCGAACTGCGACGTGGTCAACGACAAGGTGACCATCGCGACCGAGAAGACGACGCTCGCCATCGTGATCAGAGCGCTTGAGATTGAGACCAGCGTTGAACGGGCGCTCTCCGCGCTCGTCTCGATCCAACTGAATCCACGGACATCCGCGACGGCGATCGTTTGATCAACGCGCGGCATCACGACGGCGGCCGTGACGGCAGCAATCAACGCAACGGTCGGCACGAACCAGATCCCGCTGCGGACCGAATCCCAGATCGCTATCACCCACGCAGGCATCTGTCAGCGCCTCTGTTCCTGTCAGGAGACCGCAAACGGCGGACGAACGGATGAGGATAGCAGCCCGGCGACTCGGATGCGCACTCAACGTGAGCCTTCAGAACAGTCTCCCGGTAAGCCTCAACCTCCGCGCACCGCCCCGCCGCTCGATCGCTCGCCCAAGCACCGGCGTGGTGGCTGAACATCCGCTCGATGCTGGCTGAACGGGCGCAGCAGCGGGTTGTATGAAACGCCCGCAACCCCAAGCAGTCGGAAAGCTTGCGGAAACAGGCCGCTCCGGCAATCCGGGCGCAGGGCATTGGCATACCTTTTGCCATACTGAACCCATGTTTCATTCGCCCGTGATTCAGGGAGGCTCGCCATGGATTCAGGATCGCACTATCACGATTTCGTTCACGCGCTGGCGTTGATCAATATCGCGATCGGCGCTCGCCATGTTGTCCTGCCCTTCGATCAGGCGATCGACGAGCAGAGCCGCACTTCGGATCCCCCCGAATTCGGTGTCGCGATTTATGAAGAGAGCCCGGAAGATCCCGTCGACTACTTCACCATTCGCCTGCAGGACGGCCGCTTCGTGCTGACGCAGCACGGCGTGCCTCACGCGGCGCCCGATTGGGTCGTCTCTGCCGAGCATTTGCGGGAGATATTCCGGAATCCGCTCCGATTCGTCGACGATCCGTCCAGATTCGATCTCAGTTGGCTGCAATCGTGCAGCGCTACGGTCGTTGCGTAACTCTCCAGCATTCACCGAAATCGTACGCTTAAACGACCCGCGAACCCGGATGATTCATGAAGGATGTCACCACAGCGACACAGAGGATCCAGCGCGGGCGTCGCCCGCGACCCAACAACGTAGCGCACGCAGCCTTGCGTGCGTCCCGGTGATCGCAAAAACCGCTGACGCACGCTGGCAGCGTGCGCTACGGACAAACGCTACAATTCCGCGCAGGACGACAGACTCTCGCCAGTGAGTAGTACGAAGAGTCCGTGCCTCCGTGGTGAATAATGCGGTTCAGGGGCCGACTCTTGACGACGGAGGACGTCGATGCCTGGAAAAATAGACTGTTTCGGTCTCACCGACATTGGATGCAAACGGGAGGAGAACCAGGATCAATTCCTGATCGCCGGGCTCAACAAGGCCATGCGCGTCCACCAGTCGAGCCTGAGCATCGATGACAACGAGATGCTGCTCAGCGAGTCGCAGGGCGTGCTGCTGCTCGTCGCGGACGGCATGGGAGGCCAGGCCGGCGGGGAGCGCGCCAGCCGCCTGGCGGTTGAAGGCCTCGCCACCTATCTGCTCGACACCATGCCGTGGTTCTTCAATCTCGACACCGAAGGAGATGAAGAAGCCCGGACCGCCTTGAACGAGGCCATCATCCGCTGCCAGGAGAAACTGAGCTTCGATGCCAAGGTCCATCCCGACGTCCACGGAATGGGCACGACGATTACGGCCGCGTACGTCCGCTGGCCGCGGGCCACGATCGTGCACGCCGGAGACAGTCGCTGCTATCTGCACCACCAGGGGTCATTGTCACAACTCACGACCGACCACACTCTGGCGGAACAGTTCTCATCCACGGGAGCGTTCCGCAAGGTAGACCTCGCCGAGACGCGGTGGGCCCACGTCCTCTGGAACGCCGTCGGCAGCGACATGCGGGAAGTCGAGCCCGAGGTCAATCAGTTCGAACTGCAAATGGGCGATACGTTGCTGCTCTGCACCGACGGCCTCATGCGGCACGTCGAAGACCCCGAACTGACGGACGCTCTCAATACCGACCATTCCTCTGAAAAGCTGTGTCATGAGCTTGTCGACCGCGCCAAGAGCCGCGGGGGGCGAGACAACATCACAGTCGTCGTCGCGCGCTTCGTCGACAATGACCAGGCCCAGGCGATGACGGAAACCCAGGAACTGGATCTCGGTGGCGACGATTCACGGAAGGAATCCCCGCAGCACACCCCAGCCTCCGACGCAGGATCGCCCCGCCCCACAGCGCGATTATCGAGCGATAAGGCCGCTGGCCCGCCGATTCTTGAGTTTCCCCCCGCGAATTCGTGATCGCACGGCGAGGGGAATAGCGCGCATCTCTTTACAAGGCTATAAAATACGGCGAATCTTGGCTGTGAATGGGTGACTGGCATGCACGTTGCACGAGAGTAAGGCATCGGACAAGTCAATCCGGGTCGGAAAAGCGATTCGGGTTTTCCGGACGGGAAGTTGCCACACTCAACCAGGAAGTGAAAGCCATGTTGAAGCGAACAATTGCACTGCTGATGATTCCGCTCTCTGCGGCCCTGATCGCCGGCTGCGACGTTGACGTCCAGGATGAGGGCGAACTGCCCTCCGTCGATGTCGAACCGGGTGAGATGCCCGAAGCGGACGTGCGCGGACCGGACGTGGATGTCGACATGGAGCCGGCAGAGGTCGAAGTTCCTGATGTCGATGTCGAAACCGAGACGGAAACCATCGAGGTGCCGGACGTTGACGTTGACATCCCCGAGGAGAATGAGGCTGAGGTCGACGCCTCGACCGAGCCGGAATAAAGGCCGGCCCATCGTCGCAAACCATCCATTCATTCCATACAGCCGAGCGAGTGAGGAAGCACCATGTCACGTGCAACAACAGGCGCCGAAAGGTCTGACATCCTGAAGATTCTGTTGGCGATTCTCCTGCCCCCGCTGGGGGTGGCATTGGAAGTCGGGTTGGGCCTGCATTTCTGGCTGAACATCGTGCTCACCCTGCTCGGCTACATCCCGGGGATTATCCACGCTCTCTACGTCATCCTGACGCGATAGCGGACAGAATCACCTTCGAGAACGGCGTTCGCAGCCCGAACGCCGTTCTCTCTTGCGCGAATCGGAAACCGCAATTCGCGCGGACGGTTACAGAGCAGGCTGGTGCCTCACTCTCCAGTCTCTCCCGCAAGCCGACGCCGGCTGCCCATCCGGGGCACGCAGCAAATACTGAAATAGCCAGCAATTACGCAAGTTCGCCAACGCGCCGGGAAATCCACTGGGATTGGCGTGCTGTTTGCATTCACTCGAATCGTGGTTGGCACAATCAATACTCAGGAGCGAGAACATGATTACTCGACAGGAACTTGAAGGGCAGTGGAACCAGGTTAAAGGCCGCATCCAGGAGCGCTGGGGAGAAGTCACCGAAGACGAACTCCAGCAGGCCCGTGGCGACACCAATCAACTCGTGGGTGTGCTGCAGCAGCGGACCGGCGAAACGCGCCGGGAAATCGAAGACTTCCTCGAAGAAGCGGTCGCGGAATCGGGCGGGACGATGGAACAGATGACCGAGTCGGCCCGTCATTACGCCGAGCAAGCCTCGGCTGCGATGCAGCAGCAGTACGACGCCATGGCCGCGAACGTCCGCGACGGGTACATGCAGGCGGAGAACGCCGTCCGCAAGAATCCGATCGAGTCGGTCGCCGTCGCCTTCGGCGCCGGCATCATCACCGGCGTTGTTGTCGGACTCGCCTTGAAGTCGCGCTAACCGCGAACTTCGGCGAGAGGACGTTTGATCCGGGAAGAAAGGAACGGGACATGTCTGTGAATTACGAGAGCCGCTTGCCTGCGGAATCCGCCGACGCACCGGAATCGCAGGACGACATCCTGGCGCGGGGTTGTGAATTCTCGCGTCAACTGATGGACGAGCATCCACTGGCGACCACCCTCGGCGTCTTCGGCATCGGCCTCGGCGTCGGCACCATCGTCGGCAGCCTGCTCGCCGATCAACGTTTCGGACGCAGCAGCCGCGCCGAGGCCCTGGGCGACCGCGTCCTGAGCGCGGTCAGAGATGCATTGCCCGATCAGATGCGGTCGTACTTGAGTTAGAGCAAATTGCTCTACCATGTGTCCGCGTCGAGCGGTGTTCGGACTGTCGAGGACGAGAATCCGCGAGACGAATCGCCAACACTGATTCGCAAGGCGCTGTAATCGCAGATGGAAAGGCGGAGGGGGTGAACTGTGAGCGACGCCGTGAAGGCAGAGGAGATCCGGCGGGAAATGATCGGAGTGCGTGAGCACCTCGCTCGAGACGTCGACGAAATCGTGGACGGCGCCGGCCGGCTGACCGACTGGCGCAATTACGTCGCCTCGTTTCCGTGGGGTTCTCTGGGTGCGGCGGTCGCACTCGGTTTCATGGTCGTTCCAAGGAAGCTTGAGATCGTCAGTCCCGACGCGGACACGCTCGAGAAACTGGCGAAATCAAACCGCCTTGTCGTGGAGCATAAGCCCCGCTCCGAACGGAAGCCCGGGTTTATCGAAACGGCGTTTACCCTCACAGCCAATACCCTCCTGCGAGCCGGGATCGCCTACGCGGGCCGGCAAATCGGGAAACATGTCGGGCAACAGGCGGCGGAAGAGTCCGCCAAAGGAGCGTCACAATCATGAATGCTGCATCACAGGCGGAACTCGAATACTTACGTGAGCGTTTCAACGGCGTGAAGCGACTGGAATCACCCGATGTCGTCGAGCAGCGGGCGCGCGACGCCGCGGGTTGGCAGGAATCAGTGGAACATTGGATCGGCGCGCACCCCCACATCTGTGTGGCGGCCGCGCTCGCAGTGGGAGTGGGAATCGGATGGTTGGTCAAGCGTCGATAAACGGCAAACGAACCGGCGCCCGCCAGGTCTCGAGGAACTTGTCCGGCCTGGCGCACGACGTCATCACGCTCGCAGAACTCCAGGCGCAACTCGTCGCCTGTGACCTGCGGGAAGGGAAAGCCCAGGCGATCGGTCCGATCGTCGTGATCGTCGCCGGTTTACTGCTCGCACTGGGAACGATGCCGGTGCTGCTCCTCGGCTTGGGCTGGCTGCTGGTCAACCACGCCGAATGGACCGAGAGCGCCGCATTCCTCACTGCGGGAGGAGCCGGTCTCGCCGTGGCGGGACTGCTGGCCTGGTTTGGTTGGAAGAAACTGAAAGCCGCGCTCTCCACGTTCACCCGATCGCAGCAGGAGTTCGCACGAAACGTCGATTGGGTCAAGAGCGCTCTCAAATGGGGCGCTCGCCGATAGAGAATTCGTGATTGCTTCACAGCAGGCTCGAGGCCTGCTTGAACTGTGTCTCTGACTTCACGTCAACGATAAAAAGGATTAACAATGTCCCAGCAGACTTCAGCCAAGAATCAGAAAACTCCCCAGAAGTCGAACAATCGCAGCTCAAATGAGTTGCAGCCGTCGGAAGATATCGTGGCATACCTGAAAGCGTACGCCCGAGCGAAGCCCGACGTCGCCGCGCTCTGGTGCTTCGGAATCGGCTTCGTGATCGGTTGGAAACTGAAGCCCTGGTAAGGGTCCAATCGGCCCGCGTTCCCATTTGAGGCGCCAAGATGCCCAGCACGCAGACTGTCTCCGATTCCCCCTCTGCGGCAACCGGTCGTCAGCCCGACCAATCAGGCCACGATGCCGCAGCAGAGGGAGAGGAGCAGTCGCGTCCCGGCAGGGCGGTCAACCCGGAAAACTCACCGCCTGACACCGGGGATCGGCCGGACGATCATCAAGAGATTACCGAGGGAGAACACCGCGCCCCTGACGACCCATCGCAATCCTCCGAAGTCCAGCGGCGACGCGTCAGAACGCGGCTCTCCGTCGCCGGTTCGGTTCTCGCGTTCATCGCCGCCGCCTTCGCCCTGTACTTCGGTCGGGCGATCCTGCTCCCGATCGTCTTTGCACTGCTGATGACGGTCACGCTCCGCCCGGTCGTACGCTACGCCTCACGGCGGCGGATTCCCGAAGGCCTCACCGCCGGCTTGCTGATCGCGGGATTGGTCTTCGTCGGCGCCTATCTGCTGATCCTCCTCGCTACTCCCGCCCAGGAGTGGACTTCCGACTTTCCCGCCCGCATGGACGAAGTCGGTCACAAGCTCGACGGTTTTCGTGAGCGGTTTCGTCACGTCACCGAGGTCTCCGAGCAACTCGAGGACATCACCAAGGGCAAGTCCGACGAGCAGCCGGCGGCGGGCGAGGAAGGGACCAACGATCCAGTGTCAACCGGTCGTGCCGCGCCAGAGCAACCGGAAGATGACGATGCGGAAGTCGAGGAACCCGTCCCGGTGGAGGTTCAGCCCTCCAGGCTCTCGACCGGCCTCACGGCGATCAGTTCCGTGGGAGGCTTCACCGCCTCGCTCGTCATCGCGTTGGCGTTGGCTTTTTTCCTTCTCTCGCAGGGAGACGTTCTGCTCAATAACTTCCTGCACACGCTCCCTACGATGCGCGAGAAGCGGAACATTGTCGAACTCATCTACGAGGTGGAGCGCGGCATCAGCAAATACCTCCTCACGGTGACGGTGATCAACTGCGGCCTCGGCGTCGCAATCGGCACGGCGATGTGGTTGCTGGGCATGCCGAACCCCGTCCTGTGGGGCGCCATGGCGACTCTGTTTAATTTCGTCCCCTATCTCGGCGCACTCGCAGGAGTCGTGGTCGTCTTCGTCGTCGCGATTCTCTCCTTCGATACGCTGCTGTATGCGTCGCTCGTCCCGCTGGTCTATTTCTCCCTGACCGCGATCGAGGGAAATCTGGTCACGCCCTCCATCCTCGGACGTACCATGCAACTGAGCCCCATCATGGTCCTCGTCTCCCTGGTGTTCTGGGGGTGGATGTGGGGCGTCGGCGGCGCGCTGTTGGCCGTGCCCATTCTGGCCGTGATGAAGATCGGTTTCGACCGCTTCGAGAGAACACGCGCCGTGGGCACGCTGCTCGGTGGAGAATCCGGCATCACGAGATGATCGATTGGGCGAAACGACAACTTCTGGACCTGCGCGGGGCGGTCGCCCGCTGGCTGGAGGACGACGGACCGCTCATGGGGGCCGCCGTCGCCTACTATCTCGGTCTCTCGTTTTTTCCGCTCTCACTCATTCTCATCGCAGGCGTCGGACTCTTCCTCCAGTACACGCAGGCCGGCCAGAATGCGGAAGACTATGTTCTCCGCGCCATCGGAGAGCAGCTCTCCCCCTCGCTCCAGGAGCAGGCCGCCGCCGCGCTCGATCAGGTCCAGGACAAGTCGTCGGTCGGTGGATCGCTCGGAATTCTCGGCGTTCTCATCGCGGCGTTGGCCGGCTTCGTACAGTTCGAGCGGGCCTTCAACCACATCTGGAAGGTTCCCCAGCCTGAGAAGACCGGCATGTGGCGAGCCGTCAAGCGCTTCCTGCTGCAGCGGGGCGTCGCCTTCCTCCTCATGCTGGGCTGCGGCGTGTTGATCGCCGCCGTCTCCATCGCCGGCGTGGCGCTCTCCGGAGTCCGCAAGTACACCGAAACGGTGCTCCCCATGCCCGACGCGGTCTGGATGCTGATCAGCACCGCGGTCTCCCTGGCGCTCAATGTCTGCGTGTTCGCGGTCATCTATCGATTCCTCCCGCGCGCCAAGGTGCAATGGAGCGACGCCTTCCGCGGCGCCGTCCTCGCCGCCGGATTGTGGGAAATCGGCCGCCAGATACTGGCCTCCTTCCTGATCGGCTCCCGGTACACCAGCGCCTACGGGGTCGCCGGATCGCTGCTCGCCATCCTGCTCTGGTGCTTCTACGCGGTCACGATTCTCTTCCTCGGCGCGGAATACATCCAGGAGTTCCTCGCACGCGTCCGCGACGATGAACCCGCACGAAAAATCGTCGCCGAGGCGCCCCGTTGAACAAGGTGCTGCCGCCATGAGCCTGTTGAGCGACTTTGGAAAATGCCCGTTCTGCCGCACGACGATTCCTTACGCCGCATCCCGTTGCCCGAATTGCACCTCCGAACTCCCGGTGACCGAGCGCGCATCGGCTCAATAGCCGGGGCCTGTGGTGTTGGCGAGGAGTTTCAGGAATTCATCAACCGTTATGTCAAGAACAACGACCAGGTTCTCGCCCAGGCCCACGCCCGGTCCGACGAAGACACCGGCGTGATGAAAGGCAATGCGGAAGAAACGATTCTCAAGAGCGTGAACCGCAACGTCTTCCGCAACGACGTCGTGCGGCACGCCAAGACCGCGTCAAACAGGACCACGCCCTGTTCAAGAAAGATCAGGCCCTCGGAGTCTTCGAGGCCTTGCAGGGCGGCTGACGCGGAAAGCAACGTGACCTCAGCTTCCACCCCCCTGCTGCGAAACTCCCTGATCCCGAACTGCCCGCACAACCCTCCGTGCGACTAACGACTGACCAGAATCGAGCGGAGAGAGCGGGATTCGATCACCCCGATTCTCGCTCGTCGTTAGCGACAAAGAAGTTACGCCGCAACTGCCGATGCGGGCAGCACTTCGGCGCTCCTCGTCGCTTGCCGTCGTTTGTCATTGTCTGCTGATTCTTGGCATCATTTTCAGTACAGTTTCAGCACAGCCAAACTGCAACCACGGCTCCCGCAAACTCCCTCCCGCACTGCCGCTCAACTCACTGTATTCCGGTCCTTCTTGCCGTCGCCGCGAGTCCGGCGACGACGACTCGACTGCCGGCAGCGACGACGGTGAGCCGGCCGCCTGCTATGCCCGCTATTCGTCGGCGAACCAGCGTGAGGCAAGCATCGCTGATCAGCTTCGTGTTTGCCGCGACGCCGTAGCGAAGAACGGCCACTACATTCCGGATGGACTCGTCTTTAGCGATGAGGCGATCTCAGGAACGAAACGTCACCGGCGCGGCCTGAATGCGATGTTGGCGGCAGCCGAGGACGGCCAGTTCGCGACCATCTATTTTCATTCCCTCAGCAGGCTGAGTCGCGAGTCTGTGATTACTCTGCCGCTCGTCAAGAGGCTGGTCCACAAGCACCGTGTCCGCATCGTCAGCGTTGCGGATGGTCTGGACACAGACTCAACCGGATGGCAGATCATGATGTCAGTGTTCGCCATCGTCCACGAACAGCAGTTGCGGGACCTTAGCGCCAATGTCCATCGCGGTCAGGCCGGAACTGTTCTCAGCGGCTATGCGTCGGGATCACACTGCTATGGATATGCAAGCGAGTCCGTCAATGGTACTGAAAGCTCCAAGCGGGGAGGTAACGCCCAGCCGAAGCGTCGATACGTGATCGACGAAGATCGCGCACCTTGGGTTTGCAAGATCTTTCGCTGGTTCGTTGAAGAAAGGCGGTCGATCCGGTGGATCGCAAGGAAGCTCAATAAGTTGAAAGCCCCCAAGAGCAAGCGATCACGGCATGATCGATGGTACCCCAACGCCGTCTTTGCCATCTTGAGGAACCCAAAATACGTCGGCGTCTGGCGGTGGGGTGTCACCCGAAACGTACGTGACCCGGAAACAGGGGATGTCCGGCAGGTTCCTCGCACTCCAGAGGAGTATGAGCGATGGACGCAGGAATTTCCCGATCTTCGGATCATCGACGAAGACACGTATCGCAGAGCCCAGGAGATTCTCGACGAGAGCGCCAAAGAGTACGCTCCACGAAGGTGGCTGAGCGGCAAGTTGCGCGGGTCGAAGCGCGGGTGCCAACATGGTCAGCCGCGCCACCTTCTTGCAGGACT
The DNA here is from genome assembly GCA_003388505.1 of Planctomycetota bacterium. Classification (GTDB taxonomy): domain Bacteria; phylum Planctomycetota; class Planctomycetia; order Planctomycetales; family Planctomycetaceae; genus MB-PLM-1. Next base: position 79,334 of record QQVO01000068.1, read on the forward strand.
AGTAAAGTGTGCAAACTGTGGTGCATCGTTCATCATCGCGGGCACGCATGGCGAATACCTGGAATGCGGGAATAAACGAATCGGAGCCGAAGATGTCTGCAATGTCAGGACTATGCTGAATCGGAGACGCGCTGAGGGGATGATCCTCGACGCGATCGGCCAGCAGATTCTGGCTAATGATGAGTGGCTCCGAGTGGTTCACGAAGAACTGAAGTCTGCATGGTCGAGCCGCGATGCCGAGCTTCCAGCGGCGCTCGCCTCAGCGGAACAAAGCCACAATGATCTCAAGTTGCGGATTGAGCGCCTCGTTGATTCAGTTGAAGCGGGGGAAGCCGATCCCGACATTCACTCGCGTCTTTCAAGACGCCGAGCGGATCTCGCCGAGATCGAGCGCGAAATCGCCCAGTTGCGTCGTCGACAGCAGTCCGACATTCCCGAACCGACTCTGACATGGCTCAAGGGGCAATTGCAGAATCTGGGTCAGCAGCTACGGGAAACGACGCCGGCCGCCGCACTTGCGCTGGGACGGCTTGTCGGTGGTGCGATCGTCGTCCAAGAGATGGCCGTGGACGGGAAGGTGCGGAAGTTCTTCCGGGCTACAGTCAGGATTTCGCGTGGTCGGGTCGTGTCGATCCTCGCGGGTGGTGACGACACGAGCGACAAGGGTGACGATAGCACTATGGACGAAATCACGATCGACTTCATCGCTGAGCGCGCGTCCGACAAGCTCGCATTGAAGGCGAAGGAATTGCTCGATCAAGGACTGACGATCAGCGAGATCGAGGCAGAGTTGGGAGTGTATAAGGGAAAGGTTCGCCGTCTTCTGAAGCGAGCCGGAAAGCTGCTCGGCGTCGACATTCCCGATGGCCGCGCAGTCTACCGCCGAGCACTCCGGGAACGTCGTAAGGCGGAGGAGGAACAGACCGGGATGGGCGAACCGGTTGACCCGGAGGAATGCAGCGACGGTGACCAGAATGCTGCGTGAACCAGCGGACGCGGACTCTGTTACGGACAGAGTTGTTATAGACAGAGTCCGCGATCGGAGTTCGAGGGCGGGACGTGCGGCCGCAGGGTAAGCCGCACGTCCCTTTGCCAATCTACCGAGAAGACACCGGCGTTTCAGGAACGCGCGCTGCCACGACAGGCTCGTCCTCGGACCATCCATCCGCATGTCGGTGCGGGTTCCAATGCATCACACACGCAATCAAATGCCTGGAAGTCTGTCAGATCGTCATAGACCTTGACCCTGCAGGCACAGACAAAGATGGCGGCGACGCTGCGTGCTCGATTCACTCTGGAACGGAGTATCTCTCTTCCCTCCTCCCTGCCATTCCGTCGCTGACATCGCCGGACTACGCGCAACTGACTCTCCTTGCGAAACGCCACTTCGGTAAGTGGGAGTGCTCACCCGGCGCGTGAAAGCGTGGTGTCCAACACTCGCAGTTCTGGCGATGTTCTTCACCCATCACACGATGTCAGGTCGTTCCAGGACAACCACGCGGTATTCGCTGTCGCAACTACATTCACCATGGACACAGGAGAATCCAATGACGCACACGACTCTGTTCCGAGTCGAAGGAACGACGGCCGATCTCTTGTCGAACTGGTTCTCAGAACCGCTCTGCGAACTGGTGCGGGCGGGATCGCCCGCTGAAGCGGCTCGAATCGCCGTCCGCTTCTGGTCAGGTGCACTGAAGGGTTCCGTCTCGGTCGACTGCCTGACAGTCCAACGCCTCCACGAACCGCTCGGCGGCACGGGCCTCGTCTACGAAGCCGCGCTTCGTGAAGACCGATTCATGCTCGAACACGGTGAGTTGATCCCGGTCGAGCAGCACTCGCCAACACTGCTGGAGCGGATGCTGCTCGCCGTCAGCGCGTAATCACGGAACGGAGGCAGTCGTCCTGTTTCATCACCAAATTCCCTGCCGGAGGACCCCATGAATCAGCAGGCAACAGATTCACAGCCGAAGTTTTTACCAGGGCAGATCGTGATCACCACCAACGCGCAGGAGACGCTGCATCCGGAGGAAATTCCAGTCGCACTGGACCGCCACCTCGCCGGTGATTGGGGAGATGTCGACGAGGAAGAGCGGCAGGAGAACGAACTGTCGCTGCGGGAAGGATTCCGGCTGCTGTCAGTCTACCACGATCGGAACGGCGTCAAGTTCTGGATCATCACCGAAGCCGACCGCTCCGCTACGACAATCCTGCTGCCCGAGGACTACTGATTTCGACGTGCCACATTCGCACTGAACGAAGGAGAACTGACTCCGTGAGCTATCCACTGATCCTGCTCACTCTCTCGCTGCTGACGCTGCTCTCGACCGCTTGCTTCATCCGAGAGAACAGGCTGCGGCGGGCGCTGCAGAGACTGCTCATTCGACTCATCACCGCCTGGAGGAACCATCGTGAACCGAACGAGGGGCACCGTCCCTCTGATCCTGCTGACAGCGTCCGTGTTGCTCCCACTGACCGGCTGCACCAATGACGACGACCGGATGTGGGAACTCTCCCACGAAGTCACCCAAGCGAGCCGGGAACTGGTCGAAGCCGACGCAGAGGCCCGCAAGGAGATCGTCGAGATCCACCGTGACCTGCAGGAGGAACGGGCCGGCCTCGATCGCCAGCACGAAGAACTTGAAGCCGAGCGAAGGGAGATCGCCGCGCAGCGGCACCGCGATCCGCTGATCGCCAACGCTCTGCTGACGGCCGGTCTCATTCTGGGAGCGCTCTTGCCGCTCGCGGTCGCGTTCCTGCTGCTCGGGCAGCACTTCTCGCAATCGGACGACGACCGGCTGGCGGACGTCCTGATCGCCGAGATCACCGCACCGGACTCTCCGTTGCTCCCGGCCGAACGGGAGCAACGCCGGCTGCCCGGACCGGATGAGCCCGCTGAGCCGGGCGACGATGGCGATGCCGACAGTGAACAGCCGTCAGAGGCCGGTTGAGTCGGCACGCAAAACCAGCCGCTCTGTTCGTTCTGACACCTCTGCTCCCCTCCTGCGGACCCACTGCTGCGCTCCCACTGCGCCCGAATGTCCCTGATTCCCTTCAACCTGGAGGAACCCTTCATGAAGCAAACCGAGATCGACCGCGCGGTGGCGCGGACCACAGGCGAATCGCGGCGGACGATCGCTGGCCGCGGGTTCTCGCTCGACCGGCCGTCACCACCGACTGCTGCGTCACTTGAAGTGGGACTTGACTGCCCCGGCTGCGGTCACCCGGTCCCGTTGCACAGCGACACAAATACGCAGCCCTGGAATGAAGCCGAGTGCGAACGGTGTGACGCCGTTTATGACGTCGCGCCCGGTGAACTCACCGTGATCGAGCGTGCAGCGGTTTGCGCCTGATCGAGTCAACCCGACGACCACTCTTCAGTTCAATCAATCCTACGGAGTCAAAATGAAAGTCTTCTACCTCAACAATGATGGCGGCGGATTCGCGGATCACATCGACATCCAGGAAGGCCTAACCGTCGAACACTTCTTTCAGGAACGGATGCCGGATCGACGGCCGGAAGATTACCTGATCCGGGTGAATCGGCAGCCGGCCGCACGTGACCAGCGGCTGCAGGAGGGAGACCGCATCAGCATCACACCGACGAAGATCGAGGGGGCGCTCGGCGCGACCCAAGTGTGAACACAACGGTTCACGTTACTTCTCGATGCGCGGAGCGCCCGTTGGTGGCGCTCCGCAATTTTTCTTGAAGGGAGTTCCCCCTCATGAGCAATCGCCCCGATCGAACGCTGCTGCGGGCCGCACTGCAGATTCACGATTCGCTGTGCCAGTCACAACACGGTCCGCATGTGGTGCAGTTGCCCGAGTCTGTGTGGACCCACGCGGTCGACGGGCAGCGGAGATTGCAAATCGCCCAGTCCCGCGACTGGAGCGGCGCCGTCCGCACGCTGGTCCGACGTCTGCAGACGACGCTCGTCTGTCTGCAAACGGAGTTGGACATCCAGAACCGGAAACTGGCTGAGCATCCACCGCGAACGGCAGTGCCCCCGGTACCGGAGATTCTGGGGGACTTAACCGCCCTCCAGGATGAGTTCGACGATGTGGAGATCGATCTGCGCCGCCGGGCGGTCTGTGCGCGGACCGATCCGGTCATTCTGGAAGGAATCAACCTGGGGCCGTTCTCAGTTCGGCTCAACTGGGGCTGGACCGGCGGTCCGCTCGCTTACTGCGTCGTTGCTCTCGATCCTCACCGCGCGGGGCCGAACGATTCCGTCGTGCATCCCCATGTTGACGGCGAGACACTGTGCGAGGGGGAGGGTCGGACCGCCATCCGCCGGGCGCTCGAGACCGGTCGGCTGCTCGACCTGTTCCTGGTCGTGCGGCAGATCCTCGAGACTTACAACCCGTCCAGCGCTTACGTCTCGCTCAGCGATTGGGACGGCTGTCCCTGCCCGGACTGTGGCGACTCGGTCCGTGACGACGACACGGTGACCTGCCAGGCGTGCGACGTCGGGATCTGCTGGGACTGCAGTTTCTGCTGCACCGGCTGCGAGGAGTCGTTCTGAAGCGACTGCACCAGCGGTTGTGCCGCGTGCAGCGACCGGTTCTGCGGTCGCTGCCTCAAATCGTGTTCAATCTGCGAAGGAGAGTTCTGCGATGAGTGTCTCACAGACGAAGGGATCTGCAGCGAGTGCCGCTCCCGACCGGAAGACGGTGAAATCGGTTCCGATGGCGACACGCCCGATCGACCTGCCGCAGCGTCAGTTGACGCACAAGGGATTTCATCGTCCCCGTCGGAAGCGGCAGCCGCGCCGCAGACGGTCTCCGGCCCTGCGGTTCACCCCGACCGCCTGGGCCAAGCTGCTGTTTCTGCGTGACTTCGGTCCCACCGAAGTCGGTGGGTTCGGCATCACGCCGGCTGACGACCTGCTGCTGGTGGAAGACGTGGAGTTGGTACGCCGGTCCTGCTCGGCCGTCAGTGTGGCGTTCGATGACAGTGCGGTGGCGGAGTTGTTCGACGAACAGGTGGATGACGGACGGCGTCCCGAGCAGTTCGCGCGGATCTGGCTGCACACGCATCCCGCCGATTCGGCCCGCCCCAGTCCTGTTGATGAGCGGACGTTCCGCAGAGTGTTCGGCCGGTGCGACTGGTCGGTGATGTTCATCTTGGCGGTCGGTGGGGAGCGTTATGCCCGGTTGCAGTTCGCCGCGGGACCGGGCGGATCGATCCGTGTTCCGGTGCGGATCGACTGGAGTGAACAGTTTCCGGCGACAGATCCCGATCAGTGGGCAGCCGAGTACGAGGACTGTGTCCGCCATGACACGTTCAGTTCGGTTGACCTCTCCGTCTGGGACGACATGGCGGAATGGGAAGTGGCCCAGTCCAACGGCTCGACGGAATCGGATATCTGACAGGCGGCAGGTTCCCCGCCGCACATACGCGATCATGGAGACTTCAATTATGGACAATCGTTTCGAGAGACAGGCCGACCTGGTGCCGCGTGGTCGCCTCGAGGGTTTGCGTGTGGATGTGATCGGCGTCGGCGCCGTCGGTCGTCAGGTGGCATTGCAGCTCGCGGCACTGGGAGTCCGGGACCTGCGGCTGACTGACTTCGACTGTGTCGAGGAAACAAATGTCACGACGCAGGGTTACTTCGCCGGAGACATCGGCAAGCCGAAGGTTGATGCCACTGCGGAGCTGGTACGTCGAATTGATCAGGGCATCGCCGTCACGACTGTCTGCGACCGGTTCCGGTCGCGGAATGGCGTTCGGGAGGTGGTGTTCTGCTGTGTCGATTCGATCTCGGCCCGTGCGGCGATCTGGCGGGCCGTCCGCGATAATTGCCGGTTCTGGTGCGACGGGCGGATGCTGGGTGAGGTCATCCGCATCCCGACTGTCGCGGGGACCGACGACCGCGAGCGATATGAGAGGTCGCTATTCCCGCAGGCAGATGCCCAGCGCGGCGCCTGCACGTCGCGTGGCACGATCTACACCGCCGGCATCGCCGCCGGGTTGATGCTGCATCAGTTTGCGCGCTGGCTGCGCGGCGTTCCCGTTGAACCTGACCACACGCTCAACCTGCTGGCGGGTGAACTGGTGGTCGGTTGATGCCGGTGCGCACCACGGACTCCCTCCGGACTGTACCGGCCCATGCGGCCGGCAGTCCGGAGGGGATTAGCGCAGAGCGGGCGAATCGACCGATGCCATTTTTTACCCATCGGGACCGTGTGACCCAGCGATGCAATCTACGCATCGCCCCAAGCATCCAACTGTCAGAACGCTGTCACTGTCGAAGTGCCGCGCTCACGAACGGTTCGGGAGATGCTTTCGCCAATCCGCATCATCCACACATCGTGAACAACCAAGTCCTGAGCGTGGCGTTCAGACCAGACGGGGCTCGGATTGTCAGCGGGTCTGAAGACAAAACAGTGGGCGTTTGGAACGCCGTGACACCCGGCTGGCACAACCAGCAGGCAGCGGAGGCCGAGGCCAACGAAAACGGGTTCGCCGCTCGCCTTCCTCTGCAGTGATTCGCAGAACCGACGCCGGACGACGGGGAGGTCAGGCAGCGTCTGGCCCACGTGAAGCAGCGCCCAGCCGATGTCGGATAGTCTCGAAGCCAACCAGCGACCGGGGGAGCACACGAGTCAGCTGATGCACACACCATGCCCAACCCGTTTCAGCTCCGAGAGGTCACTGTCTCGTCGGTTGCGTTCGGGCACGGGACGAATGGTCGGTTGACAGGTAGTGGTCATACGTTTAGATATATGTCTTCGCTCGGTGCCGCTGCCGAATTTCCGGCGAAATTTCCGATCCGGGCGAATTCACGTCTCTTCATTCGATCAAACTGCGATTCTACCGTTGAAGGGTGACAACGGTGTCGAACTATTACGCCCATTCACTGGAAGGCCGCCCCACGAGTGAGTGGGAGCCGCTGGAGGAGCATCTTGAGCGCGTGGCGGAGCTGGCTGGAGAATTCGCGGGGCGGTTTGGGGCGGCCGAATGGGGGAGACTTGCCGGCTTGTGGCACGATGTGGGGAAATACGCAACCGAGTTTCAAGACTACCTGCTGACTGCGAACGGACTCCAGGCCCACATTGAGCAAACCAGCAAGGTCGATCACTCCACGGCGGGCGCGCAGCACGCTGTTCGAAGCTTCACGGAACTGGGGCAACGGGAAGCAGGCCGGATACTCGCGTATTGCATTGCCGGACACCATGCCGGCCTCGCCGATGCCGACGAGGGGCGAAGTGGTCTGAATCAGAGATTGAAGAAGACCGTTTCCGATTGGTCCGCCGCGCCCCCGGAAATGCTGACCGCGACCCGACTCGCCCCCCCGGAATTGACGTTATCGCACGCCGAAAACTCCCGAGCGGCATTTCAGATTAGCCTGTTTTGCCGCATGCTGTTTTCCAGTCTCGTCGACGCCGACTTTCTGGCCACTGAAGCGTTCATGTCGCCCGACAAATCCCGGTCACGGCCTAATCGACCGCCGGCGATGGAAACCTTGGAAAGTATGCTCAATGTGCATCTCGACAGACTCGCTGCGAACAGCGGCCGGGTTCAGCAGATGCGCCAGGAAATCCTTACCGCCTGCCGATCCGAGGCTGATCGCCAACCCGGCCTCTTCTCTCTCACTGTCCCCACCGGCGGTGGCAAAACACTGTCGTCGCTTGCATTCGCGTTAAAGCACGCCCGCCGGCACGGACTGGAACGCGTCATCTATGCCATTCCCTTCACAAGCATTATCGAGCAGACGGCCAGCGTGTTCCGCAATGCGTTCGACGATCTCGCCGAACAAGTTGTCCTGGAACACCACAGCAATCTCGACCCGGACGAAAACCGCGAGTCGAAAACATCGCGCCTCGCAACTGAAAACTGGGATGCTCCCATCGTCGTCACGACAAACGTGCAGTTTTTCGAGTCTCTGTTCGCATCGAAAACGTCACGGTGCCGGAAACTGCATTGCATCGCGCGCAGCGTCATCATCCTCGACGAGGCGCAGACGCTGCCCGTCGAACTCCTGCAACCATGCCTCGCAGTGCTCCGCGAACTGACCACCGATTACGGCTGCTCGATCGTGCTGTGCACGGCAACGCAGCCGGCCCTGGAAAGCACTGCCGATTTTCCGATCGGACTGGAGGGTGTTCAGGAAATCATCCGCGACCCGCCGTCGCTGTTCCGGCGTATGAAACGGGTCGACGTGAAATGGGTCGGTCCGTTGACGGACGTCGAGCTCGTTTCACGTCTGGTGCAACACGAACGTTTCCTGTGCGTCGTCAATACCCGTGCCCACGCCGCAAAAATCTTCGACCTGTTGGACCAGGATTCCGGCGGCGACGCCGACAACTCACTGTTTCACCTCAGCACGTTCATGTGCGGCGAACATCGATCGCGGATTCTCCAGACCATACGCGACCGCCTGAGCAGCGATTTGCCTTGCCGAGTCGTCAGTACGCAACTGATTGAAGCAGGGGTCGATGTCGACTTTCCGGTTGTCTTCCGCGCACTGTCCGGCATCGATTCCATCGCCCAGGCCGCAGGGAGGTGTAACCGTGAGGGCCGGCTCGACCGCGCCGATGTGTTCGTATTTGAGCCGACGGATTGCAGGCTCCGGGGCTATCTGAAGTCGGTGGCGGATTCAGCGAAAGAACTCCTGCCCGAATTCGACGACCTGCTCAATCTACAGGCCGTGAAGCGATACTTCGAAATCCACTACTGGAAGCACGGCGATCGCTGGGACGCAAAACAGGTGATGGAGTGTTTCCGCAGTCCGGGTCAGCAGGTGTTCCAGTTCCGCACCGCCGCGGAGAGATTCCGCATGATTGACGACAACACGCGCCCGGTGTTCGTGCCGTACCGGAAGAAAGGACGCAAGCTCATTGAAGAACTGCGCACCGACGCCGCACACAGCAATCCCGCCCGATTGCGAAGCCTCCTGCGCAGGCTCCAACGCTACACGGTTTCACTCTACCAGAACGTGTACGAGGAAATGCTCGGCACCGATATCGAATTGCTGCACGACCAGTATCCCGTGCTACTCAACGAATCACTCTATGACGAACACCTTGGACTCCGCGTCGACAGGCGCGGATTCCACGAACCGGAATCACTGATTGCGTGAGGAATCGACGATGACAGTCCGCTTGCTTGTCCGAAGCGAATTCGCCTGCTTCACCCGCCCGGAGATGAAGGTGGAACGCGTCAGTTACGACGTGATCACGCCGTCAGCCGCGCGCGGCATTCTGGAAGCGGTCTACTGGAAACCGGAGATCCGCTGGGTGGTCGACCGGCTGCACGTGCTCAAGCCGATCCGCTTCACCAATCTCCGGCGGAACGAGATGAAGCAGAAGATCCCCGCCACGTCCGCCGCTTCCGCGATGAAGAAAGGCACCGGTTTCCTCGGGTTCTACGTCGACGATGGCGACAACCGCCAGCAACGTGCTGCCACGCTGCTGCGCGACGTCGCTTATGTCATCGAAGCCCGCTTCGAACAACTCAACGATAGTGCCCCGCCGCAGAAACACTACGAGATCTTCAAGCGACGCGCACAGAAGGGGCAGTGTTTTCACACGCCCTACCTGGGCTGCCGCGAGTTTCCCGCCCAGTTCGAATGGATTGAAGGCAACCCGCCGCGATCGGAGATCGTCGGCAGGCAGGACCTCGGTTACATGCTGCACGATTTCGAGTACACGCCCGCGAAGGGAAAGGACTACGACCTGATCGAAAGCCACACCGGGCAGAAGCTCCACGCCTCGCCCAGGTTCTTCCGCGCGGAAATGATCGACGGCGTCATCAACGTCCCGCCTTTGAGCGGCAAGGAGGTGCACCAATGATTCTCCAGGCACTGTGCGCTTACTACGACCGGCTGAAAGACGATCCACAGACCGGCATCGCCGAGTTCGGATATTCCGTGCAGAAGATCAGCTTCGAAGTCGTCCTGAACGACGATGGTTCGTTGCACGCAATCGAGGATGCCCGCCAACAGGACGGGAAGAACCTCATTTCACAGTCCTTGATCATGCCCGGCGGGGCCAAGCCCTCCGGCTCAGGAATCAATCCCTGTTTCCTGTGGGACAACACCGGCTACATGCTCGGCTTCAAGCCCGACGACACGAAGCCCGAGCGCACGGCGCAAACCTTCGAAGCGTTTCGCGAGAAACACCTTGCCCTGCAAGATTCAATTGATGATCCGGAATTCGTCGCGGTATGCCGCTTTCTGACCGACTGGAATCCCGCGGAGGCTCCGTCTCATGACGTGTTGAATGAGATCGGCGGTGGATTCGGGGTATTCCGAATTCGTGGACAGAAGCATCGAGTGCATGAACGAGACGCCGTGCAGAACTGGTGGCGGGAACAACTCGCTGCGCAAGGAGCGGAGGACGCCGCGCTGGGGCAATGCCTCATCACTGGCGAAACCGGCCCGCTGGCGAGACTTCACGAACCGAAAGTCAAGGGGGTCCGCGGCGCCCAATCATCCGGGGCCGCTCTCGTCTCGTTCAATTTCGATGCGGCCACGTCGTACGGAAAGGAACAGAGCGTCAACTCACCGGTGAGCCAGCAGGCGGCGTTTCAATACTGCACCGCGCTGAACATGCTGCTGCAGTCGGGCAGTCAGCAACGAATCCAGATCGGCGACGGCACGACCGTCTTCTGGACCGAACAACCGACGGCCGCGGAGTCGTTCATGGGCATGGTCCTCGGCGGACCGGCCACCGAAGACGAAGCGCTGCTGTCGCAACTCAACGCGCTGCTCAAGGCGATCGCTGCCGGCAATCGTCCACCAGAACTCGGAGACCCCGATACACGATTCTTCATTCTCGGTCTCTCCCCCAACGCCGCCAGAATCTCCATCCGCTTCTGGCATGTCAGCACACTGGGCCAGATGGTTGAACACCTGCGAATGCATTTCTCGGATCTCGCGATTGTGCGGTCACGCGACCGCGATCCCGAGTTTCCGTACATCTGGCAACTGTTGCGGGAGACTGCGCGCGAGTCGAAGGACGTTCCCCCGCAACTCTCTGGCGTTCTGATGCGTGCAATCGTGACGGGGACACTCTACCCCGATGCCCTGGCGTCAGCCGTTATCCGCAGGATTCGTGCCGATCGCGAGATGAACTACCTGCGTGCCGCGATCCTGAAAGCCTGGCTCACTCGCCACTCGCGTTTCGATTCTCACCCCCTGGACAAGGAGATTGCCACAATGCTCGATGTCGAAAGAAGCGAGCCGGCCTATCACATGGGCCGTCTGTTCGCAGCTTTGGAAAAAGCACAGGAAGATGCCCTGAAGGGAATCAACGCGACGATCAAGGATCGCTATTTCGGCGCGGCGTCCGCGACGCCGGGCAGCGTGTTTCCTCGTCTAATTCGTCTCAGCCAGCATCATCTGGCAAAGCTGGAGACCGGTGCGAAGATCCATCGCGAAAGGAACATCCAGGAAATCTGCGGACGCATCAACGAGTTCCCCTCGCATCTCAACCTGCGCGACCAAGGACTATTCGCGATCGGCTACTACCACCAGCGACAGGATTTCTTCACAAAGAAACTGGCACCCGAATCCCCTTCCGATGAGGAGTAACCCCCCATGCAATATCGCTACGACTTCGTCTACCTGTTCGACGTAAAAGACGGCAACCCGAACGGCGACCCCGACGCTGGCAACCTGCCGCGTATCGACCCCGAAACGGGGCATGGACTGGTCACCGACGTCTGTCTGAAACGAAAGATCCGCAACTTCGTCGGGTTGGTCAAAGGAGAAGACCCACCATATGAGATATATGTCAAGGAAAAGGCTGTTCTCAACATGCAACACGAACGGGCCTACAAGGCGTTGAATCTGGATCCGAAGAAGCGAAAGTCGAAGGGGAAGGACAAGGCGGAAGAAGACTCACACCTCACCAAATGGATGTGCGAGAATTTCTTTGATATCCGCACATTCGGTGCGGTGATGACAACTGACGTGAATTGCGGCCAGGTGCGAGGGCCGGTTCAGTTCGGTTTCTCGCGCAGCATCGATCGTGTGATCTCGCAGGAATTCGCGGTAACTCGCTGCGCCGTCACAACAGAACGGGAGGCCGAGAAGCAGCAGGGTGACAACCGCACCATGGGTCGCAAATTTACTGTTCCCTACGGCCTGTACCGCGTCCACGGCTACATCAACCCCCACCTTGCCGAACAGACCGGATTCGACTCCAACGGCGAAGACCTAGAACTGTTGTGGTTGGCCTTGGCACAGATGTTCGAGACCGACCGCTCGGCATCTCGTGGAGAAATGGCACCGCAGACGCTGATCGTCTTTCAGCATGACAGTGCGCTCGGCAATGCACCGGCGCACAAGCTGTTTGAGCGTGTCTTCATCGACCGCGCGCCCTCGAACAACGGCAACGGCGCTCCCGCGCGCAGCTTTGCCGACTATGTCGTCACAGTGGACGAGTCGGACCTGCCTGACGGGATCACGGTGCATCGGAAGATCTGAACAAAATGCCCCACACCGAATCCGACCTTCTCCCGCTCTCCGCCCTGCAGCACCTGCTGTTCTGTGAGCGGCAGTGTGCGCTGATTCATGTGGAGCAGGTGTGGGCCGAGAACCGTTTCACGGCCGAGGGCCGCATCCTGCACAACAAGGCTCACGACGGGAAACCCGAGACTCGCGACGGCGTCCGCATTACGCGCGGGCTGCCGCTGCACAGTTTCGAACTCGGCCTCTCCGGTCAGGCCGACGTCGTGTTGTGGGAGCCCCCCTCCACGGCGGCGGAAGGGGGAACCATGGTGCAACGGCTGCGTGCGGCAACCGCCGATGAGCTGCAGCGGTGGACGATTACGCCGGTCGAATACAAGCGCGGCAAGCCAAAGTCGAACGATTGCGACCGCGTGCAACTCTGCGCCCAGGCGATGTGCCTGGAGGAGATGCTCGGCGTGAGCGTGCGGCGGGGACAGCTCTTCTACGGTCAGAAACGGCGCCGCTTCGACGTCGAATTCGACGAGCCCCTGCGCGAGACCACCCGGCAGGCGGCCGCGCGCGTCCACGAGTTGATGCGGGCCGGAGTCACGCCGCCGGCCGTCCGCGAGAAAAAATGCGACACCTGTTCGCTCCTGGAGATCTGTATGCCGGACGTCCTCGGGCCGCGAAAATCCGCGAAGCGCTTCTTCGACCGACAACTGGAGGCCGTGTTGCAGGAACCGTAGGGGATGGACTCCGCGCCTCTCGACCCTTGTCCCTCGACTCTTCACCCTTGAAAACCCACCTCAACACACTCTTCGTCACGACGGAAGGCGCCTATCTCGCGAAGGACGGGCAGGCGGTCGCCGTGCGAGTGAAGAAGGAGACGCGGCTGCGGGTGCCGCTGCACAATCTCGACGGGATTGTCTGCTTCGGGCGGGTGGCGTGCAGCCCTCAGTTGCTGGGCGCCTGCGCCGAGGCGGGTGTGCGGGTCTCGTTGCTCTCCGAGCACGGGCGCTTCCGCGCCGCCGTGACCGGTTTCTCGCCGGGAAACGTGCTCCTGCGGCGTGAGCAGTACCGGGCGGCCGACGATGACGCGCGGTCGCTGGCGATCGCGCGGAGCATCGTGCTGGCGAAGATCGCCAACTGCCGGACAGTCGTGCTGCGGGGGGCGCGCGATGCGACTTCGAACGAACGCTCGATCGCGCTCACGCAGGTCGCCCGCAACCTTGCCGCGCGCGTTCCGGGAGCGCGGCAGGCCAAGACGCTCGATGAATTGCGCGGAGTGGAGGGAGAGGCGGCGACGACCTATTTCGCGGCGTTCAATCAGCTCGTCAGCGTCGAGGGGGAGACATTCCAGTTCTCGAAGCGGTCGAGGCGTCCGCCGCTCGACCCGCTCAACGCGCTGCTGTCATTCGTCTACACGCTGCTGATGCACGATGCTCGATCGGCGTGCGAGGCGGTGGGACTGGACGCGGCCGTCGGATTCCTCCACCGCGACCGCCCCGGACGCCCGGGCATGGCGCTCGACCTGATGGAGGAGTTCCGTCCCTGGCTGGCGGACCGCCTGGTGCTATCGCTGATCAACCGCCGGCAGGTGCAGGCGGGGGGTTTCACGACACTGGAGACAGGCGCCGTGACGATGGACGACGCGACGCGTAAGACAGTGCTGGTTGCATGGCAGGAGCGGAAGCAGGAAGTGCTGACGCACGCGCTTATCGACGATCGCACAAGCGTTGGGATGCTGCCGCACATTCAGGCGCGGCTGATCGCGCGGCATCTGCGGGGAGACCTCGACGCCTATCCGCCGTTTCTGTGGAAGTGACGATGTACGTGCTCGTGACCTATGATGTGTCGACAGTGACGCCCGAGGGGAAGCGGCGACTCCGTCACGCAGCGAAGGCGTGCCTGGATTACGGTCAGCGTGTCCAGAACTCGGTGTTCGAGATGGAAGTCGACCCGGCACAATGGACTGAGTGCCGCGAACGGCTGTTGCGGATCGTCAATCCGGATGAGGACAGCATTCGCTTCTATTATCTGGGCCGCAACTGGCATCGCCGGGTCGAGCATCATGGACAAAAGGAGGGTTACGACGTCGACGGACCGTTAATCGCGTAATTGGAGTTGGCCTTGGACACGGCGAGACAGCACGCACCGCGTGTTGCGAACCTGGAGCGCGCGTGCGGGATGTGAGAGGTTCGCGATTGTCGCATCTTCCATAACAAGAACGAGTAATGGAAAGGAGGAGTTGTAGGTGATGCCAACTTGCTGTCGAACCGACTGCAGTTCGCGGATTGTGCGAAGCAATCAGTGGAGTCGGCACGAGTTGGTGAGCCGGAGTCGCCCCCCGCGTGGGGGCGTGGATTGAAACTTCTCCACCGAACCAGGCGCGTGGTAAAAATCAACGTCGCCCCCCGCGTGGGGGCGTGGATTGAAACGTCGCAGAGATCCGCAAGGCGGTGGAGCAAGCCGTCGCCCCCCGCGTGGGGGCGTGGATTGAAACGGATTGATTGGAGGTCGTTATGAGTGATGCTCTGCGTCGCCCCCCGCGTGGGGGCGTGGATTGAAACCCCCAGCTCCGCATCGTCTGGCCAAACCAGAACCGCTGTCGCCCCCCGCGTGGGGGCGTGGATTGAAACACTGCGGTTCCGTGATGCCTTCGGTCCATCAGGGTCGCCCCCCGCGTGGGGGCGTGGATTGAAACAGATTGATTGGAGGTTAGGATTTTGCCAG
>QQVO01000033.1 GCA_003388505.1 Planctomycetota bacterium
AGGCGACCGGAAAGGAACAGAAAGTCCGTATCGAGCAGTCGAGCGGTCTCTCCAAGGATGAGATCGAGCAGATGCAGAAGGACGCCGAGGCACACGCCGCCGAGGACAAGCAGAAGCGCGAACTGGCCGAGACCAGAAACAAGGCGGAAACGCTTGTCTACGAAACCGAGAAGCTCATGAAGGAGCACGCCGATAAGCTCGACGAGGGCGCCAAGTCGGCCGTCGAATCTGCGATGGAACGCGTCAGGGAAGCGGAGAAAGGCGAAGACGTCGCGGCGCTCAAGTCGGCCATCGAAAACCTCGAACAGGCCATGCACGGCCTCTCGAAGCACATGTACGACGCCGCCCAGCAAGCCGCCGGCGGCGACGCCTCCGCGCCACCGGAAGAACCCACAACCAGTTCCACGTCTGATGAGGACGTCATCGATGCGGAGTTTGAGAAGAAGGAGTGACGCTCATCGCGTTCATTCGCAAAGGAGTCGTACAGTGACGGACCGAGAATGCCCAAGACGCTAACTTCCGATCCATCCATTTCCGAGATACGGCGGCATGTGCGGGTTCGCATCGGCTTGGCTTGCGCAGCTGCGGAGGACATGCAGCTATCTGCAAAGAATGCGAGTCTCCGTGAGAGCCGCGCGGAGCCATCGGAAATAATCCATGAGATCGATGTATTCCGCGAACTTCCGCTTGGTTTTGGAAGGAAACTGTTTGCGTGCATCATCTTCGTAGATCTCCGGGACTCAAGCAAACGCGCGTTCACGGTTGGAGAGAGGGAAACATATCTGACGATGCATGCGCTCTTGCATGGTTTATCGTTTGTCGTGAAGCAATTTGGCGGAATCATCGTTGGCTTCCGCGGAGATGGGTTGTTCGCAGCGTTCGGGATGAATGAGCGAGGTGAGACCGTGCCTCCCAACGAACTTGGTTCTGCCGTGCGCGACGCAGTGAGATGCGGGAAAGCCATGATTGAGGCGGTCGATCACGCAGTTGAACCGGAACTAGCCGAATTTGGCGTTACCGGCAACCTTCGAATCGGTGTAGGCATCGACGCCAATAATCTCGTTGTGACAAACATCGGTCTCTTCACGGCTAATGAGATTACTGCGTACGGCAACCCGGTGAACAAGTCGGCAAAGCTTGCGGACGTCACTTACGGTAAGGTCATGATTACGAATGGAGCTTGGAAATTGGTTCCCAAATCGAAGGACGGCAGGTGGTCAGCAAAAGCATACCTTCACGAGAAGGACGCACTGCACGTTCACTTTCCCAGCGATTACTCCGTTCTGACATAAGCATACTCATGTCCCACGAACATCGCGAATTTGCATGGAATGTGCACTCATACATCAATGAGCACATTCGATTTGGTGATGCGAAGGCCCTTGTAATTGTGGCATGGTCGTCGGCATTGATCGGCGCCCTGTACGGCGTTAACGCACACTCCGCCTTTATGGATAAGAAATTCTCCACAAATGTTGATTGGTCAGCCACGGGTTGGGCGCTGATGTCTCTGCTGAGTTTCATCATTTTGGTCGTTTCGTTTGTGCTTGCGATAATTGCAGTCCGCCCCAACCTTCGGAGTTCGCAAAAACTGGGCCTAGTCTTCTGGGAGTCTGTCCTCGGTTATAGGACCGGGGCCAATTACCACGAAGCTTTCACCGGCACCACCGAAAATGACCTCGTTCAGAATTTGACACATCACATTTTCGACCTGTCTGGAGTTGCAAGCAGCAAATTCCGCTGGGTCAATGTCGCCATAATCTTCGCTGTCTTGGGAAGCATCTTCGCGCTCATTACTGCGCTAGGATATAAGTCCAACTGAACTATGCCATTCCGTCCCGACAAACTGACTGTCAAATCGCAGGAGGCCGTGCAGGCTGCGCAGCAGAGTGCGGAGTCGGCCGGGAACCCGCAGGTCACGCCGCTCCATCTGCTGAAAGCGCTCTTGGGCGAGCAGGAGGGCATCCCCCGCGCCGTGCTGCAGAAGATCGGCGCGAACGTCGGCCAGTTGGAAACGATGGTCGACGGGGAACTCGATCGGCTGCCCAAGTCGAGCGGCGCCGGCACGCAGGTCGGGGCCAGTCCCGAACTGATGCGCGTCCTCGAAGCCGCCCAGAAGCAGGCCGACGACATGCAGGATCAGTTCGTCTCGACGGAGCACCTGCTGTCTGCTCTCACGAAGGTCGAGGACGCAGCCAAGCGCCTGCTGGCGATCAACGGCGTTGAGGAAAACGACATCCTTGAGGCCCTCAAGGCCGTTCGCGGCGGACAACAGGTCACCGACCAGCATCCCGAGGACAAGTTCCAGGCGATAGAGAAGTACGGCAAGGATCTCGTCGAACTGGCCCGCAAGGGCCGCATCGATCCGGTCATCGGCCGCGACGCCGAAATCCGCCGTGTCGTGCAGGTTCTCTCGCGAAGGCAGAAAAACAACCCGGTTTTGATTGGCGAACCGGGCGTCGGCAAGACAGCCATCGTCGAGGGACTGGCCCACCGCATCGTGCTCGGCGACGTTCCCAACGTCCTCAAGAACAAGAAAGTCGTCGCGCTTGACATGGGGGCCCTCGTCGCCGGCGCGAAGTATCGCGGCGAGTTTGAAGACCGCCTCAAGGCCGTGCTGCGAGAAGTCGAAGAAGCGCGGGGCGAAGTGATCCTCTTCATCGACGAACTGCATACGGTCGTCGGCGCCGGCGCGGCCGAGGGCGCGATGGACGCCTCCAACCTTCTGAAGCCGGCGCTGGCCCGCGGCGACCTGCATTGTGTCGGAGCCACGACGCTCGACGAGTACCGCAAGCACATCGAAAAAGACGCCGCGCTCGAACGGCGCTTCCAGCCGGTGATGGTCCGCGAGCCCAGCGTGGAGGACACGGTCGCCATTCTGCGCGGACTCAAGGAGCGCTACGAGAAGCACCACAACATCAAGATCCGCGACGCCGCCCTCGACGCCGCGGCGACCCTCTCGGACCGGTACATCACCGACCGGTTCCTCCCCGACAAGGCCCTCGACCTCGTCGACGAGGCCGCCAGCCGCGTGTCGATGGAACTGCACAGCGTGCCGACCGAGATCGACGAGGTGCAGCGGCGGCTTACCCGGCTGGAACTCGCCGCCCGGCAATTGCAGGATGAGAAAGAAGAGCACGCCGAGAGGGAACTGGCCGAGATCAAGGCCGAAATGGAGGAGCAGCGCAAGAAGCTGGCCAGCCTGACGGAACAATGGGAGGCCGAGAAGCTCGGTCTGGGCGACGTCCAGAGCGTGCTCGAAGGGCTGGAAGCGGCCGACCTCGAATACCAGCAGCTTGAAGCGGCGATCCGCGAGAAGACCGCATCCGGCCAGCCGGTTGACGAAGGGGACTACCAGAAGCTGTACGAACTCGAAACCCGCCGCCAGCAACTGCGGAACCGCGTGGCGGAGCAGGAGGCGGCCAGCGAGGAACAGGCGGGCGAGGGCGAACAGAAGCCGCGGCTCTTGCGGCAGGAGGTCGGTCCGGAAGAAATCGCCGAAGTCGTCTCCGCCTGGACCGGCATTCCGGTCACGCGGATGCTGCAGACCGAGCGCGAAAAGCTGCTCCGCATGGAGGACGGCCTGCATCAGCGGATGATCAACCAGGAGGAGGCCGTCACGGCCGTCGCCAACGCCGTGCGGCGGTCCCGGTCCGGCTTGCAGGACCAGAACCGGCCGATCGGGTCGTTCATCTTTCTCGGGCCGACCGGAGTGGGAAAAACCGAACTTTGCAAGGCGCTCGCCGAGTTCCTGTTCGATGACGAGCGGAACATGGTCCGCATTGACATGAGCGAGTTCATGGAACAGCACTCGGTCGCCCGGCTGATCGGCGCGCCGCCGGGTTACATCGGCTACGAAGAAGGAGGCCGGCTCACCGAGGCCGTCCGCCGGCAACCGTATTCGGTGGTGCTCTTCGACGAGATCGAAAAGGCCCACCGCGACGTGTTCAACGTCCTGCTGCAACTGCTCGATGACGGCCGGCTGACCGACGGGCAGGGCCGCACGGTCGACTTCACCAACACCATCGTCGTGATGACGTCCAACCTCGGCAGCCAGTCAATCGTCGAACTCTCCGGAACCGATCAGGAATCGGAGATCGAATCGCGCTGCATGGACGCGCTGAAGCACGCGTTCCGGCCGGAGTTCCTCAACCGCATCGATGAGGTCATCGTCTTCCACCCGCTGGGCAGAAGCGAAATCCGCAAGATCGTCGACCTCCAACTCGCCCGCCTCGAGCGTCAGATGGAAGACCACGGCTACGGACTGGAAGTGACCGACGAAGCGAAAACGCTCCTCGCCAACCAGGGCTACGACCCGCAATACGGCGCCCGGCCGCTCAAGCGGGTGATCCAGCAGCGCGTCCAGAACTCCCTGGCCAACGCCATCCTCAGCGGCGAATTTCCCGAGGGGAGCACAATCCGCGTCGACGCGCAGCACGGTGAATTCGCTTACTCGCGGATCGGCGGCTGACGGATCCGTCCGGCGTTGCCTTCATTCGGTTTCGGGAGCAGGGCTCCCTGTTCGTCTTTTCGCGTTTCTTGCGGCGATTCCTCCGAGAATGTTCTGCTGCCGTCTCTCGCTGCCTTGCCGGCGAACTTGCCGCCGTCTGAGAGAAAAAAGTGGGCCGGCCGGCCCGGGGTGAAGGGCAAACCTACGCTCGCAGGTGCTCAAGGACCGCTCCTGCTGCCAGCGATGACGCGTCGGTATCCCGGACGAACCTTGCTCCAGTTCCGGGAGGATCCAGGCGGACAGACGGAGGCCGCACGAACGTTGTTGTTCGCGCCTTCTACCTGTGGGGGCCGTGGTGCGCGGAAGGGTTTCGCTTCGAGCAATCGGCAGGAATTGGGAAGGCACTGGCGGAACGCCAGTGGCACCCGGCGCGCTTCGTCTGCGGGCGGTTTCGGGTTGAGCAATCGGAAGGAGTGGGGAGGGCACTGGCGGGACGCCAGTGGCGCCCAGCGATGCAGGAGGGATGGGGCACGCGAAGGCGCGAAGACGCAAAGATGAGAGGGCGTGGTTTGAGAGCTGTCGATTGCACCCATCTCTCGATCCCCATTCGAGTGACTCTTCGAGAGATTCGAATGGAACGCGGATGACCACGGAATGGACCGATTTTCGCTGATTGCTTTCTGTGGAGCGCAGAGTATTCACTCCTGGATCGATGCGGTCTCGTCGCTGCCACCTCTTGAAGAAATTTCCCGCGAAATCCGTTTTGATCCGCCAAGTCCGCGAAAATCTGTGTCCTGTTCGAGAATTCCTTGGGCCCGGTTTCTCGGGGCCGGGCCCCAGCCGAGTTGTGTGTAACCGGTCGCTCCTCAGAGAATCGTGGGGCGTTGCGCTGGGTGAGTGATCAGGATGATCGGGTGGGAGAGGGGGGGCTCGCGAAGGCGCTCAGGCGTTGCTTCAATTGGTCGAGCAGGGCTGCGGCGAGGATCAGGCCGCCGAAGACGACTTTCTGCTCGTAGGAGGCGACGCCCGACATATTGAGGCCGTTCTCGATGACGGCGATGATCAGCGCACCGACGAGGGTTCCGAACACGCGTCCTTCGCCGCCGGAGAGACTGGTGCCGCCGACGACGACGGCGGCGATGACCTTGAGTTCGTAGAGTTCGCCGGCGTTGGGCCTTCCGCCGACGAAGCGGGATGCGTCAAGAACGCCGGCGAGTCCTGCGAGCGCGGCGCAGACGGCGTAGACGAAGAGGGCGATGCGGGTGACGCTGATGCCGGAGAGATGGGCCGCCCTGGGGTTTCCGCCGACGGCATAGATGTATCGTCCCAGCCGGGTTCGGGTCATGAGGACGTGGGCGGCGAGGTAGAGTGCGAGCATGAGCCAGATTGGATTGGGAACTCCCATTAACGTTCCGTTGCCGAGTTCGGCGAAACCGAACGGCTCGCCGGAGTCGTTGAATCCGGCGGCTTCGATGCGGATGGCTTCGGGCGTGGCGGAGGCGCCCTCCGTCAGCGAGCGCTGGTAGCCGACGGCCAGGATCAGCGCGAGGCCCCGGCCGATCATCATCACGGCGAGAGTGACGACGAACGCGGGGACGCGGGCGATGGCGGTCACAGCGCCGGTTCCGACGCCGCAGAGAGTGCAGAGTCCGACGGCGGCCAGGGGGGCGAGGATCATGCCGACGGGTGAGGCGTTCCCCCCGCCGGCCCAGGTCTGGAGCAGGATCGCCGTGACGACCCCGCTGAGAGCGAGGACGCTGCCGACCGAGAGATCGATGCCGCCGGTGATGATGACCATCGTCATGCCAATGGCGATGATCGCGATGTCGGCGTTCTGATTGATGACGTTGAGCAGATTGCCGCGCGTGAGGAAGCTGGGCCAACGATAGCTTTGCGGCTTGTAGACCCGTGTCCCGGCGACAGAGGGAAATTCGGCGGCGAGCCGATCAAGGCCCCTTGGCTGCAGGGGCCCCCATTTCGTGCCGGGGTCGTGCGTGGCGACGGCGTCGATGCGGGGATTCGCGGAGGCGATTCGGGAGAGGGCGCGGCGGGCGTCGGCCGGGGTGCGGGCCGTGACGGTTTCCAGCACCTGCGCTCCCTGGTCCTGGAGTTCGTCGGCGACGGCCTCGGCGAAGGCGCGATCCTGGTTCGATTCGCCGACAATGACGACGACGGCGGCGGCTGGTTCGTGAGTCGCGGCGATCGTCCGCGCCAGCTTGCGGCCGGCGGCCGGGGTGATTGGCTGGTGCTCGCTGATGGTGACGATGCTGTAGTAGATGCACAGCAGCAGCAGGACGAATACCGATCCGTACCGGGAGAGCAATCGCTTCATGCCGCGCGTCACCGCCCAGACGTGGGGAACGGGGGAGTCAGGTTTCGTCAGGACTGGCGTGTATTCTCCTGCGGTGCGGTGGGCCGTGCAACCTGATGGAGGGGGCTGAGGGGCGTTCGAGAGGTGTTGCCGTGATCGGGGGCGTGCTGTCGCCGCGTTCGCGGCTCTGCGAATTGGTTCGGGACGCGGACAGCGGGCTTACGCCCGCTGCTAAATGCTTTCGCGGCTTCGCCGCTGTTTGCTCGCTTGAGTCGGAGTTGATTCTCGCAGTTGGGGCTCGCGCAAGTTGCTCTGCCATGTGTCTCCGGCGATTCCGGGAAACAGATCGAGAAGACTGGTCTTCAAGGCCGTCGCGATGCTCTGCGGGGGGCGATTCGGGATCGAGCGCTCCCCTGCGGGTCGCGGCTAGCCCGGATTATTCATGACGAGGGCCCGGTTCACTATAAGCGTTTGCCAAACAGCAGGTTATCGAGAAGTTGCCCAAAGCGCCGCGCTTTTCGAACGCATTACACGCCGACGCCAAGTCAACGGTGACGCACGCTGGCAGCGTGCGCTACGAATAATCCGGGCTAGAGCAAATTGCTCTACCATGTGTCCGCGTCGAGCGGTGTTCGGACTGTCGGGAACGAGAATCCGCGAGACAGATCGCCAACACTGATTTGCAAAGCGCTATAAACGGCGGGGTGGGGATTGACGGAAATCGTGTGAGAACCCCGATTTTCGATTCGATGCTGATCTGGTATCGTGGGTAACGATATAATGGCGAGTGAAGCCGCTCGGCCGGTCGCCGTTCGGTCGAACGTTCTGTGGATTTCCGACTCCCACTTCGGCTGAAACAACCATGGACAAAAAGAAGCACGCCTCCAATTGCTACCGCAAGGGCGTTGAAGCGATGGAGAAGCAGAACTGGGATCTTTCGGTCGAGATGTTCCTGATGTGTGCGAAGTTTGTGCCGGACAATCTGATGTACCGGCAGTTGCTGCGCCGCAGCGAGTTCAAGAAGTACAACGACAACGGGAGCGGTGCGGGCCGGCTGGCGAAGGGGAAACTGCTGGGGATACGCAGCCGGGTCAAGAAAGCCAGAGCCAAGGAGGAATGGGACGACGTCGACGTGGCTTGCGAAGAAGGCCTCGCGCTGAACCCGTGGGACGTGCAACTGAACGTCGACCTGGGCGAGGCGGCCGAAGCCCGCGACTACACCGAGGTCGCCAAGTTCGCCTTACAGACGGCTGTGGAGGTCGACCGGAACAACAAGAACCTGTGCTGGCGGCTGGCGGAATTGCTTGAAAACCGGGGCGAATACGACGAGGCGGCGC
Source organism: Planctomycetota bacterium (assembly GCA_003388505.1). Taxonomy (GTDB): domain Bacteria; phylum Planctomycetota; class Planctomycetia; order Planctomycetales; family Planctomycetaceae; genus MB-PLM-1. Next base: position 8,099 of record QQVO01000033.1, read on the forward strand.
AGGTGTGGCAACATATCTGCAAGCTCGATCCCAACGACGGGGCGGCGCGGTCGCGGCTGACGGGCGCGCACACAAAGAAGACGCTCGACCGCGGTGGCTATGAGAAGGCGGACTCGACGCAGAAGGTGAAGGCGGGCAAACCGACTTCGGACGGGGAAATGGCCGCGCCGGGAGAATCGCGGGAAGCCGACCTCAAGCATGCGATCCGCAAGGCTCCGGAGAACGTCGAAAGTTATCTGAAGCTGGCCGACTATTACAAACGGACGAAGGAACTCGACAAGGCGCACGAGACGCTCGAACAGGCGATGCAGGTGGCGGGGTCGGACCCGAGCGTGCGCGAGCAACTGGAAGACGTCGAACTGGCCCGCATGAAGCAGAATCTGGAGCGGGCGAACGAGAGGGCCACCAAGGACGGCGACGAGAAGGCGAAGCAGAACGTGGTGGCGTTGTCGCAGGAGTACCACAAGCGGAAGCTGCAGGTGCTCGTGGCGCGCGTGGAACGTTACCCGCAGGATCTGACGCTCAAGTTTGAACTGGCCGACCTGCACATGAAGTTCAAGAAGTGGCCGCAGGCGATTCCGCTCTTGCAGCAGGCGGCGCAGAACCAGCGGTTGAAGGCGCGGGCGCTGATTATGCTGGGGAAGTGCTTCGTGTTCGACAAGAAATTGCAACTCGCGCGGGGCCAGTTGCAGCGGGGGGTCGCCGAGATCAACCCGGCCGATCAGCCGAGCCTGTTCGTCGACGCGCATTACCACCTCGGCCGTATTTGTGAAGAGTTGGGAGACGCGGCGGCGGCGGAGAACCATTACGGCGAAGTGCTGGTTGTCGATTACGACTTCAAAGACGCGCGGGAGCGATTGGAGTCGCTCCAGACCGGCAGCAGCGCCTGAGATCGAAGAAACGCTTTGGTGCTGAAGCCAGCGGCGGCTCACGATCCGAAGGAGCGAGCGATGCAGCGAATTCCGGGTGTGTTGTTGGTCACGGCGGCGTGTCTTGCGTCGGCCTGTTCGCGCCCGGTCTCGGCGCAGGAGATGGACGACGCGGAGCTTCGCGAGGGGGTGCTGGCTTCGATCGAACGGGCGCAGCAGTTTCTGATCAGCCGGCAGCTTGGCAACGGATCGTGGCAGCCTTCGATCGTGGCCAAGTGGGAAGCAGGCGTGAGCAGCCTCGCTGTGCTGGCGTTGCTGAACTCCGGGCTGCCGGCAGATCATCCGGCGGTGGCGAAGGGGCTGGACCATCTTCGGCGTCGGAACATTCCGGACCAGACCTACGAGCTGGCCATGATGATCATGGCGTTCTCTGCGGCCGGCGACCCGCGGGACGACGGCCGGATCGGCACGCTGGCGGACCGGCTGGCGTCGTACCAGCACTCCACGAACAATCGGGACGGCGTCGGGAAGGGGGCGTGGGGGTACGGGAGCGAGGAAGGCTGGTGGGACAACAGCAACACGCAGTTCGCGCTGCTCGGTCTGCGTGAGGCGGCCTACGCAGGCATTCCGGTCGACGAGCAGGTGTGGCGTCTCGCGCAGGAGCATTGGATGCGACCGCAGGGGGGGCCCAGGCCGATCCCGGCCGGAGGGGAGTTCTCGAACGGCTGGGTCTACACCGGCGGACGGAGCGCTCAAGGGTCGGGCAGCATGACCGTGGCCGGCGTGGCGGCGCTCACGATCACCTCCGATTTTCTACGAAGCGGAGACGGGGAAGGGCCGCAGGGGATCACCGATTGCTGCGAGGTCGATCCGCAGGACGCGGAGGTCCGGCAGGTGATTGACGGGGGAATCCGCTGGTTGTCGCAGCACTTTCAGGTGCGGAGCAATCCGGGGGCCGGGGCCTGGCTGCTGTACTACCTGTACGGACTGGAGCGGGCGGGGCGTCTGACCGGGACGCGGTTTTTCGGCGACCACGACTGGTACCGGGAGGGGGCGCGGCACCTTGTTTCGCATCAGGACATCCGTTCCGGAAGCTGGGTCAGTCAGAATGAGCAGGACCCGGTGGTCGGCACGAGTCTCGCGCTGCTGTTTCTCTCAAAGGGGCTCTCTCCGGTCCTGATCAACAAGATCCAGTTCGGGCCGCGGCGAAGTGATGACGGCGCCCCGGATGCCTCCTTCTGGAACGTGCATCCCCGGGATGTGAGCCACCTGACGACTTACATCAGCGGCCGGGAGGGCTGGCCGCGGCTGGTGACCTGGCAGTCGCTCGACCTGGAGGTGGCAGCCCGCGAAGAGGGGGTTGCCGCGCTGTTGCAGGCCCCGGTGCAGTACATGAGCGGAGCGCAGGATCCGGGCGTCCTGAGCGACGAGGAAGTGAATCTGCTGCGGGAATACATCTCGCAGGGGGGATTTCTGTTCGCCGTGCAGGGCTGCGGCAGTGTTGACTTCGACATCGGGTTCCGGGAACTGATCACGCGGATGTTTCCGGCCGGGGAGTTCCAGCTCGAGCGATTGCCGGCGACGCACGACGTGTATCGCAGCGAGTTCGTCTGGGAGGCGGACGAGAATGCTCCGGAATTGTGGGGCGTCGACGTGGGCTGCCGGACGGCCATCATCTACGCGCCGTACGACCATGCCTGCCGGTGGGATCGCTGGATGCGAATCGATCCCCCGCGACGTCCGGCGGCCGTGAAGTTGGAGATCGCCAAGTCGATGCAGGTCGGAGTGAACGTGGTGGCCTACGCGACGGGGCGCGAACTGGCGGACAAGCTGCGGACGCAATCGGTGGTCGACCTGGAAGAAGACGATCCGCTGAACCGGGGACGGACGACGATCGCCCGCATCCGGCACACCGGCGGGTTCGACACGGCTCCGAATGCGCTGCAGCATCTGAAGCTGGCGCTGGAGGAGCACGGCATTGACCTGTCGCCGCTCTCGCCCACGATTCCGACGACCGATCCGACGCTGTTCGACTACGCGATGGTCTACATGCACGGCCGCAAGAACTTCGCATTGACCGAAGAGGAGCGGGACAAGCTGCGGGCCTATCTGGAGAACGGCGGGTTTCTGTTCGCCGACGCCTGCTGCGGCGCACGGCAATTCGACGACAGCTTCCGCAAGCTGGTCGAGCAGATATTCGGGCGGCCGCTGGAGCGGATTCCGGTGGAGCACGAACTGTTCAATAATCCGCTGGCCAACGACATCCGCGAAGTCCGGCGGCGAATTCCGCAGGCGGACGGGAATGAGGCGCTGACTTTGCAGGAATCGGTGGGAGAACCGGTGCTGGAAGGGATTCAGATCGACGGCCGGTATGCGATCATCTACAGCAAGTATGACCTGAGCTGCGCGCTGCAACGACAGGCGACGGTGGCGTGCGCGGGGTATCCGACGGAGGACGCGGCGAAGATCGGTGTGAATATTGTGTTGTATGGGTTGATTCAGTAGGGCTGATGGCTGATAGCAAAGAGGAGTGAACGGGGTGGAGCTTCCACGTAATCCAACGCGGGCTGTTCGGATCGGCCGGGTGACGATCGGCGACGGCAATCCGATCGCGGTGCAGAGCATGACGGCGACGCACACGCAGAATATCGAGGCGACGTGCGCGCAGATTGATGCGTTGACGGCGGCCGGCGCGGACATCATTCGCGTGGCGGTCGACAGCCGCAAAGATGCCGACGCACTCGCGGAGATCAGCCGGCGGACTGCAGCGAATCTGTCGGTCGACCTGCAGGAGAATTATCGTCTGGCGGAAGTAGTGGCGCCGCATGTGGCGAAGATCCGGTACAACCCGGGGCACCTCTATCACCACGAGCGGAACAAGCCGTGGCAGGAGAAGGTGAAGTACCTGGCTGGAATCGCGGCGGAGAATGACTGCGCGATTCGGGTGGGCGTGAACTGCGGTTCCGTCGACCCGGCGAAGAAGGAGAAATACGACGAACGCGATTCGATCTCGCCGATGCTGGAGAGCGCGTTCGATCACTGCGCGCTGCTGGACGACATCGGCTTCACCCGATATTGCGTGTCGCTGAAGGACTCCGACCCGCAGCAGGTGATTGAGGTCAACCAGCGGTTCGCGGCCGAGCGGCCGGAAATTCCGTTGCACCTGGGCGTGACGGAGGCGGGGATGCCGCCGGACGGAATCATCAAGACGCGGATCGCCTTTGAGCAACTCGTGAGCCGCGGCATTGGAGATACGATTCGCGTGTCTCTGACGGTGCCGAACGACCGCAAGCCGGAAGAGATCGTCGCCGGACGCGAGATTCTCGCCGACATTGCGGAAGGGCGGGTTCGCAGCGTTGTGGATTACGGCCTGAGCACGTTGAACATCATCAGTTGTCCGAGTTGCTCGCGGGTGGAGAACGAGGCGTTTATCGATCTGGCGGAGCAGGTTCGCGACATGACGGAGTATGCGCGGGAGCACAAGATCACGATCGCCGTGATGGGCTGCCGGGTGAACGGGCCGGGCGAGACGGACGACGCGGACCTGGGGCTGTGGTGCGGACCGACGTACGTCAATCTCAAGCGGGGCAGCGAGGAACTCGGGGCGTTTCCCTACGACGCGATCCTTCCCCGGCTGCGGGAGGAACTGGACGCCCTGATCGCCTGCGGTGATCGCCGCTGAGTGCCCTGCGAGGGCTGTTTTTCGGGGTCGGCTGGACTGCAGATCCGCACGAAACCCTGCGGGATTCGTGCTCGCGTGAGAACCCTCAACTCAAGAAAATCTGAATCGACGGACTACCGAGGCCTGTCCATTACACACGCCTCGATCGCACACTGGCGGGGATTATTCATGACGAGGGCCCGGTTCACTATAAGTGTTTCTGAAACAACAGGTTATCGAGAAGTTGCCCAGCGCGCCGCGATTTTCGAACGGATCGCACCGCGATGTCACGTCAACGGTGACGCACGCTGGCAGCGTGCGCTACGAATAATCCGGGCTGGCGGCGTCAACGCGGTCCACGCGGGTGCGGTTCGTACGCTGAAGGCGTACGACAATCAGAGCCCAGGGTCAGCGGCGCAGCCGCGCCCCCCTGGGTTGCCGTGGGCGACGTTGTCGCATGAACTCTGAAAGAGTTCCACAGCCGCCTGTCGAACGCCTTCAGCGTTCCTGCAAGTGCGCGGCCCGTCGACCGGGGGTGCGCTCCTGTCGTCGCGACCCCCGGCTTTGCTGTATGACGCTTGCAGCGTCGTCCCCAGTGCTGCAACCTGTTGAGGAATACCCTGTCGAATCCCTGCTGATCCGCCAAATCCGCGGAAATCTGTGTCCTGTTCTCGAATCCCGAGGGCCCGGTTCCACGGGCGAGCCCCATTCGACAGTTTGAAACCGAATGGTGTGTAAGCGACAGCATACTGAGGCGGGTGTTCTTGTTTGCCCTTAACTCATTGTCTGGACTGTGGATAGGCCGAGGCGGCCGGCGTGCGGAAATCGTGTTGGTCATGGTGGTTACCCCGGCTATACTCCCCGCCCTCCTCTCCTCTGCTTCCCTGTTCACAATTCATTCGGCGGCGGACGCAAATTCGCAGGATCGCGGTTTGCGCCAGATGCCTGCGGGCCGTCCTGCCGGGCCGTTCCAGATTCACGACTTCCATGTTCCGTACGGTTCTCATTCTGCTGCTGATGCTGCCGGCGGTTGCGGCCGGGTGCGGCACAACGAAGCAGTCGGAGGCGAAGCAGCAGTTGCTGGCCTCGGACGCCGTCGATCGTTCGATCGCGCGGATTGATTTCACGCCGTTGAGCGGTCAGACGGTTTACTTCGATACGTCGTATATCACGAACTACAAGGGGATCGGCTTCGTCAACGCCGAGTACGTCGTCAGCTCTTTGCGGCAGCAACTGTTCTCGGCCGGATGTCTGGTGCAGGAGAAGCGGGAGGACGCCGAGTATGTTGTGGAGGCTCGCATCGGGACGCTGGGGAACGACGAGCACGACATCGTGTACGGCGTGCCGGCGAATAATGCGCTTTCGGCCGCTTCGTCGGTCGTGCCGAACACTCCGCCGCTGCCGACGATTCCCGAGATTTCATTTGCCCGGCGCGAAGATCAGGCGGCGGCGGCGAAGATTGCGGCGTTCGCCTATCATCGTGAGTCGCGCGAGCCGGTATGGCAATCGGGCCTGTCGCTGGCCCGCAGCACGTCGAAGGACACGTGGCTGTTGGGCGCCGGACCGTTTGAGCGGGGCACGATCCACGATGGCTGGTACTTCGCCGGATCGCGATTTCGATTTCCTTTGCTCAGGCGAAAGCCGAAGCCTCTCCCCGCGCCTGTGGCGGCCTACTCGAAGGAGATGTTGTTTCAGCGTCCCCCCGCCGCAGACGAGACCCCAGACGAGGCGGAGGCGATCGCGGCGGACAGCGAGTCGGCCGAGGCCGAAGAGGGGGTCGAGCAGGCCTCTGCGGAGGAGACCGAATCGGAGGTGCAGCAGGCGGACGCGAGCGAGGAGCAGGCGGAGTAACCTTGTTTTCGCGGATGTCCCCCCGGGGGCCGCTGGGCGGGAACCATTTCGGGCGGCGCACTTTGCAATGTCCGGCCGTGTGCCTAGGATGACTCGGGAGGCTGTGGCGCGCTGCCGGATTCCGCTGTTATCGGGTGGACGTCGCCGCTTCCGGAGAACCCCCGAATCCGCCGAGACTTTGTGTGCTGCCGATGGACGCGATGCGTGACGATGATCCCGATTTCCCTCCGTTTGCCGGCGACGAGGTCGAGGAGAGGCGGGAGACCCCGGACGTGCTGCCTCCGGTTGAGCCGCCGTCGGCGGGATTCATCGTCCAACTGTTTCTGATTCCGGCGCTCATTGTCGCGGTGGTAGTGGGCGTCTATCTGCTGTTCGGACAACTGGCGTCGGGCGAGGTCGACTGGCGGCGTCAGGTCGACAATGTCCGCAGCCAGAATCCTCACGTGCGGTGGCGCGGGGCGCTGGCGCTGGCGCAGATGCTCGACGCCGACGCGCAGAGCAGCGGAACAGAAGAACGGCTGGCGGAGAATCCGGAGATCGCGGAGGCGCTGACTGAGTTGTTCGTTGAGACGAGACAGAAAACGCCTTACGACGAGGAGACGTCGGCGCAGCTTGATTTTCTGTCGAAGGCGCTGGGACGGCTAGATGCTCCGGGGGTCGTCTTTCCGGCGCTTGAAGATGCGATTGAGACGGAAGAGAACGCCGAACTCCGCAAACACGCTTTGACTTCGGTGGCCATGATTGCCGGACGGGCGTACGAACGGGGGGCGCCTCTGAACGACTCGACGCTGACTTCCGCCATCATCGATGTGTCGCATAGCGGCAATTCGCTCGACCGCCATCAGGCGGCGTTCATCCTCGGGCTGATTCCGTCTCCGGAAGCGGACGCGCGGCTGGACGCGCTGGTGCAGGACGGCGACTTGATGACGCGGGCCAATGCGGCGGTCGGTCTGGCTCGCAACGGGTCGGTGCGCGGGCTGCCGGTTTTCGAGGAGGCGTTCGCCGACGCGATTGCGCAGCCGCTCGATCCGGCGGTTGTGCAGAACGACGCGCAGGCACAGGAGTTTTTTGAGCGGTCCATCCTGCTGCGGAACTGCATCAAGGCGGTCGACGTGCTGCGTGACGAGTTGAGCGCGGATCGCCGGCAGCGGCTGTTGAAATTGACCACCCAACTGGCCGATGCGACGCAGGATCCCAAGCTGAAGAACCAGGCCCGCGAACTGCAGTTTGCGCTGGCTGGTGAATGACGGCGGTTGCGGGTTTCGCGCTGGACTCCGGTGTCAGACGACGGGCGGAGAGATCAGGCGGCAGTCTGTATACTCGTGCGCGGGACGCTCGGAACAATCCTGGGAACACGACGACGATGGGACTCGACCTGCCTTCCCTTCCGGAACGTCCTCACGACGCGCACAAGGGAACCTTCGGCCGCGTGGCGGTTGTTGCGGGCAGCCGCGGGATGAGCGGCGCGGCGACGCTGGCGGGGCTGGGCGCGCTGCGGGGCGGCGCAGGTCTGGTGTATGTGTGCGTTCCGGAGGGGATTCTCCCGATCGTGGCGGGATTCGAACCGTCGTTTCTGACCGTTCCGCTGGCCGAGGATTCGGAAGGACGCCTGACGGCGGCAGCCTGCGGAGCGATTGAGGAGAAGCTTGCCGACATGGATGCGGCGGCGGTCGGTCCCGGCTGGGGACAGTCTCAGGAGATCCGCGAGTTGACGGAACGGCTCTATAAGGAGTCATCGCTGCCGATGGTCGTCGACGCCGATGCGCTGAACGCGTTAGCGACGGCGCCTGCAGCGCTGGCGGACCACGCGGGTCCGCGCGTCGTCACTCCGCATCCCGGCGAATTCGCGAAATTGACCGGACGGGAGATCGCCGAGATTCAGAGCAACCGGGAGCAGTCCGCTGCGGAGTTCGCCGCGGCGAATCGGGTAGTGGTGCTGCTGAAGGGAGCGGGGACGGTGGTCACGGATGGGCGAGACACGTTCGTTAACTCGAGCGGGAACAGCGGGATGGGGACGGGCGGCACGGGGGACGTGCTGACCGGATTGATCGCGGCGCTGCTGGCGCAGGGGATGTCGGCGGTGGACGCGGCGCGGCTGGGCGCTTACCTGCACGGTCTGGCGGGAGATCTGGCTGCGGCTGTGCATTCCGAGCCGGGATTGATTGCGTCCGATCTGCCCCGTTACCTGGGCATGGCGTGGATTCGGACGGCCACCGAGAGGTGACAGCCGGAATTCGACTCGGCCGCAGATCAATCGGAGGGACGGAGTTGGTAAACTCTGACGCGGCCGCCGTAAGGGGCACAGTCATGGCGAGTTGACAGGCCGACAGGAGGTACTATTTGAGGACAGGGAAGGCGGTCGTTGCGGTCGACGGTAACCGGATGAATGACTCTCGAAGCGAGACGCACCATGGGCAACATTCTTGATGACGATGCAACCGGGGCCGATCCGGTGTCTGCCAAGCTGGAGTCGCTGGGCATCCACCTCGATCCCGGCATCCCTTACCGGCTGGAGTCGATGTTTCCGAGGTTGGAGGGCTGGGGGGCGAAGGGCGAACTCAAGCGAAAAGGGAAGATCATCCGGAACGTCGAGCCGAAGCTTGCGGAGATGCTGCGGGACGGTGAGGAAGTGCTCTACATCGCGAAGGGCGTGCAGTATTCCTTCGCGGAGCACTATTTCATGGGGGTGTGGGCGATGACGATCAACCAGACGGTGTTCGTGCTGACGAACGTCCGGTTGATCATGCTCCGCACCAACTCATCGGGCGTTCCGAAGGAAACCGCATGGATGGTCTACTACAGCCAGATTGAGAAACTGAAGGGGGGCTGGACCGGCATGATGTCGCTCAAACTCGACGACGGCCGCAAGCTGCAGTTTTCGGGGTTTTCCAAGCTCGATCGGTCGACGATGCCGCAGGTGTTTGAGCAGGCGCTGGAGAAGTACCGGGAGCACGGCTTCGAACCGGAGGTGACGCAGTCGCTGGAGAATCTGTGCGGTTATTGTCATGGCCGCGTTCCCAAGGATGAGTACGAATGCCGCCGTTGCGGCGCGGAGTTCTGGAAGCCTTCGGCGGTGGCGCTGCGGAGTCTGGTCTTTCCCTCCTGGGGGGATTTCGTTTTGAAGCATTACGTCGTAATGGGCGTGGAGTTGATCGGATACGCGGTGACCTGGATTGTGGCGGGCGTGCTGGTGATCGCCGCATTGAGCGGCGGCGGGGATCCGCTGGAACTACTGATCGCCGTGGGGCTGGGAGCGTTCTTCATCGCGATCGCCCACACCGTCGATGGCGCCGTGACGTACTTTGTGGCCAAGAAGGGGCTTCATCCCCGGCGGGGACCGACCCACGAGACGGTGGAGGACATCGACGAGGTTCTCGTTGAATCGTGAGACGCGGCGGTGAGTGCCCTGTCAGGGCTGTCTTGCGGGGTTGGATGGACTGCCCGTTCGCACGAAACTCTGCGGAATTCGTGCTCCCGTGAGAACCTTTCAATTCCTAGTATCTGTATTGACGGACCACTGAGGTCAGAGGGAACGAAACAGGAGGGTTGCCGTGCAACGCAAAACGAGCCGCCGAAATCTTTGGATCGCGCTGTCGCTTCTGCTGATCGGACAGACTTCCGACCCGGGGTACGCACAGAAGAACGTTCAGCGAAACGTCACACCGGCGGGTGTGTGGGATTTACGTGGAGTTGATGAAGTTGACGGAGAAGAAACGACTTTTCTGGCGACGCTCGTGCTCAGGAAGAGCAAGCAGGGGGGATTCGAGGGGCACTGCGACTGGCTGGGGAGCAGCGGTTCATGCGGCCGCGAGCACGTAAGATGCCAGTTCGATGCGGGCACCCGGGAGATCAAGCTGGTTGGCACAAAACTCGAGCAAGTCACCGGCGGCCTGGCGTTGGGGAACTACCGGGCCCGCGTCTCTGAAGACGGGCAGAGGCTGGAGGAAGGGGCGTGGAGCGGGGAAATCGCGGTGCCCGGTGAGTGGTCGGCCAAGCGGATTCGGGTCCGTTAGAGCAAATTGCTCGACCATGTGTCCGCATCGAGCGGTGTTTGGACTATCGAGGACCAGAATCCGCGAGACAGATCGCCAACACTGATTTGCAAAGCGCGATCATCGATGGAGCGCACACGCGACTCGCGAGCGAGTCGCCTACATTGGATGCGGCAGCCGGCGACTGCGCGCACGAAGAGCCCACGGGATGCCTGCCGTGGGCTCTCGGGAAGGAGATCGGAGAGTTCCAGATCTCTGAACGGAGACGCGAAACGATCGCGTTTTCGTCCTTCACACAGTCACATAGCTGCCGTCGCTGAATCGTTTGAGAGCAGGTCCGGCGGTTTCGGGCGGACCGGCGTGAATCTGCAGGCTGACTTCCGCGCCCTTGACGAGGCCTTCTGCGACGATGAACGACAGGTCGATCACGTCTTCGCCGCAGACGTGACAGTCGGGGAAGGCGTTCCACCGCAAGTTCTGCAGTTGCTCGAAGTGGTGGGCGAGGTCTTTCAGGTCGAACTGAAAGTTGACCGGCAACTGGCAGCCGTCGCGGGCGCCGCCGACCATCTCGGTCTTGCCCAGGAACAGTGCCACCTCCCAGCGGTCACCGCTCCGCATGCATTCGAATCCGGGTCGCGCCACGCCGCTGAACGGTTCGAACAACTCGGCGACGCCCTGGATGAATTCATTCAGCCAGTCGGGAGTCGGCTGTTCGGAGGCGGTGCGTTCCCCGGACTTTTCAATCTGTCGAATCAGATGGCGAACCGCCAGGTGCGAGTGGCTCACGGTGGTGTGTCCTTTAGCGATGCAATCGAGAAGTGCGCTGTCGGGGCTGTTGTCGGGGATTGGTGGGACTGCCGGTTCGCACGAGACCGAGCGGGATTCATGCTCCCGTGAGAACCACTCAACCCCAAAAATCTGAATTGACGGACCAGTCGGCGGAACTCAGGACGGGACGGCGATCATTCCCGGCGTTTCCGGCTGAGGGCTTCGGCAGACCTCAATCGGCCCACCGGCCTGCAACCGGCGTTGAAATTGATATCGGGGCCTTGCGAAAAATTCTCCCCATGATTCCCGCTGTGCGTCGTTGCACAGCGTTCGCTGCGCTGGCGGGACAGGTCATGTGGACGGTAGCGGAAGGGCTGTGACAGCCATGCCGGTTGCAGCCGTTTTTGACGAAAGTCGCGCCTGTTCCCGAGGCGCGGCGTCTGCCGGGCCGGCGTTCTGTCAGGACTCTTGTTTCCGGTGGGCCGGACCGCGAATTGGCACTCAACGCTCAGGAATTCACGCTTTGATCGGAACCGGCTTGCACCACATCAAGGCAGATTCAAGACAGACAAATGGATGATCCTCGCCTACAATCCCGGCCCGCTCCCGCCGATCCGACCGAATCCCCCGTGCCGTTTGCGTCCATGAGCGTGAATCCCGGAGTGACGTTGTTTTTTAACCGTCTGGTCCGCTTGACCCGTTTGACCGGGGGGCGGCTGCTGACCGGAGACAAGGTTGACAACAGCGGCTTCAACGGCGCTGTGAACCTGGTGTTCGGCCCGTCGGCCGAGGACGCGTGGCATTGCCTGCTGTCTGAGAGCCGATTTCGCTTTGTCAAAGGCCGGCACGCGGCGCCGATTGGCACGGTGACGCTGGAGCCGGACGTCTTCCTGAAGCTGTTGGCCGGTCATACGTCGTACACGACGGCCGAGATGACGGGGAAGATCCGCGTGGAGGGGGAGGGGCATTGCTCGTTCATTCTGTCGAGCACGGTTCTTCAGTTTCGGACTCAGGCCCGCCGCAAGGGGCCGATCGGTTGGATCGCCCGGTATTGGATCAAGTCGGCACTCAAGCGATCTGCGACCGGCTACGAACTGGCTTTGTGATGCACGCAACAGCGGGCGGTGGCATGTCGCCACTCGCCCGCCGCACAATGGATTTCCCGGACCATGAAATTCTCGTTGATGTATGAGATGCAGATCGCCGGCCCGACGCGGGCGACCGAGCGGCAGATGTTTCACGACTGCGTGGAGCAGGTTGTGCTGGCGGAGGCGGTCGGATTCGACGGAATCTGGGAGGTTGAGCATCACGGGTTGTACGAGTATTCCCACTCGTCGGCCCCGGAAGTGTTTCTATCGTTCGTGGCGGCGAAAACGAAGCGGATCCGTCTGGGGCACGGAATCACGCTGACGCCCCATCGCTACAATCATCCGATCCGCATCGCCGAGCGGATCGCCACGCTCGACATTCTCTCCGAGGGACGCGTGAACTGGGGGTCGGGCAAGAGTTCCAGTGCGGTGGAGAAGTTCGCGTTCGAGAACCGGGTCAATGAACTGCACGAGCAGTGGCTGGAGGCGTTGCGGATGATCCCGAAGATGTGGAGTGAAGAGGTGTTCGAGTGGAAGGGGCGGTTCTTCAAGATTCCGCCGACGCAGGTCGTCCCGAAGCCGGTGCAGCAGCCCCATCCGCCGGTGTTCGCCGCCTGTTCCAAACCGGAATCGGCCAAGGCGGTGGGGGCGCTGGGGTGCGGGGCCCTGAATTTCGCGTTGGGGACAGACGACTTCCTGAAGCAGAAGGTGGGGGACTACCGGGAGGCGGTCGCCGGCGCACAACCGGAGGGTTTTCAAGCCAACAACCACTTCGCCTGCACGCCGCCGACGCTGGTGCTGACGGACGACCGGAAGGCTTGCCGGTATGGATTCCGGGGGGCACGGTTCTTCGCGGAGAGTATGGCGCGGTATTACCTGGGGAGTGAGCGGCCGATCGGCCGGCTGAACGTGCCGCGAGATTTTCTCGAGGAGGACGATCTCGACGCCGCAATGGCGTTTCGCACGGCGCCGGGTTCTCAGTGCAATGCGGTGATCGGCGATCCGGCGGCGGCAAAAGAACTGGTGCAGCGGTTCGTGGACGTGGGAGTGGATGAACTGATCTGTGTGATGCAAATGGGAACCGTGCCGCACGAACTGGTGATGGAATCGATTCGCACCTTCGGCGAGCAGGTGATTCCGGAGTTTGGTTGATGTTTGCCTGGGCTTTTTTCGCACACCGCCGGACTGGTCATCCAGCGGTAGCTGCGGAGGCGTTCGACGCCCGGCGCGCAGGACGATTCACTTCGGGAGAGCGGGGCTCGGAAATCGCGTACCGGATTCGCAAGTCGGTCCAGCGCATATTGTCGTCAGCGATCAGGCAAGGTCTTGCGGGTCGCCTTTGTTCGGCTTGTCGGCGGAGCCTCGGCAAACGCGAAACCGACAATCGGTTGTTGCGGGCGCTCAAACGGCCGCTTAATCTGGAGGGACGCATGGTGTCACGCACAGTTTGAGGTCCGAGCCAGCGAAGCGGATATGTCGACCGGCGAATCTTCCACCAGCCTGCGAACAGCGGGATCCTCCCTGGCGGAGCGGCTGCAGTCGTTTGCCGACGCCTGCGGGATGCCGGGGACGATGCGGCTGAACGTCCGGAATCTCGAAACGGGCGAAGTGACCAAGCATGACTTCGCGACACCGTTCGTCCTGGTCGGCCGGGACCCCGCCTGCCAGATCGTGCTTCCGAATCCGGACGTGAGCGCGCGGCATGCTTATCTGCAGGTGATCGACGGTCGATTGCACTGTTTCGACGTCGGCAGCCGGACCGGCATGCGGCTGAATGACGTGCTGCTCACTGAAGGCATTCTGAACGCCAGGGATTCGCTGCTGGTCGGACCGTACCAGGTCCAGCTTTCGCAGGCTCCGGCCTACTGGACGCCGGAGGCGAACGGCGAGATGCCGCAGTTCGACAACAGCGTCGTGGATGGTGAGCTTCTGAAATTCGGAAACGCGCGGGGTCGGTCTCGGAAGGATCCTGTGAAACGCCTGCGGCGCAAACTGACGCTGCTGGGGCGGAACAAACAGTGTCACATCAAACTCTCGCATGACAGCGTGGGACGGATTCACGCGGTCGTGGTGCGGACGAGAATGGGGAAGTGGTTTGTCAATTTGCGGCAGGACCGGGCGACGCTGGTCAATGACCGTCCGCTCGCGGGGCCCTGCGCTCCGCTGGGCGAGTCGGACCGGATCACTCTGGGCCGGTTCAAAATGACGCTGACGCACAATGCAGAGTCCGGGGCGCTCCGGCCCGATGACTCGACGACCAACCTGAAGGGGAGATCGTTCGCTTCAGTCCCCGAGATGTTCGACGACGAACAGATGGGGCGGGCCGATGAATTGCAGCGCGACGAAATCGCTGAAGGATATCGAACGCATCCGGGGGGCGCGATTGAAGCGGCGTCGCGAGAAGCGGCATCGCGATCCATCGACCCGACCGTGATGGCCCTCATCAATGAATTCGGGCGGATGCATCGGCAGGTGCTCGAACAGACGCACCAGCAGAATCTGATGATGGCGCAGGTGATGGGGGCGATTCAGCAGAGCCAGGACGCCACGATCCATCAGCAATTGGCTCAGATTCAGGCGATTACCGAAGAGTTGAACGTTCTGCGCCGCCCGCGCATTGAGCATTCGGACGCCGAGGCCGCGTCCGATGGACGAGCCGTTTCGCCGCAACCGGACACCGGCCCGACGATCGACGCGGAGCATGAACCGAAGCGGGAGGATCAAGTCGCGCCGGTTGCACCCCCGCCGCCGCATTCCACTCCAAACGCCGCAGGTTCGGACCTATCCGGTGCAGCAGACCGTGAGTCGCCGCAGGAGGTTTCGCAAGAGGCGGTGTTCGCAAGTGCGTCGCAGGAGGAGGACTGGGAGGAGGAGATTCCTGAAACCGCCTCAGACCGTGCGGCACGGAATCCCGCGGAGATGTACCGGGACATCACATTCCGGATCAACGAGCTGGAGCGTCAGCGTTCGAGCAGTTGGCAGCGGATCATGTCGCTGCTGGGGAAGCAGGATTCTGTGAATTAGAGCGCTCTGCAGAACTGTGTTTGTGCTGAGGGGACAGGTTGGCTGGAGTTCGTCATCTCCGGCACAGCAGCGGGTCGAGAGCCGAGAGTCAAGGGTCGAGGGGCCGAATCTTTGACGCGTCGTTGGATAGGTCTCTTGACTCTCAGCCCTCAATTCATCTTCGGTCATGCATTCCCGAATCAAGAATGGATTGTTCTTGGGACCATATACCGAACTGCAGAGCGCTATAGTGCCTTGTCAGGGCTCTATTCTTGGGTTGGCTGGAGCGCAAATCCGCAAGAAACCCTGCGGGATTCGTGCATCCGAGCGAACCGCTTAACCCTCAATTGACGATTAACGGGCTACTCGTCCGCGCTTCAGGCTTGAGAGTAGGACGGCAGGGTGTGAAAATTGCGGTCAGATCCTTCAGGCCGATGGCGGAGTTTCCGTGACGCCGTTCGACCGGAGGCCGGCGGCAAACCGACTTGCGAGCAGGAGTTCTTGCGTTATCGAGCGTTACGACGTCTCCAGGCTGGCGGGCTGAGAATGAACGAGTCCCACTATCTGCCTCCGAACCTCGCCGACACGACCTCCACGCGGCTGTTGCGGGGGGCGGCGGCGGGGGATGCGGCGGCGTGGCGGAAGCTGGTCGATGCCTATGGGCCGGTCGTCCGTTACTGGGGCCGCCGGGCCGGGCTTAACAAGGCCGACCTGGCCGATGTCTTTCAGGAGACGTTCCTGGCCGTCTCCAAAAGTCTGCCGAAGTTCGAGCGGCAGGACGGGCAGGCAAAGTTTCGCGCGTGGCTGAAGACCGTGACGCTCAGCAAGGTGAGCAACCACTACGAGCGGAAGGGGAAGCAGCCTGCGGCGTTCGGCGGCACGACGGCGATGGCGCAGATGGGCGACGTCGCGGCGGCGTTCGACGTCGAAGAATCGGGCGAGGAAGACGCCGCGCTGGCCCATTCGGAAGCGACCTTCCTCGTCCAGCGCACGCTGCAGGTCATCCGCCAGGAGTTCCGCGAGAACACCTGGCAGGCCTTTTACCGCACCACCATCGAAGGCTGCACGTCTTCGCAGGCCGCGGAGGAGCTTGGCATGACGGCACTGGCGGTGCGGAAGGCCAAGTCGCGCGTCATGCAGCGGCTGAAAGACGCGCTCGACGGGCAGGCCGCAGATCCGCCTCAATCGGTCTGAGCCACGCCCAGCGCGCGGGTGTCCCTGCTGGCTTGCCGGGTTTGGGGTGTCCTCGCATGCAAGCGGCCCGCCCCCCCAAAAAACTGTCACACGCTTCGGTTCTCTCCACAGCGGAATTGGCCGCTTGATTCACTGGAACCGGATTGACAGGGAGCGAAGCGATGTTGAAGCGAACCGTTGTGACGTCCGTAAGCAGTTTCCTCCTGCTGAGCGCAGCCGCCCTCGGCCAGCAGGCGGGGCCGGAACCTGAGGCGACACGCTACGTCCTGGAATTCCTCGATGAACAGGGCAATGTCGAGCTGAGCGAGGATTTCGCGACGCGCGCCGAGGCAGAGAACGATCTGAAGAATTGGCAGGAGATGCATGACGAACTTGGCTGGGGAGCACTCAACGCAGAGATTCGCCCGGAGGCCGACATCGTCGCAGGCAAGGTCGGCAAGTTCCGCCCGGAGCCGAAAAAGCCGTTGAAACTGCGAGTGGCCTAGTTCCGTGAATTGCAACTCCAAGGGCAATGGAAAGGATTGCAAGCCGAGTCCGAGTCAATTCTCGGACTCGATGAGCGCCTGAACAAGAGCAGGGAGGCGGTCGAACAAATCAAACGCGAAGGAGAAATAGAGTTGGGGAATGCGCTTGTGGAGAAAGCAGTGAACGATGCGGAGGAAGAGATTGTCGACCGCCGCGCGAAGCTCGAAGAACGCCTCACGGCGTTTGAAGAACGACTGCGCGACTTCAACTCCAAGCGTACAAAACTCGGCTACGGCGGTACGTACGAGCCGGATGTCGTCTCGTTGCGCGAGCAGGCGGGGATTGCGGTTGCCAAGGGTTCAGACGCGGAGCGGCAGTCGCAATCGCAAGCTGAGCAAGAAAGGACTCTCGCACGAGATCAACTTGTTGGGTCAAAGTGGCATTGGGACAATCGCATGTGGTTCGTCGTCGAGTTCAAGGCAGATGGAATTGCACAATTCTACGTTCACGGTAAACCTGCGAAGCAGCATCCTTGGTCAATGGAAGGCGACACGGTGCGAATCGTAGATATGGATCCAGAAACATATTTCGTTCACTGGTTCCGGTATGAGGGGCAGCTCGTTGGCGACCGTATCCTTGGTGCACAATGGTGGTTCAGTGATGCGAGGACGGGGAAGACCAATCCAAGAAAGTCGACTGAGAACCTCACACGAATTGAGTGAGGTCCGTGAGTATGGACGCCCCCGACGGGTGGTGACTTCATGCAGTTTAATTGCTCTGTGCTACACCGCCCCCAACCTAGGCCGATCGACCACCCTTCCCACGCCCCGGGGAGCGGGCCAACCCGGGGCGTGTTTCTTCTTGTCTGGGAACCGTTTGCGGCAGCGGAAACACATCGCGCGCCGTCGGTTGCGCCGATTCTCGGAAAAACTGTCACACGCTCCGGTTCTATCTCCTGGACCGGGCGGCCTGACGCTGCTCGCCTGCGAACATCTGTCGTGCGAAGATGTGAATCCGAGGAACCAACCATGACCGTCAAGCAATGCTGCACCGATCGGGAACTGAGCGACTTCGATCTGGGGGAACTGCGGGGAGACGAGTATGAGCAGATCGCCCGGCACCTGGAGGAGTGCCCGAGTTGTGCGACGCGATTTGAGAACCTGCCCGAGCAGGCCGACCCGGTGAGAGAGCATCTGCGGCTGTCGTTGCCGGAAGAGATCCTGGTCGACGACCCCGAACTGAAGCAGTTGTCCGAAAGGGCCGCCGCATTGCTGGACACGGGCCGGCCCGCCTCGGCTGAGACATCGCTGATCGCGGCCGCGCGGCCGCAAGACCTGCAAGACGCGATCGCCGGGATGCTGAGTCCTCCCGAGTCGGAGGACGAACTGGGACGTCTCGGGGGTTACCGCGTGCAGGAAGTGCTTGGCGTGGGTGGGATGGGGATCGTCTTTCGGGCGGAGGATCCGGTGTTGCACCGCACCGTGGCGCTGAAAGTGATGAAGCCTGCGATCGCCTCCGACGCGGCGGCGCGTGAACGGTTTCTCCGCGAAGCGCGGGGGATGGCAGCGGTGGAGCACGATCACATCGTGACCATCCACCAGGTGGGAGAAGAGCGCGACGTGCCGTTTCTGGCGATGCCGCTGCTTAAAGGAGAGTCCCTCTCCGCGCGATTGCAGCGTGAAGGGCGATTGGAGAGCGGCGAAGCACTGCGGATTACCGCCGAGGCGGCCCGCGGACTGGCGGCTGCGCACACCCAGGGACTGGTCCATCGGGATATCAAGCCGGACAACATCTGGTTGGAGGAGGGAACGGGGCGGGTCAAGATCCTCGACTTCGGACTGGCTCGGGCCGTCGACGCGCCGTCCGAGGTGACGCAGTCGGGTCAGGTGCTCGGCACGGCCTCGTATCTGTCACCAGAGCAGGCAAGTGGAGAGACGGTTGACGCGCGAAGCGACCTGTTCAGCCTGGGGGTCACGCTCTACCAGATGCTGACCGGTCGGCGGCCTTTCGATCGTCCGAGCCTGATTGCGACGCTCAAAGCAATCGGCGCCGACGAACCACAACGGCTGGATGAGGCCGATTCTGAAACACCACCGGGTGTTCTTCCACTCGTCGGGCGGTTGCTGGAAAAGAATCCGGAATCACGGTTTCAGACGGCCGAAGAGGTGGTGCAGGCGATCGAGGATGTCCGAAGCACGGACGAGCGGCCGCGTGTCGCATCGGCAGCCGGCGTGGTTCCGCCCCGCAAGCGGTTGCTGGTCGCCGCGTCCGGTTTGCTGGCCGCCGTGCTGCTGGCCGGGATCTTTGTGATCGTGCGGGACAAGGACGGCAATCCCATCGCCCGGCTGTTCTTCCCGGACGGCGCCTCGGCGGATGTCTCTCGGGAGGGTGAGGAAGCGCAGCCCGCACCGGTTGTGCCGCATCCCGCAGTCGTCTCAACCGATCCCGACTACGAACATCGTCCCTGGCTGCCCGAGGGACTCGTGGCAGTCATCGGAGACGAGCGCGGGCGGCATTGGGGGCGGCGCGACGGGGTGGGCGGCTCGGCCATCAATGGGTTCGAGGTGAGCCCGGATGGGGCAACGCTCGCGACCGGTGATCAGCACGGCGTACATCTCTGGGAGATTGCCACGCTGCAGGAGCAGGCGTTTGTTCCCACACCGACCGGGCCGGTCGCCTATTCGCCCGATGGACGCCTGCTGGCGACCGGCAGCGGGAACCGGCTTGTCGTCTACGAAGTTTCGGGCGCCGAACTGCGGCCGATCGTCGACCGCGAGATCTATCCGGCCGAGACGACCGTTTTCTCGGTCGCGTTCTACGACGACGGCAAGCGTTTGATCACCGCATCGCACAACGAGTTCCGTCTCTGGGACATGACGGGAGACGAACCACGTCTGGCAAACTCGATTGGACACTTGGGCGCGGGCGCCCCGGTGGCGGTCTCCCCTGACGGTAGAACGCTTGCCTCGATGTCGGCGGAAGACACGATCCAGCTGTGGGACATTGCGGGCGAAGCTCTCCGGGAGACTGTGCTCTTGGAAGGTCACGAAGCGCCCGTTACGTCGCTGATGTTTGCTCCCGACGGCAAGACGCTCGCCTCGGGCAGCCGTGATGACACCGTACGAATCTGGGATCTGAACGGTGCGGAACTGCACAAGCTGCGGCCGTTCGAGCACGCCGGCGGGCAAAACCATAGCGTCTCCTTCTCTCCAGATGGACGCTACCTCGCCGCCAGCCTGGATGGCGGCGACCGACTGCAGGTGTGCCTGTTCGATCGGGACGATCCGACGTATTCGATCAAGACGTTCATCGAGGCACGGCAGGGACAACTCGAATTCAGTCCGGACGGCAAGACTCTGCTCGTCGGTCAACAGTCCGGACTGGTGCGATTGTTCGACGTCTCGGGCCAGCCGCGCGAACTCCACGAACCTTCCAGTCTGCTGCCGGGGCCGGGGAGTGTGGCGTACTGTCGTGATGGGAAGACTCTCGCCACCGTCGGTCCCGACCGGAAAGTTCATTTGTGGGACGTCTCGGAACGGCTGCCGACGTTGGAAACCGTTCTGAGCGAAGAACTGCCCAGCAGCGTGAGTCCTCGGTTGCGCTGCTCTCCCGACGGCCGCTGGCTGGTTGGAGGAGGGGACGTCGTATGGGATCTGTCAGGCGACCAACCACGGTCGGTCGCGATGCCGTCGTACCACAGGTTCGCCTTCGCAGCCGTTGACGGCGAGCTGGCCACGCTGGGAGACGGTCAACTGCGAGTCTGGGACATGAGTGGAGACGAGCCTGTGGAGCAGTTCGCACAGGAATTGCCGGAAGGCACTGATCTCCTCGCATTCTCGCCTGACGGAGATCTTCTGGTCTCCGCAGTGGAGGGGTCGAAACAGGCAACCATCTGGCGGGTTGCCGAAAGTGCGATTGAGCAGGGCGCGACCTTGGAAACCCGTCCGCTGAGAGACCTCTCCTTTACAACAGATGGTCGGCTCATCACGCCCAAGCATTACGGCCCAACGGGAGCCGATGTCTGGGATGTGCGCGGGTCGGAGGCTCGACTGTTGGACGAGTTGCCGACATCTTACACACTCAGCGTCACTCCCATCGACGAGGATCGTTTCCTCACCAGCGAAGAGACAGGCCGGGTCACGGAGTGGAGGGATGGGCAGCCACAGCGCGAGTGGCAGTTGCCGGGCACCGTGCACGACCTGTCTGTCTCTCCCGACGGCGGCTACCTCGCAACCGCCAACGGGAATGGAACGGTCTACATTCTTCGACTGGATGGGAATCCGTAAATGGACCCGGTCGTATCCTCGTGAACGGCGAAGATGGCGTGGCGGGAATTCTTTCGGCGACAGCCAGTGGACACTCGGCCAATGCTCCACGTGCACCTGCGCGTGCGGGCGCTGGGTCGTCGTCCTCTTGGTTCCTGCGGCGCCGGAGATTACGTGCCGATGGCCAGTTCCGTTTCCGGCGCTGCCTCGGTTTCCGGGGTGACCGACTCGGCGGGCGCTGAAAAGATGGGAGTGATCCGCAGGTCATCCAGAGCCTTGAAAGCGCTGCGAAGATCCGCTTCCAAGTCTTGCAGTTCCGGATTCTCGTTCGTCGGCACCAGAAAATGGCTGCAACCAAGATTCTTGAAGCGAATGGCGTCGAAGATCACTTCCCGCAGCGGGCAGTGTCTGCGATATGTGGAAAGGGCGCCCAGGACCACCTTGTGCCGCGGATAGCTGCCTGTCGCCAGCGCCAACTGACAACTCTTGAACATCAGATCAACGAAAACGTCGTTGCCTGACGGCGGTCCGACAATCGGACTGACATAAACACCGTCTGCCTGAAGGTCTGCCAGCGCCTGCAGCGGCCGGTCGCCTTTGAGTCCCTGGGGCGCGGAATAGATCGGTACTCCGACGACTTTCGCCCACCCCTTCTGACCGAAGACCATGCGCGCTTGATTCGGCGTCAGCTCATACGCCTCATAGGCGGATGGAACCGGGGCAAGCAGCTCAACTTCGCCGGCCAGCGCATAGTCGCCGCGACCCAGAACCGCAGCGACTCCCGGATGACTGGACAGCGTCGTGCCGAACCAGTTTGTGACCAGCTCATCCAGATCGAGTGGATACAGGTCGCTGACGCACAGCGTCGCGTACTCGTGACCGGCCTGGTCGGTCAGCACGATCTTTTCGCCGACAGAAAACTGCTCTGACCGGTCCACCTGCAGAATCAGGGGCATGGTCCACGGGAGGTCGCTCAAGAGCCGGTTGCGCCGCAGCACGCTGTCGAGTTCGTCGCGCCCCATGAACCCCGTCAGCGGTGAACATAAGCCGCTCCCGATCTGCGCACAGTCCAGTAACTCCGCGGGAGACAACGCGAGCCGCCGGAGCCCGGCGACACTCACGCCTGACGCGTCCCTCGGTCCTCTTCCGACCAGCATGCCGCCGTGAGGTTCCACCAGGGACGAGAGGGGCGTTCCTGAGAATCGGACGCGCTTCCAACGTGACGTCTGCTCGTATTCATTGATGACGCGGCGAACCATCATTGCGGCGCCGACAGGGTAGTCTCCGACGGCCGTTTCAGCCGCGAGCACGAGCCCGTCCGCACCGTCCACCAGTGTATTGAAGACGTCGTTGACCTCGGCGCGGGTCGGCGTGGGAGCCGTGATCATCGACTCCATCAGGTTGGTTGCGACGTAGACGGGAATGTCCGCGTCCCTGGCGTACCGAATGATCTCCTTCTGGACGATCGGGATCCGCTCAATGTTGACCTGCCGCGACAGATCCCCGCGGTCGATCAGCAGCGCGTCGGACTGATCGGCAATCTCCGGGAGATTCGCGAGCCCGTTGAGACATTCGATCTTCGAGACGATTTTCGTCGATTCATGCGTCAGCGCCCTGACGGCATCGACGTCTGACGCCCGATTGGCAAAGGACAGCGCCACGTGCCGCACGCCCATTTCGGTGCCGATCACCAATGCCTGGCGATCCTTCTCGGTCAGCGGGGACAGCGGGATCTCCCGCTCCAGCACGGTGACAGCCTTGCTCTGGCCGATCGTACCGCCGTTCAGAACGCGGACAACGACGCCTTCCGCCTCCCGCGCAACAACTCGCACGAGCACATCGGCGTCGATGCGAATCAGGTCTCCCACCACCAGCAAGTCGACGACTCCCGGCGGATAGAGGCTCATGCAGTTCGCATCGCCCGCCAACTGATCGCGCGACAATCGCATCGTGTGATTCTCGCGGACTGACACGCTGCCCGCCTGCAAGATGCTCGTCCTGACCTGTGCGCCCTCGGTGTCCAGACAGATCGGCACGTCGGTGCGGGCCTGGATGAATTGGACGACCTGCGCCACGTCCTCCGCCCGCGTGTGCGACAAGTTGATGCGGAACAGACTCACGCCCAGTTCCGCAAGCCGCGTGATCACATGGTCATTCATCGACGACGGGCCCAGCGTGGACCAGATCTCTTTCTTCATCGACCGAGCCTCTGCAAGAAATGATAAACGTTTGGACGTCCGTTGAATGAGGTGATCCTCCCTGGCCGTGACAAGTTCACTCTGCATCACACGGCAGCGAAACTCCTACAGGAGTCTGCTGACGACGATCCGCCTCGTTCCGGTCTGATGCACCGCGCTGCGACTCATTGGTTTGCAGCAGTCTCACCCGTGGCAACTTCACTCGGAGTTGTTTCCAGGTGTTTCGGGCTGTTTCCAAAGGGATACACCCGCTCTCGAAATCGCTGTTTCCACTCCGCAAGCTGCGGCGCGGAACGCGAATCGCCACTTGCGGTCCCACGAAGTCTTTCTGACGGATTCCCCTTCACAGGGAGGGTTGGGGGTGAACAGTTTGTGGCAACGACGCCTATTCCGCCGCAGCGAGCGCACACCGGATCCATTGCGACTTGGAACGCTGCCCACGGAACTCACGAATTCTTCACGGAATTCGCCGGTGAAGATTCAGAATTGCAAAGAGCGTGCCGGGATCAGCTTCCGGCCGGATCGACGAAGCTCGAACCGGTTTATAGCGCTTTGCAAATCAGTGTTGGCGATCTGTCTCGCGGATTCTCGTCCTCGACAGTCCAAACACCGCTCGACGCGGACACATGGTAGAGCAATTTGCTCTAACGGCGGATCCGCGACCCGGTGAAGCGGATCTGGAATCGGTAGATGCACTTGGTCGAGCAGGTGATCCGACCCGTCTGCAAGTCAACGCTTTCCGGAATCTCGGCGAGGTTGACGTCGGCCACTGCCCGATATCCGCGTTCGGCGAAAATGTCGATCATCATCGCCAGGGCCAGCGGGTCGTCGAGCAACTTGTCCTCGGAATTCACAATGGCCATTCCGGGGATGGAGTGCCGGGCAACGATCGGCATGAAACGTTCGTCGATCAATCGGATGACGTCGTGAAAAAGCTGCCGGTTTTCAAGTTCGTAGCTGTCCATGCGTTTGACGAGTTCCTGCCGGGCATGCGTGACCAGCTCACTGGCGAGTGGCAGGTGCCGGACGGCGTCGAATGTCTCGGGGTCGAGTTCCAGCGACGACTGATAATCGAGTTCCCGTCGGATATTGCGTTCGACGCTCTCAAGGTCTCCCTGCGCGTTGATGAAGTGATAGTGAAACACCTCCTTGAGCGACTGCAGCGCTGCCCAGGTTTGCTCCTTGAAAACGCGATACCGTCGTCTGGCCGTTTCTGGATCCTGATCGGTTGCCCGTTCTTCGAGCAACTCGACATCGCCTTCCGCGCGTGCTCTGGCATTCCGTTCGGCGACTTCGCGGCCCCGTTTCAGTTGACGTTCGATGCTGGTCTTTTCGTCAACAAACAGGACCATCACGTGAATCGTCGGCTTGCGAAACTGGGTCGCCAGCGGCGTCTCGTGATATTCGCGATAAAGCTGGTTCATCTTGAGAACCAGCCGCTTGAGGCATTCCACCTGAACCTGGGTCCGCGGGAAACCGTCGAGCAGGCAACCGTCGCGGTATTCTTCCTCCAGAAGCTTCCGGAAGACGAGGCCGACGACTTCGCGGTCGCCCACCATCCCGCCGGCCTGCTTGATGCGCCGCGCTTCGGGAGTGTTCAACAGGGAACTCACGACGATCGGAGCGCATGTCAGATCGCGAGCCTGCATGATGAACTCGGTGTTGGTGCCCTTCCCGGCTCCAGGCGCACCGCCGAGCAGAATCAGTTCCTTCGAAAAGCGAAGGTTTTCGTGTCCGAACTCGGCTTCGAGTTCATTCCACACGTTTGTGAAGATGACCTGGGCGTCCTTGACCTCGAGGGTTTCGACAGAACCCGGAGCAGCCTGCGGCTTGTCTTGTCCACCTTCCATTGTGCGTTCCAGTCAGATGCAGCAGCGAAATTCAGAGACTTCACCAAGATACCCCGAATCCAACTCAATGCCGAGGGAAGGGAGTGACAACGAATAGAGGAGGCCCGACGTCATGCCCTAGTCGGCCAACCTTCGCGTCTCGGCATTCAGGAAACGGCGGTGATTTGAAGGGACGGATGCGCCTTCCGCCACTCCTTCACCGCCGCCAATCCACTCGCAACCAGGATCACCAACAGGCTGCTCAGCCAGAGTGAGTATCCCGGATACCTGAACAGGGCCTTGCTCAATTCGCCCATCATGAGGATGCCGATTGCCCAACTGGTTCCGCAGGCCGCCAACAGAAACGCAACCCGGTGCCGGCCGGAAACGAAGCAAACCGTTGCCGTCCACAGCGCGGGGTTGGCGAGCCAAGAACCACCGATGATCCACCAGTCCAATTGGCCCCAGGCGAGAGCGCGGAACGTCCTATACGCATGCGCAAATGCCGTGTGGCCCGGCATGGCGTCGCTCGCGAAAATCGAAATGGTCGGCGCAAAAAGTGATGCGCCGTAGATCGCGAGCGCAGCCGCCGCAGTCACACATCGCCATCGCAGGCTCATCGTGACATCTCACGTCGCGTGATTTCACATGTTTTCTCAGTCAGTCAGCGACCAGCGAACTCCGCTTCACCCGGTGCTGAAGCACGACTTCGCCTGCGATGTCTCGCACCTGGCACCGAACCGTGGGATCGGGTTCGCTCCAGTCGATCGTGATCAGGCCGAAGTTCTCGCCGGTGTACTTTGTGCCGCGGCGGTGCCGGTTGGGTTCGGTGTGCCACTCGCTCGGCCGGTTGAGGCTGCTGGAAGTGACATCGATCAGTTCGTAGCCGACGCCCGGGTCGAACGCGGAGATTTCAGCCGAGTGCCGGTCGCCGCTGATGAAAATCACGCCGTCCGCCTCGGTGCAGCGGATCAGCTCGAACAGGCGCTGCCGTTCGAGCGGGAAGTTGCCCCACTTTTCCCAATGATGGCCGTCCGGAATCACCTGAATGCTCGAGGCGATAATTCGCACTTCGGCCGGCTCTCGCAGTTTCTCCTCCAGCCAG
The DNA here is from genome assembly GCA_003388505.1 of Planctomycetota bacterium. Lineage (GTDB taxonomy): Bacteria > Planctomycetota > Planctomycetia > Planctomycetales > Planctomycetaceae > MB-PLM-1. The sequence continues at coordinate 34,387 of QQVO01000033.1, forward strand.
GCCCACTGCTGCTCGCCGAGGATTGTGGCGGCCGGTTCGATGTTGCGGTCGTAAGGGCCCTTGTCTCCTTCGCCCGGTTCGGGGCGCCAGTCGCGGCGGGTGAGCGGACTACGGAAGTAGCGGGTGTCGAGCAGGATGATCTGGACGCGCTCTCCCTCCGGTCCGAAATGTTCAGCATCGTAAACGCCTTCGGTCTTTCGTCGAGGAGACTCGGCCGGCTCGTCAAAGAAGTCGAGAAAGATCTGTTGCGACTCATGTTTCTTCGGATATTCGAGACCGGCGTCGTTCGCGCCGTAATCGTGGTCGTCCCAGGTGGCGAGAATCGGGCAGGTCTCCTTCAGCTTCTGGTAGCCCGGCTGTGCGCCGAGCAGGTTCCACTTCTGTTTCAGCACCTGCATGTCTTCGCTGTCGCCATAGATGTTGTCGCCGATGAACAGGAAAACGTCGGGTTCGGTCGCAACGACGGCGTCCCAGATCGGTTGTGGCTCATCCTGCTTGGCGCACGATCCGAATGCGATGCGGGACAGCGTCTGGTCGTCGGCGCGGGCGCCGGAAAGAGCACACAGGCAAACGACAGTCGCAGCGAATGCGCGGCAGGCGGGGAATAAACGCATCGTCCGACTCCAGGTGTGAATCAACAGAACGTCAGTACGCGTTATCAAGCAGAAACGTCTCAATCGCCGAATTGACTGCTGCGGGGTCTTCGAGCGGCGCCATGTGGCCCGCCGCCTCAATCACCTTGAACTCAGCGGCGGGCATCCGGGTTGCAATCTCCAGCATCTCGTCCACGGTCGAGATCGCGTCCTCCTCGCCGACAATCAACAGCGCCGGCAGGTCAATCTGCGGCAGCAGTCCGGTTGCGTCAGGCCGCTCGGCCATGCCGCGCGCGGCGGCGGCAATCCCGGCCGAAGAAGTCGAACGAATCACCGCCTGGACGGTATCGACGATGTCCGGCCGTTCTTCCCTCGTTCTGGTCGAGAACAGTTTGGCCGGCATCGTGCGGGCGATGAAATCCGGCCCCTCTTTCAGAACCTTTGCCGCCAGACCATGCCGCGTCGACTGCGCCTCTTCGGTATCCGCTTCGGCGCGAGTGTCGCACAGAATGAGCGAGCCGAGACGATCCCGGTGTCGCTCAAAGAACTGCCAAGCGATGTAGCCGCCCATCGAGAGTCCGCAGAAGCTGACCGGCTCCGTGACTTCCAGTTCCGTCAAGAGAGCCCCAAGATCGTCGGCGAACTGTTCCATCCCGACCGTTCCCTCGGTCACGTCGCTCCCCCCGAACCCGCGGAGGTCCGGCGCGATGACGCGATGGGTGTTCGCGAAATGCTCGATCTGCGCCCGCCACATCGTGTGGTCGAGCGGAAACCCGTGGACGAACAGGAGCGGACGTCCACTTCCTTCCTCGACGACATTCAGGCGGACGTCGCCGATCGAAACGGTGGGCATGGAGATCAGTCGCGTTAGTCGAATAGCGGGAGCTACTCTTGGTCAGCAGGCTTGAACAGCGATTCGTTGACTCTCCGCACGCGTTGCCCTCGTTCCGCCACGGGAACCTCCGCGGTCATTTTGAGGTTCATCGGGCGGAGGCAGGTCTTGTCGTTGCAGGTCTGATATCGCACGGTCAATTCAAGCGTTTCGGTCTTTCCCGCAGCCGACGCCGGCACGCGCAGCGTTCCCCTCAGAACGACCCGCTCTTCGTAGACGGAAAGCGGCTCGTCGAATCCCTTGACCTCGAATGCGTGTCCCTCGGGGTAGACCGGATCTTCCAGCGCCGTTTTCAGTTTCCCCGCCGCCTTGATTTCCGTGGCGATCAGAAACTTCGGCTGCGCCGGGTTGGCGTTGATGTGCCAGCCGTCAATGATGTCGATCACGACCGCGACCTCGCATTCTCCTCCGGCGGGGAGCCGATCGACGGAGAGATAGGCTTTGGCCGAGACTTTTTCGTGCTTTTTGGCCTCCTCATCCGTGAGTTTCGCCGCGGGCGTGAGATTCTTGTCTTCTTCGTCGCCTTGCGCGGGGGCTGCTCCGGTTTCGGCGACTGCCACGGCCGCCGTAACTCCGGGCGGACCGAACGCAGTCAGGTAACGGTCGAGTGCGAGAGTCAAGTACGCCATCGAAGCGGGAGATTCGGTCAACCGGCCCGCGAACGTGTTGAGCGTCTTCGCCGCGTACTCTTGATAGGCGTCCTCTCCGGTCAACACGGCCAGCTTGACGAGGTTGTCCACGCTCACGCTGTTTCCTGAAGGAATCACGGAATCGTAGGCGTCCCTGGCCCTGGCGAGCAGTTGCTCGTGGTCTGTCGGGGTAAAGTAGAAGCCCCCGCGATCATCACGGAACAACTCGATCTGTTCCTCGGTCAACCGCCGCGCCGAGTCGAGCCAGGCGTCCTCGCCGGTGACATCATGCAGCGCGAGCAGGCCGGCGACGAGAAACGCGTAGTCGTCGAGGTAGGCGTACAGAGGCGCCTGGCCCGGCCTGAGCGTGTGCAGCAGACGTCCCTCCTGGCTTCGCATTTCATCGAGCAAGAACTGCGCAGACCTTTCCGCGGCGGTGATGTAATCCTCGCGGTCCAGCGCCCGGCCGGCGCGGGCCAGCGCACGGATCGTCAGGCCGTTCCATCCGGTCAGGATCTTGTCGTCGCGGAGCAACGCGGGCCGCTCCCTGCGAACGTGCAGGAGCTTGTGCCGCATCATCTGAATGCGATCGCTCAATTCGTCCTGGGAAATCCCCAGTTCGGCTGCGGCGGCGTCCAGCGGTTGCGGGAGATAGAGGACGTAGCCGTGTTCAAAGATCTGTTCGCCGTCCATTCCGTACACAAACCGGAAGAGATCGGCGTCCTCTTCACCGAGCGCTTGCGTGATTTGCTCCTGAGACCAGACGTAGTACTTCCCTTCGACGCCGTCGGTCTCCGCGTCGAGGGCGGAGTAGAATCCGCCGCGGGGATCGGCCATCTCGGCAAGCAGGAAGTCGAGCGTTTCCTCGGCCACGACGCGGTACTCTTCCCGACCGGTGCGTGCATAGGCGGCTGCGTAGACTTCGGCCAGTTGGGCATTGTCGTAGAGCATCTTCTCAAAGTGCGGGACGCGCCACTCCCGGTTGACGCTGTAGCGATGAAAGCCGCCGCCGAGGTGATCCCGCAGTCCGCCGGCGGCCATTCGCTGAAGCGTGTGGTCGAGCGCTTCGAGGGCCGCGGTGTGGTCGCCATCGTCGTGCGTCTGGATCAACATCAGGCGGCTGGGAACCGGAAACTTGGGGCCGATCGGGGCGTCGGCGTCAAAGTCGAATCCGCCGTGCTGCGGATCATAGTGCTCCATAACGGCTGCGAGCCCGGCGTCGACCACCGAACGATCCAGTTCAGCTGCGTCCAGCACCAGCGACGGTTGCGCCAGCCGGCGGACTTCGCGGGTGATGACCTCCGCGTTCTGTTTCAGATTGTCCGCACGCGTGGCCCACAAATCCTGAATCTGCTTCAGCACCGTCATGAATCCGGGGCGTCCCGGCAGATCTTCCGGCGGGAAGTAGGTGCCGCCGGCGAACGGCTTGCCATCGGGTGTCAGGAACATCGACAGCGGCCAGCCGCCCCCCTGATTGGACCCGATTGCACTGTGGTAGACCTGCAGGGCGAGCATGTACAGGTCGTCGATCTCCGGGCGCTCCTCGCGATCAACTTTGACGTTCACGAAGTATTCATTCATGTACGCGGCGATCTCCGCGTTCTCGAACACCTTGCGCTCCATCACATGGCACCAGAAGCAACTGCTGTAGCCGATCGAAAGAAAGATCGGCTTGTTCTCCCTCTGCGCCTTTTCAAACGCCTCCTCGCCCCACGGGTACCAGTCGACCGGATTGTGAGCGTGCAGTCTCAGGTAGGGGCTGGTTTCATCCGCCAGTCGGTTCTGCGTCTCGGCAGGTTCGGCGGCGTCCGGATCCGGGGTATCGTCCGCAAAGGAGGACTGAGGAGCGAATCCGCACAGCAGCAACAGGGAAAACGCGGCCAGACGCATGATGTGGCAAGGGACTTTTCGAGAGTGCATTTCAGTTCCTTCTGAGACATCGATTCCGCACACGCGGTCGTGCGATCCTACCAGAATCCCGGAGCCTTCACACGCGGATTTCCTGCTGCAGGCCGTGTTTCTTTCGGCTACGGCCAGTGCCATCCGGTGTGACCGCACAACAGAGGCAGAATAGAGCGCGTTGCGAATGAGTGTCGGCGATCTGTCTCGCGGAATCTCGGGGTCGACAGTCCGCAAACCGTTCGACGCGGACACATGGTAGAGCAATTTGCTCTAGCGAAATGATGCGCCAGATCGCTGAGGATGAAACCGATCCCGATCCCCAGCAGCGACCCACTCAACCGCGGCTTCCTCCAGCACAGCGGCAGCAGCATGAACAGCGGAACGGCCCAGAACATGTGGTGGATCTGCAGGAGCAGGGGCGCCGTCTTGTTGAACTCGACGGCCGTCCGCCCCTGCCCGAAGCGAAGCTGAAGCGTAACCGCTTCGGTGAGCACGGTGACGCCCGCCGCCCACCCCCAGAGCCACTGGCGGCGTTTGATGCGTGCGCGTTCGCTTTTCTGACTCGCCCAGTCCATATCCAAAGTGAGGCGGATGCAGCCGAGAAACATCACGCAGAAAAAGGCACAATCAAAAAGAAAACTCGGGTCCGCGCGATCGTTCTGCAGTCTTGATTCAGATTCGCGCAGAAGTGTATTCTGGACGTCCTGTGGTGGTCTCCCCAGAGAGTATTCGGTTGCAGTCATGTTGTCACGGTTTTCGGACGTCTGCCTCGGATGCCTCGCATCGGCCTATCTGTGGAATAGGCGGATACTTCGCTGGTCGATGCCGGCCGGCGTTGTCACGTGTGTTGGCGGCAGCATTCTTCAGGCCAGTCTGATAGTCGAGTTTGGGATCGCGATGCTATTTGCGCCTGTAGTCATCGCAGCGGCTTTGGTTTTCGCGGTCATTGCCCGTGGATGGCTGGTCGAGATCTGGACGCACCGGGCTCAGATCGAGAACTGTGTGAGCAACCTCACTGCCCGATCGCCTGACGGCGCAATCGAGTCAACGCTTGAGGCTATCTTGGATGAAGCGATTCGCTCATCCTGAATCCCCGAACGCCGCCGCCAGCACTGCAACTGGTTTCCGTTCGCCTGCAATCAGTTTCTTGTGCTACCTTCCGCAGCGCGTCAGCCGCTGAAACCGCGACCGCAGATCTTGCGTCACCGGTTCCGGCTTCCCGTCCCCGATCTGGCGGCGGTCGAGGGTAGCCCTCCCGCGTCCGCGGCTTGTTCCCGATCGTCCGGCCGCTTTTCGAATCGCCATTCCCACATATCGCCGGATCGGATACACAACTCTCCTCGAAGCAACTCCTATCATCGGGACGAATGGAATCGAACCCGGATGACGCCTGGTGAGACAGTTCGACGATTGCCCTGGGTCATGGTTCTGGCCGTGATCGGGCTATTGGCGATCGGGTGGTCGGGGATTGCGCGGGGGGATGAACTGGCCGGGGGGGGCGTGTTTGCGACCCGGCAGGCGGTGTGGATTGTGCTGGGGATTCCCGCCATGCTGGCGGCGTTGTGGGTTCCTTACCGGGAACTGAAGCCGTGGGCCTATGGTTTTTTCGCGGTCTGCCTGTGTCTTCTCGTGGCGGTCTACTTTTTTCCGGCGAAGAACTACGCCCATCGCTGGATTCCGCTGGGGTTCGCCGACTTGCAGCCGTCGGAGCTGGCCAAACTGGCCTACATTCTGGCGCTGGCGCATTACTTGATGCACCGGCGGAACTACCGGCGGCTGACCGGTCTGATTGCACCATTCGTCATCACGGCGATTCCGGTGCTGTTGATCGTCCGCGAGCCGGATCTGGGCACGTCGCTGCTGTTCTTCCCGGTGCTGTTTTCCATGCTGTTTGCCGCCGGGGCGCGGCTGCGGCATCTGCTGCTGATTGCGATGCTGGGCGTGGCGATGCTGCCGGTGATGTGGTCGGTGATGAGCGCCGAACAGCGGTCGCGGGTGACGTCGGTCTTCACGCAGAAAGACGGCGGTCCCGCCCCGCGCGGCGACGGCTATCACCTGCATCAGTCGAAGCAGGTCATCGCGCTGGGGGGCGTGTGGGGCAGTGAGATGTCGGGCATGCCGGTGAGCGACCCGAGGGCGTACCGGTTGCCGGCCGGCCGGACCGATTTTGTATTTTCTCTCGTCAGCGAGCGGTGGGGCCTGTGGGGGGCGATCGCGGTGTTTCTGCTGTACCTGCTGCTCATCGGCCGCGGACTGATCGTGGCCTCGGCGACGCACGAACCGTTCGGGCGGCTGCTCTGTGTGGGGGTGATGGCGCTGCTGGCAGCGCAGGTTGTCATCAACACCGGCATGACGGTCGGGCTGATGCCGATCACCGGTCTGACGCTCCCCCTGATGAGCTACGGCGGCTCCAGCCTGGTGACGACCTGCTTTGCCATCGGGCTGGTGCTCAACGTCGGCCTGCGGCCCGGCTATGAGATGACCGGAGAACCGTTCCGGTTTGGTCGGTCGGCGAAAGCCGCATGACGGGCACCCGGCCTCGAAGGACGCAACGATCGGGTCGTGGGTTTCCTCGGGGCTCTGTTCGACCAAAGGGAGCCCGCAGCACGCCGGTTCATGGAACCCGATCGCGAATGTTTCTGAGCACGCGGGGGGAGTGCCGTTTCGCCGTTTCGGCAATTGGGCAGATCGGTCTTGACATGCCAGCCCTTTCCAATAAAACGAAGTAGCTCTTTGAAGGAATCTGCGTCAGGGAAGACGATTGGAACAGGCGCCGATTGAGCAGTGCGTTGCGCTGCCGGCCTGGCTCCTGCGACGCCCGCTCTCCCTGTCGCCGGTTCAAAACGTCTGTTGATTAAGGAAGGGAATCCATGCGCCCCCAGTCCGGATTCACAACGGAGACTCCAGGCGTCCAGACGCTGGACGAGCCGACCGGCGTCCGCTGCGAAGCCGCGCCGCCAGGAGCGGATCGCCCGGCGAGTGCTATGATTGGAATTCTTGAGAAGGAGATCGAACGGTCGGTCCGCGAACTCATGATTCCGGCTGAGGAGGTGGAGAGGCTGCCGTCACAGGAACGGCATGACGTCAGAAACGACATGCAGGCGATCTCGTTCGCATTGCACCTGTTCCGCGGCCATGTCAATCGCGGGGGATATTCTCAGGCCGCCCAGACGATGAATTCTCTGGTCGCAACGCTGCACAAGCTGCTGGGCCGCATGGGCGTCGGCTCGGCGGAATCGGAAGTGCCGGCAGAAAGAACGCTGGTCGTCAGCGACGAACCGGCCGAGCGCGAGTTGCTGGCCGGGTTGCTCAGGATTCACGACTTCGAGGTGGTGACGTCCGACGGGGAATGCGCCTGCGATCAGCTTCAACAAGCCTCGCCGTCTGTTGTGATATTCGACTTGCACGGGGGGAAACTGTCCGGGTTGGATGTGGTCGAGCAAGCCTCGTCACTCGCGGGCAGGGGAGATCTTCGCGTGTTCGTGCTTGGGAGCCCGCAATACGGCGTCTTCACCGGGTTGGAAACCTCTTCCGAGGGAGTTTTTGACAAGCCGTACGATCCCCAGGCGTTGGTCCGCGCGATGCTGCAGCAAGCCGGTTCAAGCAGCAGGCCGGTTGAAGTCGCCCCGGCTCGAATCGTACGTCCGCACGCACGGTTTTGAAGTGCGTGTGAGCGACGGAACCTCCGACTGTTGCAGTGGTTCGGACCGGCCCGCCGTTCAGCGAGACACGGTTCTCGAAAAAACTTCGAGGATGTTCCGGAAAAAACCGAACCAACGCTAAGCGCCGGGGGTCACAAGACGTACAACATGGTGTGCAGGTTCAGTCCGCAACCGGTTCATCTCCGGCCGGGCGGACCCGCTGACGAATGTCTCCTCGCCCTCTTGATGAAGTCAGGGCATTCTCTTTTGTGTTTTCCTGGAGGCTGCAGCAGAAGGCTGCAGGAAGGTGCAGTGATGGTGAATCAGAGCACGATCAACGTCGCGCAGGTCTTTGGCGGCTCCGTCAATACGACGGACGTCCAGCCCGAGATTGCCGTGAGCGTCTGCCGTGCTGATTCCCTGTCGAAGCACCCGGGGAAACCGCTCCCTTTGGGACGCAGCCCGCGCGCGCTACGGCGTTTCGAACGCCGTCCTGCCGGCGGCGTGTATTCAGCCGGGATCGACGCCGAGTCGACAGCCTGGCGAATGCACCCAGCCACAGGCGGAGGCGCGGCGCATTACGCGTCCGAGCTTCCGGCCCGAGCCTGGGCGTCGCTCGTCGCAGCCAGATCGGCCTGACGACGCGACACGAAGTCCGGTTCCTCCGGGAACCCGAAATCGACCGGCTCGACGGGCGTCGGCACGACCGCAGGCAAATGCTGCGCACGTGCTGTCGTTGAGGCTGTTTGATCGACGTGTCTACGCCGATCAACCTCTACGCCCGTAGCGGGCAGTTGTGAAGACTCCTGCGACTGTCGCCGTGTGTCGCTCGGACTGCGTTGTGAATCCCAGAGGCGCTTTCATTACGAGAATCCGGTTTCTTCATTTCCTCCCGAAGGAGGGCGATCTCATGGAAGACATTCAGTTCATCAATCTGGTTCGGCTTGCTCAGGCGGGCGATCGGGACGCCATGGGCCGGTTGGTCGAGGCGTTCGAGCCGACGGTCTTTGGAATCGTACTGCGCCGGCTGCGGAACCGGGCCGAAGCGGCCGAGGTGACGCAGGAGGTCTTCCTGCGGGCGGTTCGCAAGCTCGACCAGTTGCGGGATCCGGCGCGGTTCCCGGGCTGGTTGAAGCGGATCGCGGTGCGGCTGGCGATCAACCGGGCCGTGCGACGCCCGAAGGAGACGATCAGCGCTCCGGAGACGTTTGACGGCGTGAAGTGCGCACCGGATCACCCGATCGACGGTCTGATGCGCGTGGAACGGGCCGATCGGGTTCGCAGCGGGCTGTCCCGGCTGCGACCGCTTGACCGGGACACGCTGATCGCCTTCTACTTCGAGGGGCAGTCGCTCAAGGAGATGAGCGACCGGTTCTCGAGCCCGGTCGGTACGATCAAGCGACGGCTGCACACGGCGCGGCATCGCCTGAAGGCGGCTTTGACGGACGTCCAGCCGGCCTGATGGAAGCCGGCGGCGACAACCGCAGCCGTGCGGTATCGGTTGCCATCATGCAGCCGGCCCGCGAAGGAACGTCCTTCGCGGGCCGGTATTGTGTTGTCAGGTTACTTTTTTCCCCGGAAGTTGTTTCAGTTGAGTCAAGTTTCAGCGACCCGGCGAGCGGCAGGGCGTAAGCCCGCCGATTCGTTCTCCCACCGGATAGCTCGGATGGTTTGACGCACTGCCTCGTCCGCCCGACTATGGCAACTCGGCGGCGACGGCTTCGATCATGTCGGCTGTGACGTCGCGCCGGCCGTCTGCGTCGGCGGCCAGGCCGGCCAGTTGAAGTATCCGATCGATCGACCGCAGCTCCCCGCCCGTTCGTTCCCGGACCACGTCGACGGCGTCCGGCTCAAATTGTGGTCCCGTTCCATTCGCGGCGAGTTGTCGCTGCTGGAGATACGCGTCGGTTTCTCCGGGAGTGAGCAGGGGCCTGTCGATCCGCAACCGGGTCCGCGGCAATAGATCTTCGCGCAGCCACGCAGCGAACGGGGTGCGGGCCGTCCAGATGATCGTCAGGCCGGATCGTCCTTCGGCGTCGTCGATTAACCGCACCAGCAGCGAACGTGCGGACGACTCAAGCCGATCTGCATTGTCGAGGAGGAGCACCACTCGCCGCCCGGATTGCCTCATTCCGGCCAGGTGGGCCCAGACCGCCCGCTGAATTTCCCGGGGCGAGTCCGCCGCCGACACCCCCAGTCCGAAAGCGGCTCCCAACTCCCACGCCAGTTCGATATCGTCCAGTCGGCCGGCGTCGAGCAGGTGGCACAGGGCGGTCTTTCTCTGCATCTGCTTGTAAAATGTGCGGAGCAGATCGGTCTTCCCGCAACCGGCGGGGCCGGCGATTACACCGCATCCAAACGGTTGGCCGACGAGGAACTCCAACCTCGCCAGCGCCTCTTCATCGCGAGCGGAAAGCAGCGGTGCGTCGATGCGGTGATCGGACTGGAGCATGGTCAGGGCCCTGGAAAGGGGGAGTGCTTCGGAAGGGGTGTCAGCCGTGATCTGCGGCAGGTGTGCTGCGGACAGACTCGTTTCTTATGATCGGAAATTCGCCGGGTTCAGATTGACTGCCCTATCGGCCGATTCCGCCGGTCGGAACCTGTTGGCCGCTCTCAGGCAGGGGATTTCAGCGTGTCGGACAGGTTTTACGTTCCTGAGAATCTTGATCGAACGGAACTGGAATTGCCCGCCGACGAGGCGCATCACGCCCTCCACGTTCTCAGGAAGCGGGAGGGTGACCGAATTACGCTGTTCAACGGGCGGGGCTGTTCAGCCGAAGCACGGATCGTCTCAACGGGGCGGAAATCGGTTCGTGTCGCCATTGAGACGACCTCAAAGCGGGCTGAACTTCCACGTTGGACGGTCACGTTGGGCGTCGCCTTTCCCAAGGGCGAGCGGACCCGCTGGCTGGTGGAAAAGGTGACCGAGATCGGGGTGGCGCGGTTGATTCCTCTTAAGACTGAACGGTCGGTCGTCGAACCCGGGCCGCAGCGGATCGAGAAACTGCGGCAGTCGGTGGTCGCCGCCTGCAAGCAATGCGGGCGGGACCGGCTGATGGAGATCGAAGGGCCGCATGAGTGGACGGAGTGGCTGGGACGGCATCGCCCTCCGGCGGTTCACGTGGTGTGTGACGCGAGTGGCGAACGGTTCGTGGACTATCTCCGCGACATGTCTGCTCGCGCGGACAACCCGTCCGGCGGGGAGATCGTCCTTTCGATCGGACCGGAAGGGGGCTTCAGTTCGCACGAACTGGCGGCGGCGCAAAGCGCGGGCGCGGAGTTGGCGGCGCTGGGGGAATCGATCTTGAGAGTTGAAACGGCGGCCATCGTGGCGGCGGGGACGCTCATACATTGCCTTCCTGGTTGAACCGGCCTCGTGCGACCGGGGAGAATCAATCATGTGAACCGGCGTTGAGCGCCGGGCCGGTCTGCGGATAGAATCGGCGAACGACGTTTGCGGAACACCGCAACTGAGAGGTTCCCTGCGACATGGTCGGGTTTACTCCGCCGGATGCCATCGTGAATCGAGTCCTGATCGTCGAAGACGATCGGGACGAGGCGGACTTTCTGCGCGACTATCTGCAGCGTCAGGGAATGACGGTCGACGTCGCGCGGGACGGGGGACAGGCGCACGCCTCGTTCTCGATGCATTTGCCCGACCTTGTGCTGCTCGATGTGATGCTGCCGAACGTATCGGGGTTCGAGGTCTGCGAACAGTTGAAGCGGATCAACGATACGGTGCCGGTCATGTTTCTGACGGCGGTCGACATGGACGACGCTCGCGACCTGGCCCGTCGGGTCGGGGCGGACGAATACATGACGAAGCCTTACGATCCCGATGAGTTGCTCTCGACAATCCACCAGGTGTCCAACACCGTCTGGTCCCGCGTCCATCAGGAGAGCGACTCGGGGGTGGAAGGTGAGAAAATCCGATTCGAGTGTGGAGAGTGCGGCAAACGCCTGAGGGTCAGCAGCGCCCATCGGGGCAGGACCCTCAATTGTCCGCGTTGTGGTCAATCGGTCATTGTTCCACGTCATGTGTAACGGATGAAGCAGGCGGCGGCTGCGGTTGTGCACAACCGGCAGTTATGATTCGGAGTCGCGTTGAGAAAGGCGATTGCCCGCCATGTACGTGCTTGTCGTTCAGACCGGAAAATACAAAGGGAAGCGGATCAAGGTAAGCGGTCCGGAAGTGCTGATCGGCAGGGATGAGAAGGCCGGGATCCGCATCGGCTCCGACGACGTCAGCCGGCAGCACTGCCTGCTGACTCCGACCGATGAGGGAGTCGCCGTGCGCGACCTCGACAGCCGCAACGGGACGTTCGTGGACGGCGTTCCAATTCCGCACACCGAGGACGCGCTGCTGACGCCGGGCAGCACGCTTTCGGTCGGTCCGATGACGTTTCAGTTGGCGACGACCGAGACGGCCCGGCCGAAACGGGGGGGGAAGGCGGCTGCGGATGGCGCCCTTTCGGACGACGACATCAGCGCCTGGCTGACCGAAGGCGATACGAGCGACGCGATGCAGGCGGCTGACACGACCATCATCAAGGGCCGTTCCGCGCTGAGCACAGCCGCGGCGCCGATCAAGCCCGCCCTCAAGAGGGAATTCAAGTCGGTGGCGGAAGAGGCCGAGGACATCATCCGCCGGTACCGCGAATCGCTCGGTGAAGACTCGGCGGACGCCGACCCGGACGCGTAAGATGCGGATTATCGCCGGCAGGTATCGCCGCAGAAAGCTGCGCACCCGTTCCGGCCTTGTCACCCGGCCGATCACAGATCGCGTCAAAGAGACGCTCTTCTCGCATATCGAGCCGCTCGTCGACGAAGCGCGGATCGCGGACGTCTTTTCGGGAACGGGGACACTCGGGCTCGAATCGCTCAGTCGCGGCGCGCGGAGCGTTGTCTTCATCGAACAGGATCGGCGGGCGGCCGAACTGCTCCGCGAGAACGTCGAGATGCTCGGCGTCCAGGAACGCGTTGTGTGCTGGCAGACTTCGGCTCTGCGTACGTCCTTCCGGCCGAAGGGCGTTGACCGGTTTTTCCCGTACGACGTGGTGTTTGTGGACCCGCCCTATCGCATGATTCCGGGGCTCTTGCCCGGCTCTCCCCTGTTTCAGTCGTTGCAGCGGCTGGCCCGTCCGGATGTCTCGTCGGAGAACTCGCATCTGATCCTTCGCGTGCCGGAACATGCGGAGTTCGTGCTGCCCGGACTCTGGGCGCCCCAACAAGCGCTGCGACTGTCCAACATGAGAATCCACATTTACACGAAGCAGCAGATCACCGACGATTCCCACGAAGGCGACGAGTAGACCGCACCCGCCGGCCGTTCCGATCGATCGACATCCAGGCACAGGAGGCTGCCAGTTGACTGCCACCGCGACACACAACATGACGGCTCCTCCTCCCACCGTTGCCTGGGAGAACGGGGTCGACGGCGCGCTGCGGATGCTGGACCAGACGCTGTTGCCCCTTGAGGAACGAGAAATCACCTGCCGGACTGTGGAGGACGTGTGGGAGGCGATTCGGTCGCTCCGGGTCCGCGGGGCGCCGGCGATCGGCGTGGCGGCGGCCTACGGAATCGTGCTCGGAGTTCAGTCCGCACTGGGCGACGATCTCGAAACGTTCCACCGGCGGCTCGCCGAGGTGTCGGAGTATCTGGCGACGAGCCGTCCGACGGCGGTCAACCTGTTCTGGGCGATCGACCGCATGGGGCAGGTCGCCGCGAGTTCCGACAGCGACTCGGCGAGAGAACTGGCGGAACAACTGCTCGAAGAGGCCCGCGAGATTGAACGCGAAGACCGCGAGATGTGCGCGGCGATCGGCCGGCACGGTGCAGAACTGCTGGAAGAGGGCAGCGGAGTGCTGACGCACTGCAATGCGGGCGGTCTGGCGACCGCCGGAGACGGAACGGCGCTGTCGGTCTTCTTCGCGGCCGCAGCCGCCGGGAAGTCGATTCACGTTTACGCCGACGAAACCCGGCCCCTGCTGCAAGGGGCGCGGCTCACAACCTGGGAGTTGCAGCGGCGCAGGATTCCGGTGACGCTGATCTGCGACTCGATGGCCGGCTGGGTGATGAAAGAGGGCAAGGTGCAGGCGGTGGTGACCGGGGCGGACCGCATCGCCGCCAACGGCGACGCGGCGAACAAGATCGGAACCTACTCGGTGGCTCTGCTGGCGCGGGCCCACGGCATCCCGTTCTACGTGGCGGCGCCGTCCAGCACGTTCGACTTTTCTCTCGCAACCGGGGCCGACATCCCGATCGAGCAGCGCAATGCGAAAGAGATCACGAACGGGTTCGGCAAACAGACCGCGCCTGTCGACGTGGACGTGTACAATCCTGCGTTCGATGTCACGCCGGCCGAATACATCGCCGCGCTGATCACCGAGCGCGGCCTGATTCGGCCCGTGACCGCGGAAAACATCGCGGCCGTCCTGGAGCCGGCGTGACGCGGCCCGGCGACGCCCATCGGAGCGGCCGGGGCTGGAGCAACCAACGGGAGCGGATTCGGCTCGGCAGAGCCTCGAAGGCGTCCTCATGGACGCCCTCCCCAGGCGTGCCCAGTTTGAAAAACCCGATCGCCCTGCCTTCCAAGACCGACTGGGATGGCGGAGGCTTTCGCTTTTTGACAAGATTTGAAGGAGGTCGATCGAACCGGCGGGCGGTGAGGCGACCCGTTCGATGACGATTCGTTCTCCGAACAGAGAGCACGGTTCGTGAAAAAGTACCCAGCAGGACGCAACATTCTGAATCCGCGTCGGAGGATCACTTCCGCGGTGGTGTTGGGGGGGATCGCGATGCTGTCTGGCCTGTCGGCGATTGCCGCAGAGACGGCGAGCAGCGACCCAGCCTCGGACCCTTCCATCCTGCGTCTGATTTCCCGCCTGGGCGATGATGAATTCCAGGTCCGGCGGCAGGCGGAGCGCGACCTCCAGCAACTGGGGGCGGCTGCCATCGATCCGCTGGCCGCGGAAGCGGTTCGACAGGATCCTGTGATCGCCCGCAGCGCGGTCTCCCTGCTTGAGAAACTGTTTGTTGACGGCTGCATCGATGTCGCCGACCGCGCGGAACGCGCCCTGGAAAGTCTGGCCGACTCGCAACACCCCTATGCCGGCGAAATGGCCCGGTCCGCATTGGCGGGCAACCAGCAGTTGCGAGAGCGACGCGCAGTCGCCGCGATTCGCGAACTGGGCGGTAAAGTCGAGTACCAGTCGCCGAGCGACGCGCAACTGGCCAACATGCAGTTCGGATGGAACTTCTCGCTCGATGACAACCGCATTCCGGGGGTGCCCCTCGCCGTTGTTCATGTCTGGTTGCTCAAGGGATGGCAGGGAGGTGAAGAGGGGTTGTGGCATGTTCAGAGACTGGAGGACAGTTGGAGCGCGCGGTTGTGGGGCGTGGAAGTCACCAACGTGCGAGGCAGCGGCGTCACGACCGAGCAGGTGCAGTCGCTGGCTGCGAGCATCCCGAATCTGACGGTGCACGAACGCGGGGCGGGCCTGGGAATCAAGGCCAGCCCGGTCGGTGAGTGCATCGTGAGCGATGTGCTCGCCAACGGGGCCGCTGAACACGCGGGGATTATGCGGGGCGACGTGATCGTCGGGTTCGATGACAAACCGATCGAGTCATTCAATGATCTCGTGAGCCTGTTGCTGGAACGAACCCCCGACGAAGTCGTCGAGATCGACGTCCAGCGGGGGCTGGAACGGGTCACGCTTCCGGTGACTTTGCGCGGCTGGCGCGACATGGACACGGGGGGCCGGAAGGATCCGCCGCCGCTTTCGCCGGACCCGGCCGAGACCGACCGACCGATATTCGTTCCGTTCCAGCCGCCGCGCGAACGCTGACGCCGAAAAATGGCACGGCCCCCGATGACTGTGGTTGACTTTTCAACTGCCCGGTGATCTCTTACATTTGTCACCATTCATTGGGGCGCCGGGGCACATGCCGACGCCCCGCCCGACGGCTCACGAGTGTTCTCCGAGACCCGCCTGCTGGGGAAGTTCCAATGCCCATTACCTGTTCCTGCAGTCGCTGCGGCGCGTCGCTGCAGGTGAAACACGAGTTCGCCGGCCGTCAGATCAAGTGCCGTGAGTGCGGCGCCGGAATTCGGGTTCCGTCGCGGAAGAAACGACGAAAGAAATCTTCGGGCGGTTCCAATACGGCGCTGATTGTCGGCGGCATCATTGGGGCCGTGCTGCTCGTCTGCGGCGGGGGCGTGGCGGTGGTCGCGATGATGGTGATGCGGGCCGGCGGCGACGCTGTGGCCGAGGCGGACTTTGCTCCCGGGGGTCAACCGGTCGATCCATCGCCGCGGCCGAACGCGGCGCCCGGCGAACCTGCCGCGCCGTCCCGGTTCGATGCTCCGGCCGTCGACTCGTCCGGCGCGACAACGCCGGGATCGCAGACGTCCGGTCCGGTCAATCCGAGCGCGGGGACGGGATTGGGTGCGACAATCTGCGTGGCCGATTACTGGAGCGGGCAGTCTCAATTCGGGCAGGAGGATGAGGTGGAAGTCCTCAATCAGGAACCGGATGTGCTGCCCCCGGACGACTGGAACGTACGAGTCGATCCTCCCGGCGCGCCGCTCGAGTTTTCGCCCGGGGCGTCGACGCGGCGCGTCAAGGTGCCCACCGGTTCGCAGCGGGCGACGGCGGAAGACATCGTCTTTTCGGCGGTTCCCAGCGGTATTGCGGCCTTGGGACAGAACGCGACCGAGAACGACCGCCGCGAGGTGTGGGATCTCACTCGCATGGAAAAGATCGGCACCATCACGGGACTCGGCGTCGAGACGACCATGAACGCCGTCGGTCCCGACGGCCGGTATTTCGCAGGCGTCACCGGCCGCATCGACCAGGTCATCGGCGTGTGGGACGTCGAAGAGAAGAAGGTCGCGGTCGACATCCCGGTCTCCGAGGACGCCAAGCGGATCGAGTTTCTCGGGATTCCCAGTCCGGAACGACTCGTGGGGCGGGGCTGGTGGAACAGCACCTATTACGTCTGGTCGCTCCCGGAGGGCAGCGTCAGGCAGGAGATCAAGGTCGACTGGCCGAGCACAAATCTGAAAGCGCCTGCCTTCACGCCGGGGGGACGGTACATGGCGGTTGTCGTCCGGGACCGGGGCGACGAGAAGATCAAGCTCTACGACCTCGACTCGGGCAGAGAGGCGGGCGCGCTGTCGCTCCCTGATTACGGAGTGCATTTCCGCTTGAGCGTGCACGGCATCGCGTTCTCTCCGGACGGAACTCTGCTGGGGGCCATCGTCAACGGTTGGTCGGCCTCGAAGCTGCTGGTGTGGGACGTCGAGAGTGGCGAGATTGTCGACCACATGACGTTCGAAAAAACGCTCAAGGAACTCGCGTTCGGGGACAGCCACTTCGGCAAGGAAGCGACTCCGCTCGTCTGGTTTCCCGGCAACGAGTTGCTGCTGGCGTTCGAAATGCTGGTCCTTGATCGCCGGGTCGACGCAGCCATCTGGAAACTCTCGGGAGGCGAACTCCGCGACAGTTTTCCCGGCAACCGCAGGCCGGTCGGCGACCATCAGTTGACGACGCTCAGTACGGCCGGCCGCGACGGCTTCATCGAAATTCAAACGCTCGAAGAAGATGACCTGCAAGAGGCGCGGGACAAGGTGCAGGCCGACGACTCCCGCGCGCCAAAGGTCCCTTCGCTGCTGGTTGATTTCGGACGCGCCGCAGCGGTCGATCTCTCCTCCGTCCGGCGGCCGGAGGCGGGTGACATCGCCTGGTCCGCCGGTCCCGATCCGGCCCCGTCGAATGCCGGCGCCGCCCGCACGACGGAACTGGCGATTCCCAAAGGAACAATCCGGCAGGTCGGCCTCTCCCGCACCGGTGCGGCTCGCGCGGTGGTTTTGCGGGGCACTTCGCATGTTCCTTGGAGCCGGATTCCTGACGGCAACACGCCGCCCAGTGAACTCGAAACGTCGCGCTGGCACGCCGGCGCCGGAGGGAACGAGCAACGCGCGTCGGCAGGCTCAACGCAAGGCCGGGCCTGGATCGACGTCTATGAACTCTCGACCGGAGAGCGAATGCGAGAACTGCGGCTGCCGCAGGATGCCGACCTGTTGGCGGTCAGTCCGGACGGCGGACACTGCCTGGCGATGACCTACGAGTCGGGAAGCAACCGGCTGCTGGTGCTCTCGACCGAGGACGGCGAGTGTCTGGCCAACTGGATTCCATACAACGTGGGCGGCGACGACGCCAGGCTTCTTGTGTCGGCCGAATTCGCCGGGGCGGAGCACGTCGTCACGCTGAGCGGGACGGGCGTCCTCATGATCTGGCGAATCCCCGACGTGAAAGCGATCTTCGAGGTGGGGAACGCGTCACAGCCGGCGAGTTCGGCCGGCGGCCGATTTGTCAGCTACTCCGACGGGTCGCAATGCCACTTTGTTGAGGTTGCCTCCGGTTCTGTGGTCGGCCGCATCCCGGATGTCGGCGACCTGCAGGCGACGGCCTACCATCCCGACGGTTCGCGCGCGGCTTTGCTCTCCAGACACAAGGCCGGCTATTACCTGTTCACCGTCGATCTGGCGAGCGGAGAGGTGTCGCCTCCCTTCCCGGTGCCGATCACGTCCGGCTTCCTGCGGTGGTTCGGGGATCGCTATCTGCTCGTGGACAATCAGAAACTCGTCGACGTCGAGCAGAAGACCGTGGCCTGGTCGTATCAACTGGACGGCGGTGACCATGTTCCGCACGCCCCGGATGAGAGGCACTGGTTCGTTGCGGACAGCGACGGCAAGGCGATTCTGGCGGCCGCCTCTCTGCCCGATTCCACAGCCGAACGGCAACTCGCCGGCGCCAGCCTGCAGCCTGAATTCCTGGTCCAGCCCGGCGACGCGGTGAGCCTCTCCGTCCAACTCAATCATCCCGCCTTCACGGCGTCTGTTCAAAGCGACATTGAGGGGCGTTTGCAGTCGCAACTCGAGAGCAACCGCATCAGCATCGCCTCCGGTCAGCCGGTCACGTTGCACGTGACGGCCGCAGAACAGACCGGTGAAACGGTGACCCGCCAATACAGCCCGTTCGGCGTCGGAGACATGCAGGAAGTGACCTTTACGATCAGGAACATGCACTGCCGGGCATACTTTATGGCCAGCGGAGAAGCGGCGTGGGCCTGGGAGAACTGGGTCAGCAATGACTCCTGGTTCGTCTCGTACGAAGAAGGGGAATCGATTGCCAACGTTCTGGAGGAGTCGTATCGCGACTCGCTGCCGGGCGCGTTCGACGGCGTCGTTCTGCCGCCTTATGTGTTCACACCCACCGCGGCGAACGGTCTGGGATCAACGAAGCTTTCACCGTGACGATCAAGACCCTGCGAAGGATGACAGCGGAGGGCTGCGTTCTGCGCGCTCCCTCGAACAGACGACGGCGCACCGTTGAGGGAACGGTCAGTACCAGAGGCGGAGGCCGATGATCGGTCCGTGCAGGTCAGCGCTGCCGAATCGTTGGTAGTCATAGCCGGTGAACAATTCGGCGCATTTCCAGACCACTCCGACGCTGCCCCGTGCGCGAAACAGCACAGCGTCGCCCAGCGTGCCGCAGTCGAACGTACTCGAGACGACCCAAGGGCGGGCCGGGAACAGGTCGACGCCGTATGTCAGATTGACGCCGAAATCAGAGTCGTGCGAATCAGCCAGCCAGTTGAAGCCGATTCCGCTGCGAAACTGGACCCGCTCGCTCTGGGCGAACCGGAGGATGGCGTTGAAGTCTCCCGTCGAGAGTGAGTCGTGTCCTCCGCGGACTTCTTCCGTCCACTGACTCCACTCCGCGTCAAAGCCGATGCGGGACGAGGTGTCGACGAGCAACCGCGTGCCGACCCGTGAAAGTCCGCTCAAGTCGTTGCCGTACTCCGTCGAGAATCTGCCCGCCACCGACCGGCCGGCGCCGGGCGAGTTGATCAGCAGATAGCCGTTGTGATGATCGCTGTAGGGGGCGTCCGCAAACTCCGCCCGAAAGCCCCATTGGTCGTTCAGAGCGGTGTGCGGCCCCCACCACGGAGAACTGACGGTATACAAGATCGGCGGTCCGAATATCTCGCCGATCATTGCTCCGAAGACAGAGGGTTCGTCGTCGCAATCATCGTCCCAATGATCGCCCCAGTCGTCGTCGTCATCCTCGTTCCGGGACGAGTCGCGCACTTCCTCGCGCACCGCCTCCAGCGCGCCGCCGGCTTCGACGACGGCGGGCAATGCCAGGAGAACGATCGACATCGCGAACGACGCCGTGAGTCGAACGAGCGACGACATGCGGGCGGCCCGATTCGGGCGGAAGTGAGGTTGGGGGGCGGAGACTACGCCAGATGGGAAATCGGGGTCAATGGGGGATCATCAAGCGCTGATCCGCCGGGTGCGTACTATGCGTTTCACAGCGTCGGGCTCTGCACGCAAAGCCGCCGAGGCGCGAAGGGCCGCGAAGAAGAGTTGGAGATCACCGCAACGAAACGAAATCCTGCTCGCGCAGCCGGAGCCTGAGGCCGCCCTGCATCGTCGTCAGCCAGATTTCGCCCGGTTCGAACTCGAACGCATACGGATATGCGAGCCAAGTTCCGGGCTGACGGGCGATGACCACCGGATCGGTCCAGGTGAGTCCCTCGTCGCTGGAGAACGCAAGCGACAGCTCTTCCCTGTGGTTGCTGACCGGCGTGTCGGACCAGAGGCCGTCGCCTCCGCTCAGCGGCCATTCGTCCTTGCCTTCGGGAAGCGGCCGGTTCCACAGCAGCATCAGCCGGCCGCTCTCCAACCGCTTGAGGAGCGCGGGCGCGCTGCTGGCTTCGATCCCGGAGGGCTGGAGCACCCGCCAGAAGCGGCCGCCGTCGTGGGAGTACGCCGACCAGAACTCGCCCCAATTGGTCCGGATCAGCATCCAGAGACGTCCGTCCTCGAGTTCGGTCAGTGTCGGTTCGGTCACGCCTCCATGATGACCGCGGCCTCCCAGGTCAATCAGATTGCTCGCCCGCCAGGTGACCCCGTCGTCAGTTGAGGAATACGTCAGCACCGAGTGCCGGCCGGGATCGTGCCGCATCTTCATCGCGGTGAAGATCACGCGGCCGTCGCGGGTTTCGATCATGTCCCGTACCGCGCCGGACCAGTCGTCGTGCATCTTCTGCACGTCCTGCCAGGTTCGGCCTTCGTCGAGACTGCGCATCACATAGGTCGGCAGCACGGCGCCGGGAGCGTCGTGCAGTTCGTTCTGCCAGGTCCAGTTCCGCTCGTTGAGATTCATGAACGCGGCGATGATGACGCCGCTTTCCGTCCGCAGCAGCGCCCGTTCGTTGCTGACCTTGATCGGCTGATCCTCGCTAAAGAGCGGTCGCGGATCGGACCAGGTCTCGCCGCCGTCGGAACTCACATACGTGGCGTTGCTGTCGATCGCGAGCACCTCGCCGCTCGCCAGCTTCACGAACGGGCCGAGCAGGTCAGACGGGAGTTTCTCACAGCGGGGGTCAACGACCGGACCATCGGCGGCGATCGCGTGCGAGACTGCCGGCAGGACCGCCAAACACATCAGCAATCGACACATCATTGTCTTCGTCTCCCTTCTCTCAACGCTGGACCCAACTCATGAATCGTTTTTGAAGGCGCGCCCGGCCTCCGACGTCTCACCCGTTTGAATCTCCAGAATGACGCCCAGGCTATCGCCCTGCAAGACTCGGGAGAACGTGCGCAGCGTGAGGACGATGCCGTTCTGATTCGACGGAACCTCAATCGAGGAGTTGCCGGAGACGTCCGTCACGACGCCGATCGGCCGGCCGGCTTGAATCGCCTCACCGAGAGTCACGGACGGCTCAAAGAACCCGGTCTGCGGGGCGGGGTTCTGAATCTGCATGTGGCCGGAATTCGGCCGGCTGTCTTCCACAAAGTGCTCCACAGCCGAGTCGGGCGCCGTCTGTTCGATCATCCCCAGCAGGCCCATCACGTTGCGGCATCCCTGAACGTAGGCTCGCACTCCGTCCGGGTCGCACACTCCCGAACCGAGGTATTCCGTGTAAATCGCCGGCACGCCGGCGTCGCGGGCGACCGACAGCGAACGCCCGTTGAGTGTGGGGGACGTCCCCCAGATCACCGGCAGATTGAAGGCCCGCGCCATCTCCCGCTGCCTTTCGAGTACCGCGGCGTCCGGGTGCAGCGTGTAGCCCGCCAGCGGGTAGACCGCGTCGGTGGTCGATCCGGTATGCAGATCGATGTAATAGTCGGCCGATCGAATCAGTTCGCTCAAGGCATGGGCCGTCCGTTCAGTGACGGAACCGTCGGCGCGGCCGGGACAGACCCGGGCCAGATCGAGGCCGTCGTCTGCCGTCCGGTGTCCATTCAGAAACGCCGCCTCGTTGACGATCGGAACCAGCGTCAGCCGCCCGCACAGACCAGCGGGGTTCACCTGCTGCGAAAGCTCCCGGACGGCCGCCATCGGCGTAAATTCGTCACCGTGGACGCCCCCCGTAATCAACAGATGGGGTCCGTCTGCTGCGCCGTTGATCGTGATTGTGTTCAGCATTGGTGAGAAATCCGAATTCGCATGCGGGGATGATACAACCCCGAAGAAACGTCTCAACAGTGTTCCGGCCCGGTGACTCAGTCTCCTTTTTCGAGGTACTTGTGCTCAAGTTGCAAGACTTTGGTAGAATCGGGAATGGAGCCCTCCCCCCTGGTGGCCCTCCCCCCTGGTGATTGTGCAATACTGAATGGACGGGTTGGGTGCCACTGGCTTTGCCAGTGCATCGCGGAGAAGACACCCTTTCTGGTTCGCACTGGCGGAGCCAGTGGCGCCCGTCAAGTCAGCCCGAATGAGCCAATAGATCCGACCTGTTTGTCCCGCCAGACTGATGATTCGTCAATGATCGCGGTTCGCAGCCATCCCCAGACCACGACGCAAGGGCGACGTCCACGACGCGCGCTCAGTTTGTTTGTTGGGCTCATCACGTCGCTGGGGATCACGGCCGGCGACTCACCGGTCGTCGCGGACGATGCTGCGCAGGCGGCCGGCGAATCCGCGGAACTGTTTGAGCGGCATGTCCGCCCGCTGCTGATCGACCATTGTGCGGAATGCCATTCCGCCGAGGACTTGCAGGAAGGGGAACTGGCGCTCGACGCTTCCGCTGGCCTCAAGGAGGGGGGAAGCCGGGGGCCGCTGTTTGTAGCCGGCAAGCCGGACGAAAGCTTGTTGCTCCGGGTGCTGCGTTACGAGGACGAGGACCTCCAGATGCCGCCCTCCGGCAAGCTGGACGACGCACCGATCGCCCGGGTCGAGGAGTGGATCCGCAGCGGGGCGGTCGTGCCGGAATACGGCGCGGGAACGATCCGCAAGGAAGACGAAATCGACTTCGCCGCCGCCCGTGAGTTCTGGTCGTTTCAGCCGCTCGATCCACAGCCTGCGCCGATCGTCGAGGGCGACGACTGGTCGCGGGAACCAATCGACCGGTTTGTCTTCCAGAGACTTGCGGAGGAACAACTGACGCCGAGTCCCGAGGCGTCTCGCCCTACGTTGATCCGGCGCGCCACCTTCGACCTGATCGGTCTCCCGCCGACTCCCGACGAAATCGAACGGTTTGTCAGCGACGAATCCCCCGACGCGTACGAGCGCCTGATTGATCGTCTGCTGGCCTCTCCGCATTACGGCGAGCGGTGGGCCCGGCACTGGCTCGACGTCGCCCGCTACACGGACCAGACGCCGGAATGGCTCTCCTCAACAGACCGCGCCTGGCTCTACCGCGACTGGGTCGCCCGCGCGTTGAACGAAGACCTGCCGTACGACCGGTTCGTGACATTGCAACTTGCCGCCGACATGACGGGCGATGCACAGCCGGAGGATCTGGCGGCGCTCGGATTCCTCGGGCTGAGCCCGACCTACTGGAAGGAACTGAAGCTCGCCCCGGATGTCATCATGACGGTGGTGGCCGAGGAGTGGGACGAACGCGTCGACGCCGTCAGCCGGTCGTTCCTCGGTCTCACCGTCTCCTGCGCCCGCTGTCATGACCACAAATTCGACCCGGTGTCGATGGAGGACTATTACGCGCTGGCGGGCGTGTTCGCCAGCACCCAGTTGACCGACCAGCCGCTGCTCCCCTCGGCCGAAGCGGATGTCGTCCGCACGGCCCGCAAACAGGTGGCCGACCTCGAAGCGCAACTTGCGAAGATCGAGGACAAGGAATCTGAAGCAGCGAAGACGATCACGGCTCAAATCGAGTCGATCCAGCGCGAGACGCCGCACTACGATGCGCCCTGGGTGCACGCGGTCGAAGAGGCGAGCCTGTATGTCCTGCCCGATGGAACGGATGCGACGCGGCTGGAGACGCGGCCGAACGAACCGCGCGATCTGCCGCTCTTCCGCAGAGGGAATCCGAGCAATCCCGGGGAGGTCGTTCCCCGCAGATTCCTGGAAGTGTTGGCCGCCAGCGACGCACACGCTTTCAAAGAGGGCAGCGGCCGTCTCGAACTCGCCGAATCGATCCTCAGCGACGCACAACCGCTGGCCGCACGGGTGATCGTCAACCGCGTCTGGCGGCATCACTTCGGACGCGGCATCGTGAGCACGCCCAGCAACTTCGGCACGCAGGGGAGCCGGCCGACGCATCCGGAACTGCTCGACGACCTCGCCGCCCGCTTTGTCGCTGCCGGCTGGTCGCTGAAGTGGCTGCACCGGGAGATCATGCTTTCCGCCGCGTACCGGCAGTCGAGCGCGCATCGATCCGACGCAGGAGACATCGACCCGGACAACCACCTTCTGTGGCGGATGAACAGGCGTCGTCTGGAGATCGAACCGTGGCGCGACGCGATGCTGGCCACCGCCGGAAACCTGGACGAACGTCTTGGCGGGCCATCGTCGAGCCTGGCGGACGCCGCCAACGTCCGCCGCACGCTGTACGGCACCATCGGACGGCAGGAAATGGACGACATGCTGCGGCTGTACGACTTCCCACAACCGGACGCGCACAGTCCCGGCCGAGAACCGACCACAACGCCCCTGCAGCAACTCTTTGTGCTCAACAGTGATTTTCTTTACAGGCAGTCGGAAACCCTGCTGTCACGGCTCGAAACCGACTTCCCCGACGCCTCGGACGAAGAGAAAATCAACGCCTGTTACCGGCTGCTGTTCGGCCGACCGGCCGGCCAGGAAGAGACGCAGCTTGCCCTGAAGTTCCTTGCGGCAGGCGGAGCCGACCCTCGTGAGCAGTGGCGGGCCTATGTGCATTCCCTGTACGGCTTGAACGAGTTTCTGTTCGTTGACTGACGGACCTATGAAGACATCTTGTGACTCCAGCCCGCTGTTCGACTCCGCAAGTCTCATCTCGCGGCGGCGGATGGTCAATTCGTTAGGCGGGGGATTCGGCGCCCTGGGGCTGGCCGGCTTGCTGGGCGACACGGCTCAAGCGGATGCCGGCCGAGCGGCTCATTTTCAACCGCGCGCAAAACGGATCATCCATCTGTTCATGAACGGCGGCCCCTT
Organism: Planctomycetota bacterium; assembly: GCA_003388505.1. Classification (GTDB taxonomy): domain Bacteria; phylum Planctomycetota; class Planctomycetia; order Planctomycetales; family Planctomycetaceae; genus MB-PLM-1. The sequence goes on from QQVO01000033.1 coordinate 59,504, forward strand.
TCAGGGCGATCTGTTCGACCCCAAGCCGCTCACCGCCAAATATGCCGGCCAGCGCCCGGACGCAGTCAATCTTCGCACCGAACGCCCCACCGCCGGGCTGCTCCCCTCGCCGTACAAGTTCACAAACAGCGGCGAGAGCGGCGTGCCCGTCAGCGAACTGCTCCCGCGCTTTGCGCAGGTGATCGACGACGTCTGCGTCCTCCGGTCGGTTTACACCGACAACCCCAATCACGGACCCGCGCTGCTGTTGATGAACAACGGCACGATCATCCCCACGCGGCCCAGCATGGGCTCGTGGCTCTCTTACGGACTCGGCACGGAGAACCAGGATCTGCCCGGTTACGTCGTCCTCTGCCCCGGCCGGCCGGTCCGGTTTTCGATCCTCTGGACCAGCGCCTTCCTGCCGGGTGAGCACCAGGGCACATACATCAACCATTCGCAGATCGCTCCCGACAAGCTGATTCCCTATCTGCACAGCGACCAGAGCGCGAGCGACCTGCAGGTCCGACAACTCGAACTGATGCGCCGCCTCGACCGCGCCCACCAGGAGCAGCGGGGCGGCGACCCGCAACTCGAAGCCCGCATTCGCGCGATGGAGACCGCCTTCCGCATGCAGTCTTCCGCCACCGAGGCGTTCGACATCTCGGCCGAACCCGAGTCGGTCCGGGAAGCGTACGGAAACACCCATTTCAGCAACGGCTGCCTCCTGGCGCGGCGCCTCGCCGAGCGCGACGTGCGGTTCATCCAGGTCTATTACGGCAACGGCCAGCCGTGGGACACCCACAACGACCACAGCAAGCAGGTCGTCCCGCTCTGCGAGGACGTCGACCGGGCCATGTCCGCGCTCCTGGTCGACCTCAAGCAGCGCGGCCTGCTCGACGACACGCTCGTTGTCTGGGGCGGAGAATTCGGCCGCACGCCCACCTCAGAGAACGGCGACGGGCGCGACCACAACCACTACGGCTTCTCGATGTGGATGGCCGGCGGCGGCGTCAAGGGCGGCATGACCTACGGCGAAACCGACGACTTCGGCTTCCGCGCCGTCCAGGACCGCGTCCACATCCACGACCTGCACGCCACCATCCTCCACCTGATGGGCCTCGACCACGAACGCCTCACCTACCGCTACGCCGGCCGCGACTTCCGGCTGACGGACGTCGAAGGGCGGGTGATTAAAGAGATTCTGGCCTGATCGCGGACAAGCGTCGTTCCCGTAGAGCACGCTGCCAGCGTGCTCCCCTTCGGCGACAGCCACCACCCTGGGAGTGCGGCGACCCGTCGCCGCTTTGGGATGATACGAGTCTGATCGCGTTATCGCGCTTTGCAGATCAGTGCTGGCGATCTGTCTCGCGGATTCTCGTCCTCGACAGTCCAGACACCGCTCGACGCGGACATATGATAGAGCAATTTGCTCTAACCCGGATTATTCGTAGCGCACGCTGCCAGCGTGCGTCACCGTTGACTTGGCGTCGGCGTGTAATGCGTTCGAAAAGCGCGGCGCTTTGGGCAACTTCTCGATAACCTGCTGTTTGGCAAACGCTTATAGTGAACCGGGCCCTCGTCATGAATAATCCGGGCTAACCGGGTTGAATGGTTCCCTTCAGCAGTCGTTTCGGTTCATGACGGGACCGCGGGCTGCGCTGTGATCGTCCGAAAGCGGCGACGGGTCGCCGCACTCCGAAGGGTGAAAGTCGCACGCAGCCTGCGTGCGCTCGGGGCCGCTACGCCCCTGCCACGCGGGACTTCATAAACGACAGCGCCTCTGTCGCCAGGTGCTCTTCGCTCGGGAACATCTTCCGCCAGATCTTCGTGGCCGCCGCCAGATCGGGCAGCGCCAGTCCGAAGGCTTCGACCACCATCCAGCCGTCGTAGTTGACTTCCTTGAGGGCCTTGAACGTCGCATCCCAGTTAACCCCCCCTTCCCCCGGAGTGGACCGGTCGTTCTCTGAGATGTGCACGTGCACCATCTGGTCCGCGCAGCTCTTGACCGCTCCGGAGATGCACTTCTCCTCGATGTTGGCGTGGAACGTGTCGTACATCATCTTCAGGTGAGAGTGGTCCACCTCGCGGCAGAAGCGGGCGGTGTCCTCGGCGCAGTTGAGAAAGTAACACTCGAAGCGGTTCAGATACTCGACCACGAGGACGACGTTATTCTGTTGGGCGTGGTCGGCCGCCTTGGCCAGGGTCTCCTGCCCCCACTTCCATTCGTCTTCCGTGCGGCCCTGGCCGGTGAACTCTCCCAGCGCGGAATGAATCGGCCCGCATAGATGAGTCGCGCCCGCCGCCGCACAGCAGTCGATTGCTTTCTTCAGCCGCTCCAACCCGGCTTGCCGCTTCGCCGCATCAGAAGAAATCGGATTCTCTTCCGCCGTGCACACCGTCACAGCGGTCGCGCCGAGCCCCAACTCACTCAATTTACCCCCGATCTTCGAGAAGTTGTCGACATTGAGGTCGAAGATCGGCAACTCGACGCCATCGTAACCCCATCCCTTGACCTGCTCACACAGCGGGAAGATCGACTCGTCCCCAGCGGTTGTCCACAGGAGCAGGTTCATTCCGTATTTCATGGTTGTCGTTCCCTGCGTCGCGGCCGCTCCGCGCCGGCAGATGATCGGGCGGAGTCGGCCTGTTCGTGTTCGTGCAGAAGTGAATCAGACTGCTGTGGTCCGAACCGGTGCGGCGGAAGCAGCTCGTCGAGGCTGCCGGTCACCAGTTCAAGACCGCTCTCAAGGACCGGCAAGGCCCTGTCTGAGAGGGGCTGTAGTTTGACCCGCCTCAGCACCTGATTCAAGCGACCCAACAGCAGCGGGAATTCGAGATAGTCGTACAGGAACCGGACTTCCCGGAACATCTGAATCACGCCGGACAGCCGGTCGGTCGTATTCCTCGCCGCCCGATTCACCACGCGCTGCACGCGCTCGGGGTCGACGTCTTCCAGCCTCCGATAGTATTCGTCGAGCAACTCCGGCTCCCGGCCGATCAGCACGGCGTCGAGCAGCATCTCGGTGACGATATGCCCCAGAAAACCGGTCCGCATGCCGTCGTCGTCGGGAAACGCCTGCTGGAAACGGCGCGTGAGACCGGCCGACGCCAGCACAAAGGCCCGCGTCGAGTGGAACCACTCGTCATCGTGGAAGTGCTGCAGGATGCCGCGCGCGATTGCGGCTTCGTCTCTGTCGCCGTTCTCCAGCACCGGCCGGACCAGTTTCGGCCGAACGCGACACTTGCGATCGGCGACCGACAACCAGTCGGGCACCGCCGTCCCTGCCAGAAACTCCGGCTGATCGAGAAATCTGAATCCGTGGGTGAAGTAGTTCACGCCCTCAATCCTAATGCCCTGTGAGGGCTTTGTAGAGCGATGGCGCAAATCGGGCAGACCGCACGAAACCCTGCGGGATTCGTGCTCGCTGGATTTCTGTCCGCAGCGTTTCACCTTCATAGGCCCGGCAGTTCAAATCCACCCACCCGGCACGGTAGACTGGGCCCATGGCGAAATCCGATCCCGTCCGCATCGTGGTCCTGGCCCGGCAGAATTCGGCGCGCGTGCAGACGGCGTGCAACGAGCTGGAGACCTTTCTGCGGGAACGGCCCGCCGTGGAACTGCTGGACGTGATCCGCGACACCGATGACGGGGCGACCGCGCCGCAAGCCGACGTGTGCATTGTGATCGGCGGCGACGGCGCCATTCTCCGCGCCTGCCGCGAGTACGATCAGCAGCAGATCCCGATTCTGGGCGTCAACCGGGGCCGGCTGGGATTCCTGGCCGACCTGTCGCCGGACGAGTTCCGCAATCAGATCGAAGCCATCGAACGCCGTGAATTCCACGTGGTGCACCACCTGATGCTGGACTGCGAACACCAGAGGGCCGGCGGAGAGTCGCAACGGTTTCTCGTGCTCAACGAAGTCGCAGTGCATGCCGGGGCTTCGCTTTCGATGGTGGACATCGAACTGGAGATCGACGGCGAGCGCGTGACGACTTACAGCGGCGACGGGCTCATCATCAGCACGCCGGTCGGCTCGACGGCCCACAACCTTTCGGCGGGCGGCCCGATTCTCAGGCAGGACTTGCAGGCCGTCGTCATCACGCCGGTCTGCCCCCACACGCTCACCAATCGCCCGCTGGTGGATCATGCCAACTGCAGCTATGTAATGCGCCTGCCCGACGCGCCCGAGGGCGTGACCCTGGTGGTCGACGGCCAGATCAAGCTGCCGCTGCAATCGGGAGAGACGATTCACGTCAAACGGGCGGAGGTCACGTTTCAGTTGGCGCGGATTCCCGGCCACAGTTACTACGCGACGCTGCACCGCAAGCTCGGCTGGGGAGGCCAGCCCCGCTACCAGTACTGACAGAGTCCCTTCACGCCGCCGCTTCGATCGCGGCTTTCTCCGGATCGGGAAACGCGGGAACCCAGCCATGGTCGACCCCACGCAGGATACGGTCGAGTTTTCGCAGTCGGCCCTGTTCGCCGACTCGTTCTTCGCTCCCCCCTCGGACCCGACCGAGTTGCGTTTCGGCGCCGTCACGCATGAAGGCAAGGTGAGGTCGAACAACGAAGACCACTTCGCGATTCTCCGGCGGCGGCGGACGATCGAGATCATCAAATCGAATCTCCAGCCGCACGATCTGTCGACGCCCGACGACCACTCCTATGCGCTGGTCGTCGCCGACGGGATCGGCGGCGCCCGATTCGGCGAACTCGCCAGCCGGGTCGCGCTCAAGACCATGCTGGAACTGACCTGCCAGGCGACCAGTTGGGTGATGAAACTGACCGACCTCGACGCGCAGCAGATTCGCGAGCGCGTCGAGGCCTACCTGCACCGCATCCAGAACACGCTGCTCGACTGCGAACGGGACGATCCGGAACTCTCCGGAATGGGAACCACCTGGACCTCGGCGCACATCATTCCTCCGCGGGCGGTGATTGTTCACCTGGGCGACTCGCGGGCCTACCTGATCAGGCAGCGGAGACTGATTCAGATCTCTCACGATGAAACGATGGCGCAGGCCCTTGTCGACGCCGGAATGGCGCCGGAGGAGGTTGAAAATCTCGGCCACGTCCTGCTGAACCATCTCGGCGGCGGCAAGGAGAACGTCACGGCTCAGATTCACGAAGTCGAGTTCGGCCCCGGCGACCAGCTCCTGGTCTGCAGCGACGGCCTGACCGACATGGTTCCTGAAAGCCGGATCGAACAGGAAGTTCACGCGCACCAGGATCCGCAGTCCGCCTGCGACGCGCTGCTGGCCCTCGCGCTCGAGGCGGGCGGTCGCGACAACGTGACGATCGTTCTGGCGTCGGCGTCCGAAGCGAAATAGCGAATGGCGAAGTTGTCCCGCTCGACCGCCGCGAGACGTTGCATTTGCCCGCCGGGCCCGATCCGCTTACGATCGCTGCTCAACGTGTTGCAACCCTCGCGCCCTTTGCCTCGGAGGAACCCCCGTGTTTCGCATCAACATTTCCGCTTTGCTCATCGCCCTCACGATCTCTCTTGTTTCGTCCACACTGCGGGCGGCCGACCCGGTCCTTTACTGCCGGTTCCAGGCCGGAGACGTGGTGGCCTACGGCATCGTGGAAGGCGACACCATTCACGAATTGAGCGGCGATCTGTTCGGCGAGTGGCAGAAAACTGATCGCACGCATGCCTTGGGCGATGTCGAACTGCTCGTCCCCAGCCAACCGACCCAGGTGCTGGCCCTCGCCGGCAACTACGAGAGCCATCTCGGCGATGAAGACGCCGTGACGACCACCGTGACCACCGTCGTGACCGTGAAGACCGATCGCAAGACCGGCGAGACGACGACCACCACCAAGACCACCGAAGAAACCCGCCGCAGCGGCGAGATTCCGGAGAAGTTCCAGATTCCGCAGCCGTTCTTCAAGAGCCCTTCCTGCCTGCTTCCCCACGGAGGCGATATCGTCATCCCCGAAGGCTCGGAAGTCGTGCATTACGAAGCCGAGATGGTCGTCGTCATCGGGAAAGAAGCGAAGAATGTCGACCGTGAAGACGCGCTCGACTATGTGCTCGGCGTCACGATCGGAAACGACGTCAGCGCGCGCGTCTGGCAGAAGGCCGATGTGCAATGGTGGCGGGCCAAGGGGAGCGATACGTTCGGACCATGCGGCCCGTTCATCGTCGCGGGCGTCGATTATGACGACCTGCTGCTCCAGCTTCGTCTCAACGGCGAAACGATGCAGAAGGAACGCACCAGCCGCATGATCCACGACGTGGCGTCGATGGTCAGCGGCATCAGCCGGGAAGTCACGCTCAAACCGGGCGATTTGATCTTTACCGGAACTTCGGGCGAGACGTCCGAAATCAAACCGGGCGACGTCGTCGAGGTCGAACTCGAACACGCGGGGATCCTCAGAAACGGCGTCGTCGCCGAGTAATCCCTGCGCCACTCAACGCCCAACTCAACGCCCACGGGGTGCAACCCGTGGGCTCTACTTTGTTCGCTACTCCGACGCCGCGACCGTCACAAACACCGGCCCGCTGCTGGTCGTCGCCTTCATCACGAAGTTGAGCGAGATGTTGGCCATCACGCAGCACTGCTGCTTCTCCACGGGAGGCGCGTCCGCGGCGGCGCTCAGCGTAATCGCGCCCTTCGTTTCGCTCCCGGTCAGCAGCGTCTTGCTGTTCTTGCCGTCGATCGTCACGCCCTGCGGGAGAGTATTGGCATAGACCGCGTTGAGATGCTGGTACAGCATGTCGAGCGTGACGTTCTTGTCGAAACCCTCCGCCCGTTCAATCTCCACCTCGATTTTGACCGACTCGCCCGGCTTGAGCGTCACCTCGTTCGTGCTCAGCTTGAGGCTCCGGATGTCGGCCGGCTTCCCGATAGCGACCGTGTGCATCTCGACCGGCCAGTGGTTGCGGCCCCCGCCCGGCATGTAGGTTTCCTGAAACGACTGCGCCACCGTTTGCAGTTCGAGCGTTGTGTTTTCGTCGACCGGATGGGTCGCCGTTCCGGTGACGGTGATGTTCGAAGCGGTCAGTTGTGCGTCAGGCGCGGCCTCGAAAATAATGCACCCGTCCTGCCCTTTTCCCGCGAGAATCCGGCCCGTGTGAGCGGTCACCCCCTCCGGCAGCCCGTCAACTGACAATGCAATCTCCCCTTCAAAACCGTTCTTGCGGACGGCCCGCACAAAGAGCGCGGCCGAGTTCCCCGGAGTCAGCCAGGTCTTGTCGGTGTCCATCGCAAGCTGGAAGTAGGGCTCCGCTGCCTCCACCCGCAGAAAGTAAACGAACTCGTCGCCGCCGCGCAAATGGTTGTCGCGAATCTGAATGCAGTACGAACCGTCAGCCGGAACCGTCCAGTTCTCGATCTGTGAATCCTGGTAGTTCCGCTTGCCCCAAAGCTGCATGTCGTCGTTTTCGGTCAGCGATTTGCCTTCCGCGTTCAGAATGCGGATCACCGAGTCGAGCCCCGACCAGTAGCGGCGGGCGACGACTTCGACCGAAATCCGGTCTCCCTGCTTCGCGTCGAACCTGAAGCAATCGAGGTCCGCTTTCGATTCGATCCGTCCGCTGATCCCCGCAGGGATCGTGACGGCCTGGGCCGTTTCAAACGTGTTGTTCTCTGCGGGCGCCTCGGTCACCAGCGGCAGTTCACTGACCACAACCGGCACCGGATTCGTCAGGCTCTCCCCCATCGGCAGCCGGACGTCGTGCGGACCGACGGCGGGCTGATCGGGAGTGAAGCTCACCAGGGCGCCCTCCGGCAGTTGCACGCCGATCGGCGCGACCTCGGCCGGCTGCCCCTGCGCGACGCCCACCGGATAGACATGGGACACGTAAGGCCGGTCGTTGACTTCGATCACGTAATTCCAGTAGCGGTTTCCCTGATACCGCACGTCGCGCACTTCCAGCAGGTAGTCCCCCGCTTCCAGCGTGGCGCTGAGGAATGGATCGGCCGCGTACGTGTTGTCCGCGGCGGCGACGGTGCTGCCGGTGGCGGCGCTTTTGATCGTCAGGATCGGATCGACGTGCTGCTGCAGGTCGTGCATCTTGTCCTGCAACCGCATGGCCCGGCAGTGAAACGTGAGTGTCTTCGGTTCGGCGAGATTGAAGGCGAAGTAGTCCAGATCCTTCGCCTTTTCGATCGTCCCGCAGACCGTCGCCGGGAGCGTGATGCTCTGCGCCGTCTCCGGCGTATCGATCGCGCCCTCTTCGGCAACAACCGGGTCGTTGACCACAACAATCTGCCCCAGCGTGCTGGCGCCGGTCGGTCCGACGAGGCGGAAGTCGCGGACGCCCGGCAATGCGTCGGCCGTTGCGGTGAACCGGACAGTGATCTTCGTCAGGTTCGGTTCCTTCCCTTCCTTGTCGAGTTCCATCGGCGTCACGACGTCCGCCGTCACGCCTGCCCCGGTGACCAGCACCCGGTACGCGCCAAACATGCTGTACCGCGACTCAACCTCATGCTCACTGCTGGTCCCCGCCTGCACCGCCCCCGGCTTGACCGCCATCAACATGGGATAGGCGGTCTGCGCGCAAGTGATGCGCTGACCAAACAGCAACGTGAGAGCCAGGACAGCCACTCGGAGTCCAATCTTCATATCCGCCTCTTCGAGAGTGAAGAAGTAGGGCCGGCTATGCCGGCCGCCGGTCCCAAAGTGGTTCCGGCCGGCACAACCGGCCCTACCTCAATTCGCGAACTACCGTAACCGCTTCATGACTTCCTCATGCGGAACGCCCGCAACCTCGCCTCTGCGCATCTCGTCCGCGCGGCGACGCGCTTCGGTCGCAGCGCACTTGACTGCTTCCGAATACGGTTCCACTTCCGACAGCGGGATCCTGTCCAGCGATCGCTTGGAATCGTCGCTCTGCCCTGTCATGGTTGCACCACTCCAGTGAAGTAGGGCTGGCTATGCCGGCCGCCGAATCCAAAGTTGGTCCACACGAAGTTCCGGCCGGCACAGCCGGCCGTACATCGCTACCGCACAAACAGAAACTGCTTGCTGTTAATCAGCGCCCACAGCAGGTCTTCCAGAATCAACTGGCGTTCGCCCGATCCTTCTTCGATGAACTGCTGCGCCGTTGCCAGTTCCGAAGCGCTCGGCGGGCGGGAGAGCGCCCGCAGGTAGAGTTCCGTGACGATCTCCTCGTTCGACTTCTCAGCGGCGATGAGTTGCGCAATTCGTCCCTTCGGGTCGGCAATCTTCGTCGTCAGGATGTCGCCGTTGAGGGTGTGCAGCGCCTGCCCCAGGTTTTCGTCGGGCATCCGCTCGCATTCACACACACTGGCGCGACGTGGCTTGCCGAATACGTTGAGGAAGTAATTCGGATACTCCGCATCCGGCAGCTCAATCGCCCGCGTTCCGGACGGCAGGTTCTTGAATTCAGTCTGCACACCGGTCACGCTGTCAATGGCGTCCAACAATGGTTCCGCCGGAATCCGCTTGACAAGAAAGTGGCTGTAGAACTTCTCGTCCGATGCATTCTGTTCAGTCGGTTGCGACTCAAGCTGGTACAGCCGCGAGACCATGATCGCGCGCATCAACTGCTTCAGGTCGAAGTCCGCCGAGATGAAGTGGTCCGCCAGCGCGTCGAGCAGTTCCGGATTCGTCGCGGGATTCGTGGCCCGCATGTCGTCGACCGGTTCGACCAGTCCGCGACCCAGGAGAAACGCCGTGTACCGGTTGGCGACCGACCGCGCGAAGTCCTTGTTCTCCGGCGCGGTGAGCCACTCGGCGAGCGGAATGCGCCGGTCCAGTTCGTGATCCATCGCTTCCCCGTCGAGCGGCGTGGGAGGCAACACCTGGCCGGTCTTCGGATGCCGCACTTCGCCGCTGGACCGCACCATCACGACGGTTTCTCGTCCGAACAGACCGAACTCTTCGCTGTTCTTCGTCCCGATCCGCGAGAAGAACGCGGCGAAGGCGTAGTAATCTTCCTGCCCGTATTTCTCAAACGGGTGGTGGTGGCACTTCGCGCATTGCAGCCGCACGCCGAGGAACAACTGAGCCGTCGCTTCCGCCAGATCGGACGAATTCCCGAAGATGCGGTAATAACTCGCCGGACCGCTCGAATAGATCGATCCCTTGGCCGTCACAACCTCGCTGACAAACTCATCAAACGGCTTGTTGGTGCGGAACGACTCCTTGATCCAGTTATGCATGGCCCACATTCGCTGCTCGTCGGCGGCCTGACCCCGGCTGGAATTGCGCAACAGGTCGGACCATCGCAGCGTCCAGAACGCGGCGTACTGATCGTTGTACACGTCCAGATTGGGATCGCCCGTCAGGCCCAGCAGCCGGTCCACAAGCTTCTCACGCTTCGCCGGGTCGGCGTCGTTGATGAACGCCGTCACATCCTCCGGTTGCGGCAACGTGCCGATCGCATCGAGATAGGCCCGCCGCAGAAATGTCGCATCGTCGCACAGCGGCGACGGCTCGATGCCGAGCTCCCGAAACTTGTCCGCGGCCAGCTCATCAACAAAGTTGTTATTCGTCCAGCCTGCCAGTTGGGCGGGCGGACCGTAAGGCGAAACGAAGATGGCCACGTTCGCCTGCCCCTCGAAGCGAATCATGATCGGCGCCTGGCCTTTCCCGATCACGGTCACCAAGCCGTCCTCGGTGACTTCCAGCACCGCTTCGTCCATCGAGTCGAACCGAGCCCAGTGGGTGACGTCCCGAACGGTCTCGTCGCTGTAATGGGCCGTCACCTGCAACTGCTGGGTCTGGCCGGGCTCCACCACGCGGCGATTCGGCGAAACGTCCAATCGCGTCACCTGCGGAGCTTCGGCATCAGGGCCCGGCGCTCCGTCCTCGATCCAGGCCCTGAACATTTCGTAATAATCGGAGTCCTTCAGCAGCCGCTGTCCGCCGCCGTGAGGAAGCTGCATGGTCGGCTTGCGGAGCACCAGACTCGCATCCGGATTCATGAAGTTGATGCGCCGCCCCGTTCGGTCGCGAACGAACGCGTCGTAATCCATGTTCGGGTCGTAGCCGAACACCGACAGCACGAATCCGCCTTTGCCGAACTGGCTGGCGTGGCATTCTCCGGCGTTGCAGCCGAGGCGACTGATCGTCGGCCGGATGACGCCGTCGAAGCCAACCGGCGGAGCATCGGCGACGCCCGAGATGACGACCGGAACGGTCTTGGTCATCCCGCCCACGGTAACACTCACCTGAGCCTGGCCGTCCGCCCGGGCCCGCAACCGGCCCGTTGCGTCGACGACGACAATCTCGGGCTGGCTCGACGCATAGTCGGCTTCGTGAGTCAGGTCGGTTGATGAGCGATCGACGGCGCCCTCGGCGTTCGCCTCCGTCACCAGCAATTGGGCCTGTGCGAACTCTCCCTGCAACGACACCGACTCCGGAGTGACTCGAACGTCGGCCGGATCATCAGCGGCCGCCGGCCGCGCCAGCGACATGATCGTGACAATCGCCGTCATCAGCACGTGTCGTGGGACTCTGTTCATTTCAGATTTCTCCCCTCGACGAAAATGGGAACGGGCGCTGGTCAAAGTTCCTTCGTCCTGCGGAATCGACCGTCCATCGCCGTGAGCAATCAGTGTTTCGCGGATCGGACGCCGCGACAGGTGGGAGAGACGAGTTCGTCTCTGGCTGCGGTGGGAGATGCGTCGCCCAACGCATCAACATCCATTATTGCGAGTGAACGGCGTCCGCTCTACTCGCAAATTCCGAAAAAACCGTGCAGCCGTCAGGTAGGCGAATTTTGATCTGTTGATTGAAGCGTTCCCGATAAAGTAGAATACCTGCGGTAAAATCTCCCACCGGTTTCCCCAGTTTATCCCATGGGGAACCAACTTTTCGGTGGAGATTGTCGTCTACCGCAATCTCCACCGCTAACACCGCCTGTTCCTGACCGTCCGCCGGGAAGAGGAGTGACATCCCACCAACGCGGACGACCGGAGTGTCGTATGCTCAACTTGCTCCCCACCAGATTTCAGGATTGCGAACGCGTCTCACGCCGCAGCCTGCTGCAAGTCGGCGCGCTGGGCGGACTCGGGATCACTCTGCCCGGCTTTCTGGCGGCGAGACAAGCCGCCGCCGCGCACGGTCAGGCGAGCATCGATCGAAACTGCATCCTCATCTGGACCCGCGGCGGAACAAGCCACCACGACACCTTCGATCCCAAGCCGAACGCGCCGGCCAGCGTGAAGGGGGAATTCGGAGTCATCGACACGGCCGTCCCCGGCGTGCAGTTCACCGAGATCGTCCCCAACATGGCCCGCGAACTCCGCCGGTTCGCTGTGCTTCGCAGTTGGAATCCGCAGAACGGCAGCCACGGCACGGCCGACCAGTATGTGATGTCGGGTCGCAAGTTCAACGCGGCGCTCCCCTACCCCACTTACGGTTCTGTCGTGAGTTGGCACAAGGGCTTCAAGACGGCGCTGCCGCCGTTCGTGCAACTCGGGACGAACGTCGATCAGCGGTTCGGCGGTGGAACGGCCGGCATCCTCGGTCTCGAACACAACCCGTTCGAGATCGTCGCCGACCCGAACGCGGAGAACTTCACTGTCCGCGACATCAGCCCTCCCAAAACCGTCCCCGGCCAGCGAATCGACCGCCGCCGCAAGATGCTGGCCGCGATCGACGACCTGCAGCAGCAGGCGGACCTCCAGCCGACGGCGTTCGAGGCGCTCGATGAGACGTTCGGCGCCGCCCTCAACATGATCACTGCGCCGGAGACCAAACAGGCGTTCGAACTCTCGGCCGAGTCGGATGCCCTTCGCGACAGTTACGGCCGCAACCGGTTTGGTCAGAGCTGTCTGCTGGCCCGGCGGCTTGTCGAATCGGGCGTGCGCTTTGTCACCGTCACCGATGGCGGCTGGGACACGCACCAGAACAACTTCAAGTCGCTCAGGGAGAGCCGCATTCCGCCCGTCGACCAGGGACTCCCGGCGCTGCTGGCCGACCTCGAAGACCGCGGAATGCTCGACTCCACCCTCGTCGTCTGGTTGACCGACTTCGGACGCACGCCGAAGATCAACAGCGCCAGCGGCCGCGATCACTGGGCCAGCGCGGGCTTCGCCGTAATGGCCGGCGCCGGCGTCCCGGGCGGAGCGATTCTCGGCGAAACAGACGACGAAGGCGGCAAGCCGATCCGGGACGAGTACAAAACACAGGACATCGCCGTCACCGTCTACGAAAAACTCGGCATGCCGCACGACCTGATCGCCCAGGCCCCCGACGGCCGGCCGGTGCGTCTGATCGAGGGACATCCGATCAAAGAGTGGATGTAGTGCCCGCAAGCTGAGACTCGCGGCGCGTTTCGCTGAGTCCTCGCTCTACTCGACCGTCGCCACAACGTGGACGGTGCCGCCGCGGCGGAACGCCGTGGCGACAAGCTCCACCGCCAGCCCGAGCGGCATGCCGAGCACGAATGCCACATAGAGCGGGAATCGCTGTCGGCGCGGCACGCGCACGGATCGTTCTTTCCGGCGGTGCAGCAGTTCATAGAGCATGTTTCGCGGAAACCAGCCGGTCCGGTTCAGCCAGCTCTGCACCCAGCCGAACGGGTTCTGGCGGAGCGAGAAATGATGCTCGCTGCGGCAGCGGAAGCCGCAGTCCCTCAGCAGCGATTTCAGCCCCTCCACCGGAAAGTGATAGATGTGTCGCGGCGGGTCGAGATGAAACCAGGCCGCCCCGCTCCACTGCGCCTGCCAGCTTGAAAAGTTGGGGACCGCGATCACGACGATCCCGCCGGGTCGCAGCACGCGGTGGATCTCTCGCAGCGCTGCCTGCGGGTCTCGCACATGTTCCAGCACATGCCAGACGATCACCATGTCGAACCAGTCCTCGGGGTAAGCGGCTTCCGCCAGGGAATCGGCGATGCGGATCTCCGCGCGGGCGTCCCCCCCTTCCGCGGCGGCACGGCTGATCTCCAGCCCGTGCGCTTCGCAGCCTCGATCGGCCAACGACGACAGCAGCGTCCCCCGCCCGCAGCCCACGTCGAGCACCCGTCCCCCCGGCCTGATCTTCCGCGCGAGAAACCGCACGTGCCGGGCCGCGACGAATCGCACGGCGGTCTCCACGCACCGGCTGAATTTTCTTCCGGTCGAACCGTAATACTGCGGCGGGTAGAAACCGGCGATCGTCCGATTGTCCGGCAAGGGATCGAGCCGGCCCGTCCCGCATTGCGCGCAAACGACGACATTCAGGTCGTAAGCGGCGATGCGGAATCGGGGGCGGGCCCGCGTCTCGCCGCACACCGCGCACGCGCTGGAAAACTCCGCCAGATCGGAGTCAGCGAGTTCGCGCACCTCGACGTTGTACAGGCTCGATTCGGTCACAGGTCACACAGGCCGGAAAGCGTCGACCGGAGGGCCGCGCAATGTGCAGCCGGAAAGAAAGCCAGCCCGCGCGCGTCGAAGCAAGACGGGAACAGCTCACGTCGCTGCAGAGACTACCCGATGCGATTTGTTCACGCGAGCGAGGCGCGCGGCCTGTACGGACGCGGCGCAGAGCGCCGGCGATCAGGCAATCCGGTCGAGACACGGATCGTGCCGGTCATACACGCGCGTCAGCAGGCCTGTGCAGACGACCGCAGCAATGGCCACCGTCACCCACATCGCGGCCGCAAACGCCGCACGATGGTTGCCTGCCAGAATCGGTTGCAGAAACCGCCATTCGGCAATATCCCGCGCGACTTGCGAGAGGACGTAGACCACCACCAGTGAAACGGCGAACAGCAGGCTCTTCGCCGTGAACATCAGAGTGGTCCGCAGGAAAACTTCCAGCCCTTCCTGATTCAACCGATGCGGATAGAGCAGAAAGATCGTGTTCTCGACGGAGTAGATCAGAACGTTGAGCGGAACCAGAAACAGAACGGCCCCCAGCAGGTAAGAGACAGGCACCGGTCGCACCAGGCAGGCGACTGTGAGGACCAGCGCCTGAAACGCCACAGCGATGGCGACCGGAGTCGCCAACTGGCCAGCCACCACCGAGAACGGGCGAACGGGCAGCATCTTGAAGATTCCCAGCCGCTCGCCGTCCCGCCGAAAGTCGAACTTGAGTCCGGCCGGCAGCAGCAGCAGCGAGTAAAACGCCAGGGCGGCGCTGACGTAGGCGAACGTCGTCTCCGGCCCGTAGCGCTGCAGCAGCGGCAGGCAGGAGAGCACCGCCGGCGCGGTCAACGCCAGCAGGAGTCCGCCGGCATTCTCCCTGGCGCCGACGAACTGCCGCCAGAAGAGCGGGCCTGCGCCGCCGAGTTTCGGGATTCGCGGCAGGGTGGCAGCGACCGACTCGCATTCCGCGCTCTGCGCAGATGCATTGCGGGCCTCATCGTAGCGCAGGATCTCCCGCGCACTGAGTCCTTCGTAGAATCTCGAATCGACGCGCACGACGACCTCGATCAGCGCGACCAGCATCGCGACGGACGCCGCGGTCCAACCCAGCAGCGACGCTGTGACGGCGTCCGCGCTCACCAGTCGTGCAAAGACCGTGAACGGCGTCTGGAGAAATTCGCCGATCGGCGATTTGCAAACGTTCAGTGCGCCGTCGAAGAATCTCGAAACCCAGGCCAGAATCGCCGCCGGACCGGCCCCCGTAGCGTCGCCGGGACTGTGCTGAATCGCCTGCATCAGCGCCGCGCCGGTGACGGAGGCCGCGGCGGTCAATACGAGACCCCGCAGGATCGTGTAGGTCCGCTCGCTGACCTGCGCGACGACAATGTCGATCAGCAACCGGAACACGTCGACAAACGCCAGCCCCAGGAAAATCCCCAGCAAGCCGGCCCACGGGATGTGAAGGTCGGGCAACAGCAGCATCGCTGCGCAGGTCGCTTTCAGGAACGTCGCGCTCAGCAGAACCGCGACGCGATACATCACCAGTTCCCGCCGCCGGAACGGGCCCCCCACTGCGAATTCCCGCTCTGAGGGCGTCCACTCGATCGGCTCCTCGGGACGCTGCCAGGCGGTCTTCACGGCGTGCCAGATGGCGTACAGCAGCGGCACGAGCGGCAGCCAGTTCCGAAATGTCTGCTCGGGATACGGCTCGCGGAAAATGATGCTCAGAATCGCGTTGCTCAGCCACACCAGCGCCAAAGCAGTCGCCAGCAGCGACAGGACGGCCCGCCGCGGCGTTGCAAAACCGCGGCTCATGCGGCGGAGCTTGCCACCCCCCTGAAACCGGAGCAGACGCACGAGAGCGGGATGCAGACGCCAGTGAGTCATCGCAGAACGCCGAATCAGAATTGCAGGGGAAACGCCCGGATCACGATCAGAACACATTTCATTGAACCGCAGCAGTTCTGGCGGCGCAAAATGCCGCATGCAAAGGCAAATACGCGACAAGACGCCGCCACGACAAAGTGCCACCGGCACTAACCTGCCACGGTCACCAGGGGTGCCGGCCGGGATTTCTCGGTCGCCATGAAGAAAATCCGTTCGAGCGACGCTTCGTCGTCTTCCGTCATGAACGTCGACTTCAGTTCGGCCACCGTTCCAAAAAACCGCGATTCCCCCTCGGAGAGAATCAGCACATGCGTGCAGAGGTCCTCCACCATCGCCAGCAGGTGAGAGCTGATAACGACCGCGGCCCCCTCGTCGGCCCGCTCGCGCAGCGTTCTCTTGAGCACTCGAATTCCGTGCGGATCGAGACCGGTCAGCGGTTCGTCGAGCAGCAGGGCGCTGGGATCGTGCAGGTAGGCGCAACAGATCGCCAGCTTCTGCCGCATTCCGCGGGACAGATCACGCGCCGGCTTCGTTCGGCGATCGGCCAGTTCAAACGTTTCGAGCAGGCCGGAGACTTTTTCGTCCGCGTCGCGCACGTCGTACGCCGACGCCGTGAACGCCAGGTGCTGGTCCACCGTGAGATCGCCGAAAAGTTGTGGATCGTCCGGCACATACGCCAGTTGCCGCTTGGCGGCGACCGGATCGGCGACGACGTCGCAGCCGAAGACGCGCAACTCCCCTCGGCTGGGACGGATCATCCCGCTGACCGCCCGCATGCTGGTCGTCTTCCCGGCGCCGTTCGGCCCGATCAGCCCGAGCACTTCACCCCGTTTCACGTGAAACGACAGACCCCGGACGGCGACGGTCCGGTCGTAGGCTTTGTGAAAGTCCGTGACCTCGATCAAGGCCCCCTCCCGGTCTCTCGGTGTGAGTATCGTCCCGCCGTTGAATACGAAGGGATTTGTCAGAGAATCTGAAAGAAGGGTGGCTGGGGTCGACCAGAGGGAGCCCCCAGACGCGATTGCTGGAAGCTGCGTTCGAAACCGAACTGAGCCACACTTCGATCACAGATATGTTCCGGTCAAAGCGTAGCTCGCGGATTCTCCCCCTGCCCCGCAGCACTCGATCACGATCACGGAACACCGGAGCGGGTGGTGTGCAGTTCGCTGCAAGCGATCAATCCGGCATAACCGCGCCCGCATCAAGCCGCCCCCTCGCCGCCGCAGAAGCCGGCGGACGCCGTCGGCAATGTCGTCGTTTTCCGCCATCTCGGCGGCTCGAACTTCTCACGCGCCCAGGTTCGCCGCTGATGATACCATGAACCTTGCTGCCGACAGGCAGGTGAAATTCGAGGAAGTGTGACGTGCGGCAGTCGTTGATTGGATTGATCGTGTTCTCTTTCCTTCCGTTGATCGCATCAGCGGAAGATGACACTGCGCCGGCTGAACCGCCGGTGACCGAATCCGATCGCGACTTCTGGTCCTTTCGCCCGCTCGAACGACCGGCGCTTCCGAACGTCGAAAACTCCGACTGGTGCAGGACGCCGATCGACCGGTTCATCCTGGCCAGGCTCGAATCCGACGGACTGCAACCTGCGCCCGAGGCCGATCGCCATGCACTGTTGCGTCGCGTGACCTTTGATCTGACCGGGCTGCCGCCGTCACCGGCCGAGATTGCCAGCTTCGAAGCCGATCGCCGGCCCGGCGCGTATGAGCGCGTCGTCGACCGCCTCCTTTCGAGCCGCGCGTATGGCGAACGTAGCGCGCAGCACTGGCTCGACCTGGCGCGCTATGCGGATACCGACGGCTTCGAACACGATCTCGTGCGGCCCAACGCCTGGCGCTATCGCGACTGGGTGATCGACGCCTTCAGCGACGACATGCCTTACGATGAGTTCGTGCGCCTGCAACTGGCGGGGGATGAGATCAACCCGGAAAGCACGGCGGCCCACGTGGCGACCGGGTTCCTGATGTGCGGGCCCGACATGCCGGACATCAATCTCCAGGAGGAACGGCGGCACACCGTGCTCAATGGCGTCACGGCGACCATCGGCTCGGTGTTCCTCGGGCTGCAACTCGAATGCGCCGCCTGCCACCATCACAAATACGACCCCGTCAGCCAGCACGATTTTTACCGTCTGCGGGCGTTCTTCGATTTCACCGACCTGTTGAATGAACACCCCCTGCCGTCCAGGGATGCCAAGGCGGCGAAGGCAGCCTTTCAAGCGAATCAGAGAGCCGAGTGGAACCGCCTGGAGGCCGAACTGGCCGCGGCCCGCAACGATCGCCCTGCCGATGAAAGCCGGATCGCCAAACTGGAAGCGGAACTCCAAGCCGTCAAGACGGCGAAGCCGCCCCCCGTGCCGATGGGCCGCGTGGCCCGTAATCGTTCCGATTCCGACGCCGGCAGCTATCTCTGGCTCCGTGGCGACTTTCGCCGCCGCGGACCGGCCGTCGAACCGGCGTTTCTGCGGGTCGTATACGAAGATGCCGATTCTGCTCCCGAACAACCGGCGCGGCTGCGGCGCAGCGACCTTGCGGATTGGCTGACGCAGCCCGAGCATCCGCTGGTCACCCGGGTGATTGTCAACCGCGTGTGGCAGCAGCACTTCGGCCGAGGGCTCTGTGCGACGGCGAGCGACTTTGGCTTCATGGGCGAATGGCCGACGCATCCCGAACTCCTGGACTGGCTGGCCAGGGAATTGCCGCGGCAAGGCTGGAGCCTGAAGAAACTGCATCGCCTGGTGGTGACGTCGACCGCCTATCGCACGGCGTCCTACCGGGGGCCCGAGTGGAATCGACGTCAACGGGACGCCTGGCAGGATCTCCTCTCCGCCGATACGGACAATGACCTGTTCGGCCGGATGTCCCGCCGGCGGCTGGACGCTGAGGCGATCCGCGACGCAATGTTGTCGGCCTCCGGAACGCTGTGCCGTCAGGCGGGAGGCCCCGGAATACGGCCCCCCCTGCCGAACGAAGTGGTCGGCACGCTGCTGAAGAACCAGTGGCCGGTGACGGAGAATGAAACAGACCACCGTCGCCGGAGCATCTATCTCTTCGTGCGGCGGAATCTCACCTACCCGATGTTCGACGTCTTCGACCGGCCCGATACGAACCGCAGTTGTCCGAGACGAGGCGAAACAACGACCGCCCCGCAGGCGCTGCATCTCCTGAACTCCGGTTTCTCACGGCGGTGCGCCGACGAACTCGCAGATCAACTCAGAACCGCGTCGGACGGCGAACCGGCAGCGCAGGTCGAACTGCTGTATCGCCGAGTCCTGGGGCGATCCCCCGATTCCGCCGAACTTCAGCGAGCCGTCGAATTCCTGAATCAGGGCTCGGAGTCTGAGACGGCGTTGTCCGATCTCTGTCTCGCGCTATTCAACCTGAATGAATTCCTTTATCTCGATTAAGCGTTGGCGTGCCGCTCGGGAATTGCGAGAATTGTTGCTTCGCAACCGCGCCTCAATCACAATTGCCGCCATGTTTGGCCGATCGATCGTCCTGCTTGCCGCGTTTTCGCTTTCGTCTGCCCATGCGCAAGCCCCGGACGCAGTCGACGATCGATCGCCGCCGGTCGCGATTGATCCCGAACTAATCGACCTCGATCCGATCACCGACAAGACGGAGTTGAGCTACGACGAGCGCTCCGCGTACTACGGCATCCTGCAGCACGCCGGGGAAGTCGACCAGACGAAGTTGCGGCAGGCCGGCGCTGATTTCGTCCGTCAACGCTGGAAAAACTCCACCGAGTTCCAGCATCTCAGCGAAGACGAGTTCCCGGTCTTCGTCGACATCCTGCAGCACCCGGATGCCTACCGGGGACGGCCGGTTTTTTTGCGGGGGCATGTCATCAAGACGGTCAAACTGTCGGCCGACGAGGAATTCGGATTCGACGAACTGTACGAGTGCTGGCTGGTCACGCCCGATTCCCGGTCACATCCTCTCACGGTCGTCTTCGCCGACAATCCGGACGACTTGCCGATCGGCGAGACGCTCGTCGACGGCGTGAGCGTGGCGGGCTACTTTTTCAAGCTGCACCGCTACTCCACGCTGGAGAAAAAGGACCGCTTCACGCCGCTGATTCTGGCGCATGAAGTGCGGATCGCGTCGCCGCCGCAGGTCGCATTTCCGCTTCCAGGCTGGCTCATTTCCGCCGTCGTCCTGCTGCTGCTGGGCGGCATCGTCCTCCTCGTGGTCCGCGCCCGGCAGGCGGACAAGCGCTTTCGACGCCAGTATGCCGAGAAGATGGCCGAGTCGCTGCCGCCGAAGTTCGACGATCTGCCGGGCGAATCCGAACAGGGCGGCGAACCGGCATGAGCACCGCATTGGATCGACCCATCCGCCTCGGCGTACTGATTTCCGGAGGCGGGACGACGCTGCTTAACCTGCACGATCGCATTCAGTCGGGAGCCCTGTCCGCCGAGATCCCGCTCGTGATTTCCAGCCGACAGACGGCCGGCGTCGAAAAGGCGAAGTCCGTAGGCCTGCCTTGTGAAGTGCTGCCTCGCCAGGAGTTCGATTCCACCAGCGCCTTCAGCGAGGCGCTGTTCGCGCAGCTCCGTCGCGCCGAGATTGACCTCGTGATCCTCGCCGGGTTTCTCTGCCGCATCGACATCCCGGCCGATTTCGAACAGCGCGTGATGAACATCCATCCGGCGTTGATTCCGGCATTCTGCGGCAAGGGAATGCACGGCCGGCACGTCCACGAGGCCGTCCTCCAGCGCGGCTGCAAGGTGTCGGGTTGCACCGTGCATTTCTGCGACAATGAGTACGATCACGGGCCGATCATCCTGCAGCGAGCCGTGCCAGTACTCGACGACGACACGCCGGAGGCGCTCGCAGCGCGGGTCTTCGAGCATGAGTGCCTCGCGTATCCGGAAGCGATCCGACTGTATTCCGAGGGCAGACTGACCATCATCGGCAGCCGGGTTCTGATCGATCGAAACGGAACCGGTTGACTCGATCCACGGGGCCGGCCAATTCAGGAAGTGAGTCATGCGATCGTCTGTCTGCCTGCGAGTCGCCATCTTCACCGCAGCACTCTGTCTCTCGCCGCACCACGCAGAGTCTGCTGACGCGCCGGCGGATGACGCGAGTCCTCCCCTGGCGGAATGGATCTGGCGCGATGGCGACGCCGAGTCCGCAGTGGTTTTACAAACGACCGTGACGCTTCCGCACCGAGCGCAGCAGGCACGCTTGAGAGCCTTGGCGGACTTCTGTGCGATCGAAATTCGGGTGAACAGCGAGACGGCGGTCGTTATCGATCACTACAGCCCGCTGGCGGAACTCGACGTCCTGCCGTTCCTGCAGCCGGGCGAGAACCAGATCGAGATCACCGCGAACGGCTCAGACGGTCCGTCAGCCGTGGCGGTCGAGTTGGAACTGGTTGCAGCCGATGGAACCCGGGAGTCAGTCGTCACCGACGACTCGTGGACTCTGGTCGTCGAGGGAATTGCGAAGGGTACGGCGAAGAGCAACGGACCAGTCGCTCCCGAGTTGTGGGGGCGGAACGCGAAGAGCATCGAGATCAGCCCGTTCGACAACTACGAACAGTGGCGACTGGCGAGCGGCGACGAAGCGGACTCGAGAGGCCGGTTCTGGTCCGCGCCGGGTTTTGAATTCGAGTTGCTGCGCGCGGCCGGGGAGGATGAAGGTTCGTGGGTCAGCGTCGCGTTCGACCCGCGCGGGCGAGCAGTGATTGCGCGAGAAGACAAAGGGCTGCTGCGGTTCACATTCGATGAGCCGGGCGGAGTCGTCGTCGAGGTGGAGACGATCAACGACAGTCTGGAAGAGTGCCGCGGACTCCTGTTCGTCGGAGACGACCTGTACGCCAACGCCAACAACTCGAAGGGCGTTTACCTGTTGGCAGGTGCGGGCGGCGACGGACCGGTCGGGGAACCGCAACTGATCGGCGAATTCCCCGGCGGCGTGGGCCACGGCCGGAACCAGCTTAAGCTCGGACCGGACGGCCGCATCTACAGCATCTGCGGCGACGCGGTCGATTTGCCGAAAGACGTCTTCGACCGCACGTCGCCGTTCCGAGAAGCGCGGCGCGGCCCCAGTCCGGGCGAGGGATTCGTCGCCGTGTATGATCGAGAATCCACGAAGTGGGAACTGCTCTGCGCCGGCATGCGTAATCCGTTCGGGATCGCCTTCAACGCCGACGGGGAGGCATTCACTTACGATGCCGACGCCGAGTTCGACATGGGCGCGCCGTGGTATCGGCCGACGCGGATTCTGCATCTCGTCTCCGGCGCCGATTACGGCTGGCGGGCCGTGACGACGCAGTGGCCGCCCTACGACCCGGATCACCCGGCGAACGCCCTCCCCATTCTCGACATCGGCAAAGGGTCACCCACGGCGGCCGAGTTCGGATACCGGAGCAACTTCCCGCCGCGTTACAAGAACGCTTTGTTTGTGCTCGACTGGGCCTACGGGCGTGTGCTCGCCGTGCACCTGCGGCCGCGCGGTGCGACCTACCTCGCTCAGGCCGAGACGTTCCTGCAGGGGCAGCCGCTGAACGTCTGTTGTCTCGATTTCGGCCCGGACGGGGCGATGTATCTCGTGACCGGCGGGCGCGGGACGAAGTCCGGCCTGTATCGCGTGACCTGGAACGGAGGCGATACCGCAGCGGACATTGAATCGGAACATCAGAGACTGTGCCTTACGTTCGGCGACGAGTCGCGAGCCGTCCGCCACCGGCTGGAGGAGTCGCACGGCCGCCCCGAACTCGCCGACGAGGCGCTGATCTGGCAGCAGCTTGACGCCGCCGACCCGGTGCTGCGCTATGCGGCGCGGACGGCTTTGGAGCATCTGCCGGTGGACGATTGGCGCGAGCAGGCCCTCTCTGAGACTCGGACCACGGCATCACTCGAAGCATTGACGGCGCTGGCCCGCCATGGAGACGCGGGCGACGTGGACGCCATTGTCGAGCGGTCGCTGAAACACGATCTCTCTCAACTGACGCTGACCCAGCAATTGACGCTGCTGCACATCTGGCAGCGATGCCGGCAGATTGATCCCATGCCGCTTCACGAGCACCGCGAAACGATCCTCGCCCAGGTCCGACCGATCGTCACGGGCGCGTCCCCACAACGGATCAGCCCGCTGGGCGATAGCGAACGACTGCGCCGCGAGGCCGCGCGAGTGTTGAAGCAACTCGAATCACCGGACACGGTTCGCCTGCTGATCGAGCGGCTCACTGCCAGCCGCACGCAGGAAGACCGGCTGCATTACCTGTTCCTGTTGCGCGACGTCGACGACGGCTGGAGCGATGAGGCGCATCATGTCTACTTCGCGGCTCTCCAGGAGGCCGGCGGGTTCGTTCGCGGCGAGGGCATGCCGAGTTTTCTCAAGTTGATTCGAGACGAGGCCTTCGCCCGCTTGAGCGACGAGGAACGGGACCGGTTCGCAGCGATCATCGAAAGCCAACTGCACAACGAACCGCCGCCGTTGGAGGCGCGACCGGTCGTGAAGAAATGGACCGTGGACGACCTGGACGAACTGCTCGGGGACGGCGATCGACCGGGAGACGCGGAACAGGGTAAAGCCGTCTTCCATCAAGCGGTCTGCACGAAATGCCACCGTGTCGGTGCAACCGGGCCGGCGGTGGGACCGGACCTGACCTATCTGGCCCGGCGGTTCAGCCGCAGGGACATGCTGCTCTCCATCCTCGAACCGGACCGCGTCGTGGCGGAGAACTACCGGAACGTGGAGGTCGTGACAAAGCAGGGCCGGGTGTTCACCGGCCGCCCTGCCGTCACGGGCGACTTCCGGTCGCAGACGCTGAAGATTGTGGTCGATCCACTGCGGGCCACTGAGTTCATTGAACTCGACAAACGGAACATCGAAGTGCACCGTCTGGCCGAGACATCGCCGATGCCCAAAGGTCTGCTCGATACATTCACCGCGGAAGAAATTCGGAACCTGCTGGCGTATCTGGAATCCGGCGGGAGCGCGAAGAGATGATCGGCGTTACGGCCTTGGGAGGCTGTCAGTGACACACAATTCCTCTGCGGCCCGCCTTCAGGAACCGGGCCCAGGAGATTCTCGAACAGGACACAGATTTTCGCGGATTTGGCGGATCAGCACGGAGTTTGCGGGGAATTCCTCAAGAGACGGTAGCGCCGAGAAACGACGCGCCGCTGGCACTTGATCACCGGTGATACACGGCGAATCCAGAGGAGACGTGCAGTGAGCGATCATCGATTACTGACGCGGCGACGGTTCTTGAAGTCGTCGTCGACGATGGCAGCGGCGGGATTGCTCGGAAGTGGCATGCCGTGCGGCGTCGTGTCCGCGCAGGAGGCTGGTGAGCGGCCCACGCAGGCCGCAGGGGTCACTGTCCTCAACCCGCGCGGCCGGGTGCCGGTCAGTTTCATCATCGATGACTCGACCTGCCTGGTGAACGTGGCCCACTTCAAGATTCCGCAACTGGCGGAGGTCTATCCCGATCGGTACCGGCAGGACTGGCGGAAGCTGCCGCGCGAGATTCCGGATTCGTTCGTACGGAAGTTCGGCGAGTGGTGCCGCGAGCATGGAGTGAAGGGAAAGTACAGCGTCGTGCCGTACCCGGCGTGCGTGGGCTGGATCGACCGGCGGATGCCGGGCTGGAGCCGGAAGGAACTCGAAGACAGCCTCGCGCTCGTGCGGGACTTCATGACGGTCGATTGGGACATCCACCCCGAGATGGTCTCGCACACGTTCGCCGTCGATACGAAGACCGGTCGGCCCTATGCGGAGAAGAGCGAGAAGTACCTGGAGAACACCGGATTCAGCGTCGGCATGAGCACCGACGAGATGACCGAGTACATCGCCTACGCGCTCGAGATGATGAAGAACGCCGGGCTGCCGTGTGAAGGCGTGACGACTCCGGGCGGCTTCGGCAGCAGAGCGCGCCCGGCATTGGCGGAGGGCACGCTGCAAGCGGTGCGCGGTGTCTACGGTGCGGAGATCCCGCATTACTTCCGGGACCTGTTCACCGATGAACGGAGCGTCGCCCCTCTGGTGCAGAACGTTCGCGGCCTCGACACGGACGATCCCCAGTGCGTGGTGCACACGATCGGCTGCACGGGCGACTGGTTCGGCGGCTGGGACGGACTGGGAGAAGGATCGGTCGACCGGTTCATCACCGCAGACCTGCAAGGCGGACGGATGCCCGAGGTAATCGACCGGGAACAGCCGGCGATCATGGTCTGCCACTGGCCGGGGATCTACTACAACGGCGAAGAGCGAGGATTTCTGATCTTTCAGGAAGTCGTGCGGAGACTGCATGCGCGCAACGACAACCTGATCTGGATGAAACTGAGCGAGATCGCCCGCTACTGGGCCGCGAAGGAACTGACGCGCATCGAGGAGCGAGACGGGCGGATTGATCTCAGTTCACCGTTCGCCTGCCGGGAGTTCACGTTCGAGTGTACTTTGCCCGGAACGAAGCCGCCGCGCGTCGTGATTGCTGCGGCAGACGGTTTGGCTGCAGAGGAATTGGAACTGCGGGAAGTGAAGCGTGCGCTGGATCTGAAGTCCGGCACATGGTTTCGAGACGGCGAGCGAGTGACGTTGTGCGTCGATTTGCCGCAGCGGAGGACGGTGAGTGTGAAAGCGCAGGCGTGATCTGAACGGGGAGGCCGCGTTTGCTGCCGCCGCGTTCGCGGCTCACGATTCGCGCTTAGAAACCTGACAGCGGGCTCACGCCCGCTGCTACATGATGGCGTGACAACCGATGTTGTAACAGGGGGGTTCGTTTTTCATGTTGTCTGCTCCCGTGACGGCATGAACACCCAGCCGAGACGAAGGCGGGGTTGAGCCGTTTCTCGGGGAATTCCGCCGTTTTT
>QQVO01000020.1 GCA_003388505.1 Planctomycetota bacterium
ACGCGGTACAGTTGAGTTCGCCGATCAACAGTCGACCCGGGGCGGTCTGGTCGACCAGGCCGAGTGTGTGCAGTCTTTCGAATGCCGGGATGATCGGCCGCCGCGCCTCCTGTTCGGCGTCGCGCGGTAGGATCCAGATGTTGCGGTAGCGCACCGGGTCGCCGTGGTTCTGCAGATGGATGGGACCGGGTTCGGGCGACTCATCGCCGATCGGGGCTGCGCGGGTCGTGCGGGGAACCTCCACGTCGTTGTGGATGACGACGCCGTTGAGGCGGACGGTCAGGCGGGCGTTGTCGGTCTTCTCGCCGTTTTCGTCGAAGCGGGCGGCGGTGAAATCGGCGTCGTAGGTCTGCCAGGCCAGGGGCGGGAGACACATGTTGAGGTCGGGGTCGCGAATTTCGTAGATCCCGCCGGTCTCGTTGTGTTTCCCTTCGAGCCCGAACGAATCGAGCATCTGGGTTTCGTAGCGGGACTGGAAATAGAGGCCGCTGTTGCCTCGTGCCTGCCCGCGGGCGCGGGGCATGTAAGGCAGGCGAAATTCGAGGTGGATCGAGAAGCCCTGAAACGTGTCGATGCTGTTGGCCCCCTCCATCAGGAGGCCGTCGTCCGTCATCCGCGCGCCGGGTTGCCAGTGGGCTTCGAACGTCTCCTTGGTTCCATCGAACAGCACAACCGCCCCCTCCGGCGGTTCCTCTCCGAGGGTCGGGCTCGTGCGCTCGACGCGCTCAAGTGAGAACTCGTCAATCAGCTCTTCAACGGCAGACTTGTCTTCGCCTTCCAGAACTTCCGGCTCGCTGCCGTCCCAGCCGGCGCCGGGCAGTCCGCCGCGATAGAGCACCGTGCGGAATTGCCCTTCGCCCAGCGCAACGACCTGCACGCCCGCTTTTTCTCCGGCGTACTCACCCTGGACGGCAAAGTCCGGATCGGCGCCGGCCTCCTCGGGTGTCGCATAGGTGGTCTTCGGCTCGTCGTCTCCGCTCGCCGCGAACATGGCGATCGTCACCGAGCAGACGAAACAGCAAACCGGGCCGGTTCGAAGCATCAGCTCACTCAACGCATGGGGAAAGCCCACGGGCTGCGACCCGTGGGCGTTAAAGAGCCGGGTGAAGCCACCCGCATCTACAAGACCTCAATCGAGACTAACGAGGCACGACCCAGATGTTGCGGTAGCGCACCGGGTTCCCGTGGTCCTGCAGGTAGATCGGGCCGGGGGTGTCCTCGATGCTGCCCAGCGGTCCGCCGGGCGTTCCCTTCTCCAGGTCGCGGTTGTGAATCACGACTCCATTGTGACGCACATGGGCGTGGGCCGGCTGGACGACGTTGCCGTCTTCATCAAATCGCGCGGCGGTGAAGTCGACGTCGTAGGTCTGCCAGGTGAGCGGTGGGAAGCACATGTTCACGTCGGGACGCGAAACCGAGTAGATGCCGCCGCACTCGTTGTCGAGCCCTTCCAGGCCGAAGGAATCGAGCATTTGAATCTCGTAGCGGCCCTGCAGATAGTAGCCGCTGTTGGCGCGGGCCTGTCCCCGGGCTTCGGGCATGTAAGGCAGGCGGAATTCCAGGTGGATCGTGAAGTCCTTGAATTCGTCAGTGCTGGTGACGCCCTGCATGAGGTAGCCGTCCTCGTCGATCTTCGCCCCCTCCTTCCAGTGGGCGTCCACCGATTCCTGTGTGCCGTCGAACAGCACGACCGCACCGCGCGGCGGGCAGGCCCCGAGCGTGCAGCTCTTCCGTGTCGTCTTGTAGTGACCTTCGAGCAGTTCTTCGATTGCCGCGAGGTCGCCTTCAATCTCTTCTCTGGTCTCCCGGTCCCAGCCGCCGCCCGGCAGGCCGCCGGCGTACTTGACCGCGCGAAACTGCCCCTTCCCCAAGGCAATCACATGAACGCCGTCGCGCGTGGTGCAGTGGCGATATTCGCCCTGGATGGCGTAATCGGGATCAGCCGCGGCTTCTTCCGGCGTAGCGTAGGTCGGTCCGTGTTCATGCTGGGCATGGGCCATTGATGCGGCAACCAGGGACAGAAAAGTGGCGGCGAGTACGGAGCGCATGGGAATCGTTCCAGTCTGTTCGAGGCAGGTGAATTCCGGGCTTGCCATCTTATCGCATCAGGCTCCGGCGATGCGAACGAAGCGCGCCGGCGAGCGGCGCGGCGTCAGCCCGCCGATCGATCGTTACCGCTGCTTGCTCTCGCGCAGCAACTCGTCACACCACTCGACGTGCTCGTCCCGAAGAGCGGGCGGCGGAGCCGGGTCGCCGTAGTTGAGCGTCAGGTCGTAGCCGGCGTTCTCGTACGCAGTGTTCAGTATCTGCTGGAGATCCAGAGCGGCGTCTGGATCAGTCTCAGCCAGCGGAACCGGTACGACCGGCAGCGGCTGAGGCAGACGAATCGGCCAGACCGTTCCCTGCGGCCGATCCTCGACGCGCGACACGTGCACCAGGTATTCACAGGCCGGAAGTCCCCCCTCGACCATCATCCGCTCGCCTCCACGAAGGAGATCAATCTCGACCAGGTGCGTGGAGGACGTTAGAACGTCCCGCCGTTTGCGCGAGTAACTCTCGCGGCCGCGCGAGCCGGGAACCTTGTTGGCGGGGCTCAAGACCTCAATGATCGCCAGGACGCGGCCGGCGCGGGGGTCGACGATCTCGAGTCGTGCTTCGCGAATCTCTTCCTCCACCATCGTCGTGACGACGATCGGTTCGACCGTCGCGATGGAGGTGGAATCGGCAGGCGGTTGCGAAGTCCTTACTCCATGGGCGATCCGCAGGTCGGGGACGATCACCCGCCGCCCCGGATCATTCTCGTCCGAGACGTACACCCGCTCCTCGATGCGTACGACGTATCGCGGCCGCAGCAGTTCGTTCAGCCGCCCACGCATGACGGACATCAGTTCGTGATGCACGTCGGGCCAGATCGACGGCGCTTCGAGGTACGGGTCCATTCCCGGAAACGGGGACGGCATGGGCTGACTCCGGGACCGAATTGCAACACGTCCTTTGTACCGCACAGCCGCCGGGGCGGGCAACTTGATCGGCGAGCGGCGCGGCGTCAGCCCGCCGATCCGTTCCATCAGCATAGAGAAAGACGAACGGTTCAAACGCCATTCGCTGCAGCCACCCCCGCTCCCGGCGTGACATCCGCTCCCTGCGATTTCAGGCACGCCTCCAGCGCAGCAAGAAACAGCAGCACGTTCCGCCGCGCGCTGGTTTCGCCCATCAGCCCGATCCGCCAGGTCTTGCCCGCCATCGGTCCCAGGCCGCCACCGATTTCAATGCCGAATTCGCGCAGCAGTTGGGAACGGACCCCCTTGTCGTCGACCCCCTCCGGAATCTTGACGGCGTTGAGCATCGGCAACCGGTGTTCTTCCGCCACCGCGAACTCCACCCCCAGCGCCTCCAAGCCCGCGCGGAGCATCAAGTGGTTGGCGCGGTGCCGCGCATGACGTGCTTCGAGTCCCTCTTCGAGCACGATCCGCAGCGATTCGTGCAGCGCATAGTTCATGTTGATCGGAGCCGTGTGGTGATACGCCCGTGACTGGTCGCTCCAGTAGTTGGAGACCATCTGCATGTCGAGATACCAGCTCGCAATCTTCGACTTGCGGTTCTGAATGATTTCCAGCGCCCGCGGACTGAACGTCACCGGTGCCAGCCCCGGCGGACACGAGAGACACTTCTGCGTTCCGGAATACGCGGCGTCGATCCCCCAGGCGTCGATTTCAACAGGAATGCCGCCCAGCGACGTCACGCAATCCACGAGCAACAGCGCACCGGCGTCATGGATGATTTGCGAAATCTCTTCCAGCGGCTGACGCGCTCCGGTGGATGTCTCGGCATGCACGATGCCCACGACCTTCGGCTGCGCGCTCTTCACCGCGTCGGCAATCTCGTGCAGCGTGAAGACTTCACCGAAAGGCCGTTCGATCGTCGTCACCTCGGCTTGAGCGCGGCCGGCGACGTCGGCCATCCGCTTGCCGAACACACCGTTGATGCAGACCAGCATCCGATCGCCCGGCTCGATGAGATTGACGACACAGGCTTCCATTCCCGAACTGCCCGTTCCACTGACGGCGAGCGTGAGTTTGTTCTCCGTTCGGAACGCCTGCCGCAGCATTGTCTGCGTTTCGTCCATGATCCGCAGAAAGTAGGGATCAAGATGGCCGACCGTCGGCGCGCCGAGCGCGGCAAGGACGCGCGGCGAAATATCGCTCGGACCGGGTCCCATCAGGATGCGGCGGGGAGGAGTGACGGGTGGCGGGATGTTGCTCATCTGAGGATCGATTCGGTTGGAACCACGGAAGGCGCGGAAATCACGGAATGAATGAACCTACAAATCACCTTGTGATCGTGTGCCCAAACTTTTGTTTGGGCACAAGGGCTTCTCCTTGGATTCAAGGCAATCTCAGTGCTTCCTCCGTGCCTCTGTGTTGATCGACCGCGCCGCCTGCTCACCGGCCCGTGACGAGGCGGCTGATCTGCTTGAATTCGTACGTCCCGGCGACTTCGCACCATTCGAACAGGATTGCTTCGGTGGTCGTAATCGTCGCGCCCGAGTCGCGCAGCCGCTGCAGTGCGAAGTCTTTGTCGACTGGTTTCTGGCTCGCCAGTGCATCGGCCGGGAGATAGACCTGATAGCCGGCCGCCATCAGATCGAGCGCCGTCTGCAGGATGCAGACATGCGTCTCGATGCCGGCGACAACGACCTTGAATCGCTCATCCTGTTCAGCGGCGGTCCAGCCGACGCACTCCGCGCTGCTGAAGCGGAGCTTCTCCGGGATGTCTTCGAAGAACGACGCCAGTGCGGGCACGGTGCGGCCAAGCCCCTTGGGATACTGTTCGGTCGCTGCGGCCGGAATCCCGAGGATTCGGGCGCCCGCCAGCAGCTTCCGGCAGTTCTCGATCATCGACTCGGCGTCTGGAATGACTGGAACGAAGATCTCCTGCACGTCGACGATCAGCAGTCTGCTGTCGTCGCGGCTGAGGAGTTCGCGGCTGCGGAGGTAATCGGTTTCGCCGGACATAGTGCGATGCTACGGCTGACCGAACTGGTTTGCAATTGACGCCGGGCCGTTCGCGTGGTCGCAGCGCCGTGCTACGATGCGAGACAACGTAGCGCACGCAGCCTTGCGTGCGTCCCGTTGACCGCAGAGGTGGGTGGCGCACGCTAGCAGCGTGCGCTACGGGCCAACGCAGGAATTTGCGTAGGACAACAAGATTCTGCACGTTAGTAGTACAAGGATGAAGGGCGTCAGGTTTTCTGGTGAGGCGATTGAGCGAATGAACTTTGTGGTCGTCGCCGGCAATCGCGACTGCCGGCCTCTGCTGGCTGCGATCGCGGAGTCGAAGGAGCACCGTCTGCTTGCAGCAGCGTGCGATGCAGTCCTTCGTGCGGACTTCGCAACTCTGGCCGAAGAGGTTTATCCGAGTAGCGATTGGCAGCGATTGTTGACCGCGCCCGGCCTGGAGGCCGCGATCGTCTGCGGCCACGACAAAGTCGTCCAGGACGCTGCCTGGCAATTCGCCGCCGCGGGACTGCATCTGGTCGTCTACCCCGACGCATTGCAAACGGCGAGCTTCGCGTACCGGTTGTGGCCGACGGCCATTGACGGCGCTAACGTCTTGATGCCGGTTTTCTCGCATCGTCTCCACCCCCAGTGGCGCGAGTTGCGAGACAGCCTGCAACGCGGCGATCTGGGACGGATCCGTTTTCTGGAAATCTCGCGAAGTGAACCGGCGGGCGCGTCCGGCCTCGTCGACGAGCAGACGCTGAACCGGACACTCCTGCTGGACTGCGATTTGCTCCGCTGGCTGTGCGGCGACTACACGCGAGTCACCTGTCTGCAGACAGGCCGGAGTGACGGCGGACTGGCGTCACAGAGCGTGACGCTGGCCGGGGAGGGTTGCCCGGAAGCGAACTGGCACGCGAAGGCGTCCGGCGGAGAATCGCAGTGGCGGCTGACGATCTCCGGCGATGCGAAGACGGAAATCTATACGTCCGAAGCGGGTTTCGCGGACGCTGCCGGCGATGTGACCACGATACGATCGGCGGAGCACGATTCCGGTGCCGCGATTCTCACGGAGTTTGAGCGGCGGTTGGAGGGCAACGACGGCGGCCATTCCTGGAGCGAACTCGTTCGCGACTTCGACGTGCTGGACGCCGCACAGCGGTCCATCCGGCGGCGGCGTACGGTCGAAGTCGGGTCTGATGAGTTCTCCGAGCGCAGCCAGTTCAAGTCGACGATGAGCGCGGCAGGTTGCGGCGTCTTGCTCTACACAATGTTTGCACTCGTGTTCGCGCTCCTCGCCGGCGCGCTCCTCGATCCACGCGATGCAGCGCAGAAGCGCTCGCAGTCGGCAGGCTTCGTGCTGAGAGCGGAAGACTTCGTGGGAGAATCGGCGGAGCTGTCCCCTTCCGGGGAAGCGCACGTGGACGATATCCGGAATCGCTTGTGGCAGACGACGGCCGAAGTCATGATCGATCCGGCCGGCATGACCCCGGCAGCCGCTGACCGGCGGCGCGCAACTGTCGCCGGTCGACTCTCAACTCCGGCGGACCCGATCGACGACAACCGCGTCGTCGTCCGCGACATCCAGGGACAGTGGTTTCAGCGAGGCATGCTGATCGCCTGGATTCTGGTTTTCCTGCCGGGCGGCCTGATTCTCTTGCTGCAGGGACTCCTGCTCGTGACGCGCCCCGCAGGCACGACCGGCGGCCCGCCGCACTCTACCGACCGATAGCCCGGATCATTCGTAGCGCACGCTGCCAGCGTGCGTCACCGTTGACGTGACATCGGGGTGCAATCCGTTCGAAGAGTGCGGCGCTCTGGGCAACTTCTCAATATCCTGCTGTTTGGCAACCACTTATAGTGGACCGGACCCTTGTCATGAATAATCCGGGATAGCGCTACTGACCGAAAGACGGTCCGTTGAGATATTGTTTCAGCGCCTGTGTCTGGCGCGAGGCGGCATCCGGCCCGCCGTTCTCTCGTTGTGGCTGCACCCAACCGGTTGGTGTCGCACTCGTGGGCGGTGCATAGCTGGTTGGTGGCGGGAACGTCGCCGGAGGTGAGTATCCGGACGGCGGCGCATATTGCGGCGTCATGTCGAACTGCGTCGGCTGTGAGAGATCGGTGCTGTTTTCGTAGCGGTGCCAGAACTGTTGCGAGTACGCCATGGTGTTCGGCATGCCCCATCCGGCTGCGGTCTGCGTCTGTGCGTAAACCGCCTTGTAGTTGTACGGCAGAAACGAATGCAGCCCTTCATAGTAGGGCATCTGGTGGAGGTACCCGTGTTTCCACGGTTCACGATCGTCGTACTGGAAGAGCGGTTCGGCACTCCCGATCGACGGCGCCCCGTACCCGTAGTAGTACGGATCCTGTGAAAGGGCGGACGCCGCGAGCGAACTCCACACAGCGACGAGACAGATTGAACGGACCATGCGTTCGCTCCCTGAATGAATTGGCGAGGACGGACGCGATTCTGCGATCCGCCTTCGATGGCGATCTGAGTCTTCACCCGGCGGCGCAGGCCGTTCCGCACGTGCGCCGCGCTTGCCCGGTATCGTGGTAAATCGGACGGATCGTCAAAATCCTCAAGTCGATCTGCGTCGGCAAAACCGTCACGGTCGCGTCTCGCTCCAACGCCGACGGCAAAGTTTGCGCCGCTTGCCGGAATCACGCTTTCGTTCGGTACACAGGTGTGACTAGCGTCGAGGATGCCGCTTCATTCCGGCGGCCGACTGAACTTGTCTCGTTGGGGAGCTGACTGATGACGCACAGATTGATGAATTGCCTGCTGGCCGCCGGCGGCCTTGTTTTCGCTTTCGGGATCGACGCAACGGCGCAGGACGTGATCCTCTCCGCACCGCCGGCCGACGCGACCGATTCTCCGCCGGATGCGATCGTGCCACCGCCCAAACTGGTTCCTTCACCCGTGTTGCCCCCCGCACCAGGCCCCGCGACGCCCCTGCCGAAAACCGACGCTCCCGAAGTGATCCGCGAACCATTCGTGCCGAGGGAGCAGATCGTCCGGCCCGCGCCCGTCACCGTAGCCCCCTACTATGTCCCGAATCAGCGGCATATCCGGTATCTGCCGGAGTCGGTCGTCCCGGGAACGACCGGCGGCTTACACCTCCGCTACCCGTACTACAGTTATCGGCGTCCCTGGTATCGTCCCGGGCCGGCCAGCGTGAACGTCACGATTATCTGGTAGGCCGTTCATCTCGCGGGGGAAGCGTCGAACGGCCCGGCCGCGTGCAGCGAGTCCGGGTCGTTGTTTGCTGCGCAAGGGTCGCGACCCGTGCTGCTGCGAACTGAGAGATTGGCGCCGGCCGAACGCCGCGAAAAAACCGTTGTGACACGCGCATCAGTCACTTCTGGCAGAACTCGTTCAATTCCTCCGGTCCGCATAACCGATACTGTGAGTGCAGTCATCTTCGCCGACGGCTCCGCGCTGCGTGCGTTCAGAGTCTGACGGGCGATTCAGGGGGAGTCTCGCGACATCAAGGGGGCGGGCGGTCGTCGATCAAAGGCGGCGCGCCGGCTTCGCGCGCCAGGGGGAAGGAATCTCGCATGCACTCGCCAGCCGCTGCCGTATCTCAGGGAATCATCCGCCTCCGCGGCTTGATCCGACGAGACAGTCAGCCCAAACACCGACGGCCGATGAGAGGACAGACAACGATGCGAGTTCCAGTACGGATCGGTATCACTCTGGCGGCCGCCTTACTGAGTGCAGGCGGGTCGACACAGGCGCAGACGCCCCCGCCCTACCCGGCCGCGCCGGTCGTGCAGGCGTATCAGGCCGGAACGCCGGAGGCGGGACAGGTCGTTCCGGTTCAATACAGCGACGCCGTCGAGAAGCCGCTCGACGCCAGTATCGCGGCGATGCCGGAAAACACCGAAGAGCTGGAGGTGATCCATCACCGCAGCCAGTTGATGCTGATGAAGGACCCGGTGTGGCGGATCTCGGTCACCGATCCCGCCGTGATTGAAGTGGTTCAATACAGCCCGACCGAGATCGCCGTGCTGGGCCTGGGAGTCGGCACGACCGATCTGTGGATCTGGTTCGAAGGCCGCGACGACCCGCTGATGTACCTGGTGAACGTCATCCGCGATCCGAGTCTCGACAACCAGCGCCGCCTCGATCTCGGCAAACTCGAGCGGAAGCTCCAGGTGCTCTATCCCAACAGCAAGGTCTACCTGATCCCGCTGTCGCGAAAAATCATCGTGCGGGGTCAGGCCCGAGACGCGGAGGAAGCCGCGCAGATCATGGAGATCGTTCGCGACGAGGCGATCAACACCGACGGCGACCTGTTCGGTCTGGGCGGCGGGACGGACGACTACGGCCAGTTGTTCACCAACGATGATTTTCTGTCGTCGTTCATCGTCAATGAACTGCAGGTTCCCGGCGAGTTCCAGGTCATGATGCACGTCCGCATTGCCGAGCTGAATCGCTCGCAATCGCGTCAATACGGCCTCGACTGGGACTATCTGTTCAACAACGGCCGGCACCGCATCACGCAAACGTTCGCCGCCGCAAATCCGCTGCTGACCGGCATCTTCGAAAACGGAGAAATCGCCGTCGCCATCGACGCTCTCGCCTCGAACGGTACGGCCAAGATCATCTCAGATGCGACTCTGGTCACGCTCAGCGGGGAACCGGCCGCGTTTCTCGCGGGAGGCGAATTCGCCGTCCCCACCGCAGTGGGTTTGAATGGTTTGGGCGTCGGGACCACCACCTTCCGAGGATTCGGAACGTCCATCATCGCCACGCCGACCGTTGTGGATCACGACCTGATCCGGCTCCAGATCATCCCCGAACTGAGCGACATCGACCAGGGCAACGCCGTCGGCGGCGTGCCGGGCGTCAACGTCAAACGGGTGCAGACCCGCGTGGAACTCCGCGAGGGACAGACGATCGTACTGGGCGGCATGTTCTCACGGCGGCAGCAGGCCGAAGTGACCCGCATTCCCTGGCTGGGAGAACTCCCGGTCGTCGGCACGTACCTCTTCAACGCCAAGAACGCCACGGAAGACGAGAACGAACTGCTGATTCTCGTCACTCCGGAGATTGTCCGGCCGATGGACTCCGAAGAGGTGCCTCCCATGCCGGGCTGGTACGTCACTCATCCGGACGACTTCGACCTGTGCAAGTTCAACCGCACGGAAGGCAACCCGGACCTCGGGCACTACCAGTTGCTGCCTTACGGCAACGGCCAGGGCTACGGACAGGATGCCGGCTTCAGCATCTACAACGGAGCGCCGGGGCAGATGGTTCAGCCCGCCTACGGGATGAATCAGTATCCGTCGACGCCGCAATCGCCGATCTATTCGCCGCAGGCGCCGATGCACTCGCCTCAGCCGCCGCAACCGGCGCCGCCGGCAACGACCTATCCGCCGCACACCTCGCCGATGCCTTCGCCGGGGCCTGCCGTTCCGCAGGCCGGGCGAATGCCGGGCGGGGGCGGCATCCAGCAAACGTCGGCGGAGCAGCCGGAAGAGAAACCGTCGATGATCCGGCGTTTGTTCCGCCGCTGAGAAATGATCGGGCAGCACACGGATTGAGAACGGCTGAACACAGTCTTCAGCCGATACGAATCGGGGGACCGGGGGGACGCCCCGCGACGGAACCGGCAGAGTTTCTCTGACCGTCAAACTCGCGGCGAGACACGAATCTGAGTTCAAAACTCCACCGGCACACAGCCGGATCAAACGGAATGACTTGGGGGGGACGGAGCATGAACGGCAATTGGCGAGCGCTCGGGACGACGGCGCTGATGCTGGCTTTGATCACAACGGCCGGATGCGCGCACCATCGCTGGTCGCCGCTCGGGCACTGCGGATCCGACGACTGCGAATGCGAGTCAGAGTGCGAGTCGGACGGTTGCGAGCCCGGGTGCGGCGGCGGTTGTTGTCACGGCATGTACTGCATGGGGCTCGGCTGTTGCCACCGCCGCTCCAACGCGATCCCGGAAACGCTCCCCCTCGGGAGCACCGTTCGCACGCATTACCAGTTGATGGAAACCAACGGCGAGGCGGCGGACTTCATCGTCTATCGCCACAACTTCATCGGACAGACCGCCGAACTGACGCCCGACGGAAAGGACCACATTCTAGAGATCGCGGCCCGCATGCCGAGCACGCCCTTTCCGGTTCTCGTGGAGCGTTCCGAGAACAACGCCGATCCCGAACTCGACGCGCATCGCCGCAATCTGATCGCGCAGATCCTCACCGACCTCGGCAACCACGACGCCCAGCAGAGGACGATTGTGTCGACCAGTTACGGACCGGGCTACAACGCGATCCAAGCGGTCCCGATGTACTACCGCCATGTGGGCACAGGCGGCTTCGGCAATAACTTCGGAACGTTCGGCAACAACCTCGGAACATTCGGAGGCTTCGGCGGCGGCGCCGGTGGAGGGCTCGGTTTCGGACCGTAACCTCGAACAGGCGCCTCAACCGAAGGATCGACCCGCCCGGCCGCTTTGCGGCCGGGTTTTCTATTGCGCCGGCGCCGCCAGTCGTTTCCGTTCGCCCGGATTCTTCGTAGCGCACGCTGCCAGCGTGCGTCGCCTGGGACGTGGCGTCGGCGTTTAATCCCTTCCAAGTGCGGTGCGCCTTGGGCAACTCACTGATAACCTGATGTTCGGCAAGAGCTTACACAGAACCGGGCCCTCGTCAGGAATAATCCAGGTTCGCGCTCGTCGTCCGCCTGTCCGAACGAATCGACCGTTGCCCGCGCCGGAATTCGGCGGCTGAGAGGCCGTCAACGAATGAGCAGGCCGATCGTTTCGGTTGCCGTCTTCCCGCTCAATTCGTCCTCGACGATCAGCACGAGGGTGTGCGGCCCGGGGCTCAGGTGTTGTGGCAAGTCGATCTTGTAGCTGTGGAAGTAGTCGTTCCGGACGCTGCGGCAGAGATCTTCCGTGGCCGGGAACGTGTTCTCGTCGACGACTTCTCCGTCGGCGCCGCCGCGACGAAGCTCGATGCGAGACCTCAGCCGGGTCGTGTAGGAGCCTGCGTTCGTCGGCTCACTCCGGAAGTTGCGCAGCTCCGCGTACAGCAACACCGGCTGTCCGGGGCGAAACTCGTCGCGTTCGTACCGTTCGTAGTTGCCGAAGCTGTTGATCTTGTAACAGAAACTCGTATTGAGCAGTTCCAGGGGCGCCTGCCGCTGCAGCCTGCGTTTGGCCGCATCGAGTTGGACGACCGTGAGGGCCGCGCGGTCCGCCGGGTCGGGAAGGTGTCGCGCGTCGAAGTAGTTCGAGATGGCCCAGAACAACTCGGTCCAGAACTCCTGTTCCGACGGATCAATGCCTGGAATCGCCTGCTGCGCGAGTTGGGGTTGCTCGGCCATCAGGTGCAGCATGCGGAGCCAGACATGGTGCTTGACGTAGGCCAGCCGCTCCTGATCGGTCATGCCGGGCTGCGCGGCGCCGACTTCCGCTTCAATCAGCGCGGTCAACCGTTCCAGTTCTTCCTGCCAGTAGGCGCCCTGCGGCCCTGCAGAGAGGGGCGTGTTCGGCAGGGAAGAGGGCTGCCCGGGGCCGTCCGTCGGCGGCAGATCGTATTCAATCCGGCTCGCAGCGCGGCCGCGGGGCGGTTCGACGGCCGCCGAATCTCCCGGAGAAATCGACGGCAATTCATAACTCGACGACCGCGCGGAGTAGCCGGAGGACTCGGGAGACGCCGGCGATTCCTGATAAGCCAATCGAGCGTCGCGCCGCGGATGGACGTCGAAGGGCGAGATGCCGTTCCCTCCCGATCCGTTGTCGAGCGGATCGGGCGCATGCAGGCGGGAATCGCCGCCGCGTTCGAATTGCCCGTCGGGCGGACGCGAGGAATGTTCAGAACGGAAACTCGACGGAGCAACGTGCGCCGTCGAAGCGTTCATCGAAGACATGCTGCCATTCGCTGCAACCGCCGCCGGTCTCTCGTATTCGTGCCCCGCATCAAACTCGGCGTCCCGCGGCGGAACGGCCTCCCGATCGGCTCCGATCGCTGGCTGGCTCGCGTGCAGCCGGCGCGATTGCAGCACGTAGGGAATCGAGTCGGGGTCAATCGATGTGAGGTACTCCATCCATCGTCGGCGTTGATCGTCGGGGAGATCGCGGAGTTCCATTTCGATCAACGTCAGCGTTTCGGAGTCCAGCGAGCGAGCGGCCGCGGGCGGAGTCGGCGCGGCGGAAGCCGGTCCGGCCAAGTGAAGCGGACTCTGTTGCTCAACTTCCCGGCCACGCTCCGGTTCGGCTGTCTCGTCCGGTTCGTCCGTGAGGCGATCAAGGAGCGATGTCGTCCGGCGGGAAGCTGTCTCGCTCCGCGCGAGTGGTCGGTCCACAGAGGATGACATGGTCGTGCAGCCGGCAGCGCCGGTCAGCAGGCACACGCCGAGCCCGGCGAGAAGCGAACGGGACATCATAGGGGCATCCTTGCGCAACGGAATAAAGTTGCGGTCGCTCGTGAGGAACGCGAGGTGAGTGAGTCCCGGGCCAATCCAGCCCGGGGGAAGTGGGGAAGAGAGGGGCGGGAAGGATACAGCAAGCCCCCCGTGAGCCACAAGACGGGGTTCGACGCCGACCAGGGCGATCGGACCTTACGAGCGGAGCCAGCCTCGGGAGGGCGAAGCTCCTGTTGAGCCGCGCAGCAAGTTGAACTCTGAAAAGATGTTACGTCTGGAGATCACCCTCTGGTGACGTTAGTCCGGATTATTCGTAGCGCACGCTGCCAGCGTGCGCCACCGTTGAATTGGCGTCGGCGTGCAATCCGTTCGAAAATCGCGGCACTTTGGGCAACCTTTCGATAACCTGATATTTTGCAAAACGTATACAGAACCGGCCCCTTGTCATGAATAATCCGGGTTAGGGTTCCGTTGAGTAGAGCCCTGCAGAGCCCTCGCGTGACTGTATCTTTCAAGCATCCGACCGCAGCTTTTGCAGCAAGTCGGCGTTTTGCTCCAGGAATTGTTCTCGCCAGAAATAGCCGTCGAGGAGGCCGGCTGGGTCGCGGCCCATCTGCACGTACGCGGCGAAAATCGCCTCGATCGTCGCCAGCCCACCAGCCGGGTCGGTAAAAAGCTTGGAGTCCCGCGGATACGCTGTCTGCCATTCGTGGAGACTGTACACCGGAAGGTCGTCAAACTGCGGCTGCATTTTGCCGGCCAATCTCCAGGTTCCATCAAGCACCAGCAAGCCTCGTCCCCGCTCTTCTGGTGAGAGAGGGGGGCCTCCCAGCCCCAGTCTGAGGTATCCGTCCAGCGGCTCGGGACCGGTGCGGGGAAACTTCCAGAAGACAAAGCCGGGGCGCTCCCGCAAAGCTTCCACCGTACACTTGCTGCGGCGTTCCCGGGGATGCACCACGATGACGGTCGGTGGATCAACCATCCTGGATCGCTTTGATCTCCGTCTGGAGGCGGTCGATCTCCGATTCCAGTCGCGGCACTTCGCCCGGGTCATCCGGTTGCTTGCGGGCGCCGGCGAGTTGCTGCTGCAGCGAGTTCAGCTTCTTCCGGGCAGCTTCGATTTGTTTCTTCTGCTTCTTGTTCAGTCCCATGGTCGTTGGCCGATCGGTGGGTCGATGGGGCCGCGCGATGCGTTCACCCCGTTGGATTTGAGAGGCCCGAACAGAACGTCAATGGGGTCGGGTGGCTGGAGCTGGAGTTTCGCGAAGCCCCGGTGCACGCACGTTCGCGGCTTCGTTTCCAGTCCGGCCCCGGCCGCACCGGAACAGCTCTTTCAGGAACTCTGAGATGTGAGCCGCGTCCCGGCTCCTCTGCTATGCTGCGCAGAGGCGCAGTGAAATGCAATCGAGGGCGACGTGGACGATTCCGAACCGTTGCAGCGATTCCTGGACATCGTGAGTCGATCGATCGCGGAGGATCGGCTGACCGGGCTCACGCTCAGCAGGCCGATTCCCGAGCCTGGCGAGCGGCCGCCGCGGCTGCGCGTTCGCCCCGTTGCGCTCCGAGAGGGCCTTCGTTACCAGTGGGCCATGCAGTTCGAGCGCAGCGAAACGCATGAGAACGTCGATGCCAAGCAACTGCTGACCCGCTTGCGGGAAGAGGTCGGAACGGTCTAT
Source organism: Planctomycetota bacterium (assembly GCA_003388505.1). GTDB lineage: Bacteria > Planctomycetota > Planctomycetia > Planctomycetales > Planctomycetaceae > MB-PLM-1. The sequence continues at coordinate 15,066 of QQVO01000020.1, forward strand.
CGACACGCCCACCTGCGCACCACCGACGGCGACTGCTCGCTCCGCTTTTCGCGGCGGGGCAAGGCGAAACTCAACCGATCGAAAGCGAACCGAAGTTCCACGGCGACTCCCCATGACCGCGACAAGCAATACCTGATCCCGGAGGGCCGGCCCTGCCCGTTCCTGCATGAAGCGGGAGTCATGACGGCGGACGGCGCCGTCCGGGCCAAAGCCGCCGCCAAGTTCCGGCAGATCAACCGCTTTCTCGAGTTCGTGGAAGACGTCTACGATCAACTTCCAACGCAGGGGCCGGTCAGCGTCGTCGATTTTGGATGCGGCAAGAGCTACCTCACGTTCGCCCTGCATCACCTGCTCACCGGGAAGCATGGACGGGAGGTCCGGATCGTGGGACTCGACCGCGACCGGCACGTCATCGAGCGCTGCAGCGACGCGGCCTTGCGACTGGGGCTCAAGGGGATTGAATTCCGCGAGGGCGACATTGCATCTCATCAGGCTGAGGGGGACGTTCACCTGGCGATCTCGCTCCACGCCTGCGACACCGCCACCGACGATGCGCTCGCGAAAGCCGTCGACTGGAAGTCCGCCGTCATTCTCGCCGCGCCCTGCTGCCAGCATGAACTCGCCCAATCGTTGAGCAGCGATTCACTCGCGTTGCTGACGCGGCACGGGATTCTGAAGGAACGTCTCGCCGCGCTCGCCACAGACGCCCTCCGCGCCTGCGCACTGGAGATTGCCGGTTACAGGACCAGGGTCGTCGAATTCATTGACATGGAGCATACACCCAAGAATGTCCTCATCCGGGCCGTGCGACGCAACCGGCCGTCCGGACAAGAGCACGAACATCGCCGTCGATTCGACGAATTGAAGCGTCAGTTGGGAATCGACCGGCTTCACCTGGAAGAGATGCTCGATCTGAACGGAGCGAACGATTGAGGGGCGGCCGTTTATAGCGCTTTGCAAGTCAGTGTTGGCGATCTGTCTCGCGGATTCTCGCCCTCGACAGTCCAAACACCGCTCGACGCGGACACATGGTAGAGCAATTTGCTCTAGTCTGGCCATCGACGACCGACCAGCGTAGCATCATGTTCGTTCATCGTGTCCTTCGTCCATATTCGCAGGAGAGCGCTGGCCATGAAGAAAGTTTCGACGCAAGACGTTTGCCGTTCCGGGGCGGGAAGCACATCGATTCCGGTATTCCGGCTGATGATCGCGCTGTTGCCGGTTGTGTTTGCCGGCTGCGAAAAGCTGCCGCTGCCGAAGCAGACGACCAAAGAAGTCGCTGCTCCGGATTCCGCGCCGCCGCCTCCCTCGACCCCCCCCTCACCGGAGCGGACGCCCGAACAGATCGTGGAAGAATTCCAGGCTCTGCAGCCCGCCCTTCGCAACGACGAAAATCTCGAAGAGCTCTCGGAGTTGGCGTGGGCTCAGAATGAAATGAACGAACTGATCCTGTCCGGGGGCGCGATTACAGACGGCGGGGCGAAACTGTTGCCGAAGTTCACCGCCGTCACGACGCTGCATCTGGCCCATACGCCGATCAGCGGCGCCGCCCTGGAATCCGTGACGCAGATGCCGTCCCTCGAAACGCTCGTCCTGGACGGAATATCGATCGGCGAAAAACCGTATGCCGCGCTGGCCGACGCTCCCGGCCTGACGAGCCTGAGCCTGGCGGAAACCGGCGTCGGCGATGGTGTGTTCGCGTATCTGGCCGAACTGGAGGGACTCGAATCGCTCAATATCTCCGGGAATCCGCTGATTCTCGGAGGCGAGTTCTCCCAGCTTGTTAAGGAAGACCATTTTGCGGAACTTGTTCACCTCCAGGCGGGTGACACGCAGTTCGGCTTCTACGGCCTGCAGCAGCTTGGCCGCTTAGAGAATCTTCAGACGCTCAGCGTTGCCAAATCGGCTGTCGGCAACGAGTCGCTGCAGGGGCTCCGCCGATGCACCGCACTCAAGGAGTTGGATCTGAGCGACAACAACGTCTCGGACCAGGGCCTGACGGCGCTCACCGGGCTCAAAGACCTGGAAGTGCTGCACCTGAAGGGATGTCTCGCGATCACCAATGACGGTCTGAAGCGGCTTCGCGGTCTGCGGAATCTGCGGCGGTTGAGCCTGGACGGAACAATGTGCACCGTCGAGGAAGCGCAGAAACTGAAAGACAGTTCCCTGACCGAAGCAACCATCACCCTCGCCGGGCAGGAACTGTAATTCACTCGCCGGAATTTGCTTCGGCGATGCAGAACAAATGCCGCTCTGTACGAATGAAGAGCCGGCCCCCGGCAATCGCGGGTGAAGCACAGCAGAACTCACCGACGTTGTTCTCCGCCAAGACTTCCGGTTCCGGTCCGGGACGGATGATCTTGGTGACCCCGTCGTCGTCGGTGAGATAGGCCAATCCCGCCGCGGAGATCAGCGACGCGCTGTAGTGCCGTCCCATCCGTTCGCGCCACAAATGTTCGCCGGTCGCCGCGTCGTAGCAGTGCGCGATGCCGTCGTCGTTGGCGACCAGGAGGCAACCGGCTGCGAGAACGGGAGAGGGGACGTAACAGCGGGCTTCGGTGGAATGCCACGCCACGTGCGTCGTCGTGACGTCTCCGGCGCCGGTCGGGTCGATCGCCATCACGTGGTAGTCGGGGAACCCGCACGCCATGAAGAACCGTTCGCCGTCGAACACCATCGATGCGACAAACTGCTCAGTCGGTCCGTCGATCGTCCACAGCGTCGAACCGGTTCGCGGATCCAGGCTGGTGACGTGTTCGCTGCCGGAGAGAACCATCTGCGTTCTCCCGTCGATCTCGCGAATGATCGGCGTCACATAACTGCGGATGCCGTTGGCCCGCGGATGCTTCCAGACGATCTCTCCGGTCTCACGGTCGAGCGCTGCAATATACGAGTCGCCGTCGTGATCGCCGTTAATAATCAGCAGATCCTCGAAGATCACCGGGCAACTGCAGAACCCGTGCGCGCTGACGAAATCGCCGATGCGGACCAGCCACCGCCGGTTCCCGTCGAAATCATACGCCGCGACGACGATCCGCCCCGGAGTAATCTCCCGCGGGCTTCCGACGTTGGGAGCAGGAACGGTCGATCCGTCGACTTCGAGAAACGCGACGTAGACCGTCTTTCCATCAGTCACGGGCGTGCCGGAAGCTCGGCTGTTGAGGTGGTGGAGAGTTTCCAGCGGACAGGTGAGCACCGTTTCCCGCCAGATCATCTCGCCCGTTGCGCTATCGAGACAGAGCAGAACTCGCTCTTCGCTCTCTGGCAGACAGGTCACCAGGAAAACGCGATCGTTCCAGATCACCGGCGAGGAGTGCCCGTCGCCGGGAATCGCTGCTTTCCAGACGATGTTCTCGCCGGAAGCCGCGTCCCAGTGCAGCGGCGGATTTCCTTCGAGGCTGGTTCCATCGCCGCGCGGACCGCGCCAGCCAGGCCAGTTCTCGGCGTGGGCGAGCGATGTGAAGAGGGCTGCGGAGAGCGTGAGGAGGAGGAGGCGCGCGGGCATGTCGTGTGTGGGCGGCGAGGGGTGGTTGCTGCGCAGTCGAATCCGCTTGCGGTTTCGCACTTAGTTGACCGCGGCGGTCTCCGCTTCCGATTCGGGGGCTGGAGGCTCAAAGGTCGTGATCGCCTGGCCGTTCGTTCCGTTCCAGACCCGAATCACACCGTCCTCCCCGGCGGCCACGACGATCGCTTCGTCCCGGCTGGCAGTGACGGCATAGACGAAGTCGGTGCTGCCGGCGAACGGCCGCCGTGGACTGCCGTTATTCGCATTGAACGTCCGAACCTGCGAGTCCCCTCCCGCCGTGACGATGATGTCCTGCACGCCGACGTAGTCCACATCCGTCACCTGTTTGTTGTACCCCGTAATCGTCCGCTGCTGTTCTCCGGTTTCCGTATTCCAGAGCTTGATGGCGTTGTCGGCGCCGGCGCTGGCAATGACGCTGCCGTCTGCCTTCCAGGAGACGCCGAGAACGTGGTTCGTGTGTCCTTCGTACGACCGAACGAACTCGCCCGTTTCGACGTTAAATGTCTTCACGAACTTGTCCGCCGCGCCGGAGGCGAGCAGCTTCCCGTCCCATGAGAATTCGACGTCGAAAACGGTGTCGCTGTGGGCGTCCTCGAAGGTCCGCACGAGTGATCGGTTGGCGACGTCCCACAACATCAGTTCTCCGCTGCGCGACGGGTCGCCTCCGCCGGTCGCCAGCAGAGCGCCGTCCGGGCTGAAGTCGAGACAGAGGACGCGATCGACGAAGGGCGACGCCGAGACGTCGAGCGGATTCTCTTCAGACGCGCCGAGCCGTCCCGCCAGTTTCCACTGCGGTCGCGTTTCCCAGAGGACGGTGGAATTGTCCGCCGCAGCGGACACGAGCGAGCCCCCTTCCAGAAACGCCAGCGCCGTAACCGCTGCCGTGTGTCCGGTCAGCGTTTCGAGATGTTTGCCGGTGGCGCTGTCCCAGAGATTGATCTTGCCGTCGTCGCCTGCGGTGGCGAGTTGCTTGCCGTCGGCGGAGAACGCGACGGCGCGAATCGGTTTCGGCGCTTGACCCGCCTGTTCCGTCGCCGCCGCGACCTTCGCGTCCATGTCGGTTGCGTATTGGGTTGCCGCTTCGAGCGCGGCTTTCGCTTCTTCGAGCCGCTGCTTCGAGGCGGCCAGAGCTTCGGTGGACAGGTTGATGGCCCGCTCGGCCGAAGCCACAGCGGCTTTCGCCTTGTCTCGGGCGTCAGTCTCGTTCTTCAGCGCGGTGTCCGCTTCTTCCTTCTTCTTCTTCAGCGCTTCATCTTCTGGACTGGCGGCCAACGCCTCAGCGGCCGCCTTCGCCGCTTCTTCGGCTGCCGTGACCTTGGTTTCCGCCTCGGCCAAAGCCTTGTCGGCGGCTTCCTTTTGCTCGTTGGCCTTCTTGAGCGATTCCTCGCGGCTGGTGACGTCGGTCTCGCCCGCTTTCTGCGCCGCGTCGGCCAGCGCCTGCTTGTTCTTGGCGACCGTCTGCTCGTCCGTCAACGAGATGACGGTGCGATCGAGAACCGGGTCGCCTTTGACCTCAGCCAGTTGCTGGTTGCCGGCCCGGTCCCAGACGCGGGCGAGATTGTTGGCTCCCCCCGCGGCGACCTTCGCGCCGTCCGCGGAGACCGCGATCGACGTGATCGGCCCTCCAAGATTCTGGGCGAAGGCCTGCTGGCCGTTCTCGAGATTCCAGATGCGGATCGTGGCATCGTCACTGCCCGAAAGGAGTTCATTCGTGGTCGGCATCATCGCCAGCGCCACCACAGGACCGCCGTGACCGGTGATTTCGAGCGCCGGCTGCAGTTCCGTCTCCGGCTGCGGCAGCGGGTAGACGCGGATCACGTTGTCGCCGTGTCCGGTGATGATCTGCGTGCCGTCCGTTGTCGTGATCAACGAACGGATCGGCGCGGGCGTGGCCGCCGTCGCGACGGGCTGCGCATCGGCGGCGTTCCAGGTGCGCACCGTGTTGTCGTCAGCGCCGGCGACGACCAGCGCGGCGTCCGGGGTAAATGCCACGGCTGTGATCGCGGCGGTATGTCCTTCCAGGACGCCGGCCGGCTGGCCTGTGGCGAGGCTCCACAGACGGATCGGACCCGCCGCGTGGGCGGTCGCGGCCAGCGTTCCATCAGCGGAAACGGCCAACGCCGTGACCGGCGCGTCGCCGGCGAAGTTCTGTAACTGAACATTCCGCTGTCGCTCCCACAGTTTGACGACGCGATACCCGGCGGAGGCGATCAGATTACCATCAGGGCTGATCGCCAAAGCGTGAATGAAGTCACGGTGAGCGACGCCGGATCCGTAGATGGCCTCGCCGTCCTGCTGGACCGCCAGGAGTGCGGGATCGGTCAGCTCGGCGACCTGTGTTTGCGCCGGCAGATCGTAGACGACCAGACGATTGGCCCGGCCGGCGGCGATAAACCGGGCGTCCGCTGAGAGTGCAAGGCTGTAGATCGCCGTAATCGCGTCGGGGACCGGTTGCCATTTGACCGCGTCGTCCATCGGGGCGGCCATGCCCGGCTTGGCGCCGTCCTGAATCCACTGACGCAGGATGCCCAGTTCCTCCGGAGTGAGCGGCTTGGCCGCCACCTTGTTCGGCAGCGGAGGCATGTGGGGCTCTTCCGCCCGGGCCGCCACACTGTACAGGTAGCTGTCGTCCGGGCTTCCCTCCGTTACGTAATCGACGACTCCCTCATAAGTTTCCAGCACGAGATCGGCCTCGGCCGTCGTCTTGTTGTGGCACGCCAGACACTTCGCCTGAAACACCGGCATCACGTCGATGTTGAAATCGACCGGCCGGCCCAGATCGGGCGCCACCGGCTCAATTGCCGGCGACGCTTCTTCCTGTGCGGAAACCGCCGATGCAAGCGTGAGCAAGACGGCAACAGAGGAAAACACTGGACTTCGCATGGCGTGACTCATTATCAGGCGGGGCCTCGCGCGGATGCACAAGAGGCTGAACTGGAGGGCTACTTGTTGACAGTCAGTGTGACAGGAACGTCGACGGCGGCTTCGCCGTCGAATTCCATCGAACCGCGAATCACCATGTTGGCGAGTTGACCTTCCGTCGCGTCGGCCGCAGCCGTCACCGTCAAGACGGCTTCCGTCTGGTCAGCCGGAATGGTGACCTCCGGGGCCGTCAGCCCGGAGACGCCGGGAGGCAACGGCAGAGACAACGCCACCGGTCCGGCGAAACCGTTCTGCCGCGCGGCAGTCACTTTGATCTCCATCGGCTCACCCTGTTTGAGGGCGCCATTGTTGGGTACGGCGGCCGACAGTTTAACGGGCGCAGGCTTGACTTCGATGACGATCGGAGTCGAAGTCGGCGTGAAGTTCTTGGCTTGGGGCTTCGCCGCGTTCGCGGCGTCAGTGGCCGCCTTCTCCGCAGCCGCCCGCTTCGTTTCCAGAGCCGTTGCCTTGTCCATCGCCTCCTTTTCCGCCTTTTCGGCAGCGACCTTTGCTTCCTGAGCCGCCTTGTCGGCTGCGGTCGCGGTCTTGAGCGCTTCATCCGCCTTGGTGAGCGCTTCCTGGGCGGTCTTCAGCGCCGTTTCGGCGTCGCTGACTTTTGTGGCCGCCTCCGTCTGCTCCTTGAGAGCGACCTCGTTAGCCTGCTGCGCTTTCGTCCGCGCCTCTTCAGCCGTCGCGGCGGCGGTCTTGGCGGTGTCACGCGCCTGCTGGGCTGCGGCGAGAGCTGCGTCGGCGTCGGCCTTCTGTTTCTTCAACTCCTCGTTCTCGGGGTCGTTGGCCAAGGCTTCCGCGGCGGCTTTGGCCGTCGCCTCAGCGTCCGTCACGGTTTTCTCAGCGTCTTCAACGGCCTTCTGCGCCGTTGCGAGGGCCTCTTCGGCGGTCTTGAGCGCCGCCGCCGCGTCTGCCGCTTTCTTGTCGGCGGCGTCTTTCACTTTCCTGGCCTCCGCCAGGGCGGTGGTTGCGGTGGGAACGGCTTTCGCAGCGGCCGCCTGCACCTCCTGGGCTTGCTTCAGTGCGGCGGCCGCCTGGGTCGCCGCCTGTGTGGCGTCGGCTTTCACTTTGGTCGCCGCCTGCGCAGACTCCATGGCCGCTTTCGCTTCAGCCGCGAGTGCCTCCTGTTCCTGCTTGAGCCGCTCCGCTTTCTCCGGGTTGCGGGCATACTGCACCTGGCCTGCCGTGGTGAGCCAGAGCGTGTGCACGCCGGGTTGGGCATTGTCCTTCACGAAGATTCGCAGCACTTTCTCCGTTTCGCCTTTGGCGGCGGCGCCGTTCGGCGCTTCGATGTTCGCGTTGTTGCGCAGGCCCGCGAAGTTGAGAGCGACCTGTTCTTCAAAACCGCTGCGGCGTTCGACGGTCACCGGCAGCAGGATCTGGCGGCTTTGGTTGACCGTCACGCGCGTCACATCCGTCCGCACCTGGAACGGTGCGACTTCCGGCATGATCGAGAGCGCGATCGAATCAGAGAGGCGCGACGTCGCCGGGATGTTGTTGCCGCTGGCCCAGACGACCGATCCGGCTCTCACCGGATGCGCGACGTCCCGCGCTTTTTCGGCGGCCTGCGCCTCGGCCGCAGCGAGCGCCTCCTTGGCCTCAGCCACGGCCGTCTCGGCATTCTGCAGGTTCTGCACTGCCTGGTCATGCTCGGCTTGGGCCGCGTCGACCGCCTTTTGCGCTTCAGCAGCCTTCTGGGCCAGGCCTTCGTCGCCGGGATTGTCGTCCGCCGCCTTTTGCGCCGCCGCTTGCGCCTGGGTGGCCTGCTGCAGTTTCTCCGCCGCGGCGTCCCGGGCCTTCGTGAGGTCGGGGATCGGCTTCTCAGCGTTTGTGACCGCCGCCTGTGCAGCCGTGACGGCCCGAACTGCGGCAGGATCTTCTATGCGCGCCTGCCCGGAGAGTCTGATCTGATGCCAGCCCGGTGGCGCATCGACGCTCGCCGTCAAGGCCAGCGTCGCCGATGTGTCGCCCGTCCCGATCGTCGTGCCTGGCGTCGTGACGCCCTCCGGCAGCTCGACGGCAGTGACGTCGATCGGGCCGGTGAAGCCGTCCCGCCGGAAGGCGAGGATGTTCACCGGGAAATTGTCTCCCTGGCGGAGCCCCACCGGAAACGCCTGCCCGGGAGTCGGCGCGATCGGGACGGCGACGAGTCGGAAGTCAGGCTGCTCGGGGCGAATCACCAGCCGGTACACGAGCGACGGATTGCCGCGGATCTCCCACGCGCGGTCTCGTATTGAAACGCGGTACTTGCCGTCAGCCGGAACTTCGAGGCGGTGCACCGCGTCATCGGTGTTCGTGTCGAAGACCAGCGGATAGAGCGTGGCGGCGACGTCGTCCTGCGCCGCCAGCCGCTGGAGGGTCTCGTTCCCCTCGGCGTCCACGACGACCTGATCGATCGTCAGATACGGGTCGGCGCGGCTGTCGATCCGCTCCGCGAACGCTTCGATGTACAGCACCTCGCCCGCAGCGGCGCTGAATTCATAGTAGTCGACGTCGCCGATCTCGGAAAACTGGCCGGCGATGTCCGCAGGAACGGCCGCCGCCTGTGCGGTGGAGGGTTCGTTATTCGGTTCCGCCTCCAGAACTCGCGCTCCATGAGCGAGAAAGATCTGGACCGGATTCGAGGCGCCGGCCTGCGATTCCAGACGCCACGAAATCGCGTCGGTCCCTGACGACACGGGAGACACGAATGTCTCTGCATCGAGAGGCGTTCCTTCCGCAGGCAGCGCAATGTTGACCCCGAGTTGCTCCAATGGCACGCCGTTCAGTTTCTGCTCGGTCGTCTGTCCGCCGGGAAGGTTGTATCCGTAGAGCGTGTACGACTCATTTGAGCCGGCCAGGCCGGCGGGCGGCATCACGTACTCGATGTACGGTCCCTGGTGGATCGAAAGGCGGTAGAAGTAGTCATTGCCGTTGCGGAACGTTTGATCGAAAACCCGCAACAGGTACTCGCCGGCGGCGGGAACGTCGAACACCAGCAGGGCGTCCTGGTCGCGATAACCCCGGGCGGCTTCCAGACGCCGCCTGCCCGTGTCGTCATACACTTCCAGAACCGCATTCATGCGGGAGTCGATCGATTCCGCATCGCAGTCGATCACCAACCGCTGACCCGCCTCGGCGGTGAACTTGTACCAGTCGACGTCGGTGCCCCCGTCCATGCGGCCGTTCACCACCGTGCCCACTTCAAAAACGGACGGTTGCGCCGGATCGTTATTCCCCTCGGTTTCATTGACCTCCGGCCGGCTCCCCACGACGAAGCGGCGCGTGTTGCTGCCGCCGAAACGGCCTTCCGCGGCGACCTCGTACACCCCGGCCGGAACGTCGGCGGCGATGGTCACCACGAAGACGTTGGCCACGGGTTGGGGCTTGCCGTCGACTTCTTGAGTTTTCGGAACAGCCGTAATGCCCGGATGCGTGAAGTGCAGCGACTCCAATTCATCGGTGTCTTCACCCGAAGCGATCGTGACTTCGACCGTCTGGCCCGCCTGGCCGCCGGGGGGAAAGACCGAATAGATGCGGGTTTGAGGAAGCTGAGCCCAGGCGCTGGACCAGCCGCAAACGATGAGCACGGCGGCCGCAGCCGAGAACTGGCGAACACGGAACATCGGGTTCTTCCTTTCCGCAGGCAGGAACACCGCCGAGGAGGGATGACGGGCCGGCAGGACGGACGTCCGGAGCGGTGGGATGGTCATGCAACAGAGCCGGACGACCTCCGATGTCGACCGCGTTTTCAACGGACCGGCTGCGCCGACGTGCGCCGGCCGGCCGTTCCCGCGCACAACGTCAGTGGTTGAACAGGAATTCCTTGGTATTGATCAACGCCCACAGAATGTCCTCATACGCCAGTTGAGGATTCTCTGCGTGCTTCTCAATATGCGCCATCGCGATGGCGATTTCTTCCGTATCCGGGTCGCGCGAGTAGACCCAGTGGTAAAGTTCCTTGAGCTTCTCTTCGTGAGAACGCTCGGTGTCTTTGGCGAGCAGGGCGGCGCGGCCGTTGCCGTTGGCAATCTTCCCCTGAACTTCGCTGCTGTTCAGCAGGTGCAGGCTCTGGGCCAGATTGGCTTCCATCGACCGCTCGCATTCACAGGCCGTGTCGGCGGCCGGCTGCCCGAACACCTTCAGGAAGTACGGGGCCACCGATACGTCACGCAACTGCATGGCGCTCGTGCCGGGCGGCAGGCCGGAGTAGTTCTGCGAAGTCGCAGTCACCTGGTGAAATGCGTCGTAAAGTACCTCCGCACTCAGGCGTTTCGGGTAATAACGCGAGAAGTTCTGCTTGTCCTTAAGGTTGTAGTCGTTCGGCAACGAACTGAGCTGGTAGGCCGACGATCGGCAGATCGTGCGGATCAACTGCTTCAGGTCGAAGTCACTTTCGATGAAGTGCTGAGCGAGCCCCTCGAGCAACTCGGGATTCGTCGGCGGGTTCGTTTCCCGCATGTCGTCTTCCGGCTCGACGATGCCGCGATCGAAGAAGTGTTTCCAGTACCGGTTCACCAGCGACTTGGCGAAGAACGGATTCTCCGGCGACGACATCCAGTCCGCCAGGTAGACGCGGGGATCGCGCTCCGCTGGAACCTCGTACGGCTCCACGCCGAGCGCGGTCGGTTTGAGTTGTGCGCCCGAACGCGGGTTCTGTGCCTGGGCGACGCCTTCGTTGTGGAACACGCGGCGGTCGCGGGCCGGACTGGTCTCACCCGCGGCCAGATTCTTCTTCCCGACGCGGCTGAAAAACGCCGCGAAACCGTAGTAGTCGTTCTGGCTCCACTTCTCGAACGGATGGTGATGGCAGCGGGCGCACTGGATGCGGACGCCCAGGAACAGTTGCGCCACGTCTTCCACCTGCTCGTTCGTCTCAGCCACCTCGCGATACCAGATCACCGCCGGGTTCGATTCCGGGTCGCCGGAGGCCGTGAGAATATCGCCCACGAATTCATCGTACGGCTTGTTCTCGTAGAGGCTGTCCCAGATCCACTGGTAAAAAGCATAAGTGCCCGCGAGGTCTTCGTTGTTCCGCTTCTTGTTGCGGAGAACCATATTCCACTTGTTCGCGAAATAGTCGGCGTACTCCGGGCTGTCGAGCAGCCGGTCGATCAGCTTGTCGCGCTTCTCGGGGTCGGTGTCCGCCAGAAAGGCCTGGACTTCTTCATCCGTCGGGAGGGTGCCGGTGATGTCGATCGACACACGCCGCAGGAATGTGGCGTCGTCACACACGTGGGACGGCGGGATTCCCAGCACCTTCAATTTGTTGAAGACCGCTTCGTCGACGAAGTTCCGGACCGGCGGAAGGTCCGTCACCGGAGCCCCCAGCGGAACCGTCGCCCGAAACGTGGCGACTTGTCCTTGATAGCGGGCCATCACCGCCACTTCACCGGCGAGGTCCAGCGTGTGGACGAGGCCCGTTTCGGTCGATTCGGCCAAGTCGGTGTTGTTCGGCTCATACAAAGCCATGCGGGTGACGTCTTCCACGGTCCCGTCGCTGTACCGGGCGAGCACCGAAATCTGCTGCGTATTCTCCTGCGACATGATCCGCTTCTCCGGCACGCACCGGATGCCGGCCACGACCGGATCCTCTTCGCTGCCGTACGGCATGCCCTGCTCGATCCAGCGGGTCAGCATGCGGTATTCGTAACTTTCGACCTCCATCCGCTTGCCGCCGCCGTGAGGCGACGCGCCGGTTGCTTTCAGCAACAACAGGCTCTTGGAAGGCGCGGGGGGAAAGATCCGGCGACCGCGCGCTTCCTTCGTCAGGAACTCGTAGTCGTCTTCCGGATAGAATCCGAGCAGCGAGAGCTTGAATCCGTTCTGGCCGCTGGCCTTGCCGTGACATCCGCCACTGTTGCAGCCGAGCTTGGTGAAGACCGGGATGATCTGGTTCTTGAAATTGATCGGCACCTGCGTGGTGAAGTTCTCAACCGTCACAGGGATCTCTGCCGCTTTTCCGTCGGCCGTCGTTGCGGTCACCGTCGCCTGTCCGTCCGCGACGGGCGTCACCAGGCCGTTGGCATCGATCGAGACGATCCCTTCCGGCTGGGAGGCGTACGTCACGCTCCGCGTCTGGTCGGTGAAGAGATCCCCCTCATGCAGACCCGAAACGATCAATTGCTGCCGGGCGTCTCGTCCGCGCAGGACGAATCCCGACCCGTCGAAATCGGGATCGATCCTCAGCCCGGTCAGCGGCCCGGGGTTCCTCACATCGGCGGCGAACGACCCGGACGAAGCGAAGATCCCCACGCTCACGAGCAAGACGGCTGTAACAGAGAGACGGGTGAGTCGCATCGAGGTTCCTCCGACGCAGTGAACCGGTTCAAGGGGTTGTTCGCGGCAACGAGGCAGGCGGGCTGTGCTACAGGTGGGCGGCCGAGGGTTGGACAGCTCGTCGGCCGGTGCGCCGCGTGGAGTCGTGTCGTTCGTGCAGCGCAAAACCGTCGCAACTTACACGGAATTCACAACTTCCCTACTACAACCAACATATCAACAATGGCTTGCATGTCAAGCCGCGGCTCGCGAGTGACGGCCCGGATTGCCCGGCGGCTGTCGCCGGAATCGACGTTCCCGCCTACACTGTGACAGACGATGAAAGACGCGACACTCTGTCCGTGGTGTGACAGACCCGGATGCGCGTCACGTTGCCGTGAGCCGGAAATCTGAGCCGTTGTCTTCTGGCGGCTGAGTTGGGATGAAAAAGGAGAGGAACGAGCGGACCTTATGGCGGATCATTCGCACTCTGAGCATCGTTCTGCGAGCGAAGCGGTCGAAACTGCCGTCAACGCGCTGCGCGGCGGCGGCATGGTGATCGTCGTCGATGCGAAAGAGCGGGAAAATGAAGGCGATCTCGTCTGCGCGGCGGAATCGATCACGCCCGCGATGGTCGATTTCATGCTCCGTGAGGCGGCCGGCGATCTCTGTGCCCCACTCACCTCCGAAGCGGCCGATCGTCTCAAACTGCCCCCCATGGTCGACCCGAATTCCAATACCGCCCTCCATCAGACGCCGTTTCTCGTCAAAATCGATCATCGCGACGCCGGCACCGGAGTCAGCGCTGCCTCCCGCGCCCTCACAATCCGCGCGCTGGCCGATCGGAATTCGCAGGCTGCCGATTTTGTCCGCCCCGGACACCTGAATCCCCTGCTGGCGCGGGACGGCGGGGTTCTCCGCCGGGCCGGGCATACCGAGGCGACGATCGATCTCCTGCAAATGGCCGGTCTGACTCCCGTCGGATGCCTGATCGAAATCTGCAGCCAGCGCGACGACGGCATGGCCGGCGCCGAAGAACTGCGAGAGTTCTCCCAGAAACACTCGATCCCGATGGTCACCATCGCGGAGATCATCCAGCACCGTCGCCTCAGGGAGCAGCTTGTCCATCGCGCGGTCGAGGTCGAAATTCCCACCGAGCGGTTCGGGCAACCGCGGTTCATTGCCTATCGGGTCGACCATGACGCCCAGGAGCCGCTCGCAATGGTCTGGGGCGATCTGGCCAGCGTCGACGCCCCCCTCGTCAGGATGCATTCCTCCTGTTTTACGGGCGACATTCTCGGCTCGCTCCGGTGCGACTGCGGCGACCAGTTGCAGATGGCCATGGAAATGATTCACAACGAAGGCGTCGGGGCCGTCGTTTACCTGCCGCAGGAAGGCCGCGGGATCGGACTGGTCTCCAAACTCAAAGCCTACCAGTTGCAGGATCAAGGGCTCGACACGGTCGAGGCCAATCACCGCCTGGGCTTCAGAGCCGACGAGCGGGACTACATGGTCGGGCTGCAGATCCTCAAGGATCTGGGGCTCAAGCGAGTCCGCATTCTCACCAACAATCCCCGCAAGCGCGAAGCGATTGACAGCTTCGAGCGGTGGGTCGACCTCAAGGTGGTCGAGCAGGTGCTGCTGGTCGCGCCGCACAAACCGGAGCGCGAACGATATCTGCAGACGAAACGCGAAAAGCTCGGACACCTGCTCCCCGGCCAGCAGCCCGGCGACGAGCAATTATGACGAGCGCATAATAACGCCCACGGGTTGCCACCCGTGGGCTCTTCGATTCCTCAATTATTCGCTCTTCTCCAGCGTAAACGGCGCGCGGACCACCGGCTTCTCGATCTCGCCCGATCGGATCAAGCTCACCGGAACCTTCCGCCGCACGATCCGTCCGTCTTCCACCACGCGGATCTTTTGCAGATTCCGCTTGAACTTCCGTCGAGTGATCCCGGTCGTCTTGCGGCCGTTGCCGCCCAGGTACTTCGCCTTGCCGCGCTGCGCAAGCGAGTTCCCCATCGCCGGCTTTGTATTGCCGTACTTCTTCAAACGCTTCGCCAGTTTGATGCGCTTGTTTTTCTTGAGCGTGCTCATGAAATCCACCTGTCAAACAATCTAGCGAGGCAGGGCCTCGGATCATGCGAGCTGCCGCTCGAACCCAGGAACCCACTCCCGGTGATCGCTGAAACGGACTCGAGTGCAACAACTTCCGGGTAAAAAGTAACCTGAACTCCCGTTGCGGCTTCTATCCGGTCGCAGGTCCGGCTCCTACCGCTTTGAGAACTGGAAGCTGCGACGCGCTTTCTTGTAGCCGTATTTCTTGCGTTCCACCATGCGGCCGTCGCGAGTCAGGAAACCCCCCTCGCTCAACTGGTGGTGCAATTCCGGGTTTCCGGCCTGGAGGGCGCGGGCGATGCCCAGCACCACCGCACCGGTCTGTCCGGTCGGCCCGCCGCCGTTCACACGGACCCACACATCCATGCTATTCACCGTGTCCGTGGCGACAAGCGGCGCGAGGATCATTTTGCGATCTCGCTCGATCGGGAAGTACTCGTCAACCGAACGATCGTTGATCGTGATCTGTCCGCTCCCGCTCTTCACACGCACGCGGGCCACCGCCGTCTTCCGACGACCGGTTCCCATCGCCACGCCGCTTTCGTCGACCCGCCCCCGAATCAGCGGCGTCGCGCGGAGCGCCTCTTCGTCTTCAACGGCCTCGGAACCGATGTCGAGTCCCGTCTCACCTGCTTCCACCCCCTCTTCCGCGTGCGGTTCCGCACCCGATTCGGGTTCCACCGCCGCCTCTTCAGAGGACTCAACCTCCGGTGTTTCCGCCTCGGGGGCGCCGGTTTCGTTCGTTTCGTCTGGCATGATCGCTTGTGATGTCTCTGACGGTCGTGTTTCGCGCGACGGCGTTTCGCTCAACGCACGTATTCGGGAAAGTCTTCCGGCTGCTGCGCCTGGTGCGGGTGGTTGGGCCCGGCGTAGATCTTCAACTTCTTGATCATCTGCCGGCCCAGCTTGTTCTTCGGCAACATCCGGCGAACCGCCAGCCGCAGAATTTCGTCCGGCTTGCGTTCGAGCACCTGAGCGGCGGTCGTCACCTTGCGGCCGCTCGTGTAGCCGGTGAAGTGGTCGTACTCCTTCACCAGCATCTTCTTGGTGAAGTACGGATGCGTATCGTGCGCGAGCGGCTGACCGGTGAACCGCACCTTCTCGCAGTTTGTGACAACGACGAAATCGCCGCAGTCGACGTGCGGCGTATAAGTCGGCTTATGCTTGCCCATCAGCACGGTCGCGATGCGGACCGCCAACCGCCCGACGATCTGGTTGTCTGCGTCGACAGCGTACCATTTTGCGCGCACCGACTGCTTATTCGCCATGTAAGTCGTGGAAGACACGAAACTCGTCCCGTTGCTCCAGATGTTGTCAGCGGACGCTGAGCCCGCTCCCCGCGAATTGCGGGACCGAGAAATGTAGCGGATCGCAGCGGTCCGTTCAATCGCGCAGGACGCGAATTCACCGTGAAATCGCGGCCTGCAGGGCATACCGATTTCGGCGTGGACATCCCCCGCCAGAATAGCCTATCAGACCCACGCGACGTCCCCGATTCGCACTGGCGGAGGCGAAACTTGGCACAAGACCCCGGCTGGCTGCAAGAGCCGATGGACTATCGAGGCAAGTCGGTCACAGTGATGGGCCTCGGGAATTTTGGCGGTGGCGCAGGTGCCGCGCGATTCCTTGCCGCTCGGGGCGCCCGAGTCAGAATTACCGATTTGAAATCGGAAATCGAACTGGCCGCGACGATCGAGCACCTCCACGATTGTAATCAGCTCGAATTCCACCTCGGCCGCCACGATGAGGCCGATTTCACCAACGCCGACCTGATTGTCGCGAGTCCGGCGGTCCCGCGAGGGAATCGATTCCTGCACGCCGCTGCGCGGGCCGGTGTGCCGCTCACCAGTGAGATGAACCTGTTCTGGCTGCACAATCGGGCCCGCGTCACGGGCATCACCGGGACGAACGGCAAATCGACGACCACCGCCCTCATCGGCGAGATGCTCACCGCCGCCGGTCGCAATCCTCGGGTCGGCGGGAACATCGGCCGCAGCCTGTTGCCGGAAGTTGATCAAATCGGGCCAGACGAAGACGTCGTGCTCGAACTCAGCAGCTTCCAGCTTGAGGACCTCAACCGTATCGGCGTCAGCCCGCAAGTCGCCGTCGTCACCGGATTCTCACCGAACCACCTCGACCGTCACGCCTCGCTCGAAGAGTACCGTACCGCCAAGCAGACGATCCTTCGCTGGCAGAAACCGGGCGACATCGCGATTCTCAACGCTGACGATCCCGATGTCGCGGGCTGGACAACTCGCGGCCGCCGACTTCTGTTCGGACGTTCTCCGTCAGGCGATCTGAGCGCCCGCCTCGATGAAGAATCGATCGTCTGCGAACTGGCTGGAACAAACGCCGAATTCTCGTTCTGCACGATGAACCAACTCCCCGGCCGACACAACCGGATGAACGCCGCAGCCGCCGCGTTGGCAGCCACAGTGCTCGGTGTCGACCAGAACGCGGTCCGGGAGGGTCTGCGCCGGTTTCGCGGGCTGCCTCATCGATTGCAACTGATTCACGAGGTGGAAGGACGCCGATTCTATGATGACTCGAAAGCCACGACGCCCGAAGCCGCGATTGCGGCCGTCGAGGCGTTCGCGCACGATCAACCGATCCTCCTCCTCGCCGGCGGGTCCGATAAAGGAATCGACCTCTCACGTTTCGGCGCTGCGATCGCTCGCCGCGTCAAGGCGGCGGCGTTGATGGGAGAAACGGCCCCAGCGTTGCAGCGGGAAATCCGGGGTTCCTCCGCCGGAGACGGCCCCGTGATGCACTGCCCGACCGATTTCCGCGCAGCGTTTTCGTGGATCGTGAACCAGTCGACGGCAGGTGACGTGATCCTGCTTTCCCCCGGCTGCGCCAGTTTCGGCTGGTTTTCCAGTTTCGAGGAGCGAGGAGAACAGTTCGCTTCGCTGGTGAATTCATTAACCGCGGAGAGCTTGTCGCCGTCGCCGATGTTGTCGAACGATGCGTAAAATGACCCCAATGCGGACCAGCGCGAGGTCGCGGCGGCCCAACCCGGCTCTTGTGAAAGAAACAGACAATGCGGAGCGAATCTGAAGTCCCCTTTGCCGACGCCTCGTTCTCCATTCCCGTCGCGGAACGGCTCACCCGCCTGCCCCCCTACCTGTTCGGCAAAATCAACAAACTGAAGTACGAGAAGCGCGTCGCCGGCGTCGACGTGATCGACCTCGGCATGGGCAACCCCACCGACGCGCCCGATCCGCTGATTCAGCAGAAGCTCGCCGAAGCGCTGCAGGATCCCCGCAATCACCGCTACTCCGTGTCCAGCGGGATCGGCAACCTCCGCAAGGAGGTCGCCAAGCGCTACTTCAAAAAGTACGGAGTCCATCTCGATCCCGACTCGCAGGTCATCGCCACCATCGGATCGAAAGAAGGCTTCAGCCACATGTGCCTCGCGCTGATGGGACCGGGCGACGCGGCCATCGTGCCCTCGCCGACGTTCCCCATCCACACCTACGCCGTCGTCCTCGCCTCCGGGAGCGTGATCGCGCTCGACGTCCGCGATCCGGAAAAGTTCCTGAAGAACGTGGCCTACACCTGCGAGCACCTGTATCCCAAGCCGAAAGTCGTGATCGTCAATTTTCCGCACAACCCTTCAGCCACCGTCGTTGAGGCCGACTTCTACGTCGATCTGGTGGCGCTTGCCAAGCGCTATGGATTCCTCGTCATCAGCGACTTCGCCTACGCCGACATCTGCTTCGACGGCTACAAGGCCCCCAGTTTTCTGGCCGCTCCCGGTGCGCTCGACGTCGGAGTCGAGTTCACCACCATGAGCAAAGGCTACAGCATGGCCGGCTGGCGGATCGGCTTCTGCTGCGGCAACTCCGAGATGGTCCGCGCGCTCGGCACCATCAAGGGCTATTACGACTACGGCATCTTTCAGGCGATCCAGATCGCCGCCATCGTCGCCATCCGGCACTGCGACGCCGCCGTGGAAAGTCTCGCCGCCGAGTACCAGCAACGGCGCGACGTGTTGTGCGAGGGGCTTTCGCGTCTCGGCTGGAACCTCAAACGCCCGCGGGCCGGCATGTTCGTCTGGGCTGAGATTCCCGAGCCCTGGAAGAAGATGGGTTCCATCGACTTCGCCATGAAGCTGCTGGATGAAGGGGGCGTCGCCGTCAGCCCCGGCCGCGGCTTCAGCGAAGACGGCGAAGGCTGCCTGCGCCTCGCGATCGTCGAAAACAGCCACCGCCTGCGGCAAGCCGTCCGCGAGATCGGGCGGTGCACGAAGGTTTCAACGTCAGTAACGGAGTGAACCGCTTGACGTGAAACTGTACAAAAGAATACTATTTGCACGGAGGCGGATGATGTCCCAAGGCTCTGCGATTGAATGGACCGAGGCGACGTGGAATCCCGTAACCGGGTGTACCAAGGTGAGTCCCGGCTGCAAGCACTGCTATGCAGAGAGGATGGCTCGGCGACTGAAGGCGATGGGCCAGTCCCGCTATAGAGATGGGTTCGCGGTCACACTTCAACCGGACGTCGTCGAATTGCCGACGCGATGGAAGAAGCCGCGGGTGATCTTTGTCAATTCGATGAGCGATCTCTTCCATGATTCTGTTCCGGATCAGTTCATACTGGACTGCTTCTCGGTCATGAACCGTACGCCGCGACACACCTATCAGGTTCTTACCAAGCGGCCGGAGCGACTGTCGGAAATGTCCTCGCGGATCGACTGGACTGAGAACATCTGGATCGGGACGAGCATTGAATCGTCGGATTACACGTGGCGCGCCAAACAGCTTGTGACGGTTCCCGCATCCATACGTTTTCTTTCTGTGGAACCGTTGCTCGGGGCGATCCCACGACTTCCTTTGACGAACATCGATTGGGTCATTGTGGGCGGTGAGTCTGGCCCGGGGGCGCGGGAGATGGCGCCCGCGTGGGTTCGACAAATCCGCGATCGATGTGTAGCACGTGGGGTCCCGTTCTTCTTCAAACAGTGGGGTGGAGTGCACAAGTCAAAGACCGGCCGAGTTCTTGACGGGCGAAAGTGGGACGAGATGCCGGAATTCCATAGGGGCCTGCAAGATGGGCAAGAAGAAGGCGAGTCACTGGAACGAACTCTGCGAAAGCGTGAGGGAAGACGACGGTCTGCCCACGCGCCCGTCGGGGCCGTGGGCCAGGGAGAAGCTCTACTATTGGAACCGCTACATTGAAATAACGACGCAATCGATGGTCGGCAAGCCTGCGTGGAAAGCCGGCGTTGTTTACGTGGACCTCTTTGCCGGTCCAGGTGTATGCACGATACGCGGAACAAATGAGAGGTGTCCTGGGTCTCCGCTGATCGCTGCAGGCGCACCAAAACCCTTCACAAAGATACTCCTTTGCGAGAAGGACAAGTTGCTTGCCGATGCATGTGAGAGTCGACTTGCACAGCGCCTTCCGGCAGAACAGTTCCGCATGTTTCCGGGAGATTGCAACGCATGCGTCCATGAACTTTGCTCAGAGATACCGCGTCGTGCGCTGACTCTTGCGTTTCTAGATCCCACTGGTCTTCACTTATCGTTCCAAACCGTGCAGACACTTTCCCGCTGCGGAAGGGTCGATTTACTGATCCTCTTTCCCGACGCCGTTGACATATTGAGGAACGCAGGCCAACTGTATTTCGACCAGCCGGTCTCCAACTGGCGAAAGGCGAAGTCCGAGTTGGAGAGCAGTGAGCCCTCCGCGGAGCGACGACTGTACGCGAGCATCTACAAGCAACAATTGCGCCGCCATGCCGGCTACGATCACTTTGCCGAAGAAGTCATTCGTGGGTCGCATGGTCCGCTCTATCGGCTCATCTATGCCACGAAACATCCTCTCGGCATCGACTTCTGGGATAAGAGCATCAAGAAAGAGTTCGGAGGGCAACAACGTTTGCCATTCTGACCGTTGCCCGCCCAGGAGTTGACGGCACGCGTCGGCGGCCGGTGCAGCACGTCCGTCGCGGACGCAGTCGTCGGTCTGCTTCAAGCACTCGGCTCCGGCGTGCCGGTCGTTGTCACGGATCCACTGGTGGGCCGAGGGCGACGAGACTGTCCTGCTCCACTTCCGGGAGCGGTCGTCCATCGGAGGCGAATTCCTGCACCGAAACGCCCAACTTCCGGGTCAGGAAGCCGGCGATATACCGCAGATAGCTTTGAGATCGAGGGCCGGGCGACCGCTTACTCTCGAGTGTCCCAAGGATCGTGCGGAGGACTCCGATTCGCTTTTCTCTCGGCGGTCGCCAATTCGTCTGGTAGTGCAACGCCCAATGACGGCGAATGTTCTCCACGAGAAAATCCGCTTCCTCACCGACCGCATAGTGCACAGTCTCGGTCTCGGACAGCGGGGGCAACCGGCCGCTCCGCAAGCCAAGAATCAGGGTCTCGAGCGCCGCCGCCACATCGCTGTCGAGCAGCGTGCGATCCAAGATCACGTACGCTTCGTAGATCGCGATCTCGGTTTCCATGTGCGTGCGGGCGAGTTTGGCTGTCTTGTAATGATCGCCGTGGTACGCCAGCGTCGCCGGAAGGCTCGACTGCCTGCTCCGCTTCGCCTTCTCCCTCTTCGCCAGCTTCGCCTTGCGCTTCTGATCACGACTTCGTCGATCCTTCGCCATGCTCCTGCCTCCTGCTGTTTAACTCAAGGGCCTTACGATGGGGGATTCTGTGCGAACCAGACTGCAAGATTCAAGATAAAATCGCGCGGAATCAGCAAACCGATCACTCCGGACGCCATTCGTGGGCGTCCAGCATCTGTTTGACGACTTCGTGGCGGCTGTAGGTCTGCTCGTACAGTCGCAACTGTTCGTCGCTGCCGGTCAGGCCGGGAAGCTTCCGGCAGTATTCCAGTTCGGCGGTCGAGCCGAGTTCTTCGGCGATCGGTTGAAGCCGGTCAACCAGTTGGTCGACCGTCTGCTGCACGGTGAACTGCTTGTAGTCGTCGCTGTTGACCAGGCTGGCGCCGGCGCCGTACCGCGTCGCCCGCCATTTGTTCTGGGCCACCATCATCGGATGGTATTCCGACTGGTAAGTCCCCTCGTCGATCTGCCGGGAAATCGCCACGACCAGCGACTGAACCAGCGCCGTGATGGCGAGCACGTGATCGAGGTTGGGCGGCATGTCGCACACACGGATCTCGACCGTGCCGAAATTGTTGTGCGGCCGAATGTCCCACCAGATCTCACGGATCGTGTTGATGAACCCCGTGTCGACCAGGTGGTTGATCAGCCAGGTGTACTCGCTCCAGTTCCGCATCTGGTGCGGCAGGCCGGCGGTCGGCAGCATCTCCATGATTTTCGACCGGTTCGAGTGCAGGCCGGTCGGCCGCGCTTCCCAGAAGGGGCTGTTCGCCGAGAGCGCCAACAGCAGCGGCAGGTGGCGGAGCATCCGGTCGCAGACCATCACAGCCTTGTCGCCCGACTCGACGCCGACGTGCACGTGCAGGCCGAACGTCACCAGCCGCCGGGCGATGTCCTGCATCAGGTCGACCAGCATGTAGTAGCGGTCGTTGACCGTGATCGCCTGCCTCCGCCAGGACGAATAAGGATGCGTGGCGGCCCAGAAGAGTCTCACGCCCAGCGGGTCGGTGATTTCGTACAGGCCGGTCAGCGTACTCTGCAGATCCCGCCGCACTTCTCCCACGTCCCGGCAGACGTCGGTGTTGATTTCCAGGTAACACTGCATCAGTTCCGGCTTGACGCGATTCGCCAGTTCCGGCGGCAGCCGGCTGGTGACGTCGTCAATCGCGCAGGTCAGTTCATACGACTCGGCGTCGACGAGTTGCAGTTCGACTTCCACCCCCAAGGTGGGAGATTCATTCCGGGTAAACGTCAGGGCGGGCATGGAATCGCCTCCGGCGGACGAGAATCGAATTCGGTGAGACCGTTGCTGTTGACATGCTCAGCGCACCGAATCGCGAATTGTTGCAGGGATTGTGTCGTGCGAAGCACGAATCCGGCAACCCGGAAGGCTTGACTCAGGGATGAAGCGACTTTTTCCCCGGAAGTTGTGGCCTTGAGTCAAGCTCCAGCGACCAGCGAGAGCGGCTTCCCGCCGGCGAGCGGCAGCTTGCACCGTCCGAGGCCCTGCCTCGTGATAAACTCAGATTCCCGCCCCGCCGGAGAAGTCGCCGGATCCGTCCGCCAGCCGCAGCGCCGCTCGCAGCATAATCCGCGTCCCGATCGCGAGCACCCGTTCGTCGACGTCAAAGTCCGGTGCGTGCAGGAACGGGGCGGTGAAGCCGGGGGGCGCACAGCCGAGCCGCAGCATCGCGCCCGGAACGCGGTCCAGATAGGCCGCGAAGTCTTCCGCCCCCATACTGGGCAGTTCCACCGGCTGGATGGCCTCGTCGCCGAGCACCTCGCGAGACGCCGCTTCCAGCGCGGCGGTGCAACGGCGGTCATTGTTGACGCCGTCGATCGACGTGGGAAATCGTAGATGGATCGTCGTCCCGCTGGCCTCCTTGACGCCGTGCACGATCTCCTCGATACGGTCGTGGACGCGCGTTCGCGTTTCGGCCTGAAGCGTTCGAAGAGAGCCCTGAATCTCCACGCGGTCGGGAATCACGTTCGACAACGTGCCCCCCGCGACCTTGCCGACCGTGAAGACCACCGGATCGCGCGCGTCGACCGATCGCGGCAGAAACTGGTAGAGCGCAGAAATCAGATGGGCGGCGGCGGCGATCGGATCGCGCGTATGGTGCGGCCGCGCGGCATGTCCGCCGCTGCCTTCGACGATCAATTCGACCTCGTCGCAGTTGGCCGTCAAGACGCCGTACCGGATCCCGACCGTCCCCAAGGTGCGTTCCGGGTCGACATGCTGCGCCAGGATCGCGTCCACGTCGTCCACGGCGCCCTGCTCGACGAGCCACCGCGCACCCAGCGACTCTTCTTCGGCCGGCTGAAACAGAAACCGCAATCGCACGCCAAAGTCGCCCCCCGGCAGTCGCCCGCTCTTGTGCATTTCAGAGGCCGCCAGGGCCGCACCAAGAATCATCGTGGCATGGGCGTCGTGCCCGCAGGCGTGGCAGAGTCCCGATTTCCGCGACGCATAGGGCGTCCGTTTGGCGTCCTGGATCTGGAGCGCGTCGATGTCGGCCCGCAGCGCGATGCGGGGAGTCGTCTCCGTCACGTGGCCGAGATCGAAATCACCGATGACCCCCAGGCCGTCGCGCAGCAGCCGCGTCCTGATTCCCGCCTGTTCAAGCTGCTCGGCGAGGTACCGCGACGTCTCGTACTCTTCGCAACTCGGCTCCGGATGCATGTGCAGGTGCCGGCGGACGCCGACGAGCCGTTCCTCAATCGCCGCGACCTGCTGGTCGACGGGCGCTTGCCACGGAGCTGCCGGAGATTCTCCTTCAACCGGCGTGTGTCCTGCTCCATTCCCTTTCATCAACGAACCTCAGCGATCGGAATTCTCAGTGGCCTCTTCCAGCGTCTCTGTTCAACCCTCACTGCACTCGGGCTGACGTTTCAGGCGAAGGCCTGTATGGTCGGTTTGATGACAATCTCCGGGACGTGGGCCCGCGGAGGCAGCGATGCGATCGTCACCACCAGCGCGGCCACGTCTTCCGGCTGCAGGATTCGGGCCCGGTGTTCGGCCGAAACCTGGACGGGGCGGTTGTCGAGGATCGGCGTCTCGACCTCGCCCGGATAGACGTTCGTCACGCGGATCCCGTTGTCCTTCTCCTCCAGTCCGACACACATGCCAAGCGCCGACATCGCGAACTTCGAGGCGCTGTAAGCGACTCCCCCCAACAGGGAGGCCCGGATTCCGGCGATCGACGAAATATTCACGATCAGACCGTCCTTGCGATCCCGCATCTGCGGCAACACCGCGTGGATGCAGTTGTACGCCCCGGTTGCGTTCACCTGGATCAGTTTGTCCCAGTCGGCCGGATCGAGTTCCGCCACCGCTCGCTTGGGAATATTCAGCCCGGCGCTGTTCACCAGGATGTCGACCGATCCCAGTTCCGAAGTCGCCCACTTGACCAGCGCCTCAGAGCTGGAGCGGTCCGCCACATCGCAAGTTCGAAAAACGATCCGATTGTCCGCAGAGGACTGATCGGCCGTTTCCTTGAGAGGATCTTCGCGCCGACCTGAGACGGCAACCCGCGCGCCTGCCGCGGCCATCGCCAGGGCGATCCCCGCGCCAATCCCCGTACCACCGCCGGTAATCAGGACGGTTCTTCCGTTCAATCCCATGCTGAGGCAGCTTTCGATTTCAATTCTGGTTCGCAATCACAGTGAGGCGTCCCGCGTGGATGCTGCCAGTGTAGTCGGTGCAACGTCAGTAAAGAACGATACGACGCATCGCGCCGGTCGGGCGGTTGCAGTTTTGGGGATGAATCAGGCCAACCGCTCTCCACCCGTCCGGCCGCCGCGGGGCCGCAACGAGGGGCCGCAACAGGGAAATGAGTTTGCGGTGGGTGCCCGCCAGATTTCTGTGCGCGGAGATGGCGAACCGCCGGCGACGCCGATAGGATGACTTGAGGAACGCACCCATTCACGGAGCCCTCCGCGGCCGGCGTCTTTCGGCCCACTCAACACAATCGGTGAAGGCACGCCGGGTGTCACCGGGGCCATGCTCGCGAAACTTTTCACGTATTCGCTGTTCGGGATCGACGCGCGGCCGGTCGACGTGGAAGTCGACCTCTCGCCGGCCGCCATGCCGAAGACGATTCTCGTCGGCCTCGCGGAAGCGGCCGTGCGGGAAAGCACGCATCGCATCGAACGCGCGCTCGTCAACAGCGGCTATTCGCGCCCGATGGACCGGATCGTCATTAATCTTTCGCCCGCCGACTTCCCCAAGGAGGCGGCCTCCTTCGATCTGCCGATTGCGCTGGGGCTGCTGATTGCCAGCGGGCAATTGCAATCCGACCGGCTCGATCGGTATGGCGCCGTCGGTGAACTCGCGCTCGACGGAGAGGTCCGGCCGATCAAAGGCGCCCTGTCGATGGCGCTGCAATGCCAGAGCGACGGCAAACGCGGACTCGTAGTGCCTGTCAACAATGCCCGCGAGGCTTCGGTCGTCGAAGGGATCGAGGTGATTCCGGTCGGTTCGCTCGCCGAGGCGGTCGGGTTTTTCAGCGGAGAACTGGACGTTCCCCCAGCCTCGTTCAGTTGGAAAGACGCCGTCGCCGAATACGGCACGTATGCGATCGACTTCGCCGATGTGAAGGGGCAGGAGTCGGCCAAGCGGGCCGTCACCGTCGCGTCCACCGGGCGGCACCATCTACTGATGATCGGATCTCCCGGCACGGGGAAAACACTCCTCGCACAAAGACTGGCCACGATTCTGCCGGGGCTCTCGCCGGAAGAAAGCCTCGAGACGACGAGAATCTACAGTGCGGTCGGACGACTCCCCGACGAACAACCGCTGCTGCTCACCCGGCCGTTCCGCTCGCCGCATCACACCATCAGCGAGGCGGGACTGGTCGGCGGTGGCAGCACGCCGACCCCCGGGGAAATCTCCTTGGCCCACCACGGAGTGCTGTTCCTTGATGAACTGCCGGAGTTCAACCGGCGGACGCTGGAAGTCCTCCGCCAGCCGCTCGAGGAACACCGTGTGACGATCTCCCGGGCGATGGGGAGCGTGACCTTCCCCGCCAGCCTGATGCTCGTGGCCGCAATGAACCCTTGCCCGTGCGGATTCCGGGGCGATCCGAAACGCCAGTGCAATTGCAGCCCGGTGCAGATCGAGCGGTATCTCTCGCGAATCAGCGGACCGCTGCTCGACCGGATCGACATTCACGTCGAGGTTCCGCCCGTCCCGTTTCGAGAACTCTCCGACGATCAGACCGGGACCGACAGCGAGCAGATGCGCGAGCAGGTTGTGGCGGCCCGCGACGTCCAGCGGCGACGGTTCGACGGGCATCCGGAACGAACGAATGGGACGATGACGCCCCGTGAGATCCGCCGCTACTGTCGCCTCGACTCGGACGCAGAGGCGCTGCTGAAATCGGCCATGGAGGAAATGGGCCTCTCGGCCCGCGCCCATGACAAGATTCTCCGCGTCAGCCGCACCATCGCCGACCTGGAATCGGCCGAAGAGATCACCTCGGTTCACCTCAGCGAAGCGATCAACTACCGCACGCTCGATCGCACGTACTGGGCGGGCTGAACGCCAACAGGCTTCGCTGCGCCAAGCGCCGATCGCGGTGGTGGGACCGTAAGAACGAGTCGGCTTCCAACCAGGGGTTACGCTTCGTCCTTCTTGACTTCGCCTTCGGCCGCGGCTTCCTCTTCGTCGGCCGCCTTCTTCTTTTTCTTCTTGCCGATCGTCGACTTCACGACGCGGATCTTGGGCAGGCCGAACGGACTCTGGCCTTCTTCCCAGCGAGCCTCTTCTTTCAGCTTGGCGATCCGTTCATCGCGGGTCAGCACGCTGCGGGCGCGGGCGAGCCGGCCTTTTCCCTTCAAACTCTTATCCAGACTCACGTTACTGGCTCCGGTACTTCGTCCACTCTCAGCCCGCGAAATTCAGCCGATCGCACGCCGGCTCAGTCATATCCGCGATCATCAGCCCCTCAAGGGGAGAAATAGTAACGAGAGTCGGTTTTTCAGGCAACTCCCGGCAGTCAGTCAACTGGTCCGCCGCCGGGCGATCAGGCCGGCGAGGTAACCCGCCTTGAAACCGGCGTCGATATTCACCACAGCGACATTCGATGCGCAACTGTTCAGCATCCCGAGCAGCGCCGCAAGGCCCCCGAGCGCCGCACCGTATCCCACGCTCGTCGGCACGGCGATGACCGGCGAATCGACCCACCCTCCGACCACCGACGGCAGCGCCCCCTCCATGCCGGCGATGACCACCACCGCATCGACCCCCCGCAATCGGTCGAGATGTTCCGGCAGTCGGTGCGGCCCGGCCACTCCGACGTCCACGATCAATTCGCATTCACAACGCATCCACCGCAGCGTTTCCAGGGTTTCCTCCGCCACAGGCCGGTCGCTCGTGCCCGCCGTCACCACCGTCACGCGCCCCTGCAGTTTCCCCTCCGCGACCTCGATCCGCACCGTCCGGCCGAGTTCGCTGTAGACGCTTTCCGGGAACTGCTCCCGAAGGACCGCGGCCTGATCCGGCGTCACCCGTGTTGCCAGGCAGTCCTGCCCACCCGCAATCTGCCGCTGAAAGATCTCAACAATCGCCTGGCTCGTCTTGCCTTCGGCGAAGACGACTTCCGGAAATCCACACCGCTGCTGACGGTCGAGGTCGACCTGCGCATCGGCCGTCACAGCCGTTTTCCCGGTCGTCAATCGCTCAACGACCTCCGGAACCTCCAACCGGCCCGCCTGCAGTTCGGTCAACAGCGATGTCAGCGTGTCATTCACGATTTCGGCGTCTCATAAACGGCTGATAGGCCCCGCGACGGGTTGTCCGTTATGCTGAGGCGCTTCTGCCGGCAGTTGCAGGCGTCAACTCCTCCTATCGTACACGCAACATGAATCGTCACGAAACTCGGCGAGGCAAACTCCTCCGTATCATTCAGCGAGAGAAGCTCGACGCCTTCCTCGTCACGTCCGAAGTGAACGTTTCTTACCTGACCGGATTCAGCGGCGACAGCTCCTGTTTGCTGGTGCGGCCGGAAAGCACTCTGATCGTCAGCGATTTTCGGTACACCACCCAGCTTGAGGAGGAATGTCCCGGACTCGACACATTGATCCGCACGACCGACGTCAAGCTGCCTGAGGCAGTGGTCGAGTCTCTCAAGCGGGCAAAGCCGCGACTGAGGCGGGTGGGAATCGAGAGCCACGTGATGTCGGTCGAGTTGCAGAACCGCCTTTCCGGAGAACTGGAGGATATCGAATTCGTCCCGGTCAGCAGTGCGATCGAGAATGAAATCCGCGCGGTGAAAGACGCCGGCGAAATCGACGAGTTGAGGACCGCCGTGCACCTCGCGGAACGGGGGTTGGAGTACCTCAAGGCGATTCTTACGCCCGATTTGACCGAACGGGACGCCTCGTTCGAACTGGAGCACGCTTTGCGGCGGCTGGGCGCCGACGGTTTCAGTTTCCCTGCCATCATCGCGGTCGGCGATCGCGCGGCGTTGCCACACTACCGACCCGGATTGCTGCGGATCGGAGACGCGGGGATTCTCCTTGTCGACTGGGGCGCGAAAACCGCATCCGGTTACAGGTCCGACCTCACACGGACGCTCGTCACCGGCAAGGCTTCCTCCAAGCTGGAAAAGGTCTACAACATCGTTCTTGAGGCGCAGGAAGCCGCCATCGCGGCCATCCGTCCCGGGATCAAGTGCGAAGACGTCGACCGGATCGCGCGCGACGTAATCGCCGAAGCCGGTTACGGCAAGCGGTTCGGACACGGATTGGGGCATGGGATCGGCCTCGACATCCACGAGCAGCCCCGATTTGCTCCGAAATCGCCCATGGAACTCAAGGCGGGCATGGTTGTCACTGTCGAGCCCGGAATCTATCTTCCCGGCTGGGGGGGAGTTCGGATCGAAGACGACGTGCTCGTCACGCGGACCGGAGCCGAAGTGCTGTCGCAGTCGCTTCCCAAGCGGTTCGATGACATGATCCTCTCACTGTAACCCCGTTCGGTTTAATCAATTCGGTCTTTCCGACCAGGTTGAGTATGCCGCGATCTCCCGATGATTGACGGCGAGAGGTGTGGTCGTGAAGAAACAGACGAAGAAGCGCCGTACCAGCCAGTCCGCCGAATCCCGCAGCTCGTCTCAAAAATCGACGCGGCGCACCGTTGCTCGCAAGCGCAAACCACGAAGGTCACCAGCGATGTCCGACGACTCACAGGAATCGTTCGATCTCGAAAGAATCACGAAGCTTGTTGAACTGATGGAGCAGCACGATCTGCGTGAAGTGAAACTCATGCGGGGCGATCAGAAATGGATTCTCCGTCGCGGGGCGCAGGAAGTGCAGCCGGTCTATTCCGCCGTTCCGGCGGCGGCTCCCGCTCCTCCGCCGGTCGCCGTTCCGGCGGCGCAACCAGCGGCGAGCGACGCTCCCGCCTCATCCGGCGACGGAACGGTCCCGATTACAAGCCCGATGGTGGGAACGTTTTACCGCTCGCCGAGCCCGGATGATCCGCCCTTCGTCAAAGTAGGCGACAAGATCAAGCACGACACCGTCGTCTGTCTCGTCGAAGCGATGAAGTTCTTCAATCAGATCAAGGCGGAACAGTCCGGCACGATCGTCAAGATTCTCGCCAGCGACGGCGACCCCGTCGACTTCGGCCAGCCTCTGTTTCAGGTCCAGCCGGAGTAAGCGGGATGTTTCAACGGATTCTGATCGCCAATCGCGGCGAGATTGCCTTGCGGATCATCCGCGCGTGCAAAGAGATGGGGATTGGCACGGTCGCCGTCTTCAGCGAGGCCGACCGCGGGGCGCACTACCTCTCGCTCGCGGATGAGGCCTACTGCATCGGTCCGGCGTCCGCCACGGAGAGTTATCTCCGCATCGACCGGATCATCTCCGCTGCCGAACTGGGAAACGTCGAGGCGATTCATCCCGGCTACGGATTTCTCGCGGAAAACGCCGACTTCGCGGAACAATGCCGCGCGTCGCGAATCGAGTTTATCGGCCCCTCGCACGAGGCGATGCGTTTGCTGGGAGACAAAGTCTCGGCCCGCCAGGTTGCACTTGAAGCCAAGGTTCCGGTCGTTCCCGGCAGCGACGGCCTGATCCGCGATGAGGAAGAGGCCGTGCGCGTCGCGGACAAGATCGGGTATCCCGTATTGATCAAGGCGACGGCCGGCGGGGGAGGCAAGGGCATCCGTCCCGCCATGAACGAGATCTCACTCCGCACCGAACTCAAGGCCGCCGGCGCAGAGGCCGAGAAGGCCTTCAAAAACGCCGGGGTCTATCTTGAGAAGCTGATCGAAAAGCCGCGGCACGTGGAAGTGCAACTGCTGGGAGACCGCGACGGCAACGTCGTCCACCTCTGGGAACGCGACTGCACAATGCAGCGCAAGCATCAGAAACTGATCGAAGAGAGTCCGGCGAGCAATCTCCCGCAGTCGGTGCGGGAAGACATCTGCAAGGCGGCGGTGAGACTCGCGGAGGCGGCCGGATACCATAACGCCGGCACGTGCGAGTTTCTCGTCGACCAGCATCAGCAATTCTATTTCATCGAGGTCAACGCCCGCATTCAGGTCGAGCATCCCGTCACCGAGATGGTGACCGGCACCGACCTGGTCCAGCAGCAGATTCGCGTCGCTTCCGGCGAAAAACTGGCGCTCAAGCAGCGGACGATTCCGTGCAACGGCGCGTCGATCGAAGTACGGATCAACGCCGAGGATCCCGCGAACCAGTTTCGCGGATGTCCGGGAACGATTTCCCGGTTGCGCGTACCCGGGGGCCCGGGCGTCCGTTTCGATTCTCACGTGCATGAAGGCTACACCATCAGCCCGTATTACGACTCGATGGTGGGAAAACTGATCGTCCATCGACCGACGCGCCAGGAAGCGATCGCCTCGGCGATTCGCGCGCTGGACGAGTTCGTCATCGACGGCGTGAAGACGACCATTCCCCTGGCAAGGGACATTCTCAGCCACAACACGTTCATCGAGTCCACCGGCGACACGAAATTCGTCGAGCGGACGTGGCATCTGGGAGGGTGAGCGACCCGTCGGACCGGTGTCGCCGACCAGTCTCCATTCACTTCAGTCGACGCGCGAGTGCGCTTGAAGGTCCAGCGCCTTCGATCCTACGATGCGGCGTCGAAACTTCCGGCAGCCGGTCGTGCGACAGCCCAGGTTCGCGCTCCGCCAGCGTTCGGTTCGACCGGATGACCGAGTCTTGAAAGGTCTGTGGAATGAAAGCCGCCGTATTGACCGGTGGGGGCGACTGCCCGGGACTGAACGCCGTGATTCGTGCGGTCGTCCGTACGATCCATAATGCGGGAGGCGAGACGATCGGCCTCATCGAAGGCTGGCGAGGCGCCATCGAGGCGAACTTCGTCCCCTTGAATGCGATGGAAACAGACGAAATCCTCCCGCGGGGCGGGACGATTCTCGGTTCCTCACGCACCAATCCGTACAAGAATCCGGAACTGGTCGACCAGGTCGCCGCCAACTTCGCAACCCTCGGGCTCGACGCCCTGGTCGCCATCGGCGGCGACGACACTCTCGGCGTCGCCAGCAAACTCTACAACGACCACAAGCTGCCGACTGTCGGCGTGCCGAAAACGATCGACAACGACCTCAGCAGCACCGACTTCACCTTCGGATTCGACACCTGCCTGAATACCGTGATGGACGCGGTCGACAAACTCCGCACGACCGCGGAATCCCACCGACGCGTCATGGTGGTGGAGGTGATGGGCCGGCACGCCGGCTGGATCACCTGCTTCTCGGGGATCGCCTGCGCCGCCGACGCCATCCTCGTCCCCGAGCGGGAGACCGACCTCGACGCCGTCTGCGAACTTCTCAAGCGCCGCCGGGCCTCGGGCAAACCGTACGGCATCGTCATGGTCAGCGAAGGCGCCAAGCTGAAGGGAGAAGGGCTCGTCACCAAGGCGGCCAAGAAGGACGAGTTCGGTCATGTCATGCTCGGCGGAATCGGGTCGCGGGTCGCCGAGGTCATCGGCGAGCGGACTGGGATCGAAACCCGTGAAGTCACGCTCGGCCACCTGCAGCGCGGGGGTTCTCCCAGTGCGTACGACCGCGTCCTGGCAACCCGCCTCGGCATTCACGCGGCCCGACTGGCGCTGAAAGGCGATTTCGGCAAGATGGTTGCGCTGCGCGGCCTCAAGATCGTCGCCGTCCCCCTGGCGGAAGCCGTGGGAGAGATGCGCACCCTCAGCGAAGATTTCCTCGACGAGGCCAGCGAATTCCTGCGGTAACGCAGATTCCGAGCGCATCTCCCGGTGTGGCGTGTGGAACGGACCCCGCCGACTCGATCCAGGGCGTCGGTTTGTGACAGAGTCTTGTGCGGTTCGCTTGTAGTTGACGCGGTTTTCTGAAGAATCTCCAGATATCCGCTCTTCACTGCGATTGGAGCGGTGTGCGGGCGAATGTGGCGGGGCGGCGGGCTGGCGGGGGCAACGGCCGCAGGTTCCGGGAGATACTCCCGCATGCGCCGCCATGCTCAAGTTCTTCGGGCACCACATCAGAATGCGAGCCATGTGCCGTCGACAGAGACTTTACGGTCGCAACGGAGCCGCGACGCTCGTGGTCGTTCTCCTCACCGGATGCACCGCCGCGCAGAACGAGTACCAACCCCCGCCTCCACCGCCGGTGACGGTCGCCAAGCCTGTCCAGCGATCGGTTCCGGTCTACATTGAAGAGAACGGCGAAACGGAAGTCGTCGAGCGGGCGGAAGTGCGGGCGCGCGTGACCGGGTTTCTGAAGGAAGTCAACTTCGAACCGGGTGATCAGGTCGCGAAAGACGTCTCGCTGTACATCATCGAGCCCGACCAGTATGAGGCGACGAAGAACGCGGCGGCGGCGGCCGTCGAAGCGGCTCAGGCCGCAATTGAGGTCGCCCAGGCGCAAGTAGGCACACTCGAGGTCGAATTGGAGCGGGCCCGGAAAGACTACGAGCGCCAGGAAAATCTCAAGCAGCAGGACGCCACGACCCAACAGGCGTATGACGCGGCGGTCGCCGCCTTCAAGGCTTCACAGGCGAATGTCGAAGCGGCGAAGGCCAACGTTCAGGCCGCCAACTCGGACCGTAACCAGGCCAAGCAGGATCTGGCGCAGGCTGAGTTGAATCTGGGATATACGGCCGTGACCGCGCCCATCAGCGGCCGCATCACCAAAACGGAGGTCAAGGTCGGCAACCTGGTTCAGGAAGGGACCCATCTGGCCACGATTGTCAATCGCAGCAGGATCTACGCCAATTTCAATCTCAGCGATCGCGAAGTGCTCGTTCTCAAGGAAGCGGCCGTTGACGAGCGAAAAGAACAAGGTGTGGAAGAACCTCCGGATCTGTCGCAGATTCGCGTGCGGTTGCATCGTGAGATCGACGCCGGCTTCCCGTTCGAAGGTCATCTCGACTACATCGATCAGGAGGGAGTCGATCAGGCCACCGGAACATTGTCCCTGCGTGCTGTCTTCGACAATCCCGATGACCGGCTGCTGCCCGGGCTGTTTGTTCGAGTGCGGGTGAAGATTGACGAGATTGAGAACGCAGTGCTGATTCCAGAACTTGCCCTGGCCCGCGATCAACAAGGCGCCTATGTGCAGGTGCTGGACCAGACCGGCAAACTTGCCCGACGAGGCGTTGTCACGGGGCCCTCCATCGACGCGACTCCGCCCGATGGCGAATCGTCCACCGAAGACGGCGGGGGGAGCCCCTTCGGCAAGGTGCTGCGAATGGTCGTCATTGAAGAGGGAGTGGATTTGGACGACCGAGTCGTGATTGCCGGAGGATTCGGGATACGTCCCGGCGCGGAGGTCGATCCCACGGAAATCTCGTTGGACGGAATCTCGCTGCTGGATGTCGGCGAAGAGGAAGCAGACGGGCCTGAAGACGGCGAAGTTGACGGAGACGAAGCGACAACGGCCGAGACAGACGAATAAACTCCGAAAGACTGCGGCTGCCGATGTCCAGGTTCTTCATCCATCGCCCGATCTTCGCGTCGGTGATCTCGATTGTGATCGTGATCGCCGGAGTCGTGACGTTCCAAACTCTCCCGGTGGCGAAATTCCCCCAGGTCTCACCGCCGACTGTAGAGGTCAAAGCGATCTACCCCGGCGCCGATGCCGAGACGATCGCAGAGACCGTCGCGGCGCCGATCGAGCAGGAAGTCAACGGCGTCGAAGGCATGATCTACATGTCCTCGACCAGCGCCGGCGACGGAACCTACACGCTGACGGTGACGTTTGAACTCGGCACCGACATGGACATGGCGTCCGTGCTCGTGCAGAATCGGGTCGCCATCGCAGAACCCAAACTGCCCGAAGACGTGCGCCGCCAGGGCATCACGACGAAGAAGAAGTCGACGCAGATTCTGCAGTTTGTCGCGCTTTATTCGCCGGACGATCGCTATGACGCGCTGTACCTGAGCAACTACGGACTGGACATCAAGGACGAATTGAGTCGGCTGGCCGGAGTGGGCGAGGTTACGGTGTTCGGTCGCGGCGACTACAGCATGCGCGTCTGGCTCGATCCGCAGAAGCTCAAGCAGCGCGGACTGACGACCGAGGACGTCGTCAACGCCGTCCGCGAACAGAACGTGCAGGTCGCGGCGGGACAGATCGGTGCGGCCCCGGCGCCCGACGGCACAGCGTTTCAACTCACGGTGAACACCCAGGGACGGCTGAAAAACGTTGAGGACTTCGAGCAGATCATCATCACGACCGGCGAAGGGGGGCGCGTGCTGCGGGTGGCGGACGTCGCCCGGGTCGAACTCGGGGCCAAGAACTATACGTTCGATTCCAACTTTAACGGCAAACCGTCCGCATCGCTCGCCATCTACCAGCTACCGGAGGCCAACGCGGTTGAGACGTCGGGCCTGGTCAGCTCCAAGATTGACGAACTTCAGGCCGCCGCCGACTGGCCGGCAGGCCTGGAGGTGCAGATCCCCTTCGACACCACACGCTTCGTCGAGGCTTCGATCGACGAAGTTTACAACACGCTGCTCATCGCGGCCGCGCTCGTGGTGCTGGTGATCTTCATCTTTCTGCAGGACTGGCGGGCCACCATTGTCCCTGTCGCCGCGATCCCGGTTTCGTTAATCGGCACGTTTGCCGTCATGGCGGGCCTCGGGTTTTCGATCAACATGCTTTCGCTGTTCGGCATCGTTCTGGCCATCGGAATCGTCGTGGACGACGCGATCGTGGTCGTCGAAAACACGACCCGCCATCTCCAGGCCGGCCTTTCGCCCAGGGATGCCGCCGTCAAGGCGATGTCCGAGATCACCGGTCCTGTGATTGCCACCACGCTCGTTCTGCTCGCCGTGTTCGTTCCGACGGCGTTCATGGGGGGCATCACCGGACAATTGAATCGCCAGTTCGCGCTGACCATCGCTGCGGCCGTGATTATCAGCACCATCAACGCGCTCACGCTCAGCCCCGCGTTGTGCGGCCTGGTCCTGCGTCCTCCCAAGCAGAGCCAGTTCGTTCTGTTTCGATGGTTCAATTCCGCGTTCGATGGAATCACCGGCGCTTACACATTCGTGATCAAACATCTGGTACGCGTCGTAGCGCTCGTCATGCTGGTCTATGTCGGACTGGTGGGCCTTACGGGATGGTCGCTCGGGCAGCTTCCGACCGGATTCGTTCCGACCGAGGACCAGGGCTACATGTTCGTCGACATCCAGCTTCCCGACGCCGCCTCCATGCAGCGGACGGAGGGCGTCATGGAAGCGCTTAACGACGTCTATGCCGAAACGCCCGGTGTCACCGATTGGGTTTCCATCGCCGGATATTCGCTGCTCGGGGGGAACGCCGGCTCCAACCTGGGTTTTTCCGTCCTGATCTTCAAGCCGTGGGAGGAACGCAACGAACCGGGCCTCAGCCAGGCAGCGATCCAAAAACACTTGCAGCAAGAGTTCGCCGGAATCCAGCAGGCGCGCGTTTTCGGGTTCATACCCCCGCCGATCGACGGCCTGGGCAACGCGGGCGGCTTTCAGATGGAAGTCCGGGACAACGGATCCGCGGGTTACGCGCGATTGCAAGCGGTCGCCGAGGACATGGCGGCTGCCGGCAACGGGCAGACCGGCCTGCAGGCGCTGAACACGACGTTTCGGGCCAATGTGCCGCAGCTTTTCGCCGATGTCGATCGCACGAAGGCGAAGACGATGTCCGTCCCGCTCAGTTCCGTATTCGGAACCTTGCAGGCCTATCTGGGATCGGCCTACGTGAACGACTTCACCTACGAAAATCGCTCTTATCAGGTGCGCCTGCAGGCCGAACCGGAGTTCCGTGCCTCCCCCGAGGACATCGAAAGTCTCGACGTGCGCGACGCGGCGGGACGCATGGTTCCCATGGCGTCGCTGGTCGACGTCAGTGAGAGATTCGGCCCGACCGTCGTGCGGCGGTACAACCTCTCGCCCAGCGCCGCGATCAACGGCTCTCCCGCCCCCGGTTTCAGTTCCGGCCAGGCCCTGGCGTTGATGGAGCAGATGGCCGCACAACGCCTGCCGGCCTCTTTCGATTTCGAGTGGACCGGCATGTCGTACCAGGAAATCCAGGCTGGGAAGGGTCAAGCGACGGTCTTCATACTGGCAGTCGTTTTCGTCTTCCTCGTGTTGGCCGCCCAATATGAAAGTTGGACCAGTCCCGCGGCGGTGATCGCCGTCGTTCCTCTGGCCGTGTTGGGTGTGGTCATCGCCCTGCTCCTTCGCGGCGCCGATAACAACACCTACACGCAGATCGGCATCGTCCTGCTCGTCGGCCTCGCGAGCAAGAACGCGATTCTGATCGTCGAGTTCGCCAGCGAAGAGCGAAGCAAAGGCGTCTCGATCCGCGAGTCGGCCGTGAACGCTGCCAATCTCCGTTTTCGGGCGATTCTGATGACGGCGTTCTCATCGATTCTCGGGTTCCTGCCGCTGCTCGTCGCCAGCGGCGCCGGCGCCGCGAGCCGCCAGGCGGTCGGCAACGCCGTGGTCGGGGGAATGTTGGCGGCGACAGTCTTCTCGCTCACCTTTGTGCCGACCTTCTTTGTTGTGTTCCGCAAGTTGTCTGAGTTGCGCAGCGCGAACGCGGAGACAACGCCTCCTGCAATCGAATCCTGACGCACGCGCGTCCTCAATCGACAGATTTCTGTTCGCCGTCAATGCTCATGGTTCTGCTCGTCACCGCCTTGTGTGTGGTCACATCTGTGATCTTGCACTGCCAGGCGCTGCTGCACCTCTCCGACTGGCTGAAGAAACAGCTTCGCCGCCGGCGTTATCCGATCGTCATCGGCGTCTTCGGAGCGCTCGCCGCGCACATGGCCGAGGTTGCGATCTTTGCTCTGGGGTACGATTTCCTCGACGACACGCGCTACGGCCGGCTCGTGCCGCTCACTATGGACACGATGGAAAGTGGCGGCGTCACCGGCGCATCCAGCGACTACTGGTACTATTCGTTCGTAAGCTATACGTCGCTGGGATTCGGGGACATCGTCCCCACCGGCGCGCTGCGATACATGACCGCCGTCGAGACGTTGACCGGACTCGTGCTCATCGCCTGGACGGCCTCGTTTCTCTACATGCAGATGCTGCGCATCTTCCGCGAAGACCACACCCTTGAAGACTCCTTGTCTTCAGGTTCGCACGTTGGCTCTCAATCGGCGCAGCAGAAAAATCCCCAGCCCGACCGGCCGAACTGAAGAACCCCCGCCTGACGAGTGGCGACCTTGTCAAACAACGAAAAAGACCCCGAGTGGCCCACCCTCGGGGTCGCGAATCACTCCATCAAGCGCATTGAACGGATTGACTCAACTCGGTTGCCAGGCATTCGATCATGAACCCGCCTCGGTACACGGTTTCGGGCGCGGCTGCGCACTGACTACCAGCGCCGTTTCGGGCCTTCCGGACGCGGCGGATCGCAGGTGATGTCGCACTGGTTGTTGTCGCACTCGTCCATGCTGTCGCGGAACGCGGAACCGACCGTCAATGCGTGCAGTTGGTGCTTGCCGTCGAATTTGTGGAATCCGCTGAAGTGATAGCTCTGATTCAGCATTCCGATGGCGTCGCCGACGTCGTTGAGTTCAGCCACGACGGAGTGCTGAACCTCGCTGAGTCCGACGATGAGACCGATCACGAGAATCGTGGCCACCAGGACCAGTTCCGCTGACACGATGAAGCCCGCTTCATCGTTGAGTAATGCCTTGAACATGCTTCGAGTTCCTTTGACCTGAGTTGAGACATAAACCGAATCACGCGTGTCGCGAGCAGTGGCGACCGACCACTCGCGCAACGCCGCCGCGCTTTCGGCGGCACAGGGCTGATTCTCCCCGTGCCGGGAAAGTCACCGCGGTTGAACGACGATGCCCGGACCAGGCAGCCGTTCGTCCTGGCAGGATCGGTCGCATGCGTCGTGGCCGCGGCAGGGTCGGAGCCAAGGCGTTTCCCGGTTCAGTCCGGTGATTTCGATCGGGACGCTTGTTGCCTGAATCCGACCCGGCATGTTGCGGAATGGACGCATGCGGCGTGCCGTCAACGTCGCAGATCACGCTCGGCGCACCGCGCCGGAAGGATCGTGAGAGTGCGGACGATGGCAAATCGTTGTCCGACGGCACATTCATTGTGCCGAAAGCGATCCTGCAAGAGCCGAACCGTCGCCTAAGCCGCATCGTCCCGGCCCGGAGAAAGCGATCG
Source organism: Planctomycetota bacterium (assembly GCA_003388505.1). Taxonomy (GTDB): domain Bacteria; phylum Planctomycetota; class Planctomycetia; order Planctomycetales; family Planctomycetaceae; genus MB-PLM-1. Next base: position 54,099 of record QQVO01000020.1, read on the forward strand.
CGGAGGCGAACATTTCGTTCGTTCAGATGTTCAATCGACTGAACGCAGCGGGGGTCGCCTCGCACCGGTCGATGCAAATGCACGGCGATTACCGCTCGCAGCCAATCAACGGCTGACTCCGATTGCAACGATCGTGCCGCTTGACTTGCGGATGTCCGTCAAGGCAAGCCACATGGCCGCCGTGTGCACCGCTTGGCAGGGCGCGAGTTTGGGGCTAGCATGCTCTCGTCAAATCGCGGTGCGGGCTCCTGGCGGAATCGCAGCCGACCAGGCTGGGACAGGAACACCTGAATTCGGTTTCGCATGCATTCATCCCAGGAGGTGGAGCATGAGTGATCGCGCCAATCCTCAGTCCGAACAGACGATCAGCGGTTCCGCGGCGCCGTGGAAATGCTCCGAAAGCGATTTCAACGCGCTGCTCGCGGCAGTCGCCGAATTCTGGAAGCGGCCCGCCGACCTCCGCGCCGAACGGTCCATCTCGGAATCGATTGAGCGGCTGGCCGAAACCTGGCCGGGCGGGTCGCGCGCCCTCAACGCGAAGCGCACCGCACAGCTCAGTCAGCTCGGCCGATTTACGCAGCGCTATGTCGCGACGCGTCGCGTGCGAGCGGATGGCAGCCTGTCGCCGATGGAACGCCCAAGACCCACCCGAGATGGAGTGCCGGCCCGACTGCGGAAGATCGTCGAATCCGACGTCGACCGATACCCCGGAGGTTGGAAGCAGTTTCTGATTGACGAACAGCCGCTGGTTCGCGCCAATTGCGCCGACTTCAAGCGGCTGGTCCGTCAGACCGTCACCGAAGGACTGCAGGAACTGAAATCGGTCGATCAACGAATCGTGCCGCTCCTGCTGGCGAATCTGCTCGATCTGCTCTCGGCCTACCGGCACGTGTTTCTTCAGGTTGCAGAGGCCCATCCCACGGCGCTACAGCGAATCGACGTCGGAGAAGTCGACGTCATGATCGAGTTTGTCACGGCCGTCGGCAGAAAGACTCCGCTCACCAGGCAGGAATTCGCCCAGTTCATTCAGCTCGTCTTGATGAACTGGAAATCGTCCGATCCGGCGGCGACCGTGCTCCGCGGCCGCATCGTGCACTCCGGACTGGATGGAAAGCCGGATGTCCTCAAGAAATGGATCGCGCCATTCGTACGGGAATTGTCCAACCGCAGTCTGCTGGGCCGGTTGCATGCCGTGTATGCGGAGAAGACCGGGCGATCAGCGCCCTCACCGCGCAAGGATTTCCCGCGCGGCAATTTGCACAGTCCCAGTGTGCTTGAGCACGACACCGGCGAACTGACGACCTCTGATACGGGTTTGAACATGGTCGTTCCGATCGGCGCCCCCATGCCGGAACACCTGCACGTACTCAGGAATTACGTGAAGTCCTCCTCGCTGTCGGCCGTCGTCACCCTGCGGGAAGCGATGCGCATCGCCAGGGCGAATCCCGACGTGCTCGGTCACCGCCAGTACGTGTTGCGGACGTTTCAGGAGGACGGGTGGGTGATGGCGAATCAGAAGGGCGGCGAGCCGGTCTTCGAGAAGCGGGCGGGAGTCAGCGGGTCGCCCTCACCGAGTGCTCGCTGAGCTGCTCCGGGCGAGTGTTCATTCGCCGGCCCTCCGGCCGTCGGACGCGACTTCCGGACTGTCGTTCGCGGATGAGTGGGGGAGCAACACACCGAATTCGAGCATCGCTTCGACGAATTGTCTCGCAACCGGCCCGGCGCTGCGCCCCCCCGAGCCTCCCTCTTCCAACACGACGACGAACGCCACTTGCGGCTCATCGGCCGGAGCATACCCGGCAAACCAGGCATGGTCGTTGCGGCCTCCTCCGATCTCCGCCGTCCCTGTCTTGCCGGCGATCGGAATCTGCTCCAGTCGCACTCTCTTGCCGGTGCCTCGCGGATGTTCGACGACCTGCCGCAAGCCGGCACGCACCCTCAACAGCGTCTCCGGGGAAAGCCCGGGAATTCGTGAGAGTTCGGGGACGTGCAATTCATCGACCGCGTGGTTCGTCAATCGGATCGGGGATGCGGAAGTCGGTTTGTGATCTTCCGGAAACCGCTCCTCGAAAAAATGCGGCTGCACGAGATACCCGTCATTCGCAACGGCCGCCATCATCCTGGCAACTTGCAACGGCGTCACGGTCAGCGTTGCCTGGCCGATCGCAAACTGCCGCGTCGTTCCCGGATACCACGGCTCTGAGTCAGGCGACGGATGCGGATCCGGGAGATGCCCCCCCTTTTCGCCCGCGACGCCCGCCCCGGTGGGACGCCCGAGGCCGAAGCGGGCCGCCCACTCCTGGATCGCCGCAGGTCCCATCCGTTGGGCCGCGTCGAAGAAGTACACGTTGCACGACTGGCACAGCGCCGACTCCAGGTTCATGTCGCCGTGACCGACGCCGTAGTGGCGATAGATGTAGCAGCGGTCGCGGCTCGGGTCTTCGAGGTATCCGCGGCAATGGTAGTGGGCCTCGGGATCGACCAGCCCGCTCTCGATCATTGCGATCGCCGTCAGGGTCTTGAACACCGACCCCGGCGGGATCGTCATCTGCGTCACGCGCGGGAAGAACGGACGACGTGGATCGGCCAGCACCCGCCGCCACTCGTCGGCGTCATAATCGACCAGCAGCCCCGCATCGTGTCGAGGCGCGGCGGCCGCAGCGAGGACGCGTCCGGAATGCACCTCGATCGCGACGATGGAACCTCCTTGGGGAGGCGGCTCTTCGCCGGAGACGGCGGAATCGCTCCCGCTTTCCGCCTCAACAGAACCACTCAGAGCGTGATCGAGCAGAGACTCGGCACGTGCCTGCAATCGGCTGTCAATCGTGATGACGACGTCTCTCCCGTGGACCGGATCGCGCACCGTTTCCTCGTGAAGGACGTCTCCCCGGTGATCGCGAACGATCCGCCGCAGTCCTCTCCGGCCGCGCAGTCCGGCGTCGTAGGCCTGTTCGATTCCGCTGCGTCCGACTCGGTCGCCCGTCTCCAGGTTGAGGGGATCCCCCTCAGGGTACTGCTTCTGGCGGTCGCGATATTCCTCGCCGGTCAAGGGAGTGCGGACGCCAATCAGATGAGAGGCGAAGGTTCCTTCAGGATAGACCCGACGGGTCGACTGGCGGATACGGACGCCGGGGAAGCGGCTCGGCACGGATTCGACGGCAGCGACGACCTCTAACGGAACGTCTTCAACAACGACATGGTCAGTTTCCTGCTCGGAGATGATGAGTGGGTCACGGACGATGCGTTCGGGAGGAGTCGTCAATTCGTTCTTCAAGGCGCTCCAATGCTGCTCCCACCAACTCCCTTCGCTGAATTCATCGCGCTTCGTGGCCGGTCCCTGGGCGGATGCGATCCGTTGCTCTCGGACCGCCAGGACGTGTTCATAGATCCGCTCCACCCGCCGCTGCTGTTGACGGCAGCGGGACGCGAGTGCGTCGCGTGAGAGGCCGGTCGCCTCGCAGATCGCCTCGTACAGGGCGTCGCGCCGCCGCAGCACTTCGTGACGGGCGGCGTCCATCGCGTCGGAATCGCTGCGCTCGCGCGGCCCTAGCCGAGTGCGCGCCTGTCGTGTCAGCCAGTCCGAATCGACCGGTTCCTCGAACCAACGGTAGTGGATCGCCAGGTTGAACTGCGGCGCATCGTAGGCCAGCACCCGTCCATCCGTCGTCAGGATTCGTCCGTCGCGGCTCACGATCGGTTCGTACGACACAACTGGCTGGTCCCAGCGTCCGGCGAATTCGTCAGCGGAGAGAAGCTTGAGCGCCGAGACTCGAACCGCTATTCCCGACAGCAGCAACGCCATCGCCAGAAAGAGAACGAACAGACGAAGATGCGGCGCATGGTCGAGCGACGGCTTTTCCGGCCGAGCCAGAATTTGAACGTCGTTGAGGGGACGATTTCGCATGCTCGCTCACGCGGGGTCGATTCCGTTCGTCAGACCGACCGACCAATCTTTCGGGGCGTCAGAAATTGAGCCAACCACGCGGCGGGCGTCACTCGACAGGCCCACATCGCAATGAACGCCGCGAATCCCGTAGCGACTGCGTCGCTCAGCACGCGTCGTCCCTGTTCGCCTGAGATGAGCGGCGTTCCAGCCGACAGGTTTTGCAGCAAGCCGGTCAGTACGATCGCGACTCCCACCAGAATCGCGGTCGTCAACCCGAACGCTGCCGCACTGCGACATCCGCCTCGTCGGATCGCAACGGCCGCCAGACCGGTGAGGGTGCCGACAATCACGATTCCCGGTCCGATGACCCCGGCCCCCGCACAATCGCGGAGTAGACCGATGAGTGCGCCCCACAGGACCGCTTCTGCGGCCGGGAAACTCCACGCTGCAAACGCCGCCGCGACCAGCAGCCAGCAGATCGTGAGACCGTTGCCGAGTTCTAAGAACTCGCCCGATTCCAGAACAGCCGCTGCGTAGACTGCCATTACAATGAGAATATGACGGATCATCGGACCAGCCGATTCTGTTCGCGGGTAGTGCCTTCGCTGAATCCTCCCACCTGCTGGATCGTCGGCTCGATCCGCGTGGTCGATTCGGGCGAGTCAGCGAATCGCGTCGGATTCAGAATCTCCCGCAGGATCTCGACCGATGCCAGCGACTCCAACTTGTGGTGCGATTTCAGCGTGATCGACCAGTAGCCGCTCGTTGATTCGTAATCCGCGGCGATGATCCGCCCGTAGTGCAGCCGCTGCCGGTCCTGGCCCACGCCGGTTGCTGTGTAGACGTCGTCGCCCACCGAAACCGGTTCGGTGACCGGAATCAATTCCAGACGGCACGTACCGTCGCCGTTGCCCGCCACAACGCCTTTCGCGCCCAACACAGGACCATGCGGGGAGCGGCGGATGATTTGACCGTAGCCACGAAATTCAGGATCACTCACCGCTTGGATGGTGCTCGTCCAATGTCCCGCCCTGGCGATCCGACCCACAATCGTCCGGCCGGCAAAAACCGGCATATCCTCCGACACACCGGAGAGCGATCCCTGGTCGACGTGGATCGCTTCATCGGCCAGCACAAGATCGTCAACGGCGACCCCGCCGGTCGTCCCCCGGTCGACAAGTTTCGCCAGCCGCGAACGCAGTGCATCGCTCCTATCGCCGATCACTTCGGCGCGAAGCAACTCCGGAATTAGGAGCGGCGGCCCCTCCGTCGGCCGATAGTCAAGCGAGAGGTCGGCGTCGCCGGCGGACTTCGCGCTCAGCGCGGCGCAACGATGTTGTAGTTCGAGACACCGCCGGCGCCACGCGTCGAGTTCCGACTTCACTCGCACGATTTCATCCTGATCAGCCGTCTGTGCATCATTGGCGAAGCATTCTTCCACGCGCCGCTGGACGCAGGCCGCTGCGAGGCAGCCGGGAGCGAGTCCGTCGGAGATCACGGAACGAAGCGCATCGTCGACGGCGGCGGGCGCCAAGGTCAGACCGGCGCCTCCTAGCCAGATCAGCAACAGCGCCGCGACCATCCCGCGCTGCGAAGCGCCGCGGGCCGCTTGTCGGTAGTCCCTCGTTCGGCGAGGCATGGTCGAAATTCGATCGGGACGGGAAATGGAAGGCGGGGCCGGCGGTGGGCCGGCCGGTTCAAGCCGCGTCAGTGTCGAAGCTGTCTTTCCAGTCCTGAAGATGCTCGAGACAGATCGCCGTTCCGCGAGCGACCGTCGTCAGGGGGTCGTCAACAACGCGGGCCGGAATCCCGAGTTGCTCCCGCATCAGCAGATCGATCCCGTACAGCAGCGCCCCGCCTCCCGTGAGCACCAGCCCGGTGTCGGACAGGTCCGCGACGAGTTCGGGATCGCATTGCTCGATCGTCTGCTTGACGCAATTCAGAATCGCTTCGAGGGGGCCGCGCAACGCCTCGCGCACCTCTTCACTGGTAATCGTCGCCTTGCGGGGCACGCCGCTGATTGTGTCCAGACCTCGCACCTCGGCCGTTTGTTCCGTCTCACGGGGATAGGCGCTGCCGATCTCCACCTTGATTTGCTCCGCGGAGGAGGTTCCGATCCGCATCGAGAAATTCTGCCGTACGTACTCGACGATCGCCTCGTCCATTTCGTCGCCCGCGACTCGAATCGACTTCGACGCCACGACGTCGCCCAGGCTCAGAATCGCCACTTCGGTCGTCCCGCCCCCGATATCGCACACCATGCTGGCGATCGGTTCGGAGATCGGCAGTCCGGCGCCGATGCTGGCGGCCTTCGACTCTTCAATCAGATAGACGCGGCCCGCCCCGGCGCGTTCCGCGCTGTTGAAGACCGCCCGCTTCTCCACCGGAGTAATGCCTCCCGGCACCGCGATCACAACGCGCGGCCGGAGTCCCCGGGCGTCGCGCGTCGCCTTGCGGATGAAATACTCCAGCATCATCTCGCAGAGTTCAAAGTCGGTGATCACACCGTCCTTCAGCGGGCGAACGGCCGTAATCGAATCGGGAGTGCGCCCGAGCATCTGCTTTGCAAGTTTGCCGACCGCCGTCCCGCGGCCCAGCACCTTTCGCGTTCCCTTGGCCAGGGCCAGCACCGACGGTTCGTCCACGACGATCCCGTCGCCCCCCACGGCGACCAGTGTGTTGGCCGTCCCGAGGTCGATCGCGAGATCCGGACAAATCCAGCGACGAAGTCTGCGGAGCATCCCTGCTCAACGGTCTAGAAACAGCAACAGTGACGGGGTCCCGCGAGCGTTGGGTGGCCGGGGTTGGAACAAGCTCAGCGCCGTGAAACCCCGGTTCGCTCGCGGCAAGGCGCCGGGGCCGTGCGCAGCGGCCTTCTACTCCAGGCAAGTCGTTGCGGCAAGGCGAATTGGCGGCAACGCCGAAGACTGGGCAATCAAGGGAGACTGCTGAAAGAGTGGCGTAGAAGACAGGAAAGATAGCGAAACTCACGTTGCGAGTTCGCCCTGAGTCGACGCCCGCGGGTGCGATCTTCTCACGCGTCGCGCTCGCGCAATTTCCTCCACATTGCCGAAATCGACGGCGCGACCCACAACAACAGAATTAAAGACGCCAGCACGACGGAAATCGGGCTCCCCAGAAAGGCGCCAGCAGAAGCATCCTTCGTAATGCTCTGAATGAACCGGTGCTCCAATTCGCCGCCCAGTATGATGCCCAGAACAACCGGGCCGAGCGGAACCCGGAACGCCTCCAGCACGAAGCCCAGCACGCCCATCACGAGCATCACCCACACATCGAAGTAGCTCGCATTCATGGCATAACTGCCGATCAGGCAAAACAGCACAATCACCGGCAGCAGGATTCGTCTTGGAACGCGGATCAGCAGAGACCCCCCGTGGATGGCGAACCAGCCGATCGGGATCAGCAGCAGATTGGCCACGATGAACACCGCATAGATCGCAAATGCGAGCACGGCCTGCTCCGGATTATCGGTCGTGTCAAAGATCTTCGGACCGGGCGTGATGTTCTTCATCAGCAGCACGCCGATCGCGATCGCCGTCACCGAATCGCCGGGAATGCCGAACACGAGCGCCGGGATCCACGCGCTGCCCAGCGCAGCGTTGTTCGCTCCCGTCGCATCGCCGATTCCCTCCAGAGAGCCGCTCCCGTACTCCTTCGGATTCGGAGACAGTCGCTTCGACACCGCGTAAGCAATCCAGGCGGCGATGTCTGCCCCGGCGCCGGGCAGCATTCCAATCACCGATCCGATCGAACTGCTCCGCAGGATCGACAACCATCGTTCCCTTGCCAGCCGCCGGACGGAGAAGCCGGGCTCGCGGCCTTTGGCGGCACCGTCGGCAACAGCCGGACGCATGTCTCCCGCATCGTCCCGATCACTCAGCCCGAGCACGTTGCGCAGAACCTCCGAAATCCCGAACAGTCCGATCATCGCCGGGATGAAGTTGATGCCGGTAATCAGATGATCGCTCCCGAACGTCAGCCGGGGAACACTGTAATCGGTGCCGAGTCCAACTGTCGCCAGCAGCATCCCGACCAGCAGGGCCAACGCGCCTTTCAATCGCGAGTCGTGCGAGACGATCGCCGCGCATGTCAGCCCCAGAGCGTACAGCCAGAAATTCTCGTAACTCGTAAACTCCCCCGCCAGCCGCGCCAGTTGCGGCGCCGCTGCCGCCAGCACCACTGTTCCGAACAGGCCCCCGATCACACTGAACACCAGCGAGACAGAGAGCGGCTCCAGGTGGCGGCCGCGTTGCGTGAGCGAATAGGCGTCGGAAGCATACGCCGCTGAAGCGGGTGTCCCCGGAATCCGCACCAAGGTCGCCGGGATGTCGCCTGCGAAGATGCTGCACGTGACGGTCGTGACAATCGCTGCGATCGCCTGCACGTCGCTGAGGAAGAAGGTGAGCGGCACCAGCAGCGCGACCGCCATCGTCGCCGTCAGGCCGGGGATTGCACCGACGAAGATGCCGTACACGGCCGAGGCCGCAATGACAGCCAGCGTCGTGACGTCCGTCACTTGCGTCAGCGCAGTGACGATCGCCTCGCGGGCCGTCATGGTCGGTTCCAGAGCGGGATCAGCCATCACCAACCCCACCATCCGCGCGGGAGCGGGACCCGCAATACTCCCGCGAAGAACTGGTACGCGATTGGCACCACGACCAGCGTGACGGCCGCACACGTCGGAATCCGGTTGCCGAGACTCCACAGCATCAGACCGAGCAGCGCCGCGGAGAGAATGACGAAACCGACCGTCTCAGCCGCCAGCGGATACACAGCGATCGCCAGCACAAAAAGTGTGCAGGCGATAACGCCTTTTCGAGACACGCTACGCCTGCGGAGACTTGCATTCTCGATTGGCGATTCGGAAGCCGAGCCCGAGCGACGCAGGCCTCGTTGAACCACCAACAGCACGAGCACCGCGCCAATCGCGGCCAGCAGCGCATTGGGAAACGTCGCGGCGTTGAACCGGTCCCGATTAACGCTGCGCATCACGTCGCTGGTCAACAGCGCGCCGAGTTGCTCGTCGCGCTCGGCCAGCAGGCGCTGAAATTCCTCCGGGCCGCGCCGCGTGTTGTCGTAACCCTGCTCTTCCATGAACTGCGGAAACGTCTGCCGTCTGCGAACAACCTCTCCGTCGACCTGGCTTGCGCCGACCAGGATCGTCGTCTCCCCCGACGTGACTCGGTCCAACGCGTTCGTCAGTGTCTTGACCACGTCTGCTGGTGTGCCTCGCGGCACGGCCAGTCCGCGCCATCCGCCGAGCGTCCAGTCGTAACCGGCGTCCACGAACGTCGGCACATCTTCGAATCCCGGAACCGGCTGCGGCGACATCACGCCCAGCGCCCGCACGTCGCCGTTCTTCATCTGGGTCGCGGCTTCCGGCAGGCTGCAGCAGACCAGGTCGACCCCGCCGCTCATCAATTCCTTCAGCGAGGGGGCCGCTCCCGTCGACGACACCCAGACGACGTCGTCCGCATTCAGCCCGGCTGAAATCAGCCACCCCGCCAGCGCCAGATGCCAGGCCCCGCCGCTCGCAGTCCCCGAAGCGGTCAACGTTTTCGGATTCGCGCGGATTGCCGCTTCGAGATCGGCAATGGTTTCCCACGGGGCGTCCGAATGCACGAACACCGCCGCATAGTCTTCGTTCACCGACATCAACGGGATGCAATCGTGGTATGTCAGATCGGTCAGCCCGTTCCAGTGCAGCATGTTCAATTCGAGCGTGGCCATCGTCAGGGTGTAGCCGTCCGGCCGCGCGCGGAAACCCCGGTTGTGCCCGGTCACTCCTTTGCCGCCGGTGGCATTGACGACGCCGACGGGAACTCCGAGTTCCGTTTCGAGATGCGCCGCGATCTGCCGCGAAACGGCGTCCGTCCCGCCCCCCGCTCCCCACGGACAGATCAGCGTGATCGGTCGATTCGGGTAAGAGGACGGCTCGTTGCAGCCGGTCAGGCAGACCATGGCGCAGCAGACAGCGACCATCGCGCGACGGGGCGACCGGCGGGCTGCATTCAAGGCTGTGGCGGAGTTCTGCTGCAATCAATCGAACTGTCTGGAGAAATCCCGCTGCCGGTCACTCCACGGCAACGTGGATCAGTTGCGTCCCGTCGGGCGTCCAGCAAGGATCCCGGTTGTGCTTCTCCGGATCCTGTCCGGCGACCAGCGACGGCGGCTCGTCGCTGTCCGGATCAAACTCGTACATTTGAAACCGGCCGTGCTCGGGGTGTGGCATCGTGAAGCAGATGCGATGTCCGTGCGGATGCCAGGCAAAGCCGGGATAGACCGGCGCTCCCTCCGCAATGACCTTCGGCTTCGCCTCCGGGTCGTTCACTCCGACGATCGCGATGTCGAGCGAGTTGTCCGGATTCCGACCGGCGAAACAGATCCGCTGACTGTCCGGCGAGAACGCAAACTTCCGGATCACGCTCTGGTAGGGATGCCGGCTGGAGGTGAACAGGTCGCGCAACTTAGCGGTTTCAACGTCATACAGCGTCAATCGCGACCCGCGTGTGTAAGCGATCGTCTTTCCGTTCGGCGACCAGCGACCGGCCCAGCCCGCGGCGACGTGCGCAAACTGGCTGCCGTCCGCCGCCGCAATCCAGACTCCGTTTGGATCCACCTCAGAACGCGACATCGCCAGGTACCGTCCGTCCGGCGACCAGGTCGGCATCGCGCCTGTGCAAAGCTCTGAGAAGCTCGACTGATCCAGTGCAACGATAAAGATGCGCGACATATTCGATGGTAGATCAGCTTGCCATCCGCTGAATGCCAGCGTTTTCCCATCCGGAGAAACCGCGGGAGCGCCGAACGACGTACCGGGAACGGTAAACAGCCGCCGCAACTCGGTCCCGTCCTCGCTCAGCGAATAGAACGTGTCCGTGACGTCTTTCGCATCCTGAGCCGGGGCGGCCGCACAAAGCAGCAGGCAAAAACTCGGGTTGATAATCGAGTATCGCATTCCAATTTCAGCGCCTGACTGACGATCCAGTGTCTGCTTGCCGTCGGTCAGGAATGCACGCTTCTACTTCTGCGACTGCGCAGTAGGGACAGGGTCCGCGACGTAAACCAGTTCGGATCCGTCGGGCATCCAGCAGACCTCTCGGTTCCGCTTGCCAGGATCCTGGCCTTTCATCAGGAAAGGCGGCGCGTCGCTGTCCGGGTCGAACTCGTAGACCTGGAAGATCCCGGTCTCCGGATGACCCATCGTGAAGCAGACCCGATTGCCTTTCGGGTGCCAGGCGAAGCCGGGATAAACGGTCTGGCCCTCCATGATCACCTTGATTTCGGCCTCCGGATCGTCGAGCGACACGATGGCGATGTCCGACGTCCCGTCCGAGTTGCGCCCGAGGAAGCAGATTCGCCGACTGTCCGGAGAAAACTCCATGTTCCAATACACACCCCGGTACGGTTCCTCTCCGGCTGGGAAGACTGTGCGCGTCTCGCCCGTTTCGACGTCATACAGAACGATCTGTGAGCCTTGTAAGTACCCGATGGTCTTCCCGTCCGGCGCCCACTGAGCGCCCCATCCGGAGTCGACGTGTTCCAACTGGTCGCCGTCCGCGCTGGCCATCCACACTCCCGAAGGATTCGTGCCGGAGCGAGACATGGTCAGATACTTCCCATCGGCCGACCAGGTCGGCATGTAGCCCGTACAAATCTCCGTGAACGACGACTGATCGATCGCCGCGACGAAAACCCGCGTAACCTTCGGTTGCTTGTCGATCTCCCAGCCGTCGAAGGCAATCAGTTTGCCGTCCGGCGAGACGGCGGGAGAGCCGAACGAAGTTCCCGGCACGCCGAACAGCCGCCGCAGTTGCTCCCCGTCTTCACTCAGCGCATAGAACGCTTCGACGTCGTCTTCCGCGTCCGCGTCCTGGGCGAACGCGGTCCCGGGACTGATCAGCAGGCAAACGCCCCACATCAGGAGTACGACTGGCAGCTTCATCGGAAAGCTCCCCCGGTCCGCCATGCTCATCATTGAGACCTCCGGATCCTGGAATGCGAAATGCCGCGTCATGGATTCACCTGTTGAAGCGCAGTATTGCCCACCACCGGCGATTCTACTCGGTCGCGTCGCGCCATAACCAGCGCAGTGAGTCCGGCAGGATCGCGCCGCCATGGATGCCGTTATGCGCCCCGCCGCCGTACACGAACTTGTAATCGTAGCCCGCGTACTTGAGCGCCGCTTCCATCTGCAGATTCGACAGCGGCCAACTGCCGTGCTCGTTGTCCAGGTCTTCCGATCCGGCCTGCAGGAACACGCGAATCGGCTTGCGCTCCCCCTTCCGGATCAACGCCGGATAGACATGGCCGCCGCGGATGTTCGTAAAACTTCCCACGTGGCTGAGCACCTTGCGGAATGCGTCGGGCCGCTCCCAGGCGACAGTGAATGCGCAAATCCCGCCTGAACTGATGCCGCAGATCGCTCGGCGGTCCGGGTCGTCCGTCAGATTGTACGCAGCGCCGACCTCCGGCAGGATTTCCTCCAGCAGCATCCGTGCATACTGGTCCGAAAGCGTGTCGTACTCAAAGCTGCGGTTCTCCGGCCGGGGCCGCCATCCCGGCTCCTCGGGGAGCGACTCCGTCAGGTGGCCCGGATCGATAAAGATTCCGACCGTGACAGGCATTTCACCTTTCGCGATGAGGTTGTCAAACACCACTGGGACGCGAAACGGACCCGTCTCGCTGACGTAGGCGTGTCCGTCCTGGAAGACCATCACGCAGGCCGGGGACTCGGCGTTGTATTGCTCCGGGACATACACCCAGTAGCGCCGAATCGTCCCGGGAAACACGTCGCTCTTCCAGGCGTGCTCCGTAACGGTTCCCCGCGGCGCCCCTTCCTGACGCTCCGAATCCGGTCCCAGCACGTATTCCTCGTCTCCAGCCATGATGCATGATGTCGTTAGAGTCAACATGAGCAGGAAAGCAGCGTGCTGCATGGCTCGCTTTCGTCTGGGAAATGTTCTTACTGCGGAACGCGCTCGACTTTCAGGTGATTCTGCGGAGTCCATAACCGCACGTCCACCCACGAGCCGCACACACGCTGACATCGCGTCATCGCGGCGACGCGATCGAGGCAGGCAACCGCGCAGTCTTCCGGCGCACCAGCATCAATCCCGGTCCAACCAGAACAACAGCCGCCGGGAAAGCGAACCACGGAGACACGCCGGCCAGTTGCACCGCCAGGGCCGAGACCACCAGCGCCGCCAGAACGGCCGCCCCGACGGCGAACCGCCAGGCCATCAACAGGTCGACCAGCAGCAGGCAGAATGCGGCTTTTAAGAACCAGTCGGTAAGACTCGCGCGGCCGCCGCCGCTTCCGAGCTCTCGGTCGGGCGATTTTGTCCAGCCGGTCAGGAATTCGAAATCCTCCTCCGGCAGCAGATCGCGCGCCACCGACTGATCGTCGAGCGCCGCAAGATCGCTTTCCACCGTGTCCACATTCACGGCGTAAGCCTCGCTGACATTCGCCGGCTCCCCCAGCATCAACTGATACGCGCCGCTGCTCAGAATCGGCGGCGTGGCCAGCAGCAGGCCTCGTCTTCGCTGAATCTCTGACGGGGTATTTTCCGGTTGTGCGGAAGGCCCGTGGTCCGTTGCAACGGCGCCTGCGTCCAGCGGCTTCGACTCGCCATTCGGTCCGATCAACTCCACCGCAGCGTCGGCGTGCGCCGAGTGCAGCCGGCGAATGATCGGCTCACCCACCGTCAACTGTCGGGATTCAAGTCCCCCCGCTGCGGCGTCGCGCACGAGTTCGTGCATCATCGGCACAAAACTCGGCCAGAGCGCCCAATTGCTCCATGAGTCGTCCAGCGCCGTGGTCACCAGGAAGACCCGACCCGCTCCAACATCGCGCTCGACAATTGCCGGATCCCCCGTCGAATAACGCAGCACGATCCGCGAATCGGAATCGACCGGCGACTCGAATCGAAAATAGCGGTAAATCTCCGTGGTCAGCAGACCCGCGTCGACATTGCCGGCGAATGGTTGCAGGATCGGGTGCGCGTACTGCCGCGGCTCAAAACGGTAGCCCTCCTCCGAAACGCCCGAAGCGGCGACGACGTCGGCCAACCGCCCGGCGATCAGCCCCCCGTCGGCCCCGAACAGAACGCGATTGTAAGACTCGCTCCGCACATGCTCGCCAAGCGAAATGACCAGCCCTCCGCCGGCCTGCACGTACTCTCGCAGCAACCCGGCTTCAGCATCCGTCACCAGCGGCACATCGCACAGAAACACGCACGCATACCGCGACAGCTCAAGTTCCGGCAACCGGCCGTCGCTGACGACGGTCGGCGTGATCGCGTTCCGGTTCTCCGCCGAGCCGGCATCGCTGCTGCCGACCCGAGGCGACAGCGCCAGTTCGACGAATCGGGCCGAACTGCGGAGCGACCCGGAGGCGGACGGCCCGCCGACCACCAGCACGTCCAGCGGTTTCCGGGTCGGAAGCACGAGCCAGCGACGATTGTCGAGCGCAAGTCGATCGTCCGAAAGCCGCACTTCGACGACCGACTCGTTCGTGCGTGAATTCGGGAACCGAAAAGAGACTGGAACGCTTGTTCCGGCCGGAAGCGTCACCTCCTGCTGCTCCACCGGCAGACCGTTGACCAGCAACTCAACGAGGCGGTCGGATGAATGATCCGGAGCAAGATTCTGCAGCGTCGCCGTGACACGGGTCGTCTCGGACAGTACGGCGTCGGCTGATTCCGTCTGGAGTGTCGCGACGGCGGCGTTGTCTTTCGTCGCGCCGGCCGCGTCGATCAGCAGCAGTTCTCCGGTTTCGGAGATCGATTTCAAGAGAGTGCGGATTTCTTCAAGTTCGCGCGCGTCCGACGGCGTCCAGTTCGATCGCTGAAAGTCGCTCAGGACGACCACCGTCCATTCGGCGCCCGCATTGCGGCTCATCTGTTCAATCGCCGCCTCCAGCGCTGCCGCCGGATCACCGCGCTCCTCGGTCTGTTGCAGGCGATCGATCTCGTCCAGAACCTGGTCGACTGCGTGCGCGGGCTGGCGGATGATCGAATACGGCGGCGTGCCCGCGATGCGAACGAGATGAAACGCATCCCCCGCAGACGCCTCCCGAACGATCCGCCGTGCGATCTCCCGCGCGTTCGCGAACGACGACTGCTCTCCGTCCATTGCGGACATGCTCAACGATGCATCAAGGATCAGCATCCGGTGCCGAGCGGTCGTGGTCGCGTCCACTCCCGCGGGCGTCTGTGTAAACGGTTGAGACAGCGCGAGACCCGCAAACAGGATCAGCAGCGTCCGCACGACCAGCAGCACCAGCGACTCCAGGCGAATGCGACGCGCCTGCTTTCGGACCGCCTCCGCCAGAAACTGCATCGCCGCCCACGGACGGTCCTGATACCGGTGCCGATAGAGCAGGTGAATCATCAACGGCACCGCGCTGAGCGCCACACCGCCGAACAACAGCCACGGGCTGACAACCCCCACAGCGATCGGAAAAAGACTCAACCTCACCATACTCCCGATTATCGCAACCCCGTGGCGGGCACGCTATCAGGCAGCGAGCGTCAACCGATCTCCAGAGGGCAGATTGACATTCGCCCAGCAGTTCAATAGCGTTGTTGAGACTGAGTCTCAACGCTCTCCGCCCGGCCGCCGTCGCCGAGCTGATCCCAGCGCGGTCTCCGGCCGCAAGCAATGTAGCCGACTCGCTCGGCGAGTCGGATGTCCATGACGAGGAGCTTGCTGCACGCGAAGTTTGCGCACCACGCAAAGATTCTCACCGCTCTTAACACGAAAGCCGCTCGCGAGCCCCCATTGATGTCCACCCTCGATTCACTCCGGCCCGGCCAAACCGGGACCATTGTCGATCTGGACGGCGACGAAGCCGAACTCTGCCGGCTGCGGGAGATGGGTTTTCTTCCCGGCGCCATTGTCGAAGCGATCGGTTCCGCCCCCCTGGGCGACCCCCTGGCGTTTTTCGTGCGCGGGTCTCGCCTGGCTCTCCGGGCACGAGACGCCCGGAAAGTCCGGATCGCCACCGCACCCGCCGCTTGATCCCCCCCTCCGCCCCGCCGGTCTGGTTCACCCTCGATGTCTGTCAGTTCACCCCCACCGGCCACCGACCGCCTGAAGGTGGCTCTTGTCGGGAATCCCAACACCGGCAAGAGCACCCTCTTCAATGCGCTCGCCGGAATGCGGGCCAGGGTCGGCAATTATCCCGGCGTCACCGTCGAGAAAAAAATCGCCCGCGTCGAGTGGAGCGGCCGACCTGTCGACGTAATCGACCTGCCCGGCACCTACAGCATCTCCCCCCGATCACTGGACGAGGTCGTCTCGGTCGACGTCCTGCTTGGTCAGCAGCCCGATGTCGGAAACATTGATGTCGTCGTCTGCATCGTCGATGCGTCGAATCTGGAGCGCAATTTCTACCTGTTGAGCCAGGTTCTCGATCTCGGCCGACCGACCGTCCTGGTCCTCAACATGTGGGACACGCTGCAAAGCCGAGGTTTGTCGGTCGACGTCGCCGCGCTGAGCGAAAGGCTGAACGTCCCGGTTGTCGTCACCGAAGCGCATCGCAAGCGAGGCCTCGGTGATCTCCGCGACGCGATCCTCGCCACGGCGGGTTCCGAAGCCCCGTCGCGGCCGCGCATTCTCCCCGAGGCATTCTACGAGGAGTGCGACCGCTTGCAGGAACGCCTCGAGGAACTCGGCGAGAACGACGCCCCCTTTTTCCTCCGGGAGCGAATGCTGCTCGATCCGGGCGGCACGATCGAACAGCGATACCTCGCGCGGGCGAACGGCGAACTCTCCACCCATCTGCACGAAGCGCGGCGACGCCTGAAGGACGGCGGCCATACCGTCTCCAATCTCGAACCGGAGCGAAGATACCAATGGGCTCGCGACGTGCTCGATCGCGTCGTCACCGCGCCCGAGCAGCGACAAACCACCGTCACCGACCGTATCGACGCCCTGCTCACCCATCGGGTCGCGGGTCCGCTGATCCTCGCCGCCGTCATGCTGCTGGTCTTCCAGACCCTCTACACCTGGGCCGAACCGTTGATGGGCGCCTGCGAGACCGCGCAAGCCTGGGTCGGGGCCCGGATCGAACCGCTGCTCGCTCCCGGACCGTTCCGCAGCCTCCTCATCGACGGCGTCGTGGCCGGCGTCGGATCGTTTCTCATCTTTCTCCCGCAGATTGCCCTGCTCTTCCTGTTCATCGCCATTCTGGAAGGCTGCGGCTACATGGCCCGCGCCGCCTATATGATGGACCGGCTGATGGCGCCGCTCGGACTCAGTGGACGCGCCTTCCTGCCCCTCATGTCGTCCTTCGCCTGCGCCGTGCCCGGCATCATGGCGACACGCGTCATTCAGAGCCGTCGCGAAAGGATGGTCACGATTCTCATCGCCCCTCTGATGAGCTGCTCCGCCCGCTTGCCGGTCTATGTCCTCATGATCGGCGCATTCATTCCGGGTGAGATCGACGGCCGGGACACGGCATGGATGCAGGGCCTGGTGCTGTTCGCAATGTCGTGCCTCGGCTTGATCGTCGCCGTGCCCTCGGCGTGGCTGCTCAAACGCACGTTCTTCAAAGGCGAGGCGTCCGCGTTCGTCATGGAACTTCCCGATTACCGGCTGCCCTCCCCATTCCTCGTGTTGCGTCGCGTCTACGAAAGTTCGCTGGCCTTCGTCATGCGGGCCGGGACTCTCATCTTCGCCACGACCATCCTCGTCTGGGCCGCCGGCTACTTTCCCGGAGATCATTCCCGACTCGAATCCGTGCAGCAACGAATCGCCGAGCTTGAACAGCAAGGTGAGTCTCCCGAACTGGAGCGTCTCCAGATCGAGCACAACCGTCTGAGCGGCAGCCTGATTCGAGAAAGCTATCTCGGACGGGCCGGGCAGGTAATCGAACCGGTTGTCAAACCGCTCGGCTGGGACTGGCGGATCGGCGTGGGAGTGATCGCGTCGTTTCCGGCCAGAGAAGTCATCATCGCTACGCTGGGCACGATCTACAGCCTGGGCGGCGACGTGGATGTCGATGACGAAGAGTCAAGACTCGCGCTGACCGACGCCATGCAACAGGCAACCTGGCCCGATGGTCGTCCGGTCTTCAATATTCCGGTGGCGCTGTCGATCATGGTCTTTTTCGCATTGTGTGCTCAGTGTGTGTCGACGCTCGTCATCATGCGGCGGGAGACCAACAGTTGGCGCTGGCCCGCCTTCTCGTTCGTCTCGATGACCCTCATGGCCTACCTCGGCGCACTGATTACGTATCAAGTCGGGATGCTGTTCACGTAGTACCGGCGAAAATCTGGTACAGTGAGTGTGCGGAGCGGGTTGAATGTGCGGCGGGTGGCCGGGCTGGACTGAACGAAGCGAGGGAAGCCCCGGTCGGTGAGTCGCGAAGACGTCCGGGCATCAAACGCGACATCATGAACTGGCAGACGATCGCAACACTGATCTGCATCGCAGCCGCGATTCTGTTCATCGCGCGTCGCCTGTGCCGTCTCATCGCAGCAACCCGAGGCGGCTCGGCTTCCGGCACCGGCTGCACCGGTTGCTCCACAGGCGCCTGCGGCCCCGAGGTCGTCTCGTTGTCTCCAACTCCCAAGAATCACGACCGCGACTAACCGGGTTCCCGGGAGCGTGCGTCACCGTTGACGTGACATCGGGATGCGATCCGTTACCCCTTGTGCCCAAACTTCCGTTCGGGCACACCTGCTACTGCACGTACAGCCAGGCGCTGTACACCACCACCGCCGCGACGATCGCCGTCCCGATTCCCAACAGGCCGCGCGCCGTCCCCGGCCGGGTGAACGCAATCAGATACGCAATCAGGCACACGAACAGCACCACGACCAGCTTGAAGCCCAGCAGGCCCTTGAGCCCCCAGTGATTCAAAAAATGCGCCGCCACCCGGTTGCTTTCGCCAACGACCAGTCCCGACCGGCTGCCCCGCGTAATCAGGATGTACGTCATCGCCAGGTCGAGGAAGTTCAGCAGCACGAACCACGCAGCGGGCGATTCAATGCTCCGCCACGCTTCGGCCATCGCCCCCCTGGCGGAGCGATCGGTCTCAAAATCGGGTTCGATCGATTCCGGTTCAACGGGATACAGTTCAATGCGATCCAGTTGAATGGGATCAGGATCGCTTGGCTCGGGTTTGGTGGAATCGGACATCGCGAGTCGAAATCTGTGCAGAGTTGCAGGCGAACGAGCGAACGCTCACCATCATAGACGACAGCGACCGCTCGGGCGCGGGAACTCTTCGTTTCTTCATCTCTCAACGGACGTCCGGCCATGAACGCGAATCGAAGTCGACACACCCTGGCCGCCGCGTGCGCCCTGCTCCTCTCAGTCTGCACGCAGTCCTCAGTCGCGCAGGATCGTCTCGAACGCATCCAGTACAACAACCCCGGCCTCGTCGTCGATCTCGGCGTCGGCCTGTGGGCCTGGCCCCTGCCGATGGATTACGACCGCGACGGCGACCTCGACCTCGTCGTCTCCTGCCCCGACAAGCCCTACAACGGCACATACTTCTTCGAAAACCCAACCCCAAAGCCCGTGGATGGCAATCCACGGGATCCCTCGACTCTAGACCCTCGACCCTCGACCCTCCCCGTCTTCAAACCCTCCGTCCGCATCGCCCACGGACCCTCGAACGTCCAGGTCTCCTACATCGACGGCGAGCCGGTCGTGATGACACCGGGGAAGATCTACGTCGACTTTCGCGAGCATCAATTCGCGAACCCAATTGAGCTTCCGCTCCCGGCCAAGATCGACCCGCAATACAAACGCATCCGCGCCAACCAGTGGAAGCTCGTCGACTGGGAAGCCGACGGCGATCTCGATGTCATTGTCGGCATCGGCGTCTGGGACGACTACGGCTGGGACGACGCCTGGGACGAAAACGGCAACTGGACCAACGGCCCCCTCCACGGCTTCGTCTATCTCATCGAAAACCTCGCGATCACCAAAGGCGAGCGGCGCGGCGTCAGCCCGCCGATGAGTCCGGACAACAAACCGCCCACCCCGCTCCCCGACGACACCCCCTGGCCCGACCTGCTCGGCCCCCGCCCAATCTTCGCCCAGCCCGTCAAACTCACCACCAACGACGGCAACCCCATCGACGTCTACGGTATGCCCTCCCCCAACCTCGCCGACTTCGACGGCGACGGCGACCTCGACCTCATCTGCGGCGAGTTTCTCGATGGGTTTACGTGGTTTGAGAATGGAGGAGAACGCGGGCTCCCCATCTTTGCTGATGGGGTCCGCCTGACCTACTTACCTCAGACCGAAGAGGAGCGCAAATGGCACGAAATGGTCAAGGAGACCCGGGATGTCATGCGCCTGGATCTGCAGATGATTACTCCCGTTGCAGTGGATTGGGACGCCGACGGAGATATCGATCTTATTTCAGGCGACGAAGATGGTCGCGTCGCGGTCCTTGAGAACCGCGATAAAGTTGAGCAGCGACAACCGGTCTTCCACGGCCGGCGCTACTTCAAGCAGGAGGCCGGCGATGTCAAATTCGGGGCTTTGGTTACGCCGCATAGCACAGATTGGGACGCAGATGGAGACGAGGATCTCGTTTGCGGAAACACCGCGGGATACCTCGGAGTCATAGAGAATCTCGGCTTTCGCGACGATACGCCGAGCTGGGATGAACCTGCAATCATTGCCCTGTTTGAGCCGCAGAGCGCGCACATCCTTCGACCGAGGCCGCTCCGCCACCAGGCTGGCCGATCAGGTTCCATCCAGGGTCCGTGTGAAGCGAAATGGGGATACACTGCGCCGTATGTCGCCGACTGGGACAATGATGATTTCGTCGATCTCATCGTTAACGACATTTGGGGGAAGGTCGTCTGGTATCGCAATTATGAAGAGCTACTGCACAGGGATCCGCTGAATGGCCCGGCGAGGACTCATCGCCTGGCGAATCCGATTTTCGAGAAGCACTACCCGGTAGTCGTCGCATGGACGGAAGATCCGAAAGGTCCGGCTTGGAACTGGTGGACACCCGATGACGGTGAACTCGTCACCCAATGGCGCACGACACCCTGCGTACTCGATTGGAACAAGGACGGATTGAACGACCTTGTCATGCTCGACCATGAAGGATACTTGGCTTGTTTCGAGCGTTCGAAAGATGCGGGATTGGCTAATGCTGATTCTCTCCCAAATGACTCCGAACCCGATGAGAGCACGCTTCCCTGGGCAGACTTCCGCGTTCTCCCCCCCAAACGCATCTTCAAAATCCACGGCCCCTGCGAATTCGATGCCCGCCACCGACCCGTCGGCGACAAGCAGGATGGCCTCCTCCGCCTCAACGCCAACCGCGCCGGCGCCAGCGGACGCCGCAAGCTCCACTTCGTCGACTGGGACGGCGACGGACTGCTCGACCTGCTCGTCAACAGCGTCAACGTCAACTTCCTCAGAAACGTCGGCGCCGACGACGAAGGCTTCACCTGGTTCAGCGATGAAGGCCCCCTCGACGACCGCGTCCTCGCCGGACATACCACCTCGCCCACCACCGTCGACTGGGACGCCAACGGCATCCCCGATCTCCTCGTCGGCGCCGAAGACGGCTACCTCTACTACAAACAAAACCCCCGCGCCAAAGACCAGGGCGAGCCGAACGCGCAAATCAACCCCAACGCCCACGGGTCGCAACCCGTGGGCCTGAATGCCCTCGACGAGCTCCCCCCCGGCGTCCTCTCCCGCGAATTCATCTACCAGGACGCCCCCTTCCCCGAATGCCACGCCGCCACGATCGAAGAGACCCCCGCCGGCCTCGTCGCCGCCTGGTTCGGCGGCACCCGCGAGGGCGACAAGGACGTCGGCATCTGGGTCTCAATGCACTCCCGCGGTCAGTGGACCGAACCTGAAGAAGTCGCCGACGGCGTGCAACACGCCACGCTCCGCTATCCCTGCTGGAACCCGGTGCTGTTCCAGCAGCCAGACGGCCCGCTCCAGCTCTACTACAAATGCGGCCCCAGCCCCAGCACCTGGTGGGGCATGTTGACCGAGTCCGAAGACCACGGCGAATCGTGGTCGTGGCCCCGCCGCCTGCCCGAGACGATCCTCGGACCGGTCAAGAACAAGCCGGTCCTGCTCGAAAATGGCGAACTCCTCTGCGGCTCCAGCACCGAGCACGACGGCTGGACCGTCCACTTCGAAATCACCCCCGACGCCGGCCGCACCTGGGAACGCATCGGTCCCATCAACTCCGGAGAAGAATTCAACGCCATCCAGCCGACGATCCTCCAGCACGCCGACGGCCGCCTGCAGATCCTCTGCCGCAGCAAGGAGCAGCGCATCACCACAAGCTGGTCCGAAGACAACGGTCGCACCTGGAGCAAAATGACGGAGACGGAGCTGCCGAATCCAAACTCCGGCGTCGACGCCGTCACGCTCGACGATGGCCGCCATCTGCTGGTCTATAACCACACACGACGCAGCGCGGGCGAACCGCGGGGACGATCCCTGCTCAACGTGGCCGTCAGCGAAGACGGCGAGAACTGGCACGCCGCGATCGTCCTGGAGAACGAGCCGGGCGAGTTCTCGTATCCCGCCGTCATCCAGTCCGCCGACGGTCTCGTGCACGTCCTCTACACTTGGAAGCGGGAGCGCATCCGGCACGTCGTCGTCGATCCATCGCAACTGGAACTGGAACCGATTTCAGACGGCGTCTGGCCCGGACTGCCTCAGGCAGGGCAACCAGAGTGATGAATTACGATCTACGGAGGCGACTATTGGCCCGCTCCCACGGGAACGGTCGTGATGCGCAGCCGGAAATTGCTTCCGTTCATCCGGAATCCGATCGGCTGGCCGATCGCCCGGCGACGCGGTAACCTGCCGGTTGGCGTTGCTGTCCACTCCAGACCCGCCGCCGCCAATCCACGACATCTCCGGAACCATTGACGACCGAGAAAGCAGTTCGATGGCTGAAGCGTTCCCCGATGTAGGCCCCATTCAGTACGAAGGACCCGATTCGAAGAACCCACTCGCCTTCAAGCATTACAACCCCGAGGAGGAGGTCGAAGGCCGCACGCTGCGGGATCTCTTGCGCTACTCGGTCTGCTACTGGCACACCTTTCGCGCCACGGGAACCGATCCGTTCGGGGCCGCCACGCTGCAGCGGCCCTGGGACGACGGGTCCGATTCCATCGAAAACGCGCTGCGCCGCGTCGACGCCGCGTTCGAGTTCATCTCCAAGCTCGGTGCTCCGTTCTATTGCTTCCACGATCGCGACGTCGCGCCGGAAGGAGCGAGCCTTGCGGAGACCAACAAGAACCTTGATGCCGTCGTCGCCCGGCTCAAGGAGAAACAGGGCGAGACAGGAATCCAACTCTTGTGGGGCACGGCCAACCTCTTCTCTCACCCCCGCTTCATGCACGGGGCGGCGACGACCTGCAACGCCGATGTCTTCGCCTACGCCGCAGCGCAGGTCAAAAAAGCGATCGAAGTCACCCACGAACTGGGCGGCGTAAACTATGTCTTCTGGGGCGGCCGCGAGGGCTACCACAACCTCTACAACACCGACATGCAGCGCGAACTCGACCATCTCGCCAGGTTCATGCACATGGCGAAAGAACACGCCCAATCGATCGGATTCACCGGCCAGTTCCTGTTCGAACCTAAGCCGAAAGAGCCGACCAAGCATCAATACGATTTTGACGCGGCCGCCTGTCTCAACTTCATCGGCCGCAACGGCCTCGACGGCGTGGTCAAACTCAACGTCGAAACAAACCACGCCACGCTCGCGGGCCACACAATGATGCACGAAATGGAGTACGCGCGGATTCACAACGCCCTCGGCTCCATCGACGCCAACACCGGCGACCTGCTCCTCGGTTGGGACACCGACCAGTTCCCGACCGACATCTACCTCACCACGCAGGTCATGCTCGTCATTCTGAAGCAGGGCGGCCTCGCCCCGGGCGGCGTCAACTTCGATGCCAAGGTCCGCCGCGAGAGCTTCGATCCGGTCGACCTGTTCCACGCCCACATTGGCGGAATGGACGCCTTCGCCCGCGGCGCGAAAATCGCCGCCCGCATCCGGGCCGACGGCGTTCTCGAAGACTTCGTGAAAAACCGTTACCGCACCTTCGATGAGGGAATCGGCGCGAAGATTGAGAACGGCGCCGCGAAGTTTGCCGAACTCGAGAGCTACATGCTCGACAAGGGCGAAGCGGCCCCCAACGAAAGCGGACGGCAGGAGTACCTCGAAAACGTCATCAACGATTACCTGTAGTCCCGGCGAGCGGCGCGGCGTCAGCCCGCCGATGAAATCTCAGTCATTGGACCCGCGCTTCCTCCGTCACATCCCGAACGACTCTCGCAGCACCGACGGCGCAAGCTCCCCGAAGCAATGCACGCGGCCCGTCTCGATGTTGTGAAACACGACCTCCGCCGGGCTGAACAGCAGCGGATCGATCTTGTAAAAATCGTTCCCCGCCTGCTCGAGAACCTCCAGAAACGGCCGACCGTGCGCGGGAGACCCCGAGGACGGAATCCGCGGTCCGAGCGAAGTCACGGCCTCGTCATCACCGTGCACCATCAGTGTCACCCGCGCGCCATAAAGAATGGCATCGTTCGTCCGGCCGATTCCCGCCAGATCGTCGGCCGCGACCGGCGGCAACGGGGCCCAGCCGGTCGCTGATTCAACATGCGTCACGTCGTAACCCAGTTCATGCAGCTTGTGCAGCGCGGTCTCCACGCTCCGAGCCGCGACCTGCAGGTTCCCCGCCGGGCTGGCGGTCGGCGCCACCAGCAATGCGATGTTCGCCGTCTCGACGCCGCACTTCTCAGCGATCTCGGCAATGGCCGCCTCCGTCGGAAACTGGTTCGACTCGAGCACTCCGACCACATGCGTGGCCGCTTCCCGGTAATCGAACGTCTCGAACAGCGGCTCGCGGGCTGCCGCCGCCCGCATCGGTCCGGAACCCATCCCGAAGAAATCTTTCGTCCCCACGCGCCACCCCGCGTACTGGCTCAGCAGGCAGGCTTCAATCGGCGAGTCGCTCGTGACGAAGACATGCGGCCAGCCCCGGCCGTCCACCTCCCCCGAACAGAGCGAGATCTCCGCCAGACCCGCCGTGCACACCTCCGCCAGCGCGAGCCCCGCCCCCAGGCTGCCCACCGTTTCGACGCCGAAATCAATCACCGTCGCGCCGGCCACTTCGTCCAGCAACTCGATGCGCAACTCCTCCGAGGCGAACAGCGCCTGCTGAACCAGATCCCACGCCAGTTCATTCAGTGTCGGCTCGGATTCGTCTTGCACCGGCTTGTGTCTTTCCTGCACCGCTCAGAAGGCAACGCGCTCGGCTCTCGCCTCGTTAATCGGCCACGCGATCGGAACCTGCGGACCGCGAGCAAAGGCAGACTACCACGTTGCCCCGCCGCTCGAAACGGCACGCTCCAGTCCGCGGCGTTTCGGCATTCCAGAGAGTGGCGTTCTGTTACGTCAGCCCCGCGATCGGCTCGCCGTGATACACGTGATGCGGCCTGAGAACTGTACCTTCGCGTCTCCGCGCCTTGGCGTGATCCCCCTGCGATCATCGCATCACTCAACGTCTCGCGGCCCTCCCCGTTGCCCGCCCACGCTCCGGCGCGGTAGAGTGATAGGAACGACCCACCGTGGCGCGGCCTCCGGCCCGCACCCCCGTCCCGCCCGATGTGATCTGCCCATGCGCTTCCCGGCTTTCTCACGGCAACCCATCGCCTTGACCATTCTGCTGGCATTGCTCGCCGTCGGCTCCGCGATGACTGCCGCCCCCGCTGACGATACCGAAGTCCTCCCGCCCGTCGACTACACAACTGACGTCAAGCCGATCCTCCAACGGCACTGCTACGACTGCCACTCCGCATCCGCACAGGAGGCCGGACTCCGCGTCGACACCGCCGTGCTCGCCATCGAGGGGGGAGACAGCGGTGCGGGGATCGTTCCCGGCAAGAGCGCCGAAAGCCGCCTGCTGGCGGTCGTCACCGGAGAATCCGAAGACGTCGCACGCATGCCGCTGGACGCCGATCCGCTGACTGCTGAGGAGATCGACATCCTCCGCCGCTGGATCGATGCGGGAGCGCCGCACCCAGGCGACGAAGTCGCCGAGCGGGCTCACAAGTACGACACCTCCCACTGGGCGTTTCAGCCCGTCGAGCGACCGTCCGTGCCGCGATTCGACGCTTCAGGCGACATCCACAACGCCATCGACGCTTTCATTCACAAACGGCTCATGGAAGCCGGCGTCAAACCGTCTGACGAGGCCGATCGCGTCACCCTGATCCGCAGACTCTATCTCGACCTGCTCGGCGTACTCCCCTCCCCCGCGGAGGTCGACGACTTCCTCGCAGACGATCAACCCGCGGCCTACGAACGCCTGGTCGACCGTGTCCTGGCGTCTCCCCGCTACGGCGAGCGCTGGGGCCGCCACTGGCTCGACGCGGCCCGTTACGCCGACTCCAACGGCTTCACCATCGATGGAGAACGCACCATGTGGCCCTACCGCGACTGGGTCATCGCTGCGCTCAATGCCGACATGCCGTTCGATCAATTCACAATCGAGCAACTCGCCGGCGATATGCTGCCCGACCCCACGACCGAACAACTCGTGGCGACCGGCTTTCACCGCAACACGCTCGCCAACCAGGAAGGCGGTACCGACGACGAGCAGTTCCGCGTTGAATCGGTCGTCGACCGCGTCAACACAACGGGAGCCGTCTGGATGGGCGTCACCATCGGCTGCGCCCAATGCCACGAACACAAATTCGACCCGTTCTCCCAGCGCGACTATTACCGCCTCTACGCCGTCTTTAACAGCACCGCCGACAACAACGACGCCGGCGGACTCGCACCGAAGATCGATCTTCCGACCCCCGATCAGGCCGCCCGGCGAAAACAGATCAAAGACGCGATCGCCCAACTGAAGCAGCAACGGACGGACCGGGAACAGGAACTCGCTCAATCACAAGCGGACTGGGAGCAGAACGCTCAGTCGGCCGCAGCATCCGGCTGGCACGTGATTGAACCGATCGGAGTCGTTTCAACGGGCGGCGCTGACATAACGCGGCAGGAAGACGCCTCCTGGCTCGTGAGCGGCGCCATTCCCGGACACGACGTCTACGAAATCCGCTTCCCTCCGCCGGAGGAGCCCGTCACCGCACTCCGGCTCGAAGTGCTGCCGCATGCGTCGCTGCCCAAAGGCGGCCCCGGTCTGGCCGGCAACGGCAACTTCGTTCTCACCGGTTTTGAACTCGCCATCGAGAATCCATCGACGGAAACAACCGAAGAGGCCCCGACGCCCATCAGCATCCAGGAAGCGTTCGCCGACCATTCGCAACCGAACTATCCCGTCGCGCACGCAATCGACGACGATCCGATGACCGGCTGGGCCATCAACGGCGCGCCGGACGGCCTCAACGTCCGCCGCGTCGCGACGTTCGTGCTCGATGCTCCACCCGAATCCGCGGCAGGGCAAACCTGGATCATCCGCCTCCGGCACGAGAGCGCCGCGAACACCAGCTACCAGATCGGCTGCTTCCGACTGTCGCGCACCCAGGCGCCGAGCGACGCGATCAGACTCCCCGAACACCTGCTGGCGGCCCTCGCCGTCCCGGCCGAAGAGCGCAGCAAAGAACAACAGGAGCAGATCACCCAGGCGTTCCGTAAGGCCGACGAATCGTGGCGCGAACTGACCGCCCAGATCGACGCCCAACAGCAGAAACTCAACAGCCTCAACGGAACGATCCCCACCACGCTCGTGATGCAGGAACTCGACGAGCCGCGGGAGACCTTCGTACAGATTCGCGGCAACTTTCTGGAACTCGGGGCCCGCGTCGAACCGGGCGTTCCCGAAGTCCTGCCGGACGTTCCCGCAGAAGAGGGAACCATCACGCGGCTCGACCTGGCGCAATGGCTGGTCAGCCCCCAGCATCCCCTCACGGCGCGGGTCACGGTCAACCGCATCTGGCAGAGGTTCTTCGGAGTCGGCCTCGTGGCGACGGAGAACGACTTCGGAACACAAGGCTCACCCCCGACGCATCCCGAACTGCTCGACTGGCTCGCTTCGGAATTGATCAGACGAGACTGGTCGCTCAAGTCGATGCACCGCCTGATCGTCACGTCCGCCGCATACCGCCGGTCGTCCCATCAGCGCGACGATCTGGCCGAAGTCGATTCCCGCAACCGGCTGCTCGCGCGGCAGTCGCGTGTCAGGCTGGATGCCGAGGTCATTCGCGACGCCTGCCTCTCAGCCTCCGGTCTCCTCGCAGACGCAATGGGTGGCCCCCCCGTGCATCCTCCTCAGCCGGAAGGCATCTACCTCTTCACGCAGAGCGCCAAGCCCTGGCCGGAAAGCCAGGGCGAGAACCGCTACCGCCGCGGACTCTACACCCAGTTCTGGCGTTCCAGCCCGCATCCAATGATGCCGACCTTCGACGCGCCGGACGCCAACTCCACCTGCACCCGCCGCGTTCGCTCCAACACGCCGCTCCAGGCTCTCACGTTGGCCAACGACCGCAGCTTTGTCGAACTGGCCCAGGGCTTCGCCCGCCGCGTGCTGACCGAAGCCGAGCCCTACGATGAAGGACGCCTCCGCTACGCCGTCCGCTGCGCCCTGTGTCGCGAACCGCAACCGGCTGAGTTGACGCGGCTGTCCGAGTTCCTGCAGCGTCAACAGCAGGCCTACGCCGCCCATCCCGAACTGGCGAAAGCAGCCGCGCCGGATGATCTCCCCGCAGGCGTCTCCGTCGAATCGGCCGCCGCCTGGACCGCCCTCACCCGCGTCCTCCTCAACCTCGACGAATTCATCACCCGCGAGTAGTCCAATCTAGCCGACTCACCGAGTCGGATGTCCACAACGTGGAATCTGCTGCACGCGCAATTTACGCTCCACACGACGCTTCTTACCATTAGTCGCACGGACGTCACAGAAAAAGGCCACATGAAACCCAGCGCGGGCCTCGCCCGCATCCCAACCGGAGGCGAATGGAAACCGAGCGGCGAAGCCGCGACATCATTTAGCTGCGGGCGTCAGCCCGCAGAATACAAGCGAGCCGAAACCGGAGCCGCGAATGCGGCGGCAGCAACCTTCCTACCCGAATCAGTCCTGTCGAACGGCGACTCGTGGAGGCTTCGTGGTCCGGAACATGCCGCCCATCGGTGGGGAACCACGACGACACAAAGCCAACGGTCCAGGTCAGTCCTCGAACCTGTTCGTCATTGGAATTCCCCCTCTCTGACTTTTCCCGGTGCTCTTCGTGCCTTTGTGGTCGTCTAATCGAGCACGCGTACGGTCGGGGGGTCGGCATAGTCGGCGGCGAGGGTGGTGTAGAGTTCGGCGTCGGGGGGGCCGTCGTGGACGACGTACCTGTACCGGGCAACGTAGGGTGGTTGATCGGGACCGATTTCGAATTCGCCGAGCACGGCCGGCGTGAAAACGAAGTAAGGCTTGCTCGGGTGCAGCCGGACCGGTTGGGGATGGCGGAAGTTGTCAGCGTTGCCGAAGGCAGCGAGGCTACAGACTTCGCCGTCGATCGGTCCGTGCACACAGACCCAGGCCGGCCTGGTGTGGTTGCCGTCAGCGCGGGTCTGCCCTTCGCTGGTGAGGAAATCGTGCTCAGGCCTCCCAATCCAGCTTTCCGGCCCGCGGTAGGCCATCCCGCCGTAGTGATACTCATGAATCACGAGCGGTGAATCAGCAACACACTTCTGCCGAGTTTCGATCTCGAACAGGAACCGCTCCCTCAGCGGATAGACGCGCACGGTGCGCGTCTCCTCCAGCACAGGTTGCGGGCCGTCCGGGCCGGTCAGATCAGTATGCTGCAAAACGGCGGTGAATTGTGCGAAGACATCGCCGCTCACCGTTCCTTCCAGATGCGCATGATCGACCCGCGCCGTCTTGCCGTTCTGATCCCAGAAATTGATCGCCCGGCCTTCAAAGGACGTTTTGGTCCAGGCGTTGAAGATGCCGTGCTGATGCGGGTGGTCGGCGGGGAAATCGTCCGTGACGATTCTTCCGGCCGGCGTCCACACAGGATGCAGATGACCGCTGCTGCGATAGACCGGATCGATTCCCTCGGGCGGCATCACGACCCGCGCGTTGTACTGCATGACGGGCCGGCCACCCGCCATGATGCGCACAGACTCCTCATCAGCGATGCACTCGGCGAGAGGCGGATCGTTGCTTTCAGGTTTCTGAACGGCCCGGAGCGAGAGCGTCCTGGTTTCCCCCTTTGCGAGCGGTTCCGACAGCAGGAAGACCGCACGGCCGGTTTCATCGGGAAGCAGCTGCACGGGCGATTCCGTCTTGCCGTCCGTCAACACGACGTGCGCTGCATCGCGCAGGGACTCGGGTACCTCGAAGGCGATCGGTCCCGGGCCGTGAGCGCGGTCTGCGGCTGTAATCTCGACCGTAACATCCGGTTCCGCAGCGACGGCCGGGTGGACCGCGATCGAGACCAGGGCGAATAGCGGGCACAGCCCAATTCGAGAATGTCGCATCTCTTGGGATCTCCCGTCATCGACAGGGAGGTGAAGTTCACACTCCCACAAACCTCGCTCCCCGATTCCTGAAAACCTCGTTCCCAAACTTCTGTTTGGGAACGCTTTCGCGCTGTGGCCGTTTGTAATACGACAGAAACGCCGGTCAGTGTGCCCAAACGGAACGGCTTGTTGATTTACTTTTTCGGGTCTGTGTCTGGGATGCGTTTCCCCCTTTCCCCCGCTGGCTCTTTGCGTAGAGCGAGCGCGGGGCGGGAGGCGGGGCGGGTTGCTGAGGGTTAGGGGGGATGG
>QQVO01000039.1 GCA_003388505.1 Planctomycetota bacterium
GGACGAACCCGAATGTCATCCGTGCATGAACCGCCAAAGCTGACGAACAAAACGATGCACGGGAGCGGCCGGCGTCGTCGGTTTTGAACTCAATGTCGATCACGGCCGCCCCGTGATCTTGGACGTTATTTGCCCTAAACATGACGGGAGGAAAGACTCCCATGAGTCATCGCACGTCAATCGGGATTCTCGCGTTGCTGACGGCAATCACGGCCGGGTGCGACCTGAATAGCTACATGCCTTCCGCGGAGAAGCTCCGCAACCGCTCAAATCCGAGTGCGGCATTCATCGTTGGCGAGCACGACATCCGCGGCATCTACGGAAACATGGACGTTGACTCGGCAATTTACACGTACCAGACGGACACCAAAGATGAAGAGGAATTCTGGGCGTCACTTGACAAAGCAACCTCGGATGATGGGTGGACACTTCGCGAAGAACGGGACAACTATCGCTGCTACGTGCGCATCATCCCAAGAACCGGCCAACAAGTCTTTCACAGCGCCGAAGAAGTTCGCGTAGCATTCAAACCACAGTCTCAACAAGTGTTCCTCGCGTGGGTTCAGGCCGATGAACGCTCACTACCAAAGGATTTCCCCTCAGACGGTGAAGGACGTTTCGCGAAGAACGTAATTTGGCCTCGGTTTGAGGAGGCACTTTACGGTGCCGAAGACGGCAAATAACTTGGTCTTTATCACATGCACGCCCGTTTTCCCTCAGTTTACCTATGCTCTTGCACTTATCGATGACCGTTCGAGACGCCATCAAACTGATCGAGGCCGACGGTTGGTCGCAAGTGCCCCGGAAAGGGAGTCATCGATAGTTCAAGCATCCCGAGAAGTTGGGGCGTGTTACAATCGCGGGACATCCGAAAGAGGATCTTGCTCCGGGAACCCTGAACAGCATTCTGCGGCAAGCCGGACTCAAGGATTAAGCAATGTCGACTGATTATCTCGTTGTGATCGAAACCACTGGCAAGAATCTGTCGGCCTATTCACCGGACCTTCCTGGTTGCGTGGCGACCGGAGCGACCGAGGATGAGGTTCGAGAGCGGATGGCCTCCGCCATTCGGATGCACATCGATGGCCTGGCCGAAGACGGCGCCCCCATCCCGCAGCCCACGGCGAAGTCGACCACCGTCGCTCCGGCGTCGGGATAACGATGCGGTGCACCGGCGCCGCGGGCAGCGCGAGTGCTGAAATCAAAGTCGTTCGCCGCCGCCCGGTTGCCGTGGGCGCTCAGCATCGGAAGGTCACATCGGCCGAAGGTGGCGCGCACTCCCGGTGCATGAACCGAACTGAGCAAGCCGCATGTGGCTGCAGTTCCACTGGCCAACTCTCTCCAGCACCACGCGCCGCACGACCGCCTCGAATAGACGGCGGGTGACGCGGATCTGGCGGGTAGTCGCTGATTGGTGTAGAGAGTGAGTGCCCCCGTTTTTTTTTGAACCCGGCCTTTACATCGCGACGGGGGCGTCAACTTGAGACAATCGGTTCCCTTCCGAGTCCGTAATCGCATCGCGATTGCGTTTTCGGACATCATGGCGTCTAGTGCTGCATCAAAGTTGGATTGGCGGGTGCCACTGGCTCCGCCAGTGCGAAACAGAAAGGACGTCTACTCCGCGATGCACTGGCACAGCCAGTGGCACCCAACCCGTCAACTCAGAACTGAACGCCCACTAGGTTGTCGACGATGGATATCGCGGCGCGTACTTTGGTGAGTTCGCGATAAGCTGATCGACGATCTCACCGAACGTCGTTCCCTCCGTGATCCAGCGCGTGGTGTCATTCTCTGAGTGCATGAGTCGCGTCTCGAACGCCCGTTCGATCCGAAATACGGCGTCCAATTCGCAGCAGTCACCCGTCCGCAGTTCGATCATGATTTCGAAGGGGTCTTCCGGGATGAAGTACGGCCGATCCCACCCGATTGCTTCAACGCAAGCATCGACGACGACGTTGGCAGCCTCGATGCGCATTTCGTCGTCGTCCCAAGCAGAGTCTGGAAC
The DNA here is from genome assembly GCA_003388505.1 of Planctomycetota bacterium. GTDB lineage: Bacteria > Planctomycetota > Planctomycetia > Planctomycetales > Planctomycetaceae > MB-PLM-1. The sequence goes on from QQVO01000039.1 coordinate 2,006, forward strand.
GTGAGTCCGTTGATCCATTTGTGCGTCGATAAAATCCCACGCCGGTCGCTTAAGACGGCGATACTCGAGAGCGGCTGCCACGATCCAGCCGACAACCGGAATCCACCTCCCGATCTTTTCAACCAGGCCCGGCGGTTCCGGCCACCCTTCAGGGTAATGCAACGGTGGATAGATCGGAGGCGGCAATTCCGGATCCTCCCTTGTGCTCCCACTCTCGTATGGGCACTCGAACTCCTTCCCATCGACGGCCGAACATCAGCGGCAATCCCCTGAATCCGCGTCATCCGCGGCCCGTTCGACACGCATACCAATACGCGCACGCTGGCAGCGTGCGGCTACAGGTCAGACGACCGGTTCCCAGCCCGGTTCGTATTCGCGGCCCCACTGTTTCATGGCGTCATCGTCGCCGATGATGCGGCCGTCGGTGGCGCTGCAGTTGAGGGTGCGGCCGGTTCGCCAGGCGATGTTGCCCAGGTGGCAGAGCAGCGTGCTCTGGTGGCCGTCGAGGATCTCGGCGTTCAGTTCGAGCGGCTTGTCGTTGCGGATCGCGGCGAGCAGGTTCGCCACGTGGTCGGCGTCGTTGTAGCCGGACTTCTCTTCGCGGATCACCTTCTCGTTGATGTCCAGCACTTTGAAACTGCCTGTGTGCTCGAGCGAGAGCGTCCCCTCCTCCCCGTAGAATTCGACGAACCCGCTGGCGATGCGGTGCTTGTTGCAGCTCAAGCCTTCCCAGGTCGCCATCATGCCGCCTTCGAATTCGTAGGCGGCGATGTGGGTGTCGGGTGTCTGCTGGTCGTCGTCAAAGCGGTAGCGTCCACCGGAGGAGGTGACGCGGACGGGATAGTCGACGCCGAGTCCCCAGCGGCAGATGTCGAGGGCGTGGACGCCGTTGTTGCCGAGTTCGCCGTTGCCCCAATGCCAGAACCAGTGCCAGTTGTAGTGCACGCGATTATCGATGTAGGGGGTGCGCGGGGCGGGGCCCTGCCACAGATCGTAGTTGAGCCGTTCGGGCACTTCGGCCGGCTGGCCGGCGCCGATCGACCCCCGCAGGCTGTTGTACCAGGAGCGGGCGAGATAGACGCGGCCGATCACGCCTTCCTGGAGGAGTTGCACGGCGAGTTGGAAACCGGGGCTGCTGCGGCGCTGCGAGCCCATCTGGACGGCGCGGTTGTACTTCCGTGCGGCTTCGACGAGCAGTTCACCTTCGCGGGCGTTGTGCGAGCACGGTTTTTCGACGTAGACGTGCTTCTCCGCCGTGCACGCCAGAATGGAAGCCGGGGCGTGCCAGTGATTGGGCGCGGCACACACGAGAACGTCGACTTCGGGGTCGTCCAGAATGGTGCGGAAGTCTTCCACGCCTGCGGGGCGCTGCTCGGAATTCTTTTCGATGTGGGCCACCGCCGAGGCCAACCGCTCGCTGTCGACGTCGCTGACGTACTTGAGCTTTACGCCGGGCTGCGCGCCGAATGTTCCACAGAGCGAAAGTCCGCGCGAGAGGCCCATCACCCCGACGGTGATCTGCTCCGAGGGGGGAACGCCGTCGTCGGAACGGGCCGCTCCGAAGAAGGTCGTCGCGGCTGCGGTCGCGGCGGTGGTGGAGAGAAACGAGCGGCGGTTGAAGACATCCGACATCGACGGGCTCCGTATTCGTTGCAAATTGAGCGGTTGATTTCCGGTTTTCAGGATACCGCACGCGCATGCATCAGTCGAGTTTGATCGACGGCAAGCGGGGCACGTTCGGGTTCGCGTTCCCAAATGGAAATTCGGGAACGAGGTTTTTCGGCGACTTGGGGAGTACGGGTTACGCGCTTGCGTGTTGGGGCGAGACGGCGGCGGCGGTCGGGGGATTGGGGTCGAAGATTTCTCCTTCAGCGACGCGGCCGAGGAACCTGTCGGCGTTTCCCAGGCAGTGCGCGCGCAGCGCCCAGGCGGCGGCGGCGAAGACCGCCAGCGCGCCGGCGATCTCCAACGTGCTCACCAGCAGGTTGACCTCGTCCGGTCCGCGCTTCAGTGTATGCCAGTCTTCCAGCCGCTGGACGATCCGCACGGGAGAGACGTCGAGCAATACCTGTGCGATTTCCGGCAGGCGGACGCCCCAGACGCGGGTGAAGAGGTAGTCGATCAGCACGGGGAGCATGACGATCAGCGAGACGACCGCCAGCGTGAGGAAGACAGCGCGAATGTGCGAACGCAGCTTGAGTCCGATCCAGAGAGACATCCAGGCGGTCAACGGGACGAAGACAAAGACCGTTGCGAGAGAGAGCAATAGATAGAGAACCTCGCTGCGGTAGTCCCGGAACCAGTGGTGAAACAGGAAGATGGTGGTGAAGGGGACGAGCAGCACGGCGTGGAGGCGTCGTAAGCCGGCCATTTTCTGCAGGAGCAGCTCCCGGCCGGTGAGGGGTGCGGTGAGCAGGACGTCGAGCGTTTGCCGGGAGCGCTCGGACGAGACGACGCTGGCGGCGTGCACGCACACCATGGCGACGGCGATGACCCACAGAATCTGCAAGAGCGCCGAGACGACGGAGTCGTTGCGGACCGAGTTGATGTTGACCAGTTGTGCGACGAACAGGATCGGGACTTCCAGTGCGACCATGACGCGAAACAGGTAGCGGAAGGTGCCGAGCGATTTCTTGGCGGTCTCGCGCCACGCGACGGGACGATCGCCGGGCAACGGGTCGCCGTCCTTGACGAGCACCACGCCTCCGGTGACCTGGTTCCACTCGTTGAACATGCGGTCGAGAGCGTGGAACAGATCGAGCATGACGTTTCGGGGCGGGATGAATGCTCGATGGACCAGGAAGATGCGCGCCCACGTGAGGCAGGCGACGATGACGACGAGGGAGATCACGGTTGTCGCCGCAAGCCAGCCGGGCGCCGCTGTGCTGCTCTGCACGCGAATCGCGGCGTCGATGAACGTCACAGGACAGCAGAACACGGAAATCGCCAGCAGGGCGTAGGTGGCAATGAAGGCCTCGACGGTGGTGCGGAAGAAACTGGAGCACATCACGGCGACGGACGCGACGTACAGTACGAACAGCGTCAGCATCCACATGGCGGCGTAGACGCTCTCGGTCGTCACGCCGCCGAAGCTGTAGGCGGCCGCCATCAGCGGGAAGGAGAGGACGACGAAGCAGAGCATGGGGATGACGCGGCTGAGGACTTTCTGCAGAAGGATGGCAGTGGGCCGCATGGTTGTCAGCAGCAGCAGGGTGAGCGTGTCGCGTTCCTTTTCGACGGTGAGCGCTCCGGCCGTCATCGCCGGAAGGAAGAGGAAGACACAGGCGAATTGCAGCCGAACGATCTGTTCGAAAATTTCCGCACCCTGACCGAGCCTGGCGGTCGAGGAAACCGCGCCGCCGGTGCGTCCGTACAGGATCATCAATCCGCCGCCGAAGAGGAGGGCGCCGAAGAGGAAGCGGACGACGTACGTGCGGCGGCGGTTGGCCAGTTCGGTCAGTTCTTTGGTGAGGAGCGGAAACCAGCCGCCGATCCCGAGCGACCTCATGCCGTCTTCCCCTGCGTGAGCTTCATGAAGGCGGTCTCCATGTCCATCGCCTCCGGCTGAAACATGCGGATGCGGCAGCCGAGGGCGTGGATTTCGTCGAGCAGGTCTTCGGCGGCGATGTCTTCGGCCCGCAAGCGGACGGCGAGGCGGTCGACCTGGCGATTGACGTCTTCGACTCCGGGCAGGGCCTCGATGCGGCGGACGTGTTCGTCGGTGAGATTGACGATCTGGATGTGGACGGTCTGCAGCAGTCCGAGGCTGTGATAGATTTCTTCCAGAGAGCCTTCGGTGATCATCCGCCCGGCTTCGATAATGCCGATCCGCGTGCAGAGTTGAGCCAGTTCGTGCAGGATGTGGCTGGAGACGATGATCGTCTTGCCCATCGATTTGAGGGCCTTGAGCAGTTCGCGGACTTCGATGCGGGCTCTGGGATCGAGACCGCTGGCCGGTTCGTCCAACAGCAACAGATCGGGGTCGTGCAGGAGAACGCGGGCCAGGCCGAGGCGCTGCTTCATGCCGCGGGAGAGGGAATCGACGGCGGAGTCGGCCTTTTCGGAGAGGTCGGTGAGGGCCAGGACGTCGGCGACTGTGCGGTCGCGCTGGCTTCTCGGAATCTGAAAGGCGGCTGCGTAGAAATGGAGGTATTCGCCGGCGGTGAGGTCTTCGTAGACTCCGAAGAAGTCGGGCATGTAGCCGATCATGCGGCGGATCTGCATGGGGTTGCTCGGCACGTTGACGCCGCCGATGGTGACCCGCCCGCGATCGGGCCGTTTGAGTGTGGCGAGGACTTTGATGGTCGTCGACTTGCCGGCGCCGTTGGGGCCGATGAAGCCGAAGACTTCGCCGCGCGGGACGTTGAACGAGACGCCGCGGACCGCGGTCACAGAGCCGTAGGAGACCCACAGGTTGTCGATCTGAACGAACGACATCAGGGCGCCTCGTGCAACAGTCGCCGATAGACCTGGAAGCGGCCGGCTTCGCTCTCGGTCACAACGAGCAACAGCAGTGCGGAATCGTCTGTGCGGTCGAGCAGCGCCAGGTCTTCGAAGTTGCCGGCCGCGTTCGGCGCGATCTGTGCCACGAGTTGGAAGAGTCCGGTTTCGTCGCGTGCGCTGGCCTGCAGGGCGGTGTGAGCGGCCTGTTCCAGTCGCGTGGCGAACGTTTCCGACTCGGCGAGGGGGGTGACTTCCCCGGTCGCCGGATCGACGACCAGTTCCAACGGCGGCCGATTCCGGGAAGCGGACTGCTGCTGTTCGAGAGGTTGCGTGCTTTGAACGCTGCGTGATGAGACGACGGCCACCCAGGCGTCGGGCAGGTCGCGCCGCACCTTCGCAGCCCACTCCTGAAAGCCGGTCTCGGTGCGGAGTTGATCGAACGTTGCTTCGCTCCAGGGGATGCGAGCGGCGGGATTATTGGGGGCCCATTCGCCAGTGAAGGCAGTCCGGCGCTGCAACTGGGGCGACCACTGCTCCAATTGCCGGGTGACGGAGTAGCGGGTTGGCACCCGGCCGGCGTAGACGAACGGTTTTCCGCTGAGTTCATCTTCCAGATCGTAGCGGCTGAATTGCGATACGCGGCCGGTTCGGTTGTAGCGAAAGCCGGGCGTGAAGGAATCGGACGACGCGGAGGCACGGTATTCGAACGGGGTTACGTACTCGGACTGGAACGATTCCGAACGGGTTTTGGAAGTGTTGGCGAACGTCAGTTCGAAGCTGCTTGTGCGGGCGATACGGCCGTCTGCGGTGAGATCGACGAACTCGAGCGAGGTGAGCGAATCGGTCTGGCCGATGTGCGATTGTGCGATTTTCATCGTCAGCAGCGTGAACGCCACGGCGACGGACGGGAAGAGAATCCACGTCCAGCGACGCCTCCTCAACCAGCCCAGAAGCAGATAGTCGCCGGGGGCGACTGCCAGCAGACAGAGGCCGAGCAGAACACAGACGGTCGAGAAGGGGACGCCTTCGATTGTGTCGGGGATGAGCCAGTTACCGAGAGCGGATTCCGCGGCGAGCGGGTCGGGGGAGAAGCGGTACGTGAAATCAAACATATTTTCGTCCGGTTCGTCGTCGACGACGGCGCGCGACGGATCCGAGGTCTCTGGCAGCTTCTGGTCGGCTCGAATTCCCCAGAGCCAGTAGACGGCCGCCGCCCAGTCGCGCGAGCGAACGTCGATCGGTTCGGTTGAGACGATCGCGCGGCCGACGCCGGGCGTTCCCCGCCGCCAGTTTGCCGCGTGGGGCCGCAGCAATCGGAGTTCTCGGTCGCCGTCGAGTTGGAGGACCGGGTTGAGCGGCGAGTCTTCCAGCAGACGACGGAGGCATGCCTGGTGAGCCGAAGTATCGGCATGTCCAGAGACGAGACAGACCCGGCCGCCTGCTTCGACCCAGTCAGCCAGTGGGGTCAGTTGTTCCGGTCCCAGCCGGTCGAAGCCGGCGTCACTGACAATCAGCAAGTCGAACATCACAAATTCGAGCGGCGAGCGTGGGAGATCGCCGGGGAGCACGCTGACGACCCGGCACGACAGGTCTCGGGCCCGGACGTCGAGGCCGGGGTTGGTCTCGAGCCGCAGCGAATCCTGCAACGCGAACGGCCTTTCGTCCGGTCCTTTGAAGCTGCCGTTCTCCTGCACGAGGTCGAACGGATGGACGATGCCGGCGATGAGAATGCGTTTGGGATCGATCGGGACCGCGACGTCGTAATCGCCGAGGAAGATGGTGTGATCTTCGGTGAGGAACTCGGCGCGGACGGTGTACTTGAAGTCTTCATCGGGGATCAGCGCCGGCGGCAGCATCAGTCGCAAGGGCAGTTCGCCGTCCGAGAGGGCGACTTCCTGGCTGATCCAGGTTCCGCGATGCGTCGAGTCGACGTAGAACTCAAGCCGGAGCCGGCCTTCGAGGAGCCGGGGAGAGGACCAGGCGAGGTTGGCGTCCAGCAGGATCGGCGACTGACTGCGGATCGAGTCAACGGCCGAGGCGAGCGTGAGTCGCAGCTTCTTGCGGACGATCTCCGGTGACTGGGAGTAAAGTTCGGTCGGCCAGGACGCGATGCCGAGGAACAGCAGCAGCGCCGGCAACCATTGACAACGATTCCGCAAGCGTTTCATTCTCGCTGCGCCTTTTCCTCCGGGGGACCGAGCCAGGGACGTGATGCGAAATGTCGTCTTTCTGTACGCTTTGCAGAGGCCGAGCGTTGGACGGTTCAACATAACAGGGGGGACGAAGTCACGGCAGTCAGGGGGTGACTGATTCAGGTTCGGTCGAGTTTAGAGCAAATTGCTCTACCATGTGTCCGCGTCGAGCGGTGTCTGGACTTTCGAGGACGAGAATCCGCGAGACAGATCGCCAACACTGACTTGCAAAGCGCTATAAAGACCGGCCCATGGCGACGACTTCCATCCGTTCGCGGGCGAGCAGCCGACGCCGGCCGTCCTGCAGTTGGCGGTCGAGTAGCACGACGCCGAAGGGGACTTCCTCGCAAGACCAGGCATCAAGGCGGTGAATCAGAGTCTCGCCCGTGGCATTGCGGGTGGACACGGTCGCGTATCCCTGCAGGCAGTGAAACGCATCGCGCCTTAGCGGGAACCTCAGATAGCGGCGCGCGCCGGCTGCGTATCGGCCGGGCCGGGGCAAGCCGTGCCAGAAGACATAGGCGTTGCGTCGCTCATCGTCGGAGGGTTCGCCGTTCGGCCAGATGAGGAAGTCGGCCGGGCCGCGGCCCGCGAGGAATGAGTTGGAATCGATCCAGTAGCGTTCGACCTGTTCGGGCGCTCCCTGCTGTTGGCTTGTGACTTCGACAATCCGCGCCTGGCGGCCGCCAACGTTGTCCGGCCCGGCGTCTGCCAGGCGGAGGCGCGAGAGCCGGCCGTCGACGTCGCGTCCGGCGAGTTCGATCCAATAGTCGTCATCCTGTTGGGGCCCGCCGGGAAGGCTGTAGACCCAGGATCGCACGGGGCGATCGAATTCGGGGTGCGGTTCGCGATAGTCGATCCAGCCGGCATTCTCCATCAGGGTATAGATCCACGGCTGTTTCCACGGCCCATCGAGTGGATACCAGGCGGAGAAGACCGAGACGGCCAGCGCGACGGCGGCCGCAGCCATCATCCACCAGCGGCGTCCCCAGCGGTCGAAGACCGGGATCAGGCCGAGGAGCCAGAACGGGACCAGCCACAACAGCCATCGGAGCGCGACGCTGACGCCGCCGTAGTTGTAGTTCTCGGTGCGCGTCATGAAAAACGTGAAGACGATGAGCGTGAGGGCTGCGCCCATGGCATGGAAGAGTGTCTGCGAAGCGAGCAGGCCGCCGGAGTTGCCGCCGGCACGCGAGCCGGTCCGGAAAATTGAGAACAGCGCCAGTGCCCAGCCTGCGAGGGTCAGCAGCCAGATCGGGCTCAGCGAAAACAGGCCGTGGTGGCCGACCGTGCAGTGCAGCAGGTAGACGGGGAACGAATCGGTCGCCTTGTCGATTCCGCGAGGGTCCATCCAGTAGCTGGGGACGCCTTCGTAGACGAATTCGTACTTCTCCGTGCCGTAGGCGGAGTAGAACGGCAGCCAGTCGTCCGTGACGCGGAGATTGAGCGCGAAGAACGGAATGACCGGAATGAGGGCGGCGGGCAGGAACCCGCTGAGCGTCTGCCGGGGCGCATTCCACAGCAGCGTTACGAATAGCGCGGCGACGAAGGCCGCCGCCGTCAGTTCGTTGGTAAATGCGAACGCGGAGAAGAAGCCTGCGGCGGCGAACCGCCACCAGTCGCGCCGACCGAGCACGACGATCCTCATCGCCGGTGCGAGGGCGAAGACGACGCAGACGGCGGCGGGCGTGTGATTATTGAGCGAATTGAGGAACGGGAGCAGCAAGGTGCCGAAGCAGGCGACCGCCATGACGGCGATGCGGGTGCGGGCCGATTCGGTGAGGGTCGCCGTCAGGTTAGAGAGAACGATGAGCGCGGCCGTCGTCGGCAGGATGTTGATCAGCAGCAGGACGAGCCGCGTTGTTTCCGCGAGGTGCGTCTCGAAGGTCCAGCCGGTCAGCTTGTCCAGTGTCCAGTAGAGGCCGGCGACGAGCGTGGGGAAGAGAGGGGGCTTGGTGGAATAGAAGTGCCCTTCGTGACGCACGAGGTCGATCGTGTCCCAGCCGGGCTGTCGCCGCACGTCGTCGATGACATAGGTGCCCTGCTCGGCCAGCGCGCGGATGGTGCACCACCGCGACCGGTCGTTGGCGCTTTGCAACGGTTCGGCCTGCATCAGCCGTGCGGTGGAGATCGCCGTTGAGAGAAGAATGAGCGTCCAGCAGACGAGTGACGCACTGCGATCCTGTCGAGAGGGGGCGGCAGTCGGTTCCGGGTGGTGAGGCGACATGACTCTCTGCGCGAACAGGCGATATCCGCGCCCTATAACAGTTCGCGCAGATGGAAATGGTGCTTGCCGAGTTTCCCACCGTAATTGCCGGCCGTGACGTGCTTCAAGCCGGGCGAGTGACAGGCGGCGTGCAGTCCGGCGCGGAGGGCGGATTGCACGGCATCGAAGGAGAGTCCATCGACCACGATCTCGTAGACCGCGTTGCATTCGTCGGGGACGTGCGATTCGGTCTGGGCGCGAAGCGTGGGGCAGTAGGCGTCGTTGGTGCTGGCCTTGAGCGCCTTATACTTCGAGCCGACTTTGCTGCCGGAACGGACGATTCCGCCGGGGAATGGGAGAATCACGTCCGGGACTTCGCGGATGGCAGCCACTGCGGCCTCGGCGGCGGTGAGCGTTTGTGCCTGATCGACTCCGCAGAGCAGCAGGTTGCCGCCGCCGACGCCCTTGGCCGTTCCGAAGCGGTCTTCGCAGACGAACTCTCCGTCCATCACGGGAATCCGCCAGTAACGCCGGGCGCCGAGCTTCTTGGAGGACTGAAAGCCGTCGCCGAAGTAGCGGATTGCGCCGCCGACGGAGATCTGCTGATCGCGCGGCTGGTCGAGCAGGCCGCTGTAGCAGGCGGTTGTGGCGCAGGTCAGGACGCACTGTCCAACGCGGGCCGCCATGGCAGACGCCAGAGACTTCTTGTTGAAGGCGAAGGCGAGCACGTTGACTCCCGGACGGCCGTCGGGCGTTTCGTCGGGCGAAGCGATGCTCTCGACGCCGGCTTCGCAATCGCAGGCGATCACACTGGTGGCGTAGCCGCATAACTGGGTGGCGGCGGTTTGAGCCCACTCCTGCGTGGCGGCGGTGATGACGAGTCGCGTGGCCGTCATCGAAAAGGCTTCGGCGAACGTATCGGTGATGTCGACTCCATTGAGATCGGGCATTGTGAATACTGGACGAGTAACGGCGGGTGCTTCAGCGATGACGACTGGACAGTGTACCGCGTCGACGGTAAATGAGAACTGTTGCGGGGTAGTAGCCGAAGTCGTGAGACTTCGGGCGAACAGGGCAAGAACGCGAGGAAGTCTCACGACTTCCGCTGCGTCGCTTAGAGCAAATTGCTCTACCATGTGTCCGCGTCGAGCGGTGTTTGGACTGTCGAGGACGAGAATCCGCGAGACAGATCGCCAACACTGATTTGCAAAAACGCTATAGCCCCCATGTCATTCTGGGCGGGTGTTTCCGAATGGGACTGCTTTCACGACTCTTCGGGCAGAGCGCGCGGCCTGCGTTCTCTGCGGAGGCGGATCAGATCTTTCTCACGGCCGACGCCAAATGGCGGGCGCTGGCGAAGGCTGTTCGTGCGCGGCGCAATGACGGCGAACGGGTGCTGATTCTGGCTCACTTCCCGGCGACGCTGAGAGAGGCCCGCGACCGTCTCGCCGCGAGCGAGATCGCCACGGAGATCATCGACCGGCCACTCAGCGGCGGGGGCGTCCCGGAGTTGTTTGAGCGCAGGGCGTCTGCGGAGGCGGTGCTGGCGCCCGTTCCGGCCCTGACTGTCGACGAACACGAAACGCAACCGACGCCTCCTTTCGACATGCGGGTTGCGATTCTCTCTCTCGAAGTTCATCCGGCGGATGAGGTGGAGCAGGACGTGTTGCGTTTTGCGGCTTCGATCCCGTGTGCGACGCGGTTGTTTCCGTTCGTGTCGCTGGAGGATCCGCTACTGGCGCAGTTTGCGGGGCCCGCGGTGCAGGACATCCTGCGGAAGCTGGGCATGCAGGAGGATGAAGCGATCCAGAGCGGAATGGTGTCCCGCCGCGTCCGCCGCGCCCAGGCGAGAATGTCGAGCCGGATCACGTCGTGGGCGCCGGCGGACAGTGCGGAGGAATGGATTGCGAAGAACGTTGAATCGGAGTCATCGACGTAGAACAGGCTGCCGGCCGGTTCGGCGCGCTCAGCGCGACAGGCGATGATTCGCCAATCGGTTTCTCGCGAGCGTGGAGTGGCGGTTCAGGGGTCCGGAGCGATGAGGTAGCTCAATTCCTGTGACTTCCGAGCGCTGACAGTTACACACATCTCTCAATCTCCATTTGAGCGACTCTCCGAGAGATTCGAATGGAACGCGGATGACCACGGTTTGGACCGATTTCCACTGATTTCCTTCTTGCGTATCGACGCCATGCGGGCCTGGATCGATGCAGTTTCAGCGCTACTGCCTGTTGAGGAATACCACGCAAAATCCGTGATGATCCGCCAAATCCGCGAAAATCTGTGTCCTGTTCGAGAATCCCCTGGGCCCGATTCCTCGGCACCGGACCCAAGGCGAGTTGTGTGTAAGCGACAGCGCTTGAGCGCCCTACACTCGTTCGTGCGAAGTCTCACGACTTCGGCTACACGTTCTTGAGGGCGGTGAAGTTGGGTGCGATCATGTCTACACTCTTGCCGGAATATTGGTCTTGCGAACCGCGTCGTTCGTTTCTTTCAGACATTCTGACGCGACCTGGACTTCTTGAAAAGACATGACTGCTCCTGCACAACTTGCGGCGTGGATTTCGGAAGCGCGCAGCGCCGTGGCGTTTACCGGGGCGGGGATCTCGACGGAGAGTGGGATTCCCGATTTTCGGTCGCCGGGGGGCGTGTGGTCGCGATCGCAACCGGTTTACTTCGATGAGTTCCTGCGCGACCCCGCCGCGCGCGAGGAGTACTGGCGGCAGAAGGCCGAGTCGCATCGCGACTTCAGGGAGGCTCGTCCCAACATTGCGCATGAAGAACTGGCGCGGTGGGAGGAGTCAGGGAGACTGGTCGGGGTCATCACGCAGAATATCGACGGGCTGCATCAGGTGGCCGGCAGCCGGACTGTGTGGGAACTGCACGGGACGGCCCGCGAGATCGCGTGCCTGGAATGCACTCACCGTGAGAACGCCGACCGTCTCGTCGAGCAGTTCATCGCGGAGGGACGGGCGCCCGACTGTCCCCGGTGCGGCGGCCTCATCAAGCACGCGACGATTTCGTTCGGGCAAGCCCTGCCGGAGGACGTGCTCCTGGCGGCCGCTCAGGCGGCGCAGCGGGCAGACTTGTTCATCACGATCGGCTCGTCGCTGGTGGTCACGCCGGCCGCGAATCTGCCTGTCATCGCGAAGCAGAGCGGCGCGAAGCTGGTGATCATCAACCGGGACGCGACGCCGCTTGATTCGATGGCCGACCTGGTGATCAACGCGGCGATCGGCGAGACGTTTCGGGCGGTGCGGGCTGAAATCCAGCCAAGAGTCAAGACGGACGAATCACCACGGAGGCACTGAGACACGGAGGCGGCGCGGAGCCGTTGAATTGATGTTGAAGGAGTTCACCCAATACGGCGTGCGTCGCATCTGCGGCGGGAGACAGTTTCGATGATTCTCGGTGTCTCCGTGGTGAGCCCTTGCGGTTACTTGTGCGACCACTTGATCTGGAATTCGATCTCTTCAACGTCGCCTTCGCGTTCGTGCTCAATGTTGTATTGGGCGCGGACCGGGACGTAGATTCGTTCGCCGGCGATCTGAATCTCGAACTGCTCGCCGTTTTCCAGATCGTCGGCCAGACGACGAAGTTTGGCGATGAACTCCGGGAGCGGGTATCCCTTCTCGATATCGCGTTCCGGTTTGTCGGACATTGCTGCTCCCGAGGTTGAGTGCGTAAGGAATCAGGCGAGAATCGGCTTGATGACGTGGCCGTGGACGTCGGTGAGGCGGCGTTCGAGGCCGTTGTGGTAGAAGGTCAGGCGTTCGTGCTGCAGGCCGAGGATGTGCAGAATGGTGGCGTGGAAGTCGTGGACGGTGGCGACGTCTTCGACCGCCTTATAGCTGAACTCGTCGGTCGCACCGTAAGTAAAAGGGGCCTTAACACCTGCACCCGCCAGCCAGGCTGTGAAACCGGACGGGTTGTGGTCGCGGCCGCTGGCGCCGGCCTGGAAGGTCGGCATGCGGCCGAATTCGGTGCACCAGACAACGAGCGTGTCTTCCAGCAGGCCGCGTTGCTTGAGGTCGTGCAGCAGTCCGGCGGTGGGCTGGTCGAGCACGGGGCCGTGCCTGGCGTACTGTTCGGCGAGGACCTTGTGTCCGTCCCAGTTGCTCACGCCTTCGCCGCCGGTCTGGTAGGCGCCGTTAAAGAGTTGAACGAAGCGCACTCCCTGCTCCAGCAAGCGGCGGGCGAGGAGGCAGTTGCGGGCGTAGGATGCCTTGAGGGGATTCTCGGTGTCGTCCGCGCCGTACAGGCGGATTGTCGAGGCGGACTCGGTGGAGAGATCGCTGACTTCCGGGACGCTGAGCTGCATTCTGGCGGCAAGCTGGTAGCTGGCGATGCGGGCGGAGAGTTCGCTGTCACCGGGATACTCCTTCAGATGGCGACGATTCAGAGATTGCAGAAAGTGGCGGGTCTGCCGGTCGGTTTCGGGGTCGACGCCTTCCGGTCGGTCGAGGTTGCGGAGCGGTTTGGCCGCGTTGAAATCGGTTCCCTGATAGGCGGCCGGGAGAAACCCGGGGCCCCAGTTGTTGACGCTCGACTGCGGCGTTCCGCGCGGATCGGGAATCGCCACGTAGGCGGGCAGCTCCTGGTTTTCGGTGCCGAGGGCCCAGGTGACCCAGGCGCCCATGCTGGGGAAGCCGTCGAGGGTGAAGCCGGTGGACATGAAGTTCTCACCGGGGCCGTGCGTGTTCGTCTTCCCGGTCAAGGAGTGGATGAAGCACATGTCGTCGGCCATGTCGCCCAGCATGGGGACGAGGTCGGAAACCATCTTGCCGCACTCGCCCCGCGGCCGGAATTCCCAGGGACTCCTGGTGAGATTGCCCTGGGCGCCCTGGAAGGTGATCAGGTTTTCGCTGCCGGGCAGAGGCTGGCCGTGGCGTTTGATCAGTTCCGGCTTGTAGTCGAACGTGTCGATCTGGCTGCATGCGCCGGAGCAGAAGATGACGAGCACCTTGTTGGCGCGGGGCGTGTGGTGCGTCGGCCGGGGTGCGAAGGGTTGCGCCGGATCGATGTTTGGACGGAGCGGCGAGGTTTCGGCGGCAAGCAGACCCTGCTCGTGCAGGATGCTCGCGAGCGCGATGCCGCCCAGGCTGCCGGCCGTGTCGAGGAGGAGTTGACGGCGGGATTGCATGGTTGGAAATATCATGATCGCGTTGCGAGTCGTAGTTGAGCGCTCCCCTGCGGGTCGCGGCTAAACGGGAACTGGACAAGCGTGTCGGCGTTATGAAACGCAGAGTTAGGGAATGAATACGAACTCGTTCGCATTTAATAGTGCACGCGCGAATTGTTGCCAGTCTGTTGCTTCGATGAATTCTGCGGCGTATTGGATCTCCTGCTCGTGGGCGTGTCTTGAAAAGCAGAGCTGATAGGCCAAGTTGATTCTGTCCTCTGTGGTTTGCGCTTCGCGCCTTAGCCTATCGGCGAAGAACCCGGCTTGCTGCATGACAAAGCGGCTGTTGAGCAGGTTGAGCGCCTGCAGCGGTGTCGTCGATCGGCTGCGGACGGGGACGACCTGGCTGGCGTCGGGGCAGTCGAACACGCCGAAGACGGAGTCGCGTTCCTGGCGGACCTTGGTCATGTAGATCATCCGCCGCCAGTCTTCGGGGCCGTAACTCGATTTGGGGAAGTAATGCCGGACGTTCTCGGCTTCGACTTCGAAAGCGCTGAAGCCGGGACCGCCCATCCGCGAATCGAGCGCGCCGGAGACCGAGACGATGCAATCGCGGATGCCTTCCGCTTCCAGCCTGCGGGGCGGGAAGCGCCACAGCAGGCGTGAGCCGGCGTCGATCTTGATTGCATCCGGCCGCGGCGTGCTGTCCTGCGTCCAGGCGTTGGAGGTGAGGATGAGGCGCTGGATGTGCTTGATCGACCAGCCGCTTTCCATGAATTCCACCGCCAGCCAGTCGAGCAATTCCGGATGCGACGGAGGCGTGCCGTTTCCGCCGAAATCGCTTGGGGTGTCGACAATGCCGGCGCCAAAATGGAACTGCCACAACCGGTTGACCATGACGCGGGCTGTGAGTGGATTCGCTTCATCGGCGATCCACCGGGCCAGGGCGAAGCGCCGCTGTTGCTCGGGTGCGTCGGCCGGGAGTTCGAGTTCGGTCAGCGAGCGAATGGCGGCCGGGACGACGGCTTCGCGCGGCGAGCCGGGCTCGCCTCGATAGAGCCGATGCGTGGGACCGGGTTGGCTGAATGTTCCGGTGTAGACCATCTGCTGCGCCGACAGTGCGTCGCGCTCTGCGGTCAGTCGGTCCCTTTGCACTAACAGGTTTCGCCCGCGTTGAGCTTCCTCGGCGGGAAAGGCGTCGAAGTCGAATTGCGGCGCGGCGGGGGAGGGGGAGGCGAGTTGCAGCGGCAGTCGGTCGACGGCGTCCGCGACTTTCGTCCAACTCTCTCCGTCGAGAGAGGCTTCAACGGCGTAGTCGGTCGCCAGGCGGTCGTGGAACCGTTCCTCGCGGTCGCGTCCCCAGACGATGCGGTCGATTTCCGTCGGCTCAGCGAGTTCAATCTGGACCCAGCCGCCGGACAACTGTGCGGAGATCCAACTGCGGGAGTTGCCGTAGCGACCGTCGTTGATGTGCTCCAGCTTGTGGAGCGGATGCACAAAGTCTCCGGAAGAGGAGGCGGTCGCTCCAGTCGATGCCAATGCCACGTTTGTGTCACCGGCGAAGATCTCCAATTCGTCAATGCAAGGCTGGCCGCCGTTGGTGGCGTGAATCGTGAAGCGGACGTAGCGGGCGATGACGGGAGTGAACTGTTCGACGTTGCGCTTCGTCGTCAGCGCCGGGCGGACGTCGGGGCGCGGTGGATCGGATGCGGCTGTCTCCTCACTGCGAATTGGTTCGAGCAACAGGGCGTCCGCCGTGATGCCGGCCCCGGTGTCGCCGCACTGCAGGACGATGGCCTGTTGAGGCGTGAGGTTGTGCACCCCGGAGTTGTGAAAGCCGCTCCAGAGAGGCTTCCCGGGAACGTCGCCGCTGCCGTCTGCGAAGCGCTGCTGGTCGACGACCGCGAGCGATTTTCGATCGGAAGTTGTGTCGGTGTCGCCGTCGTCATCGAGCAGATACGTCGCGTCCTGTGTGTGCGAGTCCCAGCCCGAGCCCCAGGAGATCCAGACCCTGTAGCGTCCGTTCGCGAGTGGACGATAGACGGCGACGTCCCGGCCGGGCTCGTTCCGCCACCAGGTGTAGCCTCCCTGGCTGATGTTGGGCGCGCGGTCCGCATCGCCCGGGTCATCGGCCAGCCCGCGGTCTGTGCCGGACGGATAGTCTGCCGTTCCGGCCGGCTTCACCAGGTGCTGGACGCCAGCGCCTGAAGGACCGGTCGTCGCTCGGTCGTCGATCAGCAGGCGGGCGTCAACCGGGCGGGCTGTAAACTTTGCGAGCGCCCGATTCAGTTCGGCAATCTCGCGATCGAGGGTCGCGACGAGTTCGGCGTCTTCCTGCGAGAGGGAGATCGCGCGTTCGGCATGGTTCACGCCGGCGAAGACGGCCTGTACCGAGTAGTAGTCGGTTTGCGTGACCGGATCGAACTTGTGGTTGTGGCACCGTGCGCAACCGAGCGTGAGGCCGAGGAACGCCGTGCCGGTGGTGTTGATCATGTCGGCCAGTTCGTCCTGCCGCTGCATCAGCCGCAACTGCTCGTCCTGGCCTTTCACAACGTCATAGGGGCCGGCCACCAGGAATCCGGTGCCGATCTCCGCTCCCACGGCGTCGCCGGCGATCTGTTCGACGACGAACTGATCGTACGGCTTGTCACTGTTGAAGGCCTCGACGACCCAGTCTCGGAACGGCCACGCGCCGGGCCGTTCGCGGTTTGTTTCAAAACCGTGCGTCTCGCCGAAGCGAATCAGGTCGAGCCATTGCGTTGCGATGCGCTCTCCGTATCGGGGGCTGGCGAGCGCCTCGTCGACCAGACGTTCCCAGGCGTCGGGGCGCTCGTCGGCGAGGAAGCGCTCGACTTCTTCCGGCGTGGGGGGCAGGCCGTGCAGGACGAGAAACAGCCGGCGAATGAGTCGTCGCCGATTCGCGGGCTGGGACATCGTGAGGCCGTTCTCATCGAGCTTACGATTGAGGAATGCGTCGATGGGGTGACCGGCTGCGGCAGTGTGCGGAACTTCCGGACGCGTGACCGGCTGAAACGACCAGTGATCGACCGTCTGCTCCGAGAGGGTCGCCTCCGCCTCGCGCCAGGCATCGGCGTCGTCGATCCAGTTTTTCAGGAGTTGAATCGCGTCGTCGGGCAGCGGATCGGAATCGGGCGGCATGCGGCGGGAAGGGTCCGCCGCCGTGACGCGCTCGATGAGATAGCTGCCGGCACTGTCGCCCGGCGCGATGACCGTTTCCCCCGAATCGCCGCCGCGAAGGGCTTCCAGGTTCGAATCGAGTCGCAGGTTGGACTCGGCCGTATCGGCGCCATGGCAGTCGAGGCAGTGTTCGCGCAGGATCGATCGGACAGCCTCGGGTGCGGGAGTCTCCGCCGCTGTCGTGGCTGCGGTTATGAGAGTGAGCAGGGTCGTCGTGCAGAAAAATGAACCGATCCGCATCAGTTCCTGTTCTCCCGGTTCGAAAGCGGCTTTGTCAGTTTGTGCCGGTCGTTGATCGTGTGCTTGAGCAGGGCATTGTTCCAAGCGCCATTCTGTACAGTTCATCGTAACGGATCGATGGAGGGCGAGTCAGCCGAAGTGGAGCAGGCCTGGTCGGGCGGGCCCCAGTGACTCCGGGCGAGTTGCCAAATGGGGCGCGGTTTGGAACGATCGCCGGGACTTTATTCGACGTGAGTTTCCTCCGAGTTTCAACGGCCAGCGATCAAGGACCGGGACGATTCACCTTCTGCTCCCCTTCTGTTCCAGTCTGCTGGTCGTCTGCGGGTTGCTCTGCCTGAAGCGGGCACACGAGCGGGGGGTGTCGACCTGGACGTCGATGATCGTTGTGTGCTGGACGTCGGCCGTGGTGTTTCCGCCGCTGGCGCTGCTGGGCGGGACAATGCCATCGCCAGCGCTTCTGTGGCAACCGGTCGTCATCGGGCTGCTGTTTCTGGCCGGCCAACTGTTCACATTTCTCTCCGTGGCGCGGGGAGACGTTTCGATCGCCGCTCCGGTGCTGGGGATCAAGGTGCTGATCGTGCCGGCGGCTGCGGGATTCGTGGTGGATGAAGAACTGCCGGCCCGCGTGTGGGTCGCGGCAGCGGTAGCGATGGTCGGGATCGCGTTCGTTCAGGCGCGCGACGCCGCTGTCGATCGGTCGCGAATCCTGGCCGCCGTCGGCTACGCGCTGCTGGCGGCCTGTTCGATGACGCTGTTCGACCTCTTGATCCAGCGCTGGGCCCCGGCCTGGGGAGCGGGCTATCTGCTGCCGATCGCTTTCGGGTGCGCGGCTGTTTCGTCGTTGTTGTTCCTCACGGTCGCCGATCGGCCGACGGACATCCGGCAGGCCGGCGCAGTGCGGCCGCTGATGTTCGGGGCGGTGCTGATGGCGATTCAGGCGATCGGCATGACGCTCACGCTGGGCCTGTACGGCGACGCCACGCGGGTCAACATCGTCTATTCGTTACGCGGTCTGTGGGGCGTGCTGTTGACGTGGATCGTCTCCCGTCACGCCCCGGCGGGGGATGCGCAGCCGAGCCACCGGACAATGCTGCTGCGGTTCGTCGGGGCGGTGTTGATTGGGATGGCGGTTGTGATTTCGGTGGTGTAGGTAGCGGGCCTGCTTGCATTGTGCCCTTCGTGACTTCGTGGATTCATCGTTTGGAATCACGACGGCACGAAGGTTCAAGTGGTCGGTTAGAAGAGTCGTTACCGTGCAGTTAGACGATGCTCGATCGCGTCAATCGCGGCCTGTGCCGTCTGCTGAAGCAGCACATGCTCTGAACGACAGACCTCTTTCAGCCGTGGAAGCGCCCCTTCGGCGGGGGGGCCGATGCGTTCCAGCGCTCCGGCGGCGGCGACCTGCACGCCGAGATAGTCGTCCGCGAGCAAGGCCATCAGAAGCGGCAGCGTCTGCAGCACATCGTCTGGAAACCGCGCAAGCGCATCGGCCGTAGCGGCCCGGACGAAGGGACGCGGATCGTTGACCGCGCCTGAAAGCACGGGCAGACAGATTTCGGGGGAGTCGCCAATCGCTGCCAGACACTGCACGGCGACCTCCCGGACGCGGGGGTGCGGGCTTTCGACGTGCAGAAGAACTGAATCGAGAGCCGGGGCGGCGTCTGCGCCGAAGTGCGATAGAGTCTGCAGCACGAGGCCGTGATGCTGCGGTGAGCGCTGGTCATCCTCAAGCGCCGTTCCCGACAATGGAACGACACCCGGTCCCATATTCACAAGGGCATCAGATAGACTGGGGTTGTAGAAGTATCCACCGAGCACTTCGATGAAATAGGGTGCAAGTTCGATGCCGTCAGGGCCAAGTGCCTCGGCCGTATAGAAGACATTAGAATCAACACTCTGGAGTTCCCCCGATTCTGTACGCTGCTGTAGATACTCCCGCAAGATCGGGACGGCTGGCGCAGCGAAACGGCCTCCTGCGCGGAGGTCGTACCAACTGTAACCACCACCGTTTTGCAGGTGATTCTCAAGAATCATCAACGCATCTTGCGCATCGTCGCCGAGTACGCAGATCAGAGCCGCGACAGCTTCGTCCTGAAGTTCCAGGTCTTCCCTCTCGAGCAGTTCACGAATTCGTGGTGCGGCACGGGCTGCCTTCGGTCCCAGTTGCGTTATGTATCTAAGCGTGATGTGGGGTGATTCGTCTTCGCGAATCTGCAACTCAAGTTCGTCCTCCAAGACTGTCATCAGCGAATCGACGATGTCCGGATTGAATTCTGCCAATCGAGTCAGCGAATCAAGCGCTGCATCCTGTGCAGGAGAATTCGAGTCCGACGCGTACTCGACCAGCCGGTTGCTGACCTCAACAGCATGGTCGGTATAGTTCGCCAAAGCGTACACAGCGTCGTTCGCGACGTAGCTGCCAGAGCCGATGTGGTTCGACGCTGCGAACCAGTATGTATCATCGTCGACCAACGCGGCGAACAGAACAGGTATGGCGCGAGGCGCGGCCTCCGGGTAGGTGCCGAGCGATCTGGCGGCGAATCCACGAACACGCGCTGACTCGTCGTCCATCGCGGAGATCAACACATCGACGACGGCGTTCGTGTCTCGTTCCGGGTCTGCGAACCATCGTTTCGCGGGGGGGGCTCGTTCCCCGAACGGGTCAAAATGCGTCCATCGTCCCAGCCAGGCGGCTGATGTTTCGCGTACATCAACGTCTTCGTCGTCGAATCCTGCGATCAGGAGCGGGACTGCGACGCGGCCGTCCGGGTCACACATGGCGACGACCGAGAGGTAGTAACCTCGCTGCCGGGCCTCGGTCTCCGAAGATTTGAAGCGATCAATCACGAGAGGGATTATCTCACGTGCCTGCGTTTCCAGTATCCAGGCGACGTATGCAGCCTGCCACTGTTGATCCGATGGCATCTCAGGAAATCGAATCGCGAGTGCATGCACCCCTTCAGAACCGATCGCCTCCAACGCCCATGCTGCACGATTGTTGACGTCGTACGGAAAACCGAACTCACCGCGATAGTGGCCTGGATCGCCCAGCAGTTGAATCAGCTCCGGCACTGCGGATCGCGCCTCGGGCCCGAAGATGGCGAGTTGCTCTGCGGCTTCTCCACGGGTTCGCGGCGATTCATCGCTGAGCAGTTCTCTCAGTTCAGCAACTCGCTCCGCCGAGAAGTCGGCATCAGTGAGTGCGAATTCCTCCGAGTCGGCTGCGTGCAGTGTCTTATAACAGTGAGCGGCCGCGAGGACAGTGCAAAGGGCGGCAGTCAGCCGGATGAAACGGATTCGCAGGTACGGTTTCGTATGTGCGTTCATGCTTGCTACGCCTTCTGTGTCCTTTGTGACTTCGTGGTCTCTTCGTTTGGAACCAGGACGGCACATAGCGTGGGCGAACGACTAACCGGCGCTGTGGTTCACTCTTCCGGCTGCCAGCCGACGGCGTCCCGAATCTTCTCCATCGCGTCGTCCATCATGGCGGGGTCGGGGTTGGTGTCCTGGCGGTCGAAGTCCATGTCGCGGATTTGCCAGATGGGGACGAGGTGGATGTGGACGTGGGGGACTTCGAGACCGGCGATTGTCAGGCCGACCTTCTCCGGGCTGTAGACCTGCTGGATGGCGTCGCCGATCTTTTGAGACACGGCGAAGAGGTGCTGGTTCAGATCGGGCGGGAGATCGAGCCAGTGGTCGTACTCTTCGATCGGGACGACGAGCGTATGGCCGGGCTGCATCGGGGCGATGGTAAGGAAGGCGACGCAGCGGTCGTCGCGGTAGACGAACCGGCCGGGGAGTTCGCCGTTGATGACTTTGGTGAAGACGGTTGGCATGGTGTGTCCAATCGCAGGACGTGATTATTGAACCACGGAATTCACGGAAAGCACGAAAGGCAGGGATCGTCTCGTGTTCCAGAACGTCCGTTCGCCAGCGCATTGAGTGTGCCGAAACGGAAGTTTGGGCACAAGGTGGACGGGGTGGTCGATTGAGGTGCGGTTTCGTGATTCGGGCCCACGGGGCGCGGCCTTGGGCTTTGGAGTGGAGACCGGGCTCATTGATCCCGGGCTACAGGGTAGGCCAGCGGAGGGGTGGGCCGGTGAGGCGTTTGGTGTAGCGGTCTTTGAAGTGATAGAACTTGTCGTCGGCCGTTTGCTGGGCTTCCATTGTGGCTGCGCCGTATTGCAGGGCCGTGTCGACGTCGCCCTGCAGTCCGAGCGATTCGAGTACCTTCAGAGCTTCGGCAAGCTGCTCGTCCTGGCGGATGCGATCTTCCAGTCCCTGCCGGTCTCCGTTGGCCTGCTCCGTCTGGGTGTGCAGCCAGATCGTTTCCCACTTGCCGCCGGGCATGCGGGCGATGAACTGCGACTCGACGGTGACCTGGTTCTGCGCGAGGTTGTGTTCCATCCGCGTGACGCGAAAGCCGGTGAGTCCGCGTTCTTCGGCGATCTTTGACGCGGCGTCGAGCCAAGCCGGTTGTTTCGGTTTCGTCTTGTTCCCGCCCTGGCCGAGCGCCTCTTCTACAAGATCCGAGAGATCGTTTCCCAGTCCGCCCTGGAGCAGTCCGATGAGCAATTCGGGGCCGGCCGGCTGCTGCCCGTCGCCGGCTTCCACGATGAAGTCCCCCGTTCCCTGGAAATCGAGTCGCTTACGGAATGCGTACTCATAGATCGCCCGCCGTGCCGCCCAGGCACGGTCGTCGTCCACCGCAACCGCCGGCAACCGGTCGGAGAGATCGACTTGTGCGTTCTGCCAGTCGATGCCCTCGTCTTCGAGTTGTTGTTCCAGTCTCGGCAACCGGAGTTCTTCGACGCGCTCCAGGCCCGTCTGCCAGGCGACGAGTCCCACCTGCTTCCGCCGGGCCGGTTGTGCGAACACGCGGTGCAGATCGTCGGCTGCGACGTCGATCAGCACGAATTCCGAAGGCTCAGCGTCCTCGGCCGGTTGCGGTTGTTCCTCCGCTTTGCGGAATGCGGCCAGTTCATCCCGGAGAATCGCGGAGAGTTCAACGTCGTCTGAGCGTTCGTCGAGCCAGCTCTCGGTGCGTTCGATGAGCGTCTGCCGGGCGGCAATGCGAGCCTCGGCTTCTTCGGCGGCGATGTCCTCCGCCATCCGCGGTTCGTTCTCTTCGAGCCACTCCCGACGCACGGCGATGGTGAGCGATCCATCCTCACTGCGAGCCACAATGCTGCCCCGGAGTTCGCGGCCCCGTTTGACCTGAACGACGTCGACACAGAGGCGGGCGGCGGTGTCCCGGGTGACTTGAGCGGTGGCTGTGGTGGTGAGGCAGATCGAAACGACGGCTGAGAGGTGCAGTGCGAGGGAGCGCATCGAGAGCCTCCGGTTGCGGACGACGGGAGAAGCATTTTCATCATAGACGCGGCCGCTGATACTGAATACACCGGCTCCGGCGTGCCGGGGTCTGCGGGGGCATGCGGTCATCCGTGGTGTGCGCTGCTTCTCTGCGTCGGCGAGAAGGAGTCATTGTCTACGCCCTAACGGCAACCACAGCCGTTCGCACACCCGGAATCGCGTACGCTCCGTGCTCCTTCGCATAAGGCGCATCATCTCGTGTCAAACCAGGCGGTTTGTGTGGGTTCGCCAAGGAAATCGCGACATCATGTCGACCCGAACGTGTCGCCCGTCGACGTCAGCGGTTGATCTTGTCGATACGAGAATTACGGAATTCGCACTGACTGTCGTTTCCATCTACGGGACGGATCCCCGCGATGCCCCGAAGACTGACCTCTCTTGCGGTCGTGCTGGCTTGTGTCTGGCTGATTTCCCTGCAGGCCGGAATGGCTCTTGCTCAGGAGCGCTGCGGCCTGTGTCAGTCGATTTCGAGCGATTCCTGGCTGAGTCGAATCTGGGAAGAGGAGAGCTGCCTCCGAAGTGTCTCCCCCTGTGAGGACTGGACGTATTCCCTCGGAGTCGAGATCCGGCATCGTTACATGGACGAGCGGGGTCGCCTGCGTCCACCGGGGCCGGGTCGAAGTCGGTATCAGTTGTGGCGGGTCCGCCCCTTCGCCGAAATCACGTACCGCGACTGGGTGACGGGATACGTCGAAGCGATCGATGCCTCCAGCTTCGGCGAAGACCTGCCCGTCCTGCCGATCGACGTCAACCGCGACGACCTGCTGCAGTACTATCTCGACGTGAATCTGTGGAGCAATGATGCACACAGCATGCGGCTTCGCTACGGCCGACAGCTGCTCAAGTATGGTTCCCAGCACCTGGTCTCGCCACTCGGGTGGGCCAACACGATGCGCAACTTTGAGGGGGCGAAACTGTATTATCGCGGCGGTGACTGGTCGATCGACGGATTTTTGATGCAGTCCGTAAATGCAGCGGCCGGTGGACAGTTCCGTCCATTCTCGTTCGATACGCCCGACCAGAGTCGCTGGTTCAACGGCATCTACGCGACGTACGCCGGCCTGCCGAACTCCGTCGTCGACGTCTATTGGCTATGGCTTCGAGAAGCTGAGCCACGTGCCGATCGTATCGACGGAAACCGGCACACGATCGGAGCGCGCTGGGCGCCGACGGTTTCGATCAGGGAAGGCGAACAGACGGTGCGCACCTGGTTCGCCGACGTTGAAAGCGCCTACCAGTTCGGGACAGACAGTTTTGGGGCCGCAGACGATCAGGACGTGAGTGCCGGATTCTTCTCCGCGATCGTGGGACACACCTGGAACGCGCTCCCCTGGTCGCCGACGGTTCAAGGCGTCTTCTGGTGGGGGTCGGGAGACGATGATCCGACCGACGGAACGAATCACACGGTTTCGACACTGTATCCATTGGGCCATGCGTACTGGGGCCAGATTGACAACTTCGCCGGACAGAATCTGCTGGACTACAGCATCCAGGGATCGATCAAACCGCGCAAGGACATTACACTTTCGGCCGCCTGGCACCGGTTCGACAAGGACGAATCGGCCGACTTCATCTACAACATCGGCGGCGCGCCGCTGGGGCCGTCCGGAACGGACAAGAACCTGGGGCACGAACTCGACCTGGTCGCCACGTTCCAACCCTGTGAACGGCTCGGCTTCCAGGCCGGGTATTTCTGGTTCTGGTATGGCGAAGCCGTCACCCAAACGGCGCTTGCGCGTCCCGACGCGCACCAGTTTTACTTTCAGTCGACCTTGAGCTACTGAATCAGTCCAGCTTGACGAGCGTCTGAGTCTCGTCGCGACAGAGCGGGATGCTGCCCCCGCTTTCCGCAAGGACATCGGCCAATGTCGTGTTGCGGGACACCTCCTCGGCGTGTGCCAGAACCTCATTCAGCCGCCGATGCAACGGGCAGAGTCGGCCGCCGTGCGATTTGATGTTGAGGGGGCATTTCGCGAATCGTTGCATCGGTTCAACGGAGTTGACGATGTCCAGCAGCGGGATCTCGTGCGGCTCGCGTGTCATCGCGAATCCGCCGTTAGGTCCCCGTTGGGACTCCACGAGGCCGGCGCGCACGCGCCGCCGCGCCTCGGGGTTCACGACAGTTCAAGCGGACATGTCTATCAGCACACATTATGACGTAGAAGCACGACACGAAGACCGCCAAAATGGGTCACCGAGCCAGCCACGCTTGCCCCTGTCGCACGGAGGAGTGAATGCCGTGAACGCCGCCGACCTGATCCGCCGTCTCCATCAACATCGCATGTGGGTCAACCACCGACTGCTGGTGGCGATGCGTTCTCTTTCTGAGGAACAGCTTCGCCAGCCCTTTGCCATCGGGCAAGGTTCAGTCTGGCGGACACTGACACATCTGCTCGCCGCTGAATACGTTTGGCTGGAAGCGATGCTCGGAAACGAGTCGCCTGTAATGCCGGGAGATGTGCCGGGAAAGCTTCCGGGAAATCAAGAAGGCGAAGAAGCGATCCGGTCGCTCCACGAACTGATCTCGAAGTGGCAAGAACTCGACCACCGTTGGAACGAGTATCTCAATTCCCTGACCGACGACGATCTCGATGAGGTGGTCTACAAGACCAGCACCAGTTCTGGACGAGGGAAGCGTCATGGGACGAGGCAAGCCGACGTGCTGCTCCACGTCTGCACACATGCCCAATACACGACCGCCCAACTGATGAACATGCTGCGGCAACTGGGCGTGACTCCACTCTCCGACGTGATGCTGATTTCATTAGCCCGGCAGGAAGTCGGCACATGAAGCCGATCATGTTCACCTGCGAAGCCAAGCTTTCGCAGAAGCCCGAGGAGATCGCCAGCCAGATACTCGATCTCAGCAAGTGGCCCGAGTTCGATGGCTACGGGCCGCTGCCGGGGATCAGAGAGGCCGGGTTCCAGACGAGGACCGTCGAAATCGTCGGGACAAGAATCCGTGTCACGAATCGGGACGGATCAACCCACGTCGAAGAGATCGTCGAGTGGGAACCGACACGACGCCTGCGCTTGCACATGCACGAGTTCTCGCCGCCCGTGTCCCGGCTGGCGACGGCCTTCGACGAGACTTGGGCATTCGAGCGAGACGGTGATCGGACGCACGTGGTCCGCTCCATCGAGATGTATCCGAAGAATTCACTGACGAGACCGCTGCTTTGGCTGATCTCCCTCTTGTTGAAGCGAGCCATCGCTCGGCATCTGGATCAGTTGTCTCAGTCAAGATGATCTGCAAGGAAGCATTTCAGAACAGCAACGTGACCATGATCTAAGTCCTTAGTGGAAGTCACCAGCGTCACTGGCGACGTTTCCAATGAAGCGAACAATCCGGTGATGTCAGCGAAGCGTTCTTGGAGTTCGATCCGGTATCTCTCGGCGAAGTCGGCGTGTTGATCCGGGTGGTCGTGAAACCACTTTCGCAGTTCATGAGACGGCGTGAGTTCCTTCGCCCAGAGATCGATCTTGGACGCCTCTTTTGAGACGCCCCTCGGCCAGAGGCGATCTACCAGCAGGCGAACGCCGTCGTCCGCACTTGGCTCTTCGTAGATGCGTTTCACCCGAAACTCAGTTGCCATCTCAGCGCTCCACGATGATGCCGAGTTTCTCCATCCGACTGCGGAGCGTGTTCGGATTCATGTCGAGGATTTTCGCTGCCCCGTTCGGCCCGGCGACCACACCGTTCGTGTGCTCCAGCACGGCCCGAACGTGTTCCGTCTCAACGTCGGTGAGTGATCGCAAGACCGGTTGCTTCATTTTCTGACGACGGACGGGAATGATGCCGCTGGGAAGGTCGAGCGTGTCCCCCGTTGAGAGAATCATGGCCCGCTCCACAATGTTTTCCAGTTCTCGGACATTGCCCGGCCAGTCGTACTTCTGAAGTGTCAAAAGGACATTGGACGGTACGGTGTCGATCTGTCGTCCCAGCCGTTCTGCGAGTTTCTTGAGAAAGAACCTGACCAGCGTGGGAATGTCTTCCTTGCGTTCCCTCAAGGCGGGCACTTGAATCGGAAAGACATTCAACCGGTAGAAGAGGTCTTCCCGAAACGTTCCCTCGTCCACCATGTCGAGCAGATTGCGATTCGTAGCGGCGAGGACTCGGGTATCGACCCGAATCGTCTGGCTGCTGCCAACTCGTTCGAGTTCCTGCTCCTGCAAGACACGCAACAACCGTGACTGGGCGGGCAACGGCATTTCGCCAATCTCGTCAAGGAAGATCGTGCCGCCATCGGCCAACTCGAAACGTCCCGTTCGTTGTTGGGTCGCTCCGGTGAAGGCCCCATGCTCGTGTCCGAAGAGTTCGCTCTCCAACAGCGATTCCGGCAGAGCCGCACAGTTGACTCGGACGAACGGCCCGCTGCTTCGCTTGCTGTTCTTGTGGATGGCCCGAGCGACGAGTTCCTTTCCGGTGCCGGTCTCTCCGACGATCAAGACGGTGCTGTCAGTCGGAGCCACCATGTCGATACTGCGCAGCACCTTCCAGATGCCGTCGCTCTCGCCGACGATCTCCGAGAAGTCGGATCGTGAGCGCAACTCTTCCCGCAGGTAGGCGACTTCCGCTTCCATTCTCTGGCGTTCGATGCGCAACCGATGTTCCCGCTGGCGGCTGTCGTCGAGTTGCCTGACGGCTTGCCGACGAATCAACTCGGCGGTCGCACGGGCGGCAAAGATGTGGAAGATCGAAAGCTCTCGCTCGTCGGCATCGAGCGGTTCGTCATCGATGACGGCGAGGTGCCCCACGACGACCCCGGCATCGTCCATCAGGGGAATTGCCAGATAGCTGCGAGCATTCAGTTCCTTGAGCAGAGAATTCGTGGGGAAGGTCTGCTGGATGTCATCGGGAAAGTGTTGAATGGCTCCCGTGAGAATCTGTTTGCAGGGCGTTCCTTCGATGTCGAAATCGAAGTTGGGGACGTGCTGATCGCCGACCCAGACGGCCAGCGTCTGCACCTTCGTTCGCTCGGCATCGAACTCGGCGACGAATGACGCCTTCACATGCAGCGAGACGGCAAGGTACTGCACCAGTGAGCGGAAGAAGTGCTCACCGCTGGCCCCGGCAGTCCCCTCCATGATCGACCGCAGGGTCGCATCCGGGTCTATGGAAACTTGCTCTGTCGTGCTCTGCTGTGTCGGCATCGGCGTCCCTCTCGAACAAGTGGGCGTCACGGTATTTCGTGCCCCAGTACGACATATCATACCGGCTGACCCAGTCTTGGAAAACGCATGGAATCCATAAGTGATTGATAAACGGCGATTTGCGGCCTTCCGTGTCCCACAGGACATCCTGTGGCATCCACCTTGCAATAGCGACGAGCGTGCCAACTGGACGTTGTGGTTCAGGGCCATCCGATTCACCAACGCAGGAGATCACTCATGACCAACACCGAGAAGTTGAGTTTGTTGGGAACGGCAACGCTGCTCTTCGGAGCCGTGCTGACGCCACTGTTCCTCTCGGGATGTGGAGCGTCCGCATTTCCAACGACAAACGCCACGGCCAGCGCCGCCGAGGAGAGGCCCCAAACGAGGACGAAGCCCGGTGCAACCTACAACGACAAGGGCGAACTGATCCGTCCCGCCGATCACCGGGAATGGGTCTTCGTGGGCGCACCAGTCACGCCCAACGACATGAACGACGGCAAGGCGGCCTTCCCCGAGTTCCACAACGTCTACATCGATCCCGCCAGCTATGCGGCCTACAAGCAGACCGGAAAGTTTGCCGATGGGACGGTGATCCTGAAGGAGCTTGTCTCGGTGGGGGGCAAGCAGATGGACAGCGGCAACGGCTACTTCCAAGGGGAGTTCGTCAGCCTCGAAGCGATGGTGAAGGACTCAAGTCGGTTCAGCGACGAGCCGGGGAGTTGGGCCTTCTTCCGATTCGGAGAAGCCCCGAACTACACAGCGACGGGAACTCGCATGAAGACCGAATCATGCAACTCCTGCCATTCCGGGGCCAACGAGGATTACGTCTTTACCTCCACCTACCCGGTCCTGCGAGCAGCAAGACCCAAGATGACCGGCGAGTAGTGACGACCGACTCTCACGATCCCCTCCACGACAACCATCAAGAAGGACAACTCTCCATGACTCAGAACCACCCCCCGGAGCTTCAAGGACACTGCCCGGTCGCCTACTTCGCTGTGGGTGAACCGATGAAAGGCGATCCACAGTTCTCGTCCACCCACGACGGCAAGGTCTATCACTTTGCCAACGAGGAGGCCAAGCAGGAGTTCGACACCAACCCGGATAGGTACATCCCGGCCTACGGTGGACAGTGCGCCTTCGGCATATCCATCGACAAGGAGTTCGAGGCGTGTCCGACGAACTTCAAGATCATTGACGGCAAGCTGCACCTGTTTCTGAAGAACGACGAGACCGACGCCTTGGAACTCTGGAACAGGGAAGACGAGGCCAAGTGTCTCGCCAATGCCGACAGGCATTGGTCAGCACGCCGTTAGCAGGAACCCGATTCGAACGATTCACGACGACCTTCACAATCAACATTCATCAGGAGAACACTCATGAGATTCGTGACCAAGACCATCCACGCCTACCTTGATTATCCCGTCGCAGCACTGCTGATGGGGATGCCGTTCCTGCTTCATCTGGGCAGCTCACAGCCATTGGCGAAATGGCTGTCCGTCGTCACGGGTGTTGCCGCACTCGTGCTGACGGTCTTCACCGACCACAAGTTGGGGGTCATTCGAGTGCTGCCGTACTCGGTTCATCTGGCGGTCGATTTTCTCGTCGGTGTCGTGTTCGTCATTGCTCCATTCGCACTGGGGTTCAGGGGCCTCGACGCCATGTTCTACTGGGCCAACGCCGCCGCCGTGCTGACGGTCGTGAGCCTGCACAAGCCGGAAGCACTACCACAAGCTGCGATGGCGTGAGAGAGCGAACTGGGCCGACCGAGATCATGGCATCTCGGTCGGCCTGATTTCCGTGCATCCGAACGACGTCAATCGGATCACGTGAGAGCCGTGCGGCCAAACCACAATCGTCGAGCGAATTGGCAGTCCGCTGCTCTTACTGACCATCTCCTTCGATCTCTTGAATGGCTTCATTGCTCGCCTGATCGATGGTTTTGTCGTTGTCACGTTCTGCTGCCATCCGTATCGCCGGAATTGCCTCTCTTGAAAGTGCCCCCATCTCTCCCAAATACGAAATTGCCTGGTATGTTGTGGATGGTTCGTTCAAAGCCTCAATCAAGACGGGTACCAGTGGTCGAAGCTTGTCGCCCAGATGGGAACTCGTTATCACCGGGTCCATGTCAATCATGGCAGACTTTCGCAAGAAGAGGTCTTCCTGCTTGAGCAGGTCTACAAAGAGCGGGATCAAGTCTTCGTTCTCTTGTCCCATTCCCAGATCGCAGCGTATGAGAGCGACATTAAAACCCGCTTCTGTTCTGACGAACGGTGACGGGTCATCCAATTTACCTTCAAGGAACCGAAGAAACGCTTCGTTTTGGGTCTCGTCAAACTTCGCAATCTTCTCAAGCGCCTCCCAACTGGCCTGCTCATCCTGCTCACTGGCGTCTGGGAGAGTCGCCTTTACAATCGCGGCGAACATGTCATCAAATCTCAACGATTGCTGATCAGGCTCAACAGAAGCATCGTTGACTTGAGGCGATGAAGGTGGTTGGGATGACGCTGCCTCTGGTTGCGGGGCGGCATCTTGATTGCAGCCAGCAATTCCAATCGTTGCGGAAATCAGCACTCCCACCACCAACGCCGACGACCTCATCTTTTTCCCCTCATTTCCGGAATCACATCACCATCGTCGAAGGTCAAATTACCGAATCAGCCCAGCAATTTCAGTAGCGGGAGCCTGTTCGAACCACGTCAACGTCAGGTTGAACAACGACCTGCAGCAAAGTCGCCATCCTCAAGCCTCCGGTCAGTCGACGCCGATTGATCCGAAGGGAATGAGCGACAAACGCCCTGTTTCAAGCAAAAAGCCCACCGCCGAAATGACGATGGGCTTTCCCAGAAAGTTAGTCGGGACGACAGGATTTGAACCTGCGACCTTTTGACCCCCAGTCAAACGCGCTACCAGGCTGCGCCACGTCCCGAACGGGTGAAAAATAGCTGCTCTGCCCCGTTCGCTCAAGAGAGGATGCGCGAATGGTCCATTTGGTTCGCGCCGGCCGCTGGATTGATCCGGCTTACGTCAGGATGTCGTGGACGACGTTTCCGTGGACGTCGGTGAGGCGGAAATCGCGGCCCTGGAAGCGGTAGGTGAGCCGTTTGTGGTCGATGCCGAGGCAGTGCAGGATCGTCGCGTTGAGGTCGTGGATGTGCACCGGGTTCTCGGTGACGTTGTAGCTGAACTCGTCGGTCGCCCCGTAGGTGATGCCCGGTTTGACGCCGCCGCCCGCCATCATGATCGTGAAGCAGCGGGGGTGATGGTCGCGGCCGTAGTTCTCGCGGGACAGCGCGCCCTGGCAGTAGACCGTGCGGCCGAACTCGCCGCCGAAGATGACCAGCGTGTCCTCCAGCATGCCGCGCTGCTTGAGGTCGCCTATGAGCGCGGTGAGAGGCTGATCGACGTCTTTGCATTGCATCGGCAGGTCTCCGGTGAGATTGCCGTGCTGGTCCCATCCCCGGTGGAAGATCTGCACGAACCGCACGTCGTTCTCGAGCAGTCTTCGCGCGAGGAGACAGTTGGCGGCCACGGTGCCGCGCGTGTTCACGTCGGGCCCGTAGGCTTCGAGCGTATCCTGAGTCTCTGATGAGAAATCCATCAGTTCGGGGACCGACTGCTGCATGCGGTAGGCCATCTCATACTGGGCGATCCGCGTGTTGATCTCGGGATCGCCGAACTCCGAGAACTGTTCCTCGTTCAGGGCGGCGAGCGCATCGAGCATATGGCGGCGCGTGTCGCGCGAGACGCCGGGCGGATCGGAAAGAAACAGCACTGGATCCCCGGCGGACCGCAGCGAGACGCCGGCCAGGTGGGACGGCAGGAACCCTGCGCCCCACAGCCGTTCGTAGATTGCCTGCGCATCGCGTTTGCTGCTCCAGGTGGAGTGCAGAATGACGAATGACGGCAGATCGCTGTTCATGGACCCCAAACCGTACGAAAGCCACGCGCCGAGGGAGGGACGACCGGGGCGCTGCGTCCCGGTCATGATGTAGGTGATGGCCGGGTCGTGATTGATCGCTTCGGTGTAAAGGCTCTTGATGAAACAGCAGTCGTCGGCCACGGTTGAGAGGTTCGGCAGCAGTTCGCTCAGCCACGCTCCGGACTCGCCGTGCTGCGCGAATTTGAATGCGGAGGGAGCGACCGGAAATCGCGCCTGCCCGGAGGTCATCGTCGTCAGCCGCTGCCCCATCCGAATCGACTCGGGCAGGTCCTTGTCGAACCACTCGTCCATCGTCGGCTTGTAGTCGAACAGATCCAACTGCGACGGCGCACCGTTAGCGACGAGATACACGATCCGCTTCGCCTTCGCCGGGAAATGCGTCTGCTCCAGCACGCCTCCCGAACCGGCGGAACTGTCCGCAGCCAGATCCCCGGCCAGCAGCGAACCGAGCGCGGCCGTACCGACGCCGAGCGCCGCCCGGCCGAAGAGTTGACGGCGGGTGCTGAGCAGTTCGTATTCGCGAAGGAGGTCCATCACAGTTGCTCCTGATTGTTCGATTGTCTTTTGAATGCTGAGACCGGCGACGGGAGATCACTCCGCCTCGTCAAACCAGTCGCGGATCGACAGCGTGAATCCCGGCAGCACGTCGCCGCCGTCGAGAGTGTCGTCTTCGCCGAATTCCGTGAACTCCTGAGCCGACGTGTAGACGCGCACGGTGCGCGACTGCGGATCGACGATCCACACCAGCCGCACTTCGGACGCGAAAAAGTCGCCCAGCTTGCGCTCGATCTCTTTCTCGGTATTGCCCGGGCTGAGGATCTCGACCGCCAGATCGGGCGGCACCGGACAGATCTGCTCCTTCGGCAGTTTCCCGCCCGGCAACCGGCTGCGGAGGATCACCGCGACATCCGGCATACGAATCTGGTCGCCGAAGTAGCGCGTCAATCCGTCGGGGCCCAGAAAGGCGGCGACTTTCGACAGGCCGGGATGACGGCCAAGGATCATCAGCAGCACAGCCGCGATTGCCGATTCCGGTGCACCCATCGCTTTCACCACCAGAGTTCCGTCGACCAGTTCGCACATCCGCCGGACGTCGTTCGGGAGGCGCAGCAGATCTTTCTCGGTCGCCGTACCGGGCTGCGGCCGCGTCAACACACGATCGGCCGGAACGTGCCCTAAGCGCTCCAGCACGTCGGCCATCGTTTCGACGGTTTCTTCAAGGACGGCGGACATGCCTCACTCCTTGGTGACGGTCACGTCGAGGTTGAGCAGGAGGTTCGCCACCATGGTCCAGGCGGCCAGTTCCGGGTCGTCTGTGCGGTCGCGATCGAGGTGATCGGGTTCGAGCAACGTGGTGGCAGAGTCGATGAACTCGCTCGCGGCCGCAGGATTGCCGGCGAAGTCTTCCCGTTGCCGATCCAGCACCGTCTGCAGGATTTCGAGTTGCCGCGCGTCAGGGTGTCGCGCGGAAACGCTGCGGTAAGCGAACACCAGCCGCTCCTGATCGGTCTTGCCGCCCTGTCGTAAAATCCGCTGGGCGAAATGCCGCGCGGCTTCGACAAATTGCTTATCGTTCATCAGCGCCAGGGCCTGCAGCGGCGTGTTTGTCCGCTCCCTGCGGACGGTACACGACTCGCGCGAGGGGGCGTCAAAGATCGCCATCGACGGCGGATGCGACGTCCGTTTCCAGAACGTGTACATACTCCGGCGATACAGCTTGGGGCCGTCGTCTTGGGAAAAGCTCACCGTGTTGCTGCCGGAGTAGCCGACCGCTTTCCACAATCCAGCCGGCTGGAACGGCTTTACGCTCGGGCCGCCGATGTCGGGCTTCAACAGTCCCGAAACGAACAGCGCCGTGTCGCGAATCATCTCGGCTTCCATGCGGAAACGGGGCCCTCGCGCCAGCAGGCGGTTCTCCGGATCGGCCGCCAGTTTCTCGGGCGTGATCTTCGACGACTGACGGTAGGTCGCCGACATCACGATCAGCTTCTGAAACTCCTTGACGTTCCAACCGCTCTCCTGGAACTCAACCGCGAGCCAGTCGAGCAGTTCGGGGTGCGACGGGGGATCGCCCTGGATGCCGAAGTCTTCGGCGGTCTTGACGAGTCCGGTTCCGAAGTAGCGTTGCCACCAGCGGTTGACGGTGACGCGGGCCGTCAGCGGATGAGCCGGATCGACCAGCCACCGCGCGAGCCCGAGCCGGTTCAGCGGCGCGCCTTCCGGCAACGGCGGCAGCACTGACGGCAGATGCCGTTCGACCGGTTCCCCTTTGTTGTCGTACTCCCCGCGATTGAGGACGAATGCGGGCTTCGGCTCGGGCAGTTCTTCAGTGATCATCGACTTGGGGATCGCGGCGTTGACCGCATTCAACTCACTCTCAATATTCGATCGCTCGGCGTGCAGCTCTGCAAATGCCTGCTTCGTCTCCGCGTGCACGTTCTCCAGAAAATACTCGCGCAATGCGCGCTTCTGGTCGTCGTTCCGTTCCGCGGGGGCGACCTTGATCGCGTCTTTGACAGGTTGTGGAAGATCGGCCGCTTCGCCGACGGCCAGTTCCCACACTCGCTGCGAGTCGAACGTCTGCCCTGCCTGGGGAGTGCGGGTGACGATGCCCGCGGTGTCCCAGTACACGGTGCCGCCGTGCTGGGTGAACGCCCAGCCGTTGACCATAGCTCCCGGCTCCAGGCCGACCTTGGCGGCCTCAACTTCCAGCCGCACCCATTCGCCGGCCGGGGGCAAATCGCCGCCCAGCGCGCGACTGGCCTGCCCGTCCTGTCCCCAGGGGATGACATTCTCGCCCCAGTAGGCGCGGTGCTCCCACGATCCGTCGTTCCACTGCAGCATGATCTCCTGCGGCGGATTCTCGGGGTCCAGGTAGACGTAGGTGAACAACACGTCTCCCTGACCGATCCGGAGCGGGGGATTCGCACCGGTAAAGAAGTGCTGCACCAGTCCGTCTCCCGTCCGCTTGTGGGCCTTCTCACCCGTATTGACCGGCTCCGGCGCCGCGACATACTCCCACGGATGGCCGCTCTGTTGAGCCTGCGCTCCGGCCGGTAATTCGTCGTCAATCCAGACGAACTCCTCCGGCTCCAGCGACTCAGGCGTCGCCTCGGCGTTGGGATCGGTGTACTCAATGGCGGCGAGTTGCGTGCGGATCTTCTCGTTCACTCCGGCAAGCCGCGTCTGCAATTCGGAGCGCTGCTGCACCTGTTCATCGGTCGGAACTTCAATCACGGGCGGCGGCAGCAGCGCGTTGCCGTCCATCGGGTTCTCGTTAAAGCTGTTGTAGAACGCGAACAGTCCGTAGAACTCCTTCTGGGAGACGGGGTCAAACTTGTGGTCGTGGCAGACTGCGCATCCGAGCGTGAGTCCCATGTAGACGGTCGACATCGTCTCCACGCGGTCGACGGTGTAGCGGACGTAGAACTCTTCGGGGATCGAGCCCCCTTCGCTGGTGGTGACGTTGCAACGGTTGAAACCGGTCGCCACGCGCTGTTCAAGGGTTGCTTCGGGCAGCAGATCTCCCGCAATCTGTTCGATCGTCATCTGGTCGAACGGCCGATTCGTGTTGAATGCGTTGATCAGCCAGTCGCGATACGGCCACAGGGACCGGATGTTGTCCAGATGCAGGCCGTGCGTATCGCCGTAGCGGACCGCGTCCAACCAGTAACGCGTCATGTGCTCGCCGTAATGGGGGGAATCGAGCAAGCGGTCGACGAGTCGTTCGTAGGCGTCGGGAGAATCGTCGGCGAGAAACGCGTCCACTTCCTCCAGCGAAGGGGGCAGGCCGGTCAGATCGTAGGTCACACGGCGGATCAGGGTTTCCTTGTCCGCCTCCTCCGATGGCTCAAATCCGTGGCGACCCATCCGCGCCAGCACAAAGTAATCGATGCCGTTGATCGGCCAGTCCGCATTGGCGATGTCGGGAAAGTCCGGACGCTCCGGCGTAATGAAGGCCCAATGCTCCTCCCACTCCGCGCCCTGTGCGATCCACCGCCGGATGAGCTCAATCTGGTCGGGTGAAAGGCGCTGATATTCCGAATCGGCCGGAGGCATCTGCTCGTCCGGATCATCCGCACTGACGCGCCGCAGCAGTTCGCTTTCCTCCGGCTCTCCCGGAACGATCACAGGTTCGCGATCGTCGCCGCCGAAAACGCCCGCTTTGGCGTCCAGCCGAAGATCGGCTTCGCGCGTGTTGGAGTCCGGCCCGTGGCATTGGAAGCAGTTGTTGGAGAGAATCGGCCGGATGTCGCGGATGAAGTCGACCTTCTCGCCTTCGGCCACCACCGCTTCGTTCGACGCAGTCACACCGTCTTCACCGTGCGCTACGTCATCCGCCCGCGGGAACCCATTCAGCAGGCTGACCAGGCCGGCGATGACGCACAAGGCGCCTCGCCTGAAGTGCGTGGACACCGGCTGAAAAACGGTCGTCAAACTCCGAGTCTTTACCGTCATGTCGAAAAGCGCTCTTCGAGGTTGTGTACGGAAAGCTGTTGCCGAATACTGCATTCTACCACGACCGGAAAATGAATGAACAGGCTTTGCCCGGTGCGAACAGCACTTGATGGAGGTCACCGTGAAACCCGCGCTCTTTTCCGTCAGTTACGCCGGCTACTGGGGCCAGCATCGATTAGGAGTCGTCGATTTTCTCGAGAAAGCGGCCGCACTCGGGTATCCGGCGGTCGAAATCGTCGGGAAGCGACCCCATCTCTCGCCGTTGGATTACCCCGGTGATGAATCACTGGCGCAGGTGCGCGAAGCTGCTGAGCGTCTCGGCGTCGAAGTAGCGACGATCGCCGGTTACAACGACTTCACCTCCGGCCGGCAGGCTGCCGAAGTCCCGTTTGTCGAGATGCAGATCCGCTACGTCGCCGATCTGTCGCGCATCGCAAACAGCCTCGGCGCATCAATCGTCCGCGTCTTCAGTGGATACTTCACGGACGAGGCGAACTACCAGAGCGACTGGACGCG
Organism: Planctomycetota bacterium; assembly: GCA_003388505.1. Lineage (GTDB taxonomy): Bacteria > Planctomycetota > Planctomycetia > Planctomycetales > Planctomycetaceae > MB-PLM-1. The sequence continues at coordinate 38,854 of QQVO01000039.1, forward strand.
CTGCGTGACTGCGCTCCGCGAATCGGCCGCCGTCGCAGCAGACTACGGAGTCGTCCTCGGCCTGCAGAACCACCACGACGTCGGCGTCTCGGTGAACGCCTACGAGGAACTCTTCGCCGACGTCGATCATCCGAACATGAAAGCGATGTTCGACCCCTGGTCCATCGCTCTCATCGGTGAGGACTTGTACGAGTCTGCCCGTCGCCTGGCGCCCCGCATGGTCCAGACCACACTCGCCGATTACGTCAGGCTGCTCCGCTTCCGCTATCGTCCGGAACTGGTCAACTACGATCGCTGCGATCCGGCCGCCGTCCGGGCCGTCCCGCTCGGCGAAGGCTTCATCAACCTCGAGGCGTTCTTCGCCGGACTCAAGGAGGGAGGCTTCGACGGTTACGTCACGTACGAGATGTGCTCGCCCCTTCGCGGAGGCGGCAGCGAAGAGAATCTCGACCACGCGGCAACCAGGAGCCTCGAGAGAATCCGCACGCTCGCCCAGCCGTAGCCGTGCCGGCGCCGCTCAATCCGAATCGGGGATCGTTGTGTATCCCGGCGGCAGCGGGGCAAGCTCCATGTCGTTCGTGTGGTTCTTCTGCGGCGGCGAATCGCTCACAGCAACCGGCGGAGCGTGAAACGGAGCCGAGGCGCAAGCGGCGGTCGGCACACACGCGCAGTTGTCGCACGCATCACTCGATCCGCAACCGCAGCCGCAGCCACCACCTGACCGGATGCGCTGCATTCGGAACGTGCCGTGGTCCTTGTCGGCGCGATAGGACGCCACAAACGTCGATCCGTCGGCGTACCCGTTGTAGTGGTAGACGCCCCCCGCCAGCGGACCGAGATCCTGCACGCCGGAGAAGTAGGTGACATTCCCCTGCGTACTGGCGTTGTGCACCGTCTCGTAGGCATAGGGAATGACCATCGCGAACGTCGCGTGATAATGCGCGCGGTACTTGCCCGGGCCGCACGGCGTGACGATCGCCCGCAGCTTGCCGTTGTGGCCGTTGTAGTCGCTCTCCCAGGAGCCTTCCCACAATCCGGCGAGGTTGTCGCAGGGGACCGGCTGCCGTTTCGCCGCGCACCACTTCATCTCGAACGAGCAGCACCCCGTCGACGAGGCCGCGAACAGACCAAGGCAGAACAGCCAGTGAAGATGTACCATCGGGCGAGCAAGTGTCGTGGGCATGGCCTCCAAGCCTCATTGAGAGAGTCGGGTCCGTCTTCAACAATCAATCGGCTGAAACCGGTCGCATCGATTCGGAGCATACGGCCGGCCCGTATAATCCGGATCACCCGAACAACCGGCCCCGCCGGCTGACGTGAGAGCCGGCGCACATTCTCCGCGACACGATCAATCTGGGGCGTGTGAGTCGTGTTGAGCCCTCTCCACGATGGGCCTAGAATTGCGGAATGTCCGACTCCCCCAATTCACGGCTGCAAATCGACCGCACACCCGAACTGACCGACGCCACCCTCGTCCTGGCATTCTCCGGCTGGATGGACGGCGGCGACGTCTCCACCGGCACCGTGCGTCGCATCATCGATCTGGTCGACGCCGAACAGTTTGCGGAAATCGAGACCGAACCGTTCTACCTCTACAACTTCCCCGGCTCGATGGAAGTCGCCTCGCTGTTCCGGCCGCACATCCGGATTGAAGGCGGGCTGGTGCGATCGGTCGACATGCCGTCGAACGTTTTTTACTGCCACGAACCATCCAACCTTGTGCTCTTCATGGGCACCGAGCCGCACCTCGGCTGGTCCAGCTTCTGCGACTGCATTTTCGAACTCACTCGCCGTGTAAATGTCTCCCGCATCGTCTTCGTCGGTTCCTTCGGCGGCGCGGTCCCTCATACGCGGGAGCCGCGCGTTTACGTCACCTGCTCGACTCCCGAACTGCTCGACGAGATGCAGCAGTACGCCGTCGGACGCACCGGTTACGAGGGCCCCGGCTCGTTTACGACCTACCTGATGACCCAGGCGCCCGACGTCGGACTGGAGATGGTCTCCTTCGTGGTGGAAATCCCCGGCTACCTGCAGGGGACCAATCCGATGAGCATCGAGGCAGTCAGCCGCCGGTTGTCGAAGATGCTCGGCATGTCGATGGACCTCGACGAACTCCGCTCCGCCGGCACGAAATGGGAACTCGACGTTTCCACCGCCGTCGAGAAGAACGAGGAACTCGCCGAGACCGTCCGCAAACTCGAACGCCAGTACGACGACGAACTGCTGGAGCGCGAAGAGGCGGCGGAGTAGGCTCGCGGGAAACCTTTGTCGGCTTGCCCGAGAGGAATGACATGCCGTCCACGCGCTACCCCGAATTCACCGTCAGCGGCCCCCCCCGGGAACTGGGACGCCAACTCGGCGAAGCCGCCCGCGAGCAGATCGTCGGCTTCTGCGAGGCCGCAATGGCCAACGTCAATCGCACCGTCAAAATCTCGCGCGAGGCGGCGATGCGGGCGGCCGCCAATGCGATTCCCCATGTTGAACAGTACGCCCCGCACATTCTCGAAGAGCTGCGCGGCACCGCCGACGCGGCCGGCGTCACTCTCGAAGACCTGATGCTTCTGCAGGTGCGAAACCAGCTTCAACCCGAGGAGTCCGCCTGTACGTCGTTCTCCATCGCCGGAGCCGGCCGGACAGGCGACATCGTGGCACAGAACTGGGACAACGACCCTAACCTGGATGAGTTCACAATCGTCCTCACCCGCCGGCCGGAGGGCAAACCGGCGCTCACGACCGTCACGCAGGCCGGCCTGGTCGCCTACATCGGATTCAACGACGCCGGCATCGGCCTCTGCCTCAACAGCCTGCCCGCGCCCAAGGCGACGGCCGGCGTGCCGCACTACTTCACAGTCCGCGAAATCTATGAAAGCGATTCACTAGACGGCGCCGTCCAGGCCGTACGCCGCGCAACGCGGGTCATCCCCGCCAACATCATGCTCAGCACACCGCAGGGACCGGCCGACCTGGAGGTCACAATCAACGACGTGCACGTCCTCACGCCCAACGGCAGCGATAACGTCACACATACCAACCACTGCCGTCACCCCGAACTCATCGCCATCAACGACCAGTTCCCCGAACTGATCCAGTCTCACGATCGGCAGGCAAGAATCGATGAACTCCTGTCCGCTGCTGATTCCGTCGAGGGCGCACAGGCTGCGCTCAAGGATCACCAGGGACATCCCCGGTCAATCTGCCGGCATCCGAACGACGACGCCGAGACCGGAGCCTGGGTGACTGTCTTCTCCGTCGTGATTGAACCTCGCCAACAGCGCATGCACCTCACCCGCGGCACCCCCTGCGATCACCCCTACGAGACCTACGAAATGGGAACCGAATGAACGAACCGGCATATCGCGGCGCGATCATCGGACTCGGCTTCATCGGCGGCGCCGACCAGGTCTCCGGCGACGCGCTCGGACAGCAGGTGAGCGATCTCGACGGCACGCATCTGGCCGCGATGCAGAACCATCCGCGCGTCAATCTGGTGGCCGGCAGCAGTCGCGACCCTGGCCGCCGTGAGCGCTTCAGTCAGCGAACATCCGCGAAGACCTACGCCGACTGGCGGGAGATGCTTGCCGGCGAGCAACTCGACATCGTCAGCGTCGCCACCTACGCACCGCAGCATGCCAGGATGACGATCGCCTGCGCGGAAGCCGGCGTCCGCGCAGTACTGTGTGAGAAGCCGATCGCCACCTCGCTCCCCGAGGCTGAGCGCATGCTCGCCTCCTGCGCCGCTTCGGGTACGCTGCTCGCGGTCAACCACAATCGCCGCTTTCACCCCGATTACCGCCGCCTGCGTGATTTCATCGCCACTGGCGAACTCGGTGAACTGACATCGGCCTCGGTCCAGTGGGCCTCCGGCCGGCTCGGCAACGTCGGCACGCATGTCTTCAACGCCCTCTGCATGCTGACCGGCCGGCAGGTCGAAGCGGTCTCCGCAACACTCGATCTCTCCGGCAAACCGGACTGCCGCGGCCCCGAGTTTCAGGATCCGGGAGGCTACGGCGTTCTCCGTCTCCACGGCGGCCTCCCCGCCACGTTCGACGCCCTCGACTACGCCACCGTTCCCGCATCGATCACGATCAACGGGAAAGACGCCACCGCAACAATCGGTGCGGGCGGTGTCACCATCGACCATCGCACCGGCTCTCGCGATCACTGGCCCCCCGCCGAGCGCACTGAGTCCTCCATGGACGTCGCCCTCAGGGAAATCGTCGACTCCCTCGACGGCAAGGTCGCCTTCTCTGATCCGCCCGAAAACTCTCTTCACACCCTCGAAACCATCATCGCCTGCCACGCCTCCCACCGCCGCAACGCCGCTTGGGTTGAACTGCCGCTGCAAAGCGACGACCGCGAACTCATCGTCCACAGCGGCTGACCCCCACCGCGCGAGGCCGAGACTCCCGAGGCGGCGGCACTTGTTTCGCGTCTTGTCTCAGCAAGAACTTCAGTCAGGTGCGAAGTTTTCGCAAGAACCACAAAGGCACGAAGAACACCAAGGCTGCTCGCACCGCGTGAAATCGGCGAACCGGCCCCTCGGCTTGGCTTCGTGCTCTTTATGTCGTCGTGGTTCTCCGTAGGGCACGCTGCCGGCGTGCGTCAGCGGTCTTTGCGATCGGCGGGACGCACGCAGCCTTGCGTGCGGTACGTTGTCGAGGTGCTGGCGCCGCGCGCAGTTCATCGGGCCGAGCACTCAGCGCAGGGTTGCGATCGTTCAGGATGCCTCCTGCGGGACGAGGAGTCGGGCCAGGGTTGTTGCGAACTGTGAGAGTGATTCGTCGTCCGGGAGCGTGAAGCGGAGTTGGGGCCGGCCGGCTTCGTCCCGCTCGACGCTCTCCTGCAGGCCGTCGCGCAGGCGATTCACCAGGACCGGGTCGGGCGCCGGTCGGTTCTGTTCGCCAATCAGTTCACCCACGAGTTGCAGCGCGGCGCCGACAAGTTGACCTCCGGCGGCGCCGACGCGTTCACGCCGTTCTGCGAGATCGCGCGTCTCTTCTTCAACGCGGGATTGCATCGAACAGTCGACGGGAGCCTCGGGCTTGTTGCCCAGCAGGCGTTCGACCCGGCGGCGGAGCTCTTCGATGCCGCTTTGCATCTGCACTTCGTCGACGTCGCTCTCGGCGTCGAGCGCCGCTTCGGCCAGTTCCGCCTTGGAAGCGAGCGTATCGAGCAGCCGCTCTTCGAGGGTCTCTTCGGTCACCAGCAGGTAAACCTGGACCGGGTTTTTCTGCCCCATGCGGTGCGCGCGGCCGATCCGCTGTTCCAGGACGGCCGGATTCCACGGCAGGTCGACGTTGATGACCGTGTTGGCCGATTGCAGGTTGAGACCGGTGCTGCCGGCGTTCGTGAGCAGGATCACGCGGCAATCCGGGTCGGTCTGGAAACGTTGCACCAGCGCCGGGCGCTGCTTCTGCGGAACGCTCCCGTCGAGGCGGACGAAGGGCATCTCCAGGCGCTCCAGGATCGGTTCGATCTGATCGTGCATCCGCTTCCACTCGCTGAAGAGCACGATCTTGCGGTCCGATTGCTGGGCCAGTTCCTCCAGGAGTTCCGTCAGCCGAACCAGCTTGCTGCTGTAGTTCGGCCCCTCCTTGTCAACGAGCCCGGTTCCGTTGGCGCAAAGGCGGCACATCAGGAGCGCCTTCTGGAGGCGCAGCAGGTCCATCTCGGTGAGATAGGCCTTGCCGGTGATCTGGGCGACGGTCCGCATGTGGCCGTCGTGCAGTTCCAGTTGTTCTTCCGTCGGACGGATGCGGATGACGGTGTTCGTTCGCTCGGGAAGCTGCTTGAGGATCTCCGACCGCGTGCGCCGCAGAAGAATCGGCTTCAACTGTTCGCGCAATTCGTCCAGTTTGCGGATTCCAATCACGCGGCCGTTGTCGTCCACCCGGCGGTGTTTGTGAAAGAACCGGAAGGCGGGGCCGAGCCGCCGATCGTCGACGAATTTCACCACCGTGTACAATTCGTCCAGGCGGTTCTCGAGCGGGGTGCCGCTCAGCACCAGAGCGAACCGGCTGCGCAGCGAGCGGATCACCTGCGATGTCTTCGACTCCCAGTTCTTGATGCGCTGCCCTTCGTCGAGAATGATCAGATCCCACGACGCGTGCTCGACCGGTTCCAGGTCGCGCAGGATCTGTTCGTAATTGCAGATCGTGAAGAAGGCGTCTCCCTCGTAAATCTGCCGGCGTTCCTCCTGCCGCCCGATGACGATTTCGACGGAGCGATCGGTGAACCGCTGGATCTCGTCGCGCCACTGCCCCTTGACGGACGCCGGACAGACGACGAGCACGCGTTGAATTCCCACCAGCCGCGCCAGCAGTTCCCCGACGGCGATCCCCTGGATCGTTTTGCCGAGTCCCATGTCATCGGCGAGGATGGCGCGTCCGGCGCCGGCGGCGAAGGCCACACCGTCCAATTGGTACGGGAGCAGCGGCTGCTTGAGCAGCGTCGTGCGGAGCGGATGCTCTTCCGGGTTTTCGCGAATCTCCGCGGTCGCGCCCTGCAGGTTCCGCCGCAGCAGTTCCTGTTCAATCCACTCCTCTGCATCGGGGTAGACGAGCACATCGTGCCCGGCGCGCTGCAGTTTGCTCAGACACTCCATCGCGGTGGAGGCGTCGCCAAGCGGCTCGCTCTCCCACCGCCCGATGATGCTCCGGATGTCGTCGGGAGGATCGTCCGGCAGCGTGAACCGCAGGGCGGCCTCGCCGCGGTAGTCGATCCAGAGCGACGTCTGCTGAATACGGGGACGGCTTTGCAGATCGCGTTTGCGGAATCGCGTCTGCACCTTGTCCAGCGCGTAGATGATGTGCTTGCAGGTGCCGAGATGATTCGTCCGGAAGTCAGGACAGGAACAGTAGACTTCTCCCGGCCTCTCACCGAGCAGCGACACGCGATACGTCTTGCCGGACTGATGGCTGGTCAGATTGTATTCGGTCCAGGGTGTGTCCGGATTGCTGGACCGCAGCGTCATGCGTTCCTGCTGCGCGCGTTGACGACGTTCATCGAGCGCCCGTTCGAGCAGTTCCTGCTCGGTCAGCAATTCGAAGGGAACGGTCTCGTCCGGCGGGGCGGAGAGCCCGAGCGGCAGCTTTTGTTCGAGCAGGAGGCTCAGTGCGGCGCCGGCGTGCTCGCAGGGGGTTTCACACTGGTCGCAACGGAGATGCAGTTCCTGCTTGCGCGCGGTGACCTGCGTGAGAACAACGTTGGCCTTGCGGGTGGGCAGTGATTCGTCCGGCACGCTCACGCGAAAGAGATCCCCCGCGAGGTAGGCGTGGTCTTCCGTATTGAGATCCCAGCGCCGGCCCCCTTTGCCGAGGAGCTGTTCGCCTTCGTCGCCGAGCAGCCGACAAGCCTGGATATAGGTCAAACGGGCGAGGCGCTCGCGGAATGAAATGCGTTTCCTGCTCTTCGCGCGGCCTGCCTGGGGTTTCTTCCCGGCGGATTTCTGCGCACGACCTGAAGCTGCACCGGTGCGCGGCATGGACGTCCCCTCCGTGATTGGACCATGGGATAAGCGTTTCGGGTATCCTATTCCGGCCGACCGATCAGTGCCATAGTGGGACCGCCTGGCAAATCGCCGATTCGATGGCAACTGAGAGCTTGACGCCTACAATCGAAGAGGCGCTCGACATCGATGGCGGACGAGCGAACCAGAGACAACCAAGCAAGGCGGGTGGCAGTTCGAAAAGGAACTTCAGGGAGATTCCGACCATGGCTGACAATAATCGCAAACCCACGACCACCGACGCCGGAATTCCCGTCGCGAGCGACGAGCATTCGCTGACCGTCGGGCCGGACGGCCCGATCCTGCTGCAGGACCATTACCTCATCGAGCAGATGGCCCAGTTCAATCGGGAGCGGATTCCCGAGCGGCAGCCGCACGCCAAGGGAGCCGGCGCCTTCGGCCGTTTTGAGGTGACGCAGGATGTCAGCGCCTACACGAAGGCGGCCGTGTTCCAGCCGGGCACGAAAACCGACACGCTGATTCGCTTTTCGACGGTCGCCGGAGAGCGCGGCAGCCCCGACACCTGGCGCGACCCGCGCGGTTTTGCGCTCAAGTTCTACACCACTGAAGGCAACTACGACATGGTGGGGAACAACACCCCCGTTTTCTTTATTCGCGACCCGCTCAAGTTCCAGCACTTCATTCGCTCGCAGAAACGGCGCGCCGACAATGGCCTGCGCGATCACGACATGCAGTGGGACTTCTGGACGCTCTCGCCCGAGTCCGCGCATCAGGTGACCTGGCTGATGGGCGACCGGGGCATCCCGAAGACATGGCGCCACATGAACGGCTACTCGAGCCACACCTACATGTGGGTCAACGCCGGCGGCGAGCGGTTCTGGGTGAAGTATCACTTCAAGACCGATCAGGGGATCGATTTTCTCACCCAGGAAGAAGCAGACCGTATGGCGGGCGAAGATTCCGATTACCACCGCCGCGACCTGTTCCAGGCGATCGAACGCGGCGATCATCCGAGCTGGACGCTCAAAGTGCAGATCATGCCGTTTCAGGAGGCGGAGACGTACCGGTTCAATCCGTTCGACCTGACGAAGGTGTGGCCTCACGGCGACTATCCGCTGCACGAGGTCGGCCGGCTCACCCTTGATCGCAATCCGACCGACTTCCACACAGAAATCGAACAGGCCGCGTTTGAACCGAACAACCTCGTGCCCGGCATCGGTCCCAGTCCGGACAAGATGCTGCTGGCGCGGCTCTTTTCCTACGCCGACGCGCACCGCGCTCGGATGGGAGTCAACTACAAGCAGATCCCGGTCAACCGGCCGCAGTGTCCCGTGCACAGCTACAGCAAGGATGGTGCGATGCGCGTGGAAAACGTCACCGATCCGGTGTACGCCCCGAATTCCAAGGGCGGCCCCCAGGCCGACGGCGAGCGGTTCCCGGAGGCCGAAGTCTGGAACGCCAGCGGAGAGTTCGTCCGCGCGGCCTACACCAAGCGAAAGGATGACGACGACTGGGGCCAGCCCGGCGCGTTGGTCCGCAAGGTGATGGACGACGAGCAGCGGGACCGTCTCGTCTCGAATGTCGTCGGGCACTTGAAGCAGGGCGTTACGGAGCCGGTCCTCGAGCGGGCGTTTGAATACTGGCGCAACATCGACCAGGAGATCGGCGACCGCATCGCCAAGAACGTGCAGGCCGGCTGACAAACCGTTCGGCCTGCACAATCCAGCCGAAACGCCATTTCGCTGACCCTCGATCCGCAAAGGAGCGGGCGGGACGGCGTCCTTGGGGAATTCGCCTATACCCCTGGTGGTCCCGGTGTGAAATGATTCCGCGATCGTTAGTCCAACCCCAGTCACATTCAAAGGGCGACAATGAGCCAGCTCACCGCGACTGAACTGGTGACGTTGGAGAATGCCGTGCGGCAACTGGAGACGCCCCGGTTGGCGAGCAAGCTGGCTGACGCGGTGGGAATCCCGCTGACGACCCTGATGGGTCGCTTGCCGGACTCGGTCCAGAAGCATGTCAACGGCGCGGCCGAATCGGCCCTCCAGAAGGCGCTGAATGTTGCGCTGAAAACGCTGAATGACGAGCCGGCCGATTCTCCGTGGAATGCGACGCACAAGATCGCCGTGACGCTCACAGGCGTCGCGGGAGGGATGTTCGGCGCGCCGGCATTGCTGGCCGAACTGCCTGTTACAACGACGATCATGCTGCGGTCGATCGCCGACATCGCGCGTTCCAAGGGGGAGAACCTCTCGGACCCGGCTGTCCGCCTGGCTTGCCTGGAAGTGTTCGCCCTCGGCGCCAATGGCGAAGACGCTCCGGACGATCTGGTTGAACGGGCGGCTGAGGAGACTGAGGCTGAGGAATCGCTGCTGCGGGCGAGTTATTTCGCGACGCGTGCGGCGTTGGCCCAGCAGGTGACGGTCGCCGTCAGATCGCTGTCCAAAGGGGGCGCTGTGGAAGGGAGTTCGGCGATTGCGAAGCTGATCTCGAAGCTGGCCGCGCGATTCGGGTTGGCGGTCTCGGAAAAAGCGGCGGCCCAGGCGGTTCCGATCGTCGGCGCCATCGGGGGCGGGTTGGTGAACATCGTGTTCATGGATCACTTCCAGGACACGGCCGAGGCGCACTTTTCCGTCCGCAAACTGGAACGCCTGTACGGGGACGCGGTCGTGCGCGAGGAGTACGAACGGCTGGCCGCCGCGATCATCAAGTAAGCGGCAAAAGACGCGCCCTCCGCTGCCCCGTCATTCCCCTCCGCAGCCGGGTTGTTGGGGGGTGCGTTGCCAAACAGAAGTTTGGGAACGAGGAAAAACACGCGAGAAACGAACTTCGCTGTACTCCCGTCGCAATAATGCGCACACAGGAGACGACCCGACTCCGGGGAGTCGGGGTCGCTCTGTGTGTCTTCAGGTCGGACGGAATCAGTCGGTGCCTTCTTCGATCAACTCGCCTTGCTGTTCGGCGACTTCACCGGCGGCTTCGACCGTCTCGCCCTGCTCTTCGGTGATGTCCTCAGCCTCTTCGTCGGTGACCATGCCATCCTGCATGGCGTCGTCGACGACTTCTGCCGTTTCATTCTGCTCTTCGGCCAATTCGCTCTGGGCGTCTTCGAGTTGCTGAGCATCGGTGCAGCCGACCATCGAAAGTCCGGCTACGGCGAAACAGAATGTGAGTGTGTACAACGTGCGCATTGAGTGTTCTCCTGATTTGAAAACTGTCCGGCGATCGATCCCGACACGGCGCGGGATGCGACGCCCGTCCTTTACGACGCGCGGCGGGCGATATTATTCCAGAGATTTGCCAGAACGTTCGCTTTCATGGATTTCCCGGTACTGCGGTAGGGGCCGCCCCCACTTTCAAGTCGCGCATTGTCGCGGGAACATTGCCCATCGGCAGCCGTGCGGCGGAGGTTGGTGTGATGGAATGGGTCGCGGTGCGCGGCGAAGACTGTGTGCGGGTGAGGGGGCGGCCGGTTGAGACGGGGCCTGTTCACGGTTCGGTGGCCGGGCCGTAGAGTTGGGTGGTCTGGTTTTCGGGGAATTGTTCAACTCTTTAACTCTTTGAGGCGATGCGCACACATTGAAGTGACGGGGCGCTGTTTCGGTGTGAGGGGCGCGGGCGCGTGAGGTGGGGAGGGTTTGGCAGGTTGGGGGTGTTGCGCGTCGCACTTTGCTCGTTGCTCATTGCCGTTGGCTTGTGGCTGGTGGCGAGGGAGTCAGGGGCCTCGTAGTAAGGGCTGGTGGTTGCGCGCGGGGTGGCGACGCTTGACTCGGTGGCATGGGGGCGGGTCGCGTGAGGGACTTCGGCGTACGATCAGGGCTGCGGGCGGTGAGGCAAGTTCTCGCGTGTGCGATGGGTCGTCTTGTTGTTGCCGGCCCCGGCCTTGGAAGGCTGGGGTACCTAATTGGCGGGCCGTCAGGGGCTGAGCGGGGTGAGGCAGGTTGGGGAGGGGGGGCATGGTCTGTCGTTTCCACACATCTCTCGATCCCCGTTCGAGTGACTCGCCGATAGAAATGGGACGCGGATGACCCCGGCGCGGGCGTCTCCCGCAACCCAACGTAGCGCACGCAGCCTTGCGTGCGTGCCGCTGATCGCAAAGACCGCTGACGCACGCTGGCAGCGTGCGCTACGGACAAACGCGACAATTTGCGCAAGACGACAAACTTTCGCCAGTGAGCAGCACGGATGGGACCGATTTCCGCTGATCGCTGTCTTGCGTGTCGACGCCCTGTGCGCCTGAATCGATGCGGCCTCGGTGTTGTCGCCTCTTGAGGAATACCCCGCGAAATCCGTGCTGATCCGCCGAATCCGTGGAAATCCGTGTCCTATTCGAGAATCCCCTCGGCCCGGTCCTCCGGGGCGAGCCCCAGCCGAGTTGTGTGTAACTGACAGGTTCCGTGGTTTGGTTACTGCGGGTCATCGACGCGGAACTCGTTGATGATTGCATCGTCGAGTTCGATCCCCAGACCCGGTCCGGTGGGAACGGGGACTCGGCCGTCGACCATTGGGGGGAGGTTCTTGACGAGTTTGCGCATGAGGGGGGAGGGGCGGAGGCAGTATTCGACGAGGTCGGCGTCCGGGACGGTGGAGATCCAGTGCAGGGAGGCGGTGAGGTTGATGCCGGTGCTGAAGCAGTGAGGGACGACGCGGCGGCCGTGCTGCTGCGTCATGTCGGAGACGCGGCGGCAGACGGTGAGGCCGCCGCAGAAGGCGACGTCGGGTTGGACGACGTGAACGCCGCGTTCGATGAGATCGGCGAATTCCCAATGGGTGACGTCGCCTTCGCCCCCGGCGATGGGGACGGGCGAGCGGGGGCAGAGCCAGGCGTAGCCGGCGCGGTCGTCCTGTGAAACCGGTTCTTCGAGCCAGCCGATTCCGAGTGGGGCGAAGAGTTCGGCGCGCTGGAGGGCGGTTTCGGCGTCCCAGGCGTGACCGGCGTCGACCATGAGATCGCGCTCCTGACCGAGGATGTCGCGGGCGGCGGCGACGTGTTGGACGTCGAGGGCCGGGTCTTTGCCGAACGGTCCCCAGCCGAACTTGGCGGCGGTGAGGCCGAGGTCGACGAATTCGCGGGCGAGTCTGGCGGTGTCGTCTGGGGTTTCACCGAAGAGGACGCTGGCGTAGGCGCGGACGGTCTCGCGCTGCGGTTGGCCGAGGAGCTGGTTGACGGGCTTGCTCTCGATTTTGCCTTTGAGATCCCAGAGTGCGATGTCGGCCCCGCTGATGGCGTGAATGGCTGCGCCGCGGCGACCGTAGCGGTTGGTTTCGTAGTACATCTTCTCCCAGAGCCGCTCGGGGTCGCCGGGGTCTTCGCCGAGGAGGATGGAGGTGAGTCCGTGCCGGCGTGCGGCGGAGCGGGGGGCGTCGAAGCAGGCTTTGCAGACGTAGGACTGGCTGGTGACTTCGCCGACGCCGGTGAGGCCTTCGTCGGTGTGGATTTTGACGATGAGGACATCGAGCGTTCCGTCGGCGATTTCTTCAACGACGGGAACGCGGAGGTGGATCGGTTCGACGGCGGTGATTTTCATGGGGTGTTTGCCGCAAGGGCGTGCTGACGAACGCCCACGGGTTGCAACCCGTGGGCTTTGGGGCGGATTCGTGTTACCTCGAGGTCGCGAGATGCAGGATCAAGCTCACGGCGATGAAAAGCAAGCCGACGTAGACGAACTTGAGGAATCGCGCTCCGGGGATCGCCCGGTTCAGCCTTGAGCCGACGGGAAGCGTGATTGCCAACACGGGCACGGTCCAGAGGACGTACTCGAAGACCTGTCTCGTCCAGAGGCCCTTGGCTGCGTGCATCGGCAGGACGCACAGACCGGCGATCAGGAAGTAACCCTGGAGGGTGGCGCGGAATTGCTGCGGTTTCCAGCCGCGGATTGCGCCGTAGATGACGAGGGGCGGACCGAATGTGAGGTAAACGCTGCCGATGAGTCCCGCGAAGAATCCGAAGACCCAGGCGAGCCAGTCCTTGTCTGCGGGCTCTTCGGAGGAGGAAGCGGGGGGCGGGGGGTGACGCTGCAGCCAGTAGGCGCGTGCCAGGGAGAATGTGGAGAAGCTGACAATGAGAATCGCCAGGAGCAGTTTCACGGAGAACTCGCTGATGGAGGTCAGCCACCAGAGTCCGATCGGGGCGCCGACCAGGGTGGCCGCGAGCAGGCGCCAGGCGCTGCCGAGGTGGATGTGCCGCCAGTCCTGGACGACGATCACCAGGGCCATGGCGGTGGCGTTGAGGGCGACCAGCGGCGTGGCGACCGTTGTGATGGGCATAACGAACGCGAGCAGCGGCATGGCGATGAGGGCTTCGCCGAAGCCGAAGGTGGCGCGGGTGAGCGACGCGACGAAGAAGACGGCGACGACGAAGAGGTATTCCGGCGGCATCAGGCGGTCTCTTCGGCCAGGCGGCGTGCGTGCTGCGAGCCGCCGCCGGGGAGAATGTTGCCGTTGCGGATGGTGAGCGCGGCGGAGAGGAGTTCGGTTCCGGTTCGATGGTGACCGTAGCTGTCGGTGAACTGGAACCGGCCTTCGCGGCGTTCGAGCAGTGCGATATCGGCGCGGGTGCCTGCCTTGAGCGTGCCGATTTCGTGATCGCGACCGAGCGCCTGCGCCGGACGGAGCGTTGAGAGTTCGATCACCTTTTCCAGTGAGAAGCCGAGTTTGAGGAACTTGCTCATCGTGGTGGGCATGTCGTAGACCGGTCCGCGAATGTTCTTGACGTGGAGATCGGTGCTGATGGTGGTCGGCTCGAATCCGTGTTCGACGGCGGCTTCGACAGTTTCCCACTCAAAGCTGCCGGCTCCGTGGCCGACGTCGAAGATGATGCCGCGCGCGGCGGCTTCACGGACGGCGTCGTAGAGGCGGTCGTTCTCGTCGAGGATTCTGGTGCTGCCGCCTTTGAAGCAGTGGGTGATACAGTCACCGGGCTGGAGATGCTCGAACATCTCGGGCACGGGCATGGGACACTCGCCGATGTGGATCATCAACCATGTGCCCGACTCGCGGGCGGCACGGACGGCGTCGTGAAAGTTGTCCCAGCCCTGTCGGCCTTCGCCGATGAGGTGTTTTCCGGCGCGGATCTTCACGCCGACGGCGACATCGGGATGCTCGCGGATGGTACGGACGACGCCCTCGGGATCGGCGTAGCGGCGGTCGAGCAATTCACCCAGTTGGCCGCACAACAGGCCGATGCAGGAGAGGTTGACGAGACCGAGAACTTCGGGGACGGCCGTGTCGATGTAGTTCCGGCGGAAGGCGTCGAACTGATACGACCCGGCCGTCCCGGTGTCGAGGATTGTCGTCACGCCGCCGGCGGCGCAGAGCGGATCGGGTTCGAGGCCGAAGGGGGAGTGCGGGTAGACGTGGGCGTGCAGGTCGATGAGGCCGGGGACGACGTAGAGGCCGCGGGCGTCGACGGTGTATTCGGCATCTGCGGGATCGATTGTCTCGTCGATGTTCTGGATACGATCGCCGGAGACGGCGACGTCGCGGACGGCGCTCAGGTTTTGTGACGGATCGATGACGTGTCCGCCGCGGATGAGGATGTTGTGTTTCATGGGGAGCGGGTTGGATTCAGGAGGAGGCGCCGTTTGAGTTTCGCTGCACAGGGGGCTCGCTTCGCTCGCCCCCTGCCACCGGTCGAGTGGACGGTGTGCTGGCGCCGCATTCGCGGCTCGGTGCTTCGGTGTTGAACTCATTCAGCGGGCTGACGCCCGCTGCTATCTGCTTTCGCGGCTTCGCCGCTGTTAGCGCCGCGCGGCGGCAGTGTTCTTCTTCGCGCAGCAACAGGAGCGCGCGTGTGACCCGGGTTGGGCGGGCGTATCATGTGGGGTTGGGGCTGAGCCCCATTCGACGGAAACAGGAACCGGTTCGCAAGTCCCGGGACGAATCGATGCGCATCACAGACGTTTCGGTCACGGTCGTTGAGATTCCGCAGGTCGATCCGGAGCGGGTGGAGAGGTACCGGGTCGATTGTTGATCGGGGGGTTCAACACAGAGGCGCAGAGGTTGCACAGAGAGGTGTTTCACAGGAGGAAACGAAGGGAAGGAAGAGGTGGCGGATGAGTTGGCGGTATTGAAGTATCGGGGCTTCCTTCACTTCGTTCAGTCCAGCCCCGGCCACCCACGTTCGTCGGAATCGAATATCTTCCCAATATGGACGTTGTCGTTGCTTGAACCTCCCTGTGCCCCCTCTGTGCCTCAGTGTCTCTGTGGTGATCGTCGCGAGCGGCCGAGACGGGTGGATGCGGTCAATCGTCACCGGTTTCGTCGTAGGCTTGGCGTTCGAAGGGATTGTCGCGATAGGGGCGGCGGCCGGTGAGCCACAGATAGAGGGACGCGAGGAGGTAGGCGGGGCCCATGAAGGGGCCCCAGCGTTCGAACTGGCGGACGTGGACCAGTTCGTGGTCGCGGGCGATGTCGAGGGAGGCGTCGGTCTGGCCGAGAATCGTGTGGCCGAGCGTGAGTGCCAGGGTGAATTGCCCGTGGGGCAGCCGATGGAGCAGCCATTTGACTGCGCCGCCGTAGAACTCGATGGTGCGGCCGCGGCGCCGGCTGCGGCCGCCGGTACAGAGGCCGACGGCCCCGATGACGAGGCCGAGCAACGTATAGGGAGAGGCCCATACGATTCCGAGTGTGTTGCACAACAGCCGCATTCAGAGATGATGATAGACAGTTGCGCAGGACTCCAGACTCCGGGCACGGACGTCCGACGGACCGGGACGCTTTTTCAGAAGGGCGACTTGTGGACGATTGACAGTCAGGGACCGACGATTCGTTGGTCGTGGACCACGACGACACCAAGGACACGAAGCCCGCTCGCGAGATCGGTCGGCGCATTAGTCGGCTCTCAAGATTCACGTCATCCGTTTCTACTTCTTCGTGCTCTTCGTGCCGTTGTGGTAGGCCAGTCGAGCGTCGAATGCCCGGATGAGTCACAGGATTTTCACCATCAGTCGCAGGGAGGGATTCTGCAATCATGACCACGCAGCAAATCAAGAGTGGAAGCCAGGTTTCTCTTCAGGACGACGTCGAGACGCTGCCGTTCAGCCTGCCGCTTGAACTGACGGTGCGGGATACGGAGGTGATCGCCGCGCTGTGGGAGTACGCAGACGGCGACGCGCGGGAGGAGTTTGCGCTGCGGGCGCTGCGGATCGGCGTGCTGGCGCTGCAGCAGGCGCAGGGACAGATTGACGCGGGCGCGGTGCGGCAGGAGGGGGAACGGCTGCTGAAGAACGTGGAAGGGGCGCTGGAGAAACATCAGCAGTTGCTCAACGAGCGGATGACGTCGCAACTGAAGGATTACTTCGACCCGCAGAACGGCCGGTTTCAGGAGCGGGTGGAACGGCTGATCCGGCAGGATGGTGAGCTGGAGCAGGTGCTGCGGCGGAACATCGGGGAGGACGACAGCGAACTGTGCCGCACGCTGGCGGCGCATATCGGGGACCAGAGTCCGGTGATGCAGTTGCTCGATCCCGAGGGGAGCGACGGACTGACCGCCGAGCTGCGAAAGATCGTTGAAGAGAAACTGCACGAGCAGCGGCAGAGGTTGCTGGAACAGTTCTCGCTCGACACGGAAGAGGGGGCGCTCTGCCGGTTTCTGGGCGAGTTGCGGAAACATTACGACGGCGTGAGCGGCGACCTGACCGAGAAGATCGACAAAGCGGTGGGCGAGTTCTCTCTGGACGATGACAACTCGGCTCTCAGCCGGCTGGTGACGCGCGTCAAGACGGCGCAGGAAACGATCACCAAGGAATTCTCGCTCGACGAGGAGAAGTCGGCACTGTCGCGGTTGCGGAACGAGTTGACGACGCTGCTGAAGGACCAGACGAAGACGAACCAGGAGTTTCAGGAAGAAGTCAAAGTCGCGATTCGCGAACTGCAGGCGAGGAAGAAGGAAGCGGAACGGTCGACGCGGCACGGGCATACGTTCGAGGAACAGCTCTATGCGTTCGTTGAAGGGGAAGCGTTGCGGGTGGGGGACGTGGCCGAGTTTACGGGGAACACGACGGGACTGCGGAAGAACTGCAAGGTTGGGGACGTTGTGCTGGCGTTGAATCCGGAGAGCGCGGCGGCCGGGGCGAAGATCGTGCTGGAGGCGAAGAAGAAGGCCCACGTCAAACTGGCGCAGGCGCTGGAGGAATCCGAGACCGCGCGGAAGAACCGCGGGGCGCAGGTGGGGCTGTTCGTGTTCTCACAAGGGACTGCGCCCGAGGAGATGGAGCCGGTGATGCGGTACGGGGAGGATGTGGTCGTCGTGTGGGATCACGAGGATCCGTCGACGGACATCTATCTGAAGGTGGCGTTGACGCTGGCGCGAGCGCTGTGTGTGCGGGAGCAGCGGAGCAATGTCGCGGAGGCGGCCGACCTGGAGCAGATTGACCGGGCCGTGATTGAGATTGAGAAGCGGGCGGGGCAGCTTGATGAGATTAAGTCCGGCGCGGAGTCAATCAAACGGTCGGCGGACAAGATCCTCAAGCGCCAAGACCTTATTCGCGAAGCACTCAACAAGGAAGTTGCTGTATTGCAGGAGCGAACGAGCGACCTGCGCAGCCTGCTGGGAGAGAGCGACGGAGGTTAGTTCCGGTGAGCGTGAGCGGAGGACGGGATGCAGAACCGGGATATTGATGAGTTTTTTGCGGAGGCGGATCTGGTTGGAAGCGTTCTTCGCAGCGACCAGCCGCCGGTGGCGTTGTGGGAGTTTCGGGGGCTGGGGTTTCCGATGCTGATTCAGACGCAGGAATCGGTCGATCGCATGCGGATTGTGGTCTTCATCGGAGAGGCGGGTGAGTTGAGCAGCGATCAGATGCGGGTGCTGCTGGAGGCGAATTATCACTCGGCTCTGGACGCTCGCTATGCGATCACGGAAGGGCATCTGGTCGCGCTGTTCCTGCATCCGTTTGAAGAACTTTCCGAGACGCAGTTCATTCTGGGGCTGTATCAGGTGATCAACTGTGCGGCGACGTGCGGCACGACGTTTTCAGGCGGAATTATGGTGTTCGGGCCGCCGGAGGAACCGTCGATTGGAAACGACGGCGCCCGACTGGTTGACGAACCTCGGCGGGACATCCGCGGCGAGGTGATCGCGATGATTCGCGGAGGAGATGAGGCATGAGCAGAATTCGATCGAGTCGCCTGAGAACGGGACGCGGCGGACTGCACGTCGCCGTGATGCTGCCGGCGGTCATGCTCACTGCCGGGGTCGTTCCGCGTGAAGCGGCGGCCGATAAGTCGCTGGAAGGGATCGCCTGCCGGTCGGTGCACCTGCAATATCCGGCCGAACCGGCGGTTGCGTTCTACAACGAAGTGACGGTGGAACAGAGCGCGCCGGGGACGTACTTCTGCGTGTGCGGGTTTCACAAGGGGTACTACGGCATCCAGGGACTGGCGGACGGCAAGAGGTTGCTGATCTTCTCGGTGTGGGATCCCGGGGACCAGAACAACCCGGAGGAGGTCGACGCGGAACAGCGGGTGAAGCTGCTGCATCGAGACGACGCAGTGCGGGTGGGGCGCTTCGGGAACGAAGGGACGGGCGGGCAGTCGTTTTATGACTTTGACTGGGAGATCGGAAAGACGTACCGCTTCGTGGTTACGGCCCGTGCGAATGGAAAGCGCACCGAATTCGGCGCGTATTTCCTGGACCCGGACGGGAGTGAGTGGAAGCATCTCGTGACATTCTCCACGCTGGACGAGGCGGGCTCGTTGCGGGGGCTGTATTCGTTCGTGGAGGATTTTCGGCGGAATCGCGTTTCTGCGACGCAGGAGCGAAGGGCGACATACGGACCGGGCTGGGTGTTGTCCGCCGAGGGAGAGTGGGTACCGCTTGTGAAGGCGCAGTTTACGGCGGACAGCAACCCGGTGGTGAACATCGACGCGGGGGAAAAGGAGGGGCGGTTTTTTCTTGCGACGGGCGGGGAGACGGCGAACGATCACACGATGTTGGGCGATGTGATGGCAATCGATCGGGACGATGAGATACCATCATTGCTGAAGGAGTGGACCGCAGCGAGTCGGGACGAACAATGACCGACCAGATGAGGCAGGCGTTGCACCGACTCGCAGAGCAGCTTCCTGACGATGCGTCATGGGACGACGTCGTGCAGGCGATTTTCGTTTGCTCGAAGATCGAAGCAGGTCTGAAAGACGTTGAGGAAGGCCGGCTGCTCACTGACGACGAGGTGTTTGCGGAGTTCACCGATGCCCCGAGTTCTTCCTCCCTCTGAGAAGTACGCCGCCGAATAAGGCGGTTTCACTGAAGACAGGATCCCGAGGCTGACGCCTCGGGCTCGCCGGTTGGACTCGAAGTAACAAGCCATGCCTCTCCTCCTTCCGGACCTTTCGGAGCGCGATCGGCAGCCGGAGTTGATGGATGATCCCGCGCTGGATGAGGGGTTGCACCGGCAGGCGCTGACCGGGCTGGAGCGGGTCAATCGGATCAGCGGGGTTGTCGGAGTGCTGTGGGGCGCCGTTCGGCCGTTATGTGAACAGCACCGGGACCGTCCGCCTCTCCGGGTGTTGGACGTGGGGTCGGGGGGTGGAGACATCAGCGTCGGGCTGTGGCAGCGGGCGAAGAAGGCCGGTCATGCGATCCAGGTCGGCGGCTGCGACATCAGCCCGAAGGCGATCCGGATGGCGAGCGAGCGGGCCGAGCGGGCGGGGGCCGATGCGAGGTACTTCAGCGTCGATGTGCTGAATGACGATCTACCGAGTGACTGGGACGTGATGTACTGCTCGCTGTTTCTGCATCACTTTGACGAAGAGCAGGGAGTGCGGCTGCTGTCGAACATGGGCCGTGCGGCGCGGGAGATGGTGCTGGTCGACGACCTGGTGCGAAGCCGGCTGGGGTACGTGCTCTGCTGGTGCGGAGTGCGGCTGCTGACGCGGAGTCCGATCGTGCACGTGGACGGGCCGCTCTCGGTGCGTGCGGGGTTCGATCCGCAGGAAGTGCTGGCGATGGCCGAGGAGGCGGGTTTAGGGGGGGCGCGGATTTCGCGTCACTGGCCTCAGCGTCTGCTGCTGACGTGGAGCCGGTCGCCATGAACGGGACGCTCTCACTTGTGGACGCCGCGGAGCGGGAGTGGGACGCGGTTGTTATCGGCGCGGGGCCGGCGGGTTGCCTTGCGGCGCGAGGAATCGCGGAACGCAATCGGTCGGTTCTCCTGGTCGAGTCCAAAGCGTTTCCGCGTCCGAAGGTCTGCGGAGGCTGCCTGAATGAGAACTCGCTCTCGACGCTGCGCGAAGCGGGCGCGATGCCGTACATTGATGATCTCGGCCCGGTGCCGTTGACGGGCTTCTGTCTCGCAGCGGGGGGGCGGAATGCAACGTTGTCGTTGCCGGGAGGCGTGGCTGTTTCGAGAGCCGCGATGGATGCAGCGCTGGCTCGGGCGGCGGTGGATTCCGGGGCGGAGTTCCTGCCGGAGACCACCGCGGCGGTCGGCGACGTCTCGGAGGATTGCCGATCGATCCGGCTTGAATCGCACGGCGAGTCGCGGGACGTTTCGGCACGAATCGTCGTGGCTGCGACCGGCTTGAGTGGTCGCTCGCTTTCACGGCTGGAGGGATTCCAGAGTGAAGAGGAGGCCGATTCACGGATCGGCGTGGAGGCGACGATCTCTGAGTTTCCCGCGTTTTATGGACCGGGTGTGATCTTTATGGCGGTGGCCTCGGGGGGATATGTCGGCCTGACGCGGGTGGAAGACGGCCGGTTGAATGTGGCCGCAGCGGTCGATGCGGCGGCCATGCGGGGGGCCGGCGGGCCCGCGGCGGCGTGTCGGCAAATTCTCGAAGATGTGGGATTCCCCTATGCCAAAGGCATGCCGGAGGCGGAGTGGCGAGGTACAATGAAGCTGACGCGGCGAACCGCCCGGAGGGCTGGTGAAAGGCTGTTCCTGGTCGGCGACGCGGCCGGTTACGTGGAGCCGTTCACGGGAGAAGGGATGGCCTGGGCGCTGGCCGGCGGTTCGACGGTCGTCCCCTTTGTGGAGAAAGGGCTGGTCGATTGGCGGCCGGACCTCGCTCGCGAGTGGGAGCAGCATTACACAAGACTGATTCAGAATCGACAGTGGATGTGTCGGTGCCTGGCTCAGGGGCTGAGAAGGAGTTGGCTGGTCCGCACGGCGGTCCCCGCCCTGGCAAGAATGCCGTGGCTAGCAAGGCCAATCATCACACGGTTGAACCGCGACGCGAACAAATCGCGGGGCGAAAGCGCGGCCGCGCGATTGTCCACGTCGTCTCGAATCGAAGCGCCGCACTAAAGCGAATTGCTCTACCATGTGTCCGCGTCGAGCGGTGTTTGGACTGTCGAGGACGAGAATCCGCGAGACAGATCGCCAACACTGATTGGCAAAGCGCTATCATATTCCCACTGGATCGGTCGAGGTCGCTTGAATGCCGCTGTCGATACTGGGTCTTGGAACGGCCCTGCCCCCTCACACGATGAGCCAGGAAGAGGCGCTGCAGATGTCGACGAACATCATCTGCCGCGACAGGAGACAATCGCGCATCATGCGGGTGCTCTTCCGCAAGGCGGCGGTGGAGAACCGGCACACGTGCATTCCGTACCTGACCGCTTACGAATGGGCGGGACAGGAAGTTCCGAGCGAGTCTCCCTCACACGGCAGCGAGGTGATCGTTGAAGGCAACGGCGACGCGCTCTATCGCGGACTGACGACCGGCGAACGGATGCGGGTGTTTGCGGAGAAGGCCGCGCCGCTCGCCAAGCAGGCGGTGCGGGCGTCCTTTGAGGAGGCGGGAGTTTCGCCCTCCGACGTGACGCATCTCGTAACGGTCTCGTGCACCGGATTTGATGCGCCGGGCATCGACATCGAATTGATCGACGGGCTCAAGCTGCCGCCGACCACCGAGCGGGTGAACGTCGGCTACATGGGCTGCCACGGGGCGATCAACGGGTTGCGCGTCGCGCGGGGGATTGCGTCACACGATCCGAGTGCCGTGGTGCTGCTGAGCGCCACGGAACTGTGCAGCCTGCACTACCGGTTTAACTGGGACGACGAAGGCATCATCGGCAATGCCCTGTTCGCGGACGGTTCGGCGGCTTTGGTCCTGGCCAACCGTGATGAGACACCGCAGCGGCCTGCGCTGCAGTTGAAAGCGACCGGATCTTGTCTGATCCCCGATTCGCGCGACGTGATGAGTTGGCGGATCGGCGATCATGGCTTCGAGATGAGCCTGACCGCCGACGTGTCTTACAAGATCGACGACCATCTGCGGGATTGGCTCAGCGGGTGGCTGGACCGGCAGGGGCACTCGATCGAGTCGATCGGTTCGTGGGCTGTGCACCCCGGAGGCCCGCGGATTTTACAGGCGGTTGAGTCGTCGCTGGATCTGCCGGAAGAAGCGACTCAGTTTTCGCGGAGCGTGCTGAGTGAACTGGGCAACATGTCGTCGCCGACGGTGCTGTTCATCATCGACCGGATGCGCAAAGCGGGCGCTCCCAGCCCATGCCTGGCGCTGGGGTTCGGGCCGGGGTTGATGGCTGAGGCGGCGCTGTTTGAGTAGAGGGGCGATGAGCGCTTCTGTGTGAAGCATGGCCTTCATGCGCAAATCGATGGCCGTCGCCGGCCGCGGTCGGGGAGTCGAGAGTGAGATGGGCGCCACGGCCTTGGAAGGCTGTCGTTTACACACAACTCTCGTTCCTATTCGAGTGACTCTCCGAGAGATTCGAATGGAACGCGGATGACCACGGATTGGACCGATTTTCGCTGATTGCTGTCTTGCGTGTCGACGCCATGCGCGCCTGAATCGATGCGGTCTCGGCACTGCCGCCTCTTGAGGAATACCCCCAAGAATCCGTGCTGATCCGCCACATCCGCGAGAATCCGTGTCCTGTTCGAGAATCCCCTGGGCCCGGTGCCTGGGCGGCGGGCCCCAGCCGAGTTGTGTGTAACTGACAGCCATTTGAAGCCGTGGTCGCTTTCGCCTCAGTTCCGTCGCGGCTACAACGGTCACCTCCCTCTCCACTGGCCGCTGCCGGGAGCATTGAATGTCGTCAGATGTCACACAACTTGTTAACGAGAAAGCCGCCGTTGATCTGGTGATGCAGATGATGGCGGTGCCGGGGAAGAGTGGTCAGGAAGGGCGGATTGCCGAGTTCATCGTCGAGCGGCTGAAGCAGGCGGGGGCTCCCGATTCGGCGATTTCGTTTGACTCGGCGCACAAGAAGAGCCACATGGGGGGCGAGGTCGGCAACCTGATTGTCAAGCTGCCGGGGACGGAGCGGGGGCCGCGGCGGCTGCTGATGGGGCACATGGACACTGTTCCGCTGTGCGTGGGATCGCAGCCGGTTCGCAACGGGGCCTGGATCAGGTCAAAGGATCCGGAGACGGCGCTGGGGGGCGACAACCGCGCCGGGGCGGCGGTCGTGCTGGGTGCGGCTCTGACGGTTCTGAAGCATTCGCTGCCGCATCCTCCGCTGACTCTGTTCTTTCCGATTCAGGAAGAGGTGGGTCTGGTCGGCGCGCGGCATGTGACCGGGACGCGGCTGGGCAAACCGAAACTGTGCTTCAACTGGGACGGCGGCGCGCCGAACGTGGCGGTCATCGGAGCGACGGGCGACGACCATCTGGACATCGAAGTGTACGGACTGGCCAGTCACGCCGGCGCGCATCCGGAAGACGGCGTGAGCGCGGTTGCGATCGCGGGGAAGGCGATCGCCGATCTGACGGAGAACGGCTGGCATGGGCTCATTGCCAAGGGGCGCAAGGCCGGCACGAGCAACATCGGCTTTGTGAAGGGCGGCGAAGCGACCAACGTGGTGATGAACCGCGTCACGCTGCGGGCGGAGGCCCGCAGCCACGATCCGAAGTTTCGCGCCCGGATCGTCGACGCCTATCGCCGCGCTTTTGAGCGGGCTGCGAAGTCGACCCGAAACGCGGGCGGCGAATCGGGCCGGGTGGAGATCACGGTGCGCGACAAGTACGAGGCATTCAGACTGAGCACGGAGGAGCCGTGCGTGAAAGCGGCGCTGGCGGCGGTGGAGTCGATCGGGATGCCGGCGGAGACACGGATTATCAACGGGGGCCTCGACGCGAACTGGCTGACGGCCCACGGGTTTCCCACCGTGACGCTCGGTTGCGGGCAAGCGGGGATTCATACGGTTGAAGAGACGCTGTTCGTCGAGGGTTACCTTCAGGCGTGCCGCATCGGGCTGGTGCTGGCGTGCGCGGGTGAGTCGTAGACACGCCGTCGTCACTCATGAATCGGGCACTGGCGGGACGCCAGTGGCACCCTGCGAATGACCGCTCAATCGACTTCCGCGCTGCGGCCATGTCTGGCAAAGTCTGTGGATTCGGCAAGGAGTGACGGTCCCGTCGCGTTCACCGGATGGGCGCGGACGGGTTCGAGTGGCCTGCGGCGGCTGATCGTTCCGATGGAGATGATGGAGGGGTGGCTGCGGATTCAGCAGGAGCGAGCGGAGTGGGAGGGAACCGACCGACAGCAGCGGTGATGATCGTCTGCGTCGCCGCCTTACTGGGGGCGTCGGCGGAGACGGCCCATGCGCAGGTGGTCGACGATTCGGGGGCCTGGTTTGCGCTCTTTTCGCGAGGGGATCTCGGTGCTGAGGGAGCGGACAATCGTTTCAGGTATTGGTTCGACGGGCACGCGCGGTTCTTCGACGACACGGACGGATTCGGATTGAGCATCGTGCGCCCCGGTGTGGGGTATGCGCTGAGCGACTCGACCGTCGTGTGGGCCGGTTACGGATGGATTCACGCCTCACCCGCGACGAGGCCCGATTTCGACGAAAACCGTATCTGGCAGCAGGTGACGTGGTCTGAGACGCTGGGCTCCGCGGCGGTGGGTTTCCGGTCGCGACTCGAGCAGCGATTTCTGGAAACGGGTTCCGACACCGGGTGGCGTTTCCGCCAGTTCTTGAGCTATCGGCGGCCGCTGGCTTGTTCTGAGCGGCTTACGTTCGTCGTGTGGGACGAAGCGTTCTTTCACCTCAACGACACCGACTGGGGAGCCGCCGCGGGACTCGACCAGAACCGGATCTTCGTCGGGATGGGCTGGCTGTGCGGCGGCTCGAACAATCGCCGCATCGAGGTCGGCTATCTCAACAATTACATCTCCCGGCGGAACCAGGCCGACCTCGCGAACCACCTGCTCTCGGTGAACCTGTTCTGGAATCCGTGAGGTCGACTTCCCAACGGGCCGCGAGTCACTGAATGGGCGTTGTGCTCGCCGCGGGAAGTCGGACGACGGCGGCGATACAATGGCGCGCGGACGATCGGTTTCGTTCATCCCACCGCTGCTTCGCATCCGCCGAGGATTCCGCCATGAAGATTACGAGCATCGAGACGCTCCCGGTTGAGGTTCCGGTCGACAGGCGCGTGGGACAGGTGGCGAACGCCAAAGGGTTCCGGTTCCGGTCGCATCTGCTGATGGTGTTTGTGCGGACGGACGCGGACATCGATGGGGTGGGGGAAATCACGGCGTCTCCGGACTGGAGCGGCGAGACGAGTCTGGGGGCGAAGGCGCTGATTGACCGGCATCTTGCGCCGCGGCTGATCGGCGAGGATCCCCGGCGTGTCCGTTACTGCATGGGACATTTTTCGCGGACGTTCGCCAATCCGTTCGCGAAGGCGGGTCTGGAGATGGCGCTGTTCGACATCCTCGGCAAGTCGTCGGGGGCCTCGGTGTCGCAGATCCTGGGGGGCGCGGTTCGCGACGAGCAACTGCCGCTGCGGTTCCCGGTGATGCCGGTCGGTCCGCAGGAGTCGGCGGATGCGGCGCGCAAGATGGTGCAGGAGGGGTTTGGAACGATCAAACTCAAGGTGGGGCACGACCCGCTCGAATTCGATCTGGAGCGGTTGCGGCTGGTGCGGGACGCGGTGGGGCCGAACGTGCGGATTACGGTCGACGCCAACGGCGGATGGAGCGTGAACGAGGCGATTTGCGCTGCGCCGCGTCTGGAAGAATACGGAGTGGTGTTCGTTGAGCAGCCGGTGGACCGGCTTGATCTGGAAGGTCTGGCTTATGTGCGGAGCCGCATCCGACTGCCGGTGATGGCGGACGAGTCGGTGTTCACGGTGCAGGACGCGCTGCGGTGCCTGGAGTTACGGGCGGCGGACATCATCAGCGTTTATCCAGGAAAGAACGGCGGGCTCTTGAACTGCGTGACGATCGCCTCGATGGCTGAAGCGGCCGGCGTGCACTGCGCGATCGGCAGCAACCTGGAGTGGGACGTCGGGTCGGCAATGATGGCGCACGTCTCGGTTGCGCTGCCGAACATCTGCGTGGAGCGGTATGCGGCCGACATCATCGGCCCGGTGTTTCACACGGAACGTTCGATTCTCTCGCCGCTGATGGAGCGTGGGGGTTACGTGCGGGTTCCACAGGGACCGGGGCTGGGGGTGGAAGTGGACCGGGAGAGTGTGGAGCGGTGCGGGGAGGCGTGAGAGCGCACAGACCCGCCGGACGCAGCCGGCGGGCTTTGGCGCATCGCGCGATCAAGTCCATTTGCAGCGACCAACGGGAGCGGCGTTGCAATTTCGAGCGGTAGCTCGTACCGGTCGAGGCCCTGCCTCGTTATATGATTAAGCGGACGCCGCCTAGCATGGCCTGGTCGTAGCGGAAGCGTCCGCCGTGGGAGCCGATGAACATGAGGTTGGTGGGGATGTTCCATTCGGTGGAGAGGCGGTGGATGAGTTCGGGGCCGAAGGTTCCTTCGATGACGACGAATTCGATGTCGATGTCGGGATAGGCCTTGTCGAGGAATTCCATCTCTTCGTGCAGTTTGGGGGGGACGTCGGCCTGGGACTTGACGACGGTGACGACCTTGATGCGGTTGGTGTGCTCGTTCTTCAGGACGTAGAGCATGGCGTTGTTGAGATTGGCGACGTTGTCGCCGCGGGTGAAAAAGACCATCTGCTGTGAATTGATCTCCTCGATTTTTCCGCGGATGGCGTTGGTGATGCGGTTCATGAATCCGGAAATCGTGGTGCTGATGATGCGGACGAAGAAGAGGAGCACTTTCAGCAGGTCGATGCGACCGAGCATGATGGTGATGACGGCCATGGTCGGAAGGAAGTAGAGCAGAAAGATGCGGACCTTCTGATATCCCTCGTCGGCGTCGCTGACGGCGTTGCCGATGAAGCCGGCGACGACGGCCGTGATGCCGATAATGACTCCGGGCCAGGATGCCTTGATCGGGCGGGGCATGCGGGACCGTTTGACCTTGAGCAGGACGTTGCCGACGCCAAAGAGCGTCATGACGGCGAGGAAGGAGAGCGTATAGACGCCAGCGAGCTGTTCGATTTCCCCCTCCGTGATCAGGAGGACGGAAACGGCCAGCAGAAAGAACATGATGATGATGCGGTGCGTGGTGCCGCGGCGGTTGGTATGCAGCATGAATTGGGGGAGACAGCGGTCGAGCGTCATGCGGCGGACGAGACCGTTGACGCCGACGTAGCTGGTGAGCACGGCTCCGCTGAGCACGAGGGTGGCGTCGACCGAGACGAGGTACGCCAGCCATTTGCCGCCGGAGACTTCGCCGAGGTGGGCCAGAAACGTCTCCCTGTTGTCCTGCACGCTGTCGATCGGCACGAGGCAGAGGGCGAGCAGGGCCATCATCGGATTAAAGAACGAGACGGCGATCCACATGTTGCGGAGCGTTTTGGGGAAGACGCCTTCCTTCTGTTCTTCGACGAAGTTCGCCGAGCTTTCGAAGCCGGAGATGCCGAGCATTGCGGCGGCGAAGCCGAAGAAGAGCGCCTTCAGCCAACTCTGATCGGTCGATTCGGGCAGCGGGGCGCTGAAGTTGTCCCACAACTGGCCCAGGCCGTTTTCGAGAAGCCAGTAGCCCCCGACGGCGAGCAGAAGCACGAGTGTGGCGAGGTGGGTGATGAAGATGAAAATCGCCACGGCGGCTGATTCGGTGATGCCGAGGATGGTGAGGACCATGAAGACGGCGAGCAGTCCGATCGTGACGGGAATGACCGGCTGATGATGCAGGAAATGGGTGTAGTGGACGGCTTCATAGGCGGAGATGACGGCCGTCGCCATGTAGGAAAGGATCGTCAGACCGGCCGCGACCGACGCGCGGGACTTGCTGGTGGTGTTGAGGAGGGCGTTGTAGGCCCCGCCGTTGAGCGGGAGGGCGCCGACGACTTCCGCGTAGATCGAGCGGAACAGATAAAGGACGCCGGCCACGATCAGCAGGGCGAGGGGCGCCAAGCGGCCGGCGGCGATGATCGAGAGTGCGGAGACGTACAGACAGGAGGACGTGATGTCGTTGCCGCAGATGGCCGTCGCGGGGAGTTGGCCGAGGACGGCATGCCGAAACGAACTCGCCTCCTGAACGTTGGACGTGGCGACCATAGTGTCGGTTGAGTGTGGACGCGCTGGGCGGGGGGATTCCGATTCCTGCTCCGCTCGCATGCGCACATGATGGCGCACGGGGGGACTGAATGCCAGTCGGGGACCACTGACTGGGTGGGTTCACGCAAAGACGCAGAGACGCAAAGTGATCAGGAACGGGAGATTGTGCTGCTCAAGAGTGTGGCTGTGCCGAAAGTGAATGGTGCGATGGCGGATTGGGGCGGGCCGATTCGCTGTGGGGAGGGAATTCGTGTTGGCATCGGTCTTCCAGGGATGCCGTACAAACTGATTGGGCCGAACGGCAGCCGGATTCGGAATGCGGTTCCTCCCCCGGCCGACGGGGATGCTTTGGGTTGAAGAACCGCCCGGGGACGTTGATCTGATAGACTACTACGAATGGTCGAGCGACCGGGGTGGGCGTTTCCTCTGTTGAAAGCGAGGTTGGTGATGCGAAGTCTGCAGTCGATTGCGGCGATGGTGGTTCTGTCGGCGGTTGCGGTTTTCTTTTCGACACCGGGGGGAGTCTATTCCGAGGAGGAGGCGGTGGAAGTGGTCGCTGAGGCGGCGGAAGCACCGTCGGAACTGTCAACGCCGGTGATGCTCGATTTCGAGGTCGATGAGGGGAACGACATCGAGTTCACCGTGCTCTGTGCCTCCGGGGATTACCGCGTCAGCGTCGACAACAGTGACCCCGATGGGGAGACGCACGTCGAAGTTTCGGGGACGGTGCATCCGGCGAACGGCGACGACGGACTGCTGCTCAGGTTTGAGGCGCAGATTCATCATGCGTCGCTGGCGGAGGGAGAGGAGTTTACGTTCTCCGCCGAGGGGAGCGCGGTGCTCCGTCCGGGCGAACGGGAAGCGCTGGCGACGTCGCCGGGGCCGGGACTGTATGTGACGATGCAGGAAGCGGGGGAGTAGATTGCTGATGCTTGATTGACTGATCGGAACATTTGCTTCCAGGTATGTCCCGGTTCGTTTCGACACATTCGGTGATGGAGCGACGTCTTGCGGCTGTGCCGCCCGGACGCGGGGGCGTCCGGGCCACGCGAAGTGACGTCCTCAGACGTACCGGGCTCAATGAGCCCGGTTACGGAAGGTCTGGTTACAGAGGAGCTACGCATTTTCATCCTCGGCGACGATCGGGATGGTGCAGTTGATGGCGAGCCAGGAGAGGGCGCAGAGGAGGTAGAAGCCGGCGGCGGTGAGGAAGACGGTGTGCCAACTGTATTCCTCCGCGATGTAGCCGTAGAGAAGCGGGGCAATCATGGAGCCGATGCCGGCGACGGCGTTGTTGAAGGCGAAGACGGTGGCGGTCGCTTCGCCGCCGATGTCGGTGACGGTGCCCCAGGTTGTGGAGAGGCCTGAGTCGCTGAAGAACTTGACAAAAAAGAGGAGCGTGCAGAACAGATAGGGGCGATCGAAAACGAACAGACCGAGCACGAGGAGAGCAGCGGCGATCGACTTTCCTCCCAGTCCGACAAGCCGCCGGCCCCAGCAGCGGTTGCCGATCTTCTCCATCAGCACGTCATTGAGTATGCCGCCGAGCGCTCCGCCAATCGCACCGCCGAGCAACGGCAGTGCGGACATCCAGCCGCGTTCTTCTGCACCGAACAGATAGACTTCGGCGAGGAAGAGGGGGATCCAGGCGGAGTAGAGGTTGTCGGCGGCCGTGCTGAGAATCGTTTGCCCATTGAGCGCGAGCAGGTTGCCGATTGAACGGCCGCTCATGCGGCTGAACATCTGTTTGACAGTCATTCGCGGCGGCGGCTCGGCCGGTTTGTCGGTCGACACGCCTTCGATCAAATCGGCTTCGGCAGAATTGGTCCACGGGTTGTCGCGCGGGCTGTCGCGAAACACACACCAGAAGATGACGGCATAAGCCACGCCCAACGCCGTGAACACGAGGACCAGCGGTCGCCAGTCAATTCCGACCGCGCCCATCAGGATGGCGCCGAAGATGATGTTCGCGCTGAAGCCGCCGATGCGACCGAAGAAAACGCCGATCCATCCCTGGAGAGACGTGCGAACAGTTTGCGGAAACCAGTTTTTCGAGATGCGGTTGAGACAGGCATACGCGGCGGACTGCGTGACTCCCAGTGCACCGCGGGCGACCGCAAGCACCTTGAAGTTGGGGGCGAGGGCGTGCATTCCCATCGCCAGCGACCAGCCGAGGATCAGCAACGTGAGAACAATCCGGACGCCGATGAAGTCGGCGGTGATCCCGAGCGGAACCTGGAAGCCGGTGTAAGTAATTGAAAAAACGCTATCGAGCAGTCCGAGATCGTCGGAGCCGAGATTCCACTCCTGCTTCAGGTCCGGCTTGATGAGCGCGAACATGTAGCGGTGGAAGTAGAGCAGCCAGGAGGTGCCGCAGGCGAGGGAGAAGATGCCCCAGCGGACGTTCGAGGGGCGCTCGGGCGTCGCGGCGGAGAGGTCGCTCATAGCGGCCGGCCAGTGAGAATAGCGCGGGTCTTGCGGCAGGCGTAGGCGAGTTCCTCGTCGGTGAGATCGATGGCGTCGAGGTGGATGTAGCCTTCGTCGGTGTGATGAGCGCGGGGGACGACGCTGGGGTCGCCTTCCATGAGCGCCGCTTCGAGCGAGGCGGCTGTGTGTCCGGTGACTTCGGGATCGGGCGTGAGGCGGACGCGTGAGAACGGGCAGCCGTTGGGGTCGGGGTCGACGGACAACGTCAGGCCGGGGACGTCGCGCAACTGCTCGAGAATCGCGCCCACCTTGCGGTCCTGCTCGGCGGTCCAGTATGTGATGCTCTGCCCGTTACGGTGTTTGAGCGCGGCCATTGCGCCGACGATGGCTTCCTTGCCGGCTTTCATGGGGCGGCCGATGCCGCTGTTCTGCAGATAGACGGCGTCGACCAGGTCTTTGCGGCCGGCGACGACGCCGCCGGTCGTTGAATTCAGGAACTTGTGCGCGCTGCTGATGACGAGATCGGCTCCGGTTCCGATCAGTTCGCTGAGGCGGAGATCCTGGGCTGCGCCGTCGACGATGACGGGTACGCCGGCGGCATGCGCGAGTTCCACGACGCGCGGCAGTTTGACCCAGCCGTAGCGCACGGTGTGATGCGACTCGACGTGCAGGACGGCGGCGACATCGGGCTTGTTCAACTCGTATTCGATTTCTTCGACGGTACAGCGGTTGACGACGCCGATCTCGACCGGCATTGCGCCTGCGAGGCGAATGGCCTGCGTGATGGGATGGCCGTAGTTAACGCAATGCCCTTTTTGAATCAGGACGCGGTACGGCATGCCGGAGTGATCGGGGAGTTGCCAGATCTTCGCCAGATCGCTGCCGGTCATACAGGCGGCGATGCTGAGTGTGATGCCGGCCGCCGTGCAGGCGGTGACGCAGCCGCTCTCGGCGCCGGTGGCGTCGGCGATGACGCGCCCGGCGGCTTGCTGGAGTTCGTCAAGAACGAAGAACTGGCCCATCGCTTCGGCGGCGGCTTCGATCACGTCGGGCAGGACGCGGGCGCCGGAGAGGTGGGTCATCTTGCCGCAGGCGTTGATGACGCGGGTGAGTTTGTGCTGATCGAATAAGTCCAAGGTTTGCTCCGACGGGGTTCACCACAGAGTCACAGAGGGGGCACAGAGGACGGAATGGGGTGAGACGACGGGGTGGCCGGGGGCTGGAGCGACCAACGGGAGCGAAGCCCCGGTGGCGGTGCGTGCCCTTCGACCGGGGCTTCCTTCGCTTCGCTCAGTCCAGCCCCAGCCACCCAATGATGTATTCTGATTCGAGATTCCCCCCTACTCGTATCGCCACTTGAGTTCCCAGGGGTCGTCGGTTTCGACCTGCCAGTTCTGGAGTTTCTTTTTCATGCGCTCGAGCAGTTCCTGGTTGGCGGAGTCGGTGGCGACGTTGTTGGTTTCCCAGGGGTCTTCTTCGAGGTTGTAGAGTTCGAATTTCGGGCGATAGACGTACGATTCGACCGTGCGGACGCCGTACATCTTGTCCTCGCGCTCCAGCACGCCCTGCCAGGTGGGAGAGGCGTAGAGGTCCGAGGCGAAGGGATAGGGCAACTGGTGGGCGATGTTGTAGATGAGCTTCCATTTGCCTTCGATCAGCACGCGCATGGGGTAGTACATCGTGATTTCGTGAAACGTGTGGGAGGCGAAGGTCTCGTCCCAGCCGTCGGGATGTTCCTCGCTGAGGATGTCGAGGAACGACTCGCCGTGGAACTCGACCGGCACGCGCTTGCGGTTTCGCCGTTTCTCTCGAATCTCCGGCGGCCCCACGTTCTCCCGCCTCTCGATCGGAGCCGCAGGCTCGGGAGTCACATCGCAGAAGTCGAGGATCGTCGGGACGAGATCGGCCCAATCGGCCGTTGCATCGCAGACGACTCCGCGGCGCTCTTGGTCGGGACTGCGGACGACGAGAGGCAGGTTGCGGCCCGGTTCGTGGAGGTTGGTTTTTGCGCCGGGAAAAGGGGGGCCGTTGTCGGAGATAAAGATGACGAGGGTATCGTCGGCGTGTCCGCTTTCGTCGAGGTAGTCGAGTAGTTTGACGAGTCCCTGATCGAGGCGGGCAATCGCCTGGTAGTATTCCGCCAGTTCTGCGCGGACTTCAGGCTGGTCGGGCAGCCAGGGCGGGGGGGTGATGTCGTCCGGATCGAACAGCGTCCGTTCGACGCCGGGATAGGGCGATTCTTCCTTATTGTTGAAGTTGGCGAATCCGCCCGGACCGCCGCCGCGATGCGGATCGCTCGTGCACCAGTACAAGAAGAACGGGCGCTCATCGTCCTCGGCCATCCAGGCGACGGCGTTGTCGGCCATCATGACGGAGTTGCGGCTGCCGCCGATGATGCCCTGATTGCGGTACTGATCGAAGTGATACGTGTACTCGGGGGCGACGTGGTATTTGCCGATGGAGCAGGTGCGATAGCCGGCCTGTTCGAGCATCACCGGCAGGGTGGGGACGTTGTCGTAGGTGCTGAAGTGGTTGTAGCCGTGCGAATGCCCGTAGTGGCCGGTGGCGTGGTTGTAGAGTCCGGTGAGAATCACGCTGCGGCTGGCGCTGCAACTGGCGGTTGTGCATCCGGCGCGTGTGAACCTTGTTCCGGTTTCGGCGAGCCGATCGAGACCGGGCGTTTTGGCGACCTTGTCACCGTAGCAGCCGGCCTGGAACCCCATGTCGTCGACGACGACCAGAATAACATTCTTACCGTTGTTCTTTGACTGTTCGTCGTCGGCCCACAGGGGTGCCGCGAACGCGATGATCGCTGCCAGCATGAACGCACACCTTGCCATTTTCGTCTCCCCACTGCACGATGGTTCTCGTCCGGGTGTTTTGCGAGTTGGGATTGTAACATCCCGGTGATTGCGAATCGTAGGGCACGCGTCCGGTGGCCGCGAATGACGTGAGGGCGCGGCGCGTCAATGACCCGCCGAATGCAATCGGCGGGCTTCGGGGGGTGGATGTGAATCCCGAAGCGCAGACGTTGTCGTCTGGCGAGTGGGCGGCCGAGACGATTGAGCGGCGGATCGCGCAGTGCGATCGGAGTGAGTTGCGCTGCATTGGGCATTGCTGGCGAACGTGACGGGGGTTGGGTAGCATTGGGGTTTCGACTTACGGTCCCGGATATCGTCAATCCTGCGGGGCCGTCGTGGAGCCCTCACACGCTGGACGGAAAACAACACACCCATGGCAAGACATCCCGTAGAGAGCATTCGCAACGTCACCCTGGTTGGACACGGCGCCGTCGGCAAGACCACGCTGGCGGATCTGATGCTCTTTAAGGCGGGAATGAACAGCCGGGCCGGATCGGTCGACGACGGGAGCAGCCTGCTCGACACGGAAGAGGACGAGAAGGAGCGGAAGCACTCGATCACTTCGGCGGTCTGCCATCTGTCGCACAAAGACAAGCGGATCAACGTGATCGACAATCCGGGGTACCCCGACTTTGTGGGGCACGCCGTGGCATCGATGCGGGCGGCTGAAACGGCCGTGATCGTCGTGAGTGCGACGGCCGGGATCGAAGTCAACACGCGCAAGATGTTTCAGCTGGCCGGCGACTCCGGTCTGGCACGGATGGTGGTGATCAACAAGTGCGACGGGGACAACGTGCAGTTCGCGGAGTTGGTCTCATCGCTGCAGGAACTGTTCGGTCCGGCCTGCGCGCTGATGAACGTTCCGGACGCGGTCGGCGACGGGTTCAGCGCCGTGATACCGACGGTGAATACGCCGGCCGACGCTCCGTCGGGCCTGGCGGTCGATCCCCGGGAGGCCGGCCAGCAGGTGCTCGACGCGGCGGTGGAGGCGGACGAGGCGCTGATGGAGCGGTATCTTGAAGGAGAGGAACTGACGGCCGAGGAGCTTTCCGGCGCGATCACGAAAGCGGTGGCGGCGGGAACGCTGATCCCGATTTTCTGCACGAGCGCCCGAAAGGACATCGGCGTTGCGGAACTGATGGACGCGGTGGCCAGCATTGCTCCGTCCCCGGCGAGCAAGACGCCGACCGCGACCCGTAACGGAGAGGAAACGCCGGTGGAGCCGAAGGCGGACGGACCGGTCGTGGCGCAGGTCTTCAAGACGAGGATCGATCCGTTTGTGGCGAAGATGAACTACCTGCGGGTGTTTTCGGGCACGCTCAAGAAGGATGCGAGCCTGCGGAACGAGCGGACTGAAAAGTCGGTCAAACTGTCGCAGATTCTGGACGTGCAGGGGGGCCAGACGGAGGCGGCCACGGACGTGGGACCGGGCGAGATTGTGGCTCTGGTGAAGGTCGACGATCTGCGGACCGGCGACACGCTGACCCACGGCGCGGACGGGTTGACGATGCCGCCGATGAAGTTCCCGACTCCGATGATCGGTCTGGCGGTCGCTCCCAAGAGCCAGGCCGATCAGGCGAAGATCTCCGGCGCGTTGCAGAAGGTGGCGGACGAGGATCCGTGCTTCAACATCCGTCGCGACGCACAGACCAAGGAAATGGTCATGAACGGGATGAGCGAGTTGCACCTGCAGCTCGTGGAGCAAAGGTTGCACCGTCGCGACAAGGTGGACGTTGTGACGCATCAGCCCAAGGTGCCTTACCGCGAGACGGTCAACGGGACGGCGGAAGGAAGTTACCGGCACAAGAAGCAGTCGGGCGGGTCGGGTCAGTTCGCCGAGGTACACTTCAGGATTTCGCACTGTCCCGAGAATGTGAATCCGGAGGAGTATTTCGTTTCCGACCGATTCCCGAGCATTCGCGAGTTCCACTACAACCCCGATCTTAACTCCTGCTTCGTCGACCGCGTGACGGGCGGGTCGGTGCCGAATAACTTCATCCCGGCCGTCGAGAAGGGAATCAAGGAGCGGATGGAGCAAGGGGTGATCGCCGGCTACCAGGTGCAGGACGTGGTGGTCGAGTTGTTTTTCGGCAAGGACCATCCGGTCGACAGCAACGAAACGGCCTTCAAGACGGCTGCCAGCATGTGCATGCGGAACGTGTTTCAGGAGGCCCGGCCGACGCTGCTGGAACCGATCGTGAGCATGGAGATCACCGTTCCCGACGACAAGCTGGGTGACGTGACGAGCGATTTGAACACGCGGCGCGGCCGGATGGAAGGAATGGACGGCGCTCCGGGGGGATTCCAGGTGATTCGGGCCAAGGCGCCTCTGGCGGAGGTGATGACCTACGCGCGGGCCCTGTCGAGTATGACGGGGGGGCAGGGTTCGTTCTCACTCGAGTTCAGCCATTACGAGATGGTGCCGCCGAACGAGCAGCAGAAAATCGTCGCCGCGGCGAAGAAAGAGGAAGACGAGGACCATTAGTGGTCCGGCAATTGCGAGTTTGCAGGTTGAGCGGTTCGTAAGGAAGCACGAATCCCGCAGGGTTTCGTGCGAATTCGCCATCCAGCCAACTCGTAACCACAGCCCTGCCAGGGCATTAGAGCAAATTGCTCGACCATGTGTCCGCGTCGAGCAGTGTCTGGACTGTCGAGGACGAGAATCCGCGAGACAGATTGCCAACACTGATTTGCAAAGCGATATAAAGCCTGTCAGTGACACACAACTCGGCTGGGGCTCGCTCCGAGAAACCGAGCCCAGGGGATTCTCGAACAGGACACAGATTTCCGCGGATCTGGCGGATCAGCACGGATTTTCCTGGGTGTTCCGCAAGAGGCGGCAGCGCCGCGGCCGCGTCGATTCAGGCCCGCATGGCGTCGACACGCAAGCATGCAATCAGTGAAAATCGGTCCCATCCGTGGTCATCCGCGTTCCATTAGAGTGGTTACAGGGGATAGATGAACGGGGCGGCCACGGAGTTGGTGAGGAAGGCGAGCGCCATCAGCACGGTGATCGCCAGCAACAGGGGGATCAACCACCACTTCTTGTTGTGGAGGATAAACTCGCCGAATTCGCGGAGGAGGCCGGGTTGCGGGAGCCTGGACTGGTCCTCGAATTCCTGCTGAACCGGGGGCTTGGGGGAATGACGTTCTTCGGCAGTCATGGGATCCCGATTTCGCAGGTTGAATTCACTCGCGGCAAGATTGGACGGGCTGAGTTCCTCCGGCAGTCTATCATGTCGCATGCGGGTGGTGAAATCTGCGTTGCGGCTCGTCGCGACGGCGAAGTTGTCAACCTGGTTGTGTCGGCCGTCCGATTCCGGTTTCACGAAATCGTGTGCGAGTTCCGGATGATGCCGCGCATCGCCGAACGACGCGCAGACGCTTCATGGATTTCTGTATGAAACATGTGCTCCACGGCCTTTGCGTTTTTCTGCTGGCTCTGGCGCTGGCCGAACCATCCGTCGGCCGGGAACGACCGAACGTGCTGTTCATCCTTGTGGATGACCTCGGCTGGAGCGATGTGAGCTACAACGGCAGCCTGGTGTATGAGACACCGCACGTCGACCGGCTGGCGAGCCAGGGGATGGTGCTGACGGACTTTTACTCAGCGGGACCGGTTTGCTCACCGACCCGCGCGTCGATTCTGACAGGGAAGGCGCCGGCGCGGCTGGGACTGACGACATGGCTGTATACGCCGGAGAAGGATCCGCCGTTCGTCGCGCATCATCTCCCGTTGGATGAGTTCACAATCGCCGAAGCGTTTCAGGAAGCGGGATACGCAACGGGCTACTTCGGGAAATGGCATCTCGGCTACAAGCCGGAGCATTGGGCCGCTCACCAGGGCTTTGCGACGGCGAAGGGAGGCATTGATTCCCCGCACGCCTGGAAGCTGTTTCGGCCGGAACGTGATCCGTCTCTGCCGGAAGATCACACACGGTTTTTCAGTCCGTACCGTATGACACACCTGGAGGACGGGCCTGACGGCGAGTACCTGACGGAACGGCTGACGGATGAGACGATCGCGTTCATCGAGCAGCAGAGCGAACAGGCCGGCGGCAACGGAAAGCCGTTCTTTGCGTTTCTCTCATTCCACACGGTGCACACGCCACTGCAACCGAAGCCGGAGAAGATTGAGAAGTACCGAGCGAAGATTGCGGCGCTCGGACTGGACGCGAAACAGGAATCGAACCGGCGGGAGAAGGCGTTTCAGAACAACGCGGCGTATGCGGGCATGGTGGAACACATGGACGAAAACGTCGGCCGATTGCTGCATCGTCTCGACGAACTCGACCTGAGCAACGACACGATTGTGATCTGGACGTCGGACAACGGAGGCAAGGGTTCGGTGACTTCGAACCTGCCGCTGCGCGGCATGAAACACAACCTGTACGAGGGGGGGATTCGCGTGCCGACGATCGTTCGCTGGCCGGGACAGATTGCCGCCGGCGGCCGCAACGCGACGCCGCTGATCAGCACCGATTTCTATCCGACGCTGCTGGAGTTGACTGGCTGCGGCTTGCGAGACGATCAACACGTTGACGGAGTCAGTTTCAGTGGAGTCCTCCGGGGCGAGGGCGATTCACTCGACCGGGAGGCGCTCTACTGGCATTATCCCCACAACCGCCACGAGGGCGCGGTGCGGGAAGGTCGGTACAAGCTCTTGCATCGCTTTCGGGAAGATCGCGCCGAACTGTACGACCTGGTCGAGGATCTCGGCGAGCAGAGAGACCTCAGCAGTAAGCGGCCGGACCTTGCCCCGCGCCTGCTGGAGAAGCTGCAGCGGTGGCAGACGAGCGTGGGAGCAAGGTTCGATCAGGGGGAGTGACCGCCGGGATCGCATGCGGGTCGAATTCTGTTGGCGGCTGGCAGGCGATTCAACACGGCAGGTTCACTTGCGGCGATCCACTTGAGGGAACTGCGCCGGATCGCCGTGCCGAGGGGGGCGACACTTGGCGACGGTTCCGCCATTTCGAGGAGTCTGATGAGCGGATCACCGGTTTTCGTCATTCTTCACGCGGCGATCGTGATTGCGTTGATCCTGCGGGTGATGCTTCGGCCGCATCGGGAGCCGGCGGCGCGGATCGCCTGGGTGGTGGTGATCGTCGCTCTGCCGGTGATCGGGATGCTGTTTTACCTCCTGTTCGGCGAGGTCAACATCGGCCGGGGGCGGGTGGAGAAGCACCGCCGGGTGCTCGAGCAAATGCCACCCTTTGCCGGCTGTGCGGCGGGCGATGAAGCCAGTTTCGCGGCGAATGTTCCCGAGCGGTACGAACATCTGTTTCGAGTGGGCGAATCAATCAGCGGGTTCGCACCCGTTGGGGGAAACACCGGCCGATTGATGGCCGATTCCAACGCCTCAATCGACGCGCTGGTGTCGGACATCGACGCCGCGACCGATCAGGTTCACTTGCTGTTCTACATCTGGCTGCCGGACAGCAACGGCTGCCGGGTGGTGGAGGCGCTCAAGCGGGCGGCGGGCCGCGGGGTGACGTGCCGCGCCATGGTGGACGACCTTGGCTCGCGAGTGATGCTGAAGTCGGAGCACTGGGGAGCGATGCGGGCGGCGGGAGTTCACACGGCGGTCGCCTTGCGGATTGGCAATCCGCTGCTGCGTCCGCTGCGGGGGCGGATCGATCTTCGCAACCATCGCAAGATCGCCGTGATTGACGGAAAGATCACCTATTGCGGCAGCCAGAATTGCGCCGACCCGGAGTTTCGCGTGAAGGCGAAGTACGCCCCCTGGGTCGACGCGGTGATTCGATTCGAGGGCCCCATCGTGCGGCAGAACCAGCAACTGTTCGTCAGCGACTGGATGACCTATACGGAGGAAAACATCGATGATCTGCTCCAGGCTCCGATCGCAGCGCCGCAAGCCGGCTTCCCGGCCCAAGTGATCGGGACAGGCCCCACCAGCCGCAACTCGGCGATGCCCGAAATGTTCG
The DNA here is from genome assembly GCA_003388505.1 of Planctomycetota bacterium. Lineage (GTDB taxonomy): Bacteria > Planctomycetota > Planctomycetia > Planctomycetales > Planctomycetaceae > MB-PLM-1. The sequence goes on from QQVO01000039.1 coordinate 78,891, forward strand.
AGTCGCTGATGTATACGGCGCGGCGGGAACTGGTCATCTCGACACCCTATTACATCCCGAACGAGTCGATGCAGACCGCGCTGTGCGCCGCGGCGTACCGGGGCGTGGACACCACGACTATCTTTCCCGCCCGCAATGATTCCTGGATCGTGGGGGGCGCCAGCCGCAGTTACTACGCCGATCTTCTGGATGCGGGTGTGACGATCTACGAATACGTCGGCGGCCTGCTGCACACGAAGTCACTCACTCTGGACGGAGAGGTGACTTTGATCGGCTCGGCCAACATGGACCGCCGCAGCTTCGACCTGAACTTTGAAAACAATATTCTCTTCTGCGACCGGGGGCTCACGTCGGAAGTCCGCCGTCGGCAGGACGAGTACATCTCCAGTTCGCGGCCGGTCGCGCCCGAAACGGTGCGGTCCTGGCCGGTGTCGCGCCGGCTGTGGAACAATACGCTCGCCGAACTGGGGCCGATCCTGTAACGGCGCTGCGCGGCGGGCTGGTAGCGGCCTCCGAGAGACAGCACGTCTACGCGGAAGGCGTTCAGTTCGCCGCCCTGTCCTGCTCAGTGACGCGCATCCGCATGTCCCAGCGGCGAGGGCCAGCCGGCCCTGCCGTTCACGACCAGTCACGCTGGATGAGCGGCCTTCCACAGGTTGAGCGTCATGTGCGCCTGTCCCTGATGGTGGGCTTCATGCCAGCCGAGGATTTTCAGCGCCATGCGCACCGTCCAGCCCCTTTGCTGGAGGAAGTCGGTCGACGATTCGTCCAGGGTCGATGTGTCCAGGCTCTTGACCGTCTGCACGAGATGATCGCGAGACTGGGTGAGGACATCCCGGATGGTCTCGACGGACGGAATCTCATCGTCGGGCGTTGAACCACCGCGAAAACGGGGGACGAATTCGGCAAAGCCGGGGGTCGTGCCGGCGAATCGCTCTGTGGCGAAAAGTTCTTCGGTGATGCCGATGTGCATCAACTGCCACGCGATGTGCGCCCTCCCTGCACCGGGCCGCCAGCCCAGCACCGCGCGCGAATCGGAATGTTCAGCGACAAGGTCCAGAAGCGCCAACGTGCGGCCCCGCTCGAATTCCCACTGATCGAGAAAAAAATCGATAACGTTCACGTCGGTCTGCGGCATTCTATCGGGTGAAGTTTTGTCAGCGGTTCAACGGCGTGTTCGAGGGACGCTGGACACAATGATTTTCAGTGCCCGTGGGTGAAAACCCCGCCGGACGGCAGGTCTCCATTGAACTGAACAAGAGTGCCTCCACAAGGACTCGAACCTTGAACCTACTGATTAAGAGTCAGTTGCTCTGCCAATTGAGCTATGGAGGCGAAACACTTCAAATAAAGCGCGATTCTGGATTCACTCTTCTGCGATTCATATCTCCTTGACACCAGTATTGACACCCGTTAGCGTTGCAGCCATCAAAAGTGACACCCGCGCGGCTCGTACCCCGCCGGGTGTCTGACACCACCTGACTCCCGCGTGTGAGAGCGAGAGGTGATGCAATGGCGAAGTCTACCACGAAACGCCGCGACAGAGAATCGAAGCCAAAGAAGCCGTATCCCGAGTTCCCGCTATTCCCACACGCCTCCGGGCGCTGGGCGAAGAAGATTCGGCAGAAGCTCCACTACTTCGGCAAGACCGCTGACGACCCGAAAGGTTCGGCAGCGCTGGAACGATTCAATCGCGAGTGGCCGTACCTGTCCGAGGGCCGCACGCCTCCGCCTGTCGATGCTGGCGAGTTCTGCACCATGCGGGACCTGTGCAACGAGTTCTTAACGGCCAAGCAGAACAGGCTCAAGGCCGGAGAGCTTTCGCCTCGGACCTTCCGACAATACCACGAAACCACCGACCTTCTGATTGAGGAGTTCGGAAAGGATCGTCGCGTTGATGACCTTCGGCCCGATGACTTCGAGCGACTGAGGAAACGTCTCGCGGATCGGTACGGCGCCGTCGGACTGAAGGGCACGATCAACCTGTGCCGGATCATCTTCAAGTATGCACACGACCAGCGACGGATCAAAGAGCCCGTCAGCTACGGACAGTCGTTCTCACGGCCATCAGCGAAGTCACTGCGAAAGTCAAGAAACGAAGCCGGACCACGACTCTTTGAGCGGCACGAGCTGCTGACGATCCTGGACGCACTGGACGGAAAGCCGATCGAAGTAGAAGGAGAAGAAAAGCCAGTCAAGTTGACGGCAGACCCGGCGCTGACGGCGATGGTACTCCTCGGTGTGAATGCCGGATTCGGTAACACCGACTGCGCCAGCCTGCCGCAGTCGGCCGTCGATCTCGCCGGCGGGTGGATCGAGTTTCCCAGACCCAAGACCGAAATCGAACGGCGGATACCGCTATGGCCGGAGACAGTCGCTGCATTGATGGAGGCGATTAAGGATCGGGTAAAGGCGAAGAACCGGGGAAATGAGGAGCTGTGCTTTCTGACGAAGCAGGGCAACCCGTGGGTGAGAGTCCAGCAGAAAGCTGACGACTCTGGAAAGCTGGTCCCGATCGACGCGCTTTCGCAGCGATTCGCGAACCTACTCGGCAAACTGAAAATCAACGGTCGCCGCGGCCTGGGATTCTACACATTGCGGCATGTGTTCGAGACCATCGCCGGTGAGTCCCGCGATCAAGTCGCCGTCAACGCCATCATGGGCCACGTCGACACCAGCATGGCGGCTGTGTACCGCGAGCGGATCAGCGACGAGCGATTGCAGGCCGTCGTCGAAGTCGTGCGTCAGTGGTTGTTCGACAAAGATCTGAATTCGACGTCGAAAGGGCGCGAACCGCAATGAACGTACTGGAGAGCAGGGTGATCAGCCGCCGAAACTCGCTCCGTCAGCTGAGGAGGTTGTAGTGCTAGCCGACGACCGATGGATGGACGAAGACCAAGAAATCGCAATGAGTCTGTGGAGGTTGAATGCCGGAGCTGCCGCGGAGCGAGTCGGATGTGATCTGCCGAGGGCAGAGGCAATGGGGCCCGACGAACTGGATGACCTGCGAAGCGGCATCGAATTCGGACTGAAACGGACCGACAAAATGCCAGACGACGTTGTCATGGGCGTCGTGGGTGCTGCATTCCGAATGGCGCGGTTCACTCTGGAAAACGGAGACTGGGATGCGGCGAAATTGGTCGCGGCAGAGCTCCGAAGCCACAGCGTTACACTTTATTCGCGATGCGCGAACGACATAGATCGGAGGGCGAAGGCTATCGACGAGATGCGGAGCGCGATCGCAAACCAGAGGGGTGAGTCGGAACCTGCCATCGATGACGAGAGAGACTCAGACGTCGAGACTCGACCGCGTAAGTACACGACGAAACCTCAGGCGGAAGCTGAAGCTCGTAAGCAATTTCACGCACTGAAGAGCATCGACAACAAAACAGAATGGGCACGAAGAATTCGTTGCGATAGGCGAATGATCGGAGAACTGTCTGCATGGAAAGACGGGGAAAACTTTCGAGGTGGTCTGTCGAAACTCAAATCGTTTCTCCGGACACTCGATCCACACCTTATGCAGGACATCTACAGTCATAACAGCGACCTGTCGCAATTCTCCGTTGAGACGACGGCATCTCTTCCGGAGCACGTGCGCGAGTGGCTAGATGAGCTTCCCGCCGAGGAACGCGCAGAAATGATTGCCCTGGTTTCTGATCAGGTTCGGGAGACGGTCAGAAACTCGGATCTCAAATGACCGACAATGCGCAAGAATGCGCGTTCATCTAGCCCGGATTATTCATGGAGTCCGGGAATACACGAGCCTCCGGGGCATCTAAGAGGTTGGAACAGAACCACTTCCATTGATGCTCGGAGAGCTATTGTCAATTGTTGTGTTCTGCGATCGTTCAGGCGGCGTCCTGGAGGAGTCCGTCTTGGAAGGTCTTTCCTTCGAGGAGAGGGGTGATCAGGGCGTGGCCGTTGAGGCGACGCCAACCTTTCTGTGCTGACTGAGCCAGCTTGAACATCATCGTCAGACTGGCCCGCCTGGTCCCGTTGCCTTTCGTTCGTCGATGCCGCAGCCGGATCGTGGCAAACGTCGATTCGATCGGGTTGGTCGTTCTCAAGTGTCTCCAGTGCTCGGCCGGGAAGTCGTAGAAGGTGAGCAGCACGTCGCGGTCTTTCTTGAGGCACTCACAGGCCGCTTCGTACTTCGCAGCGTACTTCTCCAGGAAGTGATCGAAGGACGTGTTCGCTTCCTCGCGCGTCTCGGCCTGCCAGATCTCGTGCAGGTCGGCCTTGGCCTTCGGCTGAACACTCCGGGGCATCTTGTTGAGAACATTCGCCGTCTTGTGCACCCAGCACCGCTGCTCACCAGTCGTGGGAAACACTTCCCGGAGAGCCGCCCAGAAGCCGAGTGCTCCGTCGCCGACGGCCAGCTTCGGATCGATGGTCAGCCCCCGCTGCTGCAGGTCGAGGAGGAACTCCCGCCAGCTCTGCTTGCTCTCCCGGTAGCCGTCGATCACGCCGATCAGTTCCTTGCGGCCGTCGGTCGTGGCTCCCATCAAGACCAGCAGGCACTGCTTCTGGTTGGCGTCGTCTTCCAGGCGAACATTCGCGTAAATCCCGTCGGCCCAGACGTACACGTACTGCGTGGACGAGAGATCCCGTCGCATCCACGCGTCGTACTCCTGGCCCCACGTCTCCTTGAGCCGGACGACGACGTTCGCGCTCAGCCCCTTGGCTCCCTCGCCGACCAGCGCCTGGAGGGCATCACCGAAGTCGCCTGTCGAAACGCCTTTGAGGTACAGCCAGGGAATCAACTCTTCGATGGCTTTGCTCTTACGCAGATACGGCGGCAGCACGCTCGGCGAGAAGGTGACACGGTTCTCCGGGTCCGGTGATCGGTCCCGCACACGAGGTTGCACGACCTCCAGCGGCCCGGCTCCGGTGAGGATCTCTCGGGAGGGCAGGCGTCCGTTCCGGACCACCAGACGCCGCCCCTGCTCATCGCAGCGATCGGCGTGCTGCGCGATGAACTCGTTCACCTCCGCATCAATGGCCGCCTGCAACATCCGCTGGGCTCCCGTGCGGACCAGTTCATCGAGCGGACTGCGTGCCTCGAAGTTCTCTCGGAACTCCAGCACCTCCTGGTCAAGGGGTTCGTCGACGGGAGTTGTGTGGTGGACTGGTGCTGTTCGCTTCGCTGTCGTAGTCTTGCTCATGGCGTATCCTTGTGCCCGCGTCGGGCCGCTGGAGAAATAAAATCCCTCAGCAGGATACGCCGCCTTTCTTCAA
>QQVO01000046.1 GCA_003388505.1 Planctomycetota bacterium
TTGCGAGCCACTTCGAGCCTCCCTGCTCGTATGAGATGGTGGTACACCTCATAGGAATCACAGGCTCGAAGTCTTTCAACCCCAAAGCGTTAGATACAACTCGTGTGCGATATCGTGAACGGCGTTGCATGCCATCCGTAACTGCATTGGCGTCGAACCGGGCCAGTTCTGGCGACCGGCCCGCGGCAAGACCTTCCTTTCGCTCCCCCCGTGCCTCATCCAGTTGCCGCTGCCGTTTGACTGATCGAGAATGGCGTTCTGAAGTTCTTCGTTGTCCGGCAAGGCTGCGCGCGTAGAATGACAACGGCTGCCAACAGCGGACTATAGGTACACACACCACCTGTCGTCCGCTTTTTTCGTTGGTGACGCCATGCCCGAACCGGATTCACAATCCCAACACGAAAACCCCGTCCTGAATCGCCTCGACGAGTTATGCCGGCGTCTCGACCGCATCGAGGCGGCCCTGGAGACGCTGCTCAGTCAACAGTTGCAGAAGGACTGGTACACGACCGACGAGGTTGCCGAGATTCTCGACAAGGCGCCGTTCACCGTCCGCGAATGGTGCCGGCTGGGCCGTGTCGACGCCGACAAGCGCGCATCGGGCCGGGGCAGCACTCAGGAATGGATCATCTCGCACGAAGAACTACAGCGCATCCGCAACCACGGTCTGCTCCCCCTTCCGACGCTTCGATGCTTTGACTGAACTGCGAGGTTTCGGTGCCGCGCCGAAGACTTGCTGAATCGCAGCCTGCTGCTGATCCGGAAACAGATGGCGATAGCGCCGCACCATGTCTTCCGTCTGATGGCCGACCCAAGCGTTGATGAGTCGCTGGTCAACGCCTTTCGCGGCGCAGTTCGAGCAGAATGAGTGCCGGAAGACATGCCAGCCGCGAATCACGGCCCAGTTGCTTCCGGCGAGTGCCCGCGTGAAGTGGTCATGAGCTTCATCGCGTGTGACCGGACAGACCGACTCTCGGTGCGTCTTGCTGCGTGCAACATCCGGAGGCTGACAGAACGTGTTCAGCGAACCGGGATGGTTGTCGAGCCACGTCCGCAGAACCCCGTCCAGGAATGGCGAAATCGGGACACGGCGGGTTGTCGTCCGCTCATGGTTCCGCTTGCGTTCCCGAATCGTGACGACTCCCCCGTCCAGATCAATGTCACTGAGCCGTGACCGCAGGAGTTCGCTGCGACGGGCTCCGGTATGGGCCGCCATGCAGACGGCGGGATAAACCCAGGGCTGTCGAGCGTGCTGCTCAACGTGCCGAAGGACGCCGTCGATGTCACGAAGTGTCAGGAACAGGCAGTCCCATAGGTCAGCCTCTTCGGCCTCCGTCAACCCGCCGCGTGAGATCTGCTGTTCAATCTCGCTCCAGGTCTGAAACGGTGGCTTTTCGCTGGTCTTCGCATAGCGGAGACCGCGCCCGGGAAATGTGCCGGAGACGAGATTGTGTTCAACGCCCCAGTTCCAGGCCGTCCGCAGCGTGACGATGGCCTTCCTGACCGTCGTGGGCGTCACCTTGCGGCCTCGTTGGCCCGGTTCCTTCGACCGCTTTTCGATATAGCGCTGCAGATCGGCGGTCGACAGTTCACTCACAATGAACGACCTGCCGAGAATCCGGTAGAGGTGGCGCTCATGAATACGCATCCCCTCGATCGTGGTTTGCTCCAGGCTTCCCTCCGGGAGGCTGCCGAAATAGGCGGCGAACAGATCATCCAACCGGAGTGATTGCGGCAAAGTCGGCGCTTCGCACAGCCGTCCGCCGCTCAGGAGAAACCGGCCGACGTCCACGCCGGGCGGAATTGAGACCCAGCCACGTTCGACGGCCCGGATCGTGTCATCAACGACCGCCAGGGCGTCGTTGGCCTCGTCGGGATCGCTCGTCTTGAGCGACCGTTTGAGCTTTCGATCGCCGAGGCGGAAACCGATTTTGAAGTGCCCCGTTCGCTTGTCACGTTCCAGCCATGCCATGAGATTGCTCTCGTCAACGGTACGCGGAACTGCTTCCGCGGGCCATCGACACAATCTCAACGCACAACCAACCGCGCCCCCCCATTGCCCCCCGGTGAACCCCCACTCATCCCTGTCGGTCTAACCGTCTGGAGGCCTTATCATGGCGAAACTGATTGAAATCAGCGGAATAGCCGGATAGCTTACCCCACAGCCGAAGTGGCGGAATTGGCAGACGCGCTGGATTCAAAATCCAGTGTCCGTAAAGGACGTGAGGGTTCGAGTCCCTCCTTCGGCACCTTGTGAGTCCTCGACTTACGGCAATTTGTTCAAAGTCCTCCGCGAGTGGCGAGAGCACTCCGGGGGGCAGGCGGGGGGTGAGCGAAGCGCCGACGCTTTTTCGGTCACTCCGGTTGGATGATCTGTTCACTGCCTGTTTCGGCAGCCTTCCAGCCCTGCCATCTCCCGCTCCGCCGTCTTTCACGAATCCGATCACGCATGGAATTTCTTCCCACGTCGATCCCCGGCGCCTTTGTCATCGAGCCCCGCGTCTTCGACGACGACCGGGGCTTTTTCCTGGAGACTTACCACGCCGGGAAGTTCGCCCAGGCCGGCGTTGACGCGGCGTTTGTGCAGGACAACCACTCCCACTCACGCAAGGGAGTCCTCCGCGGGTTGCACTATCAGATCGAGCAACCGCAGGGAAAACTGATCCGGGTCGTCGCCGGCGAAATCTACGACGTGGCCGTCGATCTCCGCCGTTCCAGCGATGCGTTCGGACGGTGGACCGGCGTGGTTCTGTCGGCGGAGAACCGCCGCATGTTGTACGTCCCGCCCGGCTGCGCGCATGGCTTCTATGTCACCTCCGACCGGGCCGACGTCAACTACAAGTGTACAGACCTCTACGCGCCGCAGCACGAACGGACGCTGCGCTGGAACGACCCCGACATCGGCATCGAATGGCCGCTCGATGGGGAACCGGTGCTCTCGCAGAACGACCGTGAGGGAGTGCCGTTTGCCGATGCGGAGCGTTACCCATGAGCGCGCGCCTGCCGCGAATCGGCATCACCCTGGGGGACGTGGCGGGCGTCGGCCCGGAAACGGTCGCCGGAGCGCTCGCGACGCCGGAAATCCGCCGAATCTGTAATCCGGTGGTTTTCGGCCATCCGGAGATTTTTCGACGGGCCGCGAAACTGGTCGGCGTGCCGGTCGAACTTGTGGAAGTGGACTCACCCGAGGAGCTTAGCGTCGATGCGGAATCGGCGCCCTGCATCAATCCGTCGGATGACTCCCTGCTGTCAGTTCCTCCCGGTCAGGTCGACGCCCGTGCCGGGGGGGCCGCCTACGACAGTCTCATCGCAGCGATCCGCGCCGCACAGAACGGGACGATTGATGCCATCGTCACAGCGCCGCTCAACAAGCTCGCCTTGCATCGGGCCGGCCACGATTACCCCGGCCACACCGAAATCCTCAAGCACGAATGCGGCGTGCCGGAGTGCGCAATGATGCTCTACCTGCCGCCGGGAGAGATCGTCGCATCTCCGCGCGGACTCGGCGTCGCGCACGTTACGCTGCACACGTCGCTTGCCAGCGTTCCGTCTTTGTTGTCGGCAGCAGCCGTTTCCGACACAACCCGCCTCATCGACCGCTTCATGCGGCGCGTCGGCTGCGAGAGCCCGCGGATTGGTGTTTGCGCCCTCAACCCCCACGCCGGAGAAGGAGGCCTGTTCGGGGACGAAGAATCCCGCGTCATTGCACCGGCGGTTGAGACGTGCCGGAAAGAGGCAATCCAGGCAGCCGGACCGTTTCCCGCGGATACTCTGCTCAAACGGGCCGTTGAAGGAGAGTTCGACGGCGTCTGCGCGATGTACCACGATCAGGGCCACATTGCCCTGAAACTCCTCGCATTTCACCAAGCGGTCAATGTGACGCTCGGGCTGCCGATCATCCGCACGAGTCCCACGCAGGGCACGGCCTTTGATATCGCCTGGCAGGGCAAGGCCGATCCCACCGGCATGATCGAAGCCATACGCGTTGCCGTACAACTGGCAGAGGGCCGGATGACGGGCGAGCCAGGGACGTAAGTCTCCGGTTGGCTGCGATCAACGGCAGCGGACGAATCACTCCACGACGTCCTCCAGCGCCGAGATGCTTACGACGTCCGCGCGGCGGACGAGCACGCGCCGCCGATTGCGGCCGATTCCATGCCGCTTGCAGTCGAGAACGTACAACTCGCGCGTCGTCGCGCTGTCGCGGAGGTCGTGGACGTCGGCCTCCTCCATAATGAGGTAACGGTGATCCGCACCGGCCAGCGTTCCGATGATCACGTAGGGCGTCGCCAGATCCAGCACCACCTCGCGCTGGGAGTAGTCCGCCAGAGCGTCGGCGGCGTCAGACTCGGTCATGCCAGTCCCGTCGTGCGTGTCGGTGTCGCGATGATGCGCAGTTCGTTCCCGATTTCGGGCCGATGTCGATCATCGTCTGTGCGACGCTCCGCCTCAACAGCACAGCAGACAATTCAGGACTCCAGTCGTCTCGTTGCGCCCTAACCCGGATTATTCATGACGAGGGCCCGGTTCACTATAAGTGTTTGCCAAACAGCAGGTTATCAAGAAGTTGCCCAAAGCGCCGCGCTTTTCGAACGCATTGCACGCCGACGCCAAGTCAACGGAGACGCACGCTGGCAGCGTGCGCTACGAATAATCCGGGCTAACCCAAGTTCGCCAGTAGATCTGCCAATCGGAGAAATCTGGGATTTTTCGAGCCGATTTTTTGGCGCAAGTCGTTGAGTGGTGGTGCGACGGGCGTCCCGACGGGTCGAGACGGCTGCCAGTCGCGTTGTCGTGGAAAAAACTGCTCTCGACGATGGTTGTTCAGAGCATACAAAACGCTCATGTTTCTGCGGCCCCACTTTCGCACGGTTGACGGCAAACGCCACGCGTATTGGGCGTTGGTCGAGTCGGTTCGCACCGAGCGCGGGCCGCGTCAGAGAGTCGTGGCTTATCTGGGCGACATCAAAGAGGCCGAGCGGCTGGGAGTCCGGCAGGCGGCGGAGCCCAGAGACACGCGTGAACGTCAGCAGTCTTTGTTCGATGAGCAGACGCTTCCACGATACGCCGAAGTCGATCTCTCGAAGGTCCGGACTGGCGGCCCTGTGCCAGCAGGCCGCTCTCGGCCACGAACCCCGCCGCGTGTTGGAAGAACTCTCACAAATCCGCAGCATCGACGTGATCCTGCCGACAAAGTCCGGCGTCGAGATCCGCAAACGCTGCGTGACCAAACCAACCGACCACCAGGCCATCCTCCTGCACCACCTCGGCCTGACCCTGCCGTCCTCGCTGCAACAAACCGAAACCTGATGTAGTGGAAAAATCCACCCACCAAACGCTGCGCCGCAACAACTTACGTCGACAACTGGCGAACTTGGGCTAGCGACCGAGGAGATGATCGACAGTCGGCCGTTACCAGCCGACGCGGATCTCAACGTTGCTGGAAAAATGACGAGAATGTCGTGAACCACTTTCGGTGTTCTGCGTCTAACCGGTGGGCGGCATGAACGCCGCCCTGAAAATCGCACACTGGACTGAGAGCAAACAAGTTCAACCATGACTTTCCTACTGCCAGATTTCATCAGCCGCTGTTCGGGCAAAGGGCGTTACGCCGATCGTGCGGCGAATGCGCCGACCGAACAGATTCTGCGCTTGTGACACCGGCCGTATTCGGAGATCCCCTCCAGCCCGGTGTCATCAGGCACCGGGTTTTTTTCGTTTCAATCCCCCTGAGTGGGGGTCGGTCGCTGAGAAGCAACTGAGGCCGCCGAGCGATCAGCGAGGAGGAAGGCCGAGGGCGGTCGTGCGCGCATCGCGAGAGAACTGGAGCGGTAGCTTAGACGGCAAAGCGCCCGGCTGAAGACCGGGAGAGATGGGTTCGAGCACCATCTGCTCCACTGACAACACGGCTCGTTCGTCTATCGGCGAGGATACTGCCCTTTCAAGGCGGAGAGACGGGTTCGATTCCCGTACGGGTCACTCGATCGCAGATCAGAACTTAGGGAAGTCTGGCATCGCGCCTGGCTGGGGGTCAGGAGCGACGAACGTTTCGCGTCGGCGCCCGCGGTTCAAATCCGGCCGTTCTGATTGACATTCAGGGGTGTGGGGCAGTGGCAGCCCGCGTGGCCTGGAACCACGAGGTCGTCGGTTCGATTCCGACCATCCCGACTTCGATCACAGAAACACACAGTCCGGTCGTTCAACGGTTGAGGACGCCGTCCTGATAAGGCGGAAACGAAGGTTCGACTCCTTGCGAATTGGTCGAGGGACGAGGGACGATGGTCGAGAGTCGATGGTCCAGTGTCGAGAGACTGCAACTGTGAACCTGACGTTGGAGGCTGTGTCTATCGAGACACAAACCCTGCGGGATCGTCTAAAGGTAGGATGCGACGCTCTGAACGTCGTGATGTTGGTTCGAGCCCAACTCCCGCAACTCCGCCACAGGCGGTCTATGGCTGCGGCAGCAGACAGCCGAACACGTTCCTACGGTTTCGGCCTGGCGGGGCTCATCGTCCAACAGGAAGACACCGGCGTCGCAAGCCGGAGATCCGGGTGCAATTCCCGGTGAGTCCACTCAAGCAATGCGGTCCTGTGGCCTAGCGGCAAAGGCAACTCCCTTACAAGGAGACGACCGGTGGTTCGAGTCCACCCAGGATCATTCCGGCTTAGCCGGTTTGTGCTGGTCATTCCACAGAGCGATCAGCGCCATCCCACGGATTGATGACACAAGACAAACCGCCCAAGGCAGGCCCAGATACGCCAACTGGCAGAGCGACTCGGCTTAAACCCGAGTGTTTACGGGTTCGAATCCCATTCTGGGTAGTGGGGAAACTATCGCCCTCGGCCTTCATCTGGCCTCATCGGCCAGCGGCCTCGGTTGATGGTTCGACTCCTGTTCTGGGCAAATGAAGACACAGACACGGCTCGGTAGGCAACTGGCAGACCACGTTGTTTCAGACACAGCGATGCGACCACCCTGCGGGCGGTGCCCGGTTCGACTCCCACCTGAGCCACTAGAGCGTCGAGAGTCGAGTGTCCAGAGTCGAGAGGTCGTTCACTCAAGAGTAATGCCCTGCCGGAGGCACAATCCGGCACTGCCGGTCCTCGCGGAGCAGCCTGGAGTGCTCGCCACCCTGTCACGGTGGAGATCGTGGGTTCAAATCCCATCGGGGACGCTTGGGATGGTCGAGGGTCGAGGGACTAGAGTCGAGGGCGACGTTGAAGCCAACGATGCGGCTTAGCGCGACCTAGACCCTCGTCCCTCGACCAACTTGCGTCGGCTGGGCATTGGCGAGCCCACGGGGCCGTAACCCCCACGCCTCTGGCTGTACAGGTTCAACTCCTGTCCGATGCACTCGACAACACGGCCCGTTCTTCTAGCGGCTCAGGATGCTGGACTCTCGATCCGGTGACACGGGTTCAAATCCCGTACGGGCTACTCAACATGGCCAGGTGGTGGAACTGGTAGACACGCGACGCTCAGACCGTCGTGCCATCACGGCGTGGGAGTTCGAATCTCCCCCTGGTCACTGGGAAGCGTCGAGAGTCGAGGGTCCAGAGTCGAGAGGTAAGACCGCGGTCGCGGAGAACTACCGCGCTGCGCACGCGACACGCCTGTGTCGCGTGCCCGGTTGCTGGTGCGACGCCCGGACCCGCTATTTGGAATGTCGAAATTCAAATGACGAAGGAATGACGAAATCCGAATGTCGAACTTGCACGCGCGTCGTTCGTCATTCGAGATTCGTAGAGTTCGACCGGGTACGCAAACTGGCAAAGCGGTCACGTTGAGGGCGTGGCGATTTTGTGGGTTCGACTCCCACCCCGGTCATTGGAGAGTCGAGAGACAAGAGTCCCGGGTCGAGAGACAGAAGTTGATCGTGGAAGCGGAGCAGTTCCGCCCTGCGCTCGACTGACGCCTGGTCAGCCGTGCTCGGTTGGATCCCGTGGTCCAACGGCGACGATGCCTGCGCGACTTATGAAAACGAACCTGCAAACCACTGCCGAGACTTCAGTCGCGAAGACGATCGCGCCGGAGGACCTGCGTCCCGGGATCTTCGTCGCCGTCCTGAATGAAGTCGTCGAGTATCCGTCGCTCCTGTGGTGCGACGACGTGATCGGCGAACGGGACGAGACGGTCCGCGTCCGATTGCGGGCGTCCGACGGGGGTGCGCCGCTGAAAGTCAAAGCGGTTTGCCTGCCGTTCGTCTGCGTCAAGACGGCCTGTGGGCATGTCCGGACGATCGACGTGAGGCAGGTTGAACTGGTTCGTCTCAAGAGGCGTTACGCAAAGTTCGTCTGGAAGCAAGTTCCTGCACGGCGAAGAAAAAAGTTGCGACGACAGGGAAGGTAGCCGGATACGGGTGGCCGGGCCGGTTTGCTAAACCGGTTTTCCTCATCGAGGGAATGCGAGTTCGAATCTCGCACCTTCCGCTGGAGCAGGTGTTTCAAAGGAGAGAATTATGTCTACGGAACTGAAGCAGGCGTTCGGCGACATCGGTGCGTTGCTGGTGGAGAACACGTTCGGTCGGGGATTCGAAATCGACATCGTCGAACTCGAACAGGGCGAATCGTACCAGATGCAGCATCCGCGGTTCGATTGAACTTTTTCACGGGGTCGTGTGTCCGTTTCCCACACGACCCGACATGGTGCCCGTGGTGTAGAGGTCTCTGCACATCGGTCTGTGACTCCGAAGGTGGCGGTTCAATTCCGCTCGGGCACCCTCCAAACCAGGCGTTTGGATCGTGTGCCGTGGAGTGCGTGACGTGTGATCGATCGCGTTTCGCGGCGAGATCGTCAGTTTGAAAGGGGCCGAAACAATGGTTGCCGCAGTTCTCGATCGACCGACGCTGGTCCTGAACCGGAACTGGCAGCCGGTGGGTGTCGCCACCGTCGCCCGCTCGCTGGTGAAGGTCTGGAACGAGACGGCGCGGATCGTCGATCCGGCCGACTACCAGCAGTACGACTGGAGCGACTGGGCGTTGCTGCAGCCGGAGGACGGAGATCCGTTCATCCGAACGCAGCGGCTGCGGCTGCGCGTGCCGGAAGTCATCACGCTGACGAACTACGACCGGTTGCCGACCAATTCGGTCACGTTCAGCCGGCGGAACGTTTTCAAGCGTGACCGGTTCACGTGTCAGTATTGTCACCAGCAGCCGGGGAGCGAGGAGTTGACGATCGACCACGTCATCCCGCGGTCTCAGGGTGGTGCGTCCACCTGGGAGAACTGCGTGCTGGCTTGCATCGAGTGCAACGCCCGCAAGGCCGACCGGACGCCGGAGCAGGCGCGAATGCCTCTGCGGCATCAGCCGACGCGGCCGGTGTGGCGCCCGCTATACGGTTCGCACGGTGTGCGGATCAACAGCTGGTCGAAGTTTGTGAGTGAAGCGTACTGGAACGTGGAACTCGAGAGTTGAGGGACAAGAGTCCAGAGACGAGAGTCGAGGGAGGCGGTTCAAGGATTCCTGGACTCTCGACTCTTGTCTCTCGACCAACCGACGAGTGTGCTCCTGGGAGAGCAGTCAGCCTCCAAAACTGACGTACAGGGTTCAACTCCTTGCACTCGTGCTGCAGTGAGTAGGCCGGATCAAGGAGCGGAGCGACGCAGTTCCGGCAACCGGATGGACGGCGTCACCGACCAATCCTGATGCTGCCGGAACGGCACTGCGCTTGGTCCGGCCTACATCACAGCGTCTGCCGACGTGGCTCGATTGAGAAAGGCGCCCGTCCCGTAAACGGGTTCATGCTGGTGCAAATCCAGTCGTCGGCTCTCACGTGGTTCGACGTGGAACGATGGGCATGGAGGCAGGCGGAGCGAGGTCGCAAAACGACACGGCTTGTGAGTGTGACGGACAGCACGGCGGTCTTCGGAACCGCAAGACGGGGTTCGACTCCTCGACGAGCTACTGAGTTCTCGGAGTGTGGTGGATTCGCACGCGACTCTGCGAAGGTCGAAGACCAGGTTCGATTCCTGGCGAGAACACTTCTTACAGAGCATCAGATTGACTTATTCGCCCTTACAAAGCCCACGGGCCGCGGCCCGTGGGTCAAGAAAAACTGTGTGACGCATTCCTCAATCTGATCCTCTGTAGCCAGACGCTGGAGCCAGACGGCGAGGCGGCTGCCTGCAAAGCAGCTTCAAGTGGGTTCGACTCCCACCGGCGTCTCTGACCTTCCGATTGCCGGTCCGGACGACATCCGAAAATGCACCACGAGGAGCGATCGTCGAGTCGAGAACCGCATTCGCCGGTCGGGCTTGCGCAATCTTTGGTGCGCCGAAGTATAATCCGCGAGACGCCGAAGGGTCATGCTGAGTGTTCCAACCTCGGACACCTCGACACGGGTTCGTCAGCTCATTCGTTCCGCGCTTGTTTCTCCTCGGCCGCTTCATCCGCTCGCATGGCGCGAAATTGCTTCCAGGTGATGAGTTCGATGCCCTCCTCGTCGAGCAACTCCCGAATCTTCGGGTCGGTGAAGATCCGCCGGTCTCCGTCGCGCCGCTCCGCGCTGTTGGTGACCGCCTTGAGTTCGTCGTCGTAGTACCCGCAGTGGATGATGATCTGGCTCACGCCGGGCGGCAGATTTCGGAGCGTCTTTTCGTAGTTGTCGCGCCGCTCCTCGTGTGTGTCGCCTCCGTAGAATTGCGCCAGTCCGTCGAGGACGGGGAGGTCGGCATCTTCCAGCGCCGCCAGCAGTTGCTCGCCCGTCTCCTTGAGGGCCGGATATTCTCTCACGAGGCGGGCGTCGATCTCCTTGAGGAATAGTACGGGCAGGTCATAATCGATCCCGACCCGCACGTAGACCTCAATCAGGTCCGGCCGGCAGACCAGCGCGCCCATGTGCGTGTCGAGGTGCGAGACCGGAATCTCCAGTTCGAGGGCGCGGTCGATCTGAGCGCGGAGTTCGATTTCGACTTCTTCGGCCCGCACATTGGCCGCGACCTGCGGCACGTTGTCCCACAGGTAGCCGTCCTTGTCGACGAGACTGGGCACCTTGTCGCGGGACGCCACCGGTCCCCAGCGGTAGTACCTCCACTCGGAATTGAGCGTCAGGTGCAGTCCATAATCGTACTCCGGATGCTCCCGCGCGTAGGCCGCGAACTCCGTGACCCAGGGGCAGGGCATCATGATGCTGCACGAGGAGACGATCCCCGTTTCGAGCGCGTCGATCGTCGCGCGATTCACCGAGTGGCACATGCCGGCGTCGTCGGAATGGATGATGACGTATCGCTTTGCGGCTTGTGAGTCGTCCCCCGGCGCGGGACGGGAAAGCAGCAGTACGAACAGGACAAACGTCAGTCGGAACATCGTTGGCATCTGCATGGCGCGCTTGGAAAACGGATGTGTGATGATCTCAGCGTCGCAAGATCATAGCGCCCCACGCCAACGAATACGAACGAACGGTCAATTCCAAACGCCATCCGCAGTTCTTGTTCGTCCCGTGTTCTTGGACGGTTGGGGGTGTCGGGCGCACATTGCAATTCTCAACGCAAAGTGCGTCTGTTACCCAAGGGCCGGCATGCGCAGAAACCCGCATTGACCTGTTTTGATGCTTCCCGCTATAAGCCCGCCCGAAATTTGAACTTACTGTGTCGAGTTGTCTCCACCGGAACCGCGGGTGCGCCGCCGGCACTGAGCGTGGGCGGCATTCAGGGGAGTGTTTTCCCCGGAAATCGAGGGTTCCCATGTCGCGGAACGGGCGGCAGCTCTCCTCGCGGTGCGTGAGCGCCGGGGAGTACGGCACGGTTTGCAAAAACTCGGATCCGCAAGCAGCGGGGAGAATGTGTGACATGGACGTCATCACCGCGACACGAAGGCAACGGCAGCAGACGTCGATCATTTCCCGGGGGACTTCGGGATCACTGCTGACGGCGATGGCATGTCTGCTGGGATTCGCGGCGGGCTGCGGAAGCAGCGACGATGCGAACGTAGCAGACAACTCCGCAGCATCGCAGACCACCGCTGCGCAGGGTGAACCGGCCGCCAATGAGGCAGCGGAACCGGCCCGGCCGATGCCGGGGGGAGAGACCGGAGACCTTGAATCGGTCGTCGCCGACGGGGAGAAAACGGGCGACTCGGTCGATGAACTCGCGAAACGGGCCGAACAACTCCTGCAGGCCGGAGACGTCGTCGGCGCCGTGCGGGCCTTGACGCAGGCCATCGGAAAGAATCCCCGCTCGCCCGACGTGTACGTCAAGCGGGCCCGCATCCTGTCTCAGGCCGGCCTGCATACGAGGGCGATCGCCGACGTCACCAAGGCGATCGAGCTGAACCCGGACGACGCGCGGCTGAGAAACACGCGCGGGTTCTATTTCCTCTCCCAGCAGAAACACGACCGGGCGGTCCAGGACTTCAACGACGCGATCGCCATCGACCTGAATTATCCGCATCCGTACAACAATCGCGGCCTGCTGCGGATCGCGCAGGGCGACTATGACACGGCCGTGGCCGACTTCGATGCAGCGCTGCGAATCGATCCCGAGTACCGAGACGCTCTGAATAATCGCGGACTGGCTCTCGTGCGGCTCGAACGTTACGCCGAGGCGGCCGAATCGTTCTCGGCGGCGATCGAAATCAGTCCGGAGTTCCCGGGGAGCTGGAACAATCGCGCGCTGGCGAATCACAAACTGGGGGAGAACGAAGCGGCTGTTCGCGACCTGACGCAGGCGATCAAGCTGAAGCCCGACCAGTCGAAGTACTACCTGCAGCGGAGCGAAGCACTGGAGGCGCTCGGCCGCACCGCGGAAGCCGAAGCAGACCTCAACTACGCCGTCTGGTTGCAGCAGGTCGCCGCGATCAATCTCAAGATCAGCGCCTCCCCCGGCGATCCCGGCTTGTGGGTGCGGCGGGGGCAGTTGCACCTGACGATTGACCGTCCGGCGTCTTTGAATCGCGCGCGGGCCGACTTCGTTCACGCCCTGCAACTCGATCCGGATTGTGCCACGGCTTTTTCCGGTCTGGCCGCCATTCACCTCCGGGAAGGGAACGTCGAACAGGCGATTCACAACTGCACGCAAGCGATTGAACGCCAGCCGCATCACACGGCCTACTCTCTGCGCGGGGACGCTTACCTCGAGCAGGGCGAATTTGACCTCGCGATCGAGGACTTCACGGCGGCCCGCCGACTGGACGAGACAGTGGCCCGCGCCTACCTGCTGCGTTCTGAACAGCACCAGGCGGCGGGCAACATCCAGCAGGCGAGTGCGGACCGGGAAAGAGCGGTCGAACTCGACCCCTCGCTCGATCCAGACGCGCCGCCGCGCGAGAAACCGAAGCCCCAGGCGGCGCCTGCCTTTCCCGATGAGGCGGTCGACGTGACCGAGAGCGGCGAACCGGAGTAGCGACCAGCGATGGCGAGCCGCAGGCGCCAGCCTGCGGTTGCGTACGAAGCTTCGGGGACGACCGCAATCGATCCCGGAGCTACAGAATCCGGAATTCGTCGAGCGATTCCGCGCTCCGGAGATCCGGGGCCGCGCCCGACCGGAGGGCCCGGTTGAGCCATGCGGCCGAAGGCTTGCGATACGGGCGGAACTTCTCGCTGGTTCCGGTCTCTTCCCGGTAGAGCAGGGCCCGATGCACGCCCAATTTCGAGGCGGCCGGGTTGTCGATGAGGTTGCTCGAATCGGAGGCGTTCATCTGGAAGGCGACGCGCAGTTCCAGTTCCCGCATGGTCTGCCGGGAGAACCAGCGGTCGACGTTGTTGTAGGAGTCGCTCCAGATGATGGTATGCAGCCCGACGGAGGGGCCTTCCGCCAACAGGTCGGCGAACAGTTGACCTGGTGTCGCCGGCTTGTCATCCGTTCCGCCTCCGAATGAGCCGAGGCCGAAGTCGTCATCGGCTTTCCGCAGATCCCGGAAGCGGCCCAGGTTCGAGATCAACAGGAACCACGTCGCAGCCGGCGCGTCGAGATCGGCCGTGCGCCGTTCACGTTCGGCCGCGAATTCCCTGAGAACCTCGCCCGCATGTGCCGGCGGAACCACGAGCAGGCCTCCCCCCAGGTGAGAGGAAATTTCCGGCCAGTCGTTGCTCGCAGGAGAGTCACCGTGCCCTCCGTCCAGAATGACGATCCGACCCGCCCCATCCGGGATGCCGTTTCTTGCTGATCCGATGAGGCCGAGTTGCGCACAAAGCGACACCGCCGCGGTCGTCAGGATGCCGTGCGCCGCGTCGGCATCCTGGCCGACGATCAGCAAGTTGGCGCCGGACTGTTTCGAGAATGTGGCCGCCGTGGGCTCTCCGATCTCCACGGCATCGCCGAGCCAGACTTTCGGCGCACGCTTCGTCTCGGGTTGGAATTCCGCCGTTGCGGACAACCGCAGCAGTCGCGTCAACTCGGAGTTCTGCGCCGGATCGGAAGGGACGTTGCCCTCGAAGACGATTGCGGCCGGATCCTGACGCTCCCGTTTGTCTGCGAGTTCCGCGATTCTCCTGAGCCAGACGTCGCGTTCCTCGTCGGGAAGCCATGCCACCTGAAACGGGTGATTTCCTTCCAGCAGCCCGTTGGCGTCGTTGTAGATCGCTTCTCCGGGCCTTGTGAGCAGGCGGGCGGCCGTGTTCTCCTCACTCAGGATCAGGTGCGCGTCCGATTCACTGCACTGCAAAGCCACGCGGACGGCGACCTGTCCGAGCGTGCTGCGGGCGAGCGAATAGGCGCCGCCCAAGGTTTGCGAACCGAGCACCACGTGAACTCCAAATGCACGACCCTGGCGAACAAGCCGGTCCAGGAGGAGGGACGCCGTCTGGCTCAATTTGTCGTCTTCGACAAAGAACTCCTGGAACTCGTCGATGACGAGCAGGATGCGGGGCATCGGTGTTTCGGGACGCGCGTCGCGGAACCCGGCGAGGTCCTGCACGCCGTGTTTGCGGAACAATTCGCCCCGTTCCTGGAGGAGCGCGTCCAGTCGCTGCAGGGCGCTGACGCCGAATTCGCGGTCGCTCTCGATGGCGATCACGTCGGCATGCGGCATTTGTGACGCGGCGTAGGCCTTGAACTCCACGCCCTTTTTGAAGTCGATGAGGTAGAAGCGGACTTCATCGGGGCTGTAGTGCAGCGCAAGATTCGTGACGAGACAGTGCAGGAAGGTCGACTTGCCCGATCCGGTTTTGCCGGCGATCAGCATGTGCTGGCTGGTTCCGCGGCCGAGCCGCAGCGACTGCAGTTTGGTCGCTCCGGCGCGGCCGAGCGGAACCTGCAGCCCGTCGCGGCTGGATGTCTGCCAGAGTTGATCTTCGGCGGGAGCGACGCGACCAAACGAGACTTCCACCCGCCGGGCGTCCTTCGATGCCTCGCCGACGCGTTTCACGATCTCGGTAAAGAGTGCGGGGGGAGGGGGATCATCAACGTCGAGAGGCCAGTCGGCGAGCGGTCCGCTGCTCGGAAAGAAGCTGCCATCCCGCCACACCAAGGTCGGCAGATGTTCTTCGAGCGTGGCGAGCTTGAAGCCGTGCGGCTGGTCGAGCGTGGCGTCCATGCTCATCAGCGTGTACACGCCGCACCGGGGGCCGCTGGTTACGATGCTGGTGAGACGCCGGGCGGCGATTTCGCTGAACTTGGCGGGGAAGTCGGTCACGACGAGGATGCGGTAGGGTTCCGCAACCTCGCCGGCGAATTCGTTGTACTCTTCGATGGTCGAGAACTCGTTGCGGAGGTACTTCTGAAGCACTTGCTCCATGTGCTCCGTCAGCGCAGCCAGTTGTTCTTCGATCTGTCCCGGCTCGGTCCAGATCCGCTTCGAGACGAGCAACTCGTCGTAGTCCGTCAGATGCATAAAGCCCGCGAAGCTCTCGCCGAGTCCGACCGGATCGAGAAACGTGAACCGGAGTTTGCCGGGCGGAATCAGCGTCAGCATCCGCAGCAGGGCCGATTGCAGCAACTTGACGGCGGCCTCCCGTGCTTCACCGCCGCGGGTCTTCAGCAAGAGGGAGGGAGACTCGGGGAACGGGGCGACCGCCGGCAGGGAATGGCTGGTCGTGCGCGGAGCAAGCCGGATTTCGTCGGGGACGGCGTGTTCCCATTCTGTCAGCGAAATGGGAAATGAGCCGATTCGAACTCCCGCCGGGATCTCGACCGGGGCGTCCCAACCTGGGCGGGCGATCTGTTCCCATTCCGGGAATTGCTCGCGAGCGGTGGTTTGCGCGGCCGCCGAGGCTTTGTCGAACTCGGCCAGGGCGGCTTCCCAGTCCCGTTTGAGTGAGTGAGCCAATTCGGATCGTTCCCGCAGGCGCTGCTGACGGCGGTCTTCCAGGGCGGCTGTGAGACGCTGGTTTTCCGCCTCGAAGGCTTCGACGGCCTGAGTCCGCCGGGCGGCGGCGTGTTCTTCGATCTCGCTGGTCGCCCGTTCGCGGTTTTCCTTCAGTTCGTGCTGTACTTCGGCATAACGTGCGTTTTCTGCAGCGAGTTCTCGGGTCCGCCCCTGTTCGATCTCCTTACGACGCGCCTCGTGCGCCTGCTGATAACGGTCCAGGGCGGACTGACGCTGCGACTCGAACTCCGCCTGCTTTTTGCGAAAGGCGGCCTGTTGATGCTCGATCTCCCGGGCGGCAATCGCCGACCATCGCTGGTGCAGCCAGCCCGCCGTCGAAACGTTCTCCTGAAGCTGACGCAGCGCCTCGGACTGCTGGATGCTACTGACCATATACACGACGGCCAGCATGACGAGACTGACTCCGGCCGCCGCGCCTGCGGCCGCCGCAATCCAGATCGGGTCAAACCGTCCTGCGGCATCGATCCATGCCGGCTGGGCGAACAGAAAGATCGGCGCGAAACATGCCGCCATGAGAATCGTGAACAGGATCAGCGGACGGTAGCCGACAAACAGGCGTGGCGTCTTCAGCCTGCGAACAGACTCGAGGTTTTCGCGTGCGGCCTGTGTGTGCTGGGAGAAGAGTTGTTGGGCCTGCTCGCTGTTGCGCGGCTGGTAGTCGGGTTCAACGAGCGGGGACTCGCGCCACCGCCGTTCGTCGGCGAGGGCCTGATAGGCCGATTGGAGGCTGTTCCACTCGACGGACTGTTGTTCTTCCGTCCGCTCTCGCGACAGTCGAAACCGCTCGAATTGCCGCTTGGGACTGTCTTCGGATTCGTCGTCGAGCACCGAGGAGGCGACCCAGGCGCTGTCTTCGTACTTCGCCTGAAGCTCATCCGCCTGCGTGTTGTATCGATTCTCGATTTCACGGACGGTTTGCAGGTGAGCCTGCCGGGCGCGGTTCTCGTTTTCGTCGAGGTCGGCGTGGAGGGCGGCGGCGGCCTGCTGGTGCGCGGCCTCGTGTTCGGACAGCCAGTCGGCATGCGCCCGATGGAGGAAACGGAGCGCGCGTTCGAGTTCCTGCTCCTGCTCGTCGGCGCCCTGCGACGTGAGGGCCTCCAGCCGCTGTTCGGCGTTGACGCGCCTGTCGATGGCCTGCTGCAGGCGGGCGAGCAGTTCGGCGTACCGGCCGCCGAATTCGCGTGTTGCAGATCGCCGGCCGTTGCCAGGCGTCGACGATCTGGCGGCGACGTGCAGCGCGCCGTTGAGCATTTCATCGACCGGATTCCCGGCGCTTTCCAGTCGGCTGGTCATCGTTCCTCCAACTCGCGCTGCGCGGACTGCAACAGTTGCGACAGGTGCGAGATCGCCGGGATCGCGGCGGACGCCTCCTCGACGATGATGCGCATGTGCTCTTCTTCGAATGCGCGACTGTTCGCGTCGTCCCATTCGTCGGCCGTCGACGCCCAGACGACCTGGAGTTGTTCCAGCGCCTCCTGCAAACGTCCCTTGGCGGCTTGAAGATTACCGACGTTCATGTTTCGTGCTCACGATGGGTTTTCCGAGCAATCATCGAACCGCGGCGAAGGTGAGGGCTCAGCTCTCGACCTCGTCTTCCCCCCCGCTTTCTGCGGTGGGCTGCTGATTGAGTTCCGCGGGCGACGACGTGCCGGCGTAGGCTTCCAGGGCGAGGAGTTGCTTTTCCAGAATCGCGCAAATGCGAGGAATGTCTCCTTCGAGCATCCGTTGCGGGCCGCCCAACCGGCCTCGAAACTCGTCCAGTTCGTGATGGATCTTGGCCGCCCAGCGTTTCACATTGTGGACCTGCGACTCACAGTGTTCGAGACGAAGCTTGGCTTTCTTGTAGTTCTGTTTCTCTTCGATGCATGAGGGCCGCCGGCCGACGACGGACCGCATCTGGCAGGTCTGCAGTGCGGATCGGGCCTCCGCCACCTGATCGAACGCGCGCCGGATCTGTGATTGCCAGTAGGCGGGCCGGTCGTGTTCAATCCACTGGACGACGCGCTGGACTTCCGTCGCGAGCGCGTCGAGACACGACTTGCCTTCATGTTGGAACTTGATCAGGGCGGCCCGCAGGTCGCGGACGGCGTCGATCGAATGGACGTTTGCGGAATACGCCATAGCCGTTCGAACTTTCTCTGCCTAATCGCATTCGGCGCACGACCGGGGGACGTCTCACCGCTGTTGCAGGTATTCGTCGATTCGCTCGGCCTTGCGGAGCAGGTAAGGAATGTGCTGGTTGTTTGCTTCGACAAACTGGGCGAGGAGGCGGAGATGTTCGCGGAACTCCTCGCTGAACTTCTTGTTCTCCTGGTCTCGCCAGGTCGTGCTCAACGTGTCGACCTGGTTGGCCAGCATGCCGGCCTGGTCCGAGAGCATCGTATTGAACTGCTTGAGCTTCTGCGCGAAGGAACGCAGTTCTTCAGGATTGACGATCGCTTGAGCCATGAGGCGGGCCCCGCGGGAATGCGATGGTGGTTGGATGATCGAGGCTTGAGCGCCGCTCACGGTGAGAATTTCCGCGTGGTGCGCGAATTTCGCGTGCAGCAAGCTCCTCGTCATGGACATCCGACTCGACGGAGCGAGTCGGTTACATTGGTTGCGGCCGGAGGCCGCGCTGTGTGCGGCCACATCATTATATACGTTCGCGCCCGCCGTATCTCCACAGGTCGTTTCGCTCGCTGGTGAGCGGCGGCCCGGCGATTGTCGTGCGCAGTGTGACGACTCCCGCTCGACGGAGCGCCGCAAGCTGTCGCTCCTTGCCGGCTCCTTGCCGCCCGCAGTTCTGCTCAGCCGGCGGCAGCAACCAGATTCTGATGCGCTTCCGCGACGGCGCCGGGAAGCTGGTCAAGGCATTCGGCGGGAGTGTCTCCCCGCGTAAAGAGCGTGCAGATCGGGTTGCCGATCGAGAAACGTTGTCCGGCGGGCGGGATGTCGGCGATGGAAAGCGCGCGGCTCCAGGATGTGCTGTCCGGCTGCAACTCGGGTGGCAGCCAACTCTCGGGAGACGGCGCCTGAAAAGACCGATCGCTGTAGAGCACAAACTTACCCAGCGCGTGGGGAGGCGTCTGTATGCACGGGCGCGGCATGGGGACGTCCAATCCGAAGGCCGCACAATGATCGCTCAGGAGATTGACCTCGAGCACCTGTTCAAGCACTTCCGCCGAGGCGGGATAGCGGGGATTGACTTCCGTCAGACGTGGGACGTCATCCGCGTCGAGAATAAAGTCGCAGCCGAACAGTCCGCACAACCCGAACTTCCACGACAGGACGTTTCCAATCCGGCGAATGAGATGTTCGGCCTCGACGGAGAGAGTGACCGGACCGACCGAACCGCACCAGGCAAATGATGGAGCGTGCAACAGCGGATCGCCGATCAACTGCCGCGTGACGCCGACGAACCGGACGTTTCCGCGACCGCTCGGGCCGACGAACACAGCGGAATAGGACTCGCCATCGGCCCGCTGCTGGAAGAAATACGGCTCGTCCAGCGGCTTGCTGTCGGGCTGCCACACGGAAATATCCCGTCCGCCGGCGGAACGAATCGGCTTGATCATCCAGCGTCCATCCTGAGGCGGTGGGTCGGTCGCCGGTCGGACTTTGAGGAGAGGCAATCCTAATTCTGCGAACCCCTTGGCGAGTTGCACCGGGTCTCGCACGACCTCGACGATGTTCGCCGGATTGCCGATCAAGGGGCCGCGCTGTTCCAGCAGCCGCAGCAGATCGGGGGAATTCTCCAGGGGGCCTGTGTAGAGGCAGGGAAGTTGCGGGACGGCGCCCAGCGCGTCGGCGATTCCCGACGGGAAATTCTGAACCTTGATGGATTGCACCGGCGGCTGCAGGTCGGCATCGGCGTAACGGTCGAGACACACCGGCCGGAATCCTGCGCGGAGGGCAGAGAACACCGCCGATCGGCAACTGGCGCCGATGATGAGCAATGACGCGTTGATGAGAGAGACCAACCAGATCCAGAAAAGCCTGTCGCCGCCGACTTCGTGAACGCCGCAGTCGGTGGATTTCGTGAGAATGACGTGGTATGACTTGTGCCGTGAAACCGGTCCGGTAACGGCAAACTTCAGATCATAACCGCTCGGCACATGTGAAGGGAGAGAAAAGATGTCGTTTCATGTTGGAGAAGCACTGGTCGGCGAAGGCAATGAGGTGGCTCACATCGATCTGATGATCGGTGACAAAGGCGGACCGGTGGGCGTCGCATTCGCGAATGCACTCGCCACGCAGTCGAAGGGGCACAGCAGTCTGCTGGCGGTGCTGGAGCCGAATCTTGCGACGAAACCGTCGACTGTGATGATCACGAAGGTCACGATTAAGGGCGCCAAGCAGGCCGTGCAGATGTTCGGTCCGGCACAGCACGCTGTGGCGAAAGCGGTCGCCGATTGTGTCGCGGCGGGCACGATTCCGAAGGACCAGGCCGAAAACCTGTGCATCGTCTGCGGCGTGTTCATTCACTGGGATGCCGACGACGACAAGAAGATCTTTGAATACAACTACGAAGCGACCAAGCTCTCCATCGAGCGCGCCATGAAGAACGAGCCGACCGCCGACGAAATGGTCAGCAAGAAGGACTCGGCGAAGCATCCGTTCTCCGGCGTTTAGAGCACTTTACAGAACTGTGGTTGTGCTGAGGGGGCAGGTTGGCTGGGGTTCGTCATCTCCGGCGAAGCGGCGGGTCGAGAGGCGAGGGTCAAGGGGCAAGGGACACAAATCGCTGACGCGTCGTTGGTCAGGTCTCTGGACTCTTGACTCTCAGCCCTCAGCTCATTCGCGATCTTGCATCCGCGAATCAATAACGGATCGCTCCCGGGACCACAGACCGAATCGTAAAGCACTCCAGTCGCCGCTCTCCGACGACCCGAAAACGCGGCAGCCCCCGGCTCACAGGCCGGGGGTTTCGCCATTTGAGTGCCGGAACGATCGATGAAGACCATCCTGATTCAACTCGACACCGACGCGCAGCCGAGCACCTTCGATCGCGTGGTGGCCGTCGACGCGGGAACCGATCATCTCTTCAGCTACGGGGGCGTCACACCGGACAACCTGACGCCGCTGGTCCACGGCGCGATCTTCACACGCGGTCCGCAGGATCTCTCGCAGACCGCGATCTTCATCGGCGGCAGCGACGTCGCTGCTGGGGAGAAACTCCTGGAGAACGTGCAATCCACATTCTTCGGACCGATGCGGGTGTCGGTGATGATGGATTCCAACGGTTGCAACACGACGGCGGCCGCCGCTGTGCTCGCTGCGGCGCGGCACGTCTCTCTCTCCGGCGCGCGGGCGCTCGTGCTGGGAGGCACCGGGCCGGTGGGTCAGCGCGCGGGCCTGTTGCTGGCCCGGCAGGGGGCGTGTGTGAGCATCGCCTCGCGGTCGGCCGATCGCGCGGAAGCCGTTTGTGAACGTCTCCGTGAACAGTGCGCGGGCGCGGAGATCACGGCGTGCGAGTCGGCCGGGGACTCGCTGGCGAGTGAACTCTCTCAGGCCGACATCCTGATTTCGGCCGGCGCGGCGGGCGTTCAGTTTCTTTCGACGGACCAGTGGCAATCCGCCGGATCGCTGAAGGTGGCGGTCGATTTGAATGCCGTGCCTCCCGTCGGCCTGGAGGGCATAGAAGTCACCGAAAAGGCGAAGCAGCACGGAGACGTCGTCTGTTACGGAGCCGTCGGCGTCGGCGGGACCAAGATGAAAGTGCACAAGGCCGCCGTCCAGCGTCTCTTCGAAGCCAACGATCGCGTCCTCAACACCGCAGAAATCTACTCGCTGGCGGAAGAGATCGGTTGAGCAGTGATTCGGCGGCTGTCCTCGGCCCGGAGTCGCTGCCGGTGAAACTTCCAACCGGGAATGAGAAACGTTCCTGCGGCGACGATCCCGAACAGGACGAGGCTGTAATCCCAGCCCTCGTGTTGCAGCCATGCCATGGGGATGCTCGTGAGGTACAGCACGGCCGCATGCACGTAGAATTCGCCCGACAGGATTCCGGCTTTTGCGACAAAGACGGAGGCTGCGATGACAGCCAGCACTGGTGAGAGCGAGAGCACCGGCAAATCGAGCGTGGCTTCGACCGCAAAGAGCGTTGTCGACGATGCGATGCTGGCCGCCCAGACATGAGCGATCTGCCGCTCGACGAAGGTCACCGGTCCGGCCCGCCGGCGCAGGTTCCAGAAAATTACACCCCACGTGCTGAGTCCCGCCGTCCAGAGCCCGACGTACGGCCAACGGGAGTCGATCGCCATCAACTGCATCCCGTTTGTGGTCAGGCAGAGAATCAGCAGCACCACGGCATGCCACATCCAGAGCAGACCCCAGTTCTGCAACACGCTGACGTAATGCGTCGGACGAAAGGCGCGGCTGATCACCTGAAACAGATGCGACGACCGCGCGCTGATCGGTTCGTTGCGCAGATACGCTTGCAGATCGTCCGCGAGACTGTCTGCCGACGCGTAGCGCAAGTCCGAGGGCTTCTGCAATGCTTTCATCGCGATCAGTTCGAGATCGGGATCGGCCTTCGGGTTGATCAGCCGCGGCGGCGGCGGGTCCTGCTCGAGGACCAGCAGAACTGTGTCGATTGGCGAAGCGGCGTGAAACGGCGCGCGGCCTGTGAGCATGGCGTACAGAATCGCGCCGAGGCTGAAGATGTCGGTCGCCGGGCTGACAGTCCCCCGTTGTCCCGCCGCCTGCTCGGGAGCAATGTAGCCGGGAGTGCCGAGGATCGCGCCGCTGCGGGTAATGTCAGTGACCGTCGGCGCGTTCGCCTGGTCTCTTTCATTCGCGCTGGGAAGGTGTTTGGCGAGTCCAAAATCCGTCACGAGGGGACGATTGTTGTTGTCGAGCAGAATGTTGGACGGTTTCAGGTCGCGGTGCAGGATGCCGGCCCGGTGTGCGGCGGCGATCGCCCGACAGACCGGAATCAGGAGTTCCGCCGCCTCTCGCGCCGGCACAGGGCCTTGAGCAATCCGGTCGGCGAGCGTCGAACCTTCCACAAACTGCATACTGAAGAAGGGCTGGTCCTGGTATCGGCCCACCTCGTAGACCGAAACGATATGTGGGTGCTCAAGCCGGGCGGCCGCCAGTGCCTCCTTCGAGAAGCGCTCAATGTCGTCCGTCGAGGCGAATTCGCCGCGAAGAATCATCTTCAGCGCCACAACTCGATTCAGCGGAAGATGACGCGCCTTGTAGACAATGCCCATCCCGCCCCGACCGAGTTCCGAGAGCAGCTCATAGTCGCCCAGCCTGCGAGGGAGGGGACCGCCCGATGAACCCGGTGAAATCGTCCCGCCGCTTTCCGAATCCAGCCCGTTCGCGGAGTCTTCGAGTTGCGCAGCGCCCGCGAGGTCTTCGAAAACGTCGGCAGTCGTCCAGAGCGCCCGGAGTTCGTCGGCAAGTTCCGGATGCCGGCGGGCGACCGATTCGACGTCCGGCTGCGCGCCCGACCGGACGGACTGCAGCAACTCGTCCAGCAGATGTGCCAGCAATTCATCGGAATCGGTCTGCATTGTCGAGAGGTTTCGGGTGGACGGGCTGTTGGCCCGGAGGGCATCGCGACGGTCGTCGCCCGATTGCCATTGAGATCGTTGCACGTTGTTTTGACGTTTGCCAGCAGGGGCCGCACGCGGCCCGCGAGATTTCGGGGGCGCCCGTGCTGTGTTGCTGCCCCGCGCGGTGCGCACTTGTGCAGCGGTTCCCGCGGGGGGAATCCCGAGTGACGCTGGTTGATGGTCGCAACATACCGTTGTATCATGGGTTAGGTGAGGCGATTTACAGAGTTTCCTCACCGCTTTTTTGTCGAACACTCGGCGATCAGATGCGGTAAGATTGTAGAGGCGTGTCCCTGTGCGGTGCTGCACAGGGGAACCTTCTCTCTTAACTCCTGTCTCTTCAACAGGATAAGACGACTTCGAGCGAGGTGTGTGGGGTGAATCCATGACGATGACGCGCGATCGACAATGCCTGACATTCGGAATGACGGCGGCGATTCTCGCGATTTCCGTGGCGTCCGGCCAAGCGGCCGACGACCGGTTCTCGACCGGATCTTCCGATCCACTGATTGAATACATCGACGGTCAGATTCGCACGGGCTGGGTCGACAATGAGATCGAACCGAGTGCGGTGGCGGACGACTCAGAATGGCTGAGGCGGGTCTACCTGGACCTGGTCGGCCACATCCCGGACGTCGAGACGATCACGGCGTTTCTGGAGGACAAGGATCCTGCCAAGCGGTCGAAGATGGTCGATCGGTTGCTCGACGACCCCGATTACGTCCGCAACATGACCACGGTCTGGGCCAATCTGCTTCTGGGGCGCAACACGCCGGACCGAACCAGTCGGCCCGGAATGGAGAAGTTTCTGCGCGAGAGCTTCGCCCGCAACCGGCCGTGGAATGAAATCGTTTTCGATCTCCTCACGGCGGAAGGTCACTACGAAGAGAACGGGGCCGTCAACTTCCTGTTGGGTCAACTGGACGGCAACCCGAACCGGGAAGACTACACCGTTGAGGCGACCGCCCGCGCCACGAGACTGCTGCTCGGCATGCAGGTGCAGTGCACGCAGTGTCACAATCATCCGTTCAACGACTGGCAACAGGCGCAGTTCTGGGAGTTCGACAGCTTCTTCAAGCAGATCGTCCGCAACGACGTCGATCGCTACGATCCGGAGTCGGGACGGATGGTCGACGATTACTCCGAACTGGTCTGGCGCGATTTTGAAGGGCCTGTGTTCTACGAGACGCGGGCCGCCGAGATGAAAGTCTCCTATCCGGCCTATTTCGGCACCGAGGTCGCGTTCGACAGCGGGACCAACCGGCGGCTTGAGTTCGCCCGGCTGGTGTGCCGGGAAGATCCGAACAACCAGTTGGCCAGGGCGTTCGTCAACCGGATGTGGGGTCACTTCTTCGGGTACGGGTTCACCCGGCCTGTCGACGACATGGGACCGCACAACGCGCCGAGTCATCCGGAATTGCTCGACCGCCTGGCGGAAGAGTTCACCGAGAGCGGCTACGACATCAAGCAGTTGGCCCGCTGGATCTGCAATACCGAGGCCTACAACCTGACGAGCCGTTTCAACGCCAACAATGAGATCGACAAGCCGTCGGCCGGCGAAGTGCCGCTGTTCAGCCACATGTACGTCAAGACGCTGACAGCCGAACAACTCTACGACTCGTTGATTATCGCGACCGGCGCGCACCAGGCGGGTCAGTCCGGTTACGAACAGGCTCAGGAGCAGCGTGAACGCTGGCTGCAGGAATTTCTCCGCATCTTCGGGGGCAACGATGAGGACGAGCCGACGCTCTTCAGCGGTTCGATTCCTCAAGCCCTGATGATGATGAACGGCGAACTGGTCCAGAAAGCGGTCAGCGCCGAAAAGGGCAGCTACCTGAACACCATCCTGACGAACAAGCAGCTCAGGAGTGACAACGCCCGGCTGCAGCAGATTTACCTTGCCGCCCTGGGACGGATTCCCACCCGGTCCGAAATCGGCCCGCTCAGCCAGTTCGTGCGCAGGCATCCGGACAAGCTGGCGGCCTACCAGGACATCTACTGGGCGCTGCTGAACTCCAACGAATTCGTCGTCAACCACTAGTCGTCAACCACTAACGCCGCCGTGAGCCGCTCCGGTTCGGGCGACTACTGAAACAGTCCACTTACTTCCGACTTACGAGGGTATCTCCGATGAAGCGTCACACACTTTCCGGCATGACTCGCCGCCACTTTCTGAATCACGTCGCCGTGGGCGGCGCGACGACGCTTGGTGCGACGCAATTCCTGGCCCACCTCGAGGCGAACGCCGCCGAAGTGCAGCGGAACCGCAAAGCCTGCATCCTGATCTGGCTGGGCGGCGGGGCGCCGACGATCGACATGTGGGATCTGAAGCCGAATTCCAAGAACGGCGGTGAATTCAAGCCGATCAGCACGCGAGGCGATCTGCAGATTTCCGAGCACCTGCCCAAGGTCGCTCAGCAGATGGACAGCCTCTCGGTCGTCCGCTCGATGGCCACCCGCGAGGCCGATCACATGCGGGGCACCTACTACATGCATACGGCCTACGTGCCGAATCCAACCGTCGTGCATCCGACGTTCGGCTCGGTCGTCAGCTACGAACTCGGGACCAAGCGGCCCGACCTCGAGATTCCGGCGTTTGTTTCGATCGGCGGCGGCAGCATGAGTCCCGGTTTTCTCGGGATGACCCATGCACCGTTCGTGGTCGATTCCCGCGGGAACATCCGTAACGCCAACATGGAGGGCATGGACAGAAACCGCCTGGGTCAGCGGTTGGAAGTCCTGAGCGCGATTGAAGACGGATTCATTCGTTCAAATCGCGGCGACGTCGGCCAGGCTCACAAGGAGGTCTACGAGAAGGCCGTCAACCTGATGACTTCCTCGCAGATGCAGGCCTTCCGCGCCGAAATGGAAGACCCCGCAACGCTCGACGCCTACGGGGGAACGCCGTTCGGCAACAGCCTGGTCATGGCCCGGCGCCTCGTGGAGACCGGCGTGCCGTTCATCGAGGTTCGCAACACCAACGGGTGGGACCTCCACCAGAATGTCTTCGCGACCCTGCGAGACACCAACCTGCCCACGCTGGACTCCGGCATCGCCGGACTCGTGCAGGATCTCAAGGATCGGGGGATGTTCGAGGACACGGTCGTCGTCTGCATGGGCGAATTCGGCCGGACACCGCGGATCAACGCCAACGTCGGCCGCGACCACTGGGCAACGAGCTGGTCGGTGATGATCGGCGGCGGAGGGCTGCAGGGCGGCTTGGCCGTCGGCGCGACAGATGCGGACGGCATCCGCATCGAGAGCGAGAGTTACCAGCCCGGCGACCTGTGGGCGACGGTGGCGCACGCTCTGCGAATTCCGCTGAACACGGTCCATACGTCGAAGCGCGGCCGGCCGATGAAACTGGCCAACGGCGGCAACCCGATCAAGCCGCTGCTGACGTAATCGGCCTCCCGATTCACCCGAATCGAACAGCGGGGGGCGCGGATGCCCCCCGCTTTTCTTCGCCAGGACGACAGATTTCCAGTGATGTCGACGAAATCGAGTTAGAGCAAATTGCTCTACCAGGTGTCCGCGTCGAGCAGTGTTCGGACTGTCGAGGACGAGAATCCGCGAGACAGATCGCCACAGTGACTTGCAAGGCGCTATCGTGGCTCAAGACGCAACAGAATCGGCGAGCGACTCGGCGGTGGGACAGGCGGCGCCTCCTCCCACGGAGGAATTCGTGCAACTGTTCACAGCCAATCAGCGACGGCTTTACCTGTTCATTTTGCCGCAGGTGGCGACCACTCAGGACGCGGACGAGGTGTTGCAGGAGACGAACCTGGTTATCTGGAACAAGTATCAACAGTTTAGCGTAGGAACCAATTTCTTCGCGTGGGCGGCGCAGATTGCCACTTACGAAGTCCTCAAGCACCGCCAGCGCCGTTATCGCGAAAAACTGCAATTCAACGACGAATTCGTCAACCTGGTGGCCGCCGAAGCTGCCGAACGGGGAGACGAGTTGGAACAACGCCGGCGGGCGCTGCAGCACTGTCTGTCGCGGCTGCGGGCGAAAGACCGAAAACTGATTCAGATGCGTTATCGACCGGGTGAATCCGGGAAAGCACTGGCGGCCGAACTGGGCCGTCCTGCGAACTCGGTCTACCAGTCGCTGGGCCGCATTCGTCGCAGCCTGCTGGAATGCATCAACCGCCGTCTTGCCGCAGAGGCAGGAGCATGAACACATCCACCGCCGCAGAACTGACGGAACTGCTGGAAGCGTTGTGCGAGGATCGCATGACGGCGCAGCAGCACGCGCGGCTGGAGGAGGCGGTCGTCAAGGATCCGCAGGCGCGTCGGATGTATCTGGATTACATCGACCTGCACGGCATGCTGCACTGGGATGCAGCCGCCAACCCGGACGTCATGAGCGCCGTGGCGGCGACTGCGTCTCCGTCGGCCGCGCTCGAGACAGCGGCGGTCTCTCGCCGGAGCCGGCTGCTCTGGGCGGGCGGAGGATTCGCCGCCGCCGCCGTACTTGTCGCTCTGTTTCTGCTCTCGCGGCCGACGGTCGGTCCCGACCATGCTCCGCAGAACTCCATCATCACCGAGACCGAAGAAAACGGACGGCCAGCCGGCCCCGAATCCAACGCCATTCACGAACCGGTTGTCATCGGGGAAGTGCGGGAACCGGCGCCGAATGGGGTTCCCGAGGAAGCCATTGCAGACATCGAGCCCGGAGGGATTCGGAACGACATCGCCGCCGACAGTTCGGCGTCGCGACTGGGAATTGTCGCCGTGATCGACGAACAGATCGCTGCGTCCTGGGAAGAAGCCGGAATCCAACCCTCTGAAACGGCGGACGACGCCGAATGGATCCGGCGGATTTACCTCGACCTGGCCGGCCATATTCCACCACCGGAAACGGTGGTCGCGTTTCTCGATGACGATGAGGCCGACAAGCGGCAGCGATTGATCGACGACCTGCTCAGTCACGCCGACACATCGCGGCATTTCGCGACCGTGTGGACCAACCTGCTGATCGGCCGGCGGACCAGTGCCGAGATTGACCGCGAAGGATTGCACCGGTTTCTGGAACGGCAGTTCCGGGTCAATGACCCCTGGAACGAAACAGTCGCTGAACTGGTTGCGGCCGAGGGATCGAGCACCGAAAACGGCGCGGCCAACTTTCTGCTCGCTCACATGAACAACCAGGCCGTTCCAGCGACGGCAGTGACCGCCCGCTGTTTTCTCGGCATGCAGGTGCAGTGCACGCAGTGCCACAAGCATCCGTTTTACCAGGAATGGGGGCAGGAACAGTTCTGGGAGTTCAACAGCTTCTTCCAGCAGACGCAGGTCGTCCGGCATACGGTCGAAGACCCCGAAACGGGGGCGCAGCAGTTCTCCCACCTCGAACTCGTTTCGCAGGACGTCGGAGGGCCGACATGGTACGAGACCCGCGCCGGCGAGATGAAAGTGGCGTACCCGCGGTTTAACGGCGTGGACGTCGATTTCGAACCGGAGACGAACCGCCGCCGCGAACTGGCGAAACTGCTCGCCTCCGGCGACAACCCTCAACTGGCGCGGGCGTTTGTGAACCGCATGTGGGCTCACTTCTTCGGGTACGGGTTCACCAATCCCGTCGACGACATGGGACCGCATAACGAGCCGAGTCATCCGGAACTGCTCGAGCGTCTCTCGGACGAATTCGTGAAGAGCGGCTACGATGTGAAGCAGCTCTGCCGCGTCATCTGCAGTTCGCGCCCCTATCAACTGAGCAGCCGGATTGCGGAAGAGAACAGCGTCGACAACCCGTCGCTCGGCGATCCCCCCTACTTCAGCCGGATGTACGTCAAGCCTCTCACGGCGGAGCAGGTCTTCGATTCCCTGCTGGTCGCGACGCAGGCGGACCGGGCCGAGCGGTATTTTACCGGCGAAGCAGACGAGCGACGCCAGGCCTGGCTGGCCCAGTTCTTTACGGCCGAGCAGACCGAAGAGAATTGCGAGTCGTCGACCTTCGACGGCGCCGTGCCGCAGGCGTTGACGCTGATGAACGGCGAACTGGTGCAGCAGGCCGTGAGCGGCGCGCCGGGAACCCGTCTGGGAGAGGTTCTCGCCCGGCCGATTGACGAAAAAGAGAAGATTCGCGCCCTCTCGCTGGCCGCATTGTCGCGGTATCCGACCGCCGGCGAAATGCAGGCGATTCGCGAACTGCTCCGGAGAATCGTCCGCTCGCAGACACTCGCAGGGAACGGCGTCGATTCCCGCACGGCCGTCAACGACGCCCTCCGCGATGTCTTCTGGGCCTATCTCAACTCCAGTGAGTTCGTTGTGAATCACTGACGCGCAGGCGGGCCCCTGTGCGGACGAGGGGTTCCCTGCGATCTGCTGTTGCCAATTCGCTGCGTTGGCGGGTACGGTCTTCAGTCCGACCGAAATCGTGGCCGCGCGAGAGGCGGGACATCACGCACGGACGCAGACCGCTGTTTCATCCGGGAGGGAACCGCCAATGCAGGTGTTCAGAAGTTATCGAAGGGTGCGCCGCTCTGTCTGGATGATTCGCACAGCGGTCGCCGCGCTGCTGCTCGCGCTGCCAGGCGCCGCAACTGCGGCAGATGCCTTTCCCAAACCCGACGCCGAGCGGGCATTCAGCTATTTGAAGCAAATCTGTGAGATCGGACCGCGGATCAGCGGGACGGAGGGGATGATCCGCCAGCGGGAACTCTTGCAGAAACACTTTGCTGAACTCGGCGCGGAGGTCGGTCTTCAGGAGTTTGACGTTTCGCATCCCGAAACCGGAGCGCCGGTGCGGATGGCGAACCTCATTGTCACCTGGCATCCGGAAGCGAAGCAGCGGGTGCTGCTCTGCTGCCATTACGATACGCGGCCGTTTCCCGACCAGGATCCACTACCGGCGAATCGCACGAAGCCCTTCATCGGCGCGAACGACGGCGCCAGCGGCGTGGCCCTCTACATGGAACTTGCCCACCATCTCCCGAAGATTCAGCCGACCTACGGGGTCGACTTCGTCTTTTTCGACGGCGAAGAACTCGTCTACGACAATTCGCGGGACAAGTATTTTCTCGGTTCGGAGCATTTCGCGACCGAGTACCGTGACAACCCTCCGGAGCACACCTACGTTTGCGGTGTGCTGGTGGACATGGTGGCCGACCGCGACTTCCGCGTGTTCTACGAGAAGAACAGCCTGCGCTATGCGCCCGAAGTGACGCGCAGCGTGTGGCGGACGGCGGCGCGGCTGCGGGTGCGGAGCTTCGTCGCCCGCCGCAAGCACGAGGTTCGAGACGATCACCTGCCGCTCAATCGGATCGCGAAGATCCCGACCACCGACATCATCGACTTCGACTTCCCGTACTGGCACACGCGGAATGACATTCCCGCGGCCTGTTCGCCCAAGCCGCTGGGCGAAGTCGCCCGCGTGCTGCTCACCTGGCTGACTGAAGTCCCTGCGGCGGAAGATCTGTAAGGCGCGAAGCGCTCACTCGACTGTCACGCTCTTCGCCAGGTTCCGCGGCCGGTCGACGTTGCACCCGCGGAGCAGCGCGATGTGGTAAGCCAGCATCTGCAGCGGAATCGACGTCACAATCGGCTGCAGGTACTCGTCGACTTCCGGGACGTAAATCACGTCGTCGGCCACGTCGGCCACTTCCCGATCACCCTCGCAGGCGATCGCGATCACCGGCCCCTTGCGGGCTTTGACCTCTTCCATGTTGCTGATCACCTTGGGATAGATTCCGCACCTGGGCACGACGAACACGCTCGGCGTCCGTTCGTCAATCAGCGCGATGGGGCCGTGCTTCATTTCCGCCGCCGGGTAACCCTCGGCGTGGACGTAGCTGATTTCCTTGAGTTTCAGCGCGCCTTCCAGAGCCACCGGGAAGTTGTACAGCCGGCCGAGGTAGAGGAAGTTGTCCATGCCCAGGTAGCGGGAGGCGATTTCCTGAACGGCGTCGTGGCACTCGAGCGTTCTGGCGACGACTTCGGGCAGCGCCTTCAGGTTGTTGATCATCCGCTTGCCGGCCTGGTAGGAGAGATGCCTCATCCGGCCGAAGTACAGTGCGAGAAGCGTCAACACGGTGACCTGAGAGGTGAACGCCTTCGTGCTGGCGACGCCGATTTCGGGGCCGGCGTGCAGGTAAACGCCGCCGTCGGCCTCACGGGCGATCGTCGATCCGACCACGTTGCAGATGGCGAGTGACGGCATTCCCTTTCTCTGGCATTCGCGCATCGCCGCCAGCGTGTCGGCCGTCTCACCGCTCTGAGTGATGGCGAACACCATCGTCTTGTCGGTCAGTGGAGGGTTGCGGTACCGCAGTTCGCTGGCGTACTCGACTTCGACCGGAACACGGGCGAACTCCTCAATCAGATACTCGCCGACCAGCGCGGCGTGCCAGCTTGTGCCGCAGGCGGTGAGCACGATCCGGTCGATGTGCCGAAGCTGCTGTGCGGTGAGATTCAGGCCGCCGAACTTGGCGGTCGCTTCGTCCTCTTCAAACCGTCCCCGCATGGCGTTTTCGATCGTTTGCGGCTGCTCGAAGATTTCCTTGAGCATGTAATGCTCGAAATCGCCCTTGTCGATGTCGGCCGAGACCTGGTCGAGCGTCTGCACCGAGGGGGAGAGACGTCCCGAGTCGCGATGCCGGAGGTCGAGCCGGTCGGCCGTCAGGATGGCGATCTCGTGATCGGCCAGATAGACGACCTGTTCGGTGTATCCCAGAAGCGGACTCGGATCGCTGGCGACGAAATGTTCGCCCGGGCCGACCCCCACCACCAGGGGACTGCCGTTGCGGGCGGCCAGAATCAGGTCCGGCCTGGCGCGAAACAGCACGGCCAGGCCGTAGGTGCCTTTGAGTTTGCGGAGCGACACTTCGACCGCTTTCAGCAGCGTGTCCTCGCTTTCCGGTTCTCCGCCCAGTTTGATCTGCTCATCGAGATGGTGCGCGATCAGGTGGGCGATGACCTCGGTGTCGGTCTCCGTCCGGAAGACGTACCCCAGCGCCTGCAATTGGCCGCGAAGGGAGGCGTAGTTCTCGATGACTCCGTTGTGAACGAGAACGACCTCGCCGTTGCCCCCGGTGTGAGGGTGCGCGTTTTCGTCCGTCGCCTTGCCATGAGTGGCCCAGCGGGTGTGGCCGATGCCGACCGTTCCCTCAACGGGGTCTCGGTCGATTGCCTCGGAGAGTTCGCAGACGCGCCCGGCCCGCTTGCGCAGGCTGATGGCTCCATTGGCGTCAAAGGTGGCGACGCCGGCGGAATCGTAGCCGCGGTACTCCAGACGGTTCAGTCCCTCGATCAGAAAATCGCTGACATTGCGATGGCCGATATAACCGACAATACCGCACATGGAATCAGATCCTGATGTTCAGTCGGGAAACGCGCCGCGGCGAGCGGAAACGGCGGATGAGGCAGGTCTGTCGCGTGTCAGACCGCACGTCAGGTGGGTTCGTTCAACCATATCTCACGCATTCAGCGGCCGCTGCCGATTCACTGAAACCTGCGCCGGTGAGAACGGGTTGTGTTCTTGTTGTTCCGGATGAAGCCGAACAGCGCCCGCCCGTCTTCGTCTCGGCGAAAGGGGCGGGAATGTAGGTCAGTTTCCGCCGGCGGGTCAACGTGAGCTTGCCCGGCCTGCTGTTCCCAAAGCGGACAGAATTGAGGCGCAACCGATGAACTGGTCAGTCGTTACAGCGACCTTCCTGGCCCTGTCACAGGGGGAATTGCCGTCGGGGACCAGTTGGCAATCGGTCTCTGTGGAGACTGAGGAGAGACGCTATCTGGTTCACGTTCCGCAGGAGAATCCGGCGAATGGTCCGCGACCGGTGATCCTCTGTTTCCATGGCGGCGGATCGAATCCCGAGCAGATGATGAATTACTGCGGCCTGAACGAGAAAGCCGACGAATCCGGGTTCCTCGTGGTGTATCCCGAGGGATCAGGCCGACTGGAAGCGATTCGCACATGGAACGCCGGCAACTGCTGCGGTTACGCACAGAGACAACGGGTGGACGACGTGCAGTTCGTGCGCGCCGTTCTGGACGACCTGCAGCGTCGTGCGCAGATCGATCCTGATCGCGTCTTCGCCACCGGGATTTCCAACGGCGCCATGATTTCCTACCGCCTGGCTGCGGAGCTGAGCGACCGGATCGCCGCCATTGCGCCAATCGCCGGGCCGATGGGATTTGAGGACTGTTCGCCCGAGCATCCCGTCTCAATCATCCACTTCCACGGTACCGACGACGAGTTCGCGGCGTTTGAAGGAGGCTCCGGCAAGAGGTCGGTTTCGCGGACCGACTTTTTCTCAGTGCGGCATACGATCGACGCCTGGGTTGAAGCGAACGGCTGTGATGCCGAGCCTGTCGTCACCGACCTGCCCGACACGGCCGACGACGAGACGACCGTGCGCAGGGAAGTCTACAGCAGCGAGCGCACCGGCGCAGAGGTTGTGCTGTATGTGATTGAAGGGGGCGGCCACACCTGGCCCGGCCGCGTCCCCCGCGCGTCGCGTTTCCTTGGTCCGTCGACCCGCGACATCTCGGCCAACGACCTGATGTGGGAGTTCTTCCAGCGACACCCTCGTCGATCGGGATCCGGCGCAAAGCCGCCGGAGTGACGCGCGGTGGCCCGGCTATTCGATCGGGCGCAAACCGGCCTCGCGCAGGTCGTCTCGCATTCTCGGGAGCAGGATCGGTCCGGCGGAACCGGTTTCCGACACCGTTGAATCAGCCTGTTCGTCCGGCATCTTGCGGTCATCGTCGGACCGATCTGTCGCCGGGGACGCCCACTCGTGTTGCACTTGAATGATCTGGTTGTGCTTCGGACGTTGGTTTCCTTCGTCCGGGGGAAGCCACTTTGATTCCGCCAGATCCGTATTCCAGCCGTCAGGTTTTGCACCGCCCCGCCGTTCTGCCGGCGTCCAGATGTCGACAGACATGTCGGCTCGATGTGGGGCTCCCGCAATCTGGGGAGCGGGTTCGCGTGGAACTCGAGACCGATACGTGATCGATTGGCCCGAGCCGAGAGGCGCGCTGTGCGACGCGTAGACTTGTTTCGCCTGCGTCAGCGACTCCATCAGGCTGATCCGGCGATTGTGGTCCAGCGGGTGACGCGCCTGGTTCGCTGATGATCGGTTGCCGCCGCCCAGCCAGGCGCTCCGGACGACCTCCGGATCGTAACCCGCCTGCACAAGCATCGAAAGCGCAAGTGAATCGGCCTCTTCTTCCTCGTGGCGCGAGTACACTGTGGGACGCCCTGCGGATGCGTTCGCCTGAGTTCCAGTGCCGTCTGACCCCTCTCCCGAGGCCGCAGGCTCTCCGGCCCCGTTGATCGGCGCAGTGTGCGAAATCGGATGCCCGGCGAGCATGTGTCCCATTTCGTGAGCCATCGCGGCGGCAAGCTGCGCTTCGCTCCGGCACGCGGCCAGCATGCCGTCGGAAACGACGACCTTTCCTCCCGGATAGGCCGACACCCGGACCTCGGGATCGAGCACCAGGACGAACTCCCACGGGAGTTCTTTCCGCCCCGACGCAGCAGCCAGACGTTCGCCGACTTCCGCGACGATCGTCGTCCCTGCGGTGTCCTCAGCCGGCGGATAGAGGGACAGGTGATGGTGATAGGCGCGGCTTCCCAGCAATGTCCGGCGTGCCGGCGATGGAGATTCCGGCCGCATCACGAGCGTCGAGACTGAACTGCAACCGGCAATTCCTGCCGATAGAATCACTGCCAGCAGTGCGAGCCGGGGGCTGGGATCCTTGCGGACCAGTTTCCGAAAACGATGAGGCAGGGAGTGATTGAACGACATCGGTGTCGCCCTGTCGAAGCTGGGAAGTGAGAAAACGCGGCGAATGTGCAGCGAAACGACGTTGCGACCGTCGAAACGGTCGGGCCGCCGGTTGCCGCACAGATTGAAATTGAAAAAAGTGAGAGGAGGGGCCAAGGACGTTAGTGGAAGGCCGATCGACGAACAAGCCCTTTCTTTCTCCGGATCACAGCGTGAATCGCTCGCTGCACAGCCCTCCGTAGCCGACGGCGAAGCCGGTCCCTTGAAGCGGACGCGCTCTCGCCCAACAATAAGGAAACGCCGATTCGTTGCGCCTTGCCTGCCATCGACGGCGTTTCTCAGCAAGCTCTGCCCGAATTTTCACCCTCTGAATCATCGAGGATTCCCATGCGACCCCCCAGGATTTCTCTCAGCGCCCTCCTTTGCTCAGGCCTGACGTTCGCGTTGCTGGGAGCAGCCGCGTCTCTCGCGGAGGACGACGTGCCCCTCGGTCTCAAGCCGGTCAAGCATCCCAAGGACAATCCGCCGAGCGAAGCCAAAATCGCGTTGGGAAAGCAGCTCTACTTCGACCCGAGGCTCTCCGTCGACAAGTCGATCTCCTGCGCGTCGTGTCACGATCCGACGAAGGGGTGGAGCAACGGTGAACAGTTCGCGACAGGAGTCAACGCACAGTTGGGTGGCCGCAATTCGCCAACCGTGCTCAACTCGGCGTACAACCGGTTCCAGTTCTGGGACGGCCGCGCTCCAAGTCTGGAGCACCAGGCGGTCGGTCCGATTCAGAACCCGATCGAAATGGCCATGACGATCGACGACGTGGTCGACCGGTTGAATGAGATCGACGGATATCGCGAGCAGTTCCAGGAGGTCTTCGGAACCGATGTCACCGAAGAGGGCATCGGCAAGGCGATTGCGGCGTACGAGCGGACAATCCTCACCGGCAACGCACCGTACGATCGTTACAAGGCCGGCGACGAATCGGCTCTCTCCGAATCAGCCGATCGAGGTCGTGAATTGTTCTTTGGAAAGGCCCACTGCAGCGCCTGCCACGTCGGGCCGAACTTCACGGACAACGCATTCCACAACATCGGGGTGGGCATGGACGCCGACGAACCCGATCTCGGCCGCTATGTGGTCAGTGGACTGGAGGGCGACAAGGGCGCCTTCAAGACGCCGACCCTGCGCGAGATCGCCCGCACGGCGCCTTACATGCACGACGGCAGCATGAAAACGCTCGAGGAAGTCGTCGAGCACTACAACAAGGGAGGCGTCAAGAACCCCTACCTGGATGAGGAAATCTTCGAACTGAATCTCACCGAACAGGAGAAAGCCGACCTGGTCACCTTTCTGAAAGAAGGCCTCAGCGGCGATGACTACCCGCAGCATGAGCCACCGGAGTTGCCGGAGTGAGGCTGTTCCCTGGTCGAATCGACCACGCAGTGGGCGGATGAGGCGGGTCGATGCGGATTTGAAGCGTCCGTTTCGGTGGACCACGAAGTCACGAAGGCCACGAAGGGGGTTGACCGCCCGTTCCCAGCGTTCTGTTTGAGAGCCAATTCGGAGTGGACAAGTAGAGTTCCCGTCAGTCGCCGAGACCGACTGCTGTGCATGAACAGAACGCCGGGCAGAAGAACACATAGACGCAGACCACGAAAACTCTCGCGATGAATGCATGGCAAGAGCGCGGCGGTTGGAGGAGAAATGCCGGCGCACTTTCGCTCATCGGGGTCGGTCTCACTGTGCTACTCTTCTCCGGATTTGAAACGGCATCGCCTTGGCGAGTTCTTTTGTTCAGCGTGATATTCGGGCTGACTGCCGTTTTTGTGGACATCGCCAGACGCCACGGCGGCACAGTCAACGTGCTACTCGCCTTCGTATCCGCAGTGGGGCAACTTGGGTTGCTCTATTTGATCTGCATCCTGTAGCGATCAAGGCCGAGTGTGTCGGACGGTATTGCGTCGCGGGCAGAGCGCGCTTTGGGCGATCCGCTGTCCACTCACTCCGCACACAGGTTCAGCGCCGCCATTTCCACGTGATTGCGGACGTAGGCCACTCCGCGAACCAGCGCCGGCGGGTTCCAGGTTTTCGCACCGGGCAAGACTTCAAAACGAGTCAATTCCCTGAGCCCCTCCGGTGACGGTTCAATCAACACGATTTCGCCCCGTTCAGAGAGCATGAAGATGCGGTCGCCGGTCAGCAGCATC
This sequence comes from Planctomycetota bacterium, assembly GCA_003388505.1. Classification (GTDB taxonomy): domain Bacteria; phylum Planctomycetota; class Planctomycetia; order Planctomycetales; family Planctomycetaceae; genus MB-PLM-1. The sequence continues at coordinate 37,744 of QQVO01000046.1, forward strand.
TGGCCGTGTCCGTAGCGGCCATTTTTCCACATCCGTTCGCCGGTCTCGGCGTCGAGGCAGACCATGATGCCTTCGTCCAGACCGTAGATGTAGCCTTCGTGGGCGACCGGACTGCTGAATTTGCTGCGGAGATGACGGCTGTCCCACAACATGTCGACCGACCAGCCGGAGTCCGAGTTTTCGACTTGCAACATCGCCGAGCCGCGGCCGTAGCTGGCGGAAATCAGAACGCGGTCTCCCTCGAACAGCAGCGGCTGGGCAACATTGATGACGCCCGGGTCGCCACCTGCTTCGTCGAACTGGTAAAACCAGAGTTGATCGCCCGTCGTCGGATCGCAGCCTCGCAGCCCGACTCCGTCGAAGATGATGATCTGCCGCACACCGGCAAGCTCCACCAGCATCGGCGAACTGTAGCTGGCGCGATTCCTGGAGCCCGGAGTGATTTCGGGAGAGCGCAAGCCCTCGCCCTGCCAGACGCGCTCGCCGGACTGCAAATCATAGGCGACCAGACCATTGCCTTCCGGCCCGCCCGCATTGACGACGACCATGTCGTCCACGATGAGCGGAGAACCCGTCATGGCCCAGTCGGCGTTGATCAGTTCGTCGACCGCACCGGGCGACGTCAATCCGTTGTCTCTCAGTATGTTGACGTCCCACACCGGGTCGCCGTCGGCGAGCGTCAGGCAGTAGAGGTCGCCCAGGGCGCCGAGCGCATAGACTTTCCCGTCGTGGATGGTCGGCGTCGAGCGCGGTCCCGGACCGCCCATGGCTTCTTCAAAACGTCCGGGCCAGTCATGCAGCCAACGCTCGGCGCCCGTCGCAGCGTCATAGCAGACGATCGCCTCCCGGTCTCCGCGTTGTTCAATTGTGACCAGGTAATCGCCCAGCACGGCGAACGACGAATAACCCTCGCCGCACGGCCGCCTCCACAGTTCCCGCTCAGCGCCGTCCTCCCAGTTCTCCGAGAGCTGCGGCCCTGTGATCACCCCGTCGCGGGCAGCTCCGCGAAAATTCAGCATGTCCTCCGGAGACGGTTCCAGCGGCGTTTCGAAAGTTTCCGGCGCTTGGACTTCTGAGGCATTGTCGGTGCGATACGCGGCGAGACGTTCCTCCAGGGTCGGTTCCCACCGGAAACGGACCACGGCCTCCATGTCTCCGGTCCAGTGAATCGACTCGATCGAGGCCGCCAGAGCTGCGCCGGGCAGAATGAAGAAGACGGTCGCCAGCGCCCAGGCAACTTTCCGCGGCAAGGGCGACAACACGGCGACCCAGATCAGCAACACGAAAAACGTCACCAGCAGCATCGAGTAGGTGACGAGATTCTGCACGGAGGGGCCCATGACAGGGTCCAGAATGTTCCACGTGTAGAACAGTCCTCCGACCACGAAGATCAGCCATGCTGCAACCAGCATGTTGCCGATGGTTTTCCAGCGTTCGCGGTGCGGCGCTGCTGCCTCAGCAACCTCTCCAGATGATTCAATGTGCGAAGCGGGCTCGGTTGGATCGTTCATCGATGGCAAGTTTGAAAAGCGCGTTGTGTGGGGTGTGTGGGGCAAGCACCTCGGGGCGTCAATCATAGGGATGATACGCGCAGCGCTCAGCCAAGAGTACCCGGAATTCCTCGGCACGGGTGTCAGGAAACTCGATCGACGACTGAGAACTGCCCGGCACGGAGGCACTCTGTCATCTTCTGCTCGATCCGCTATCCTGATTGGAACGGCGTCTGTCCCGCTGACGGGCGGCCTGTGATCGCGACGCGAATCAGGAAGGTTCGCCGAGCACGTCGAGGTTCAATCGAACGCACATTGTCCGTTCAATCATCACCGCACGGAGCAGCCATGAGCGACGGCAGCCGTAGAGACCATTGGATCGGTTTCGACCTGGGCGGCACGAAGATGCTGGCCCAGGTGTACGACGCCGATCTGAAGCCGATTGGTCGCGAACGAAAGCGGACGAAGGCCTCGGCCGGAATCGACAGCGGACTGGACCGCATCGTGGAGTCGATCCGCGACGCCGTCGAGGATGCCGGAATCGATCCTGGCCGACTGGCCGGGATCGGCATCGGGTGTCCCGGTCCCGTCGACATGGAAGGCGGGCTGTTGCTGAACCCGCCCAATCTCGGCTGGAGCCGCGTCCCGATCGGAGAGCGGCTGGCGGAAGAGTTTTCCGTTCCGGTCCGGGTGCTTAATGACGTCGACGCGGGGCTCTATGCGGAGTATCGATACGGGGCGGCAAAGGACACCCGCTGCGCCATCGGAGTCTTCCCCGGCACCGGGATCGGCGGAGGCTGCATTTACAAAGGCGAAATCCTGCACGGCAGCCATTGCACGTGCATGGAGATCGGCCATATCCAGATCATGCCCGAGGGACCGCTCTGCGGCTGCGGGCGCCGCGGTTGCCTGGAGGCGGTGGCCAGCCGGCTGGCGATCGCCGCCAATGCCGCCAAGGCCGCCTATCGCGGCGAAGCGCCTCACCTGAACGACGCCGCCGGGACCGACATCAGCTCAATTCGCAGCGGGGTTCTCTCGGCCGCGATCGAGGCGGACGACAAGACCGTGCGAGACATCGTCCGGGAGGCCGCGCGGCATATCGGAATCGCGGTCGCCGGCGTGATTCACATTCTCAGTCCGGACGTGGTCGTCCTGGGAGGCGGCCTGGTTGAGGCGATGCCCGACCTCTTCATCGACCAGGTCTCCCGCAGCGCCAGGAAACGCGTGATGAGCGCATTCAAGGACACATTCGAAGTCGTCAGGTCACAGTTGGAGGATGACGCCGTCACCAAAGGGGCCGCCGCCTGGGCGCAACACAAGATCCCCCAGCCGGACGCGACGGTGGCCGACGCCGTCGGAGTCTGAGCGGTCGATCCGATCGAAGGTGAATCTCGTGTCCGGGACCATCATACCTCCTGAAAAGCCCGTGTCGGCGGCGGAAAGCGTCCGGCCGGTTGCCGTTGTTGACGTGGGCACCAGTTCGATTCGGATGGCGATCGCCGAAGTCGACGATTCCGGACGGGTGCGCCCGCTGGAAACGCTCTCCCAGGGAGTCAGTCTCGGAAAAGACACCTTTACGAAGGGCTCGATCGAGAGCGAGACGATCGAAGAATGCGTGCGGGTTCTGCAAGCCTACCGTGACAAATTGGTGGAGTACGCGATCGACCGGCCGGAACAGATTCGCGTGGTGGCGACGAGCGCCGTGCGCGAAGCGGCCAACCAGCTTGCGTTTCTCGACCGCATCTACATCGCCACCGGCCTGACGGTGCAGCCGGTCGATGAGGCCGAAGTGCATCGCATCACGTATCGCAGCATTCAGCCGCTGCTGAAGGCCGAACCGCAGTTCGCGAACGCCACCACGATCATCTGCGAGGTCGGAGGCGGGAGCACGGAACTGCTTGTCGTCGAGCGGGGAAACGTGAAGTACTCGCATTCGTTCCGGCTCGGATCGCTGAGGCTGCGGCAAACGCTGCAGGCGCTCCGCGCGTCGCAGGCGAAGCTCCGCGAGATCATGGAGCTGGAAATCCAGCAGACGCTGGAAGACCTGCCGCATCACGTTTCCTCGGACCTGCCGGTGCGGTTGCTGGCGCTCGGCGGCGACATCCGCTTCGCCGCCGATCGGCTCGTTCCACACTGGGAAGAGGAAAATCTGGGGACGATCAGCCTGCCTGACCTGGAGCGGCTGTGCGACGACGTGATTCCCCTCTCCGACGACGCGATCGTCCGCGAGTTTCATCTCACGCTCCCCGAGGCGGAGACGCTGGGACCGGCGCTGCTGGTGTACGTCGGACTGGCGCGGATCCTTGGCCTGGACGAGGTGAAAGTCACCGGGGCCAATCTCCGCGACGGCCTGCTCCGCGAGATGGGGGACGAGTCGATCTGGACTGAAGATTTTCGCAACCAGATTATTCGGTCCGCGCTGGAGTTGGGGCGCAAATGCCAGTTCGACGAGGCCCACGCCGTTCATGTGGCCAACCTCAGCCGCGACCTGTTCATCGCGCTTCGTGAGGAACACGGTCTCGATGAACGGGCCGAACTGATTCTCTATCTCGCGGCCCTGCTGCACGAGATCGGGAATTTCGTAAGCCACACGAGCATGCACAAACACTCGATGTATCTGATCCAGAACAGTGAACTGTTCGGACTCAGCCCCTCCGACGTATTGCTGGTGGCGCTGGTGGCCCGCTATCACCGTCGCGCTTCGCCGAAGCCGACGCACCAGGGGTTCAATACCCTCGACCGCGATCAGCGCGTGGCCGTTTCCAAGCTGGCGGCGATGCTGCGGATCGCCATCGCGCTCGATGCGTCGCGAAACCAGCGGATCAACGGCATCGAATGCACGCGGGAACGGAAACGGCTGATTATCACGGTTCCCCACCGTGACGACGTCTCAGTGGAACAGTTGGCTCTGCGGAACGGACGCTCGCTCTTCGAGGAAATCTACGGGAGGGAAGTGATGCTTCGCACCCGCATCGGGGAGGGCTTGAAGGGACCCAGTTCCCAGTTGTAAGCTGACCGCCGCGCACCGCAGGCGCCTCACGGTTCGGCTGCCAACCTCTCGTCTGCATGAATCTCGGCCCCAACTCGCCGTCCGGGGCGCGTTTGCGATCAAAGTACGGAAGTCGACGGCTGCTGGTTCGCCGGCGTCCGGCCGCAATTCACCCCAGACTCTCACCCAACCTCGCCATGACCGACCTCCACGATCTCACGCGGCGGCTGCAGAAATCGAACGATTCAAGAATCGTGCTCCTGGTTGCGGACGGATTGGGAGGGTTGCCCCTTGAGCCGGGCGGGAAGACCGAACTTGAAACAGCCCGCACACCGCACCTCGACGCGTTGGCCGCCCGCGGCTCGCTCGGGTTAAGCATTCCGGTCCTGCCGGGCATTACACCTGGAAGCGGGCCCGGCCATTTGGGACTGTTTGGCTACGACCCGCTCAGATATCAGATCGGACGCGGCGTGCTCGAGGGTCTGGGCATCGACTTCGATCTCGGACCGGACGACGTTGCGATCCGCGGAAACTTCTGCACGCTCGACGAATCCGGCAACATCGCCGATCGCCGCGCCGGTCGCATTTCCACCGAGATCGCCAGACCGCTGTGCGAGAAGCTGGATCAGATTGAAATCCCGGGCGTCGAAGTGTTCGTCCGTTGCGTCAAGGAATACCGGCTCGTGGTCGTCTTCCGCGCCCCGGACCTCGGCGGCGAGGTCGACGACACCGATCCGCAGCGCACAGGCGTGCCTCCACTCGATCCGCATCCGCGCGACGATGCGTCGAAACGAACAGCCGAAGTGGCGGCTGAGTTCTTGCGACAGGCCCGCGAACGGCTGGCGGAAGACGCCCCGGCGAATTTCCTGACAATGCGGGGAATCGCCAAACGGCCGGCGATCCCGACCTGCGAAGAGGTCTACGGCCTCCGTTCCGCCGCGATCGCCGTGTATCCCATGTATCGAGGGCTCGCCCGCCTGGTCGGGATGGACGTCCTGGACGCGGGGCAGACGCTGGACGATCAATGCGCACGGCTCAAAGCCGCCTGGAACGACCACGACTTCTTCTTCATGCACTTCAAGTACACCGATTCCACCGGGGAGGACGGGAACTTCGAGAAGAAGGTGCAGAAGATCGAAGAAGTCGATGCGGCTCTGCCGCAGATCACGAATCTGAACCCGACCGTCTTGATCGTCACCGGTGACCACAGCACCCCGGCGAAGATGCGCTCGCACAGTTGGCATCCGGTTCCCACGCTGCTCGCGGCCGAGAATTGCCGGTTCGACCGCGTTGACGCGTTTGGAGAGGCGCAATGTAAGACCGGGAGCCTCGGGCGATTCGAAGCCAAGTACCTCATGTCGCTCGCGTTGGCCCACGCCGGCCGGCTCGAGAAATTCGGAGCGTAAACAGGTGACCCGAATATCGGCGTGATCCAACAACGCAACCTCGGCGTTTCAGGTGGCAACGGGCGTCGGGGAGCGGCGCGGCGTGAGCCCGCCGATTCGTCCTCCCACCGGAAAGCTCGCACGGTCCGAAGCACTGCCTCGTTCGAGCAAATTGCTCTACCATGTGTCCGCATCGAGCGGTTTTCGGACTGCAATCGCCGAGATTCCGCGAGACAGGACGTCAACACTCATTCGCAAACCGCCCAATCCATGTGACACAAATCGCGACGGCCTCAGTCGCTGGTCGTGAATCAGGCCGGATCACCCGGAAGGAATTTCCCATGTCCGAAGCAGCGCCCTCTCCAACGGAAGACGCCCCGGTCGCGCCGGGGCAGGAAACAGACCGCGTGATTCTGATTTCCTATCCCAAGATCGTGTTCTTGTGGCCGTCGTTTCTAACGGGCTTGATTGCCGGCGTCTTCATGCTCTTCGCGGGTGAGAGTCCTTCCGCCGACTCGGCCCCGGCCGCTCAGGTCGCCGCCGACGTCGCCGAAGAGGCCGCCGACCCGGAGCCGCGGCCGACGATGGAGGGACGCGCGGTTGTCGGCTGGCTGTTCCTCGTTGTGCTGACCGTGAATCTCGTTGTCCTGTCTTTCGACTTTCCCCGCGCCACGTCGCTGATCATTTTCTTCGTCATTGTGGCGATCGTGCTCGGCGTCTGGCTGATGGCCGTCAAATTCCCCAATGTCCTTCCGGCCCTGGGAAGCTTCATCTCGGCCATCAAACCGATTGCCAACGCAACGTTCTATTTCTTCTTTGCGATCGTCCTCGGGCTGATCTATCTGGGCGTCTGGATCAACACGCGGTTCGATTACTGGGAGGTTCGTCCCAACGAACTGCTGCATCATCACGGCGTGTTGAGCGATCTGGAGCGGTTCTCTGCGCCGCACCTGCGGATCGACAAGGAAATCAACGACATTTTCGAGTACATCCTCCTCGGTTCGGGGCGTCTGATTCTGCATCCGAGCAACGAGCGTCGATCGATCGTGCTCGACAACGTGTTCTGGATCAGTCAAAAAGAGAAAGCGATCACCAAGATGCTCGGCGCGCTCCAGGTCCAGGTCCGCACGGACGGCAATTGAGCGGAGCGGCCGCCCGGCGAGCAGGCGCTACGAGTCCGTCGCCGAAGCGATCAATGGGCGTCGCGCAAAGAAAAACGGCCTCCGGGTTTCCCCGAAGGCCGCGAATCAGTCACTTAGTGTCTTCCGGACGGACGCATCCTTCCGGAGGATGCCACGCTCAGTTGATGAGGCTGAACAGACCACGCAGGCTGAACTTCCTGGACGTCTGCTGCGGGAGCTGACGGGGGAAGTAGGCCTTGGTGTCTTTCGGCGGGACCGGGGCCGGAGCCTCGCCCTCACCGCTGTCCATCTGCATCGGATCGGCGCTGGGGCTGTAGGGAGCACAACCGGGGGCACAGCCGGGAGCGCAACCGACGTCGCAGCACTCGAGTTCGCAGCAGTCGACGATTTCGTATCCGCACTCTTCGATCGCTTCTTCGGCTTGATCAACCACGCCGTCGTCGCAATCGGCCAGGGCGCAGGTCAGGGCGTCGAGGACGCACTGGTTGCACAGGCAGGGATGGTCTTCCAGGGCGTCGCCGATTTCGTCAGCCGCCTGTTCGCGGACTTCGGGATCGGCGTCGTTGAGGGCGTACAGGAAGGCCGCCATGATCTCGGGGTAACAGACGGCGCTGTAGCTGCCGAGTTCATCGATGGCGTCTTCGCGATCGCCGGGGTCGCAGGCGGTCTGCGACTCGTAAATCAGGTGCGCGACCTCGCAGGCCTGCTCGCACATCTCCGGGCAGCAGTCGCAGCCCATGTCGCAGCAGCCGGTCGGGCAGCAGGCGTTGCCCGGGCAGCAAACGCCGTCCTGACCGCAGGCATTGTCCTGGCAGCAGGCGTTGTCCTGCACGCAGTTGCACGAGCCGTTGCAGTTGCACGGGTTCGGGCAGCAGGCGCCCGGTCCGCACTGGGCGTCACAGCACGCGCTGTCATCGGTGCAGCAGGACGGGCTGCAGTAACCGTCGCACCAGGCGGTGTCCGGATCGCACATCGGCGGCTTCAGGCAGGAAATCTGCCGCTGGTACGTGTAGACGTTCTTGTGGCAGGGCCGGACGATGACCGGCTGGCAGCACTCTGGTTCGCAGGTCGGCGCACAATCACAGCATTTGGATGCATCGCATCCACCGCAACCGCCGGCCGACTTGCCGGTAAAGCAGTCGAACAGGCCGGCTTGAGCGTAGCTGCTCATGCCGAACACCACGACCACGGTCGCAAGAGTTCGAATGGACTTCATAGCGCAGCGTCTCCTTCCCTTGGGGACTGAATCTGGGCCGTCTGCACCGCTTGGTCGACGGAGTTTCCTCCGTCCTGAGCCTGGCATCGCGGTGACTGATTCTGGGGACCGTTCCGCGGCAACGCGCTGCAGAAGCGTTCCAGTGACGGCTGTACCGTGTCAATGTTTCTTGTGACTCATTCGTGAGTCGCCTCCCGGATTCGGCGACGGCTGTGAAGGCCACCTGACCCAGCGCATCCGAGGATTCCGCAGGGCCCTCTTTCCGGGACTGGAGAGATTCATCGACCTGCTTCCGACCGGCCCTTGAATCTCTCAAGTCGTTATCAGCGATATTACTTGCGTCGAATTCCGGCCCGGTCGTAACGCGCATTCCGGTTAGCTAAGATGCGGCCGACTCTCCGGCGTCCTCCCGCCTCCGGACGCGGTTGATCCGCGATAAGATGGGAAGGCTGCAGCGTCTTCGAGAAGACAGACGCAACGTTCCGACCTGTGTCAATTCTGCCGTTGGTTCCCCGCAGTGAACCGGTTCGCACGATGCCGGCGACTCTTTCCACACGGCTTTGACGTTTCAACAGACCTCCAAATCGCCGGCTGAGACAGCGCCATGAGAATTCGCGAGATTCGCATCCACCGGCTGATTGGCGCAACCGTCGATGGCGGTTGGCCCGACGGGCATATCCCGGAAGACGACTTGCACGCGCTGCTGGAGGTCGTCTCCGATCAGGGCCTGTCGGGATGGGGCAGCGTGTTTACTTCGTCCGGTTTGACCGCCGCAGGTGTCGAACAGTTACGGCCGCACTGGGAAGGCGAATCGGCGCTGGAACCCGAACGGGTCTCTGAGAGATTGCGTCAGTCATCCTTCTGGCAGGGTCGGGGCGGGACGCTCGAACACGTCATCTCCGGAATCGATATCGCCCTCTGGGATCTGTTCGGAAAAGTATGCGGTCAGCCAGTTTCCCGGCTGCTCGGAGGCTGTTACCGGTCGCAGATCAAGCCTTATGCGTCGCTCCTCTTTGACGAGCCCGACGTGCTTCGTGATCGGCTGCAACAGACGGTCAGCAAAGGCTTTCGCGCCATCAAACTCGGTTGGCGGCCGTTCGGCCGCCGCAGCCACACGTTTGATGAAACGCTCGTCCGCACCGCCAGAGAGACGCTCGGGCCTGACGTCGACTTGCTCGTTGACGCCGGGGGAAGCGAACAGTTCTGGCCGCACGGCTACAAGTGGGCTTTGCGCACGTCACAGATGCTGGCGGAATACGATGTCGGCTGGTTTGAGGAAGCGCTCCCCCCGGACGACATCGAGGGCTTCATCCGCCTCCGGGAGCATTCACCCGTGCCCGTCACGGGAGGAGAAGTCCTCACGCGACGTCAATCGTTCCTGCCGTGGATTGAGCGCGGCGCGCTCGACATCGTGCAACCGGACGCAACCAAGTGTGGAGGAATCTCAGAGGCGCGAAGGATCGCCTGGGCGGCCTATGACCACAACATCGGGTTCGTCAGCCACGGCTGGAATACCGCCATCGGACTCGCCGCCGACCTCCACCTCGCCGCGGCCCTTCCCGTCGCGAAGTACGTCGAGTATCTGACGCCCGCGGCTTACATCGACGAGATTCTCACCACTCCGTTCCAACTCGATGACCAGGGCCTGCTGACGGTCCCCGACGGTCCCGGACTTGGGGTGGAAGTCGAACCGGACGCCCTGGCGCGTTTCTCCGGGCGCTGAATCAGCTCGCGTTCCGAGTGCCCATCTGCCGCCTGGTTGGCTCTGCGAGGCAGTGTCGATGGCGAAGCGGGGCGTCACCCTTTATTGTGAAAGCCGCATCGCATTCCCCCCGAGTTCGCTCAGGCCCGGTAAGGAACAGACTCCATGTGCAATCAAAGGCTGACCCGCTCGTTTTCCGCAGTAGTGCTCCTGTTTTTCCCCGTTATGGCGGCCCAGGCCCATTACTTGTGGGTGGACGTCGACCCCGACGACGGCAAACACGGCACGGCCAACCTCTACTTTGAAGAAGGCCCGGCGCCGGGTGACGGGGGGTATCTGGACCCGTTCGTGGAACGAGGACGGATGTGGGTCCGCACACTCGAGACCGGCGACCCGGCAGATCTCGAGATGACCGAAGCCACTGCGCCGAAGAAAAGATGGCTGCAAGCGCCGCTGCCGCAGTCCACCTCCCGCAGCGTTGAAAGCTACGGAAAGTTCGGAGTCTATCGATACGGCGAGACCGACGTGTTGCTGCACTACTACGCCAAGTGCCTGCAGGTCGCCGATCATGATGAACTGCACGAATTGGGACGCGCTGAGGAACTCGAACTCGACATCGTCCCGCACGACGTGTCCGGAGGAGTGGAACTGACCGTGCTCTGGCGGGGCGAACCGGCGCCCGATCGGCCGGTGTCGGTCCGGGGGCCTGGCGGGTTGAAACAGAATCTCAAGACGGACGAAGACGGCCGCGTCGAGATCGCCGTCGAGAAACCGGGCCGGTATACGTTTCGCACCAGCGTGGAAGAGCCGGACAAATCGGGCGTCGACGACGACGGCAAGGAATACGATCTCACGCGGCATCACTCGACGCTCGTGATCGAACTTCCGCTGGGCGCGATCGAATGAGGCGAGCCGCCGTCGATCATCTGAGGTTCCTGCGCGAGTACTTCAAAACGTTCGAGACGACCGGCGCCATCGCTCCCAGCAGTCGTTTCGTGGCGCGGGCGCTCACCCGGCCGCTTCGCGAGCGGACCGGTCCGGTCCGGGTGCTCGAAGCCGGTCCCGGAACGGGCGCGGTGACGCGGGAGATCATCCGGCACATCAAGCCGGAGGACCGGCTGGACGTCGTCGAGATCAACAGCCGCTTCGCTGCTGCGCTCCAGCAGCGATTCGAGTCCGATCCGAACTACAGAGCGGTCGCGGATCGATCCGAAGTACACGTCTGTCCGCTGCAGGAATTCAAAGCCGACGCACCGTATGATGCGATCATCTGCGGCCTGCCGTTCAATAACTTTCCATCGCAGCTCGTCGAAGAGCTGTTCGACACCTGCCTGGGGCTGCTGCACGCGGGCGGGACAATGTCTTTTTTCGAATACATGTATGTTCGCCCCGTACGAGGGCTCGTCGGCGGGTCGCGCGAGCGAACCAGACTGCGCGAGATATCTCGCGTCATGGAGCAACGGTTCACCGACCATCACTTCCGGACCGACTGGATTCTCGTCAATCTCCCGCCTGCCTGGGTGCAGCACCTGCGTCTTTATGGGGAAACGGCTCGTTCAACCCCGTCGAGCTGAGATCGTGACTCCAGCACCGCTGCTTTGCATCATCAGTGTGCAATCGATCGCCGCCGCACCGGAGAGCAGTCCGGGCCGAGTCAGCAATCACTCCACGTTCAGGGTGCCCGTCACATTCCCGGACGCATCGAACAGAAGAATCTGGGGGTCTTCGCTTGAGCCGCACGCAATCGTCCCGCCGTCCTGGCTGACAGCGATCGAATCGACCCGTTCCAGATCCACCGGAAAGGAGACAACCTCCTCCGCCGCGACATTCCACAAGTCAACGCCCATTTTCCGAATACCGACCAACCGGCCCGATGCCGTGTATCGCACCTCCTTCAAAAACCCCGGTTCGGGATTTTCGAGCGTGATGCCGGGCTGGGGCTGGTCGCCTTCCCAGATCAGGATTGGCCCGTTTCGCGTGGCAACCACGAGTTGGACGCCCCCCGGGTCGTAGGCCAGCGACGTGACCGGCGACCCGCCTGGAACCACTATCTCGCGGAGCATTTCAGGCGACGCCGATGACAGGCCGACTTCGTACACTTCTCCCGCTCCCGCCGCGACGGCCAGACGCGCGCCGTCGTTGCTCACCGCGATCGCTGAAATGTCGTCTCGATCAAAACTGAAACTCCCTTCGACCGCGCCGGATTCGAGATTCCACACCAGCAGCCGGCCGTCGGCGCTGCTCGCCACGACGTGGGATCCGGCGCTGCTTGCGGAAAGCGCCCGGCTCCCGGCTTCCTCGGCGAGAATCGTCTCTGTTTCGAGATCGTACAGGACGGTTCGCTGGTTGGTGGCCGCCAGCATGCGTGTTCCCGCCGGATTCAAGACGATCCTTTCGCCCGCGATCTGTGTGATCTGATCGTCCAGTTCCTGATCCGCGACGTCCCACAACTCGACCAGGCCGAAAGATCGGCCGGCTGCGAGCTTCCCGCCGTCGTCGCTGAAGGACAGGCTGGTCACGGTCCCACGCACAATCGCGTGGTCGCCGGCCATCATCCCCGGAATGGCCCACACTCCCACGCCGCCGGCAATCACCGACACGATGAGCACGGCCGCTGCGATCGTTTGGGCTTGCGATGGGAGACCAAGCAGAAAAGACGGCATCAGGTCGTAGCGCGAAAACTCCGTATTCCGCAAACGGGTCAGCGGCGAAGACGCCTTCACCCGCGGCCGCTTCGGCTTCTTCGGTTTTTCCGGCTTCGGTTCAACCCTGGCTTGCGGCTGGGGAGACTCCGGAACGTCCGCCTCTTCGTCGTCCGCTGGAATGGTTTCCGCCTTCGACTTTTCCGGCGCCTCCAACTGCGCCTGTTTTCGCGTCCGGCGCCACCATCGTTTCTGCTTCGGCCCCTCGGAGACGGCAGGCGGCTTCGACAGTTCCTCTTCACTGCGCGTGTCTCCCAGGTCGCGCAGCGCCTTGAGAGCGCTCCGTTTGACGATCGGTTCTCCGGAACGGAACATCGTTTCCAGAAACGGGATCATCGCCGCGTCTTCGGTTCGCGCGAACGCCTGCGCGACGTAGCAACGGTCCAGCGGGGACTCGCTTGTCATCTGCCGGATCAGCAATTCCCGCGCGTGCGTGCCCGGGATGCCGCCCAGTGCGAGGATCGCTTTCAGACGCAGCGGCTCCGGTTGGTCCAGCGCGTAAGCGATCGCCATCAACACCGACGCATCCTTGAACCGCGACATCGCGGTCACCATGACGATCCGGACCTCCTCCGACGATTCCTCTCGCAGCCGGCGATAGAGCGGACCCACCGAGATCGGGTCCGTCAGACGTCCCAACGCCTGCACAGCCAGCTTCCGCACCCGCTCGTCTTCGTGTTCCAGCAGGGGAAGGAGCGGTGCGGCGTCCCCATCAGCCAACGCCTGATGGACCTGTTCGACGACCGCCGGCCGCTGACCGGCCACCGAACGAACCTCAAGTCCCGCCTCCTGCGCCTCCTGCAGCACTTCGTTCAACAGGTCACGACCCCGCGGACTGTTCGTCAGCGGTGCAGCCGGCCTAGGCGGCTGAGAGGCATGCCCGGACGAAGCGTGCCCGGATGACGCAGAGGTCATCGTCCCATTCGGCCGCTTCGGCGCAGGAGTGGCCGCCGCGTCGTCCCGCTTGAGGACCGCTCCGCACGTTCGGCAGCGCGCCATCGCAGCCCGCACCTCGACCCCGCATTCCGGACAGTGCACTGTTGTCAGCATCATTCGGCGACTCCCACAAACGGGCTCCGCAATCCGAACTCATTATGACTGCGCGTCCCGGTGACCCGCTGATACAGAAAGCCGGACGGGCGTGTTCCCCGTCCGGCTCCTGAACTCAATACGTCAGGTCGTCACTCTCACTCTGCCTGACGTCGCCTCCTCGCGGAGGCGGATCCGACCATTACTCGAAACGTCCCTTCGTCGCCGCACGGCCGATCGTCGGACCGCAATAGACGTTGAACGGGTCGAGTTCGCAGACGTTGTCGAGATAACCGTCGTTGTTGTCGGCGGTTGCAGGATCCATCGGAAAGCCCGGATTCAGATAGCCGTCTCCGTTGGTGTCCCGCACGTTCTTCACGCTGCCGTCGGCCATCAGGATGTTGCAGGTCTCGCTGTGGACGGCGAACCAGTCGCGCGTGTCCTGCAGCCAGAGCAGGCCGTCCGGACCGCCGTTGGCGGTGTTTCCAGCACCGCCGACCGGCGCCGGGAATGTGCTCGTCGGCAGAATGTCGCCTTCAAACGCGGGATTCGCCGAACTGGCCGGCCCGGGCAGAATGATGTCCGTCCCGTCGACCAGGTCGACGTTGTCGGAAGTGGCGTCGTAGTGGGCCGGACCGTCGTTGAACGACTCCACCAGACGCTCGCCGGCCGTGAGGTAGCCGGGAATCGTGTTCGACAACACAGCCTCGTGAATATCGCCCGGTCCGGCGCATCCCAGCAGCGGAACGTTGCTCGAGGCGATCTTGCTGGTTGTGATCAGCGAGAGGTCAATTGGGCCGGTCGTTCCGCCGAGCCCCTTGGCGTCGGTGAAGTCGATCGTGCCGTCACCGTCGGAGTCGGTCCCCGCGACCAGCAGGTTGTTGCTCGCGTCGTTGGCATACTTGATGTCGCCGCGGACCATGAACCAGCTCGACGCATAGTTCGTCGCGTATCCTTCCGCCATGAAGGCCCGGGCGACGTACGCCGCGCGGGCTGCGGTGTTGACGGCGGTGCCGTCGAAGCTCCCGTTGGAAGTATTGCAGGCCCCGTCAGCGAGGCGAGGAAGCAAGTCGAACGGAATCTTGCCCGATGACGACGTGTCCTTGCCCAGCAGGTCGTTCAGCTTCTCGGACCCGGTCAGCGGGTTCGAGGGACACAGCATTTCCTGGGGCAGGCCCGCTCCGATGTTGACGATGTCGGCGCACCAGCCCCAGGTGTCGGAGCAGCCGTCGCGGCTGTAGTCGTAAGCGCCGGTGCAGAGGCGCTGTTGCGGATCGGAATCGGCGAACACGAACATGGCGACGCCGAACTGACGCAGGTTGCTCTTGCACTGCGCGTTCCGCGCGGCTTCACGAGCCTTTTGAACGGCCGGAATCAGCAGCGCGGCCAGAATGGCGATGATCGCAATCACCACCAGAAGTTCGATTAACGTAAAACCCTGACGAGTCGGGCTGGTCCGACGGATGCTCGGACGATGCATAGGGTGGTCTCCTGAAAGTCTTCGGGTAGGGCCGGCGGACCGGCCGGGAACAACAAGGCAACCGATTCCGGACCGCAGAGCCGGCCCTTCGATCGCCGCTTCGCGCCAACTGCGACGCATACGACAACTGCGATTCGTCTAACGCTTGACTGGTAACTCCCCCCTTCCTTCGTTTTCCTGGATTCCCGCGTACTCCGACTCCCACACACCGACATCGGACGGACGAGTCGATTGACCGCCCCGAACGAGAACGACCCAATGCTACGGCCGGAATGTGAAGGAATCGTGAATGAGGTTTGAATTGCGGCCGAATCTCGAAGTGCAATCTCCCGCGCAACCAGTTCCCTCGTTCCGACGTCCGCAAGACACGCTTCGTACGTCTTGACCGGCCCGGTAGCCGAAGCCGTGAGACTTCTGACGACCCCGTGCTGGCCCGTCTGCGGTCCTGGGTTGCGTGCGCAGTCCGCCCCGGAAAAGATGGGCGCACCGCGCACGGCAGTCGGGCCCGCTGCGCGGACCCCGTACATGAAGCAGCCGCGATCCTGACATGCACCCCTTCCGATACAGCCTGAATTCCAGCACGATCAAACCCACCCCGATTCTGGAGAAGATCCGCATCGCGGCGGAGGTCGGCTACGAGGCGATCGAACTCTGGCACGACGACGTCGAACTCCATCTCTCCGGCGGCGGAACAGTCGAAGAAATCCGCGCTGCCGTAGACGACCACGGCCTCGCCGTTCCGACCACGATCTACCTCAAGGGATGGTGGGATCCGAACGCGCCCGATTACGCCCAGGCCATGGACGAAATCCGCCGCAGGCTGGACCAGGCCGCCGCCCTCGGCGCGCCGTTCTCGGTGGCCAGCCCCCCGCCCTGGAAAGACGTCGACTACGATCTGACCGCACAGCAGTACCGCGACCTGATCGAACTCGGGCTGGCGCGAGGCGTGCGGCCGGCCTTCGAGTACCTCGGCTTCGCCGACGAAGTGAACAGCATCGCCAAGGCGCTGCGCGTCATCGCAGGATCGGAGCATCCGCAGGCCGCGATCGTGATCGATCCGTTCCACGATTTTCGCGGCGGCGCCGGGCACGACGACATCGCCCGGCTCAGGGCCGATCAGATCGCCGTCAGCCACTTCAACGACGCCCCGGCCTCTCCGCCCTGGAACGAACAGCACGACCCCGACCGCGTGATGCCGGGGGACGGCATCATCGACTTGCCGCACTATCTGTCGCTGCTGGCTGCGACGGGCTACGACCGGTTCCTCTCACTGGAACTCTTCCGGGAAGACCTCTGGGCCCGCGACCCGGAGGAAGTCGCCCGCGAAGGCCTCGAAAAGGTGAAAGCGGTCTGCGAAGCAGCCTGAATCAACGATGTCGGGCACATCGACGCGTCACTCGCTCGCCGCAACGAATTCCGCCAGCGTGAGAATGTTGCGAATGAACGTTTGTGACTCGATCACCTCGCGCGTCGGATCGTCGTCGCCGTGGTAACGCAGCCGACCCGGTTCCACCCACGCCCCGCGAGCGTCAAGCGCATGGATCACCGCTGAGGCTTGCTTGCGAAGTTGCGCGGTCATTCTCGGTCTTCGGCGTGCTGGTTTGTCACGCCGGTCCGGACCGTCCGCGACCAGTCGTCCGTACTCCGCCTCAATCCGGTCCAACTGCGACCCGACGATAAACCCATAGTGCGTCGGCATGTCGCCATCGTCATAGGTCAGCGTGTAATCGCGCGTGAAGTAGAGCGGCCGGTTGGTGTGCAGTTCGTAGAACCGGGCCAGTCGGCCGTCTTCGCGAAGCGACGCCCTGTAATAGTCGAGCGCTTTCGGGATCGGCGTCAGGTATTTGTCCTGGCCGGTTCGCCGATAGAGCAGCAGCAGCGCTCGCATCACGCCCTGCGATTCCCCGCCCGTGATTGATGCGGGCTCGAACTTTCGTGCCCAGGCGGGGTGCATCTCCCGGTTGTACTGCTGGGCCCACCCCGGTTGCGGGTCGGGCATTTGTGCCAGCAGAAAAAAGTCTCCGCCCTTCATGGCCGCATCCAGATATCGCTGATCGCCGTACACATCGTAAGCGTCCAGCAGCGTGACAATCAGGTCTCGGATCGTGTTGTCATTCAGCGTGTAGTACTCCCGGTAGTCCTCGTCCGGCCAACTCCGGGGCCACGATTCCGGGTACGCCGCCGCCATCACGGGGAACTCGTCCGGATCGGGAAATTCACTGTACCGCTGAGGCCACGCCCCATTGGGATACTGTGACTCCAGCACCGCATTCAGAGCGAACTGGGCCGACTCGTGGAGGGCGCGATTCTTGAACTCCAGCGCCTCGTCCAGCCTCACCAGAAACCGGATCGCCGACTGGGACTTGTCGTCGTCGAAGGTGGTCGTGTTTCTCAGTCGATCCGGTGATTCGCGGCGGTCGACCCGGTAGGCGTAACGCATCCGCTCCTGCGGATCAAATGTGATGTGATTGTCCCACCCGCCGGACTCGAGTTGACCGTTGACCAGCGCCATTGCGGTTTCCACAGCCGCGTCGAGCAGTTCTTTGCTCCCCGTCAGTTCGTAGGCGTCGAGATACGCCTCCCCGACGCTCGGGGTTCCCGGCGGCTGCAGCCAGGCGGTCATCTCGTCGACGCGGCCTTCCCCCTCACGTTTGGTCAGGTCGCCGCTCCAGCGATAGACATACCCACCACCCGCAGCGCACTCATTGCGGAAGAATGCCGTCGAGCGATGCAGCGCCCGGATCGCGTCGCGACGATCCGGCGCGTCGTCCGCTCGTGACTCCGTCGCGCTCGCCAGCAGAAGAAGCGCAACGACCGTCGCCCGCACTCGGCTACGTCGGATCAACATCAGGTCGCCTTCCGTGCCGCGACTTCACCGCCAAACCACTGCGGCACTGCTCGTTGTGTCAGTTGGCCGCAGCCTGTCCCGCATCCAGTCCCGGCGCCGCCACCCAGTTCAGAATCGTCTGCGCGTCCTCGATGTTCCAGATGCGAATCTCGCCGTCGTAACTTCCGCTGGCAAGCCGCCCCGATTCCGCATGAACGGTGAGCGAATAGACCCAGTCGGTGTGTCCGGAGAAGGTCTTCACCGCGGCGCCGTCGGCAGCGTTATGCAGTCGCGCTGTCTTGTCGGCGCTGCAACTGAAGAGCCGGTTGTCCGCGAGCACTTCGACTTGCAGCACCTCATTGCCGAATCCGCCGATTTTCCGCACCTCTTTCGCATCGGCGGTCTGCCAGATGCGAACCTGTTTGTCCCGTCCGCCGGTGGCGATCTGGTTTCCGTCCGCCAGAAACGCCGCGCTATAGACCGGTTCTCCGTGACCGTTAAACGTCGTCAACGCGTCGCCGGTGGAGGCGTCAAACACCTTGGCCGTCTTGTCGCGGCTGGCAGTGACGAGTCTTGTTCCGTCAGGCGACCAGGCGACGTCCATCACCCAGTCTGCATGGTCTTCAACGTGAATCTGTTCCTCACCCGTCGCCACGTCGAACACGCGCAGCGAGCGGTCCGCCCCGCACGCAGCCAGCCGCGCGCCGTCGGGACTGAAGGCCACACCGAACATGGCGTCCTCGACCGTCACCAGGTCGGCCAGCAACGCCCCGTCGGCGATGTTGAAGATCTTGACCTCTCCCGTCTGCCCCGGCGTCCCCGACGCAATCGCGATACGCTGCCCGTCCCCGTGAAACTCCACATCGTAGACGCGTTCCGCCACGTTCCAGATTCGCCGGATCACCTGATGGTCGGCCGGATTCCACAGAATCAATTCATGATAGCCGGAACTGGCCAGCACCTGTCCGTCCGGGCTGAAATCCAGCGCCGTAACCGGAATCGCCACCGGGTAGGCTTCCGGCGGGTCCGGCTGCGGAAACTTCGGCATGATCTCCAGCAGCGGAGCTTCGGGCGAAACTCCGGCGTCCAGCTTCGCACCGAGCGCGACCCACTTCTTGATCACAGCGATCTGTTCCGCCGTAAGCGGGTCGGCGTCCTTCGGCATCGAACCGTCCTCGATCTGCAGGCACAGATTGGAGAATTCCCCGTCTCCCGGTTCGACGGCCGGGCCCGACTCGCCCCCCTTCATGATCGCGGCGTAGGACTCCATGTTGAACCGGCCCTTCGCCATCCGGGCGTTATGACACGCCAGGCATCGGTCGTAGAAAATCGGGGCCACTTCTCTGCGGAACGACACCCACAGCCCCCCCTGTTGCAAGGTCTCTTCGACGGCCCGCGCTTTGGCCAACCAGTCGGCCGTAACAGCCGCGAGTGCCTCACTGGCCTGGTTCAGTTCGGTCTGCACTGCAGCGACCTGCTCATTGGCCTGAGTCATGCCGGCTTCAGTCTCGGTAATCGTCTGCCTGGCGGCGGCGATCGCCTCCTGCGTGGTTTTGACTTCAGCGGCTGCGGTGTCCGCGGCCTTGGTCGCGGTTTCGGCGTTCGCCTTCGCCTCGTCAGCCTTCTTCTGGGCTTCGGCCAGTGCTTTCGCCGCGTCTTCTGCCGCCTTATCGGCGGCCTGTTTGTCGGCCGCGGCCTTCTGCGCCGCCTCCTGCTGCTTCGGAAGGGCCTCTTCCGATTGTTTCAGCTGGTTTTGCGCCTGCTGCAAGTCCCGTTGCAGTTTGAGCAGCATCTGCTGCAACTCGGTGACCTTGGATTCGGCGCTCTGGACCCGCTCCTCCGCCTGTTGCTTCGCGGCGGCGGCCTGATCGGCCGTGGTCTTCAGTTCAGCCGCCTTTTGCGTCGCCTCCTCCGGTGTCAATGCCGGCGTCGCGGCCGGGTCTTCGGGAGTCTCCTGGGCACTGACTGGCATCGCCGAGAGAGAGATCAGAGCAACCGCGATGACCAGGATCGAAGCGCGTTTCATGGCGGACCTTGAGTGAAACTGAGATTCTTGAGGCAGGTGACGCTTCGTCCCGGCTCATCCGGGGAAGCCGTCGTTCAGGGCGCCGAACCGCAGGGGAACGGGCCTCGGGAGGGAAACTGGCGACGCATCCATGCCCGCTGATGTCCAGCATCACTGACGATCACGCAAGTGTCAAGAGGCACGTGAGTTTCGCTCCACTCGAACAACGTTCCAACGACCTTACCAGCCGTGTCCATCCTCGGTCGGCAGACTTGCGAGACCCGCGACGAACCGGAATCATGCGGTCTTGAGCAGGGTGAGTCCGCCCGCTGCGGATTCTCGCCCGTTTCCGAACTCGGTCAGGAGGGGGAATCTCCGTAATGCTCGCAATCCGCCGCGCCGTCTTGATGGCGGCCATCCCGTTATGCGCGCTCCCATCGCAACGGCTCCGCGCCGCTCCCCCCAGGTCGGATTCCGGCGAGCCGCCACGGCCGCCGGCGGTTCGGTTCGATCCGGTGGAACGCGAGATCGAGGGCTGGAAGGTTCACATCGAACCGTCGCTGATCGAAGACGACGCTTCGGGAGCAGGGAGCCGGGCGTTGCGCATGCTGGCCGATCATCTCAACCGGATCGCCATCCTGATGCCTGAAGAGCGCCTGCAGGAACTCCGTACGCTCGAAATCTGGATCGAGCGCGATCATCCCGTCCTTAAGGCGATGCAGTACCATCCCAGCCGCGCCTGGCTCGAACAGCACGGACACGATCCGCGACTGGCCCGGAAAGTCCACATTCCGCAAGCGGCCGCGTTGCTCGACCGACGGCAGTTGCTCAAACACCCCATGGTCGTCCTGCACGAACTGGCACACAGTTATCACGACCAGTTCCTCAGCTTTGACAATCCCCGGATCATCGAGGTGTACGAGGCCGCCCGCGACACCGGGTCGTACGACGAAGTCTTGCTCTTCACCGGCGATTACGTACGGCATTACGCCATGACGAATCACAAGGAATACTTTGCGGAAGCGACCGAAGCTTACTTCTATCGCAACGATTTCTACCCGTTCGTCCGCGCGGAACTCGCCGAGCACGATCCCGCGCTGCACGATCTGCTCGTCGAAATCTGGGGGCCCCTGCAGTCGCAATGATCGGATGCATCGGCGGAATCCGGTTGGGTGGTTCGTCGCCGTGGTCCAATCAGCGTCGATGCGGCGTCACAGCAGTGATTCCAGCAGCATCCGCATCTTTCGCAGTTCGAGCTGTCGGTCCACTCCTCCCATCAGATCGGGAAACAACTCGATCGAGAGCGCGCGGTTGTAATTGTGCCGCGACAGTTGGGAAACCAGCCGGCCGTATTCGACCTCGCCGAGGCCGACCTGCACCTGGACCGAGTCCGCCGTCGAGTCCCGCAGCAGCACGTGGATCGCGTGTGGAATCATCAGATCCATCGAACGTTCCGGCGCCTCGTCCTGCAGGACATACGTTGGATCGAGAGCCAGCCCGAGTCCCGACACCGCCTGGCAGAGTTCGACCGCAGTATGCGGGTCGGCTGTCAGCGCGCCCGTTGCGTTGCGAATCGCAAGCCTGACCCCGTCGGCGCTCGCCCGCCGCGCCAGCTCCTGCAGCCGTTCAATCTCTGCGTTGAACGGAGTTCCAATCTCCGAGGCCGGCAGGGTGATCTGTGTGATCTTGAGATTCTTTGCCGCCGTGACCAGACGAGAGAAGACGTCCGGCGGCACGTCGTGGGCGAGTGTGATCGCGGTGGGAAGCAGCCGCGTCCGGTCCCGGAAACGCGCGGCAAAACCGTCGGGGTCTGCGGCAATCTCTGCGGTCTTCAGCAGCGTCCCCTGATCATCGACCCAGAGATCAACGCGGTCGAATCCAAGATCGGTGATTTGTGCCAGAGCCTCTTCAAACGGCAAATCGGAGAGACTCCGGGTCGAGATCGCGACAAACACTCCGCGCACTCCATTGTCAGCCAGTCAACAGGCGCAACATGTTGCGCCAGAGCAGATTCCGCTCACCGGGTGAACGGGCGGCTCCTCAAAACCGTCCTGTAATTTACGTGGGTTGCATCGCTCGTGCAAGATCGGTCGAGTCTGCGGCCGGGACGGGATGTACGTTTCTCAAGGATTGTTCGCGTTTTGCCGCTCTCCGTGCCGATACACAGTTTGAGCGGCCGATGTCATCGCCCGCCGATTGCCCGTCTCCATCGACGGAAATCGGCAAGCATGTCGTCACTCACTGGCCGACACCATGCGCACACGGTCTGAAACAACACAGCGGATCATTGGGGTTTCATGATGAACACACGCGTTCACATCACGATGGTGGCCGCCGGATGCCTGGCCGCGACAATGACCGGCTGCGGCACGGCGCCGACAGTCTTTCGCGCCCAGGAACCTGCTCCAGAACCGCTGGTGGAACAAACCGCATTCGGCACACAGCCAAAGCCCGCCGAGGCGATCCACGACCACTACAAGTACAACGAAGTGCTCCACTACGGCAACGCGAACGGCGAAACCGCCGCCGAAATCCGGGCCCGGAACGCCGCCGCCAAGAGCCACTACACCTCGCACTCGCACCACGCCGCCGCCTGCCCGGCCTGCGAAGACTGCCCGCACTGCAAAGGCTGTCCGCCACAAGGCCAGTCTTGTCCGTTCTGCCAACAGGGACTCGGCGGCGACCATGACCACGACTCCGGCCATCGGACGCTCAACAAGTACCCCGACCACCACTTCACCTATTCCTATCACCGGCCGAAGAACCTCCTCTATCCGCCGCCGCAGGTGCCCGGTGGCGCAGTCGTCTGGCCCTACTACACGCTCAAAGGCCCCAGCGACTTCTTCCGCACAGAGTAAACGAACGTCCGGCGCGTACAGAGATCCTCCAGCAGTCCTTCCTCGTTCCTTGCAACGACCCGATTGCCGCAACCGGCAATCGGGTCGTTGCGTTTTGCGCGTGCAGTCGAAGCCGCAAACACTCCCGAAGTCTGTAGGGCGTCCCGCCCGGTCTTGCATGCCCGAGGTTCGCCCGCGACGACCATTACTCCCGATTCCGGGCGCTGCGTAATCGCTTCACGAAGCGGGCCAAATCGTCCGGAAGGTCGGTCTCAAACGTGAGCCGCTCCCCGCTCTGCGGGTGATCGAAGGCCAGTCGCGCGGCGTGCAACGCCAGCCGAGGCGCGCCGCTGGTGTCTTTGATCGGCGATTGCTTCATTCGCTTGCGGTAGAGCGGATCGCCGCACACGAGGTGCCCGCGTTCCGCCAGGTGCACCCGGATCTGATGCGTGCGTCCCGTTTCCAGCCGGCACTCCACCCGGGAATAGTCGCCGAGCGACTCCAGCACGCGGACGTGGGTCACGGCGCGCTGCCCCGCATTCGGATCGGTCGTGCTCCCCCGCAGGCCGTCGCCCCGGTCGCGGATGATCCTCGTTTCAATCGTGCCGTCCTCCGGGCGGCCCAGAACGATCGCCTGATAGACGCGATCGTTCGTATGCCGCTTGAACTGGCGGATCAAGTCCTGACTCGCGGGCGGCGTGCGGGCGAACACCATCACTCCGCTCGTATCCCGGTCAAGCCGGTGGACTGCATAGACCTGCGGCATCCTTGAGTGACGAGAACGCCCGCGCCGCCCGCTCCTGTTTGCCTTTCGTCGGCGGCCGTGTGCGGACGACCCGCCGGCTGAAACAGACCCCTGTAGGATCTCCGGCAGCACTTCTTCGAGCGTCGGTTGCCGGTTTCTGCGGGACTTCGACCAGTTCCGCTCTTCGCGGTGGCGTTGGGTCGTCATCAGCGCCGGCTTGACGACGACCACGACGCTGGCGTCGCTGTAGAGCACTTCGACGTCGGCTGCGGTCGGTTGCGGCGTTCGCGGAGTCTCGAAGACATGCACGACGTCGCCCGCACCGACCCGCCGCGCCGCGTCGAGACACATCGCGCCGTTGATCGAGACGCGCCGCGCCGCCAGCAACTTCTTTCCGGCCGACCACGTCAAGTCGGAATGCCAGCATCGGAGCGCCGCGACGATTGACTGGCCGTCGATCGCTGCATCGACGTGGAACACTCGTCTGTCCCCGCCTCCCGCCGTCATTATTCCGCCGGCCTCTGCCAGGGGACCGCGCCGTAACGCTGGATTTCACGCCGCAGCGCGTCGGCCAGTTGGTTGAACACATCGGGCCGCTCTTCGGCGAGGTTTCGCGTCTCGCCGGGGTCCTCGGCCAGGTTGTACAACTCCAGCGGCCTGAACGGGCTGTTCTGCAGCAGTTTCCAGTCGCCGCGGATGACCGCCTCGATCGTCTTCCCGCCGTACCGGTTGCCCCCCTCGCGGCGGCGGAAGAACCAGTCTTCCCGCAAGGGGGCCTGTTCCTCACCGCGCAGCGTCGGCAGGAAGCTCACGCCGTTGATCTCGTGCGGGCAGGTCGCCCCCGCCGCCTCGAGCACGGTGGGAAAGATGTCCATCGACATCGCTTGCAATTCGGCTTCTGTATCGGGAGTGATCCGGCCGGGCCATCGTGCCATCGCCGCCACCCGCAGGCCGCCTTCGTACATGCTCTGCTTGCCGTCGCGCCAACTGCCGTTATTCGCTCCGACTCCCAGTTGCCCGCCGTTATCCGAACTGAAGATCACCAGCGTCTTTTGAGCGATGCCGCGGTCTTCCAGGCAGTCGAGAACGCGCCCGATTCCCTCGTCCATGTGCTCGATCAGCGCGAGGAGACGAATTCGGCGCTCGTCCATTTCCGGTTCACGCTCTCTGACTTTCGCCACCCACTCATCAGGAGGTTGAATCGGAGTGTGCGGCGCGTTGTATGCCAGATAGAGAAAGAACGGCTCACTCTCCTCCGCGCGCTGCTGCACGTATTCGCAGGCCCAGTCCGTGAACAGGTCGGTCGCGTGCCCCTCGGGGTCGATCTCCTCCTCGTTCAGCCGCATATAGTTGATTTCGTGGCGGCGATGATCGTAATAGTCGTCCATCATGTCGCCGAGAAATCCGTGGAAGTGGTCGAACCCCCGTTCGTTCGGCCGGTTCGGGGACTCCAGACCGAGATGCCACTTGCCGACGATGGCGGTGTGATAGCCCGCCTCCTTGAGCAGCACCGGCAGCAGCACGGCATCCGGGGACAGGTAGCCCCAGTTGTTGTGGGCGTGCGTCCGAATGACGCCGGGAACACCGACGAGGTCCTGATAACGTCCGGAGAGGAGTGCGGCGCGCGTGGGAGAACAGACCGGACAATTCGCGTAGAAGTTCGTGAATCGCATCCCCTCAGCCGCAAGCCGATCGAGGTGCGGCGTGCGAATGTCGCGGCCGCCGTAGCAGCTCAGGTCGCCGTACCCGAGATCGTCCGCCAGGATGACGAGAATGTTGGGCGGCGTGACCTCAGCCCGCGCCGGGGAGCAGAATGCGAATACGGCCGGCAGCAGAAACGCGGCGAACACCAGGCGATGCATCATGTCGCGGCCTGCAACTCGCTCCGAGACCCGCTGCCGGCGTCATCCGGGGTTTCGGACTTGAGCAGCTCAAATCGGCTGCGATATCGCCGCCGTTCCCACCAGTTTGCCTTCCGCAGGTTCGGGTCGGCTTGCGAGACGGTATGCGTCTTCCCGCGACGGGTCTTCAACACCAGCCGCCCGCCTGGAAGAACTCCCGTGACGATCCAGAACTTGTCGACTGTGTAACAGTAATCGTCGCCGTGTTCGGCCGGGAGCACGTTCTCGGCGCGCGGGCCGGGAACCGGACTGTGTTTCGTCTTTCGATAGATGACCCAGTCACCAACGGCGAATGTCACGGCTGTCATTGTTCGATCCCTCGCGAAAATCGATTCGAAGACCTGCCCCTTGGAATCCCTTCTGCCGTTCAGGCACGATAAGATAGCGAACCCTGCCTCACCAACGCATCCTCAGCTTCTAAGAACGAACAAGTGCCCTGTCAGGGCTGTTCTTTCGGAGTTGGCCGGACTGCAGATCCGCACGAAACCCTGCGGGGTTCGTGCTCCGGTGAGAACCCCTCAATCCAAGAACCTGAATTGACGAACCACAAGTAATGGACACCGACAGTCTAGCAAAACTGGTATTCGGGATCATCGGCGGTCTTGGAATTTTCCTGCTCGGCATGAAGAACATGTCGGAGGGCATGCAGGCCGTCGCAGGCGCCGGCCTGCGACGGATGATCGGTCTTGCGACAGACAATCGCTTTCTCGCCGCGGGAGTCGGCACGATCGTCACAACGGTGATTCAGTCGAGTTCGATCACGACGGTCATGGTCGTCGGTTTTGTCAACAGCGGAGTCATGACGCTCAATCAGGCGATCGGCGTCATTATGGGCGCCAACATCGGGACGACGATTACCGGGTGGATCGTGACGCTGCCGATCGGCAAGTATGGTCTCCCGCTGCTCGGGTCCGCGGCGTTGATTTATCTGTTCGCCAAAGGAGACCGCTGGCGCTACTGGGCCATGTTCTTCATGGGCGTCGGGATGGTCTTCTTCGGTCTCGTATTGATGAAAGACGCGTGCAAACTCATCCGGGACGTCCCGGAATTCGAAGCATGGTTCCATCGCTTCAACGCAGACGGATATGCAGGCGTCATCATGTGTCAACTGGTCGGCTGCCTCCTCACGATGCTGGTCCAGTCCTCCTCGGCGACGCTCACGATCACCATCTCTCTCGCGACCCAGGGGGTCATTCCCTATGAGACGGCGGCAGCGCTGGTTCTCGGAGAGAATCTGGGCACAACGGTCACCGCCTATCTCGCATCCCTCGGCGCAACAACCGTCGCACGGCGCGCCGCGTACTTCCACGTGATCTTCAACCTGCTCGGCGTCTGCTGGATCACGATCGTTTTTCCCTGGTACACCGACTTCGTCCAGTCGATCGTCACCGAGGGAATCGATCGCCAGATCGCCGCCACGCACACCATGTTCAACGTCGCCAACACGTTAGTCTTCGTGTCGTTTGTGCCGATGTTCGGGAACCTGCTGGAACGGCTCGTCCCCGCCAAGGGATTCAAGGAGAAGCCGAAACTGACCAATCTCGATGTGCACATCCTCGATACGCCCGCTCTGGCAATCGAACAGTCGCGCTACGAAATCCTCAAAATGGCCGAGGGATGTTCCAAGATGATGGCCTGGCTGAACGAACTGATCGGTCAGAGAGATCAAGATCGCGCGCTGTCGGAACGTCTCCGTCACCGGGAAAAAGTTCTCGACTCCGTTCAGGATGAAATCACGCATTTTGTGACCGACCTGCTGGCCGGCAACGTGCCTCACTCAGTCGCCGAGGAGGCGCGTCAGCAGTTGCGGCTCGCCGACGAATACGAATCAATCAGCGACTACATCGACAGTATTCTGAAGGCCGACCAGCGACTGCGAAAAGACGAATTGAGGCTTACGGAAAAACAGCGCCTCGGTTTACGGGAACTTCATCGCGGAGTGGCGGAATACCTGGACGAGATCAACCAGGCCTATCGCGACCAGAATCCGAACGTCCATACGAAACTCGACGCTGCGAGCAAGGGAATTCGCCGACTGATCAAACGGCTCCGCCGTGAGCACCTGGACGACCTCTCCACAGAAACGATTCCCCCCCAGGTCAGTGTGGCATTCCTGGCCGCGCTGAACGCCTACTCGCGGGTGCGCGACCATGCTCAGAATATCGGGGAGGTCATCGCCGGTGAAAAATAACGAGGCGCGGCATTACCGCGCAAAGTGCCGGTCTGCGAAGTCCAGATACTGCTCCCAGTCGAATCGGGTCACGTCGTGCCGGCCCGAGCGAATGTGATAGCCGATCGTTCCGGTATCGACCGGCGCGTCGATCTCGGGCATGTCGTCCGTTTCGCGATCGAGACCTTTCGCACCCAGCAGGCGATACACCGGATCGGCGAAGTATCCTGAGAGAAACTCGCCGCGCGGATCGGCCCACCGGTCCTCGGCGGCGCTGGCGATGTACACCGGACGGGGAGCGATCAGCGCGATCAATTGATGTTGATCGACCGGCAGCTCGTCTTCCCGGCCGTTGTAGCGCGTAAAGTTGTCGCAAAACCAGTGCGGGAACGAGGCGTTGATCCGCTGCACGGTCTCGCCGAACGCGCGCCGGCTCAGCGCCGCGCCGCCGCAGCCCGAGTTATTCGAGATCACCAGGGCGAACCGCTCATCCTGAGCCCCGGCCCACAGCGCCGTCTTCCCCAGCCGGGAATGACCCAGCACGGCAACATGTTCCGCGTCGACGTCTTCGTCGTGCTCCAGATAATCCATTGCCCGGCTGAGTCCCCATGCCCAGGCGGCGATCGAGCCCCAGGCGTCCCCGGGCCGTTCGCCTTCCGACTTCTCGTCGAAGAGCGGATGAATACCGTTCTCAAAGCCGTCGTCGTAATCGGGGTCGATGTCGCCGTAGTAGACGGTGCACAGGGCGTAGCCCCGGTCGACAATCATCTCGACCGGCCAGCGCGAGGCGGCCGAACCGCGAGACTCTTCGGTCGCCCGGTTGTCGACATAGCCCTTGCCCGGATTGTTCCGGAACCAGCCGGCATTCAGCGTGATGGACGGGTCGGGTTGGACCGAATGGTTCCCGCCGAAATTGAGCCCGAGAAACGCCGGAACCGGCCGGGCGATCTGGGGGAGGTACATCAGCAATGACATGCTGGGCCCGGTCTTCTCTCCCAGGAACCAGACGGTGACTTCCTTGCGAATCGCCTTGCCACCCAGCGCGTCGTCGTCAACTACCGTGACTTCAATCGGCAAGTCTTCCGGCCGCGGGGGACTCTCGCCGTAGACATGCTCGGTGAAGAGCGCCAGCAATTCCGGTCTCCGCTTCTCGCCCCACGTCTCCGCGTCCGTGACTTCAGTCCCGTCCTCCATGACGAGCGGATCGGGCAGTTCAAACGGCGGGACTTTGGATTCGTCGTAGTTCGCTTCCTGGGCGGAAAGACCGCTTGCTGCCAGCAGAATGATGAGGGACAACCGAGTGAAACGGAACACGAACACCATTGTTTACCCCTTGCTCGATTCGACATGCGGGAGTCTGCAGCGGATCATCGCCGCGCGAATCATCATTGAACCTCCGCTGCCGCGAAACAGGCCGCGACATCGACCGCGAATCCTTTCAGCAGCGCCGACGACGCCGTCGCGCCCGGTTTGAACTCGCCGTGGACGCGGTACTCGTCCCCGTCGAGGGTGAGTACGGTGATGGTCTTCTGCTCGGGATCGACGATCCAGTACTCGGGAATACCGGCGGCCGCGTACTCGGCGCGCTTTTCGCGAAGATCACGCCGGCGGTTTTCTTCGCCTTCACTGACTACTTCAATGGCGAGGTCGGCCCCGTGCGCGAATTGTTCTTCCTGCCGCCGGTCATTGCTGACGTACAGGAGATCCGGCAACCGATAGGCCGATTCGATTGTTTGAACGCGGTATCCGCTAAAGAACACGCGTCCAGCTTGTCGGGAGGTGACCCAGGCTTTCAACAAGTCGTAGAGAAACTGAACGATTAGTTCGTGCGATCGTGTCGGCATGGGGAGGAACTCCAGGCAGCCGTCGGCGTATTCGATCCTGCGTTCGGTTTCGAGACCAAAGTACGCGTGTTCGCTCCAGTGCCCCTGGAGCGGGTAGAGATGCGCGATCTCCCAGACGGGCGTGCCGCGCCGCGAGCGGGGCTCGGCCGGCGATTCCGTGATCGGTTGTGTTGCTGGCGTTACGGTGCTCATAGTCTTTCGTCCTCAGTTTCCTGCGGCGTCGTCAGCCGCCGCAAAGCAGGCCGTTACGTCGACGGTGAATCCCTCCAGCAGCACGGACGATGCCGTCTCGCCCGGTTTGAACTCGCCGTGGACGCGGTATTCCTCGCCGTCGAGGGTGAGAACTGTGATCGTTTTCTGGACAGGGTCAACGATCCAGTATTCCGGAATCGCGGCCTCCGCGTACTCGGCGCGTTTCGTTTCCAGGTCGCGCTGACGATCTGCAGCGCTGTCACTCACGACTTCCACCACCAAATCGGCCCCCTGGATGTATCGCCGGTCGCGCTTTCGATTCGGCTTCACGAAGACGAGGTCCGGTTCGCGGTATTTTCCAGACCGCAGGCGAATCGACAACGGCGCGAAATAGGCCTCGCCCAGACGTCTTCCGGCGACAAATTGATCCAGGAGCCGGAACAGAAAACGGGCGATCGCCTGGTGTTCCAGAGAAGGCATTGGCAGAAACTCCACGAAGCCGTCATCGAATTCGACCAGCCGCCCGGCGTCGAGGCTGAGATAATCCTGCTCGTCCCAGTGTCCCTGCAGGGGGTAGAGATGCGCGATCTCCCAGACGGGCGTGCCGTGCGCGGAGCGGGGCTCGGCCGACGATTCCGCGATCGGTTGTGTTGCTGGCGTTGCGGTGCTCATGGTCTTTCGTCCTCAGTTTGCTGCGGCGTCGTCAGCCGCCGCAAAGCAGGCCGTTACGTCGACGGTGAATCCCTCCAGCAGCACGGACGTGGCCGTCGCGCCCGGGTTGAACTCGCCGTGGACGCGGTATTCGTCCCCGTCGAGGGTGAGTACGGTGATGGTCTTCTGCTCGGGATCGACGATCCAGTACTCGGGAACGCCGGCGGCCGCGTACTCGGCGCGCTTTTCGCGAAGATCACGCCGGCGGTTTTCTTCGCCTTCGCTGACAACCTCAATGGCGAGGTCGGCCCCGTGCGCGAATTGTTCTTCCTGTGGGCGATCGCTGGTGATGAACAGCAAGTCGGGCAGACGATAGAAACGGTCGATTGTCCGCACTCGAATGCCGGCGAAGAACGCCTCGCCCCGCCCTGTCCGCAGGGCGAACTCATCGAGGAGACGGAACAGGAACTTGACGATCCGTTCGTGCGATCGTGTCGGCATGGGGAGGAACTCCAGGCAGCCGTCGGCGTATTCAATCCTTCGTTTCGTTTCGAGACCAAAGTACGCCTGTTCGCTCCAGTGCCCCTGGAGCGGGTAGAGATGCGCGATCTCCCAGACGGGCGTGCCGCGCCGCGAGCGGGGTTCGTGGAGTTCCTGGCCGGTTTGCGATCCGGCGGGGGGCGGTGCAGCGGTGCTCATCGGGTTCAGTCCGGCTGAGACGAATGGAGTTCCAATCCCTATTATGCAAGAAACGGGTGGGCCACGCCCAGCGGTTTTGTGAGATCGCCGCCGGGGAGCCGGATTGGCGCGGGGTTTCTGACCGCTCAAGACCGAGGCGGGTGGTCGACGGCAGGGCGTTTGCTGTCTTGGCAATGGAGGCCGTGCTAAAGGGTTGTCAGTTACACACAACTCGACTGGGGTCCGGCACCGAGGAACCGGGCCCAGGGGATTTTCGAATAGGACACAGATTTTCACGGATTCGGCGGATCAGCACGGATTCGAGGGTATTCCTCAAGAGGCGGCAGCGCCGAGGCCGCCTCGATTGAGTCGCGCATGGCGTCGACACACAAGAAAACAATCAGCGAATACCAGTCCCATCCGTGGTCATCCGCGTTCCATTCGAGACTCTTGTGAAGCGAACTGAACGAGAGAAGATTTCTCAGGAGTTCTTTGTAAACGACAGGATATCGAAAGCCGTACGGATGGCTTTGCGGCCCGGGTCCGTCGACACGTTCCGGGCGGATTCGTGATGGCGATTGGAAGGGTTTTCCGGAAACCCCGGAAGTTGCGGCGGGGGTGTGGTTCTGGTGGAATGGGTGGCGCGTCCAACCTCCCAATCCGCGGCGAAGTGCCCGTCATGACAGCCGCCACTCGAGATCGTCGAAAACCGCTGAGCTTGTTTCCCGCCAAGCCGCGACCCCGGCTCTACGACCGGATTGTCGAAGTTCTGCGCATGACGAGCCACACGTTTCGTCATTCGTTTGCGACTCCCCTGCTCGCTGACGGTTACGACATCCGCACAGTCCAGGAGTCACTGGGCCATCAGGACGTGCGTACGACGATGTCCTGTCGCGATCGAACCGGCACCCACGTCCGGAACCGCGGCGGATGCGGCGTCCGGAGCCCAGCCGATGGGCTCGCCAACGGGCGCGTTGCGCGTTAGGCAGGGGCGGCCTATCACGCGGCGAGAGCCGTGACAACGACGCAACCGACCGATACAATGCGACTTGTGACGATTCGCTGCCTGCGCGTTAGGCCGCACATCTGCGGCCGACAGGTGATAGGCAGAAACTTCCGATAACCGAGTTCGTCCCATTGAGACTTTGCGATGTCGTGGCCTGATCACATTTTGGCTCTGTTCGCTGAAATCGCTCGACCGATGGCCGTGGTCCTGAATGCCGATGGCTGCCGCGAGGGGTGGCTGCAGGGCGAGTTCTATCGCCACTTCTCCCCACAGTACGACGGGTTCCGCGTCAACTACTCCTATCGTAGCGGCCGAGTAAAACACGACGTGTATTGTCCGTCGCCAAATGAAATGGTCGCGGAATTGAAGGTTTACGGGATGCGCGGCTACTTCAACAAGAACCTCTGTGGCCAAGGCAATATCAAGAGGTTCCTTCCCGAAGTCACGGCCACGCGCGTAAGCTTGACCGAACAAGAAATCGACGATCTTGGAGCGTCGGGCTACCTCGCAGATGTTCGCCGCCTCCGACAACTGCCCGACTCGTTGAAACGATACATGATCCTGGTGCTTCAGAAGGCTGATGATCCGGACGATTTCGGAAAGGCGACTTCGGCTCTGCAGGTGTCAGCGGAAGAATGGCATTGGGAATGCAACGACTTCCTTGTTCGAATCTCGCAAATAAAATGAACCGCATCGCAGGGACGAACCAGACGATGCACGCGAGTGGCCGATCGGATCGCGTCGGAATCGGATGGATGATCACTCGGCGGCCACCGCGTGATCGTTGTCGTTTGTCAGACCTCCCTGTCTGCCAAACGGAGCTGGCGGTTGAGCCTCCGCCACTCCGCAATGGGCGGGGTTACGCCGTTCGCACCGGTCGGCTCCGTCGGACGCATGTCCGACGATCGGTGTGAGAGACATGGACACAGGCTGACAAACTGGGCGGTTGAAGCCGACCGGGGGACGGTCCGCCGGCACTCCCGACCGTTCATTGGCGGCTCAACCGCCAGCTCCGTTATCTGTCCTGAATCATGTTGATCATTGACGACCGCAAATTCGTGCTGACAAAGTTCGACAACGAAGACGAACTCGAACGTGTCGTCATCGCAAATGCCGAATACATTTTCGGCCCATCGTCGATCTACTTCCCCAAGTCGCTGATAAAGACCGCGGATGGGGCAGGTACTATTCCCGATGGCTATGTGATCGATCTCGATGGTCGTCGCTGGTACATCGTCGAAGCGGAAGTTAGCCAACACAGTGTGTGGAATCACATCGCTCCGCAAGTCGCCAAACAAATCATCGCGGCAAACAATCCAGTCACAAAACAACAACTGATCGAAATCGCGATTGATCGCGTCCGCGACGACGAGGCGGTCCAGGACAAATTCGCCGAGCAAAGCATCGATCCAATTGATTATCGACGCGTCTTGGCCGAAATCGTGTCGACTGCGCCCATCATCGGAATGCCAATCGACGATGTCAAAAACGATCTTCGCGAATGGGCCGCAACGTTGAAGGTTGACGTTCGCTTGTGGATCGTTCGCAAGTACATTGAATTCAACAATCCGCGAAATGTCGCCTACGAAATACCAGAAGAATTCCGGCCAGTACTTGAAACAGGGACCGATGAATCAACCGCACAACAAATCGCCCGATATGACGTGTCGATTACGGACTTGATTGACGCCGACTTGCTGGCTCCCGGCCAACGTTTGGTGATGCCATACAAGCCACGAAACGGCGAACAGAGGACTTACAAAGCTACCGTACTCAGTGACGGAACACTTGAAGTGCTGGGGCGTTCGTTTTCGTCTCCCAGCTACGCGGCTGTCTTCGGCATTCAAGATGCGGGCAGTTCCCGTTCTACTGTCAACGGCTGGACGGCATGGCGTCTTGAAAACGGTGCAACATTGGCCGAAATTCGCGATAGATTTCTCTCGGATGGAAACGGTGAGCCGCAACCAATCGGACAGATAACAAATCGGTGAACCGGAGTTGGCTCGCCTTTCGGTTTTTCGACGTCGTTTCCTTCGTTTAGAAACTTTTGGTGTGCCAACGTTAACTCCGTTGGTCCGCCAACCCGGTTACCTTGGTCGGTTGGAACCTGTGGCACAACGCAAGCCGGGCAGGTCGGGCGGCGGGGTGGAAGCCGAAAGATGGGATTTATCACATGCTGCTGGAGCTTCTCGGTTGGTGATTATCGCGATTTGACGCGCCGAGCGCGGCGAGATTGCGGACTGCGTCGTGGAATGCCGGGAACCGGAACTCGAACCCGGAGTCCAGCAACCGGGTGGGCACGACGCGGCGGCTCTTGAGGATGAGTTCGGTTTCGGTGCGGAGCAGGAACGCGCCGACTTCGAGCATCCAGCGAGAGGCGGGAAGGCCGAGCGGGACGCCGAAGGTCTTTCGCAGCACGCGCATCATCTCGCGGTTCGGCAGCGGATGGGGCGCGGCGAGGTTGACCGGTCCGGTGAGTTGGTGGTGGTCGATCAGCCATTCCACGGCTCGGCAGAAGTCGACGGCGTGAATCCAGGAGACGTACTGCCGGCCGCTTCCCATGCGACCGCCGAGGCCGCAGCGAACGAGTCGCCGCAGGACGGCGTAGACGGTCCCGGGGACGTCGGCGAGGACCATTGCCGTTCTCAGCGCGACTTTGCGGGTTGAGGGAGTCGAGGCGTCATTGAAGGTGCGCTCCCAGTTTGTGGCGATTTTAATGGAGAAGGCGTCTTTCGCTGCGGGGGTGGGGGTGAACTCCGTCACCGTTTCGTCCATCGGCCGGTCGATCGAATGGGGATAGATCGTGGCTGTGCTGGAGTTCATCCAGACCGCCGGCGGGTTCTCACAGCCACTGATCGCCTCTCCCAGCACGCGCGTGGAATCGATCCGCGAATCCATCATGGCGCGGCGATTTCGCGCGTGATAGCGACAGTCGACGGAGCGGCCGGCGAGGTTGATGACGACGTCCGCGCCGTCCAGTTCGCGGCGCCAGGGGCCGGTTGACCTGCCGTCCCAGCGGACGCACCGAGCATGCGGCATTTCGGGGGTCGGTCGGCGAGAGAGAACGACGACCTCCCAGTTCTTTCGATTGAACCACTCGGCCAGCAGGCGGCCCAGGAAGCCTGAGCCGCCGGGGATGACAAGCTTGCTGCGTTGCATGGCTTTGACTTTCGTCGGCGGAAGTGAGGCAGGAGCATCCGGCACTCGCAAGGAACCGCAACCGTGCGCGAGAATTCACGCGAGCCCGGATTATTCACCACGGAGGCACGGAGGCACGGAGGAGTTGCATGGTGAGATTTGCGGGGACGGACCGACATGACTCATGCATCTCCTGCGATGATGAATGGATCGTGTCGACTTCCGGTGCAGGAAGCGAGGGGGGTGATGTGAGGGGAGACGGGAATGTGTCAAGCGTGCGGAAGATTCTGCCGATACTGGATGTGGAAGGACTTCACGCGAAATCGCGCAGGACGCGCCAATCGACGCGACATCACCCGCCAGGGCGAGTGCCGAAGGCACTTCATCGCGGCGCCGTTTTCGCCATTCAGAGCGGACTCTGACGCTTTCGGAGCCGTGATGAAAAGAGCGAGAGGCTCTCGCGGCTTTCACGAGGAAAGCCGCCCTGACGAGAAAACAGTGAGCGTAGTCTCAGGTGCGTGAAGGATAACGCAGGGCCGTCCGGATTGTGTCCGGGCGGCCCTTTCCCATTGGATGGCCTATGGCGGATGGTCGATGGTCGATGGCGGATGGCTCGTCGCCCATGTGAGACTGGCCATGACATCCCGGTCATCCGGGGTTTCATCGTCGATCAGGACCAGGGGACGGTGAGGGCTGCGGGGGCGGCTCTCTGTTCGAGGAGTGCGGCGTGGTCGCGGTGGAGGGGGATGCCACTGCGGCGGTATTCCTCTTCCCGTTCAGCCTCGAGTTCCCCCGGGAAACGGACGCGGTCGAAGCCTGCGGCGGGCGGCAGGGCGCGGATTTCGGCCATCGTGGCGTCGAGTTCGCGGTAGAAGCGCTCCTCGTCGCCGAATTGTTTGACGTCGAGCACGTAGAAGAAGTGTTCGGACCGCTCGGCCAGCGGGCCGCCGGTCTTGTGCAGGGGCATCTTCCCGCCGATGAGTGGGCCGGCGAGGACCGATGAGAGAAACGCCAGCCCGAATCCGCGCGCTCCGGCGGAGGGCAGCATCGTTCTGGCGGCGGCGGCGTCCGTCGTCGGATGGCCCTCGGCGTCCAGGGCCATGCCGTCCGGGAGCGGTGTTCCATAGAGCTTGAAGCTCTCCACCTTGCCCCAGGAGGTCGCTCCGCACGCCATGTCGAGCACGAAGGGCGGCCCCTCGCGCGAGGGCACGGCCCACGCGAATGCGTTGTTAGCGACGGCCGGGCCGCGGCTGCCGTAGGCGGCGACCGTCGCGCCTCCGGTGCTGGTGGTGCAGTAGGCGATCAGACCTTCCCGAGCCGCCATGAGCGCGTAGACCGACGCAGCCCCATAGTGGCGACTGCCTTTGACGGCGACCGTTCCCGTTCCCACTTCGCGGGCCTTGGCAATCGCCATCTGCATGCCGCGCGTCGCGGCGACGTGGCCGATGCCGAGACCGCCATCAAGGACGGCAACGGCCGGCGTTTCCGATTCGGTGAGGACTTTAGCGCGTGGGTCGATGTCGCCGGCGTCGATCGCGTCCAGATAGCGCGGCAGGGCGCGCGTCCCGTGCGACTGGATGCCGCGGAGGTCGGCTTCGACGAGCCTGTCCGCAGCCGTTTCGGCGTCGAAGCGGAACAGCGTCTTGTCGACAAGCAGGTCGACGGCGAGCTGCTTGAGAGCGTCCGCGTCGACGCGGACTTCCTGCGATTCGTCGTGAGGAAAGTCGAGCGTTTGGTGTTGCATGGGACGTGCGGCCCGTAGGGAGCGATCCTTCTGCCACTGAGTGCAGATTAAACACAGAAGGAAACGAAGGAAATACTGGAGGGGGCTGGTTCAAGTTGTTCCGCATTGGCAACCAGCCGCACGACTCGATGGGCTTGACTGCCGGCAGAATTACACAGCAAACCGCGCGAGGCTTAGAAAGTTGATCGGGAGGTCGGAGCGGCCTTCGAGGCTGAGGTGGGTGAGTGCTTCAGCGAGGGTGGGGGCGAACTTGAAGCCGTGGCCCGACAATCCGGCTGCGAGGGTCACGCTCGGAAATCGCGGATGGCGGTCGATGATGAAGTTGTGGTCGGGCGACATCGTGTACATGCAGACGGTGTGCCGCGCGGGCGCCGGGTCGACGCCCGCCAGCCTCGGCACGAGTGCGTTCGCAACCGGTTCGACGTCGGACTGGTGCAGTTGCCGGTCGATCTGGTCGGGGTCGGTGGTTTCTTCGCCGCCGGTGTGCAGGGCGAGTTTTACGGTGGCTCCGTCCAGGCAGGGGAAGCCGTAGAAGACTCCGCCTGCTCGCTCGAACATGTAAGTCGGCCCGCTCGCGAAGGCGTCGCGGGCGCTCTCGTCAACGGGATGCCAGAGCAGCACCTTGCGGCGAACGGTGAACGGCACGCCGAGATCGCTCAGCAGACGCGTCGCCCACGCCCCGGCGGTGACGATCAGGCGGCCGGCGCTGTAGTCTCCGCGATCGGTGTTTACGCGAACGCCTGCCTCGGAGGCCGACCAGTTGAGAACGGTCTCTCCGAACTTCTGCTCAGCTCCATGGGCCGCGGCGGCCTCCAGGTTGGCCTCGACGCAGTCTTCGACGCGGAGGAATCCTGCGTCCTGTTCGTAGATGGTCGCCTCGTCGCCCTCGAACCGGAGATGAGGGAATCGCTCCCGAGTTTCCCCGCGCGGGATCTCGACGATGTCGAGCTGATGCTGCGCTGCGGCGCGAAGCGAACCGTCGATTGTGTCTCCGTCGCGCGGTCCGGTGAGCAGCAGGCCGGTGCGCGTCAGCAGTTCTCGCCCGGTCTCCGATTCCAGTTCCCGCCACTGCCGGAAGGCGCGGTCCACGAGCGGGACGTAGTCGGGATGTTCGGGATAGGCGCGGCGGATGACGCGTGTCTCGCCGTGCGAACTGCCGTACTCGTGCGGAGGACTGAACCGGTCGATGCCCAGCACTCGCACGCCGCGTCGAGCCAAAGCTGCCAGCGTCGCGCTGCCGATGCCGCCGAGACCGAGAACGATGCAGTCGAAGGTGGCCGGCATGGAGGTTTCGTCAGTGAGAGTTCATTCGGCGGCCAGGTTGACCCGCACGAGTACCTTATCGTTGCGGGCGAAGACGCTCTGCATCGCGAAGGCGGGATGGGACCAGATGGTCATCCGCCTGCGGACGGGTCTGGTCGGCTCGATCAACAGGGCGCGGCTGTCCTCGTCGTAGCCTTCGGGGGTCAGCCGCGCGATGATGAGTTCGCCCTGCTCGTTGTGGATAAAGACGCGGTCTTCGTGCGGAATGAGGAAGGCGTTCCACCAGCGGTCTTCGCCGGTGGCCTCGAAAGTTTCCCAGACGCGTCTGCCGGTGTCGGCGTCGAGGCAGCGGAGTTGGCCGTAACTGCCGACGCCGTAAATGTGCGTATCGGTGAGGATGGGGGTGCCCATCAGCGCGTGCAGGCCGTCGGTGCGGATTTCGCTGTCGCTCTTCCCGCGCCAGACCTCCTCCGCTCCGCCGGATGAGACCTCCAGCATGAGCGAACC
Organism: Planctomycetota bacterium; assembly: GCA_003388505.1. Classification (GTDB taxonomy): domain Bacteria; phylum Planctomycetota; class Planctomycetia; order Planctomycetales; family Planctomycetaceae; genus MB-PLM-1. Next base: position 76,387 of record QQVO01000046.1, read on the forward strand.
GTTGTAGAACGACGAGACGAGCAGGCGGTTGTTGTGTTTGCGGGGCGTGGCAATCGTCAGGCCGGCCTGAACCGGGAAGCGATGGTCCCAGAGTGAAGCTCCCGACCGGGGATCGAGCGCGGAGACGGCCTGGGGATGCCAGATAATGAGTTGCCGCTGCCCGTCGAAGTCGTAGATCATGGGCGGACAGTAACCGACGCCGGGGTCGTCGAGCGCCCGCCAGAGTTCTTTGCCGGTGCGGCGGTCAAAGCTGACGACGAGTGCGTCCGGCCCGCCGACGAGGGCGATCAGTTGGTCTCCGTCGACGAGCGGAGCGGCGGCCGTCCCCCAGGTCGGCAGCCGCGTCCCGAAGTCGTCGGGGAAGAACCTGCTCCAGACGATCTCGCCGGTCTCGGCGTCGAGACAGAAGAGGTGGCCGACCGCGCCGAGCGTGTAGACCAGACGGTCGTGACAGAGCGGCGTCGCGCGCGGCCCGGCCGGGTAGCTGACGGAATAGAGGCATTCGTACTCGTGCTTCCACAGGAGATCGCCCGATTCCGCGTCAAGGCAGAGGACGCGTTCGACTCCGTCATTCCCTTCGCCGTGGATGCGGTCGGTGAGGTAGACCTTTCCGTCGGCGACGGCAGGGCCGGCGTAACCCTCGCCGACCTTTGCGGTCCACACGCGCGGCAATCGCCCGGCAGGGAGCGACTGGACGATGCCGGATTCCCGCCACACGAGATCGCGCTGCGGTCCGCCCCATTGCGGCCAATCATCGGCCTGCAAACGATTCCCTGCGAGAGCCGCCGCGAGGAACAGATTCCAGAAGGCAACTAACCGAATCGATCTCATCGGCACGATCTCCAGACAGTCGAGGTTGCTCAACGTGGTTGCTTCCGTTTGCCGTTTCAGGCATCGACAATGAAACCGAATCTTGGCATCATAAAGTCTGCAGCGTGGCGGTACAGGTCGTTGCGCTCGCGGCCCGAGAGAATTCACCGGTCCGACCGGTTCAAGGCATTGTCGAACGAGGTATTTTCGATGACGTTCCAACGGATCATCTCCAGCGTCTGCATCGTTTCGTTCGCCGGTTGCTGGCTGGCACCCAGGGCAGGATGGGCTCAATCTGAGGAAGAGATTGAAGCGGCGCGCGTGAAGGGAGTCGAGTACCTGAAGTCGCAACAGGGAACGGACGGGAGCTGGTTCTTTAACGGGCATGTGGTGGGAATCACGGCGCTCGCCGGAATGGCTCTGGTCGAGAACGGCATCCCGGTCACCGACCCTTCAGTGGAAAAGGCACATGCCTATGTGCGGAGAAACACCGAGGATCTGAAGGCGACCTATGACCTGGCGCTGGCGATCCTGTTTCTTTCCCGGGTGGGCGACCGGGACAACCGCGGTCCGATCCGGGACATGGCGGCCCGTCTGATCGCCGGGCAAAACCTGGAGGGGGGCTGGAGCTACAACTGTCCGCTGGTGAATGCCGCGGCGCTGAGCAACCGCGAGACGTTGCCCGACCCGCCGGAGGGGCCCGGCGACAACAGTTGCACACAGTTCGCCGTGCTGGGGCTGTGGACGGCGTCCCGCTGGGGCGTTGACATCGACGACACGATGCTCCGGGTCGGCGAACGATTTGTCGACGATCAACTGGAGGACGGGGGTTGGCCGTATCGCGTGAGCGACGACGGGGAGGAAGTCAGTTCCAGAAACTCGATGACGTTTGCCGGTCTGTTCTGTCTGACGGTCGCCCGCGCGACGGAAATCCGTCAGATGCAGGAAGAGACTCGAACGTCGTCACGGAGCGAGCGAACGGAACGCTCGTCGGGAACCGAATCGGAGACTCTGTTGGAGGATCCGGTGTTTGCGGCGGGCCTCGAGAGAGCGAGCGCGTTCGCGAAGGGGATCAACCAGAATCAGGCCCGGTACTTTCTGTGGTCGGTCGAGCGGCTGGGCGTCCTGCTGGAAATCAGCGAGTTCGGGGACGTCGACTGGTTTGAGCGCGGGGCGGATGCGCTGATTCAGTCTCAGAGAGACGACGGGGCCTGGGTGCATCCCAACGACGATTGGGGCAACATCGCGGACACCGCGTTCGCCGTGCTGTTTCTGCGGAAGGCCAACCTGGGGAGCGACATCTCCCGCCTGCTGCGCGGCGAACCGGCGCGGAAGTTTTCGAACATGACGAAAGAAGACGAGCCGGAGTACCGCACGCTCCTGGACGCCATTGAAGAGGCGGAGGCGGGCGACGTCATCCGGGTCAACGGGAGCGGGCCGTTCGACATGCCGCACATCAACCTGGAGAAGGATCTGGTGATTGAAGCAGGGCCGGGTTACGCGCCGGTGTTCCGCTATGCGATCGGTTACGACAAGCGGGGGCGCCGGACCCGTCCGGAGGAAGATCCCGACGCGCGGTTCATGCTGCGGGTCAGCGGAGGGACGCTGACCCTCGAGGGACTGGAACTGCAGATGGACCCGCCTTCGGTGCGGGGGGCGGTGACCTGGGCGGCGGTCGTACTGAACGGCGGGAACCTGCGGATGCTGAACTGTTCCGTGGCCGAGGACAACGAACGCGGGATGGCGTCGATCGTGATGACGGCGCCGGGAAGCTGCCTTGTCCGGAACAGCAAGTTCGTCGGCGGTCGCGCCGGGTTCGAGGTTCATACGAATGGAGAACAGGAGGTCCAACTGAACAACTGCGTGGTCTTCAGCCAGACCGGCTTCACCGTGCTGGACGGCGCGGAAAGCGAGTCTCCGCAACTGACGCTGAGGCTCAACCGCTGCGCTGTTCAGGCGCGAGACGTGTTTGCCTTCGCCCGGCGAACCACCCCGGTTGACATTGTGAGCACGGGCTGCGCGTACAAGGCCGACTGGCTGGGGGCCTCCATGCTGCCTGAACCGGATTCGACCGAAGGCCTGACGTGGGAAGGGAAGAACAATATCTACGACGTGCGTCGCTGGGTGGGGGCGTCCGGCAGCGCCAATCCCGCCGTCAAGGACGAGACGACCTGGAGCGCTCTGTGGAACGGCAACGACGTGGAGGGCACGGCGCGGTTGATTCCGTTCCTCGGCAAACTCCGGCACGAGGCGTTCAACCACAGCGTGAGCGGCGAAGACTTTGAGTTTGACCCGAACTCGGCGCTGAACTCGTATCGTCGCGAATCCGGGATCAACGCGCTGATTATCGGGCCGGGCGAGGGATTCACGCGGTTCCGGGAGAGCTTTGATTACCGGGAGTGGGAGCAGCCGGCGGAAGAATCGGTGGCGACGAATTAAGGAACCGGGAAGAAACGAATTCCCGAGTTCGGTTGGCCGGTGTTGGAACAAGCGTCAGCCACATAAAACCCCGGTTTGCCCGCGCCAGGACACCGGGGCTTTTCCTTCACTTCGTTCAGTCCAGTCCCGGCCATGCAGCCGATTAGCATTCGAGTGCTCGATTGGACGACCACGAAGGCACAAAGAGCACGAAGAAGAATCAGAGAAGGGGGGATTCCGATGGCCGACAGGTTCGAGGACTGACCCGGACCGTTGGCTTGGTGTCCTTTGTGTCGTCGTGGTTCACCACCACTGGGCAGCCTATCCCGGACAATGAAGACTCCTCGAGTCGCCATTCGACGGGACTGCTCTACTAGAAAGGTTGCTGCCGCCGCATTCGCGGCTCCCGGTTTTGGGTCGCTTGTGTTCTGCGGGCTGACGCCCGCAGCTAAATGCTGGCGCGGCTCCGCCGCTCCGTTTCCATTCGCTTCCGGTTGGGTTGCGGCTGGTGCCCGCGCTGGGTTTCTTTCGGCCATTTTCCGTGGCTTCCGTGAAGTTTCGCGGCGACGAGACGCATCCGGTCATCTTCCGGAATCTCGGGCTCGAGAACGGAATGCCGAAGTTTTCAGGAGGTCGCGCTGGCGGTCAATGATTTTCCGACCGCCGAAGATGTTCAGATGGAATCGGTGGGACCGTTTTTCGAGAAGATGGAACGCGAACACATGATCGTTTACACGGCGCCGGGGCCGAGCTGCGACTATGACCGCGACGGCCGGCTCGATCTGTTTCTGGCGAACTGGTGGGTCAATCAGCGTTCGCTGTTGCTGAAAAACGAGTCGCAGGCGGGGAACTGGTTGCAGGTGGCCGTCGAGGGAGGGGAAGGGGTCAATCGCAACGGCATCGGAGCCGTTGTGCGAGTCTATCCCGCGGGCCGGATCGGAGAGTCCGGGGCGCTGTGGTGCTCCCGCGAAATCGCGGTCGGTTATGGGTATGCTTCGGGGCAGGAAGCGCTCGCTCATATCGGCCTCGCGGGTCTGGACGAGTGCAACGTCGAATTCATTCTTCCGCACGGCGGCGGCCGGGTGGAACAACGAGGCGTGAAGGCGAATCAGCGGATCACGATTTCGAAACTCAATTGACAGGGTCAGTCCCATGAGATGTCCGCAACTTCTGCTGCTTGTCGTCGTGACCAGTGCAACGTCGGTCCCGGCTACTGAGCCGGCGCCTGAGAGATTGATCGACGCGACCGCGCATGTCGTCCCCAAGGAGACCGCGCCGGAGGGGGAAGGCTATTTCTCGATCATTGAGGGACACAACGAGCGGCTTTACATCGGCACACACGCCAACGCCGTCAATGCCTGGCTGGTGGAATTTGACCCGGCTGCCGAAGCGATGAAGATCGTCGTCGACGCGCATGAAGCGATCGGCATCGATTTGAAGGGCTTCGGCGCGCAGGCAAAGATCCATACGCGCAACAACACCGGCAAGCTCACCGGTCGCATCTACTTCGGAACCAAACAGGGTTATCCGGCGGAGGGGGAGACGCGAGAGGATTATCCGGGCGGCTATCCGATGGTTTACGATCCCGCCACCGGCGACACGCGCGTCTATCCGATCCCGGTTCCCCATCATGGGATCAACAGCATCACGCCGGATGAAGCGCGCGGCGTGGCTTACATCTCGACGTGCTCCGATCATCGGCCCGGCCCCGGTGAGAACGCCGTGTTCCTGATCCTCGATCTTGAGACCGGTGAGTACCGCGAGTTGATGGACACCGAACATTACTACGGGTTTATCGTCGTCGATTACCTCGGTCGGGCTTACCATCCGATTCTGGGGGGCGACATCGCCCGCTACGATCCCGAGACCGATCGACTGGAGAGATTGAAGCAGACCATTGACGGAGAACCTCCGACGGACGCCACCCGGCTGGCGTTGACCGAACCGGGGCCGGACCCGATCAACTGGGATATTTCGCCGGACGGTAAGACGCTCTACGCGCAACCGATGAGCGGCAACGGGCTCTATGCCTACGACCTGACCGCTGAAGGAGACGTGCTGCCCGGACGATCGCTCGGAACGCTCGTTCCCGGGGCTGACAGCACGGACTGCCGCGCGATGTGCGCCGGACCCTCCGGCGCAGTGTGGTGTGCGGTGACGGAAGGGGTGGAGGGCGTCAACGTGTTGCATCTCGTGCGTTATCGACCGGGCGACGCGTCTCCCGTCGACCTCGGCGTTGTGAATGTGAGCAATCCGGACTTCACCGAGTTCACCGACGCGAATGGGGATGCGCTGCCGTTTCACAGCGGGTTCCTGAAGCTCGCGAGTGGTCACACAATCACGCGCTATGTCATTCTCGGCGTCTGCGAGGCGCGCAACGGCGATGTTCATATTCTCGCCATGCACCCGTACAGCGTGCTGACGGTTGAAGCCTCGGAGATCGAAGAGACCGGCTTGTGAGCGGTGGTCGTTCCGCGGAGGCTGAGGTTGTTGATTGTGTGACGAGCGGCGGATTGGGGGCCTGGTTCTTGTTTGGGCTTCGGGGGATGTTGTAAAGAGTTGAGCTGCGTTTTTGTGGGGGATCGGGGCAACTCTTTAACTCTTTGGTGAAAATGTGCGGCAGGAAGTGCAGGGGGTGGTGTTTGGGGAATGGCGAATGCATTCCTGACGAATGGTGATGAAATTCGGGAGCATTCTCTGTTAGACGGCGGGGGGGTGCGCGGAGGGGGGAGAGTTGTGCTTGTCGCGCTCGGGGGTGCGTGGACGGGGGTTTGGGGATGGGGGGGACGGATGGCTTGTGAGCTGTGGTTCCGGAGTGGCGGGTGTGCCCAAACGGAAGTTTGGGCACAAAGGGATGAGGGGGGGTGAGGGGTGCGGCGATTGTTGGCGCGGGGGCGGTTACTGGGGGTAGTCGGCGCCGGTCAGGCTTTCTAGGACGGATGTTTGCCACTGGTGGAGTTGATCGGCCAGGTTCTTCGCTGTTTCG
>QQVO01000009.1 GCA_003388505.1 Planctomycetota bacterium
ACCGTCGAATTCGGTATTTCAGGCTTGCTCTACAACAGCAACGTGCTGCTGTACGACCGGGGCGCAGATGAGCTTGAGAGCCTCTGGTCACAGATGAAATCAGAAGCAGTCTCAGGGGACGCCTCAAGCGCCGAACTGGCGACGATCCCCTTCGAAATGACAACCTGGTCGGACTGGCAGTCGCGTCATCCGGAAACCGAGGTTCTCTCGACGGAGACGGGATTCACACGCGATTACTCCCACAACCCGTATGCGGGTTACTTCGCGGAAGGGGATTTTTATTTCCCCGCCGATCAACTGCCCACCGGTGGAACGCCCGGAATGCGCGACCGGATCCTCGGCGTGTGGGTCGACGATTCGTCCAGGGCCTACCCAGTGAAGGAGTTTTCCTCAGTCGACGAGCCGGTGACGATCGATGAGGAATTAAGCGGGAAGACGTTCCGAATACGATACGAACCGGAGCACCAGACCTTGCGCGTGCTCGACCGGGACGACGGCGTCAACCACGCGTACAGTTTATGGTTTGCGTGGTACGCTTTTCGTCCTGAGACAGAAGTCTTCGAGTACACACCGGCGGACTGAGCGGCCGGTTTTCGCCACTCACCCGTCCCGGCGAGACGCCCAGCGATCCAGGTCGGCTTGCATTCGCTGGAGTCCTTCCTCGATGCTGATCTGCGGCTGGTAACCGAAGTCCCGGCGGGCGGCGGAGATGTCGTAGTAGTGCGACTGGCTGAGTTGTGATGCGACGAATCGTGTCATCGGCGGCTCGGACGTGATGCGCAATACGCCATAGATGCGTTCCAGCGCCGCGCCGATCCGCCAGGCGGCTTTCGCTGTGATGGAACGCTCAACCGGCGGGAGACCCGCGCGGCGAAGGATCGCGTTCACGAAGTCCCAGAGGTTGACCGGCTCCGGTTCGTTGAGGAAGTAGGCGCGGCCGGCGACTGGGGAACCGGGCTGCAGTGCGTCGGCCGCCTGCAAGTGGGCTCGGGCGGCGTTCTCTACGTAAGAGACGGAGATGAGGTTGCGTCCGTCTCCCACGCGCCGCAGTCGACCGGTTCGGGCCTTCCGGATCAGGCGCGGAATGAGATGGTTGTCGCGCGGTCCCCAGATGAGATGCGGCCTGAGTGATAGGGTGAGCAGCCTGTCCGGATCGTTCGCCTCGAGAACTTCCCGTTCCGCGAGCGCCTTGGTGTGGGAATAGTGGCAGAGGTACTGATCGGGGTACGGCAGCGATTCGTCGGCGTTTTCGTGGGGGTTGCCGTCGTAGACGACGCTGGGAGAACTTGTGTAGATGAGCTTCCGGACGCCGTTCGAGCGGCAGGCGGTGAGGATGTTGCGGGCGCCGACGGTGTTGATCTCGTAGAAGAGTTTCCACGGTCCCCAGACTCCGGGAATCGCCGCGCAGTGAAAGACGGTCTCGACATCGCGGCAGGCGTTCTGGACTGCCGACTCGTCACGCAGGTCGCCCTGCACCACGGTCACCCCGAGTTCGGAAAGTTCCGGGTAGTCGCGACGGGAAAAGATGCGGACGTCCTCTCCCCGATCGAGGAGTTGCTCGACGATGTAACGGCCGAGGAACCCGCCGCCTCCGGTGACAAGACAGCGCATGGGTCAACTATGGTGAGTGTGGAAATCGCTCCCAACGGAGGAGCCCTGCGAACAGGTTGTGAGGTACTCCGCGACGGCGTCGCGCTGAAGATGCGCCACGGCGGCCAGCGCCAGCATGAGCAGGGCCGCGACGACGAACAGTGCGGGACTTGACGGCTGCGAAGGGTCATCGGTCTTTTCGCCGGATTCCGCGATTCTGGAAGAAGTCTCCCGAAGTTTCTTGCGGGCCAGGCGGGTGATGTAGAGCGTGACGGCGATCGTCGCGATGAGGCCGACGCCCAGCAGAACCCATTCTCCCGTGGTTCGTTCGCGCCCGCCCGCCGCGGCCGCGCCGGCGATGTGTCCCAGGTAGACGTACAGGAAGGTGCCGGGAATCATCGCGAGCCAACTGGTGAGCACATACGGCCCGAAGCGAATGGCCGTCAGGCCGTACAGGTAGTTCTGAATATTGAACGGGACCGCCGGAGAAAGCCTGAGCAGAGCGACGATCTTCCAGCCTCCTTCGCTGATGGCGGAATCAATCGCCGCGAACTTCGGATTGCCGCGAGCCATTTGCTCGACTTTTTCTCGCGCCAGATAACGGGCGATCAGAAACGCCGCCGCCGCCCCCGTCGTGGAGGCGAAGGAAACGGCGATGAATCCGGTCGCCAGGCCGAAGACCGCGCCTCCCAGCAAGGTGAGGACCGATGCCGGCAGCAGACAGACGGTGGCGACAATATAAATCAGGACGAAGACAAAGACGCCGACCGGACCGAGCCCGGTGATCCATTGTTGCAGGCGGTCCCGCAGTTGCTCGATCGGCAGCGCGCGCATCAGCACAACCAACGACGCGGCGATGACGGCGATCGCAATCCACTTGATGGGACGGGCGAAGCGGTTCACAGAGCCGGTCTCCGGATCGTTATCGGTGCGGTGCTTGCATCGCGCGAGGATAGCGGCCGCTAACGCTTCCAGGCGAGCCACTTCTGCATCAGCGAGCGGACCGGGGGAGTCAGCCGGGTGCGGTTGTAGAGATCGCCGACCTTGCGAATCGCCTCGGACTGGGTGGGATACGGGTGGATGGTGTCGGCGATCTGTTTGAGACCGAGGCCGCTGGTCATGGCGAATGTGACGTGCGCGATCATGTCGCCCGCGTGAGCGGCCACGATGGTTGCTCCGACGATGCGATCGCTTCCCTTCCGGACGTGGATTCGGACAAAGCCCTGCTGCTGGCCGTCGAGGACAGCCCGGTCGACGCCGTCGAGCGGTTGCTCGAACGTGTCAATGCGGATTCGCTGCTCCGCCGCCTCGTGCTCGTACAGGCCGACGTGAGCAAGTTCCGGAGACGTATAGGTGCACCAGGGGATCGTCAGTGCTGAAACGCGGGATCGTCCCAGAAAGAGGGCGTTGCGGAGGACGATGCGCGCCATGAAATCGGCTGCGTGAGTGAACTTGTATGCGGAACAGACATCGCCGGCGGCGAAGATGTCGGGATTAGTCGTGCGCAGGCGATCATCAACCGTGACTCCCTGACGGTCGTACTCAACACCGGCGGCTTCGAGATTCAGGTTCTCGACGTTCGGGGCGCGACCGACCGCGACGAGCAATCGGTCGACCGGTTCGTCGTGCCGGACTCCGTTGCATGCAACCTGCAGGCGGACCTCGCCGCTCTGCTGCACTTCGGCATCCTTGCCGCCGCAGAGAATCGTGACGCCGTCCCGCCTCAGCGACTCGCGGACGATCGCGGCTGCATCGCCGTCTTCGCGCGGGAGAATCTGGTCGGAGGCCTCCACCAGAATGACGTGCGAACCGAACCGGGCGAAGGCTTGAGCCATTTCGCATCCGATCGGGCCGGCGCCGATGATGCCGAATCGGTCCGGCAATTCAGTGAGCGAAAAAACGGTCTCGTTCGTGAGGTAATCGACTTCAGCAAGGCCGGGGATCGGCGGGGCGGCAGCGCGGGCGCCGGTCGCGATGACCGCCCTGCGGAAGGAGAGCCGTTGGCCATCGACTTCGACGGTCGCACCGTCCGTGAAGCGTCCTTCGCCCAGATAGACGTCGACGCCGAGATCGCGGAATCTCGCCGCCGAGTCGTGATGACTGATGCCGGCTCGCAGGCGGCGCATGCGTTCCATCGCGGCCGGGAAATCGACCCGCACGTCGCCATCGACGGTGACGCCGAAATTGGCTGCGTTTCGGACGGCGGCGGCGGCGCGGGCTGCGCTGAGGAGGCCTTTGGAGGGGACGCATCCCACGTTCAGGCAGTCGCCCCCCATCAGGTGCTTTTCGATGAGCGCAACGCGGGCGCCCATCTGGGCGGCGGCCGAGGCGGTCACCAGGCCGGCCGTGCCGGCGCCGATGACGACGAGGTTATAGACGCCGTCCGGTGTTGGATTCCGCCAGTCCGGCGGGTGGACGTTTTCCACCAGTTCCCGGTTATGGGCATCCATAGGCGGGAGACTGATGCCTGCGGTTTCGCTGCTCATTCATGCTCCTGCGACTGATGAACGATTCTTCGGGCCGGTCGCAGCGTCAGCAATCAGGTTTTCCGGGATGAAGCGATCGAATTCCGGACGGTGTTCGGGATTGTCACTCACGGCTTGCGGCGGGACTGTAACCTGCGCCACACATTCGGCACAATTCTCCGGGCGGACCGCTGTCTGCCGCGAAAGAAACCTCGCCTCGGATCAGCGCGGCGTCCATTGCGGATCAACTCTCACACGAAGGACTCCACGAATGCCCGCCCTCATCTCACGCTTCAGCAAACTGACGGCCGTACTGCTGATTGTCATCCTGGTCATGTCGGCTTCGGATGGAGCGGCCCAGGAAAGCGGACCAACACCGGTGTTCGAGTCGATGTTCGGTGAATCGTCACGGATCGTCGATCTCACGTACACGATCAACGACCGCAGTCCATACTGGCCGGGGGACAACTACGAGCCGTTTGAACTGAAGACGATCGCGACCCTGGAAGAAGACGGCGTGCTGTCAAAGACGTTCTGCATGCCGGAGCATCTGGGAACGCACATCGACGCTCCCAATCATTTCGAGGCCAATCGGATCCCGGTCGATCAGATTCCGCCCGAACAACTGATCGGCCCCGGCGTGGTGATCGACATCGAAACACGGGCCGAGCAGGATGCGGACACAATGCTCTCGCTGGAAGACCTGGAAGAATGGGAGCAGCAGCACGGCGTGATCCCAGGCGGGGCCATTGTACTGCTGCACACCGGCTGGGGCCGGCATTGGGAGAACATCCCCCGGTATCAGAACCGTGACGCGCGGGGACAGATGCACTTCCCGTCCTACTCGCCGGAGGCGGCCGAGTTTCTTGTCGAAGAGCGCAAGGTCCGCGGGATCGGCGTCGACAATCTCAGCATCGACCGAGGCCTCTCCAGGGATTTCGAAGTGCACCACATCGTCAACAAGGCGGGACGCTTCGGTCTGGAGAACGTCGCCAAACTCGACGAACTGCCGCCGCGCGGGTTCTGGCTGATCGTCTCACCCATCAAGATCGAAGACGGCAGCGGCGGCCCGGCGCGGATCTGGGCGGTCGTGCCGGGGGACGAAGATGCGAAGGATTAACGATTCCAATGCGGGTGCGATCCATCCGATCAATTATCGAACTGATCGCGGCGGCATGAAACGGGATGGGAAACAAACGAGAGCGAAGGATGAGGCATTCGTCCGAAGTCTGACGACTTCGGCTACGTGTTGGGTGCATCCTGGCGGGTCTGGGATCGAGATTTCGTTTGAACCCTGGAACGCGGGTTCGGTATCCTGCAAGCACGGACTGAACAAGCGATGCCCCAATGCCGCCGGGCGAACTGAGGCCCGGAGTTCGATTGAAGGGAGAGACCCCCGTGGCCGACGCTCCGAATCCCCAGAGTGATGCTCAACGGAAATACCGTGAGTTTCTCGAACTTCTGCCGCTGACGCTGGCTCTGGCGGGGCTGCCGCCGAGCGAGCCGGGCAAGTACTACGGCGAAGAACAGATCGAGACGCGGCTGTTCGCCGTGCGTCATGCCTTCAAGGCGGCCAAACAGATCGTCCGCGAGGCGGTGAAGCAGTAGCACCCAGTGAGGGCATTATTTTCGGGTTGGTGGAACCGAAATCCGCACAAAACCCTGCGGGATTCGTGCTTCCGAGCGAACCGCTCCACCCGAAGCTTTAGAGCAAATTGCTCTACCATGTGTCCGCGTCGAACGGTATTTGGACTGTCGGGGACGAGAATCCGCGAGACAGATCGCCAACCCTGATTTGCAAATCGCTATAACGTGCAGGGCGAGTCGTCTCTGCGCTCGGTGCGGCCCGGCTGGTGTGCCCGGCAGCCTGATCTGTGAGGGTTGAGCGAGGCGGTTTCTTGCGGGATTTTCGCGAAACCTGCTGGAGCAAACTCGGGTAGAATGATGACGAGGATCGTCGTTTCGTGGCTTGTGAAATCACTGAACTCGTCGGGCGGTGTCTGACCGGCGACGAAGCGGCGATGCGCCAATTCGTCGGACGGTTTCAGCAGGTGGTGTTCGCGTTGTGCCTCAAGATGCTGGGGCACCGCCAGGATGCGGAGGACGTGACTCAGGAGACGTTTCTGCGGGTGTTCCGGAATCTGGATCGCTGGGACAACCAGCGCCCGATTCTGCCGTGGCTGATGGCGATCGCGGCCAATCGTTGCCGGACGGCGCGGGCGCGGCGTGTCAGCCGGCCGGCGGCAAGCCCGCTGCTGCCCGATCCGCCTGATCGCAGGCCGGAATCTGATCCGGAACTGGGAGAGGAACTGGATCAGGCGTTGGGAGAACTGCGGGAGGAGTACCAGACCTGTTTTCGACTTTTCTATCAGCAGGAATCGTCCTGCGCGGAAATTGGAGAAGTGATGGGCGTTCCGGAAGGGACGGTCAAGACGTGGCTCCATCGCGCCCGAGCAGAACTGGCAGAGAAGCTTAAGCGACGGGGAGTGTTGCCGGGAGGTTCCTATGAATTGCACCGACTTTAGACGCTGGATCGAAGCATCCGTTGAAGAACGGCAGCCGGTTGAACGCGACCGAGCCGCCGACCATCTGCGCGAGTGTCGCGACCCGGAGTGCCGTGGCGCCTGGGAAACAACGGTTGGATTGAACGCGGCGGTCGATGCTTGGCAGACAACCGTTCCGAGAATCGACGTCGCTGCGCCGGTGGCGGAACGGTTTGCGGAGGAGAGGCAGCGGGAACTGTCGGTTTCGAAGGGCCCGGCGAGCCGGGGCGCTTCCGGCGCGTCGAAGTGGCAGTTCCCCTGGGCTGCCGCAGCGGCCGCGCTGGTGCTGGGCATCACACTGTTTGCGGTGTGGTCGAGCGACCGCAACGACGCAGATCCCGTGGCCGAGGGATCGCCCGTGACGGAGGATCCCGGCGGACCGCAGGTGGCGGAGACGCCTGTGCTCGAAAGTCCGCGACTGGAGGACGATGGGACGGAGAGCGTGGGTGACTCTTATGTGAATATCGCGCACAACGCGACGGCTACCGTGACGGACCTCGTGATGCTCACGTTCGGCGGCGATGCCGACGAGATTGAGGATCCGAGCCCCGGCGCCGAATGGGTGGACGACTGGCAGGAGCGGATGGGCCCGGTCGGCAGCAACGTCGGCGACGCACTCGATCGGTTCTTTGATTCGCTTCCCGAACCGACCCCTGCGACGTAGACCAACGTACGCGACTCGCTCCGCGAGTCGCACGTGCGCCCGATCAGCTAGAAAGTCCGGGTTGTCTTCGTCGCGGTTCTGGAGTCCTCCAGGTGTTGAAGCGGTGCTTCCTGTGTACGCGGCACGCCGGCCGACTCGGCGGAGCGAGTCGGCTACATTGACAGTTTCAGTTCTCACGCGATTTGGCGGCAGCTACGCTTTAGCGGTACCCCCAATCGCAAGTGGACCAGTCGATGGCTGTTGATCCGGGACTCGCATTCGCCTCCGTGCAAACGCTGGCTGCCGAACTGCGCCGCGGAGCGGTCACGTCGGTCGAGCTCACGGAGTTCTTTCTGGATCGCTGCGAGCAGATCGGGCCGAAGTTCAACGCGGTGACCACCGTTCTGCGAGACGACGCGCTGGCGGATGCGGTGACGCAGGACGAACGGCTCAAAGCGGGCGAGGATCTGGGGCCGTTGCACGGAATCCCGTGCGGCGTCAAGGATCTGCTGGCGACGAAGGGGCATCCGACGTCGTGGGGAGCGGCGCCGTACCGCGATCGCGTCATTGACGCCGATGCGGCCGTTGTGACGAGGCTGCGGAAGACGGGGGCGGTGCTGATTGCAAAACTGGCGATGGTCGAGATCGCCGGCGGCCTGGGCTATCAGCAGGCGAACGCTTCGTTTACGGGGCCGGGGCTCAATCCCTGGGATGCCTCGCGCTGGTCGGGGGGATCGTCCACCGGTCCGGGTTCGGCCGTCGCAGCGGGACTGGTGCCGTTCGCTATCGGATCGGAAACGTGGGGATCGATCATGAGCCCGGCGTGCTACTGCGGCCTCTCGGGCCTGCGGCCGACGTATGGCCGGGTGAGCCGCCGCGGCGCGATGGCGCTCTCGTGGACCATGGACAAACTCGGGCCGATGTGTCACACGGCGGATGACTGCGGGCTGGTCCTCAATGCGATTGCCGGCCCCGATCCGGACGACCCGACAGCCGCGGAACGCGACTATTCGTATCCGGACGCGAACGAACCCGGCTCACCGTTTCGCATCGCCACGATCAAAGGTTCGGCGGACCGGGTACAGGAGGGGGTGGCTGCGAACTATCGTGCGGCATTGGATGTGTTGGGTGATTACTGCGAGTTCGGGGAGATCGAACTGCCGGACCTGCCATACAACGATGCGGCCGACCTGATTCTTTCCTGCGAAGCGGCAGCGGCCTTCGAGGACATCGTGCGTTCGGGGGAGATACAGGAGATGACGGCCGAAGAGGATCGCTGGCGGATGTATTCCGACCTGGCGACTCCGGCGAAGGACTACATCAACGCACTCAGGGTGCGCGGCAAAATTCAGCAGGCGCTCGATAAGTTGCTGAAGCCCTTCGATGCCGTCGTCACGCCGACGCTGGTGGCCGTGGCGGGACCGATTGACAGACCGTTTCGGGAATGGGCACAGGGCTTCACTTCGACCGACATCGGCGGCGCGGGCAACGTGGCCGGGATTCCGGCGATCACGGTGCCGAGCGGGTTCGGCGAAGGCGGGTTGCCGACCGGCGTGCAGTTCGTCGGCCGGGCGTTCGACGAAAACCGGTTGATTGCAATTGCCCGCGAGTACCAGCAGAGAACCGACTGGCACATGCGGCATCCGGAGGTGTTGTGAGTTGAGCCTGTCACGCAGCGTCCTGGGTCGATCGGATGCGTCGGCCGGGTGACGCAGGCCGCTCGCCTTTGTTACTTGCGTCCCTTGGGTGACTTGCGCTTTTGGTTGGAACCCTTTTTCTTCGGCTTGGTGCGCATCGCCTGCGATCTGGCGGGGGCGGCTCCCTTCTTCCTCGAATTGTTCTTCTTCTTGGGGCGTCGGGACGTTTCGTGGCGGACGAGGCGGAAGTCGAGTTGTCGGCGGCCGACGTCGACGTGAGCGACGCGAACTCTCACGCGGTCGCCGAGGCGGAAACGCTCTCCCGTGCGGCGGCCCACGAGAGAATGGGCGTCGCGGTCGTACTCGTAGTAGTCGATGTTCGAGAGCGTGCTGACGTGGACCAGTCCCTCCGCCGGCAACTCGATGCCGCGGGCGAAGAAGCCGTAGCGGTCGACGCCGGTAATCACGGCGTCCCATTCGCTGTCGATGCGGGTTTCGAGATAGGCCAGCAGCTTGATGTTTGTCAGCTCGCGTTCGGCATCGGCAGCCCGCCGCTCGTTCGTGGAGCACTGCCGGCCGAGCCGCATCAGCTCCTCGCCCGACGGTCCGCGATAGGTCTTGTTTTCCAGCAGGAGGGCGTCGATCCAACGGTGGATCGTGAGGTCGGGATAGCGGCGGATCGGGCTGGTGAAGTGGCAGTAGTTCTGCACGGCGAGCGCGTAGTGGCCCGTGTCGAGCGGTGAGTAAACCGCCTGCTTGAAACTGCGGAGCAGCCCATAGTGGATGGCCCGCTCTTCGGGCGTTCCTTTGGCCTGTTCGAGCAGACGTTGCAACTCCGGCTTGCTTTGAGGGTTCTTGATCTTGTAGCCGAGCACCTTTGCGAACTCGGCGAAGGCCTGCATTTTCTTCTCGCTCGGCTCGCCGTGCGTGCGGCGGAGGAATTCGATGCCCCGGTCAGTCAGTTCCGTGGCGACCGCGATGTTTGCGGCCAGCATGAACTCCTCGATGAGCTGGTGGCTCTCGTCGTGAACCGTCTCATGGGCGCCGGAGACTCGGCCTTCGTTGTCGAATTCCAGCTTGATTTCGGGGAGATCGAGGTTCATCGCCCCGGCAGAGAAGCGCCGGCCGCGCAGCAGCATGGCCAGTTCGTGCATCTCGGTGAGGAGCTTGCGGATTTTGGCCGGCACGTCGCCGCGCTGCGGTCCGTCCCCCTCGATGATGGGGAGCACCTGTTCGTAGGCGAACCGCTTGTTGACTTTGATCGCCGAGCGGGCAAAGCGGGTGTGGACCGGAATCCCCTCCGCCGTGTATTCGATGAACACCGACTTCGCGAACCGCACCCGCTTCTCCTGCAGGCTGGCGAGCGAATTGGAGAGCACCTCCGGCAGCATCGGAATCACCTTGGTCGGAAGGTAGACGCTCGTGCCGCGAAGCTGGGCCTCCCGGTCGAGCGGCGTGCCGGGCTGCACGAAGTGGGCGACGTCGGCGATGTGTACGCCCAGATGCCAGTGTCCGTCTTCGCTGCGCGTGAGGGAGATGGCGTCGTCGAAGTCGCGGGCGTCGACCGGATCGATTGTGACCATCAGTTCACCGGTCAGATCCTCGCGGTCGGTCAGGTCGTTCTCGTCAAAGTTCTCCGCTTCGATCCGCGCGGCGTCGAGGACGTCTTCCGGGAATTCGTCCCGCAGGCCGAACTCGTGAATCACGGTCAGCGTGTCGACCCCCGGTTCCCCGCGCGGCCCGAGCACCTTGGTCAGGACCGCTTCCCCCTGCGTGTGCTGCGTGGGGAAGCGGATCATCTCGATGACGACCTGGTCCCCCTCCTGCGCGCCCTTTGCGCCGGGGTCGCCGACCCAGACCGGCTCGGTGAAGTTGGTGCCGTCGATCTCGACGTAACCCTGTTCTCCCTCTTCGAAGTACTCCCCGACGAAGACGTTGGTCGCTCGCTCGACGACCTCCGCCACAACGGCGCAGCGACGCCCCCCCGGCCCGCGCCGTTTGCGAAGACGAACGAGAACTTCGTCGCCGTTGTGGGCGTCGTGCATGTCTTCCGGATGGACATAGAGGTCTCCGGTGATTCCGCCGGTCAGCGGAGGATGCGGTATGACGAACCCGGCGCCGCTGGAACGCTTGCGCATCACGCCCGCGATGAGACCGGCCGGCGCGTTGGCCTGGATGCGGCCGCTTTCAGAGATTCTCAGCCGGCCTTCCGAGTGCAGCTTGTCCAGCAGCAACTCGAACTTCTCTCGGTGCTTTTTCCGCACCCCGAGCTTGCGCGACAGGCTCTGCGGCCTGGCCGGCTTGTATTCCGGCTGGTTGACGTAATCGAGAATCGCCTGTTCCAGCGAACCGATATCGGACGATTGGGCCATGACGGTGTCCTCAAAGAATTCCCGGCAACAGTATCGGTCCGGGACCACCGTCACAAGCACGGGACGGGGCATCGACGCTGCATCGGACCGTAAACGCCGGTCGTTGATCGTCTCTCAGGACACGCCTATAGTGCCTTTGGCTCGTTCAGTTTCTGTTGCGAGACGAGCCGGTTCAGGGAATGGAAGCTGATTGTGGAAGTCACCGTAAACGGCCGGCCGCGAGAAGTCCCTGACGGGTCCACGCTGGCGGAGTTGATTGAGTCGCTGGAGATCGATCCTCGTTATCTGGCAGCCGAGCGGAACCTGGAGCTTGTGCCGCGGGAGCAACATGCCGAGTGCGTCCTGCAGCCGGAGGATCGCATCGAGATTGTCACGCTCGTGGGCGGCGGATAGGTTCTTGCCAGAGATCAGAGTTGAGAGGTCAGTGATTTTCTTTCTCTGCCTTCCGAAGTCCGGCTTCCCACGGATCGCAAACAACGACCACGCAGACCACCGATACCGAGAGCCCCGAGACCCCGATGTCTGATTCGCTGACTACGGAAACGTCCGCTGCCTTCGATGCGCCGCTGGAACTGGGGACACACACACTCACGTCGCGGCTGATCGTCGGGACGGGCAAGTATGCGACCTATCCCCTGATGAAGGATTGCCTCGAAGCGAGCGGGGCGCAGGTGATTACGGTGGCCGTGCGCCGCGAGCGGCTGATCGACGCCGAGGGGAACAACATCCTCGATTTCATCGATCTGGAGCGGTACACGATCCTCCCGAACACGGCCGGCTGCTTCTCGGCGGAAGACGCCGTCAGGGTCGCGCGAATGGGCCGGGAGATCCTGCGGAATCTCGAGAACCCGGGGGCCGACTGGGTCAAAGTCGAAGTGCTCGGTGACAAGAAAACGCTGCTGCCCGATCCCGTCGCCACGCTGGAGGCGACCCGCCAGCTTGTCGAAGACGGTTTCCAGGTGCTGTGCTACACCAGCGACGATCCGATCTCCGCGCAGCGGATCAAGGAGGCGGGGGCGACGTCGGTGATGCCGGCCGGGAGTCCGATCGGCAGCGGCCAGGGCATTCTCAACCCGAACAACATCCGCATCTGTCTGGAGTACCTGAAGGACGGCGATCCCGATTACCCTGTGATCGTCGATGCCGGCGTGGGGACCGCGAGCGATGTGGCGATCGCGATGGAACTTGGCTGCGACGGCGTGCTGCTCAATACAGGCATCGCCGGGGCTGACGATCCGCTGACGATGGCGCACGCCATGCGGCACGCCTGCCTCGCCGGCCGCGCGGCCTGCCTCGCCGGGCGGATTCCGAAAAAGCTCTACGCCACCGCATCGAGCCCCGACACCGGCATCGTCGCACCCCGCTCGCAACCGTAGGGCGGGCTTGACGCGATGTCGTTTCCACACAACTCAGCTTCAATCTGCCTGATCGGTGTGGACGGGGCTGGAGCGACCAACGGGAGTGAAGCCCCGGTCGTGGGAAGCACGAATATCGACCGGGGCTTCCTTCGCTTCGCTCAGTCCAGCCCCGGCCACCCGGTTGGGCCCAGGGGATTCTCAAGCAGGACACAGATTTTCGCGGGGTATTCCTCAAATAACGGCAGCACAGAGACTGCATCGATTCAGCCGCGCATCGCGTCGACACACAAGAAAACAATCAGCGAAAATCGGTCCCATCCGTGGTCATCCGCGTTCCATTCGAGACTCTTGTGAAGCGCGCTCATCAGTCGACGTAGAGGAATTCGTTGGTGTTCAGCAGCACGTGGCATAGCGATTCGAGGGCCAGCACAGCCGGCTCGCGAACGGGGTCACCGATTTCAATCCCGTATCGCTCGGCCAGCCACCGCTCGATCTGCTCGCGCTCGGTGGCCGTGAGTTCACGGTCGTACACCAGCAGGGCGGCGATGTCTCCCGTCCAGTATTCGCCGTCGATGTTCCCCTGTTGTCCGACCACGTAATCGGTTGCCAGGTTTCGCTCCGGCAGGGCTCCCTGACGGGCCAGTTCCCGTCCGTTCTGGAAGACTGCCGAGTGAGACTCTCCGGCGACGGCCGAGATGACGAACGGTTCGGCCGGATTCGTCAAAGAACCGGCCGGTACGAAGGCGTCGCTGAACCGGACCGCAGCGTCGCCGGTCGTGCCGAGAAAGACGGACGTGGTCGTGTTTCCGGCGGCTCCGTTCCAGTTCGAGAAAATCTCGCGATGACCGCCGGACCCCTCGTCGGTTGCGACGGCGATCACCGAATGCGGCTGCGAGGTGAGCACAGCGCCCCCGAGATGCAGGAAGCGCCGCTGGCCGTCGAAGCGAATCACCGACTGGCCGTGGATTGCCGAGTCGACCAGCAGGGGACGTTGTTCCGGTGTCTGCTGGCTCGCGGTCTGACCGGCTGCTGAATTGTCGGTCCACTGGATGACGCGTCCCGATTCGTCGACCTGCACACCTTCATCAGCGATGAGCGAAAGCGCCAGGCCGTCTTGGATCGGCAGCGGCCCGTCCGGGTCGGTCGCGGTCTCCTGCTGGCGTGTGAATCGCTCTCTCTGGGCCGCGAGGTGTTGTGCTGCGAGTCTCAACTCGGCGGCCGACGGGTCGCGGCCGAGGGCGAAGCGCCAGGCGAGCCGAATCCGGCGTTCGACGTCGCCGTTCGCGGCCTCAATCACCCGCGCTGCCAGCGCAAGGCTCTGCTCGTGGATGAATTCGTTGTTGAGCAGAGCGAGCGCCTGCGGCGCGACGGTGGTGACGTCGCGCTGCGCGCAGGGCAGGGTAGTATCCTGCTGGTCGAACGTCGTCATCAACGGCGGCAGGAGGCTGCGCTGGAGATAGAGATAGAGGCTACGGCGATTCTGCTCCTCAGGGGGCGAGGGCTGCCAGGCGCCGCTTTTGCGGGAAAGTCCTTCGAGGGCCTCCGGGTTGATCGTCATCCGAAAGCTCGGGCCGCCCATTCGGAGATCAATGCGGCCGCTGGCGGTGAGCAGTGAGTCGCGCATGGCGTCGGCGTCGAGTCTGCGGCGCGGTTTGTGCCACCAGAGACGGTTCGAGGAATCGACTTCTGCGTACTCGTCGTGCAACTCATGATCGGCTGACTGGCGGTAGACGGCCGACATGACGATCAGCTTGTGCAGCCGTTTGGCTGACCACGGCCGGCTCGATGTTGCAGTGGCCTCGGTGGGGTGCATCAGTTCGTCGGCGAGCCAGTCGAGCAGTTTCGGATGCTCCGTCCGGTCGCCGTTGAAGCCGAAGTTGTCCGGACTCCGCACCAGCCCTTCGCCGAAGTGATGCAGCCAGAGCCGGTTGACCATGACGCGGGCCGTGAGCGGATTCGCGTCATCGGTGATCCACTCCGCGAGGTGCAGTCGCCGGTGTGTCGTCGCGGCGTCTTCGGGAGGAACGGGAATCGGTTTGTTCTCACCGGTGACCAGAGACAACTGGGCCGGCTCGACAATCTCTGCAGGGTGCGCCGGGTCGCCGTTCTTGAGCCGGTGCAGCGGCGGTACGTCGCGTCCGCGGTCGGTCCAGCCGAAGACGTCGAAGCCCAGTTCCTCCGGCCTGGGACCGCCCAACCATTCCCGGTCGCGGGGTTCGATGTAGCCGGCCCAGAAGGTGCTCGCCATACGGTAGTAGTCGGTCTGCGGGATCGGATCGAACTTGTGATCGTGGCAGCGGGCGCACTTGACGGTCATGGCGAGGAACGCGCTGCTGGTGGCGTGCACCATGTCTTCCAGCCGTTCGTACTTGTACTCTTGGGGATCGTTCGGCTCATCGTTCCACGTCCCCAGCCGCAGGAAGCCGGTGGCGATCACGCTCTGCTCGTCGCGATCTGGGATCTCGTCGCCGGCCAGTTGCTGCGTGACGAACTCGTCATACGGCATGTCTTTGTTGAGCGCGTCGACGACCCAATCGCGATACTTCCAGATGCCCGGTTTTTCCTGATCGCGCTCGTACCCGCAGGTGTCGGCGTAACGCACCATGTCGAGCCAGTAGCGGGCCCAGCGTTCGCCGAAGTGGGGCGATGCGAGCAACCGGTCGACCAGTTGCTCGTAGGCGTTGTCCGATTCGTCATTCAGGAACGCGTCGACTTCTTCGGCAGAGGGAGGCAGGCCGATGAGGTCGAAGTAGAGCCGGCGGATGAGAGTGGGACGGTCGGCTTCGCGGGCCAGGCGCCAGCCTTGTTCGTCCAGCTTCGAGACGATGAAGGCATCAATCGGCGTCGCGACCTGTGAGGCGTCCTTCACCGACGGCACGTCCGGCCGGATGACCGGTTGCAGCGACCACCAGTCGCGTCCGGCGCGCTTGCTGTTGGTGCGCTCATAGAGATCGAGCGTGCGTCCCTCCGGCCAGGGCGCGCCGGCGGCGATCCATTCGCGGAACACGCGGATCTCCTCCTCCGGCAACGACTGTGCTTCGCCTTCGGCAGGCGGCGGCATCTCGCCGGCGACGACCCGCTCCAGCAGATACCCGGCCAGCGGCTCATCGGCGTTCAGCACAGGCCCACTGTCGCCTCCGCTGTGGAGACCGTCGGATGTGGTGAGAATCAGGCCGCCGGACGCGGTGGTGGGGCTGTGACATTCGACGCAGTTGCGGACGAGGAGCGGGGCGACGTCGGTTTCGAAGGCGACGTCTGCGAAAAGCAACGAAGGTGAGAAGGCGGCTGCAACGATGACTGCCCACGGCAAGACGGAGGAACGGCCGGGCAGTGAACGGCGGCAGTCTCGCATGGAGGCTCTCACTGTCGGAGGGCAAATCGTGTACGGCGAAACACCGCAGACGTTCATGTCGCGTTGGTCGTGCGCTCGGCGCTCGCGCGGGCAGGTCGTTTCGGCGACCGTCGGACAAGCGTTCGGTCGGAGTGCGCCTGTTGTTCCTGAAGATCACGGCAGATCGCATCCAGATCGTTATGGAATCGTCGCGCGTATTCATCCCGGATTCGGCGCGTTTCCGCCACAATCGGGTCGTCATACATTGATCAACTCCTGCGGCGTGCAAATGATCGGCGGCGAAACATCCGCCGCGATCAGGACTTCGTCAATTATACGCCTCAACGAGGGATTCGCGATATGTCTGCAATTCCATGTCAGCAGATAGTCGACGCCGTTCATGGCAGCGGTTGCGATGTGCAGCGCGTCCACCTCGGCGTTCGGAGGCAGCGGAACCTCAGCCAGCAGCGTCTTGGCCAACTCCCGATCGTCGTCGGTGATTTCGAGAATCGGAATGCCTTCCAGATAGAACCGCCGCTCATCCGCAGCGACGGGGTCGCCCGCCGAGCACTCGGCAATCACCGCTTGCGATACGAACAACTCGAATGAAGAACGGTGATCCGTCCACCAATCAAGTGTCAATCGTTGATTGCCTGCCGCAATCACGTCGGCAAGCGGTCGAGACGCCAGGTAACCGATGACGGATGTTGCAAGATAGACGGATTGCAAATCCGGACTCGGTCGGGGTTGGTGACGTTACGAGCATGGTGGCTGATACATCTCTGCTCTTCGACTCCGCTGAATCCGGAGAGCATACCACCCCGCATCCCTCACAGCGACACTTCGCGGATCCAGTCTTCGCAGCGGTTGTCGCGCTGGCTGCCCGGTTTGCGTTCGCGGGAGTCGTCCCTCATTTCGGGGTACTCGATGAAGAGGGCGGCGAGCAGGCGTTCGGCTTCGGGGATGCCGAGGTAACGGTACATCTCCGGGGTCTGGAAACTTCCGCCGCTGGACCAGTAGGTGCCCATGCCGTGGGCGGTGAGGAGCAGGAGGAGGTTCTGGACCATGGCGGCCGCCGCGGCGAGGTGCTCTTCGTCGCGAGCCCGTTTTTCCTCAGTCTGTGACTGGAAGTCCGTGCACTCCGGCAGCCAGGTGACGAGCACCAGAGCGCTGCACGCGGCGGCGAGGCGGGGGCCTTTCGAGGTGACGTGCAGTTCATCGCGGAGGTGAAGCGCGGCTTTGTGCGCGGCGTCGTACCACAGGACGTGGGCCCGCCACGGTTCAGCGATGCCGTCGACTTTGCGGGGATAATGGAAGGGGGCCCAGCCGGCGGTCTTGATGGCTTGCAGGACGATGTTTCGGTTGCGCTCGGCGACGTCGGGCGGGACGGGGCGGGCGGCATCGGGGTCGCAGAGGACTTTTTCGGTGCGGCGGGCGCGGATGATGGATTCGATGGTGGTTGGGTTCAGGTTGTCGAGCATGGTCGATGTTCAGGGGATGAGCTGCTGACTCAGCCAATCCGCCGTGAATGTCGTCGAAGTTTGGGGTTAGCGACGAACAGTGTTGCTTTCAGATCGCGCCCCGCGTGTGGTTACGAGTCAATCGATTGTCATGCAGTAAGTCATGCTTCGGCAATCGTTTTGATCGTGCCGTTGCCCGCGATGTACGCAGCGAGCAATTGAACGAAGTCCGGATACAGTTTGCCCCATTCGCGGGGCCACACTTCGTGGAAGGCGTCCAGCACGGGGCATTCATTGCTCGTGTGATCCAGCGGACCGAATACAAGTAGCTCTTGTCCGTCGGTATGGCAGAACGGGACATACTTCCAAGGATCTTTCCAGCCGAGATCAGCAGTGAATCTTGTCTTCAGGTCGTCGAATTCCGCAAGCAGCTTGTCCGTTCCGAACAATGAGTTGCTGTTCCATTCGGCGTGGTCTTGGTCCCAGATTTCATCATTGGTCGTCCCGGCAACGGAGATAAAGCCACCGTTAAAGACACGTAGGAACGATTTGAATGATGCGGGCAGCGGTGTACCGATCTTGGATTCAGTTACCGTGATTTGTGATTCAGTTGCAGGCGGATTAAAGAATGACCGTTCCGGTGTCGCGGTGACGACTGCCGTCAGTTCGCACAGCAGACTGTCAATGTTCGGTTCTTGGGCCATGAGAGATGAATTGCTCAAGCGGCACGAATTCTGATTCTCTTGAAGGGATGCAATAAGAATACCGCGCCGCGTCAGCGGGACATACACCCAGCCAATCCGCCACCCCCATCATGGACGGAGCGGCTGCGCCGCTGCCTGTGGGAATTGTTGTGGTACGCTTTTTTGGTACGGCTTGCTACACCTATCTGTTCACTGTGAGAATTTGCTCTTGTTCGCCGATTTTCCGTGAACTCCGTCGAACATTCTGCGTCTAATCGGCGGTCATCAGAAACCGAAACACGTCCGTGATGTCGTCCGGACGTTAAACCGGTCTGCCCCGGCATGGGCGATCGGCTTCCTTCCAAGGGAGATAGACGAAAGGCGGACCGGGGATCGGCGTTCATCCGTCGTGCCCCCGGCGATGAGGCCGGTGGATAACCGTGTGGGAGCGGGACGCCACCAGGTAACTGACGGCGTGAGCCGCCTTCCCATGGGCGGAGTGCTGCCCGAAAGATCACGGATTCTGTGCGGTTATCGTGAAACGTGCCATTACGGCTGTAATAGCCGTGGACACCATCGAAGTGTCCGGGAAGTCGCCTAACCTTCGGGGGCGGCGACAAGCCGTGCGTGTGACAGAGTCGAAGTGCCTACGGCGGACTCCGCAAGGAGTTCGCGCTGCCCGAAAGGGGATCGGGGGACGGCTTCCCGGAGCCGAAAGCCGATCGAGCCCGGTGAGAGTCTCCGACGGGGGGCTCCAGCCAAACCCAGAAGACTCGTCGCACTACCGCCTGCTGTTGGGCGATGGAGACATCAACAACAGGGGTGAAGACGATGAAGGGTTTAACACGCCCGTGTGCAGACCTCGTGGAGTCCACCAGACGCTGAAGCGAGGGCCATCGTCAGGTCAGGATAGGGCTTGCGCTAAAACTGACCTTGTTTTGAATTCGAGAGCGACTTGAAGGTTGCCAGTTACACATGACTCGGCTTCAACCTGTCGAATTGGGGCCTGGCCCCGAGGAACCGGGCCCAAGGGATTCTCGAATAGGACACAGATTTTCGCGGAATTGACGGATCAGCACGGAATTCGCGGGGTATTGCTGAAGAGGCGGCAGCGCCGAGGCCGCATTGATTCAGGAGCGCAAGGCGTCGACACGCAAGAAATCAATCAGCGCAAATCGGTCCCATCCGTGGTCATCCGCGTTCCATTCGAATCTCTCGGAGAGTGACTCAATCGGAGATCGAGAGAAGTGTGTAAACGAAAGGACTTGAAGGGGAGCGCGCCGCTGCGGGTCGCGGCGGAACGGGATCTCGACCCGGATGACTCACCACGCGGAGATACGGAGTGGCCTGCGGCCACAACCAGAGTAGACGAGTCGGTCGGCGTGTCACTCCCGCGAGGCGTGCCGCATCCGAAGCGCACAGACTCTGAACCAACACCGATTCGCGTTCGGTGAACGTTGATCGATCGAACGCACACGCGACTCGCGGAGACAGCGAGTCGCTTACATTGCCATCGAGTCGGTCGGTGTGTCGCCCCCGCGAGGCGTGCCGCATCCGAAAGCGCACTGGCGGAGGCATTTTCACGCGATGACAGGCGCAACCCCTCGAATCAGTGTTGGTTGATGCTTGCGGGCGTCAAGCGGCGCGCGTAGAATTAGGGAGTTCGGTTTCCGGGCAGGTCCGAAGGGGCGGGCGTGTCGGCGGCCGTTCCCTGCCTGTCGGGCTCTGTCGCCCGGAGACGGCAATCCGCCTGCGGTCGGTCCGCCGTCCGCCGCTCACTGCATTGTTCGCGGATCCTGCCTCATTTTCCGGAAAGTCTCGCGTGCCTCTCGACGCGGATGAGGTGCACGCGCTCTCCTTCATCGAAAGTCGCATCAGCGGAGGCGTTTTCTCCGCGAGCGGCGATTGCCGATTTTGACGGTCAAGGAATTCAGTATGTCAGCCTGCATGCGCTCGCTGGGAGCATTCGCCCTGCTCGTCCCTGCGGTCCTTCTGTTCGCTCAAGACGACGAACCGGCCACTCCGGACGGGGCCAAGCCGGTCAGTTACTACAAAGATGTGCGTCCGATTTTTCAGGCGCACTGTCAAGGATGCCATCAGCCGGCGAAAGCCAGCGGCGAATACGTGATGACCGACTTTGCGAAGCTGGTCGGCGGCGGCGAAACGGGCGAAGCGGCGATCGTCCCGGGCAAGCCGGAAGAGAGTTACCTGATTGACCTGATTACGCCGGTGGACGGGGCGGCGGAGATGCCGAAGGGCAAGCCGGCCCTTTCCCAGACCGATGTTGATTTGATTACGCGGTGGATCGCCGAAGGGGCGGAGGACGACACGCCGGCGAACGCCGTCGAGCGGTACGACGCCGATCATCCGCCGGTCTATTCGCGGCCTCCGGTTGTAACGTCGATCGATTTTTCGCCCGACGGCAGCCTGCTGGCGATCTCCGGGTTCCACGAAGTGCTGCTGCACCACGGCGACGGCTCGGGCCTGGTCGCGCGGCTGGTGGGGATGTCGGAGAGAATCGAATCGGTCAGCTTTTCGCCGGACGGAAAGTTCCTGGCGGTGACCGGCGGCCTTCCCTGCCGGATGGGTGAACTGCAGATCTGGGACGTCGAAAAACGCGAGTTGACGATATCAGTGCCGATCACCTTCGATACGACCTACGGCGCAAGCTGGTCGCCCGACGGCACGCTGGTCGCCGTGGGATGCGCCGACAAGACGGTTCGGGCGTTCAATGCGCAAACGGGAGAGCAGGTGTTCTTTAACGGGGCGCACGACGACTGGGCGCTCAACACGGTCTTCTCCGTGGACGGCACGAAGATCGTTTCGGTCGGCCGCGACATGGCGACCAAGTATTACGACGTGCCGACGCAGCGGTTCATCGACAACGTGACGTCGATCACCCCCGGCGCGCTCAAGGGCGGTCTGTCGGCTCTCGACCGGCACCCGCAGCGGGACGAAGTCCTGGTGGGCGGCAGCGACGGCACGCCGAGAATCTACCGGATGGAGCGGATCACAAAGCGCGTGATCGGCGACGACGCCAACCTGATCCGCCGCTTCCCGCCGATGCGGGGCCGCGTGTTCGACGTGGCCTATGCTCCCGACGGCAACTCGTTCGCTGCGGTGAGCAGCCTCGACGGGAAGGGGCAGGTGTTTACCTATTCGGCTCAATTCGATCCCGAGATGCCGGAGGATATCAAAGGGATCGTGCAGAAGGTCGTGACAACGCAGTCGGCTGAAGAGAAAGCACGGCTGGAAGAGTACGTGACGGCCGACGTCAAGATTCTCACGCAGACCGAACTGCCGACGGCGGTGTATGCGGTGTCGTATTCGCCGGACGGTTCCACAATCGTCGCCGCGGGAGCGGATGGAATCATCAGGTTTATCAATCCGGCTGACGGGCAGGTCACGCGTGAACTGACGCCCGTGGAAGTCGATCCCGAGGCGGCCGGGGCCGACGAAGACCTGCTGGCGGCGAGCTACATGCCGAGCGAGGAATTCTTCAGCAAGGAGTCGCTGCCCGAGGGAGCAAGTGTCGACGCGCTGGAAGTTATTCCGCAACAGGTCGAGATCGCCCGCAAACACGGCTATGTGCAGTTGCTCGTGACGGGCGTTCTGAACAGCGGCGACCGGGTCGACCTGACGCGACTGGCCGATATCTCCGTCAACAACGACGCGGTGCAGGTGAGCGAAGGAGGCCGCGTGACGGCCGGCTCGGACGTGACTGCCGAGATTTCGATCAAGTTCGGCGGCCAAACGCTGGCCGTGCCGGTGCAAGTCAGCGGCGTGACAGAGAGCCGGCCGATGAACTTCATCCGGGACGTGAATCCTGTGATCTCACGACTGGGGTGCAACGCCGGGACGTGTCACGGCGCGAAGGACGGGAAGAACGGGTTCAAGCTGTCGCTGCGCGGTTACGACCCGATCATGGACGTGCGGGCGTTTACCGACGACATGGCGTCGCGGCGGACGAACTTCGCCTCTCCCGATGACAGCCTGATGCTGCTCAAGGCCACCGGCGCCGTGCCGCACGTCGGCGGACAACTAACGAAGCCCGGTCACCCGTACTATGTGACAATCCGGCAGTGGATCGCGGAAGGGGCGCCGCTCGATCTGAATACGCCCCGCGTGGTGGGCATCGACATTGAGCCGAAGAACCCGGTCATCCAGCAGATCGGGGCGAAACAGCAGTTACGGATCGTGGCGACCTACGAAGACGGGCAGACGCGGGACGTGACGGGGGAAGCCTACGTCGACAGCGGAAATACGGAGGTCGCTGAAGTCAACCGGCATGCGCTGGTGACCACCATTCGCCGGGGCGAGGCGCCGCTGCTGGCCCGGTATGAAGGCAACTACGCGGCCACGACGGTCACGTCGATGGGGGACCGGTCCGGCTTTGTGTGGCAGGAACCGGAGGTGTGGAACGAAGTCGACCGGTTTGTCGCGGAGAAATGGGAGCGGATGAAAATCCTCCCGTCGGAGTTGTGCTCGGATGACGAATTCCTCCGCCGGGCCTATCTCGACCTGACCGGTCTGCCTCCCACCGCCGAAGAGGTCCGCGACTTCCTGGCCGACGAGCGGGAAACGCGCGTGAAGCGCGACGAAGTGGTCGACAAGCTGATCGGCAGCGACCCGTACATCGACTACTGGACCAACAAATGGGCCGACATGCTGCAGGTGAACCGCAAGTTCCTCGGGGCGGAGGGGGCGGCGCTGTTGCGGCAGTGGATTCGCGGCGAGGTGGCGGAGAACACCCCGTATGATGAGTTCTGTTACAAGGTGCTGACGGCGACCGGGTCGAACAAAACGAATCCTCCCGCTTCGTACTTCAAGATTCTCCGCGATCCTGAAATCACGATGGAGAACACCACGCACCTGTTTCTGGCGGTGCGGTTCAACTGCAACAAGTGCCACGACCATCCGTTCGAACGGTGGACGCAGGATCAGTACTACGAAACGGCCGCGTTCTTCTCGCAGGTCGGTTTGAAGCGCGACCCGGAAAACGCCGAGGGCAACGTCGGAGGCACGGCGGTCGAGGGCGCGAAGCCGCTGTGGGAGGTCGTCTTCGACAAGACTGACGGCGAAGTGACGCACCAGCGGACCGGAGAGACGGCCGAGCCGACCGTTCCTTATGACGAAGAGATTCCCATGCCGGAATCGGAGTCCGCATCGCGCCGCGAACAGTTCGCGCGCTGGGTCACGTCGCCGGAGAACGACTACTTCGCCAAAAGCTATGTGAACCGGATCTGGGGCTACCTGATGGGTGCCGGGCTGATCGAACCGCTGGACGACATCCGGGCCGGCAACCCGCCCACCAATCCGGAACTGCTCGACTGGCTCACGGAACAGTTCATTGCGTCCGGTTTCGACGTGCGGCAGTTGATGCGCACGATCTGCACCAGCCGTACGTACCAGCTTTCGATCGCCACGAACAAGTGGAACGAAGACGACACGCGGAACTACTCGCACGCCCTGCCGAAGCGGCTGCCGGCGGAAACTCTGTATGACGCCATTTATACGGTGACCGGGGCGAAGATGCAGATTCCCGGCGTCCCGGAAGGAACCCGCGCGGCGGCGATTCCGGATGCGGGCGTGGAACTGGCCGACCGGTTCCTGGCCAACCTGGGGCGTCCGGCCCGTGAGAGTTCCTGCGAATGCGAGCGTTCCTCGGAACTGCAGCTTGGGCCGGTCATGGCGTTGATGAACGGGCCGACCGTCAGCGAGGCGATCTCGCAGCCGGACAACGCGATCGCCCGACTTGTCGCCGCGCAGCCCGATAACGCGGCGCTCGTCAACGAATTGTTCCTGCGGATCCTCAACCGCCCTGCGCGGCCGGAAGAAATTCAGGCGACGATCGCCGTGATGGGGGATCTCCCCCGCGAGCATGAAGCGCTCCTCGCTGAACTGGCCGATTACCAGGAGCGACTCAAACCAATCACTGCGGAGAAGGAGCGCCGGCGAGACGAGCGGATCGCTGTGGCTCAAGCCGCGCTGGACGCGTACACCGAAGAAATCCGGCCGCGCGTCGAGCAGGCGGAAGCGGATCGGTTGGCGAGAATCGCCGCCGCCGAGCAGGCGCTGGCCGATTACGACGCGGCGCTGCCGGGCAAGATTGCGGAGTGGGAGAAGACGATCGACGTCGAGAGCACCGGCTGGGTGACGCTCGACGCCTCCGAGCTTTCGACCACGACCGGCGCAACGCTCGAGAAGCAGGACGATCTGTCGATCTTCGCGACCGGACCGAATAATCAGCAGGGGCTGTACGTCGTTAATGCGGCGACCGAACTGAACACGATCACCGGCATCATGCTGGAGGCGATCGCTGACGACCGGCTGCCGATGAAGGGGCCGGGACGCGCAGCGGACGGCAACTTCGTCCTTTCGGAACTGACCCTCGAATACTGGCCGGCGGATGCCCCCGATCAGAAGCAGACGGCCGCATTGCAGAATGCCAAGGCCGACTTCTCGCAGCAGGGGTACGACGTCGCAACGGCGATCGACGGCCAGGCGCCGAATGCCGGCAACGGCTGGGCCCTTTCGGGCGATCTGGGGAAAACTCACTTTGCCACCTTCGAGTTGACCCAGCCCATCACCACCGACAAGCCGCTGGTGCTCTCGTTTTCGCTCAACCAGCAGTACCGGAGCAAGCAGCATTCGCTGGGACGGTTCCGGCTGTCGGCGACCGGTTCTCAACCGCCGCTACAGCTTGGATTGCCGGATAGCGTTCTGCAGGTCGTGAAGACGGCGGCTGAAGAGCGCAGCGACGAGCAGCGGGCCGTTCTCGCGGCTTACTACAAGTCGATCGACGAAGAGCAGAAGACGCTGCAGGCGAATCTAGCCGAAGCGAACAAGCCTCTGCCGGAAGACCCGAAGCTGGTTGCACTACGGAACACTCTGGAGGAGGTGAAGCAGCCGCTTCCGGTCGATCCGCAACTGGCGCGGTTGCAGCGGGCCGTGGAACTCAGCCAGGCCCAACTCCAGAACGTGCGGCTCACAACCGCGCAGGATCTGGCATGGGCCTTGATTAACAGCCCTGCGTTTTTGTTTAATAGATAAGGAATGGTTTATGCCAAACAGGCTGGGCCCGGGCCGATGACCACAGATTGCTGACCACGTCATGCTGGTTCGAGTGACTGCACCGGACAGGCATCCGTTCCAGCTGCGGAGAGGAGAAGAAGGCGTATCAGTTTTTGACACGGACGGCGTTGCCCCGGAATTGACGACAGCCGAGATTCTGGCGGCGTTTCGCCCCGGAAGTGGATATGTTGAGTTAACACGGGAGGATGTCGAAGCGGTCGGATTAGAGGTGGTCGCCGTTCCCGGCGGGACGACGCTGCCGGAAAGACTGCAGATTGCTCATCGGGAGATCCGGCCGCCGACTGACATGTCACGATCACAGTTCAAAGCATTGTTGAGAAACTTGATTTGATATGGCGACTGACGTTGTTCGATCACTGGATGTCCCGGCTGATCTGATCGATGCCGTACGGAATTTTCCGACGCATCGCAGCGTCGCGCATTGCGGAGAGACGTTCACGGTGGGGCCGTTTGAGCATTACGCAACCTGTCCTCAATGCGGTGAACGCCTGAAGTTGCGGTCGTTTTCAGCAAACTACGAGATTGAAGACGTTTTCGACGCAGTATTCGAGTGGATGAATGATCCGCAGGCGCAAGTGATCGCGGAAGCGCGGCGACGCGTGATTCAAGTGGACGACGACTGACGACCGATCTCGCGGAACAGAACCGAGTCTATCATTCGCAGCAGACAGATGCCGTAAGCGGCAAACCAGGAAGGAACAAGTATGCTCATTCGAGTTCCCGGACAACCCGGCAAAGATCTTTGTGATTCTCATCTCGGCGTGACGCGCAGGGACGTGCTCCGCGTGGGGGGCTCGGGCATGCTCGGCCTCAGTCTGGGCGGCATGCTGCAGCTTCAGGCGCAGGCCAACTCCGGGGCCGCCGTCGGCGGACCGGGGTGGGGCAAGGCGAAGAGCGTCATCCTTTGCTATCTGCAGGGCGGACCCAGCCACCTCGACCTGTGGGATCCCAAGGAGAACGTGCCGGACAACGTGCAGTCGGCCTTCTCCAACATCGACACCAAACTGCCCGGCGTGAGGTTCACCGAGAACCTGCCCAAGCTGGCGCAGGTGATCGACAAAACCACGCTCATCCGCTCGATGAGCTACACGCCCAACGGTCTGTTCAACCACACGGCCGCCATCTACCAGATGATGACCGGGTACACGACCGACAAGGTCAGCCCGTCCGGCCAGCTCGAGCCGCCCGATCCGCGGGACTTCCCCAACTTCGGTTCGAACATCATCCGCATCAAGCCGCCGCAGGAGCCGATGCTCCCCTTTGTCATGCTGCCGCGTCCGCTGCAGGAGAGCAACGTCGTCGGCAAGGGGGGGACCGCCGGGTTCCTGGGTCGCGCGTACGATCCGTACTATCTGTACCCGCCGGGTGACGACCTGGACATGACCAAGATGGACAAGATCAACGTCTCCGATCTGGAGATGCGGGCCGACGTGTACGGCGGCCGGCTCGAGCGCCGCGAGCGGCTGCGGGACGTGATCAACCAGGGCATGCCCGAAATCGACCGGGCGGTCGCCGATTACAACCTGAATGAATACTACGACCAGGCCCTGTCTCTCGTCGCCTCCGGCCGCGCACGAGACGCGTTTGCGATCGAGCAGGAGCCGCGTGAAATTCGTGAACGTTACGGACGCAACACCTTCGGCCAGTCCTGCCTGCTCGCCCGGCGCCTGGTCGAAGCGGGCACGCGCGTCGTTGAAGTGATCTGGCCCAAGGTCGCCAACAGCGACAATCACTCCTGGGACGTGCATGTCGGCCTGACGGACCGCATGAAGAACCAGTCCGGCCCGATGCTCGACGCCGGCCTCTCCGGCTTGATCGAAGATCTCGACGAGCGCGGCCTGCTGGATGAAACCCTGGTGGTCGCCGTCGGCGAGTTCGGCCGCAGCCCGCAGCGGGGCGTCTCGACCTCGGGCAACAGTAACAACGACGACGGCCGCGACCACTGGCCCTACTGCTACACGGCCCTCATCGCCGGCGCCGGCATCAAGCGAGGCTATGTGCACGGTCAGAGCGACCAGACAGCCTCCGCTCCGCTGAAAGACCCGGTCCACCCGGGCGAACTGCTGGCGACGATTTACCACAGCGTCGGCATCGACCCGCTGAGCATCGTCTACAACCACCTGAACCAGCCGCGAGAACTGGTGAAGGCCGAGGCGGTCTCGAAGCTGTTCGTGTAGACTTTTTGCGCAACCGCAAGCCCCGGTTTCTTCGCGGGAAGAGGCCGGGGCTTTATTCTGCGCAGCGGAATGTTTGATCCTCGAACCTGGTTTCTTGCTCTGATTGCGAACCACAACGACACAAAGGACACCAAGGCATGAATTTGGTGGGCCATTGTCGTTCGGTATAACCTTCGCGTTCGTCGTGCCGTTGTGGTTCCGAACCAAACCTGACGCTGGGTGAGTACGTTCCATGTCGCAAATGAACGACCTCCTGGATTCCCTCCCACAGACCGGCCGCGTCGAGTGGATTGGTCTCTCGCCTGAGCCGCGCGGGGAGATGCGAGTGGTGGAGTCGGCGGCGGCGCGGGTCGGGAACGGGCTGGAGGGGGATCATCATGCGGAGAGCGCGAAGCCTTCGAAGCGGCAGGTGACGTTGATCCAGGCGGAGCATCTGCCGGCCGTCGCCGGGCTGTGCGGTCTGGATGAAGTCCGGCCGGAGCAACTTCGCCGAAACGTTGTCGTCGCCCGGATCAATCTGCTGGCGCTGAAGGACCGGCGGTTTCGCGTCGGCGAGGCGCTCCTCGAAGGAACCGGGCCTTGCGTTCCCTGTTCCCGGATGGAAGAGAATCTCGGGCCGGGTGGTTACAATGCGATGCGAGGTCACGGCGGCATTACGGCGCGGGTCGTCGAACCGGGTGTGATTCGCATCGGCGATGCGGTCCGCCTCGAACTTGAATAACCGCGCCGCACCGGGCGGAGCTGCTCCGCCGCGTTCCTGCAGGTACTTTGATGCGCATCCTGACGCTGCTGGCTCTGATCGCCTTCTCTTCGCTCCCCGCCCGAGCGGCGGACGACAAATTGCTTGGACACTGGCCGCTCGAAGCAGACGGCCGCGACCATTCCGGGAATGACCGTCACCTGACTCTCGACAACGTCGAATTCGGGCCCGGACCGGACGGACGAGAATCGGCTGCGTTCAACGGCGTCGACTCGAAGGGCTGGCTCGATTCGCTGGAGGCGCCCGATCTGGGGACCGGCGATTTTTCGATCTCCACGTGGGTGCACACGGCGGAAGAACTGGACGACGCGCTGGGGGACGTCGTCAGCCAGTTCGGCCCGCAGGGCCGGCGCGGTTTCCACCTCACGCTGGTCAACGCGGCCGGGGTGACGTCGAGCCAGGCGAACTACCGCAACGTGCACTTCGGCATCGACGACGCAAAGCAGGAAGAAGAGTGGACCGATCACGGCCGGATTGGCAACGCGGTGCTGATCTTTGCGATGGCCGTTCACGACGGGCAGCTCTTTACGGGGACCTGTGAAGCAGGCGAGGAGGAGGCGGGCCGCGTGTTTCGCTTCGACGGCGAGGCCTGGCATGACTGCGGCAGCCCGTATCCCTGCAACTCGGTGGCTTCGCTGGCGGTCTATCAGGGCGACCTCTACGCCGCGACCAGCAAGTACCGATTGGCCGGGTCGTCGCTGACCGAATCCGAGAACCCGAATCCCGGCGGGCGGATCTATCGGTACGTCGCGGACGAAGAGTGGGAAGAGGTCGGCGTGCTGCCCGAGACCGAGGCGATCAACGGCATGGTGGTCTACAAAGGCCGGCTGTACGCTGGCTCAATGTACGCTCCGGCCGGGTTCTTCCGGTACGAACGCGACGGCGAGTGGACCAATCTCGGGACGTTCAATGACAAGCGGGCCGAATCGCTGACGGTCTACAACGGTTACGTGTACGCCACCGGGTACGATGAGGGAGCGGTCTACCGCTTTGACGGTGAGGAGTGGACGCACGCCGGCCTTGTCGGCGAGTCGCGGCAGACGTACGGGTTCGCCACGCATTACGGCGAACTCTACGTCAGCGAATGGCCGAACGCACAAGTGTTCCGCTTCACCGATCCCGGCTGGGAACTCGCCGGACGGCTCGGCCAGGAACTCGAAACGATGCCGCTGTACGTCTACAACGGGAAAATGTACGGCGGCACGCTGCCGACGGGGGAAGTCTACCGCTACGAAGGGGGCGAAGAGTGGACGCGCTTCGCGCGGCTCGACCACACACCCGACGTGAAGTACCGCCGCGTGTGGAGTATGGCGCAGTACCAGGGACGGTTGTTCGCGGGTGTGCTCCCTTCGGGACACATCCATTCGATCGAAGTCGGACGAAACGTCACCTACGACCATGCCCTCGCGCCCGGCTGGCGGCATCTGGCAGCGGTGCGGGACGGCGACCGGCTCAGGCTCTACATCGACGGGGAACAGGTCGCCGAGTCGACGCAATTCGGAGCAGACGACTACGACCTGACGACGCAGGAGAAACTGTGGGTCGGCTACGGCGCCAACGACCTCCTCAACGGTCGCCTGCGCGACCTCCGACTGTACGACGGAGCGCTCAGCGGTGAAGAGGTCGCCGAGTTGGCTGCCGATTGATTGAAGCAAATCGGTGCAATTGTCCGTCGTCGGACAGGTCTGCAACCCTGTCCCACGAAGGCGAAAGCCGCCGATGTTTAGGATGCCTCTCCGCTGGGGAGCCTGAGTGATCATTTCAGGCGTTCAAGTCGCCCTTTGCGTCTCGCAATGCGCTTGTAGTCCCACTGGATATCGCGCGCCTTCCTGATCCAGCGCTGAAGTGCTTTCCGATCCACCTGTGCGGCGTCAGTATACCGGGCTTCCGCGGCTTTGAACGTGCCTTCCTTTTTCAGCCTGTCTTCATCAAACGACTGGCCGCTCCAGAAGAGAAGCCGGACGCAGTGCTTGAGCTTGCTGTACCCGACGACAGGGTTTCCATCGAGAAACCAGACGGGATGCGCGTGCCAGATCTTGTTTTCCGCTTCCGGAAGGCGCTTGTCGATCTCCTCCGCAAGCAGGTCGCAGATCTCCTTGTCGGTCGGCGTCAGGGACGCGTTGTACTTGGCGATGTCAGCGTTCATTCTTCAGCCGTCGCGCTCGCCTTCATCGTTGCGCAGCATACGGATCATTCGCCGAGCGAGGTGCTCCTTGATCTCTCGGTGACGAGGGACCGGCTGCGAGACGCCGGTGTTGGGGTTGCGATACCAATCGTGCTTTGCTCCGTGGCGAATCAAGACACAGCCGAATCCCTCAATCGTCTTGATCAGGTCGACCCGTTTCATGACACGACCAGATCCTCGACTCGCCGCGCGCCGGGAATCAGACCCGCAGAGAGGTCTGAATAAAGATCCCTGAGGTGCTCTTTCAGCTCATCGAGGGTGTCGCCCTGAGTCCAGTAGTCAGGGTAATCCTGGAGATAACCGATCCACGCGTCGTCTTCCTGCCAAACCACGACCTTGACCGATTGCATGCTTCCGCTCGATTCTCTTGGCGTATGTGGTCCGTGCCGTTTCCACCGTTCGTCCGCCGACGTCCGTTTCGCGAGACGTTGCACCGCGAGTCGCCCGAGTCAAACTCCCGACATCATCATCGCCTATCCCTCTTTGGGCTTGTAGGCCCATTTACCGTCAATCTCTCGCCGGTCGAAGGCGTGGTCCCAGTCCGAGTCACCGGAAGTAATCCGCTGGCTGAACCACGCAACCATGTTATGAGCCAACCATTCGGGCGATCGGTCCGATTCTTGGTCGTGGGCGTCGGCGATAATCCCGACCGCGGCAGGGTCCGCCAGCAACTGTGATGTGATTTCATCGTGTGTGATGTAACGCGGCTCCTGAGCGTAAGAATCGCGAATGATGTCAGCGATGATGGGAAAGACGTCCGCGTGTTTCCAGGTTGGCATGAGAGGCAGACCCCAATCGTTCGTCATCGAAACGCCGCCCTTCATTCAACCAGACCCCGCCGCCTCCTGCAACGCCCGGCAATGCGCCGCCTGTGCAGCATGGACTTCGGCGGCGTCGGAACGGACACAGCCCTCCCCCGCAGGACAGGACTTCATCCTGGCCATGCCACACAATTCGCCTGGGCCCGGCCCCAAGGAACCAAGCCCACGGGATTCTCGAACAGGACACGGCATTCCACGGATTCGGCGGATCGACACGGATTCTGCGGGCTATTCCTCAAGAGGTGGCAGCGCGAAAACCGCATCGATGCGGGCGCGCATGGCGGGGTTGCGCAACAATGCAATCAGCGAAAACTCGTCCAATCCGTGTCCATCCGCGTTCTATTCGATTCTCTCGGAGAGTGAATCTCCCTCTCCTTCAGCCAGCGGAAGCCGGCCGGTTCTCTTTCGCGATGCGCCCGCGTTCTCGCCGCGCAACGGCGCCGGGCGATGCAGAGAGCCTTCAATTGACCGGCCAATCAATGTCTCAACGAACTCGCGACGTCAATGCAAACCGACAACAGCGAATCATCGACCATGTCCATCTCAATCGCCCTCATCACTCCCACTCTGGGGCGCGAAACGCTCGAAAGGACGCTCGAGAGCGGGCTGAGTCAACTCGCGGCGGAGGATGAGTGGCTGATCGTCGGGGACGGGCCCCAGCCGCATGCTCGACAGGTGGTCGCGGAGCGGGCCGACGAGCGGATCCGTTACTGGGAGCATGCGGATGCGGCGTCGAGTTATGGAAACGCACACCGGAACTGTGCGATGGGGGCTGCGCAAGCGGACTATTTCCTGTTCGTTGACGACGATGACGTTCTGCTCGACGGGGCGCTCGATGCCGTCCGCCGGAAGGCGGCGAGCGGCAAGCCGCTGATGTTTCGGATGGACTACGGGCCGAAAAACTGCCTGCTGTGGCGGGAACGGATCGTGAGAGAGGCGAACGTCGGCGGGGCGATGTTCGTCATCCCGAACCGCTCCGGGCTTTTCGCCGAGTGGGCCGAGACCGCGCGGCCCGGCATGAGCGATTTCCAGTTCATCACGCGGACGCTCGACCTCTGGCCGCCCGATTCGCTCCGCTGGTGCGAGGATGTGATCTGCCGCTGTGAGGCGCACGGCAAGGGCTTGGGCGGGACGGTCACTCAGGGTAAGCAGGCCGTGATTCACCCGACTGCCAACATCTACCAGTCGACGATCGGGGCGGAGACGAAAGTGGCCGCCTTCGTCGAGATCGGCGGCGCGACGGTTGGCGCACGCTGCAAGGTTCAGGCGTTCGCATTCATTCCACCCGGCGTGACGATCGGAGACGAAGTGTTCATCGGCCCGCACGTCTGCTTCACCAACGACCGTCATCCGCGCGCCGTCGGCGAGTGGAGCGGCGAGTCCACCGTGGTCGAAGACGGCGCCAGCATCGGGGCGCAGGCGACGATTCTCCCGGGCGTGACGATCGGCTCGGGAGCGATGATCGGCGCCGGCGTGACAGTCACCCGCGATGTGCCGCCCGGAGAAACGGTGAGCCGCAGTCCCTGGTAACGACGGCCACATATAAGGTGCGGCGGCTTCGGTTCCATCCGATGCCGCTTCGGCGCGACGGCCTCTCAGTGCAGCGCCCTGGTCGTTTCCGACCGAGTTGAGTCTCCCGGCTTTTACCTCTACGCTGGTGAGGCGACAGGCTGCTGCATGCGTCGATAAGGCGAATGCTCGATGACCGTCTCTTCGCGGACGCCGGAAGGATTTCCTGAACGCTGCGTGTTGTGCGGCGCGGTGACGAGACTTGAATTCTCTGGTCCTGCGGGCGATGCGCCGTGCCCGAACTGTGGGTGCCTGGTATGGAAGTCAGCGCAACTGCTGGATCAATTCCAGACGCGATTCGGCGATCATCTCTTTCTGACGCGTGATGAAATCAGTCCCGAGATGTCTCTGGCCGCATTCGACATCGATTCAATGGAAGTCGTCGAACTGGTCATGCAGTTTGAAGACACGTTCGGCGTTTCGATTCCGGATGAAGATTACGATCGGCTCCGCACAATCGGCGACGTGATTCGATACATCCAGCAGCGGCAGAACGACCGCGGCGAGGACCGACCGCCGTCTGGAGACGATCAATGAACGACCGACTCGCGTTGACCGAAATCGCCGGCACGCCGCGGCAGTGCGGTGAGGAGTACGGCCGGCGGTTTGAGCAGCGGATCATGGGCTTCTGCCAGCAGGAGGTGAAGCCGGACCGGTCCCGTTTGAAGTACGCCGAACGATGCTGGAAGCACATCGAACGGGACGGGCCGGCGTCGGCGCAGTTTTTGAAAGGGATGGCGGCCGGTGCGAACCTTTCGTTGCCGCATGTGACCTTGCTGTCGCTGCACGAGGAGATTTACCACATGCCGCATTGCACGGCGTTTGTGGCAACGGGTGAAGCGACGCGTGGCGGAAAGACGATCAACGGGCAGAACTGGGACTGGGCGCCCTCGCTCTTTGACTGGCCGGGGCTGCTCCGGATGCGGGCGAAGGGAGGGCGAGAGACTCTGACCTATCACTATCCGGGGTTGTGGATGTGCGCGGGAGTAAACGACGCGGGGCTGTCGCTGATGTGGACCGGGTCGGGGTATTTCCCGCAACTGAAGCCGCGCGTCGGAATGCCGACCTACGTGCTGATCGCGGAGATCCTCGGGAAGCGATCGGTCGACGAGGCGGTCGGTTACCTGAAGTCGGTGAAGCATGCGGGGTCGTTCATCTTCTTTCTCGGGGACGCTGCGGGGAATGCGGCCGTGGCGGAGGGGATGCCGGGACCACTGGAGGTGGAGCGGGCGGAACGCTGGGCGACCCGCGCCAACCACTACGTTTGCGACGAACTGGTGAGCTGCTCGCAGCAGAAAGTCCCGCGGCACCGGAAACAGACCACACGCCCGCGCGCGTCGCGAATGGCGGAACTGGTTCGTCAGGCCGAAGGAAAGCTCACCATCGCAATCGCAAAGAAGATCCTTATCGACCGCGACGGCGAGTGGCCTTGGCTGCACCAGTTTCCCGGCGGTGGCGAGCATGCCGTGACGCTGGGCGGGATGACGGTCGACAGCCTGATTGCGGAGAGTGGCGACCGCGTGCTGCACACCTGCCGGGGCGGACGCACGCCGGGGGCGTGGCAGAGCGCGTCGATCTGAGGTGCGGCCGATGTGTGTCGGGACGGGAGCGGGTTGTTCACCGCGGAGACGCGGAGGCACGGAGGTGTCGCCGAGTAGACGAAACCGGTGTGTCATGAGCGGCGAAGCGGTATGCTTCAGTCTGCAGCAAGGACATCTGCTTGACCGCCCGCGCATGTTTTGAGAGTGTGTGAATTGCAGATCCAATACACAGTTGGTTAGAGGAGAAACGAATGCCGACATTGACGCTGCAAGTTGCTGCGACGCCTGCGGGGGAACTCCCGGACATGCCGATCGAGCCGTCCTGGATCAAAGAAGGGAACCCCGTGGCGCGGGGGACGGTGTTGACTCAGAGCGAGGACAAGCAGGTTTCGAGCGGACTGTGGGCGTGCGAGCCGGGGAAGTTCGAATGGTCGTTCGGCTGGGACGAGTTCGTGCACCTGCTCGAAGGCGAGGTCGACGTCACCGAGGACGGCACGGATCACACCGTGACGCTGCGGCCGGGCGACATGGCGCACTTCCCGCTGGGGATGAAGACGCACTGGCACGTGAAAGAGGCCGTGCGCAAGTTCTTCGTGATCCGCACGCCGGAGCCGCTTGAGCTGTAGAGATCTGTTCCGGGCCGGGCTCAGTGAGCCCGGTTACCGTGGAGGGCCGACAGGCTGAATACTCCGGGCACAATGAGCCCGGCTACAGTTCTCGCTTGCGGTGTCTCAGCCGATGAGTTCGGGGATCGGTTCGCCGTGGTCGACGAGGATCGGCGTCGGCCGGCCGTTGAAATCCTCGAGCAGGACGCTGGATGAGTCGATGCCGAGGTGTCGGTAGATCGTGGCGATGAAGTCGCCCGCCCCGCAGACGCGTTCGATCGAGTCTTCTCCGAGACTGTCCGAAGCGCCGATGAAGCGTCCGGTCTCGATCCCGCCGCCGGCCCAGATGTTGGAGAACGCACGGGGCCAGTGGTCGCGGCCGGGCTGCTTGGTGCCGGCCGGTGCGCTGGCGTTGCCCTCGCCGGTGCTCGGCTGGTAATTGACCTTCGGTGTTCGGCCAAACTCACCGGTGACGACGACGAGCACGCGTTCACTGAGGCCGCGCTGGTAGATGTCTTCGATGAGGGCCGAGACCGCCTGATCGTACACTCCGGCCCGGAACCGGAGCGCGTCGAACACGTGGTGATTGACGGCGTGATCGTCCCAGTTCTGGACGCGGCCGCAGAGCGGTCCGCTGAGACTGGTCGTGAGCACGTCGACGCCGGCTTCAACGAGTCTGCGGGCCATCAGGAGTTGCTGGCCCCACGTGTTGCGCCCGTAGCGGTCGCGGGTTTCGTCGTCCTCCCGGCTGAGGTCGAAGGCGTCCTTTGTGGCGGGATTGGTGAGGAGCGTCATCGCCTGCGTCTCGAACTCATCGAGCGCTTCAAGTTCTCCGGCCTGGTCGAACGCGCGCTCCAGCGTGTCGAGATTCTCCCGGAGCGACGCGCGGCGGTTGAGGTGATTCACTTCCTTCTGGTCGGAAAGACCGATATTCGGGACGACGAAATCAGGACTGTTTGGATCTCCGCTGACCGTGAACGGCGAGTAGGCGTCGCCCAGGTAAGCGGCGCCGACGCGCTGCGAGGACATGTTGAGGGCGATGTAGCGCGGCAGGGGGTTGTCGCGGCGTCCCTCCTGCGAGCGGAGGTAGTTGGTGACCGACATCCAGTCGGGATAGCGGGGAATCTCCTTGTCGCGGGTGTCGGGATCACCGCACAGCATGCGCATCGTGCCGGCCGGGTGACCGGCGCTCCCGTGCCGCATGGAGCGGAGAACGGTGAACTTGTCGGCGATTTTGGCCTGCATCGGCAGCAGTTCGGTGAACTGCAGGCCGGGGACCGCGGTCGGAATGGTGCTGAACGGGCCGCGGTATTCGCTCGGGGCGTTGGGCTTGGGGTCGTAGGTGTCGATGTGCGAACAGCCGCCCGGCTGCCAGACCAGGATGACGGCAGTCTTTTTGTTGCGATCGGCAGCGGGGCTTTCGGCGCGGAGTCTGAGCACGCCCGGCAGGGTGAGAGCCGAGAACCCGGCGAGCCCCATCTTCAGGAAACCGCGACGAGTCTCCGGTCCGGGACAGTAAGGAACGGACGATGCATGAAAGGGATGCGTCATGGTTGGGTTGCCTCTTCCGCAGGTTTGACCCGAAGTGTGATCGGCGTCGAAACGACGATGTCGACAATGTCTTTGGGCTTGGCCCGATTCGTCGCCGCCTGCAGCCGCTTTTCGGCCGCGGCGACGGCGGCGTCGGCCGCCTTCTGTTTCTCCGCGGCCGCCTGGGCCGCAGCTTCGGCGTTCGCCTTTTCTTCCTCAGCGGCGGCCTGCGCCGCTTCTGTCAGCCTTTGCGCTTCCGCGGCGGCCGCGGCGGCTTCTTCCTGCGCTTGCTTCAGCGCGGTCTCGGCAATGGCGACGGCCGCGAGGTTTTCCTGATACTTGGCAACGGCGCTGCCGTAGAAGGCGACTGTGTACTCACCGGGCGGAGTCTTCAGGGCGGCGAGATCGAGCACCGCTTCGGAGTTGTCCGCCTTGAGCGACGCATCGAAGGCCGGGACATTCCCCAGTCCGGGGGTCGCCCATGTGTTCAGGTTGATGCTCGGTCCGGAGAACTCGCTGCGCCGTGTGTGGACGAGCGGAATCTTGACCGTCTCGCCGGCGGTCGCCTCGATCACGTTGCCGTTTGCGGCCGCGATGGTGATGGGCGCCTGTTCCGACCCGCAGACGGACACCGGCACATCGGCCAGCAGCCGGGGGCTGGGGATCTCGCTCCAGGCATTGGGAACGGGCCATTGCATGGAAGCCAGCCGGCAGGGCCTGGTGACGACTTCGCCGTTGATGGTCGCGCGGCCGTAGAAGTTTGCGCTGGTCAACCCGCGCGGAGCGTCCGGAGCAGCGGTGACGAGCATCTTACCGTCCGACTTACCGGCGGGAATCTTCAAACCGGCGGCCGTGACCCCTTCCGGCAGGTTCTCCATGACGAGTTCAATCTCGCCGTCAAAGCCGTCGCGGCGGACGACGACCACTTCAAACGCCATTGTGTTGCCGCCGCGAAGAGCCATCGGCTTGGAGAGGGCGTTGCGGTCTCCGTTGCGGAGGTTCATGTGCAGCGCCCAGCCGACGAGGGCGAAGTCGGGTTCCGCCTTGCGAATCACCATGCGATAAATGTTGTTGGGATCGCTCCGTGTGCCGCCGAACAGGTCACGAAGCTGCAGGCGATGCACTCCGTCCGCCTGGATCTCGACTTTGCCGAGGATGTCGGAGGAGCCGGCATTGTAGGGAGGTCCGTCGTAGGAATAACCGTTGCTGGAGACCTTGACGGGGCTCGGAATGTCGCTGAGTTCCACAACGTCGGTCAGCGTCTCGTTCTCGCCTTCGCCGCTGACGTGCTGAACGATAATGGACGGATCGGTCGGCAATCCGAATCGTTCGGAGGCGACTTCGACCCACCAGACCTCGCCTTTCCTGGCAGTGAACTCAAACGTGTCGACGTCGGCGGCGGGATAGAAACTGCCGCTGATGTCGCAGGGCAGGGTGATCTGCTGCGCTTCGCTGTGCTCGTTGTTCGGTTCCAACTCGGCAATGAGGTTGTCGTCGGTGAGGCCGGTCGGCGGCCAGGAAAACGCACTGACCATCCTGACGGAAGGCTGCCGTTCAACCAACTCATCAGCGGCCGCCTGCCGGACCGCGAGCCGGTAGAAATACTCATTGCCGCCGTTGAAGGTGAGGTCGTGCACCTTGACGACATACGTGCCGGAGATCGGGACTGTGAAATCGAGCAGTCCGCCGCGCCGCTCGACGAGGAGATCGCCCCCCTCGGCGTCCGCGATGACGACGACCGGCTTGAGTTTTGAATCGATGCCCTTGGCGGCGCAGTCGACGATGATCCGCTGCCCCTGTGCGGCTTCGAAGGTGAAGTAATCGATCGCCTGCCGTGTCACCGAGGCGTTGCAGATCGAGTCGACCTGCAAAGGCATGGCGGTTTCAAGCGAGGTGTTGGAGGTCGTTCTCGTGACTTCCGGCAACGCTCCGACGTTGAAAGCGCGGGAGGAAGAAACGCCGAGCCGGGTCATCACGCGGGCCTCGTGCACGCCGACGGGGCAGTCTGCCGCGATGGTGACGACATACGTGTTCGGGACCGGGAGCCCCTTGTCGTCGAGTTTGTAGGCGGCGGTGATCCCCGGATGGGAGAACCGCAACTCTTCCGCGTCTTCGATGTGATCGCCGGCGATGGTGACTTCCACAGTCGTCCCGGCCTGCCCGCCCATCGGGGTGGTCGTCAGCAAACGCGGGGCCGGCAGACAGACCGACTGCGCGTTCGCCGCCGTTGAGAACAGCAGCACGGCCGCGGTCCAGGCGGTCGCGGTTGCGAAAACCCAACTCATAGCGCGTCTCGAATCAGTGTTGGCGGCCTGTCTCGCGGATTCTCGTCCTCGACAGTCCGAACACCGCTCGACGCGGACATATGGTAGAGCAATTTGCTCTGAGCGTGCGTACTTCATCATTTGATCAGTGAT
Source organism: Planctomycetota bacterium (assembly GCA_003388505.1). Lineage (GTDB taxonomy): Bacteria > Planctomycetota > Planctomycetia > Planctomycetales > Planctomycetaceae > MB-PLM-1. The sequence goes on from QQVO01000009.1 coordinate 38,783, forward strand.
TGAACAGGAATTCCTTGGTGTTCACGATCGCCCAGATCAGGTCTTGCCAGTTCTGCTGCGCCGCCTGCGAGGGATCCATCGGGTTGCCCTCGGCGTCGACGATCTGTTCATTGAGATAGCTGAGGGCGACTCCCATCTCGTCCGGACGCGGAGGCCTGGCGAACGCGGCGAGATAAAGTTCCGTGATCTTGTCCTCCGCCGGTTGCTCCGAGGCCGCCGATTGTTGCGCCCGCCCGTCCTTGGCGGCCAGCTTCGACTTCATTTCGTTGGAGTTGATCAGATGCAGACTCTGGGCCAGGCTGGAGGACTGCACCCGCTCGCACTCGCAGACACTGGCGCTGTTCGGCCGGCCGAAGACCTGCAGAAACGCCGAGGCGCTGTTGTAGCTGTTGTCCGGCAGGGCGACCGCCCGCGTTCCGGGCGGGAGATTGGCGAACAGAGTCGCAGCGCCGGTCACGTCGTCGATCGAGTCCAAAAGGACTTCCGCCTGCATCCGCCGGGGATAGAACCGCGAGTAGTTCTGGCGATCGACGAGGTTGTGTTCGTTCGGTTGTGAACTGAGTTGGTAGGCACGGGACTGAGTGATTGCGCGGATGAGATCCTTGAGATCGAACCCGCTGCTGATGAATCGCTCTTCGAGCGCGGCCAGCAGTTCCGGATTCGTCGGCGGATTGGTGTCCCGGATATCATCTTCGGGTTCGATCAGGGCCCGCTTGAAGAAATGCTTCCAGTAGCGGTTGACCAGCGCCTTCGCGAAGTAGGGATTGTCGGGAGAACTCATCCAGTCGGCCAGCCGCAGCCGCGGGTCTTCATCCGGAGGAATCTCGCCGATGTCGTCTCCCAGCGCCACCGGTTTGAGCATTTCGCCGGTCTTGACGTTCTTCGCCTGGGCGACGCCCCGCTGGTGGAAAATGAGATCCTCACCGGCGGTGGCGGTCGGCTTGCGGCCGATCTGCGAGAAGAACGCCGCCATGCTGTAGTAGTCGTCTTGGCTCCAGCGCTCGAACGGGTGGTGATGGCACTGCGCGCACTGCATGCGGACGCCCAGGAAAAGCTGCGCGACGTCTTCGAGCTGTTCCTTGGGATCTTTGACCCGCTTGTACCAGGCGACCGGCGGATTCCCGACGATTGTTCCGGTGGCGGCCAGCAGTTCGCGGACCATCTGGTCATACGGAACGTTGGCCAGAAAGCTGTCGCGAATCCAGGCGTGGAAGGCGAAATTCGCCGTGATGTCGGCGGCATTCTGCCTCTGGTTCTTCAGCAGCGGCGCCCATTTGCTGGCGAAGTAGTCGGCGTAGCCCGGGCTCTGCAGCAACCGGTCGACCAGTTGATCGCGCTTGTTCTCATCAGTGTTTTCGAGAAACGCGGCGACTTCTTCGCTGGTCGGCAGACGGCCGGCGATGTCGAGCGTAACCCGGCGGATGAACGTCGCGTCGTCGCACACCTCAGAGGGCGGAATCCCGAGTTCGGTGAGGTTGGCGAAGACGTGCTCGTCAATGAAGTTCTTCGGTTCCGGCAGCGCGCCGATCGGAGCGCCGAGCGGCACCGCGCCGGTAAAGGCGGTCACCTTGCCGTTAAAGCGAACCATGACGGCGACCTTGCCGGGGATGTCGTGCATCTGCACGAGCCCGGCCCCATCAACTTCCGCGATGGCCGGGTCATTCGTCTCGTACAGGGCGAGAGGCGTCACGTCGCGGACACTGCCGTCGGAATACGTCGCGACGGCCTTCAGTTGTTGTTGCCCCTGCATATCAACCACCGCACGCGGCGGCTGAACCTCAATGGAAACGAGCTGGGGTTCATCTCCGAGTGAGAACTTTGCTCCTTGTTCGATCCACCTCTTGACCAACGCGTAACCCGCGGAGTCTCGCGCCAGCCGCACGCCGCCGCCGTGGGGCGCCTGGCCGGAAGCTTTCCTGAGCACGAGGCTGAGTTCCGGAACCGTGCGCGAGAGCCGTCGTCCCCGGCCTTCTTCAACCAGACTCTGGTAGTCCTCCGCCGGTTCGAAGCCGAGCAACGAGAGTTGAAAGCCGTTCTGTCCGCCCCCCGCCTTGGCGTGGCAAACCCCCATGTTGCAGCCGGCCTTGGTCAGGACCGGCACCACGTCGTTCACGAAACTGACCGGCGCAGCCCCGTCGTCGGCCGAACTCTGAGACGATACGGCCAGCGCGAGAACGATGGAACAGGGCAGCAGCGTTCTCAGCCGGAATCCAAGTTGAGCGCGATGAACGGACATCATGACCTTCACCGAAAATGGGCGGGCTACGTTGTCGGAGGGCCAGCACCGGCCGCAAGTGCTGGAAACGGGGTAGGCAACTTAAATCCTACACTGGTAAGGCCCTGCGGTCAACATTTCGGCGACCATTGATGCGATTCGCGCGGCTCATCGGGGTGTGAAACGTCCGATTTTGACGCGAAGACGCGAAGAGGCGAAGAACCCCAATGATAGGGGTAGGGGAGTGACGGTCGCCCGGCTCCCCTCCCTCCGAACCGTGCGGACCACCCTGCGGGCGGTGCCCGTTCTCCCGCACACGGCTCTCCAGAAAGTAGGTCACCTCGTTGAGGATTGACAGGCAAGCTCATGAGCTGTGCGCAGGCTGAACAACTCAAGTTTGCCAAAGTAAGCCCTGGGCCAGCGCTGAAAGTCTCGGCCGGTAGACCTTGTCAATCAGACTGAACCATTGGCCTCCTTTCACTCCGCCGCGGGCGGACGAAACGGCACGGCATGGAATGTTCCGCGACGGGCATCCACACATCACGCCGCGGCAACTCTCCGGCCGTGCCGGCACCAGAGCTGTCAACATGCGGTCTGTCCAGACCCAGGGTTTGGTCTACGCCCAGTTGTGACCTATTCCCACAAGGTGTTTTGTAGGAAGATCATAGTTCAAGGGAGTGGACGGTTCGAGGATTCCGTGGAGAGAGCCATGAAGGGTTCGATAGAGCGGCGCAAGGCGGAGTTGGAACGCGAGTGTGAGGTCGATTCCGGTCTGTTCGAGGAGGTCAGCGAGAGGCGGGCCTGGCGGATTATGAGGTTCGCAACTGGGTGGGCTGGCAACACCACATGACGCTCAGCCTGCTGGCCACTTGGTTCCTGACCGTCGAGACTCGGCGGGCGGAAAAAAAAGACACCGGCCATCACGCTGCCGCAAGTGCGCGGGGCCATCGCCGCGATCCTCCGCGCGAGCCTCGAGTACGATTCACCCCCCGTCGTCGTGGCCCGCATGCAGCAGCGCCTGATCCGAAATCAACAGGCCCGCTACTATCACTGGAAAAGCCGTAACATCCGGCCACCACTCAATCTTGAACGAAGACGTTTCTGGGACAGTCGAACTAAGCTCTTCAGAAAACCCGCAAAAGGCTTGGCTGGGGTCGACCAGAGGGAGCCGCCCGACGCGAACGCTGGGGGCTTGGCTGCGATTCGACCCCAGCCACCCTTCCCTGACAGCAGTTTTTCAGCAAAGACTCGTGGTCCGTCAATACAACCTTCTTCTGCCCCGCCAGGTTGTCTTCGGATGGGGACGGCGTGCGGAGCTTCCCGAACTCGCGGCCGCGCCGTGTCGCCGTGTGTTTCTGGTGCGCGGATCGCGCACTCTCGATGCACTCGGCCTGATCGACGAGATCGCCGGCGGACTGCGCACGTCCGGCGTGGAGGTGGTCGACCTGACGACTGTCTCAAGAGAGCCCCTCGTTGAAGATGTCGACGACGTTCAGGCGCAATTGCTTTCGCATCGAGTTTCGCCGGAAGACGGCGTGATCGCAGTCGGTGGAGGAGCGGCCATTGACCTGGGCAAAGCCGCAGCAGCGCTGGCAACCAATCAGCACGGCGATTCTGTGCAGGATTTTCTGGAGGGCGTGGGACGCGGCTTCACGCTGAAACAACACCCACTGCCGTTCATCGCCGTTCCAACGACGGCCGGCACCGGAAGTGAGGCCACGAAGAACGCGGTGATTTCATCGACCGATCCCCAGTTCAAGAAGAGCCTCCGATCTGATTGGATGATGCCGCAGACAGTTGTCATCGATCCGGAGTTGACGGTTTCCGCTCCGCCGACCGTCACGGCCCACTCGGGCATGGATGCCCTCACACAGCTCATCGAAAGCTACGTCTCATGCCGGGCGCAGCCGGTGACGCGGGCGCTTTGTATTGAAGGCCTTCAGGCCGGTCTGCCGGCCGTCGAGGAAGCGTATCGCAACGGCAACTCCCGGCCGGCGCGCGAAGCAATGGCGCACGCGGCATTTCTGTCGGGAGTCGCGCTGGCGAATTCCGGCTTGGGAATCGCGCATGGCGTCGCCGCGGCATTGGGAGTGCATTGCAATGCGCCGCACGGATTAGCCTGCGCCGTGATGCTTCCGGTCGCATTAAAACTCAATCGCTCCTGGATCACGCACGACCTGGCGCGGCTGGCAAGGCTCACCTTGCAGTTGGAGATCGCCTCCGACGAAGAAGCCGCCCGCTGCTTCATCGAGCGAATCGAACAGATCTGCCGGCACGTCGGAATTCCGGACCGGCTCTCCGAGATCGGCGCGACTGCCGGGCAGATTCCGGACATTGTCCGGAGTTCCCACGGCAACAGCCGTCGCGGCAATCCGCGCGAGATCAGCGACGACGAGTTGGCGCAAGTGCTGGAGGAATCGCTGTGATCGTCGCCGCAGGTCTGTCTCCCGCCTGGCAGCGGATTCTCGTGTTCGATTCATTCGAAACCGGCGAAGTCAACCGGTCCCGCGCGAGCTGCGAATGTGCTTCCGGCAAGGTGCTCAATGTCGGCCGCGCATTGCATGCGCTCGGTGCAGAATCGAAAACGGTCTCACCGATCGGCGGCATGTCGGGCGCTTTGATCCGCACGGAGTTCAAGACCGACGGAATCGAAGCGGCCTGGGTCGACGCGCCGCCCCCGACCAGGGTCTGCACGACGATTCTCAATCAGAAGGACGGAACGACGACCGAACTGGTCGAGGAATCGGCGCCACTGGATGACGACGTCGTCACGCGGTTCCAGCAGACACTGAAGACCGCCGTCGACGAAGCGAAATCTGTCATCCTGTCCGGCTCGCTGCCGGCAGGAGTCCCGGCGGATTGTTATCAGCAACCGGTCTCCGGGACGTCCGCCAGACTGATCCTCGATTTGCGCGGCGACGAATTGCTGGCGCTGCTGCCACTGCGGCCGTTGGTCGTAAAGCCGAACCGCAGCGAGTTGGCTCAAACGCTCAGGCGTGATCTCAATAATGACGCCGACTTGGAACAGGCGATGCGCGACGTCAATCGGCTCGGCGCGGAGTGGGTCGTCGTCACGGACGGTCCGCGAACGGTTCGGGCTTCGCACCGGGACGGCTTCCTGCAGGTGGGGCCGCCCCAGGTTGACGCCGTCAACCCGATCGGCTGCGGCGACTGCCTGGCAGCCGGGTTGGCGGTCGGTCTTGGCAACGGACTGGACTTTGCGGAGGCGCTTCAATTCGCGGTCGCCGCCGCTGCTTTGAATGCGACCGACCTCCTCCCGGCGCGGCTTGGGCGATCCGCCGTACAGGAGTTGGCGAACACGGTGTCGGTGACATCGAGCGCCCGTTGACTCGCCCGCAGTTGAGCCCGCTCAACGCGTGATTTCATTCAGTATCTCAACTCGCTTCAAGTACGCGTCTTTCAGCCCGGGAACGATCCGCAAAGCGTTCTCGAAGTAGACCTGCCGCAGCACTTCGTCCGGCAGCCCGATGCCGTAGATGTTCCAGAATCCCTGCGGCGGGAACCGTGTTGGGTCGTCCACATACGGAAAATACTCGTCAAACGTCTCCAGCATGCGGAACTGCGGGTTCAGCTTGTCCGGCGTGCCCGGCCCGTCGGTTCCAAACAGGATGCGGTCCCGGTAGTCGAGGAAGAACTCGCGGGCCGTATACGGCTGCCGACCGAGTTCCGCGATGCGCGCCGATGTCTCGACGTACATGTTGGGATGCTCGTCCAGCAGCTTGCCGAGCCGCTCCAGATCGACCGGCAGATTCGCCATGTGGGCGCAAATGAAGTTCGTCTTCGGGTGCCGCGCGATGACCCGCATTTGCGCCTCGATCAATTCGCTGTGCGAGGGGAACTCGTCTCCATAGAAGCTCCACTCCGGCCGACGATACAGCTCCTCCCACCTCTCATTCCGTGCATCGGTCGGCTCAAAGAACGCAATCGGGTCCGCGCAATGCCACAGCACCGGTACGCCCAGTTCTCCCGCCCGCTGCCAGACCGGGTCGAACCGGGGATCGTCGGGAGCAAGCAGCCGCCCGTCGGCGTCCTTCACGCCGAGACCGAGATCCTTCAGCAGCTTGAGCCCGCACGCCCCCAGCCGCACCGATTCCGTCAGCTTGTCCGCCATCCGCAACCCGTATCCCGGCTGGTTTACGTCCCACGTCGTAAAGTCTTCCGGATCGCCGTCGCCCCTGTAGTCCATGCGGACGAAGACGACAAACCGATCCGGCGCGTTCTCGCTTAATCGCCGCAGGTGTTCTGCGACCCGTCCGCCCGCCTGCCCGTCGAGACTGATCGAGACCGCCACGTTGGCCGCGTCCATCACTTCAGCCAGTTCGCGGAGTTCTTCCGCGCTCAGCCGGCTGGGGTGCGTGTGCATGTTCACGCACGGGAACTTCGACCGCGTGAGCGGATGGGCCTCGACCTGCAGTTGAGGAACGGGTCGGAACTCGTCGAGAAAGAGCCGGGGTGCTTCGCCGTTCGGCGGTTCCCGGTCCTGCGCCTCCGCCGAAACAACCGTCGAGAGCAATATCGTCGCGGCGTAGAAGAGAATTCGCATGGGTTGGTATCTCGGTTGCGAGGGGAGTACCGGATCGGCTCAGCAGCGAGCGCACTGGAGGCGATCGGGCGTCGTTGACGATCCTCACGGCAGGTGAGAAACTGTCTGTCGAGGGGGGCGCGGGATCTCCCCGCCCATGTTGTATTGAATGGCTTACGAGGAGCGAAGAATGCGGTTGCTTTCCCTTCCGGCTGTGGTGTTCGGACTGATGCTGGCATGCGGCTCGTCGCTCAGTCAAGCGGAGAACTGGCCGCAATGGCGCGGACCGCACAATAACGGGATCTCAGGCGAAACGGGAATCGCGACGACATGGAGCAAGAGCGAAAACGTCGCCTGGCGGCTGCCGCTGCCCGGGCCCGGCGGCGCAACCCCGGTCATCTATGAGGATCGTATCTTCGTGACCTCTTCGGATGGCCCCGAAGACGGCGCCGATCTGCTGCTGCTTTGCATTTCGACCGACGGCGAGGAACTGTGGCGGACCAAGGTCGCCGGCGGAAACAAGAACGCCCGCACCATCGAAGGCAATTCGGCCTCCCCCTCCCCCTGCACCGATGGCAAGCACGTCTGGTGCTTCTTCGGCACCGGCGTGCTGGCCTGTTACACGGTGGACGGCGACGAAGTCTGGAAGTTCAACACGCAGGATCGCTACGGCGAATTCGACATTCAGTTCGGAATGACGTCGACCCCCGTATTGCACGACGACTCGCTCTACCTGCAACTGATCCACGGGACCTGGGGCGGAGACTACAAGGTCGGCAAGGTCATCAGGCTCGAAAAGGAGACAGGGGAAGAAGTCTGGGCGGTCGACCGGCCCAGCCAAGCCGTCGATGAGTGCAAGCACTCCTATGCCTCTCCGATTGTCTACTCCGACGGCGACACGGAATTCCTCGTGACGCATGGGGCCGATAACGTAGTCGCCTACGATCTGGAAACCGGAGACGAACTCGGACGCCTCGGCGGCCTCAACGGGCCTTCGGACCTCAATTCCAACAACTACGACAACACGTTCCGCTTCGTCGCCACGCCCGCCTTTACCGACGGCGTCGTCATCGTGCCGACCGCCAAGGCGGGTCCGCTCGTGGCCGTGAACATTCGCGATGATCTGACCGGCGATCTGACCGAACGCCCCGATGCAGTCCGCTGGGTCAATGACAAAACCCCCGACGTTTCGATTCCGCTGCTGGTCGACGGTCTGTGCTACGTCGTCATGAAGCCCGGCCAGGTCTTCTGCGTCGATCTCAGCACCGGCGAGGAACTGTATTACGAACGCATCCACAACGCCGAACACCGCGCAAGTCCCGTCTACGCAGACGGACACATCTACGTCTGCTCCCGCGACGGCATCTGCACCGTGCTGAAGGCCGGCCGCGAGTTTGAAGTCGTGGCGGAGAACGACATCGGCAACGAACCGATCACCGCCTCCCCCGCCATCTCCGACGGCACCCTCTACCTCCGCTCCTACGACGCCCTCTACGCGATTGGCGAGTAAATGACATTCGGGGTCGGCCAATGTGGCCGACTCGCTCCGCCGAGTCGGATGTCTACCGCCTCGATCAGAGATTCCATCGCAGGAATGCCCCTCGTTCCCAAACTTCCGTTTGGGAACGAGCTGCACTTTGTGCCCAAACGGAAGTTTGGGCACAAAGTGAGGGAGCTTCGCGGCGAACGGAAACCGAACTACTCGCTCACATACCTCCCCGCAGCAGCGTCCGCGTCAAACCCCGCCCCCGGCCGGCCATCGTGGATCACCACGCCGAACCGCAAACGGAACTCCTCGCCCGGTGCGACAACCACGCGGCTCTTTTCTTTCCGTGTGAACGCGTTCCGACCGAATGGGTTCGCGGCGAAGAAGCCGTAGTTCCGCGCATGCCACCATGAGGCCCGAAAGTTCTCCGGATGCGGAATGATCGTGATGCCGACCCGATGTCCTTCGATCGCTCCGCTGTAGTCGCACCATGCCGCCTGCCGGCTCCAGATCTCCCCGGCGGTCGTCCGCCCTTCGGCGTCGGTCAACAGCCCGCCCTGCGCCTGGTTCTCCGCAATCGGCGTCGCCAGCCGCGCCCCTAGCCCCATCTCCTCCTGGTCGCCGAACACGAATTCGCGATCGGATGAGAACCGGCTGTCCCACCGCAGCAGCCAGGCGTCGACGAGCAGCTCAATCTCATACCGGCAGACCTCTTCGCAGATCGTCGAATCGCCGTCTTCGGTCAGATACCGATTGCGAACGCTGAAACTTGCAACGCCGTCCCCGGCGGCTGGTTCTCGGACAAACTCAACATGCCGGACGGCCGCCTTCAGCCGCCACGAATCGTGCCCCGACAGATCCCCGAACGCCATCCAGATCCCCGGATGAAACGTCGCATGATCCAGCAGATCGCCCTCCTCAGGCGGGTGATTCCGTGTCACCTGCACTCCGGCGGGCGTGCAGACGTCGCAAAAGTAGGGCCGCGAAATCTCATCATCGACGTAGACATACGTCGCCAGAATCTGATCCCCGCAGGCGATCGCGACGCGTCCGTCCGCGCGGTCAACCGACAACTCAAGTCGCGGTTCCGCAGCAAAGACCACACCCGCACCGACAATCGTGATCGTAAGTATCGTAAGCATGCGAGCCGTCATTCAGCCCCCCTTTCGCGAATCAGACGCTGCAACAGAGTCCGCGCATCCGCTTCGGTTTCGATTTCCTCGTTCAGTTGCGCGACTCGAACTGCCTCGAGCAAGTCGTGAAACACACGCCCCGGCGTCAGGCCGAGTGCAATCAGATCCGTCCCGCTCACAAGCGGCGGCGGATCGATCCGCTCGGGAGGCGTTTCGTTCACGTAACGGTCGACGAACTCAATCGCCGAGCGGTCGCCGCCCGTCGCCGCCGCATCCGCCCGCATCAGCTTGCGGAGGTCGGTTCCGTAAGGACTCGCCAACGTTCGCTTGAGTTCAGCCAACGGCAACGACGACCCGGCGGCGAGCCGCTCGCGGTTTCGCACCAGCCACGAAATCGCATCGAGTTCGTGGTTGGAGAGCTTCAGCCTCTTACAGATGGCCCGCACCGTGCCCGATTCCGCCGCCTGCCGTTTCGACTCCTCGGCAGGACACGGCACCGTTCGCAAGAGCGCAGCCGCGGCCAGTTCGAATCCGGGATCTTCAAGCTGCTCGAGCAGATCAAGCGTGTGCGACCACTCGCGCGGCTCCTTCGGCTGCAGCAGCGGCTCCAGTTCCGGAAAGATCACCGTCAACAGGTTGAGTTGCTGCAGCAGGCGCACCGCCCGTCGTCGATGCCGCCCCGCCAGCATGCGTCGCAACTCCTGGGCGATCCGTTCCGGGCTGACCACCCGCAGTTGCTGGGCCATTTCGCGAATGGCACGCGCGGTCGACTCGTCGAGTTCAAAATCAAGCGTCGCGGCGAAGCGCACCGCCCGCAGCATCCGTAGTTTGTCCTCCTGCATCCGGTCATGCGGTTCGCCGATGGCGCGGACGATTCCGGCCCGCAGATCCTCTTCGCCCCCGACATAGTCCCGCACGTGCTCGTGGACCGGGTCGTAAAACATCCCGTTAATCGTGAAGTCTCGCCGCCAGGCATCCTCCTCGGGCGTCGTGAACCGGATGTGTTGCGGGTCGGGTCGCCGGCCGTCCAGATAGGCCCCCTCTGCGCGAAAGGTTGCGACCTCCACCTGCAACGTCGCTCCTTCGTGTTTCGGCCCGAGCACCACGATCACGCCGAAGCTCTCCCCCACCGCCAGCGTCCTCCGCTTCCCGAAAAGGTCCCGCACCCGTTCCGGCGTCGCATCGGTCGCAACGTCATAATCCTTCGGATCCCGCCCCATTAGCAGGTCGCGCACGCACCCCCCCGCCCACAACGCGAGATGCCCTGCCTCCTGCAGGCGCTTGACGACGCTCACGGCGAATTCGCGATTCGGATCGGCGGCTTGGGGCATGCGAATCGGTAAGTCTGCAGTCGCGTTTCACAACAGCAGAACCGGTTTTCGTCCTGTCCTGCGCATGCCATATCTTGCCAGATTGGAGTCGCAGCCAAAAGTCGCACAACGATTGATTCTTGACGGGCCATCGTCGATGGCGGCAGCGCGGATCTCCCGGTCGCAAACGGAGATTGATATGCTGCTGAAGACTTGTCGTTGTTCAGGAGAGTTCGTGCAGGCTTGCTCAACAGAGAGGTTTCAATGTCAGCGATCAAAGTCTTGCAGCGGCCGCGGCAGTCGATTCTCGGGATCGGCTACGAACTGATCCTGCGCGGCGCCGACACAGGCGGCCAATACGAACTGATGCGGTTTATCGCACCTCCCCAGGTCGGGCCACCGCCACACGTCCACAAGCACGAGGACGAATGTTTTCACATCCTGTCCGGGCAGTTTCGCGTGCTGCTTGGCGAAGACTGGTACGACACGCGGCCCGGTGACACGGTTCACCTGCCGCGCGGAGTGCCGCACGCATTCCAGAACACGTCGAATACGATCTCCGAGTTGCTGTGCTGGGTGACGCCCGCGACGCTGGAAGACTTCTTCGCCGCCTTGGTCAGCGACTGGCCGGAAACCCAGGAGTTCCCCACCCCGCCGCAGGGGACCGACATCCAGTCGATGCTGGCCGCCGCGCAGCAGCATGAAATTGAGATGCTGATGGGCGAGAGTTGATCGTCCGGTCGTCCTGCCCGCACGTTCGTGTTCGAGTCAAAGCAGACAGGACTGCACCACGGTGCAGTCCTGTCGGATCCGGAGTCGATCTGCTCGTGCGAAGCGCGTCACACGTGCGCCTGATTCCAGAAGGCGTTGTTGCGGTCCATCTGCTCTGCGGTTCGCTCAGGGAACCGGACGTCACTGCGGCCGGCGCGGACACCACTCAATTTCACGGTGACGTAGGGCGGCAGATCGCCGTCGATCCGGATGCGGAGAAGGTTGTCGATCGCTTCCGCCCCGATGAGGCACGGCGTCGGAGCGGCGACGCCCACGACCTGCAGCGACCCCGGTTCGCAGACATCGCTAAAGATGCGGTCGACGACGTGTGTGGAATCTGCGTCTTCAATCGGGATGCGAACGACGTCCTCAAAACGGACTTCAGGCGACTCCACGCAGAACAAAGCCACGAACTGACCCCGCGCCGGAACGATCGCGGTCTTGTCCGGCGGTCCGGTCGGTCCGGTCGGACCCGGGAATCCCCGCGGTCCCATCGGTCCCTGCGGACCGGTCGGTCCGGGGTATCCCGCCGTGCCGGGCGGACCCTGCATTCCCGTGGGACCAGTCGGTCCGGGAAAACCTTGCGGTCCTTGAGAGCCCTGTGGTCCGGTCGGCCCGGTCGGTCCGGGGAAGCCTGCCGGTCCCGGCGGTCCTGCGGGCCCTGTGGCGCCCGTCGGTCCGGGGAAGCCTGCTCCGCCGGGAGGTCCGGTCGGCCCTGTGGGGCCGGGAAAACCGGGACCGCCTTGAGGGCCGGTCGGTCCGGTTGGTCCAGGGAACCCGGGGACGCCCTGCGGTCCGGTGGGTCCGGTCGCACCTGCAAACCCCTGTGGTCCGGCGGGCCCCAGGGGGCCGGTCGGCCCTGTTGCGCCTGAAAATCCCTGGGGGCCCGGCTGACCGGGATTTCCCTGAAGTCCCTGCGGACCTTGCGGACCTGGTGGTCCCATTGGTCCGGTTGGTCCTGTCGGTCCTGTTGGCCCAACTTCAGGCATGGCAAACTCCCGATCGGTGTCGTGGGAACGTTGGGTGCGGCCTTCTGGAGTGGAGGTCGGTGCGGTCAGGGAGAAATCTCCAAACCTTGACGCATCTCCTCCAAGGTTCCTATATCCTCCGTTGTAAACTGAGTCTCCATTAAAAACAAGTTGGATAAACTCGGAAGAGAGGACAGTTTGGGGATCGACGCGGGAGTCACATCGGTCCTGTTCAAGTTGAGCCACGTCAATTCGGAGTGAGAGCCAAGCAGCGAGACAAATTCATCGTCAGCCGGCGTCCCCGGCACGCTGAGGCTGGTCAACCAGGTCATGCCGGCGATGTGTCGCAGGCCCTGCATCGTGACCGGTTGACCGTCCCCCACGCTCAAGACCTCCAAAGTCTCGCACTGCGCCAGTTGTTCCAATCCTGCGTCGGAGACTTGAGTCCGCTGCAGATCCAACTCACTGAGTTGGGGCAACCGCACGAGAGTTCCCACGGCGGCGTCATCGACCGCCGTCCCCTGTAGATACACTGTTTTGAGTTCCGTACACGTCGCCAGCGACTGCACGCCGTCGCTGGTGACATCGGAACCGGCAAGGTTGATCCAGTCGAGTTCCGGCAATCGGCCGACGCTCGGCAAGAGGTCATCGGTCCCACGAGCGCCGGTTAATGTCACACGAACAATTCGGACTTCACCCGCGGGGAGGCTGGGGGCGTCGCCCACGCTTTTCAGTCCCTGGACATCGTCTGGCACGTCGATCGTCCCGCCCAAGGCAATGATCCGCTCCGCCAACTCGCGGGGAGTGAGCAGTGGTGCGGCGACGGGATCGTCACTGGAATCAGGACTCGTTCGTACCGTTTCCTCCGGCGTTTCGCCCGGTGTCATAGCGACGCTGACCGCCGGATCTTGCGCGACAAACTGCAAGAACGCGAACACGATCAAACCGGCAACCGCACACATTGCCAGCCACATGGCAACCCGCCGACCGTCAGTCGCCTGACCGCCGTTTTTCGAACGATCGACGACCGGCGACGACGTCGAGAGAGGTTCGACGGCGTTCTGCAAAGCGGCGGCGACATCCCGCATGGTCTGAAATCGGTCCTCAGGGCTCTTGGCGACCATCTTATCGAACACAGACTGGAGGGCCGGCGGGATCTCTCCATGCGGGCTGCTGAGTCGAGGGATCTCTGCCGTTCGATGGGCAAGAACCTTGTCGACGTAGGACGACCCGCCGTAGACGGACGACCCGGTCAACAGGAAATGCAGCGTGCAGCCGAGGGCGTAGATGTCACATCGGTGATCCACTTCGTGCGGGTTTTCCGATTGTTCCGGCGCCATGTAGGCTGCGGTTCCCAGCAGATCCCCGTCCTCCGTGGCGGCGTCTGTAACATCCTCGGGGTCGAGTTCCGTCGGCAGACAAAGCCGGGCCAGGCCAAGATCGAGCAGCCGGATCTTACCCGACGGCTCCCGCATGAGATTGCTCGGTTTCACATCGCGATGAATGATTCCACTCTCGTGGGCATATTCAAGACCTGCAGCCGCCTGGATGACGCAATCCACGGCCTCGGCGACGGGCAAGGGACCGTTTCGCCGAACATGACGAAACAGATCTTCCCCATCGATGTACTCCATCGCGAGATAATGCGTCTCATCAAATTCGCCGGCATCGTAGGCGCGAACGATATTCGGATGATCCAATGCGGCGACCGCCTTGATTTCCCGCGAGAACCGTTTCACCGCCTGCCGCGACGAGAATTGCCGCTCACGAATCAACTTCAGCGCGACGATTCGGCCCATGCGGCGATGCCGGGCTTTGTAGACGCGTCCCATGCCCCCGGCGCCCCGTTCGTCGATGAGGACGTAGTCGTCGATGAGCAGCGGTTGATGAGATTGCAGCCGGTCCGCCTGATACCTGGAGAGCCGGCCGTTGCGGACCAACTCGTCCGCAAGTCGCGTTGGATCGGAGTCCCAGCGGCCGTCGCAATGCTGCTCGACGAGCCTTTGCAACTCTTCACGCGGCATGACATCGGTCTCGTCAAGCCGCTCGACGAAATCACGAATCGTGGAAGACATCCCGGACCCCGAGGGATTGCTGTTTGTCAGCCAGACGACATTCTCATCAGCGATCGTCGAGAAATCAAACTCGCTCCCGCGAGCGCTCGCCGTGCGGACCGCTTGCATCCGGGCTGCACGCGGCCATCAGTTCGACGTTTCTCTGAAGCCGCTCGTTCGCCGGGTCCAATCGAGCCGCATTGACGGCGTGCCGCCGCGCATAGTCGTAGAGGCCGATTTCCCAGGCGCAGATTGCTGCCAGATCGTCGGGCAGCGATCCCCAGGCGTGAGGTTCCGAGAAGTAGTCGGGGGACCGTGTCGCCAGCGACAGCGCCCGCCGCGCTGCGAAGTAACCTCCCTCATAGTCGCCGCGGTGATAGAGCGCAGACGCCAGATCGACCCAGGGTTCGCGCTGGGTCGGGTGTTCGGCGACAGCCCGCCAGGCCCAATGCAGAGCTTCGTCCAATCGCCCGAGTTGCTCGCACGACTTGGCGATCAAGCGGCATGCCTCTGCCCGCTGAGGCGCCCAGGAGTTTCGCGGCAATTCGAGAGATCTGCAAAGCTCGCGAATCGCCTCGTCGTGGCGCTGATGGAAGCCGTACTCCCGGCCGAGATAGTGGCTCAGGCGCGGATCCTCGGGCGACTCCGCAGCCGCGGTGCACAGGAGCGGCAGGTAACTGCTGCGGCTCTTCTGTTCGTCCGGGTGATGATGGACGACGAAGTCTTCGGTAGCGACTTCCCGTTCCTCTCCTTCGCCGCGCCACTCGAGAATCTCATGGATCGGCAGCCGCCAGCGGTATCCGCGCCGCGCGTGCACGCGGTTATTGCGGAATGTGACGCCCGGAGTGCCGTCGTCATTCCATGACGAAACAAACGGATATCGCAGCCGCGTCGCGCCTGCCGTCCAGGTTGCCTCCAGAGCCTTCCGCCACCCCGGCTGAAGGACTTCATCGAGATCGAGTGAAATACAGACGTCGACGTCCGCCGGCACGAGCGCCAGGGCCGTGTTCCGCGCGTCGTCGAATCTCCAGGGATCGATGCAGGTCTCCGTGACCTGTGCGCCCCGCTCTCGCAGCCGATGGGCGGTCTCATCCGACGACCCGGTGTCGGCGATGACCACATGGTCAGCGTCTTCGATGGACGCCGTAAACCGCTCGACGTGTCGTGCCTCGTCGCGGGCGATCGCATACAATGCGATGCACAATCGGTTGGTCATCGTGTTGTTTTCTGCGCCCGCGGAATGCTTGATGTCGAAGTTCGGCGGCGCTCGATGTGAGGGCGGGCGTCTTGATATTTTCAGCCGGTGAGCCAACGCGATGCAAGGCAAGTTCGCAGAGCAATGAACTCTTCGAGACTCTCGACCTGGCACTCATTCTGCGGGCCGTCGCCCGGCCGTGACGTCCCTGGTGATGTCTCGACAACCCGAACGGGCGCCTCAGAACATTTTGTCGGGAAGCGTGAATGCACAAGAAAATCGGCGTTCTGAAAACGACGGCCCTCGGCGGAGTCATCTTTCTCCTGCCGTTGATCATCATCGGCGCGCTGCTGGGTCAGATTGCGCAGGTCGTTTATGCCATCGCCGGCGTGCTCGGCGAATGGCTGCCGATCAAGTCGGCGGAAGGAGTCGCGCTGCTGCTGGCGCTTGCGATTCTGATCGTCCTGCTGATCTGCTTCATCGCCGGATTCGTGGCGCGGCGGTCGTTCGGCAGGCGGTTTTCCGGGTTCGTGGAAAAGCACCTTGTGATGTTTTTCCCCCGTTACGCCATCATCAAGGAGCAGATGACGGGAACCATCGGGGGCGACGAAACCAGGCCGACTCTCAAGCCGGTCTCTGTTTCGTTCAGCGACTGTTCCCGGATCGGCTTTCAGGTGGAAAGCGCAGGCGAGAACGAACCGGTCACGATCTATCTTCCCGGCTCGCCCGACCCGTGGATCGGCTCGGTGGTGCTGGTCGAACCTCATCGTGTGCGGCCTCTGCCACTTGAGTTCGCGGAGGCGTCGGCGGTCTTCGAGCAACTCGGGCGGGGAACCGCGGCCGCACTGGCGAAACGGGCGTGACCGCGGGGGAGTCGCCGCCGCGGCGACCTGTCGGGAGACGCGAATTGCATCTGGAAGACGGAGAATCAATGTTTCGACGCATGACAGACCGGCTGTCCGACCGATTCCCGCGGTTCAAACGATTTCTCGAGTGGAGGCGACGGCACCGCAAGAAGCTGATCGCCGCCTTCGTGGTCACAATGCACACGCTGGGCGCGATCAGCTCGATCCAGGCGATCATGTCGACGCGAACGCCGCAGGGAGCGATCGCCTGGGCCGTTTCCCTCAACACATTCCCCTATGTCGCCGTTCCCGCCTACTGGGTGTTCGGCCAGTCTCGATTCGACGGCTATGAGTTCGTGCGACAAAAAGAAATGCTCGCCAAGAGCGCGACGGAGAACCGGGTCATCCAGGCCCTGCGCGAGCAGGAAATGATGGCCGAGCCGCGCTCCGAACGCGAGGAGGCACAGTTGCGTCTGCTCGAAAGCCTCTCACTGCTCCCGCTCACGCGCTACAACGACGTCGATCTCCTGATCGACGGGCAAGCGACGTTCGATGCCATCATCGAGGCAATCGAGTCGGCCGAAGAGTATGTGCTGTTTCAGTTCTACATCATCCGCGACGATGAATTGGGGAACCGCATCCAGGAGGCTTTGCTCGCCAAAGCCGTCGAGGGGGTTCGCGTCTACGTCCAATATGACGCGCTGGGAAGTCTCGATCTTCCTCCGTCGTATGTGGAGGAACTTCGCGACGGAGGGGTTGAAGTCTCTGCTTTCAAGACGGCGGGAGGCTGGGGGAATCCCTTTCGCATCAACTTCCGCAATCATCGCAAGATCGTGGTGATCGACGGCCGCGAGGCGTTCGTGGGCGGGCACAACGTGGGCGACGAATACCTGGGGAAGCATCCGGAACTGACCCCGTGGCGCGACACGCACGTGGCGTTCCGCGGGCCGGTCGTTCTGGCAACGCAGGTCTCCTTCGTCGAAGACTGGCTCTGGGCGACCGGCGAGGAGATTCACGAACTCCACTGGACTCCGGAGCGGGCGCCGCAAGGCGACGTCGCCGCCATGTGCTTTCCCACCGGACCCGCCGACGAACTGGAAACCGGGACGCTCCTCATGCTCGACGCGATCAACGTCGCCAGGAAACGGATCTGGATCGCCACCCCGTATTTCGTACCGGACGAACAATTCGTCTCCGCCCTGCAGCTCGCCTCGCTCCGCGGCGTCGAAGTCAAGGTGCTGATCCCGGAAAACAACGACGACCGGCTGGTCGACCTGACGTCTTACTCGTACCTCGAGGAAGGAGACGCGGCGGGAATCGAGTTCTACCGCTACCAGCCCGGCTTCATGCACCAGAAGGTGGTGCTGGTCGACGACGAGATTTCAATGGTTGGCACCGCAAATTTCGACAACCGTTCGATGCGGCTGAACTTCGAGGTGACAATGTTGATCGTGAACGCCGACTTTGCGCGAGAAGTCGAAACCATGCTCCAGGCCGATTTCGAGAAGAGCCTCCCCGTCACTCCGAAAGCCTACACGGAGAGTTCCGCCCCCTTCCGCTTCATGGTCCGCACCGCCCGATTGCTGGCGCCGGTGCAATAGGACGCCTTCCGGTCAATCCGGCTCAAGTCAGAAGGAAGTCGATCAGAACCTTGCAAGACACTGCGACTTACTGCTTTGAGAACTGTAACGGATCGGATCCACTGGTGTCTCCCAGCATGTAGAAGTCCATGGTCTGGCCGTTCAGATCGAGTTGGGCCAGCATCACGCCCTCGTCGTTCATCTCCATCGCCAGGACGCCGTCGTCGTCGATGCTCCACACACCGGTGACCTTCTGCGTGTCGCCCCCTGAAGTGAAGCTCCACGCGAACGTGCCGTCCTGGTCGAGATCCATCTCGAAGCTGCTGTCGCCTCGCTTGGCCGTCCAGTTACCGGTGATTTGATCACTGGTGATCGGCGACGAAGGCTTCGGCGGTTCCACCTTTTTCGGCGGATCCGGAAGCTCGGCCTCCGGATCGAGTTCGGTCAGGAGTTGCGCGGCGAGTTGATCATCCGGTTGAATCTTCAGCAGCGCCTTGAGTTGACCCGCGGCGGCGTCATCGTGCCCCGCCGTGAGATACTGATACGCCAGCACGAACCGCGCGGCCGCCTCGTCCGGGTGAGCGTCGCGGTATGATTCCAGCGCTCTGAGTTGCTGCGTGTACGTGTCCACGCTCGGGTACAGCCCGCTGAGCGTCGTCCAGTCCCAGCCCGGTCCCACGCTCAGCACGGGATAGAGTGTCGCCGCAGCATCGGCGTACTTGCCCTGCGCGAAGAGCACTAACGCTCGAAACTCATGGATCACGGTGTCATTAGGAAGCTCTTTGAGCGCGTCATCCGTCGACTGCAGGGCCGCGTCGTAGTCGCCGTCATAGAACTGCTGCCGCGCCTGATCAAAGGACGAGAGCGACTCATCCGGTGCCTCCGACGGGGGCGGGAGATCGTTTGGGTCGTTTGCCAGCGTCGTTTCGTCCGGCGTCATCACGATCGGTTGCGAGTAGTTGTAGACGCTGTTGTCGACAACGACCGAGCCCGTGTAATAGGGGTTGTAATACTGGTTGTAGCCGAAGGCCCAGCCGACGCGGTTGACGGCCCACGTCGTGAGACCGAACGCGGTCATGGCGGGGTACCTGTTCCACCAGTAACCCCAGTAGCCTCCCGGTCGCCAGTAGCCGTGCCAGTGCCCGTTGTGCCAGTGGCCGTGATAGTGGTAGTGCCTGTCGTGCCAGTTGTTCCAGTGATTGTGGCGGTCGTTGTATCGATCCCGCGCATCCGCCGGCAGTTGGTTGGGTCGATTGGCCAGCCGATCCTGCAGATTGTCACGGCGATCGCCGACATTGGGGCGTTCACCGGGTCGCGGTCGATCTCCAATTCCGGGTCGATCGCCGATTCCGGGCCGGTCTCCAATTCCCGGTCGATCGCCGATGCCCGGCCGGTCTCCGATCTCGGGTCGGTCCCCCAGGCCGGGCAACGTCGTGGGACGATCGCCGGCGCCGGGGAGTGTCGGGCGTTGGGAAGGCCGCTCGATACCGGGGCGTTCAATTCCCGGTCGATCGATGCCCGGTCGCGAGCCGCCGGGCCGTTCCACGGAAGGCCGCTCGATCCCCGGCCGCGTGCTGGGTCGGTTGCCCGGCTGAATCGACGGACGCGAGCCGGGCGTCAAATCGGGTCGCGTTGACGGACGCTGCGAGGGGCGGGCTGACGGAGTGGACGGACGAGTCGACGGACGCTGAGACGGCATCGAAGGCCGCGCTCCCGGAGACGGCCTGGTCTGCGCGGGTCGGGACGGACGGCTGTGACTCGGCATCGACGGGCGTGAAGCGGGGCGACTCGGCCGCGCTGCCGGCCGACTGGGACGCGCCGCCGGTCGGCTCACGCGACCGCCTCCCCCGCCGCCCCGGAATCCACCGCGGCCTCCGCCTCCACGACCTCGACCGTCGGCGACCATCAGGGGGGCAAGGGTCATGAGAATCGCAGCCAACGCCACCAGGGAGCTTCGTGAAAACATGGATCGAGTCTGCCTCGTTGATGCTGTGTCGGATTCGCCGTCGCCGCAGAGCGATTCGATAATCAGTCTTCGTTCGGTTGCGGAGGCAAACGAACCATCGTGACGGGGTCGCTGGATTCCCGCATCTCGTCTCCGACGATCAGGCCCTGGTGCTGCCAGATAATCATCTCTTCGTCGACGACGGTGTAGACCGCGGTGCCGGTCGTCGTCTCGCCATCTGCGGTGACTCCGGCGGATGTGACGATCCACTGGTCGTCCTGCCGCGTCCACAATCCTGTGAAGAAACCCCCTTCCGAATCGAACGTCCAGGACCGCAGCTTCTTGCGGGAGGCGTCCCAGCCGATGCGCTGAACGCCGTTCATCTCGAGGCCCTCGTACGTCTGCACGGTGAACTCCCGCAGCAGATAGTTCCCGTCCTCCGACCAATTGCACGAAGTGTGAACAACGGTGTCATCGTCCTGGTTCACCCAGTCGCCCAGCAGCCACTCCAGTTGCCGCAGTTGCTCCTGCCGGCTCGCATGCTCCCGGGGGAAGTCCTTGAGCGTATTAATCCGCCACTTGCCGTCCCCTCCTTTCAGATGCAGGGCGGCATATTTTGAGGTAAATCGCGGTGCGTCGGCGGACTCGGAAGAGACGACGATTCCCTCTTCCAGAGCGACGGTGTCCGAGATGCGACGCACGCTCAAGATCTGGATTTCTTCGATCAGTGCGTCCGGAGAATGATCGAAGACGTTCTGAAACATCGCGACGATCGCATCGCGACCCACGGTGCGCTCGCCGAACTCGTCCAGAACTTCCGCGTCTTCCGTGAACATCTCTCCGATTGCTGCTGCATCACCACTCCGGTAAGCCTCCAGGAACGCCGCGGCCGAGTCCCAGAACGGTTTCTCTTCGTCCGGGATCTCAAAGCGTTCCTCGGCTTCTGATTCGTCATCGGCGATGGCAGCGACTGCCGTCGTTGGTGGCGCCGGGCACGACGCCCGTGTTCCTCCCACCAACTCGCAAGCAGTTCCCGCAGGCAAATCCGCGCGCATTGCGACGCCGTCGTTGAAGGCGGCATCCCCCAGGACTGCTCCCAGAAGAGATGCCGAGAGACAGAGCAGGAGAATCGTCAGCTTGCGCATGTCAGGCAGTCCCGAGTTAATCGGTTCTTCTCGATCGAGAGATTCCGTTACGCCAGCGCCTCAATCGGTTTCCCGCTGAAGAGCAGCGGCACCGGACGGCCGGCGAAGTCGTCGAACGTGTGTTCTGAATCGATGCCCAGATGCCGGTACACCGTCGCCATCAGATCCTGCGGCGTCTGCGGGTCTTTGAGCGGATATTCGCTCCTGGAGTTGGTTGCGCCGACGACCTGTCCCATCCGCAGGCCTCCGCCGGAAACCCAGACGCTGAACGCATGCGGCCAGTGGTCGCGGCCGAGACCGATCTGATCGGAAAAGTTCTTGGGAGCGTGCGTCAACTTCGGAGTCCGGCCGAATTCTCCGCACGCCAGAACCAGCACATCCTGATCGAGGCCCCGGTCATACAGATCGTCGATCAGTGCCGACAGCGCCTGGTCCATTTGCGGGAGTCGTTCCCGCTGCGCGTAATCGATGTGAAACGCCGGAGCGTGGTCGTCCCAACTGAAGTGCTTCGTCGTGTCATTGGGCGCGGTGGCGTCCACGTTGATCACAGCGACGCCCGCCTCCGCCAGCCGCCGGGCAAGCAGACAACTCTGCCCCCACCGGTGCCGGCCGTAGCGGTCCCGTGTTTCGTCAGACTCCTGCTTGATGTCAAACGCGCCGGCGACGTCCGAACTGGTCAACAGGTCGAATGCCGCGTTGCGGAAGCGGTCGGTCGCCCGGAGCGCGCTCTGCTCCTCGGCGTCGCGGCGGAATCGGTCGAACTGATTCAGCAGCCCGCGGCGATCCTCCAGCCGCTGCAGATTCATGCCGTCGCTCAGGCTCAGGTTCCGCGGTTCGTAGTCGTCGGCCGCCGGATTGCCCGTCTCAAACGCCTTGTGTGAGACGCCCAGGTAGACCGGCCGCGTCATGAACGGGGCCTTCTGTGCACCGACGTACTGAGGAATCCCTCTCGCCTGCGCATTGCGAATGCGGCTGGCGACCATGCCGAAATCGGGATGTTCAGAAATCGCCTGCGACGTGGGATCTTCGCGGGCCGGTGTCTTTCCGGTCAGCACTTCAATGCTGCCGTCGTTGTGCGCCGACATCTTGTGATGCATCGAGCGGACGAGCGAGTAGCGGTCGGCCCGCTGCGCAAGCAGCGGCATGTATTCACAAATCTCGATCCCGGGCACGTTTGTCGAGATCGGATTAAGCGGCCCGCGATACTCGCTCGGCGCATCGGGCTTCATGTCAAACGTTTCAAGCTGGCTCGGTCCGCCCCACATCCAGAACAGGATGACCGACGTCCCCTTGCCTTCGGCGCTTGCAGCCGCGCGCTTCGCCATCACGTCCGGTAGTGTCAGACCGCCGAGCGCCAGCGCTCCCGCACGGAGGCACTCCCGCCGACGGATCGGACCCTGACACAATCGTCCCAACTTCAGCATGACAACCGTACCGCTTCGGATGCGGGTCGACTTCAGGAACCCCCGTTCGTCTCACGAACTCGGGAACCCGAACTTTCCAGCACCAATTATGCTCTCCCCAACCCCCGGCGCGAAGCCAGTCATTGGGCACGGAAGCCAATTACGAAATCGGATGTGCCGATTGCGCCACATGGAGCAAGCCGGCGGTGCGCAGTTGGCCGCGTTATTCGCATCGCTCACAGAGAGGCCTGTGACCCATCCGCTTCCTGAAGCCCGTCTTGACGGAACGGCCGATTCGCCACTTCTCTCCAACGCATCTGTCGCGTTCCCCGTATTTCCCCTGCAGGCGGGATGCTGCGATCGCCCGCTTGACGACTGCCGGGGCAGGCTTTCCAATGATCATAGCACGTTGCAAATCAGTGTTGGCGAACTGTCTCGCGGATTCTCGTCTTCGACAGTCCAAACACCGCTCGACGCGGACACATGGTCGAGCAATTTGCTCGAAAACGCTTTGCACGTCGATGCATCGACGACGTCTATGACTGTTCGGGAACCGGTCACCGCGATGGAAACCAGAATCACATCGATGACGGTCGTCGCTCTACTGCTGTCGATTGCCGCCTGCTCCACACAGAAACCGCCCGAAGCGCAAGTGGGCGAAACGCAGGTCTCCGACGCGGCCGAGTCCTGGTCACCGCAGGCGATTGACCGGCCCCATCTGCCGAACGCTTACCGGTTGCATCCGAAGGTGATTTCGGGAGGGCTGCCCGACGGCGAGGAAGGATTCCGTGAATTGAGCGAACTGGGCGTCAAAACGGTCATCAGCGTCGACGGAGCCAAGCCGGACGTCGATTCGGCGCAGAAGTACCAACTCCGCTACGTCCACCTCCCGCACGGTTATGACGGCGTCCCGGAGGAACGGGCCCAAGAACTGGCGAAGGCGGTCCGCGATCTGCCGGGGCCGATCTATATCCACTGCCATCACGGCAAACACCGCAGCCCCGCCGCCGCAACGGTCGCTTGCGTCGGTTCCGGGCTCCTCGAAGCGGACCTGGCTCTCTCCGTGCTACGCACCGCCGGAACGAGCGAAAACTACCTGGGCCTGTACGAATCCGCCAAGTCCGCCCGACGGTTCGAAGACGACCTGCTCGACGCCCTGGAGGCGGAGTTCCCCGAAACGGTCGACGTCCCTCCGATGGCCGAAGCGATGGTTGCGATCGAGCGCACCTTCGACCGCTTGCAGGCGTTCAGCAGCAACGACTGGCAGCCGCTGGAGGAACATCCCGATCTGGACGCCGCTCACGAAGCCCTCCAGCTTCGAGAACACTTCACGGAACTACTGCGAACCGAAGAAGCTCAACGACGGCCCGCCGGTTTCGTGGAAGCCCTTCGCGAAAGCGAACTGGCGGCAACTGATCTCGAGACAGCCTTGCGCCAAAGACGCGATTCGGCTCAACCAGTTCCATCGGCGGCGCATAGTTCGCTGGACCGGCTCGCCGCCGATTGCAAGTCTTGCCACCGCCAGCACCGGGACGTCCCGCTCAGCGAAAAGCAACGTCCTTGAGCGCCTGCCGCCAGCCTCGTCGTTGTCTCATCGCTCAAGCCGCATCGACGCCCATGCGGCCAATGCATCCCGGTTGATCTTCACGTTATGCCGCGTGTCGACCGGCAACGACTCGTGCAGCAGGAACGTCTCAATCCGCTCGGTCAGTGGGTTCTTTGCTCCCAAAGCACGCAACTCTCTCCGCACGCGTTCTGCATCCGCCGGATCGGTGGGAAACTGACCTGCTTCCGGTTCAGCAATAATCACAGGCTTTTGACGCGGCTTCGGTCCCACCCCCACGAGCGCCGTGCGATAGATTCCCGGATGCTCGTTGAAAATCGCTTCACAGCAGACGGTGTACATTCGGCCGGCTTCCGTCTCGACGATGTGCGCCTTACGCCCGCAGAACCAGAGCAGGCCGTCGTCGTCGAGATATCCGACGTCTCCGATGCGATGCCAGATCGTCTCCCCGTCGGGAATCTTGGCCATTCGTGTGGCGTCCGGCCGCCGAAAATACTCCCGGGTCACACTCGGTCCGCGGACGACGATTTCCCCGATTTCACCCGGCGGCAATTCGCGCGCCTGGTCGATCGCACCCAGCGGTCCGTCCGTCACTTCAATGATCCTGACGTCCACTCCGGGAAATGTCCGGCCGACGCACGTCCCTGCTCCCCGTCTGGTCGCATCAGCCGTCTTCGCAAAGACTTCACTCGCTGAGATCGACGCGACCGGCAGGCTCTCCGTCGCTCCGTAGGGAGTATGAAAGTCGGCCCTCTTGCCGGTCAATGCGCGCGACATCCGCTCCAGCACGTGGCCGGGGACCGGTCCGCCCGCCGACAGAGCACGACGCAGCGTCGGCAACTCGATCTCTTCCTCCTCGCAATACCGTCCCACGCGGTTCCAGAAGGCCGGCGAACCGAACGCCTGCGTGACCTGCTGTTCCTCGATCGCCCGCACGATCTTCCGCGGATCAACGTCCGCCGGCCGCGTCGGGTCCATCTCAGGAATCACCGTCGTCACCTGCATCGCGGCGTTGAACAGACCGAACAGCGGAAATCCGGGCAGGTCAATCTCTCCCGGTTCGATCCCGTACCGGTCGCGAATCAGATCCACCTGCGCGTCGAACATGCCGTGTTCGTACAGGACGCCCTTCGGCGGGCCCGTGCTCCCGCTCGTGAAAATGATCGCGGCCGGTTCGGTTGCATCCGCTTCCACCGGCTTCCAGAGTTCATCGCCGTCCCGCATCAGCGAATCGTAAGTCGCTCCGCCCCAGAACCAGCGGCGCCCGACCGTCACATTCAGCCGTGCTGAGCGAAAACGGGACCGCATCAGACAACGGATCGCCTGCACGCGCGGGATCGCAACGAAACCGTCGGGCTCGACCTCCTCCAGGCACCGGAAGATGTTGGCCCGTCCCATCCCCGGATCGATCAGCACCACAACCGCGCCGGCCTTGAACAGGGCGAACGTCAACTCGATGAATTCGACGCTGAACGGCACAAACAGCACCAGCTTCGTCCCACAGACGACCCCCCGCCGTGCGAGCCCGCGCGCCAGCCGATTGCTCCGCTCCTCCAGTTCCGCGAAAGAGACGTGGGAGTAAGCGGTCGTTCCCGACGGCCGGCGCCCGAGAGGCTGGAGCACGGCGTCCTGGTCGGGCGCCGCCAGGGCCGATTGCTGAAGCCGCCGCGCGATGTTGCGATTCTCACTCATCCCGTCGGTCACGCGGCAACAGGGACGAGAATCTCTCCCTTCCCCAGTTCGAGGAAGTCTCCGCTGTAGCGGCGATACGTCGCCTCCAGCAGTTCGCCCGGCACGGCGAATCCACGCGCCCGCAGTTCACGGAGGTAGACTCTAAGCCAGGTCGGCTGAAACACCCCTGCCGCTTTGAACGTCGGCAGCATTTCGGGCGGCCTCTCCCCGCCGAACAGACCGATCGTCCCCCGTTTCATTCCGGCCCCCTGGCGAATTCCCGCCTCGCCGAAGACGAAGATTGACCCGGCAATCATTCCGACACCGAGGAAGTCGCCGGCGCGTCCGCCGATCGCAATTGTACCGCGACGCATGGAGTTTCCGATCTCGTTGCCGGCCTCCCCATCGATGATGATCTCTCCCCCGCTCATACCCTTCCTTCCGCCCCGATACGCCGCTCCCGCCAGATGACCGGCGTTGCCCCGGATGCGGATCGACCCTCCCCGCATCTGAGCGCCGGCCCAGTCCCCGGCGTTCCCCTCAACGACAATCTCACCCCCGGTCATCTCGGCCCCGAGGTGCATGCCCGTATTTCCTTCAACCCGCATCCGTCCGAAAGCCAGCCTGGTGCCGATCCGCTTGACGTTCGCACAGTCCCCGCTCCACACAATCTCGTCATCGTCGGCCGAGCCCTGCACGTCAAAAAACTCCCCGAGCGGAGTCTGCTTGTTGCCTCGTTGAACCAACGTCCGCTTGACGTCGTCCGGCGATTGTCCACGGACTGCCTCGAAACCGATCGCGTCGACCTCCAGAGGGATCGTCGAGGGCGTCTGCAACGTGATCTCAAGCGCCATCGGCCGATCTTTTCGAGGGTTGAAAGAGAGCCGCCTCAACGATGCAGCTTCCGACAGAGAAAAGCGCTGCTCGTTCCACGCATCACACTTGCAAAGCCGCATGACTCTAACGAGGCAGGGCCTCGGGCCATGCGAGCTACCGCTCGAGAGCGGGAACCCGCTCCCGTTGGTCGCTGACGCCTGACTCAAGTGCAACAACCTCCAGGAAGAAAGTAACCTACGCCTCTCTCCGCAAAAACGAAAGCCACTCGTCTCTGCCAAGCTCACGGCAAATCACACCAACGAGCCCCGCCTGCCGGAAAACGGGCTTCTATCGCACCGCGTCTCGCGACTTGATCTTTCCGAAACGGCAGATTCGGCATGACTCGACACCCCGCAGAGGACGATACCTCACACAGAGACCGCCGCGAACCGTTCGCATTCACGCAGAGCAAGGAGGCTCGACATGGACTGGCTGCGCAAATCGTTTCTGTTGCTTGCTTTGGGCCCGGCGCTCTGGCTGGCCGGCTGTACTGATCAGCAACGCGATCTGCTGCCCACCGTCGCCTTCGATTCTCAGCGGCAAACGGAACCTGCTCCGACGGGCGAATTCCGCGGCACGCCCAGCATCCGCGACGAAATCTCCGTCGCCACCTGGAACATTCAGGTCTTCGGCAAATCGAAAATCGAAAAGCCGGAGGCGATGCAGGTCATCGTCGACATGGTGCGGCGATTCGACGTGATCGCCATCCAGGAACTGCGCTCCAAAGATCAGTCCGTAATCGACCGCTTTCTCGCAATGGTCAACACCGACGGATACCACTACGACGTCGTCGTCGGTCCCCGGCTCGGCCGGTCCTCGTCGAAAGAACAGTACCTCTATCTCTACGATACCGATCGCATCGAACTCCTCGAAGGATCGGTCTACACCGTCTACGACCCGCACGACCGCCTGCACCGCGAGCCGCTCGTCGCCAGCTTCCGCGTCAAAGGCGCCCTCTCAGGAAACGCCTGGACCTTCACGCTCGTCAACATCCACACCGATCCCGACGAAGTTGACGACGAAGTGAACGCTCTCGACGACGTTATCCGCATGGTCCGCCGGACCGACTCCGAGGACGACATCATCCTGCTGGGCGACCTCAATGCCGACGCCCGGCATCTCGGTGAACTTCGTGACCTGCCGAATCTGATGTGGACCGTCAGCGGGCAGCCGACGAACACCCGCGGCACGAAGTCCTACGACAACATTCTCTTCTCCGGCACGAGCACGTCCGAGTTCACCGGCTCAGCCGGGATTATCGACCTGCAGTCTGAGTACGCACTGACAAAGGAACAGGCACTCGAAGTCTCCGACCACCTGCCGGTCTGGGCTGCCTTCGCCCCGGTCGAGCAACCGGTCGAGT
Source organism: Planctomycetota bacterium (assembly GCA_003388505.1). GTDB lineage: Bacteria > Planctomycetota > Planctomycetia > Planctomycetales > Planctomycetaceae > MB-PLM-1. Next base: position 66,850 of record QQVO01000009.1, read on the forward strand.
TTGCCTCAGAAGAGGCGGTCCTGCGGTAGGCACCTCGTCGTCCGGCAGGTTTTCAACCTGCCGGAGCAGGATGGAATCCGATCTAGCGCCGCACGCGGTCCTCGATCCGGAAGTATCGAAACCCGCCCGCGCTGTGGCTCCGCGCCCCTGTGATGCCTGACCCTGGCTACTCGCCGTGGCTGATTTCTTCGACGACCGGCAAGGTCCACTCACCATCGGCCGATACAAAGTACGGCACGGAGTACGCCTGCAGTCTCGCCAGTCCTTCTGATCCCAACGCCTGCTCGAGCGTCTTCCCTCGCATATGGCCGAGCAGCGCGACCAGTGCGGTGTCATCGGTCGCGACCGATTCCCACAAGGTCTGCTCCCCGTTCTTCCACGCGATGGCGACGGCGCCGTCCCGCATGTCGACGGAGAGCGTCTTTTCCGCCGTTTCGGCGACCGTCAATCCCTGCCCTTCCAGCATTGCGGTCAATCCAGCCGCAACCACTTCATGAATTGTCTCGAGCCCCCCTGCTGAGAGATCGACCGTCACGCTCACTGTCATGCCGGGAGCGAGCGCCGCATCGGACGGCCAACTCTGTTGCGTCGACGCAATTCGGTCGAAATCGATGGGAAGCGTCACGAGCTTGGAAGCCCCGTCCTCGTTCACCTGGTAGAGCAGTCCGCCGTCGATCGGCACGCGGGCCGACCAGGCGCCGCTCTGCCGGCCGCTGGCCTGCCAGACCCGGCGTCCGGTCGCCGTATCGACCCCGAGTGTCTTGCCGATCAGGAGAAACCGTCCGTCGGGGAACCACGCAATCGGGTCCGCCTGGATCGCCCCCAGCGTTGTGGTGGAACCGTACAGATCGATCGTGCGCGTCAACTCCCCCGAAGACGTGTCGATCAGGTAGAGACGCATCGCTTTGAGCGCTAGCTCTTCCAGCACCCCGATCCATCGCCCGTCCGGTGAGAACGACACGCCCTTCAGTTGGCCGAATTTCATTCCTTCGGGGTCAAGGTCGAGCGCGCACACCTGCTCGCCCGAGGCGATCTCGACGACTTCAATCGATTTCCCTCTCCCGGTCGCGGAAAGATACCGTCCGTCCGGGGAGCAACTCACCTTGTCATCCCCCACGAAGTCAAACTCGCGCTCAAACCGGGACACCTCCGCGCCGGTCGTCGCGTCGAAGACGAGGCAACGCCGCGTCTTGTCGGTGGTGCGCTCCGCCGTCAGCGGCGTCAGGACGAGCAAATGCTGCGGATCGATGAACGCGAGCAGTGCCACGTGGTGGATGTCCGGACTGGAAATCTGCTGAACCGGTTCTCCGTCAGCGGCGCGTAGGACGTTAAGCACGACTCCGTCCGGTGCGCACACCAGTTGTCCGTCCGGGCTGACTTGCTCGTGCAGACTGAACGGCGTCTCTCCAATCCATCGGCCGATTGGCTCTGAAGCGTTCAGGTCAAACACATGCCGCTCAACGCCGTCGAGGGTGGTCGCACCGGAGAGAACAAACGGCGCCTGCACCTTGGGCGTTCGAAATTCTGCACCGGTGAAGCCCGGCGGAACGCTCACACTCGCCTGGCCCGGCCATGCAGTGGCCGGTCCGCGACCGATCTCCAGCGGCTGCCATTTCTTTTCCACTCTGTTCGCCGCCTCGCGCGCCAGCCGGCCCTTCTCCACGACGGCCAGCACTTCCTCCACCGTCATGTTTCGGTCCGCAGCGAACTTCTGCATGGCCGCCACTCGTTGCTCCGGCGTCGTCCCACGCTGCTGACCGGCCAATCGGCGGAAATCCGCGACAATCGCTTCCTCATCAACCGTTAACGCCGGCGCTTCCGGACTCGAACCGGCCGGCGCAGCTTCCCGCGTCCCCTCGGCGCTCGCTACGGTGGCATCGTCTCCCTGTGCGGCAACGTTCTCGCCTCGCGGCCACAGCAGGTAACCGGCGACGCCAACGACGGCGAGCACCGCGACGGCCGCTCCGACGCCCATCGCGATCCAAAGTCCCCCCGACCCCCCGGACGACGTTTTCCTCTTCGATCTCGGCTTTGAAGTCGCGGGCTTCGCTCGCGCCCGAGGCGCACCGCCGGTCGTGGCTCGCGGCGCGGATCGCTCTCCCGCACGCGGAACGCGAACAGTCTCTCCGCACTCCTTGCACTTGAACGCCTTGCCCGCCCGATCGTCGGGGACGTTGTACTCCATGAAGCAGCCGTCGCACGTCGTCCGAATCGCCATGTCTGCCGGTCCCGAGAGCCCAATGATCGCCATCCCGCCGTGCCGCTATCTTGGTGGCGAATGGCGCTCGATGCAACGCAGCAAACAGGCTCTCCAGCGGCATTGCCGATTCTCCTGTAGGCGCCGGTTTCATTTCTCATCCTGACGCTCGCGCGAGACCCGGATGCGGTCGACGATCCACCAGGACCGGATCAGCCGACAAATGTCTCTCAACAATCGAAGCATGACTTCGGCCTGCTTCACTGAGGCTCGGCGACGCGCTGCTGGAGTTCCGCGAACTCCCGCTCCAGCATCTCCTTACGCTCCTGGGCGTCGAACTCAGCGGCCAGCTCTTCGGCCTCCGGATCGCGGCCTTCCAGCCGGTCGTAGGCGTCGCTCATCGCCTCGGCGCGCTCCACCCGTCCTTCCAGCCGGCTGAACTCCGCGAACGCCGACGTCCCCCCGGCTCGATCGAGGGCACAGTTGATCCGCCTGGCCGACTCCGCCCGCGACAGCCGCGCCACCAGCAGCGTTCTCTTGTGCCGCGCCTGGCGTGTCTTGTCCTCCAGATCCCGGTACGACTTCTGCAGTTTCTCGACCTGTTTCTGCTGAGACTCGTACGACTCCTGCAGCGTGGCGATCCGCTCCTCGGCGCGGAGTTTCTGATCCAGAGCGGACCGCGCGGCCGATTCGTCTTTTCGCTTCATCGCCGTTTCCGCCCGCCCCGCCCAGGTGTCGGCCTGTTCCCGGGCCGATTCCACCTGTTTCCCGAGTTGGATTTCATCGGCAATCGCGGCCGCGACTGAACTGCGAATGACTTCCAGTTCCTCCTCCATGTCACAGATCAGTTGGTGCAGCATCCGTTCCGGATCTTCTACCTTCTCCCGCAGCGCCGTGACGCTCGACCGCATGACAAACGTAAAACTCTCAAGCCATTTCATGACGTAATCCTCCAGGGAAAATCGTTGATTGTCGGAAGCGGAGAGAATCGGTCAGTTCCACGATTGAAGCTCCGCCGAAATCAATCGCAGACGTTGCAGCATCAGTTCGCGATGCCGCTCGCAGTAGGCCGCCAGACCGATGACGGCCGCACCGACGATCACGCCGGAAATCCACAGCACGTTCGGGTGATCGATGCTCCCGCGAACAACCATCGCCGCGATGTCTGCCAGCAGAAACGCCGTTCCCATGTACATCAGAGCGCGAATCCGCAACCCCATCGCGATCAGCGTCGTCGCGACGGAGAGAATCATCAGCGACAACAGGTGCAGCCAGCTACCTCCCACGATATGGAATGTGGGCGAGACCAGAATGACCAGTGCGCCCAGGTACCGCAGGGGATCGCGCGCTTTGTCCGGAACCTGCTCTCGCAGCAATTCGACCAGTCCGATCAGCGATGCTCCGAGGGGGATCATGAAGAACTGCGGATCCGACCAGTCGAGTTCTCGCCACAACAGAGCCAGTGCGACGTTCACAATCACGGCCGAGCCGACCAGCAATCCCTGACGCCGGCCTTCGAGGCCGCGCCAGAAGTAGAACCCAGCCGCAAACAGCAGCGCCAAGCTGTTGATCCCGAGCCACTCCGGTTCGTCCAAAGTCACGTGTCGGGCGAAGCCCAGCACGACCGACGCCGCAGGCAGCGCCATGCCCGTCATCGCCAGCGGACGCGCCAGAACTGCGGTTCGCGCGGTGCCCGACGCCCACCGGCTCACGCTCCACACCACGAACCCCGCGAACAGCACGCCGTACAACATCCCGGCGTGCGTCAGCGCGATCACATCGAAGCGAGCGAAGTAGATCACTCCCAGCAGCACGATTGCTTCGGCAAACCAGACGTGCTGCTCCGCACTCGCGCGGTCCGGCCCTGAATAGTCAACTGCACGCACACGAGACAGCGCCCGGTCAACATGCTGTAACGCCAGCAACAGGAACGAACCGGCCGCCAACAGCAGTTGAAACACGGAAAGCCCGGCCCCCTGATACGGCAGCGTCGCCAACAGTGATACGGCCGCCATCCACCACAGCAGGATCGACTGCCCCTGCTCGACTTCGCTGCCGAAACCCGAGTTGCGAGCGACCGCTCGCTGCCAGATCCAGGACAACCCGCTCGCTACCATCGCGACCGGCAGTGCACCGGCCGCATAGAGCGACCAGGTCAAATGAGTCAGGTTCGTCAGGCCCGGAATGCACGACTGCATCACTACGCACACAACCTGCCAACTCACGATGAGTAACGCGATCGTTCGCAGCGCCGAACGCTGGAGCGCAACCGAAAGGCCGAGCAAACCGGCCGCCGCCAGACCGCCTGCCACGATCATCTGCTGCGAATAGACCACCAGCGATGCAATCGCCACGACTCCCAGCGTCGCTCCGAGGCACCATTTCAACGGGGAAATCGCGACAGCCAGTGATGTTGCAATGCGTCGGTCGGATGCGAAAACACCCCCTTTCTGTGAGCGAATTCGAGGATGCCCCAGACGCAGGGTGGGTATTGTGATCGCCGCCAGTCCCGCCCAGATGGCTGGCAGCCAGGGGCGACCGATCGCGGGCCCCGTCCAATCAACCACTGTCGCACCGACGAGTGACAGCAACGCAAACCATCCGCACACGGTCAGCCACCCCTGCCGATGCCGCCACGCCGCTGCAAAGGCCCAGAAAACCAGGACGCCGCCCGCCGCCAGAGGCGCCACAACACTCTCACTGAATATCCCCGCCAGCGAGACCGGCATGAAGACCGAAGCCAGCGCGAACGACAGTCCCACACACGGCACGTGACGCGCCGATGGCAAGAATGCCTGGGCAATCAACCACCTTGGCCGGAGTTCCAACAGCAACGACCCGCCCCATAACCCGGTAAGCAGCAGTACGGTCAACGAGAAGACGTCAAGCCGGGACCACCCGGAATCCAGCATGCTGATCGCCGGAAAGGCGACGGCAAAGCAGACCGCGACATGGCCGACCCACGCTTTCCGCCACTGCAGCGCGTGAACCAGCAGCAGCAAGCAGACAGCGCCGCCGGAAAGTGTCGGCAGTGAACCACCCACATGGGTGAAGCTCTGCACGACCCAGCAGATCGCGCCAAGTACGGCCGCCGCGAAACTCGCCGTCTGGCAGGCGTCAATCCCTGGCGCGGCGGCATTCCTTCGATCGAGGCCCGCCGCCCAGCGATCAATTCGATACCCCGGAATCAACAGCAACGCAGAAGCCGCGCACCACGGCAACACGCGCAACGCCGTCGTGTCCGCAACGCTCAGAACCTGTACGGCAAAGGGTGCAAACCCGGCAGCAGCCGTCGCCAACGCGGCGATGCCGGTCAGCACCAGTCGTCGATCTCGAAACAACACTGCCTGCAACCCGAACATCGCGGTCAACGCGATGCCGACCGGGAAGATCGCCTTCACGTGTGTCAACGAGACGACCAGCAGGAGCAGCGTCATACCGATCGAGAAGTGCCGCAACGGCAGTGCGAACAGGCCGTCGTCCGCTCGCCGCCGCCAGCGGGCACACAGACTTGTCACCGTCAGCAGGGGCAAGCAAGTCAGCCCGTAGAATGCGAGCGGCAATCGCGATTCCTTCACCGCCTCCGCAGCCTGCTGAGTCATCATCAGCACCAGGTCGCGAAAGAACACGGGACAGGTGCGGTAGGCCAGCAGAACACATCCCAGCATGCACCACACGAACACACGATGGCCGGTTCTGCGGGCCACCAGCGCGAACGTCACCGCCGCCAGCGCCGCTGAAGGGACCAGGGCGGGAGCGTCCGGAAATCCGATCGCTGAGAGACACTGACCTGTCGCAATTAAGCTCAGAGCTGTGAACAGCGGCAACAACAGACTCCACGGCAGCGGCCCTTTGAGGCTGCCATGCCTCTCTTCATGAACATCGGCCAGCGCATCGGCGGCAAGCAGCACCGGCAGTGCAACCAGCAGGCATCCCAATCCAATCCATTCGAGAGCGATGTGAGCCGCCAGACTGCTTGAAAACAGGACCAGAAACAGACCACCCAGCAATGCAACCGGAAAGAAGCCGAAGACCCGAGGCAGACGACGCTCCTCCGTCAGCCAGAAAACATGCCGGTTGACCTTCATCGTTCCGGCGGCGAACACCAGCCACACGAAGAAACCCGTCCACGGCGCCAGCGAGACCGGCAGCGCGGGAACGACTGCTCCCGCCAGACTGAGAACGACGTAGGAGGCGACAAACGTCGGTTGCGTTCGTCGCAAAAAGTGTCGCAGGATTCTCCGTGCGGCAAACGAGGCGAAGACGGCGTTCCCCAGCAACAACGCGGCCATTCCCCCGCTGGATATCAATCCCGCCGCAGAAGAGAGAGACTCGAAATCCATCCAGCGCACGGACAGAAAGCTGAGCGGAATCAACAGCAGCGTCAGCGCCATCAGCCCGGTGCCGGTCTTCCGCAGCGCCAGGTTGTGGTAGCTGATCTGCCCGGCCACATGAATCGCCGCCGTGTAGGCCAGCAGAATTGCGTATTTCCAGAGCGGCGTGTATTCCTCCCAGTGTGTGGTGACCAGCATCAACGACGACCCCAGCAGGATCGCCATCCCGACGCCCAGCATCCACTTGATGTTCCGCTCCTGAAAAAACGTGTCACAAAAGCGAACCAACCAGGATCCGGACTCGTGACTGCTGCTCATGGACGTTCCCTGCTGTCAGATCGAGACTCACTTGGCCACTCCTCCACTCTGACCGGCGAGGCCCGGTCGCCGGTATCACGGGGTTTCTCAGATTTTTTGAAACACTTTTCGTCGCGAGTTCCATCGACGCGCTTGTTCGGTTCCGCGACGCAAGCCGATTCACGAGCCTCCTGCTAGAATCACGACGTTCAGACTGCGACACAGCACGATGCCCCGCGACTACACCACCGAAAGCCTGGCCCACGATCCGATCCACGGATACATCGCCTTCACCTCCGGCAGCGGTCTGCCCGAGGGCGAAGTCTCCGAACAGGAGATCATCGACCATCCGTGGGTGCAGCGGCTCAGGCACATCCACCAGTTGCAGACCGCCTGGTGGGTCTTCCCGTCAGCGGAACACATGCGGTTTCAGCACGTGCTCGGGGTCATGCATCTCGGCTCCCGCGCCGTCGCCGAATGGTACGAGTCGCTCGCCGATGCCTGCCGCAACGTCCCCTCCCGCGCCTACGTCGAGTCCCTCGTGCGGATGGCCGGGTTGCTGCACGACGTCGGGCACGGACCGTTCGGCCACTTCTTCGACGATCAGTATCTCGCCCAATTCGGCGTCACGCATGAAGACCTCGGCGCACAGATCATCGAAGAAGAACTGGGCGACCTGCTGCGCTGCGTCCGCAGAAACCCCAACGGCGTGCTCGGTCCGCTCGAAGTGCTCGACCCCAGCCAGATCGCCTGGCTCATCCGTCGTCCGCGCGGCGGCAGGGACGACGAAGGGCATCCCGACTGGCTCCGCAAGCTCCGCGCCCTCTTCAGCGGCATCTACACCATCGACAACATGGACTTCGTGCTCCGCGACGCCTACATGACCGGCTACAACCCGCGGGCGTACGACGTCAACCGACTGCTGCACTACAGCTTCTTCACGTCCGAAGGCCTCTCGATTCACGTCCGCGGGCTGCCCACGCTGATCCACTTCATCGAGACGCGGGCCAACCTCTTCCGCACGGTCTACTTCCACCGCACCGTTCGCGCGCTCGACCTCGCTCTGGAAGAAGTCTTCGGCGACACCATGCCGCATCTGTTCCCCGGCGACCCTTCACAAAACCTCCACGCCTATCGCGGACTGACCGAATCATCTTTTCTCGTGGATGTGCAGCGTTGGATCGAGTCGGAGGACGCCGAGTTGCGCCGTGTCGGCCAGCAATGGGAGGACATCCTCCGCCGACGTGTGAGCTGGAAACTGGCGGTCGAGAAAACGCTCAATTTCCACACGGCGTCGGCCGAAGCAACCACGATCTTTTCGGAACCCGACCTGGTTCTCCGCCGCGTCCGGGACCGGCTTCCGCCCGGAATCCGCGAAATCCCGCTCAAGATCGACGTCGCCCGGCATTATCACCGTCCCAGCGGACGCCTGCCGGCAGGCGGCCAGAACTATCTGGTCGACCCGGCCTCCGGACAGACCCGCGAACTGCACGACGACGAACTGTTCAGGGCCCTGCCGACCAGCTTCATCATCTTCCGCATCTACAGCCGCGACCACGCCCACGACGCGGCGCTGGTGAACGCGCTCGACGCCGTCCTCGGCGACGGCGGCGACGCCAAAACCAACATGTGAATGAAGTGGAAGTAGGGTCTGCTTCGCGGACCGTTTTGCGAATCGCGCTCTGCTTCGCGCACCATTTCGCAGAGTCCGGGTGTGGTCCGCAGAGCGGACCCCATCACGATACGGCCGTCCGGTTGTACCGGCTGTGCCGGACGCGCCGCCGCCGGGCCTTCCGGACGTAACGGTCGTAACAGGCCGACCAGCCCTGCTCGATGCGCGCTTCGTACCGGCCCGATACGAAGGGCATGATCTCCGAACCGACCGAACTGCTGGCCGATAACCCCGACTGGATTCGAGTTCTGGCCGCCTATGTCGAGGCGGAGCAGCAACTTGCCGAGACCATCGAGCAGCAGCAACAGCAGCCGGCGGCGAGCGGCGAGGCCGACGACGACGACGAGCAAGAGTCGCCCCGCTCGAAGAAATGGCTGCCGCGCCTGCGGGAGGTCGAGCACATCGCTCCCTCGCAGCTTCCGGCGATTCACGGCAAGCTGATCGCCCACGGACTGCTCAAGTTCGACCTCCAGGGCCGCAATGACGGCGTCGTCTACCGCCTCACGCCCCAGAGCCGCGCCGCCGTCGGCGGTGTCAATCTCGCAGACCTTCCGATCTCTCAGCCACCGGACGTCGAGGCCGACACCGATCAGACGGTCGACGAGGGATCGGGTACAGCCGACGCCGCATAGCAGCCCCGTAACGTACGCTGCCAGCGTGCGACCCTTCGCCGGCCGTTGCGTCCTCTTCTTCACCGGATGCACAACGTGATCTCAAAGGCTCGCTCCTGCGGCGCGAATCACCCGCCGGTCGCTACGCGGGCGTCCGGTGCCAGCACGTAGATCTCAACACGGCGGTTCTTGGCGCGGTTCTCGTCGTTCGTGTTCGGCGAGATCGGCTGGTACATGCTGTAGCCGGACACACCCATCCGGTTCTCTTTCAGGCCGAATTTCGCGAGGGCGTGCACGACGGCCGTTCCGCGATGGACCGACAGTTCCCAGTTGGTCGGGTGCCGCGCCGCCGTGCCGGATTTCTTGATCGGAATGTCGTCCGTGTGTCCCACGACGAGGATGTTGAACTGCTGGGCTTCTTCGCTGTTCATAATGGCGGCGAATTCCTTCAACAATTCCTGAGCATCCGGCCGGATCGAGTCGCTCCCCAAAGCAAACAGCAGATCGCTGTTGAACTTGCTGACGCCGGTTTCCGGATCGAATTCAAAGTCCGGATACCGCTCGGCCAGATCCCGGAACCGCTCACTGGTCGGACCCGGAAGCGGATTGCTCGATGCAGTGAGCAGATGCGAGTAACGATCGTGAAGCGCCGAACGCTCGGCGTTCAGGTTGTCCAGTCGCTGGCCGGCGATCGCCAGTTGCTGCTCCAGTTGCGCCCTTTCGGCGGCAAGCGCCGCGGCGGACTGCTGCGCCTGTCCCAGTTGCGCCGAGAGCGCCTGGTTCTGGCGGTACATCTGCATCGAACGCAATTGAGCCTGCCGCATCTGGTAGTCCGGCACCGTGTTGCAGCCGGCGGCCGTCAACACGAGCAGGAAGATGGCGGGAAGACTTCTGACGAGCCAGGGCCTCCGACCATGCGAGCTGCCGCTCGCCGGCGGGAACCCGCTCCCGTTGGTCGCTGAAACTTGATTCAAGCGCAACGAATTCCGGGAGAACAGTAACCTCAAGGCGCAAACATTCATTGGTTGGCTCCGATAGTTGCCGTCATGAGGCAACCGCTCACGTCATGCGCATACGGAGAACGGGCCGGGTCAGCGCGTCTGACTGCGCATACCGGAATCGCTCGCCGCTCATGCGGCACTTGGGGCAATCTGGAAACAAGGGAAACTTGAGTGGAGGAGGGGATGACACCCGCCGGAAGGGAGGGTTGAGAGAGACTGTATCCGGCAAATGTCGCCGCGCGTTATAGCCCCCCGCGCCCGACGAATCCAGAGGAACGGTCAATTTCCGCTCAAGTCGCGCAAGAACTGCCGGATGGCAGATCATCCCGTTTTCTCGGCAACGAGCCGCGCCCGCCAGGAGCGGGCCCCGGCACTCAACGACTGCTCTGCCAGATTTGAAATTGTGGAAGCCGATTTTAATCGGAGCACGAATCCCGAAGGGTTGAGTGCGGATTTGTCCATCGACATATTTACAAGCGGAGCCCTGACAGGGCATCAGGTCGTGTACTCGGAATTAAGCCGCACGTATTCGGCCGTCAGATCGCAGGTCCAGAAGCGGCAAGCCCCTTCACCCCGACCGATCACCAGTCCGATCGACACGTCACCGGTCTGCATCGCCGCCGAGACCGGTCCCTCCTCGATTCCGGTCGGCGCGCCCCGCTCATACACGGCATGGCCGTTGATCGTCAGCGAGCACTCTTCCTCGGCGAACGGAACCCCTGCGTAGCCCGCAGCCGAGACAATCCGCCCCCAGTTCGGATCGTTGCCGGTAATCGCTGTCTTCACGAGCGGACTGTCGGCCACCGACCGGGCGATTCGCGCGGCCTCCTCCCGGTTGCGGGCCCCGGTCACGTCGATTGTCACAAAATGCTCGGCCCCTTCCGCATCCCGGATGATCTGCAGCGCCAATTCCCGGCAGACCTCCTCCAGCGCCTGCTGAAACTCCTGCGACCCCCCGTCAACCTCGATGCCCGAGGCGCCATTCGCCAGCAGCAGCACCGTATCGCTGGTGCTTGTGTGCTGGTCGACGCTGATGCAGTTGAAACTCCGGTCCACGGCCTGCTGGAGAGCGCTCTCCAGGGCTGCAGGCGACATTCGCGCATCCGTCATCACCACCGCCAGCATCGTTGCCATGTTGGGAGCGATCATCGCAGCCCCCTTGCACGCGCCGCTGATCGTCACCTCGCCCTGCTTGATGCGGATCGTCCGCGACGCCTGTTTCGGCACCGTATCGGTTGTCATCATCGCTCTCGCTGCTGCGAGAAACGCGTGATTGCCGTCATCCAGTGCCGATGCTGCGCTCGGGATGCCCGCCTCAAGCTTGTCGAGCGGCAGGAAATGGCCGATCACGCCCGTTGAACAGACCAGGACGTCCTCCGCCGCACAGTCAATCTGCCCCGCCACCTGAGCCGTCACCCACACGGCATCGTCGATTCCCGTCTGTCCGGTGCAGGCGTTCGCGTTACCGGAGTTGATGATCACCCCCCGGGCGGTCTCCCGCGGCAGACGTTCCCGGCAGACTTTGACTGGAGCACCGACCACCTCGTTCTGCGTGAACACCCCCGCCGCCGCGCACGGACGTTCGGAGACGAACAGGGCGAGATCGAGCTTCTGCGGGTCCGACTTGATCCCGCAGGCATAACCAGCCGCGCGGAAACCGAGAGGCAATCGATGTTCTTCGGCCATAATCAGTCTGCTCTTCTCTCCGAGGCGGCATGGACGCTACAACAACGAGGCGTTTCACCACGGCGACCAATACTCTTTTCTCATCAGGTTCGCCAGCCCCACCGTAGTGGACGCAGCCGGCGTGCGCCTTTGGAGCGCGGCGACTTGTCGCCGCACTCCAGGGGACATCGACGCCGGACCGGGAGATGTGTCACTGACGGGGTTCCATTGCCTTCCCGACACTTTGGAAACCAGCCGTACGACGATGCCGTTGCTCGGATCGCGACCGCGTTCGTTGCCCATGCACAGCGACCGGGTTATAAGGGAAAACACGATCGGCCCTTCCCTGACGCGCGCCCGATGACTGACTTGCCGAACTCCGATCCCGACACGCTTGCGCCGTCGGACGACCCCGCCTCCGGGCAGCCGCCGGTCGAGCCGCCGCGAACTCTCGGGGGGACGCTCCGTCAACTCGGTCCGGGCCTCATCATCGCCGGCAGCATCGTCGGCTCGGGCGAACTGATCGCCACCACCAAAACCGGCGCGCAGGCCGGCATCTCGCTGCTGTGGCTGGTCATCATCGGCTGCGTCATCAAGGTCTTCGTGCAGATCGAACTCGGCCGGTTCTCCATCACGCACGGCGAAACCACACTGGCCGCGCTCAACAGCGTGCCCGGCCCGCGCAAGCTCGGACAGAACTGGATCCTCTGGTTCTGGTGGATCATGATGCTCGCCGGCATCACGCAACTCGGCGGCATCGTCGGCGGCGTCGGCCAGGCACTCGCCATCTCCTACCCCATCACCGGCGACTACGCCGCCGCGATCCGCATGCCCTCCTCGCGTGAACTCGGGCAGTACCTCAAGTGGGACGACGCGCTGCTCTCGGAGTGGGATCTGCAGATTCTTCAATCCGAAGAAGATCAACCTGTCACAGTTGAATTCTTTCATGCCTCCGCGGCAGGTCTCGGTACAGACGCGCTAATTGCATTCCGAAGGGAACAAGCAGGAAGAACGCGCGACCGACTTGATGATCTGGAAGCCGAGTCTCCGGATACGCGCGCTTTGTTGGATTCGACGTTCGCGAAAGTCACCGCTGCCAAGTCGCGCCTCAATGGCTCAGACTCGCTGGAAGCCACTAATGCAGTCAAGGAGCTTGATCGCGCTCGCAGCAAGCTCGCCGATGTGCTCCGAGAGGTCAATACGACGAGCTTTGGCATCGCAATCAGTGAAGCTGAGGCTTCTGATGGCGTAACCATCGGCGAGCATAGCCGGGAGAGGATTCAACGCGGACACGCGATTCTTTCGGCTCGCCTCGCCGACCTGGACCGCAGTGCTTTGCGAGCAACTGCTGCAATCGTCGCAAAAACGCTTGAACAGGAAGCCGTCCAGGCGGAAGCGAAGGCTCGCGACGATCTCGACGCCGTGAAGGCAAGGATCGCGTCGCATCAACCAGTTTGGCGTGGCGGTCTCGACGATGCGACCGCCAAAGTGGCTTTCCGTCTCGCGCACGAACAATCTGGCATCCGCAAGGCTGAACTGGATTTCCGCAAGAACGTCCTCAACACCCTCGTCGAACCCCCCACCCGCGACGACAAATACTGGGCCGGAGCCGTCTCGCTCCTCACCGTCGTCCTGCTCTACTTCGGCCGCTACGGACTGATTCAGAACTTCTCCACCGTCCTCGTCGTCCTCTTCACCTTCATCACCATCGGCAACGTCGTCGAACTCCAGCGAACTCCGCAGTGGCAGGTGTCACTGGACGATTTCCTCCGCGGCCTCTCGTTCGGCCTCCCCGAGGGCAGCGGCTTGACCACCGCGCTGGCCACGTTCGGGATCATCGGCGTCGGCGCCACCGAACTCATCACCTATCCCTACTGGTGCATCGAGAAAGGATACGCCAAATACGCCGGCCCGCGCACGCAGGAACAGAGGTGGGCCGATCGCGCCAAGGGCTGGATGCGGGTGATGCGCTACGACGCCTTCCTCTCGATGGGCATCTACACCTTCGCCACCCTGGCGTTCTTCGTGATGGGCGTCGCCGTGCTCTACAACGAAGGCCGCGACCCGGACGGCATGCGGATGGTCAGCACCCTGGCGACCGCCTACGTTCCCGTCTTCGGCGAACACGCCAAGTGGCTGTTCCTGATCGGTGCGATCGCCGTGCTCTACTCAACCTTCCTCGTCGCCAACGCCGGGCATACGCGGACCTACACCGACGCTCTCAAGCTGCTCGGCATCGTCAAGAAGCATGACGAGAAAGCGCACGACCGCAGCGTGATGATCTTCGGCGTCGTCCTGCCGATCGTCTCGTTCGCCACCTACTGGAGCGGGATCAACCCGGTCACCGCCGTGCTGCTTGCGGGGCTGATGCAGGCCATCATGCTGCCGATGCTCGGCTTCGCCGCCCTCTATTTCCGATGGACCGCCACTGATCCCCGGCTTGCCCCCACCAAAGCCTGGGACGTGATGCTCGTCCTCTCCTGCCTCGGCCTCCTCATCGCCGGCCTCTGGGGCGTCGCGTCAAAGCTCTTGTAGTGGGTGATGGGTAGTTGGCAGTGCGCAGGATTGAGGCGATCGGGGTCCGGACATCAGCCGTCAGCCATAGACCATCCGCCACTCGCCATCCTCACTCATGCCGCATGGTGCAGCGACCGCGGAGATTCTTGCCGGCCAGCCATTCACCGGCCACGTATCCCACCTTGTCGTACGGAACGTCGACGATCACCGTCACCAGATCCTTCGGCAGCGCGACCGACAGGTTGTCCAGCGGGTCGGGGTTGCCTGCTCCCGGTTCGACTTCGATCGTGATTGTCGCGTCTCCCGGCGCGACGCCGACCGAGTCGATCAGGAACTGTTCGACGGCGTCTTCCACGTCGTTGTTGGTGGAGCCGTCCACAGCCGCCAGCCGCGCGCCGTGCCGGGCGGAATTCGTCACCAGTTGGCCGACCATCATCCCGCGGCCGAACTCGATGATGCCCATCACGATCATCATGAACACCGGGAGAACCAAGGCCATCTCAACGACCGATGCGCCACGGCGGCAGTTGCCTTTGTTTCGTCGAGTGCGGATCATGGCTGTTCAATTCAAGCTGAGGAGAGTGGTCTGTCAGTCGAAAATGTTCGGGTTGAGCGGTTCGCTCGGAAGCACGACTCTCGCAGGGTGTCGTGTGAATTCGCGTTCCGTCAGGCTCGCGAATACGGCCCCGTCAGGGCACGAGGAAGGCGGGACGCTGATCAGGCAGGAGGGTGGAGGACCAGGCAGGAGTAGGGAGGAGGGTCAGCTTTCGTCCGGGGCAGCAACGATCCTTCACCGAAACTCTAGCTCGCAACTCCCCTCGGTGCCGGCCGAAACCAAGGTTGGAAAAAAAGTTTCCCTGTGCTGCTGACGTGCAGAATCTTGTTGTCCTGCGCAGGCTCGTAGCGCACGCTGCCAGCGTGCGCCAGCGGTTCATGCGATCAGCGGGACGCACGCAAGGCTGCGTGCGCTACGTCGTTGGGTTGCGGGCGTCGCCCCCGCCGGGGACTTGAGGGCCGGATGAACCGATTCGTCCGGTCGCACCGTAAACTCGGAAGACGCTGCGCCCGCGCCATGCAGGAGTCACGGGACGCCGATGCAGGGCAATCAGGCGGGACGCCCAACCATCTCCGCCCGCAGACGGGCTGCCGACTCGTGAGTCATTCCCGGCCTGTCACCGGCGGATTGATCAGCAGCGGTTCGCGGATCTCGAGCGGAGCGATCAA
>QQVO01000065.1 GCA_003388505.1 Planctomycetota bacterium
CCGCCTTGTGACGCAGTTACCTTCAGATTCAGGCCGGAGAGTGACTACCTGAAGAGGACTCCCACCTCTCTGACCAGACAACTTCACACACGCACTAGCCGACTCGCTCCGCCGAGTCGGATGTCCAAGACGTGGAGCCTCTTGCACGCGAGATTTTCGCGGGGCGCGAAGACTCCAACCGTCAGTAGCACAGATTCGTCGGATCAGCACGGATATCGCAGGAATTCCTCAACCGGCGGCAGCGCCGAGACCGCATCGATTCAAGTGCGCATGGCCTCGACCCCCAAGACAGCAGTCAGCGAAAATCGGTCCCATCCGTGGTCATCCGCGTTCCATTCGAATCTCTCGCAGACTCACGCAATCGGGGATCGAGAGATGTGCGTAAACGACCGCCCTCAACGCCCCCCAAACACCCATCCGCATCCTTCCGGGCACACATGTTTCCCAAAGACTTAAAGACTTGCCCCGTTCCTGCAGAAAAAACGCACCCAACCCTTTACGGAGCGGCAAAATGCCAAAACATCACCCCCCTCAGGGCGCCCTGCGACTGCTTGTCACCGTTTCTGTCACCCGTTACGGTTTCCCGCCGTGGCTTCGTTGTCCAAAATGGCGCAACACGCTGCCGCTCCAGGGACGTGCGGAATGCAGGACTCGCTGAACAATCCCGAACGGATCGTCATCACCGGCGTCGGACTCACTGCGCCCAACGGCGACTCCCTCGACGACTTCCGCGCCGCTCTGCTGGACGGCCGGTCCGGCGTCGTCCCGTTCGATACCCGCTACATCGGCGACGTCCTCGCGGGCGTCTGCAACTTCGACGAGTTCCGCTACCAGAAGCGCAAAGAGCGCCGCCGCGGCACACGGGCCGGCTCCGTTTCAATCTACTGCGCCAACGAAGCGGTCCGCGACTCCGGACTCGACTGGGAACAGGTCGACCGCTCCCGCGTCGGCGTCTATGTCGGCACCACCGAGCACGGCAACGTCGAGACCGAAAACGAGATCTTCGAGATCTCGAAATTCGATTACGACACCAGCGTCTGGTCGCACCACCACAACCCGCGGACCGTCGCCAACAACCCGGCCGGGGAGGTCACGCTCAACCTCAAGATCACCGGACCGCATCTGGCGATCGGCGCGGCCTGCGCCGCCGGCAACGCCGGTTTCATCCAGGCCGTGCAGATGCTGCGGCTGCGGGAAGTCGACCTGGCGATTGCCGGAGGCGTTTCCGAGAGCATTCACACGTTCGGGATCTTCGCCTCATTCGCCAGCCAGGGGGCCCTCGCCCGGCACGACGATCCCACCAAAGCCTGCCGCCCGTTCGACGTCAACCGGAACGGAATCGTCGTCGCGGAAGGGGGAGCGCTCTGCACGCTCGAACGGCTCCCCGACGCACTCGCCCGCGGAGCGAAGATCTACGGCGAAATCATCGGCTACGCGATGAACTCCGACGCCTCCGACTTCGTCCTCCCGCTGGCCTCGCGGCAGGCGGAGTGCATCCGGCTGGCGCTCGATCGGGCACAAATCTCTGCGGAAGACGTTGATATTGTCAGCTCCCACGCGACCGCCACGGAGCAGGGGGACATTGAGGAATGCGAGGCGCTGCGGGAGGTCTTCGGAGACCGGTCCTCACTCGCGATCAACAACACCAAGAGCTTCATCGGTCATGCGATGGGCGCAGCCGGCGCGCTCGAATTGCTGGGGAATTTGCCTGCCTTTCAGGACCGGCAGGCCCACGCTACAATCAACCTCGACGAGCAGGATGAGCGTTGTGATTTGCCGCAGATCGTGGCGAATTACCCCCGCCGCCTCGAGCGGGTCGAGACGATACTGAACAACTCCTTCGGGATGCTCGGCATCAATTCCGTCCTGATCGTCCGCAAGATCCCCCCGGAACACGGCGGAGTGTACGAGTAACCGCAGGCCGCCGGTGCGGTCGTCTCGACCGGCGATCGTCTCTGGGTGGATTTTTTGTTTTCAGGCCCTACTATTGCGTCAGTCCTTGTTTTTCGGGTTGAGCGGTTTTCACGGAAGCACGAATTCCGCAGGGTTCCGTGCGGACGAGCAGCCCAGCCAACCCGAAAACAGAGCCCTCACTGGGCCCTGCGATTTCTGGACCGGTCCCGATGGGCAGGCCGGTTCGTGATGCGTGAAATGAGAGGCTTCGGTTGTCGAATTTCTGCAGCCGGAGATTTTTTTGATTGAGCTTAACGGAGTGGCGATGCCACCTTCCGGCAAGTCGATCGTGCAGGACCGAAACCGTCCGGCCCGGTTCGGCGATGTCCGAAGATCGAGCGCGTAGGAGTAGTGTGAATGGCCCCGGCTGATATCCGGCAGACGATTCTGGGAATCCTCGAGCGGATCGCTCCCGACGAAGATCTGTCCGATCTGGACGACTCGGTTGCGTTCCGAGACCAGATGGAACTCGACAGCATGGACTTCCTCGACATCGTCATGGAGTTGCGCAAGCAGCATCGCGTGCAGATCCCCGAGTCTGACTACGAACATCTCGTCACGATGGACAGCACGGTGGAGTATCTCACGCCGCTGCTGAAGGACGCGCCGGCGCCGGTTTCGTAAGTGGTCGGCGGCGGCTCGACGCGCGGACATCCGCCGGCTGACGCCGCGCGGCTCGCCCATCCGGCTGACCTGCTGCTCGACATGGGACCAGAACTCATTGCGGCGGATCTTCGTGCGTGCGCTATCATACCGTGATCATCGGCGCGGGAATGTCGGGGCTGGCGGCCGGTATCCGGCTGGCTTACTACGAGAAACCGGTCTGCATCCTCGAGCGGCACACGACCATCGGGGGGCTGAACTCGTTCTACCGGCTGCGCGGCCGGAACTACGACGTCGGCCTGCACGCGGTCACCAATTACGCACCGCCGGGAACGCGGAAAGGCCCGCTGGCCAAACTGCTCAAGCAACTCCGATTGCGCTGGGACGACTTCGATCTCAGCCCGCAGTGCGGATCGGCCGTGGAGTTCCCCGGACGGCGGCTGCGGTTCAACAACGACTTTGAACTGCTCAGCGAAGAGGTGTTGCGCGAGTTTCCGGATCAGGCGGACCGGTTTCAGAAGCTCGTGGAATACATCCGGGAGTTCGACGAACTCGATCTCTCGCAGCAGCCGGTTTCCGCGCGGAGCGTTGTCGGCGGGTTTCTCACCGATCCGGTGCTGGTCGACATGCTGTTCTGCCCGCTGATGTTCTACGGCAGCGCGAAGCCGCGGGACATGGATTTCAGCCAGTTCTGCATCATGTTCCAGGCGATCTTCGAGCAGGGCTTCGCCCGACCGCTGGCGGGCGTCCGCAAGATCCTCAAGTCGCTCACCCGGCACTTCAAGGCGCTCGGCGGGCACCTCAAGCTGCGGCACGGCGTCAGTGAGATCAGAATCGAGGGCGGCCGTGCCGTCGGCGTGGTGCTCGACGACGGAACCGAAATTGAGGCGGACAACGTCCTCTCTTCGGCCGGCGTCGTCGAGACGCTCAGATTGTGTCCGGATGCCGCGCAGCCGGATCTGCCGCCGGCAGGCGAAGTCTCGTTCAACGAGGCGATCTTCATGCTGGATCGTCAGCCGGCCGAACTGGGGCACCGCGAAACGATCGTCTTCTACAACGATGCGGAGCGGTTTCACTACGAGCCGCCGGCCGAGCCGTGTGACGTCCGCAGCGGCATCATCTGCTCGCCGAATAACTTTGAATATCCCGACGGCGGGCAGTTGGACGAAGGTTGTTTGCGGATCACCTCACTGGCGAATCCGGATTACTGGATGAGTCTGCCCGAGCCGGACTATATCGCCCAGAAAGAAGCCTGGTGCGAACGCATGGTGGAATCGGCGCTGGGGCATACGCCCGACTTCCGGCCGCATGTGGTCGAGACCGACATCTTTTCGCCTCGCACCATCCGCAAATTCACCGGACATATTCGGGGCGCCGTGTACGGAGCGCCGGAGAAGGTTCTGTCGGGAGAGACGCCGGTTGAAAACCTCTATCTCTGCGGGACCGACCAGGGATTTCTCGGCATCATCGGCGCGATGCTGTCGGGGATCACGATGGCCAACAATCACCTGTTGCGGCCGGTCGGGGAGGCGACGCATCTCGCCGGAAGGTGATTCGTACGCTACGATACTTCAGACAGCCGATACGAACTCCGTGAGGACTGCGCAATGCACACAGACGGGCGGGCAGCGCACACACACACCACCGGCCTCCGTCGCCGGGAATTGCTGCAAGTCGGCTATTCCGGCCTGCTGGGGCTGGGGTTGCCCGGGGTGCTGGGAGGCCGGGCGCGCGCCGCGGAAGCGAATCGCGGTCGGGCTAAATCGGTCGTCATCGTCTTCCTGACGGGCGCGTGCAGCCATCACGACACGTTCGACATGAAGCCGGCCGCGCCGGAGGAGATTCGCGGCGAGTTTCAGCCGATCGAGACGGCGACACCAGGTCTACAGGTCTGTGAGCATCTTCCGCAACTTGCCGTCCGCTCCGGCAAGTTCGCGCTGATCCGGACGCTCTCGCACAAAGACAACAACCACTTGATGTCGACGCATCACGTGTTGACCGGGCACTTGCAACCGGGTGGGTTCTTCGACAAGGTGGCCTCGCGCGACGACTGGCCCTGCTACTCCTCGGCCTGCGAGTTCTTACGTCCACGTGCGGACGGCATCCCGAGCGGTGTGAACCTGCCGACGTTTCTGCAACAGGGGCCGCTGACCTGGCCGGGACAGCACGCCGGTTTTCTGGGTCCGAAGTATGATCCGTGGCAGATCACCGGCGACCCGAACAGTGCGGACTTCAAGGTGGACGCCCTCTCGCTCAGTCCCGGAGTCGACGTAACCCGGCTGAAGGACCGGCAGTCGCTGCTGGACGAACTGAATGACCAGCGCAGTCAATTGGCGGAACTCGGCGCGGGAGCCCGACTGACGGAGGATCAACGACTGGCATTTTCGATCCTCACGTCGAGTCGTCTGGCGAAGGCGTTCGTGCTCGACCGGGAGCCGAACCAAGTGCGGGACCGGTACGGACGCAATGCCTACGGCCAGTCACTGCTGCTCGCCCGCCGGTTGGTCGAGGTCGGTGTACCGATCGTGCAGGCCAACATCGGCCCCGTGCAGAACTGGGACAGCCACGGCAATATCTTTCCGACACTCAAGGACCGTCTGCTGCCGCCGCTCGATCAGGGAGTCTCCGCGCTGCTGGACGACCTCGAAGCAACCGGACTGCTGGATGAGACGCTGGTGATGATGCTGGGAGAGTTCGGCCGCACGCCCAAGATCAACAAGGACGCGGGGCGGGACCACTGGGGGCCCTGTTTCTTCGCGCTCTTCGCGGGCGCAGGAGTGCAGGGTGGTCAAGTCATTGGACGGTCGGACGAGACGGGGGCCTATCCCGTGACAACCGCGTATTCTCCGGAAGACATCGGCGCGACCGTCTACACCGCGCTCGGCATCGATCCCGGCGCGGTCGTCCGGGATCGGCTGAATCGCCCCGTGCACCTCAATACGGGCGAGCCGATCGCTCCGCTCTACTCCGGCGAACCGGCCTGAATTCTCAGTACGAGTAATTCGGATCAATAGTCCTCTCCGTTGAGGCTCCGAATCACGGATCGTTGCCAGGCGTCCAACTCGTCCTGCATTCGGCGGACGCGCTCGGGGTGGTCGTCGGAAATGTCCGATTCCTCCAGGACGTCCTTGTCGAGGTTGTAGAGTCGGTAATCGGCATCGCCGCTCTCGTTCAGAATGCGGTGCAGTTTCCAGGGACCGTCGATCCAGCAGGCGTGGCCGGGCCGGTCTTCGGGATTGAACTCCACCTCCATCCGTGCCGCCGGCGTGAGGGCAGGAGGTTCACCGGCCGGGATCTTGCCGTCCTGCTCGTCCTTGAGCTGTTGCATCAGTTTGGCAGCCGGGGTCGAGATACCTTTCCGGTCGTACACCCAGAAACCCATGGGATGATTTCGCTCAGACATTACGCCGTCGATCAGAGGCACGAGACTCTCTCCGTCGAGGGTCGGCTGATGCTCGACGGACGCTCCGGCCAGTTCCAGCAGAGTGGGGTAGATGTCTGAGGTAAAGCCCGGGACGTCGCTGACGCGCGGCGCGGTGATGCGGGCCGGCCATTCGATGATTGTGGGCACGCGGATGCCCCCTTCCCACAGGCTCGCCTTCGCCCCGCGCAAACCGCCGGACGAACCGGGGCTCTTCCCCTGTGGTCCGTTGTCGCTCGTGTACCACAACAGCGTGTTTTCTGAGACGCCCAGTTGCTGCAATTCGCTGCGGAGCAGGCCCATCGCCCGGTCGATGCCTGTGATCTCACCGTAGTAGTTCTGCTCCGCTTTGGTTGCATCGGGATAGAGCGCTCTTAATTCAGGCAGCGCCTCGTGGGGGGTGTGCGGGTTTCCGAACCAGATGACCGCCAGAAACGGCTGATCCTTCTCCTGACAACTGCGGATGAATTCGAGCGCCGCCTCGACTGTGACTGCAGAACTCTCTCCCTCGGTCTCGACGACGGTTCCGCGATGCGAAAACAGCGGGCTGTTTTCATAGAAGTTGGGCGTCGACATCCATTCGTCGAACCCGCTGCCGCCGGGCGAGACCGGGTCTTCGGCGCGCACCGACCCGAGGTGCCACTTGCCGAAATGTCCGGTTGCGTAGCCGGCGTCCCTGAGCGCTTCGGCGACGGTGACCTCTTCCGGCCTCAAGGTATGTCCCCAGGAAAAACAGGCGAAGCGATTCGGGTTGCGTCCGGTCATGACGCTGCCGCGGGTCGGTGAACAGACCGGGTGAGCGGCGTAGAAGCGGTCGAGCCGCAATCCGGCGGCCGCCATTTCATCGAGCACCGGCGTCTGGAGAACAGGATGCCCGTAGTAGCCGACATCACCCCAGCCCTGGTCGTCGGCCATGCAGAGAATGAAGTTCGGACGGTCGTCCTCCGCAGACAACACCGTCGTCGAAGCAAGAAGAACGATCGAAACTGGCAGAGAGACACGCATGGGGGGCTTTCTGGTCGGTGATGGCTGGGGACTGTTCTCCAACAGCCGTTGTCACGGACGTGCTGAATCATCCATGAGCTTCGGAAGTGCCGGCGATGATTTCAACCGATGCGGGCTGTGCGGTAACATCGCACTCGCAACCAACGATGTGGCAGCCAGGACGAGTGAACCTGCAATGACACCACGACATCCTATCGATCAGGCGCTGCTGTTCCTCTGCCTCGCTGGAGTCGGCGCGTCGTGCGACCGGGTGTCGGCTCAAGTTGTGTTTGAGGACGTGACGGACGCCGCCGGGTTGGAGGGACTCGGCGGGGGAACGGCGGCCTGGGCGGACTATGACAACGACGGCTGGGTTGATCTCTACACCGACGGACAACTCTGGAAGAACGAACAGGGAGAACGGTTCGTGCGGGTGGCGGACGCCGGGGTGGCGGGACAGGGCATCTGGGCCGACTTCGACAATGACGGTTGGCTCGACCTCTTTTCGTGGGTGGGGACCGGGCGGGTTTTTCGCAACATTGAGGGAAAAGCGTTCGCTTCCGACGTGCCGCTTCCCGAGCCGCCGATGCCGGTGAGCCTCGGGGCCTGCTGGGGAGACTTCGACGGGGACGGGTTCGTCGACGTTTACCTGGGGGGCTATGAATCGCCAAGCTACCTGACTGACGCGATTTTCCAGAACCGAGAGGGTGAGTCATTTGAACAGGTGTGGCAGACGGAAGGGAAGTTGCAGCCGGCGCGCGGCATCACGGCCGCCGATTTCGATGAAGACGGTGACCTGGATGTCTATGTCTCCAACTACCGGCTGGAGCCGAATCTGCTCTGGCAGAACGACGGGCACGGCGTGTTTACCGACGTTTCGAGCGAATTCGGAACAGCCGGCGACGGAGGCCTCGGCGCGTGGGGTCACACGATTGGATCGTCCTGGGGCGATCTGGACAACGACGGACATTTCGACCTGTTCGTCGGCAACTTCAGTCATCCGCCGGACTATCAGGACCGGCCGAAGTTCCTTCGGAACATGGGGCCGGAGGGGGGTTTTCACTTCGAGGACAAGACCGGAGAGGCGGGTCTTCACTGGCAGGAATCGTATGCTTCGCCCGCGCTGGCGGACTTCGACAACGATGGCCTGCTCGATCTCTTCTTCACGACCGTCTACCCGGGTGACCGGAGCGTTCTCTACCACAACGACGGCGACTGGAAATTTACGAATTCCACGCACGGATCGAACGTTGACAAGCCGCAGACCTATCAGGCGGCATGGGCCGATTACGACAATGACGGCTGGCTGGATCTTGTGACGGGCGGACGCCTGCTCCGCAATCCCGGCGGCGCGCATCACTGGTTGAAAGTCCGCCTGATCGGTGGAGAGGGAGTGAACGAGGCTGCGATTGGAACCGTGGTGCGAATTCCGCTCGAAGACCAGGTCCTCACACGGCAGGTCGCAGGCGCGACAGGGCAGGGGAATCAGAACGATCTGACGCTACACTTCGGTCTCGGCGCCCACGAGGGGCCGGTGACGCTCAACATTACCTGGCCCGGCGGCGAGTCGCAGACGGTGGAAACAGGAGTCGATGAGTTGGTGACGGTGCGGTATGGAGGGTGACCACTCCGGTTCGGCTCGACTCATGGACACTGAACGAAAGTCTGAGGAATGAAACGCGTTTCCCCCGAACCTTTGAATTACGAATTCGATCGCCGTCTCGAGCCGAAGCTGCGGATCGAGTCGGGCGAGACGATCCTGGTGGAAGCGGAGGACGCGCTGTCGGGCCAGATTCGGGGGCCGGGCGACCGCCGCGACAAGTCGAAGATGCCGTACAGCAACCCGGTGGCGGGGCCGATTTTCGTCAATGGTGCGCAGCCGGGCGACTCGCTGGTGGTGACGATTCACGAGATCAGGCCGCGAGACGGGCAGTGCGCCACATACACCGGCGCGCCCAAGCAGTTGACGGAGTGGCTGGGGGGCGACGTTCCGCATGGCGCGCACGTCTGCCGGATCGAAGGCGCGACGATCTTCTGGAACGACGAGATCACAATTCCCTACGCGCCGATGCTGGGCTGTATCGGCACGGCGCCCGACTGGGGCGTGCCGACAACCGGTCCCCCCGGACCGCATGGGGGCAACCTGGATCTGGTCGAGGTTCGTCCCGGAAGCAGGGTGCATCTGCCGGTGTCTGTCGAGGGGGGGTATCTGTTCCTGGGGGATGCGCATGCCGCGATGGGGCACGGAGAACTCTCGGCCACAGGGCTGGAGATGGCTTCGGAGACGAAGATCTCGGTGGAGCTTGTCTCGGGCAAGACGCTGGCCGGCCCGCGGATCGTCACTGAAGATGAAATCCTCACCGTCGCCGCCGGCGGTGCGATGGAACGCTCGATCGCGGAAGCATATGCACGACTCATACTGTGGATGGAAGAGGACTACGGCTGGAATCGCTGGAAGGCGTACGACATTCTCACGCACGTGGGGCGGATTTCGGTCGGGTACTACGCAGGCGGAGCGGTCGCGACGGGAATATCGAAACGGTATCTCGGTGAGTAAGGGCGTGGCGCGAATTGGCGCGCTCCTCCTGCGGGTCGCGGCGAGAGCAAATTGCTCTACCATGTGTCCGCGTCGAGCGATGTTTGGACTGTCGAGGACGAGAATCCGCGAGACAGATCGCCAACATTGATTCGCAAAGCGCTATGAACGGGATCTGCTCCAGCGTGCGCACATGCGACTCGCGGAGCGCGTCGCCTACATTGAGGGAGACACGACGTGCTGGTTGGTTATGTGAGCGATGAAAACTACGTCGCCCTGGCGGGGGTTGATGTTGAGTTCGAGGCGGGTGGCCGCTCGATCGCAGCGCAGTCGCGCTCTACGGGTGCGATTTATGCTGACCTTGAGCCGGGGACGTATCGCGTCACGCTGTCTGCGGCCGGTTACACGGGCAAGCATGTGGAAGTGAACGTCGGCGACGACGCTCCGGTTCAGTTCCGATTGCTGTCGGACCGGATGTACGGGTTCATGTGGCCGAAGGTCGTGCGAGGGGGAGGCTCGGCCGAGTATTGCGTCCATAGCCCTGAAGCGTTTCGCCTTGAACTGTGGCGGTACGGGTGGGAGAAAGAGTTCATCCGCGGCTTTGGCTGGTGTGATGAACACGGCCCGCGCGCGATGACGCAGATTCTCCCGGACTGCGACTTCACGCAGACCGGGGTGAACTGGAACCGGACCGGATACACGCTGCGTTACCAGAAGCATGCGATTACCGCTCCGGAGCGGTCGGGGCTGTACATGCTGCACGCGACGACGCGCGGGGGCAGGTTTCTGTCGTTCCCGTGGCTTGTCGCGCCGGCGAAACCGCGAGCGAGGATGGCGGTGCTGGCATCTTGCATTACGTGGAATGCCTACAACAGCTTCGGCGGGCGGAGCAACTATTACAGCCAGGACGCTTTGCCGGAGAGGCCGGTCGTCAACTCACGCCAGGACCTGACGCGGTACACGCAGCCGGACACCTGGCCGTTTGAAGTCACCGGCGCACCGCTTTCTTTCGAACGTCCGGAGCCGGCGAGCCAGATCCCGGCGGGCGCCGTCATCACCGACACCATCGCCGGGCGAACCGAATCGGCGTTTGCGCCGGGACTCTGGAGACTGGTCGGCTGGCTGGAGCGGGAGGAGTTCGAGTTCGATCTCTACGCTGATACGGACTTGCACTTCGGTCGCCTGCCGCTGGAGTCTTATGACGTTCTGGTGCTCGACTGTCATCCGGAATACTGGTCGCCGGAGATGTACCAGCGTGTGAAGCGGTGGGTGCATGACGAGGGGGGCAAGCTGGCCTACCTGGGTGCGTGTGGAATGTATGCCGAACTGGAGTTCGCGGATGAGTCGACCATCCTCTGCCGCCGTGAAGGCGAGGCGGAGTTGCGGGGAGAGTCGGAGGTAAACCTGCTGGGAATCGCGTATACTCACTCCGGTTTTCAGACGGGAGCGCCCTATCGGGTGGTGGACGACTCGCATTGGGCGTTCGCCGGCACAGGGCTCAAACAGGGCGACCTGTTCGGTCTGGAGAGCCTGCACGAGCGGTGTCCCGGCGGTGCGTCGGCGCACGAACTCGACAAGATCAGCCCGGACTCACCGGAGGGACTTCAGCATCTGGCGAAGGGAACGAATCCGGAAAATGAAGGCGCGGACGCCGCGATTTATGAGACCCATTCGGGAGGCGCCGTGTTCGCTGCCGGGTCAATGTGCTGGCCCCTTTCGCTGCCGATCGACGAGGGGATCTCGGCGGTGACGCGGAATGTATTGCAGAGGTTCTTGGAGAAATAGTTCTGGCAACACTGTCGCCCGGCTCAGTGAGCCCGGCCATTCGGCGAACACGCGGCCTCGGTGAGGCCGCCTACAGCAGGAAAACTTCACACGACAAAAGGCACCATGAATACTGACGCGATTACTTCTGAGACGCTGGGTTCCTCCGTTGTTTCCGTTCCCCCGCTGGCGCGCAATGCGGATTTCTCCCTGAATCGGGACGAGAATGCGAAGATCGTCGATCACCTGGCAGCCGGGGGGGTGACGACGGTCCTCTACGGAGGAAACGCCGTTCTGTATCACGTAGCGCTGAGCGAATACGCGGAACTGCTGGAGCTGCTGCAGGAGATTGCCCACGGCGACACGCTCGTCATCCCGTCGGTCGGGCCGGCTTACGGGACCATGCTGGACCAGGCGGACATCCTGCGGGAGTTTTCGTTCCCGACAGCGATGATTCTGCCGACCCGGGACGTCGTCACCTCTCAGGGCGTGCAGGCGGCGGTGCGGAAGTTCGTCGAGGAATTCGGGCGACCGGCCGTGCTCTACATCAAACAGGACGGTTACATCGAAGTCGAGGACGTCAAACCGCTGATGAATGACGGGCTGTTGTCATTCATCAAGTATGCGACGGTCCGGGAGAGTACGGCCGACGACGGCTACTTGCGGCGTCTGGTCGACACGGTCGGCCCCGAGCGGATCATCAGCGGCATCGGCGAGCAGCCGGCGATCGTCCACCTGCGGGACTTCGGTCTGGCGGGGTTTACATCGGGATGCGTCTGCGTCGCGCCGCGACTCTCGACCGACATGCTCAATGCACTGCAGGAGGGCGACTACGAGACGGCCGAGCGAATCCGGACGATCTTTGAGCCGCTCGAAGATCTGCGGAACTCGATCAACCCGATCCGCGTGCTGCACACGGCGGTGGCCCTGGCCGGGATCGCGAAGACCGGGCCGATCATTCCTCTGCTGAGCGAAGTCGATGCGGCCGACCGGCCGGGGATTGAAGCGGCCGCGAAGGAACTGCTGGCGGCGCAGGAGCAATCCGCCGGCGTGGCGTGAACTGCCGCTGATTCCCAGGCGAAGGCGTTCCGCGTGTCCATCGACGAACGATCCGAGGAAGTCACGAGCGGCGGCCGGCAGGCGGTCGTTCGCATCGGCGTGATGATTTTCGTCGGTCTGGCGGCCAGCAGCGCGTACTTGACGCGGCACTGTATTGCCGTCGCCAACACGTCGATTCAGGCGGACCTGTCGCTCAGCGATGAGCAGATGGGGTGGGTTCTCGGCGCATTCTCGGCCGGGTACTTTATCTTCCAGATCCCCGGAGGTTGGCTGGGGAACCGGATCGGCAGCCGGGCGGCGTTCCCGTTGATCAGCACGCTCTGGTCGCTCTTCACCCTCTGGACGGCTGCATCGATGTCGTACGCATCGATGCTGGCTTCGCGGGCCGTCTTTGGAGCGGCGCAGGCCGGCCTGGTGCCGCTCTCCGCGAAGGTGATCAACGACTGGTTCCCGGTGAACTGGAGAGGAGTCTGCAGCGGCGTCGTAGGAGCGTCGATGTCGATCGGCGGAGTCATCACGATGGGTCTGACGGCCGAATTGATGTTGCACTATGACTGGCGCGAGGTCTTTCGCGGCTACTCCCTTGTGGGAATCGTGTGGGCGATTGCGTTTTACTTATTCTTCCGCACGCTCCCCGAAGAGCATCCCTGGATGCGGGCCGCGCGAGACGATTCTCCTGACAGAGACATTGGCAGCGAACGGGGCCCGACGGCGGACGACGTGAAGACCGAAAGCGTTGCGGCGGAGTTGTCGAGCGGGGAAGTGTTCCTGCATATGATTGGCAGCCTGACGTTCTGGGGGATCAACGTTCAGTCCTTTTTTCGCGCGGCCGGTTACGGACTGCTCGTCACCTGGTTGCCGGCGTTTCTCGAGTACCGATTCGGCGTCTCAAACGACGAGGCGGGCAAGTACACGATGTACCCTCTGGCGGGCGTGATTCTCGGTTCACTGAGCGGTGGACTGCTGATCGACGCGATTCTGAAGCTGACGGGCAACAAGTGGATCAGCCGCAGCGGAGTGGCGTTCGTCTCGCTGGGCGTCTGCGGGGTGCTGATGCTTGCCGCCTCACAAGCCGCGGCAGCCACGATGTTCGTTGTACTGATGGCGGCGGCCAGTTATTTCTCCGGGCTGGCCAGTCCTCCGGCCTGGGCGGCGACCATGGATGTCGCGGGCCGTTACACGTCGGTCGTGGTTGGAGCGATGAACATGGCTGGAACTGTCGGCGCGTTCATGATGCCGATCGTGCTCGGCTACATGATCGGCGACATCAAGGAGACCGGCGGAGACTGGAACCTTGTGATCTACTTTGTGGCGGCGATTTATCTGCTCGGCTCCGCCTGCTGGCTCGCGGTGAATCCGAATGATGCGCCGCCGGGTGAAGCAGTTGGTTCACTTGGCACGGAGAACTCACGTCAATCATGAGTCGAGCGGCTCAGCGGGAGCATCGCCCTCCCTTCCCAACTCACCCCAAACTCTCACCGACTCAAACATGCTCTTCGACACACACACCAACCTGATGTGGTATCCGGACCATTACTCGGACGAATTCGTCGAATTCGCCTGGGAGGCCAAGCGGGCCAAGATGAAACTTTCGCCGGACGTTTATTTCGCGGGCAGCGACGTCGCCGAGCAGAACGCGTTCGACTCGCGGCCCGACCAACTCCTTGAAGCGACGCAGGACACCGACAAGGTGATCGTGTTCGGGATCAAGGCCCCCTTCTGCGGGATCAACGCCGACCAGGAGTTGATCGCGCAGTTTGTGAAGGAGCATTCGGACAAGTTTATCGGGTGGTGTTCGGTCGACCCGAATGACGAAGACTGCGTCGATCAGCTTGTGTATTACGTCAACGATCTGGGACTGCGCGGGCTGAAGTGCTCGCCGATCTACCAGAACTGGGACCCACAGGATCCGAAGCATCTGCCGCTCTTCAAGAAGGCGGAAGAACTTGGCATTCCGGTCAACATCCACCAGGGGACGTCGTTCGTGCGGCCCGGTCCGCTGAAGTATGCGAACCCGATTCAACTGGAGGACATCGCCGTCGCCTGTCCCGATCTGCGGATCGTGATCGCCCACATGGGGCATCCCTGGGAGGATGAATGCGTGGTTTTCATCCGCAAGCACCCGAACCTGTATACGAACATTTCCGCGCTGCACTACCGGCCGCTGCGGCATTACCAGGCGTTCATGACGGCGATCGAATACGGGGTGGAGCACAAGCTGATCTTCGGCTCCGATTTTCCGTCGGCCACCGCGACGCAGGTGATCGCCGGGCAGAAGAAGGTCAACGCCGTCGTCGAGGGGACGAATTTCCCGAAGGTTCCCGAGGAGATGATCCACAACATCATCTACGAGAACTGGAAGCGGTTTTTGCCGGAGTATGCGTGAAACGATCTCCGAGCGTTGTTGTGGCCGCAGGCGGAAGAGGAGTTCGAAAGGTGGTTGGGGTCTTGCGCTGAGTTGCTGCCGGGGATTCAACGTCAATCGGTGGCGCATGAATCGAACGCTGGTAAAGACACGAGGACGGTCGTGCCCTTCCCCAGAGTGCTGTCCACACGGATCGCTCCGTGGTGGCGGCTGACGATCGCCTGGCAGATCGCAAGTCCCAGTCCGCTTCCTTCCGTTTCGCGCCGCGCCGGGTCGGCGCGATAGAACCGGTCGAAGATGTACGGCAAATGGTGTTGGTTGATCCCGCGACCGTTGTCAGTGACGCGAAGTTCAACGGTTCCGTTGTTGCGATCGCCGGCAACCCGCACCGTGCCTCCTTCGTCTGTGTACTTGATCGCATTGTCCAACAAGTTGACGAACAGCCGGCGCAGGCGGTCCGGGTCGACCCCAACGCGACAGCTCGGGATGTCGTCGAGTTCGAGCGACAACATTCGGGCCGCGGCAGCAGGTTCCAGTTGCTCCGCCACGGCGGCCAGCATACCATCGACGTCGGTCGGGCTCAGGGACGTCGAAGTTGTTTCGGCGTCTTCGCGGCTCAGGAAGAGCAATTGATCGGCGAGGCGGGTGATGCGGTCAATCTCTTCCAGTTGGCTGGCCAGGACGTTTCGATATTCCTGCGGCGATCGGGGTGACCGGAGTGCCACTTCGGTCTCGCTACGAAGCACGGCGAGGGGGGTTCTGAGTTCGTGGGCTGCGTCAGCCGTGAATCTCCGCATCTCGGTGAACGACGTCTCCAGGCGTTCGAGCATCGCATTGAAGGCGGCCGCCAGGCGTGCTAACTCGTCTTTCTCGTGCGGAATCAGCACACGTTGGTCGAGTTGCGAGGCCGAGATCCGCAGCGCCGCCTGCGTCAGGCGATCGACCGGCGCGAGCGCTCGGCGGGACAGCCAGTAACCACCCGCCATCGCGACAACGATCACAATCGGCGCTGCGGCGACCAGGACGGTGAGCAATCGATTCCGTTCGTGGTAGTAGGGGATCAGTGAATCGGCCGCCTGAACAATCACCGGCCCGTCAAGACTCTCTGCGATGCGACTGGACATCCGGTACGGTGAATCTCCACCGTGCAGGACGTCATCGGTCGATTCCTCGGCAGCATCGGCGGCAAGGCGCGGTACAGGGAAAGGCTCGGCGCCGACGTTCCTTGACGTGAAGAGGATCGCACCGTCAGGTTTCGAGACCTGGATCGAATAGAATTCGTGCTCCCCAAAGTATTTCTCGAGGGCGTGTGCGCGACTTTCGGAACTCGTCGCGGACCGGACTTCCAGTTCGATTTCCGCCAGTTCTTCTTCGAGCGCCCTGTCAATCTCAGCCAGCCGGCTGCGCGACAGGGAAAAGAAGACGAATGCACCGAGCACAACAAGACTGATCCCGAGGATGGCCCCGTACCAGAGCGTGAGCTTCCAACCGATCGTCAATCGCGGCATGGAGCGTCTCCCAGGCAGTATCCAACGCCGCGGACTGTGTGGAGCAGTTTCGGCCACCTTCGACGCTCGATCTTCCGTCTGAGATGGTTGATGGAGACGTCCACAACCTTCGTCAGAATACCGGTCGTGTCCTGCCAGACTTCACGAACGATCGACTCGCGCGAAACGGGCTCGTTCAATCGCCGCGCGAGATACTCAAGCAGTTCGAATTCGCGGTTCGTCAGTGTGATTTCCTCGCCACCGCGCGTGACGCGACGTCTGAGAAGGTCGATTTCGAGGTTTCCGGCGGCGAGTCGCGTCACTTCTCCGCCCGGAATTGCATCGCGACGGAGCAAGGCGCGAAGACGCGCCAAGAGTTCACTGAACGCGAACGGCTTGACGAGATAGTCATCCGCTCCGCCGTCGAGTCCGGCGACACGATCCGGAACGGAATCGCGCGCCGTGACAACCAGAATGGGCCGCGAAAACCCTTCTCGGCGCAGTTCGCGGAGGACCGAAAGTCCGTCGCGGTCGGGGAGCATCAAATCGAGGATGACCGCGTCGAGCGTCTTCGACGACGCGAAGCGATATCCATCGGCGCCGTTGTCGGCGGCGACAACGGTGTAACCCTCCTCCTGCAGGCCGCGCTGCAGTATTCGCAGCAGCTTCGGTTCATCTTCGATCACGAGGAGTTCGGGCATGTCGGGCGCAGTCCTTGCGCACAATGTCGCTGATCGGTGAGTTCTCGTAAACGCTGCCGGACTTCAGGTAAATTCTTTTTTACTTCGATTCGGCAGGCGTTGACCGATCGTCGCGATCGATTACCGTCGCCCGAGTTGTTGGATCGAATGCTCACTGTAAGCGATGTGCGGCTGCCACGAATTCGGGGCGCCGCTCCTGCAAAACCAAGGACGAATTCCATGACGGTCGCTGCAGAAACTCGAGTCTTCCGCCGCCGCGCGTTCACATTGATCGAACTGCTGGTTGTGATCGCAATCATCGGAGTGTTGATCGCCTTGTTGCTGCCGGCTGTCCAGCAGGCGCGGGAGGCGGCGCGACAGACACAGTGCAAGAACAACATGAAGCAGATCGGCCTGGCGCTGCACAACTATCTTGACACATTCACGCGTTTCCCACCGGTCTCCGTGATTCCGGCCGGCCGAACGTACGAGCCGTGGTCGGCTCAGGCGCGGCTGCTGCCGTATATTGAACAGGCATCGTTGTTCAATCAGATTGACTGGTCCGCCAGTCCGGAGTTTACCGGGAGTCCCCTGGTCACACAGGCGCGGATTCCGATCTACCTTTGTCCGAGCGAGCCCCAGGATCGCCCGCGTCCCACGGCGGTGCTCACCCATTACCCTCTCAATTACTCATTCAACGAGGGGACATGGTTCATCTACGATCCCGTTTCGTTCGCGATCGGAGACGGCGCATTCGCCGTCAATTCGTCGTTCGACACGGCCGATTTCGTTGACGGGATGAGCAATACGCTCGGAGCCGCGGAGAACAAGGCGTATCAGCCGAATCTCTGGGACACCAGCACTCCCAGTACGCTGGGAGTCGCACCCCCGAATACGCCGGGTGAGCTGGCGGCGTACTTCGGGGGGACGTTCGATTTGAACGGCCACACGGAGTGGGTTGAGGGGGACGTGCACGAGTGCGGCTTTACCACCACGTTTACTCCGAACATGGTCGTGCCGTACACGACCGGTGGACAGACGTATGACATCGACGTGACGTCGATGCGCGACGGGGAGTCGATCACCTTGCCGACGTATGCCGCCGTCACCGCGCGCAGTTATCACGTCGGCACCGTCAACGTGTTGCTCATGGACGGTTCCGTTCGCGGCGTCGGAAACAGCATCGATTTGAACGTGTGGCGCGCTTTGGGCACGCGCGCCGGCCGGGAGGTGGTCGGTGAGTTTTAACGCCGACAACGACCGCGAAGGAGGGCTTGGTAGCTTGCCGATATCGCGGCTCTGCGCGGCCGGTCCGTCCCGGCGGCGTCGTTTGGCGTTTTCGCCGATGTTCCTGGGATCCTTTCGCCGTCGGAACTGCTGCAGCCGAATGAATTCGCTCTAACGAGGCAGGGTCTCGCACCATCCGAACTGCCAATCGAAAGCGGGAACCGGCTTTCATGGGGCGCTGGAACTTGACTCACCTGCAACAACTTCCAGAAAAAAGGTAACCTGATCGACGGGAGGCAATTCCGTGCGGCACAGTCGAAATGGTCGTGCAATCCTGATTGCGATTTGCGGCGTGGCGTTATTGGGCGTCGTAGTCGCGTGTGTTGTGTATCTCGGCGGTCAATCCGCGCCGGAAGATAATGAGGGACGAGCGATCGCCGAAAAGTTCTTGATGCAAGTGCGCACGGGCGAAGTCGACGCGGCATGGGAATCGACGACGGCGGATTTCAAATCGGACGAAGGCCGCGAGTCATTCCGCGCGTTCGTCGCCGCTCGGCCGGTGTTGAGCGAGAAGGCGGAATTCGTCGCCAGTGAAGAGACGATCGTCCACGGACTGACCCGGTGGAAATATACCTACCGACTGGGGAGCCAGGGTTCCTCAGCAGAGGAGATCTACGTCCTGCTCACGAACGAGCGGGGCGAATGGAAGGTGGATCGTTTCGCGGCGGAGTGAAGTACGTCGGCTTTGACCAGACCGTCGTTCTCGCCGGCGCGAAGCAGTCCTGTCACTCCTGCGCCCAGTCGAATTCGCCGCCGGTGAGTTGCACACGGCCGGGTTCCGCGGCGACGTCCGCGGGCTCGGTAGCGGCGGCGGATTGGACGTTCGACTCGGCGGCCGGCTGCCGGGCTGCGATGGCGGCCTGTTCCCGTTCGAACTCCTGCTTCATCTGGTGAAGTTGCGTCAGGCCGACGGCGGCGGGGCGGAGGTCGGGATCGTAGTCGAGGGCGCGGCTGTAGTGCTCCATGGCCAGGCTGCCGTTGCCGCGCTGCGAACAGATATACGCCAGGTTGGCGTGGGCTTCCGCCTCGCTGACGACCTGCTTGAAGAGTGAGAGGCACTCCTTATCGCGGCCGGCGTACCCGGCGACGAGAGCGAGGTTGGCAACGGTTCGCTCGTTTTCGGGCTGCAGGCCGTACGCTCTCTGGATGAGTTTCTCGGCGGTTTCGAGATCGCCGGCGAGGATATACGCGTAACCGAGATCGTTGAGGATCTCAGGGTCCTCCGGGGCAAGCAGATGGGCCTCTTCGAGCAGGAACAAGCCTTCCTCCTCGCTGCCCAACTGTGTCATGGCGACGCCGAGGCGATGCGTCGCCAGCACGTCGTCTTCATACGATTCGTAGAGGTCGCGATAGAGTTCGACCGCCTCTCGGAGTTTGCCCTCTTTTTCGTAGACCTGGGCGAGCGTGGACTTGGTGTCGTACGCGCGTTGCCGATCGGGATTGAGTCGACCGGCGACCCGCTGCGTCGCTGCACAGCCGGAGCCGGCTGTGCAGAGAGCGAGCATGAGAACGGACAGCTTCCATCCTGGAAACCGCTTCATGGAGAAATCCTTTTTCCAGTGCGCGGCTACGAAACGGGCAGTGGGCTGCGTCGGGCGGAACCGGCATCGGTTCGGATTAGAAGAAGCCTCCGCCTCCGAAACCGCCGCCAAATCCGCCGCCGAATCCACCGCCGAATCCGCCGCCTCCGAAGCGGCTGAATCCAACGCCGTAAGCCCGCTCGCCCTCGAACGACTCGAATCCGGGCGTCAACGCCGGCGAGACGACGACTCGCTGCTCGGCATTCTCGACGCCCATCTCGTTGAGGGCCTGAACGATCAGTTGCCGGCGCTGCATATCAAGTTCTTCGTTGTTGTGGACCGGGAAGCCGTATTCGGTGTCAGCCCGGGCCGTCATGCTGCTCTGCTCGACGAGGACGGGAAACGGCACCATGTTGACGCGGGCCGCGATCTGTTTGACGTGATCCATTCCGGCATGATTGAGGTCGACGGTGTTGCCGTTCCACTCGTGTTCGTAGATCACGAAGTCGGAGGCTTCCGCGTTCGCTTCCTGTTGCTGCCAGACCCGATCGCTGATCGTCCCCAGCGGGGCCGGGTCGTAGGCCCCGGGGTTGTTCTCGACATTGCATTGTGTCTGCCTGCAGTGGCTGCAGCCCGCAGTCGCTGCTGCCAGGGCCGCGACTGAGATGATCGACTTGAGCTTCAGATTGGCCATCGATTTTCCCCCCGACGGAAATCGCTCTCACGCAGAGAGCGGAGTTTGGTGATCGGCCGCCTGCACCGATTCGCTGATTGAACCGGGTGGGTTGACGGGTTGAATCAGTTGCTGAATCCGTGCGTTCCCTGGATGTAATACTGCTGCGAGGAGTACCCGCCTCTGCCGCCGAACGGGACGCCGCCCCGCATCATCTTCTTGCGATAGGTCGGCCAGACGGTGCTGCGGTGGTACACACCGGGATCGCCTTCGATTTCGCCGTTCCAGTAGAACTGGTGGTCGTGTGGTTCGGTGACTTCCATGCCGGGCAGGATCATCGGAGCTTCCTCGGGCTCGAGCGGATGCACGAGTTCGGGGGAGACGAGGATCAACAGTTCCGTCTCGTCGCGAGTAATCGACCGGTCGGCGAGGAGCACGTTCAGGCCCGGGATATCGCCCAGGTAAGGCACCTGAGCACTGTCGCCCCGCTGCTGTTCCTGCAGCAACCCGGCGATCGCCAGCACCTGGCCTTCACGCAAATCCACCGTGGTCGTGACCGTTCGCGTGTCGAGTCCGAAAATTCCATTGACGGCGGCGTCGGCGTTCAGCGTGCTGAACGTCGGCGCGACATGCAGCCGGATGCGGTCTTTGTCCAGGACGGTCGGCGTAAAAGCCACTTGCGTGCCGAAGCCTTTGAAGAAGGTCGTTGCCGCTTCAGCGCCGCCGACCCCCACGACTGTGGGGACGGGGAATTCCCCGCCCGCGAGGAACGTGGCGGGATGACCGCTGAGGACGACGAGGTTGGGCTCGGCGAGGATCTTGGCGTTCCCGTTGGTCATGAGGAAATTGAGCACGAGTTCGAAGGCGCCGTCGGCGAAGGTGCCGGTCGCCATCAGGTTGCCGCCGCCGGCCAGCACCGAATCGAACATGAACTCCTTGATGTCGAAGTTGAAATCGGCGCCGAGTTCACGCACGGCCGACCGCTTGAGTTCGGCGATGCGGACTTTGAGCATCACCTGCTTTTCGCCGGGAATTTCCAGCATGTTGATCACGGTCGCTTCCGGAAGAAGCGAGGCGTCGGGAAACGGTTCGGAGGCGGGGCCCTGCGCGGCCAGGTTGACCGGTCCGCCGACCCCGAAGTCGACGCTGCCGCCGTTCTGACGGAGAACGGACATGAT
The DNA here is from genome assembly GCA_003388505.1 of Planctomycetota bacterium. Taxonomy (GTDB): domain Bacteria; phylum Planctomycetota; class Planctomycetia; order Planctomycetales; family Planctomycetaceae; genus MB-PLM-1. The sequence continues at coordinate 21,511 of QQVO01000065.1, forward strand.
GTGCAGAGCCTCTTCTTCGTCGCGGGCCTGGCCGCGAACGATGAGCTTGTCGGCGATGGGAATCAACTGGATGCGGCTGTCGGGAAACATCTCATTGATCATCGCTTCCAGTTCGCCGTACTCCAGACGGCGCTGACTATCGATGGCGTCGTCCTTGGTCACGGTCACCAGCAGGCTCAACAGACGGGCGTTCTGCTCTTCGCCCAGCCAGAGCGTGACGGTGGTGCTTCCGGTCTGCTTGCCGATGAGTTCGATCTCGCGTGAGCCGAACGCGACAAAATCGACGACGGCCGGATCGGCGACCGCCGCCCGAAAAATGTCGTCCTTCATGCGGAGGATTTTCGAGCGGCGCAGCGTGACGTCGACTTCGACCTCCGCCGCGACGACCTCCTCCACGAGGTCATTCACTTTTTCGCCGACCGTCTGGCGTCCGGGTTGTGCGAACGCTGGAGCACAAACGGCCAGCACGCCTACTCCCAACAGCCAGATTGTCGCGCGCCTTCTCGGTGACATCCTGTTCCGAACCATCGTTCACCTTCCCTGGTGCCATGGTGCGACTTCACGCGGGCGCCCGCCCGATGTGAAATTGTTCTCCCCCCGGTCGCCTGCGGCGAAGGGCACTCTATCAGTTGCATCGTCAATCGCGGGGTCACGTGTTGAGCCGGAGTGACCGTATTTATCGGGTTCGTCGGAACGACAATGAGAATCGCGGCATCTTGTGCTCCTTGCGCAACCGTCAACTGCTGAAGGCGGCTCTCACCGACGTCCGCACCGCCAAGCGGAGCCTTAACGCGGCTCAAGCAACGGTGAATTCAAGACTTGCGTCGGATCACAGCGGAATCGGCCCACCGTCGCGCGGATTATTCGTAGCGCACATTGCCAGCATGCGTACTCCGGCTTTGCCATCAGCGGGACGCACGCAAGGCTGCGTGTGCTACTCCGTGGTGAATCATCCGCCCTCGCGGGTTCCGAGAAGGACTATTGGCCCGCTGTCAGAGGTGAATTTTCGGCGTCCGTCGACTTCTTCAAGACGACGACGCGGCGCAGCCCGTCGGAGGGGCGTCCCTGCGAGGTAGTGAGGACCGGGGTCAATCGCAGTCGCTCCTTGCCCAACAGTTGAATTTCGAACTCGCGTCTGACGACGGAGTCGTTGTCGACGAGATCGAGAGTCAGATTGGCGATCGGTTCGGCGCCGGCGACAGGCCGCACTTCGCCGTCGAAGAAGTAGCGACCCACTTGAAGCCCAGTCGATCTGGAGTTGAAGATCACGGTCCCGTCGACTCGAAAGCGGATCGACATTGCCTCGTTGTACCAGCGACCGTGCAGCGATTCCTGAGGCGTGACGCTGCAGGAGGCCAATGCGGAAAGCGCCGCGACATTGAATGCCAGTCGCGCCAGACGTTGAGACCGGCCGGGGACTACGCAGCGGGGGCCTCGGGCGGCGCTCCGTGAGCGGGGCGTGTCGGGGATTCGAGATTCGGTCACGATTGACTTTCGATATCTGTCAGGACGACGCGGCCGCTGTCACGGGCTGCAGACGAATTCGGTGGCACGGATCAATTCGGGTTCACGAGGGAGGGGGTTGTCGCATCGATACCAGGCCGTCGCCTTCGCCGAGACGTCGTAAGGCCCCAGGCCGATGCCCAGGTATTGGGAGCAGATGCTCGGCACTTCAATGCAGGCGCGAACCTGGGCGGCGCATTCGAGCGTCCCGAACCGCTGCTGAAAGCGGGCGATGTCTCCAAACGTTCCACTGCCGTTGGGGACGGGCGGGCCGCCGCCGTCGATGAAGTCGAACGTCCCGGTCAACATGGTTCCGTCGGAGAGGGTCACTGTGACATCGACGGCCTGATCGAACTCGATGGCGTCGTCCAGTCCGGTGCCGGCCGGGCCGATGAGGTCGGGGTCGAGTCCAAAGATCGAGGAGGTTCCGGGGGGCAGTCCCGCGCCGGCATAGTCGATAGTGACCGTGCGGAAGGTGATGCCTGAGGGGGTCGGCGGGAAAAACGTGAGCACTCCCGCGCCGGGACTCGGGCCGGCCGGATCGGAGGCGGTGAACGTGGCGGGGGGGCCGGAAGAAATAAAGGGTCCGAATCCCGATCCCGCCCGCGTGTCCCAATAGCCCTGTGCGCCGGGGTCGCTGGAGGGGATGGACAGGGTGACCGTGTCGATGGTCAGCACCGTCGCGCCGATCAGCTCGACGAGATATTTCGTCCGCGAGCAGTCGGGATTCACACAATCGGTGTTATTGCGGACGTCGATCCGCACCACGAGCTTGTCGGGCGCGAGGTTGCCGTTGAACGTGAAGGGGGGAGGATCGTCGGAGGTGTAGTCGCCTTCGACGTTACGGATCGACCCGAGCAGGACGACGCCGTCGGGACAATCGTGTGTGCAGCGGATGTTGCCCGGATTTCCGCCGCTTCCGTTTTCGAAGGGGGCGTTGGGAAAATCGAGCGGAACGCCGAGCACGGTGTTGGCCTCGAACGCCTGCCTGGCGTCTTCCCGCGCGGCGGTTCTTCGAACAGACGTGTTGCTCCCCTCGCACCAGGTCTCAACGGCGGAGAGCGCCGCTGCGTCGAGTGCGTTCTGAAGTTCGATCCTCGCCAGCCAGAGCGTGGCGTAATCGGTGACGACCACGACGACCAGGCCGAGGACCGGCACGAGGACGATCAGGTAGAGCGTTGAGAAACCGGCGCGGACGTCCCGCGTTCCGCGCGATTGGCGGCGTCGGATCGGCCTGCTCATGGTGTTTTCGTCCAAACTCATGTCCTGGATTCTCACCGACCGCCTTGAAAGACCACTACGGATCACTGTCTGCGGTGCGGATCTCGAACGGCAAGGTGCAACTTCTTGTCACGTCGCAGCCGTCGGTGACGCTCAACGTCACGGTGTAATTCCGCACGTTGTCGGGTTGGGTGGTCATCGGGTTGTTGTCGGGGTCGGGCGGAATCGTGAAGGTCCCGGTGAACGTCGTGCCGCTGCCGCCGGAAGGAACGACGCCGCCGGTCGTCGACCAGGCGAACGTCAGTTGGGAATTCGGATCCTCCAGGTCGAATGTTTCGAACCCGGCGGCCTCGGCATCGAAGTTGACCGTGATTCCGCCGCCGGCGGGGCTTGTCCCGCGAATGACGACCGCCGGGACTTCCGGTGGACAATCGGTGGGAAGCGTCCTTCCCGTAAAGGCGAAATCTCCCGGCAGCGTTCCACCGGCGAGAGTGGCTCGGAAGCGGGGCACTGGAGCGGAGTTTTCCGTTTCGATCCGGAAGACGGTCGAATGCTCGAACGTGCAGCCTGTCACGTCAAAGCCGAACGTGGAGAGACAGTTCGGAACGTTGCCGGTCAACGGCACGCAGACCGTCACCTTGACCCACGCCTGGTCCAGAGTCGTGTTCGGCGCGGCGGGTGGTTCCCCCGGAGGGAGCGGCGTGCCGGACGCCCCACAGTTGCAGGGCGCGTCGGTGTCGACCTGGAGCGGGTTGCGAACACAGGCGTTGTGCTCCAGACGGACTTCACACGATTCGGTGAGGCCAGCCGTCTCGAGGTAGTCGTCAATGCGGTCTTTAAGATTGTCAGGAGTCGTCGAAAGGTTGATGTTCCCCAGATTTCGCGTCGCGAAGCGGCTGCGCGTGATCTCGGACGCGAGTTTGGCCCCGAACCGGCTGGAATAGGCGACCTGCTTGTCGACCTGGTAGATGATCGCGAATTCCACGACGGCGAGCACGAAAATGACCAGAAACGGGACAGCGAACATCATCTCCAGCGTCACCACACCGCGACGACGAGAGTTCGAGCCCGGCTGAGCGGTGGAAGTCTGGAGTTGTACCGGCATGGAGAATTCGTTGGCGGTCGGGACTGGTCTGTTGCTCTGTTGCCCGGTCGAGCGCTCGGCAGACAATTTGCTGTGCGTGGGTCAGCAGCAACTGTGCCGAATGCCGTCAAACCCGTAAGAGGCGAAACCTGTTGCATCTTACGGGCAAGCGGGGCGTCGATCGCGGACGCTGTCGACGCCGGCTCCTGCACGTTTCTGAACGCAGCGCTAACCGAAGATAGCGCACGGCAGCGCTTGTTTACAGATGACCCAACAACGCATGTCCGCCCAACCCGCAGTCCGCCATTCCGATCACGCACCGGCTGACATCGTGCCGCTGCCCACCAGCGAGCGCCGCTGGTTCCTGTGGGCGGTGTGGTTGTCCTGCGTCGTCTTCCTGGGGACGTCCGCGATCGCCGATCCTGATTTGTGGGGGCACACCCTGTACGGATTGAGGGCGATCGAGCTGGGTGTGCTCGTCGAACGCGATGATCCCTTCAGCTATACGGCGTCCGGCGCGCGGTGGATCAACCATGAATGGCTGACCGAGTCCATCTACGGATTGCTCTGGACCCGGGCGGGAAATGTTGGATTGACCCTCTGGCGCAACCTCCAGGTCTGTGCGCTCTTCGCGATTGCGGCGGTTGCGGCCAAGCGGGCGAGGGCGGGCGTTGCGGCGCTCACGCTGCTCTGGATTCTGACCGCGGAAGCCCTGGGAAACTACTTCATCTTCGTCCGGCCGCAGATTGCGACCTTTGTGTTCTTCGCCTTGTTTCTGCTCATTCTGCGGCATTGGTGGGACAATCCGCGGTCTCGCAGCGTTTGGGCGCTGGCTCCGCTGATGGCGGTCTGGGTCAATCTGCACGGAGGGTTTCTGGCCGGCTGCGGAATGGTCGGGCTCTATTGCGGCGCTGCCGTGGTCCGGCAGTTCTTGGCCAAACGGGGTGACGCCCGCATCGCGCTTTGCGTTCTGGGACTTGTGGCGGGGGCCACTCTGGTCAATCCCTACGGTCTCGAACTCCACCGGATGCTGTGGGAGCACCTGGGAACGGAGCAACTTGTGCGAGAATGGCAGCCCTTGTGGGCGATCCGGCAGAGTCCGGTGTATTACGCTCCCTTTGTGCTGATTCTCGTCTCACTGGCGGGATGGCGGAACTGGAAGGCGATCGATGCACTCGTGATCGGAGTCACGATGTGGCAGGCGTGCTTTCACGTCCGGCACATCGCGCTGCTGTCGGTCGCGATTCTCATACTGCTGCCGGGGCCGATCACTCTCGGTCTGCGGCGGGTCTTTCCGCAACTGCATCAACGCTGGAGTGCTCCGGAGAGGGCGCGGCTGCGCGGCGGTCTGGTCGCGGCGGCCGTAATGCTCCCACTGGTGTTGCAGGGGCAGACCGTCCTTCGCTTCTGGAGGGAAGGGGTGGCGCCGTGGGAAATCGCCGTCGAGGGGAAAAGCGAGATTCCCGGAATGCCGCTGCGGGCGGTGTCCGTCATGCGCGAGTCGGGGCTGTCCGGCAACCTGCTGACCGACTACGGGTGGGGGCAGTTCATGTTGTGGCATCTGTACCCCGAAACGCGCGTCGCCTTCGACGGTCGCTACCGGACGGTGTATCCGGCGAATCTGGAAGCCGAGTTTCTCGAGTTTCAGACCGCCACGGTCGACGCCGATCCCCGGACGCCGATCGTCGACTCCTATCCCACGGACCTGGCGATCCTGCCGACTTCGAGCAAATCGGCCGCTTACCTCTCCGCACGCGACGACTGGCAGTCGCTGTACCGCGACGATCAGGCGGAGCTGCTTGCCCGAACGGCGTACCTGAAACGCATTGGCTGGGAACCGCCGGCGCAACCGACGGCAGTCGCCTCCGGCCGAATTCCTCAGTGGTCGGTCTTCCCAGGCGTGACGGCGAATGGCACGCCGATTGCAAAACGGGCAGCGAAGCCAGTGAATGACGCCACCCTGACGAACCGGCTGGCGGAGAAATAGAACACCGACCAGCGAGAGACCTCAGCATGCCACGATTCGCGATTCTTCGACGTATGCGGTCCGATTCCCCTGCTTCCGCAGAGAAGACCCGTAGCGGCTCGATCTTTGTCGAGTATATCTTGCTCGTCACTCTGGTCGGCATCGGGGTGATTGTGGGGCTGGCGTGCCTGCGGGTGGCACTTGTCAACGAACTGCTTGATCTTGCAAACGCCATCAACGCCATCAACTGCTGAAGAAACCGGCTTCGATCCGGAATGGTCCGATCCCCCCGATGTAACCCTGTGGATACGGCCGCGACGAGCAGCGTTAACGACTGGACTTGCCTGAGTCCCCGGTCAGGGCTGTTTTTGGGGGGGGCGCCGAGACTGCAATCTGCACGGACCCCGGCGGGGTTCGTGCTCCCGTGAGAATCCCTCAACCGCGAAAATCTGAATTGACGGACCACTGAGGCGGTCAGATCATGAGCGTACGATCGACTGCGGCGAGAGCGAAAGATAACCGGCAGCGTCGGGGAGTCATCACGCTCGAACTGATTCTGGCAATGCCGTTGCTGTTCATTCTGACGCTCGCGGTGTTCGAATTCGCCATGCTTGCGCTCGTTCAGCAGGCGGCGACGACCGCGACGATCGAGGGGGCGCGCGAAGGAGCAAAGATATTTCCCGGTTTCCCCCCCTTTCCGTTCACTGATCCGGATGGGGAACCAAGTCCCGACCCGACGGATCTTGATGACTCAGCAGACTACATCGCCGACGTCGTCGACACCTATCTGGGCGTCCACTGTCTCGAAGTGGCGCCGGCGGGCGGCGCCGGGGACGACCCGAATCGAGCCAATGCACGGGTGGTCATCGAGCGTCGTGTGGGCGCCGGCCCCGTTGAAACCGCTTCGCGGGGAGACGACTCGATCGACTGCAACGCGGCGGGGCCGCCGCTCAATCCGGATGAGATTCGGGTCACGGTGTGCTTTGTGCTGGTCGATGCGGCGGATCCGAGTGGATGCGGCAACCCCGTCCCGGATTGGCTGGCTCCCTTCGGATTCTCATTTGACGGTTGTCGTTTCGAGTTGAGTTCCCGCGCCAACCTGGAGTAATCGCCAGTTTGGAATGATCGACCCTGTTTTCGGATCGAGCCGTCCCGTGCGCCATATTCTCGATGACTTTGCGGTCTGGTTGGCGTGGTACCTCATCGTCGGCACGGCGACGCTGACAGCCGTACATGCGACGATGCGAGTGCTGCGCCGCCGACGGTCGGCGGAAGGGCGTTCGCACCAGGATTCGCCAGCCCGGCAGACTGGGATGAGGAGAGCGGGGCGAATGCGGGCACGAGTCCGTTGACGATTTCGATAACCTCCGGCCGCTGTTAGTGAGCTGCATTCGGGTGCCCGTTCTACAGATCATACCGGTTAGGCGGGCGGGGAACAGTTTTTCGCGCACACTGCCTGCGGGGAGTCGATAAACTGAAGCGGCGCGGCTGGTGTCGGCGGCGTCTCGATGCGGCCCCGGTTCGCGAGTGAAAGCTCCATGCAGCGTAGAATCATCAGAGTCGGCCTGTCAGGCGTCGTTGCGGCCGCGGGCGTGGTTTCGGCCGCAGCCCAGGAGGCGGGCGAGAGTTCGTTCGAAGCCGTGCGAGGAATCGAAACCGAAACGACCGGCCCGGATGGCGCGGTCGGTGATGGATCGCCCGTTGTCGGAAGGATTTCGCTCACCCAGGCTGACCTGAGGCGTCTGGCGGGCATCGAGCGAACAACGCAACGCCTGGATCGAAGCGCGCTCGCCGCGTTTCACCGCGGCTTAATGCCGCTGCCTGACTTGCTGGACCAGACGGACCTGGCTGACCGAACCGATCTGTGGATTCACCAGATCCGGCGAGACGGCGGAGAGCAGGCGGTTCTTGTGCGGCAGGTGCGACGCCTGCGCGACGTTGTCTCGCACCTGGAGTCCTTCAACCAGCCGAACTCGTCAGGCTGGCGGGCCGATCTCGCACTGGCGCGTTGGGCGCTGAGCGACGCCGAATTCCGGGCGGCGGCGGCCGGCGGAGACGAGGTCGCGGCAGCGCGGAGTGGGGGGCGACGCGCGGAGTTCGCCCGCGAAGTCTTCGAATTCCGGACCGCTGACGCAGCGATTGGGCTTGCCTCGCCGGAGGCCGTCCTGCGCGCCGCCGCGATCGTGGTCGCCTCCCCGTCAGCCGATTCAAACGCGAACATGCGCGCTCAGCGGCAGTATTTCAACCTGGCCGACATGAACGTCGAACAGACGGAACGATGGGGTCTCCTCGGCGCGGGCGTCGGTCGGGTGGACCGCATCGAGCAGGCCCGCGTTCACCGGGACTTCGCTTTGCTGCGGGCCTCCCTCGACAACGGAGAGGCCTCGATTTCTGCAAGATTGCTCGCCCGCACGGAAGCCCAAGTGCAGTCTGCGTTTGCAGACGAATTGCGATTCTTCGCAACCGGCGCCGCTTCACTGTACGACGTGGCGGAGACCTGGCGGACCTGGAGTGATATGCACCTGTCGGTGGCCGAGGTCGCTGAACTCGCCGATCTCGCCTCCACAGGCGAACGCGAGGAAGCCCTCGACCGCCTGCGCCTTGCGGCTGATTCGATCAGTGACTTGCGCGGACGCCATGAAGCTGACGTCTTGTTCGTCGATGTCCTGGAGACGGTCGACGAACTGTCTGCGATGCGGCAGCAGGTCACCCGCAGCGAGAACTATCTGCAGTGACGCGCCGCAGCCTGTCGAACGCCTTCAGCGTTCCTGCACGTGCGCAAACCGCTGACTCTATTGTGAACAATCCGGGTTACGGCTGGAGCAGCAGATCTTCGAGCTTCGGCAGGCCCGAGCCGAGTTCGCGGACGGAACCGGGCGGGACGTCGAGGAGCGGGGCGGTGGCGCCGAATTCCTCATAGATTGGGCCGAACATGGAAACCGAGTAGGGGTTTCGAGGATCTCCGCCCATGTTCACGATCTGCGACTGATGGGTGTAGACGTTCATGTAGTTGTACGGTCGGAAGTAATAGTATCCGCCGTACTGCGGCCGGTAAGGGAAATGCGGGTACAGATCACCTGTGGTGTGCGCGCTTCTCCATGCGCTGCGATTCCGGCAGCGCTCGCAGCAGCTTGGTTTTTCACATCGACGGCAATACACCATGCCCGAGTAATGGCTGTGTGAACAGCGCCCGCATCCGACGGCCCGGTTGCAATCCATCGGTTGGTAGATGGTCTCGGTCGACGGGGAGTAATCTGTCGCCGGCGGAAGCTGAACGGGCTCCGAGAAATTCACCGGTTGGACGGCCGTCTCGACGATCTCGAATTCGTTCGAATCGACGTCAGCCGCACTTGCGGTTGCCGACACGAGCCCGGCGGCCAGCAACATGGTGAAAATCTTCATGACTCGACACTCACGATAGAGTTTGCGGGAGAGTGGTTCGGCGGGACCGTTCTCATCTGAGCAGACAAGTGAGACGCACGCTCGAGGCGAAACGCCTCAGCGAATGCCTTCTCTGGATCATCATCGACCGGCAATCGTCGCCACATCGCACCGAGTCGTTCCGTCGCAACGACCGCGTCAGCCGGAAATTCTTGCCGGCCTTGCCCAGAGTCGGTGCTTACCCCAAAACGATGCCCGGCGCCGGCGGTCTGATGCGCATACCTGCGGATACACCTCCTGCGAACCGTCTGACGCCGCTCCGCATTACGCGTTGCTGAGCGGGCAGAGGGCCGCGTTGCGGTCCTCTGCCCGCTCACGGAGTGTCCGGACGGCATAGGAGTTGCTTCACCAAGTGGGCCACGCCACCTTACGGTCGATTCAGGTTTTCTGGAACGCGTCATGATTCTTACCGGCAGGATTTTTCACCCTGCGGCAGCCGTTTGTCTGCTCATGCTGGCATGCTGTTCGTCAGGTTGTCAGCAGGCGCCCGAGCAGGCGCAGGCTGAGTCGAGCACAGACACTGCCAGCGACCGCACCGCCGATGCCGGCGACGATGGAGCAGCCAGCGGTTCGTGGGAGATCGGTCCGATCTCCCCAGACGAGTTGCCGCTCCGGATTCCCGCGGCGGATCAGGATTCAGCGGCCGATGCCTCTCCGGACGACGTCGACGCGGATTCGCGTGCTCCGGGTTTGATTGACACGCTTCGCGCCACGGTGGCCGATTCGCCGATTTTCGAAGAGAGCGGCGTTCAGGAGGAGTTGCTGGAGAACCTGACGTTCGGGCAGGACGCGCTGACGCGAATCAAGCGGGAAAATCGCCATGCGATGCGGGAGGCCAATCGACAGCTGCGGGTCGGCGCGGCGGCGCGTTCGCCGAATATCGTGCTCATCACGATTGAGCGGATCGGGCTGGGGGATCTCAGTTGCTTCCGCGACGAATCCGAGGAGGCCACGCCCCATCTGGACGGACTGGCTGCGCGTGGGACGCGATTTCCGAACTTCTACGCCGGCAGCGCCGACCCTCAAGCGGCGCGGTGGTGCCTACTGACCGGGCTCAACACCGGCCACGCACCGGGCGATCGAGAACAATCAGGTCGGTACACGCTGCGGCAGGAACAGCAGACGATCGCAGATGTCCTGTGGACGGCGGGATACTCGACAGGCTTCGTCGGTGTGTGGAAGGAGCGTTCCCTGCCGATCGATCACGGCTTTGACGAGTGGGCCGGAATCGTCGAGAACGTGAACCCGGTGACCCCCTATCCCGAGCACATCTTCATCGACGCTTCGCGGGCAAAACTCGCGGCGAACGCGGACGGCGGCAGGGAGCTGCTGGCGGCCGATTTTCTCGTGGAGGAGGGCATCTCGTTCATTGCGCGACGAGCGGCGGAACGGCGACAGTTCTTCCTGCACCTGGCGCTTTGTCCCGAGTTGACCGCCGCCTCTGAGGGGCAGGCCGACCCCCGGCTTGTCGTCGCGGAACTGGACTCGATGATCGGAAGACTCACCGACTGGATCGACAGCTCCCCCCTTGCGTCCCGGACGTGCATCGTCCTGGCGGGCGAATCGGCGCCTCCTTCGGATGAATTCGACCAATGGGATGCTTCTTCGCGGACGCGGGGGCTGAAGTGCTCTGCGGATGGCCTCTCCGAAGGCAATCTCCGCGTTCCGCTCGTGGTCGTCTGGCCGGGTCGAGCACCGGCCGGCGGGGAGAGCGACCACGTGTGCGGCGTGTGGGATCTGTTGCCGACGTTTTCCGAACTGGCCGTCGCTCAGCGTCGCCCCGAGCGCGTCGACGGCGTTTCATTCGCGGCATCTCTAGCGGGCCGCACGCAACGAGAGCACGCGCTGCTGTACTGGGAGACGCGACAAGGCGGATTCGGGCAGGCTGTCCGGAAAGGGCGATGGAAGGGGATTCGCGCGCCCGGACACTCGTCGCTGGCGCTCTTCGATCTTCTCGAAGATCCGGCGGAGCAGACCGACCTGTCGGAGACGCGGCCGGACGTCGTGGAGCAGTTGGTCGTCCGCCGAAACTAGTGCCGTCTCTTCGCCGCGAATCGGACCGGAGCGACCGGCCGGACCGGAATCCGGGCCTGTGGTTGCGGCGATTGCCGGCAAATCTGAGATTCTTTGGCCCGGCCGCTTAACACTTGTTTTCCGCATCGTCTCTACAGTAGTGTGAGCGACGTTCCGGGTGGATCAGACATTCTGAGCGTCAGACAAGATTCAACCTACGAGAGGAGAAAAACATGTTGCGGACCAATTGGCTTTCGGCGGTGATGGTATTGGCGTTGGCGGGCACCGGATTTGCCCAGAACACCGAGGAAATCACGGAGGAAACGAAGCCCGAGAAGCGTGCCCGGGCGACGAGCGTGGACTTCACGGCAGAGCTGGGGTTGAATTTCGCTTCGCTCACCGGCCTGGGAGCGCGGATTGAGCAGGCGTATCAGGCGGCCGATCCGGTCGGACTGGCGAGTGCGGCGCGGGATCTGGCGGTCGCCGAGTCGGTTTCGGGGAAAGAGGCGTCGATCACTTCTGCGGAACTGACGGAACGGGCCGTGGCGCTGGCCAAAATGCGGTTCGACGAAGCGGAACTCAAGGCGGTGGCCATGCTGGTGGACGATGAAGAGACCGCCGACGAACTCAAGCAGGTCGCCGATGACGCGGCGGCGTTCGCTGAAGAGCTCGCCAAGGCGGCCGAGAACGACGAGGACGCCCGCGGCATCCTCGGAAGCCTCACGGTCTACAACTACTCGTTCGCCAACGTCGACGTCTACTACAACGGCCGCTACCTCGGCTGGGTCGGCGCCAGGGCGAAGTTCACCTTCAGCGTGCACTCTCACGCCAATCACTTCAACCTCTATGCAGAAGACGCCTACGGCAACTTCTGGAGGTGGAGCGACAACGGCGACTTCAGCTCCTACTGGTGGGATCTGTACGCTCCGTAAGCCGATTCCGTGCTGAACCAGAATCCTCGACAAGCCCGGCTTCGATGGGAAGCCGGGCTTTGTTCGCTTTGCTGAGTGCCGCTCTCATGCCGTCCGCGGGCGATCCGATTGCTGAACTCAAGTCGCGACTGGACGACATGCCGGGGCTTCGGTACACGGCAGGACCAGGATCGGTTGCGGTGGAACCTGGGTCCGGCGATGGATTCCCCGTCTCAGTTTTCGCTGACGACCGGGGGTACGTCGTCTCCTTTCACGGATGGCATGAGCATTTTACCGACGCGGAGTCGGCGGTCGATTGCTTCCTGTTCGGCCTGACCGATCGAGCGAGACTGAAGGTTTCTTCCCGCTGCGGCGTCGATTACAAATGGACTCTGGAGTACCGGCGGGACGGCCAGTGGGTCGAAGACAGCACGACCGGCCGGCTGTTCTTCCCTTTCTGGTGCAGGCGCACGACGCGGTACCTGCGGAACCGTGGAACCTGCGCGGGACAGCAGCGCCCGTGACGCGGACCCCAACGTCATGCTTCGCCAACTCACCGCCGAACAATTCCTCGACGAACGGTTCGAACTGCCCGACGGTGGGCAGTGGGCCGAACTTGTGGAGGGAATTCCGATCCTGCTGCAGCCGCCCGACCTCGACCACGGGACGACGGTCCTCAACCTCTCCAAAGCGCTGGCGGAGTACATCGAGCGGACCGAGCGGGGCTATGCGTGCTTCGATCTCGGCCTGCACCTCACGCAGAGTCCCGACACCCTGCGATTCCCGGCGGCCTGTTACTTCGTCGAAGGCGAGCGATTCGCCGAGTCCGACAAGGCGTACACGAGGACCCGTCCCGTGCTGGTGATCGAGATGGCCTCCACAGCCGATCGCCGCCGGCAGATGACCGAGCGGGTGGAGGCGTACCTCGCCTGGGGTGTGCCGACGGTGTGGGTCATCGACCAGGCCGAGCGGTGCCTGCACGTCTGTTCGGCGAGCCGCCAGACGGCCGTCTACACCGAGGACGAGACGCTCGCCGCCGATTCCCCGCTCGACGGCCTCAGGCTGACGATTGCCGACCTGTTTGTCGAACCTGCCTGGTGGAACAAGAGGCCTGGTGGATGAATCGCCGCTCTATGCAAAAAGCTCGCTCATGATCCGCCCGTGCGGGATCAGACTCACCGGGCGTCCCGTGCGCGTGTAATACTCCTTGAGCGGATCGATCCCCAGCGAGTGCAGGATCGTGGCGCCCAGATCGTCGGGATGAATCTCGACGCCGTCGGCCGGTGCGGTTCCGTCGTCGTTCGTGCCGCCGATGAGCTGGCCCGGCGCGACGCCCGCGCCCGCCATCAGGCACCAGTTGGCGCGGGGGTAGTGATCCCGTCCCACGTTCTTGTTGATTGCCGGCGTCCGGCCGAACTCGCCCATCACCACCACCAGCGTCCGCTCCAGCATCCCTTTTTCTTCCAGCGCGCTCATCATCGCGGTCAGACCGTTATCGAGCGGGCCCAGCAGCCGCTGATGTCCGATGAAGTTGTCGGTATGCGTGTCCCACCCCTGGTTGGTGACCGTGACGAACTTCACGCCCGATTCGATCAGCCGGGTTGCGAGCAGGAGGCTCTGCCCCAGTTCGTCGCCGGCGAACAGGTTTCGGATGCTTTCCGGTTCGCTCCCGACATCGAACGCCGCCCGCGTCCGCTCGGACGTCACCATGCTGTGCGCCTGCCGGCCGAACGTGTCGAGCGCCTCCAGCAGCGGGCTTTGCGTTTCGGCGTCGCGAAACCGGCGGTCGAGATCCTGCAGCAGGGCGTCGCGCTGTTGGACTTTTTCGACGGTCACCCCCTCGCTCAGAGTCAGACCGCGGACGGAAAACGTCGTCCCCGGTTTGGGCACGGCGTTCGTCTGAAACGGTCCGTACGCGTCCCCCATGTAGCCGGCGTTCCACTCGGTTCGCGGGATGGCGACGTACGGCGGCAGATCAGGGTCGCCCGGCATCTCTTTGCTCACGATCGATCCGTACGATGGATGCTTCAGCGCCGGTCCCGGCCGGTTGCCGGTGGCGATGTAAGCCTGCCCCTGCGGATGGTCACCCGTCGTGTGGCTGATGCCGCGAATCAGCGTGAAGCGATCGACGATCTGCGCGAGCTGCGGCAAATGCTCGCAGACCACGAGCCCGGGGATGCTGGACTGGATGTTCCCGAACGGACCGCGCGTATCGGCCGGGCCTTCCGGTTTCATGTCGAGCGTGTCGAGATGCGCCGGTCCACCGGCCAGGTTGACGAACAGGACGGCGTCGGCCCGCCGCTCGCTGACGTCATTGGCGTTTGACAGCCGCAACCAGTCGGCGAGGGTGAGACCGGCAGCGCCGAGAGCGCCGGCCTGCAAGAGCGTTCGGCGGGTGATTCGACTTTGCTTCTGGTTCGACATGGGAGTCGTTGCCTGCTTGGTGTTTCGTAGCGTGTAGGGTGTGTCCAACGCACCGGTCGGACCGCGCGGCTCGGCGGGAGCCTCGCCCTCCCTTAAGATTTGAATCAGTGATTCGTCAGGAATTCCTGCGTATTGAGCAGAGCCCAGAGCAGGTCGTGCATTCCGTCCGGTATCGTCTCTGCTTCCTGCACGTGCTTTCGCGATCTTTGCAACTCGGCTTCTTCCGGCAATCGGCTGACGGTCCGCAGGTAGGCCTGCTTGATGAACTCGTCGATTTGACCGGCGGGATCGGTTGCCGCCTCATCAGAGACGGTCCTCTGCGCTTTCTCTGTCTCGGCCAGCCAGCCGTCGTTCCGAGTCAGCCAGTTGAGCAGTTCTTCGTCGTTGCGGACGTAGAGCGACTGCAACAGTGTCGGTTGCGATTGCCGCTCGCAATCGCAGTTCGTATTCCTGAGCGGCTTGCCGAAGATCAGCAGCGGATACTCGAGACTGCTCGCCATCACCGATCGGGGATGATGCGCGATCTTCCGCTGATTCACGTTGCCGGCCCAATTCGCCATTTGCGCATCGGAGGCCGTGGCCTGCAGAATTGCGTCGATCGTCACCTCGGCCGGCAGCCTGCGAATCTGAGCGTGCGAGAAGTTTTTCGAGTCGGTGCGATTCGTCTCGTTCGTCCGCCAGCTCAACTGGTAGGTACGGCTGCCCGTGATCGTGCGGTGCAGCCATTTGAAGTCGTAACCGTTGGCGATGAACTCGCGCGACAGCCAGTCGAGCAGCGGCCCGTTGCTGGGCGGATTGGCGAGATTCATGTCGTCCGGAGGGTCGACGATTCCGACGCCGAAGTAGTGCGCCCACACGCGATTGACCATCGCCCGTGCGAAGTACGGATTCTCCTCGCTGAACAGCCAGGCGGCGAGCGGTTCGCGCGGATCCGCATAGTCGTTCAGATCGAACGTCGCGTCTCCAAGCAGCTTTGCGATCTGCGGGTTTTCGGCAGGCGGCTCGATGTAGATCTCGTTCCACGGAATCGGCAGCCCCTCCGCCGCCACCCGCATGTACATCTGCCTCCGCAGCGCCGCCGTGTCGAGCTTCACCGGCACGCCGAGCTTGTGCTTGAGCTGCGTCTGGTCTTCGCGCGCTTCCGGCGAAACGCCCGCCTTGATCCGCGTAAAGAACTGAGTGAACTGTTCAAAGTCCTGCTTCGACCACTGGTCAAACGGATGCTTGTGGCATTGCGCACACTCCAGCCGAACCCCGAGAAACACATAGCCGAAGGAGAGGGCCCGGTCGGTCGGTGTCTGGTTGTTGCTCTTGAACCAGTAGTAGTGCATCGAGTTGTCGTGCGCGGTGAAGTCCTCCGGCTCCTGCCGGCGGAGGTACGTGCTGTGCCGCGCGGCATAATCGGCATACGTTTCGCCCGGCGCTCGGCTCGTGGCCAGGATCAGCCCGGCCGCAATCTCGTCCCAGCCGACGTTGTCCTCGATCCGGCGTCTGAGCCACGCCGCCCACTGGCCGGCGGCGGGGGAATTCATATCAGTCGTCCCGAGATGCTGTGAATTGCATCCCGTCAGATCGGCCAGCTTCATCGTCCACCATTCGATGTAGGCCGGTGTCTCCAGCAGTTCGTCGATCTTGCGCGACCGTTTGTCAGGCGACTCGTCGGCGAGAAAGCTGCGGACATCCTCCGGAGTCGGCAGCGTCCCGTGGATATCGAGGCTCACACGGCGCAGGAACTCCTCGTCGGTGCATAGTTCCGATGGGACGATGCCCAGCTTCGAAAGCTTGTCAACGACCAGCTCATCCAACGGCGTCGGCGCCGGGACGTCCGGGAAGCTCTCGCCTGCCAGATCAGACACAGCCAGCATCACGGGCGTCGCGACGACGCTGTTGTCATAGTAGACGACGATATGCGTATCGCCCGGAGAACTGCATTCAATCAGTCCGTTCCGCGTCACCGTCGCCACGTCTTCGTCGTTGGATTCGAATCGTGACAGGCAGGTCACATCCTCTCGCGTTCCGTCCGACCAGACGGCCACGCACTGCAGTTGCACGGTTTCACTCGGCCGGGCGAACACGACTTCACCCGGCGTGACGTCCACGCGGATCAGCTTGCGGGGACCGTCGACTGCCCCCTGTGCGCCACGTGCAATCCAGCGGCGCAGCATCTGGTATTCCCAGCCTCCCGCCTCGAATCGCAAGCCCCCGTCGTGATCTTCCTGCAGCGTCGGCTTCAGCAGGATCAGGCTCTGCTCCGGGTTCTCCAGGTCGACGCGCGGCTCCTCCCCGCCGGCCAGCGCTTCGATGTCGGCCTCGAAGTCGTAGCCGAACATCGACAGCCGGAAGCCGCCCTGTCCCTGAAACGAACCGTGACACGTGCGTCCGTTGCAGCCGAGCCGTCCGAGCAGAGGGATCACGTGCCGCTGAAAGTCCGGGACCGTTTCGTCGTCGGCAATCCGCTCATTCATCGGAGCCAGGACCTCAGTTTCGCCCGGCGCTGCGGGTTCCGGTTCCGTATTGTCCGTTGCGGCGCCGGCAAGTTCCTCCCCATCCAGGAATCGCTGCCACGCATCCCGTTCTGCACCCGGCGCCGGGTTGACGCGAACCCGTGCAACGTTTGGCAGTGCCGCGACGACGTCCGATTCGCTGAGATCCGTTTCGTAGAGAAACACCAGCTCCAGCTTGGGCAGGGACGCGAGTGCGGTGAGCGACTCCAGAGAAACGTTCGTTCCCGACAGGTCGAGCGACTCCAGCGACTCCAGTTTCGACAGGTGGACCAGTCCCGCGCCGGTGATCTCCGTTCCACTCAGATCGAGATCCCGCAACGTTGCCAGCCGTCCGACTTGTTCCAGCCCCGCATCGCTCACCCGCGTGTCCGAAAGCCGCAGGGCGTCGAGATTCGTCAATCCCACCAGCGACTCCAGGCCGGCGTCGGTGATTTCGAGCCCTTCCAGCGAGAGCATCGTGAGCGCCTCGAGCCCTGCGATGCTCTTGAGCCCTTCGTCAGTCACGCCGGTGCGGTCGAGATACAGCCGCTCCAGTTTCACGAGTCCTTCCAGCGAAGGCATCGCGGCGTCGGTCAGCCCCGAGTCCGACAGGAAGAACGTGTCGAGATTCGTCAGCCCGGCAACGTGTTTGATTCCTTCGTCGGTGACGTTCGGCGTGACGACCGCCAGGTAATCGAGCTGCGCGAAGGCCGCGACGTGAGCCACGTGCTCATCGGTCACGACCGGTTTGCTGAAGCGGACGAACCGTACCGTCCCGTCGCGATTCTTCTGAATGTTGGACGCAATCCCCTGGATCGCCTCGATCGCGGCCTGCTGCTCAGGCGGTGTTTCGGCCCGTCCGGTCGAAACGATCGACAAGGAAAGGAGGGCCAATTGCAGCGTCTTGCACATGGATTCAAACCCGTTCGCGTTCTACATTCGCGCGCATTTCCAGCGACTGCCCTCCGGATTCTTGATTCATTAGGTTACTTTCTTCCTGGAAGTTGTTGCACTTGGGTCAAGTTTCTTTCCAGGCGAGCGGCGAGGCGTAAGCCCGCCGATTCGTCCTCCGGAAGGCTCGCACTGTCCGAGGCCCTGCCTCATTAGATCAAACTTTACTTGCGCGTTCCAGACCCTGTCGCGTGCGTGGGGATCGGCGCGGCTTCGGCCGGGGGAATGCGGCGCAGCTTGTTGCAGCCCTTGCATGGCGGTACTCTCAGCGAAGTTTCGGCTCGCTACGGCGAAGCGACAGTCACGCCATGCGGCCCTGAGGCGCCGGTGCGACCCGATTGGGCGACAGCCCGGATTTCATATTTCGTCCGCGACCGCTGATTGGAGCGTGGCATGAGTCACTCCGAAGACAATTCGACGAAAATCCTCATCATCATCCTGGCCGTGCTGGGCGGCGGAATGTTCGTCTGCTGCGGCGTCGGCGTGGGCGCTTTTTTCTGGATGCGATCGGCCTTCGAAGACCTGAGTGACTTCGTCGATGACGGAATGGCCGATTTCGACCAGCAGGTCCAGACTGACATCGAAGACAATCCGGTCATTGTCGAGCACATCGGCCGCATTACGCACTTCGAGAGCGATTTCGACCTCTCCATCGAAGAAGACTACGACGAGGTGTGGGTCTTCGATGTCTCAGGGGATCGAGGTTCGGGAACGCTCCGCGCCGAGTGCATCACGGTGGACGAATGGACCGAATCGGTGCCGAGAGCCGAACTCACACTCGACAACGGAGAGGTCTTTCAACTCTTCCCGGACAATCCGCTTCCGGCCGAGAACCAGCGGGACATCGGGGTCCGAGCCGCCCTTGAAGATCATCCGGTCATCCTCGAACACATCGGCGAGATCACGCGGCTCGAAAGCGACTACGACTTATGGCTGGAGGAGCCCGGATATGACGTCTGGCCGTTTCACGTCGAGGGGGAGAAAGGCAGCGGCCTGCTCCGCGCGGAGTGCGTGACCGAAGATCACTTCATCTACGAAGTCCCTAGCGCCGTCCTCAAGCTCGAATCCGGCGAGACCATTCAACTCTTCCCGGATAACCCGCTGGAATAATCCGCAAGCGACAGCAAGCACCGCGCGCCCCGGCGGACCGCATAATGCGACCCGAGACATGAACGACTCAACACGACCCTCCGCGCGAATCATTCGCAACGGCGTCACGCGCCGCGATCTGTTGAAGCAGGTCGCCCTCGGCACAGCGAGCGCGGGACTGATGCCATCGACTTTGTCATCGCTTCACGCAGCAACGGACTCCACCACTCCGATCATCGACACCCACATGCACGTCTGGGCCGACGATCCGCAGCGGTATCCATTCGATCATCCCTACATCGACGATTTCGCCGGCGCGCCGCACGAAGCGACCGTCGAGATGCTGGTCGACGACATGGACCGGAACGACTGCACCCATGCCGTGCTGGTGCAGGTCATCTACCACGGCTGGGACAACAGCTACGTTGCCGATTGCGTCCAGCGCTTTCCCGACCGGATGCAGGCGCACGGACTGATTGACCCCACCGATCCCCAGGTCGCCGACAAACTCGCCTACTGGATGGAAGAGCGCGGACTCAGCGGAATGCGGTTCAGTCCGATCTACTATCAGGACGGCCGGCACGGCGGCGACGCCTGGCTCGACGCCGACCACACGCACAAACTCTGGCGGCGGGCGGAGACGCTGGGCGCAGTCTTCAACTTCTTCATCGCCGCGCCGCAACTGCCGAAATTGGAGACGATGGTCAGGGCGCACCCTGACGTGCGTGTCATCGTGGATCATTTCAGCCAGATCGATCTCGGCGCGGACGATCCCGAACCCGACTTCCAGCGACTCCTCAAGATGGCCGACTACCCCAATGTCTGGGTCAAGGTCTCGGAGTTGAGTTCCGTGTCGGCCTCCGGCGAGTATCCTTTCCCCGATGCCTATCCGTACGTGAAACGGGTCTATGAGGCGTTCGGTCCGGATCGGTTGCTGTTCGGCACCGGTTATCCCGGTGCAGCCCGCGCCGCCTACGACCGGCCGACGCTCGCGCAGGAGATCGCTTTGCTGCACGACCTGATTCCGTTCTTCAGCGACGAAGACCGGCAGAAGATTCTCGGCCGCAACGCCGCCGAATTGTGGGGCTTCGTCTAACCGCGGAGGCGCACCGCGTCGCAGGACAGGCAGATTGAAGCCGACTTGTGTGTCAACGACAGGTTTTCAACCCTGTCAGTTACACACAAGTCGACCGGGGCCCGGCCCCAAGCGATTCTCGAACAGGACACAGATTTTCGCCGATTCGGCGGATCGGCACGGATTTCGCGAGGAATCCCTTCAAGAGGCGGCAGGGTCGAGATCGCATCGATTCAGGCGTGAATACTCTGCACTGCACCGAAAGCAATCAGCGAAAATCGGTCCCATCCGTGGTCATCCGCGTTCCATTCGAATCTTTCGAAGAGTCACTCAATCGGGGATCGAGAATAGTGGGACTTTGAACTGCAGGCCTGACCGGCTCCGCCTCTTCGTTCCCCGCGCCGGGAAAGCGCGCGACACCGGTTGCAGCCGGTCGCACCACTCCCTATACCCGGTTGGCACTTACGCATCGCGTGCGCGGATTGTACCCGTCGATGGACAGGCAGACCGGATTTCAGAATCGCGAGGCCTATCGCGGGGGGTTGCTGTCGATCGGCAACTTCGACGGCGTGCACCGCGGTCACCAGCGGATCATTTCCACGCTCACCGCCGCGGCGCGAGAGCGCGGCCGCCCCGCCGTCGTCATGACGTTCGAACCCCATCCGATTCGCGTCCTCGCCCCCGACCGGGCCCCCCCGCAACTCTCGACGCTCGATCGCAAGGCGGAACTGCTGGAGCAACTCGGCGTCGATTGCCTGATCGCGATGCCGACCGACCGGGCGCTGCTCGACCTCTCGCCCGAGGAGTTCTTTTCGCAGGTCGTCCGCGGCGAAATCGACGCCTCCGGCATGGTGGAAGGGGAAAACTTCTGTTTCGGCCGCGATCGAGCGGGCACGGTCGAAACGCTGGACCGTCTCTGCCGGGAGTCCGGAATTTCGCTGACAGTCGTGAACCATGTTTCGCTGGGGGATTTGACGGTCTCATCAAGCGCCGTTCGCAAAGCAATTTCGGAAGGTCGCGTTGCGGAGGCCGTCGCGATGCTGGGGCATCCCTATCGGGTGCGCGGCCGCGTGGAACCCGGCGCCGCCCGAGGAGGCGCGATCGGGTTTCCGACTGCGAACCTCAGCGGCGTCGAAACGCTGCTGCCCGCCGACGGGGTCTATGCAGGCGTCGCGGAGGTCGACGGCGTCCGTTATGCGGCAGCGGTCCACCTCGGCGCTAATCCCACGTTCGGTGAAACGAAACGCAAGCTCGAAGTGCATTTGATCGACTATTCCGGCGGCCCGCTTTATGATCGGGAGCTTGCGGTCGATCTGATCGACCGCGTGCGGGGTACGCTCGACTTCGGGGACGCCGCAGCGCTGCAGACACAATTGCGGGCCGATATCGCTCGCGTCGCCGGGATCGTCGGCGAAGGGGAGCCGGAATGAGCATCGACTGGCAGCCGATCCGCGAGATCTTCGAACCCGCCCAGCGGTTTGTGATCTCCAGTCACGTCCGGCCCGACGCAGACGCCATCGGTTCCGAACTCGGACTGCTCAGCGTACTGGAGTCGCTCGGCAAGCAGGTGAGGATCGTCAATCCATCCGCGACGCCTCGCCATCTCGCGTTCCTCGACCCGCAGGGGATCGTGCGCAAGCTGGGCGAGGGAGTCTCGATCGAAGAAGCGCTCCAGGCGGACGTCCACGTCGTCGTCGACACCGGCGCATGGCAACAGTTGCCCGACGTTCGGAAAGTCCTCGAACAGACGCAGGCCGCGAAAGTCGTGATTGACCATCACGTCAGCGGCGACGACCTGGGAGCGACTGTTTTCAAGGACGTCTCCGCCGCGGCCACCGGCGTCCTCATTACCGAACTCGCCGAGTTTCTGAACGTCCCGCTCAGCAAGTCGGCGGCGGAGTGGTTGTACTGCGCGATCGCGACCGACACCGGTTGGTTCCGATTCCCCAACACCGAAGCCCGCACGATGCACACCGCGGCGCGGCTGATTGACGCTGGTGCGCAGCCCAACATACTATACAGAGAACTGCACGAGCGATCCTCACCGGCCCGGCTCAAGTTGCACGCGGTCGTGCTGGATCGCGTCCAATTCGACTTTGACGGCCGGTTGGGGCACACCTTCGTCCTGCTCAAGGACTTCGAGCAGACCGGCGCCCATCCAACCGATACGGAAGACCTCGTCAACGATGCGATGGCCGTCGACGGCGTCGAATGCGCGTTTATTCTCGTGGAACAACGATCCGGAAACATAAAAGCGAGCCTTCGCAGCCGGGGACTGGTGAATGTCGCCGAGATCGCCGAATCGTTCGGCGGCGGCGGCCACCGTCAGGCTGCGGGAGCCACGATCCCCCGCCCCTTCGAGAGCGTGCAGACCGCCGTGCTCGAAGCCTTCAAGACTGCGTTGGACGCCGCCCAGTCCCCCTGAGCGGCCCCGGCGTCCTGCCCCACTGCGACCCACCTGAGCCCTTGAACCCGCTCCCCAAAAAAGAACGACGGGAAAGTACCGAAGTCTTAGTGGTCCATCTCGAAGAACGTCGCCTGGTTTGACATGTGCTGTTTAGCCGCGACCCGCAGGAAAGCGCTCCACGTCTGCAGCGCCCCGCCGCGCAAGAATATGCCGGAGATACGAGGAGAGAGTCAATGATCGAAAAACCTCATGCTCCCGACGAGCAGGAAATCAGTGAGCTTCCCCGGCGGTCGTTCGTCGCGCGTGGTCTCGCATTCGTCATTGGCGGCATCATTACGCTCTGCCCGATTGCCGTGTCGGTCATCTACTTCCTCGACCCGATCCAGCGCAAGAAGAAAGCCGTCGGAATGACGGGCGACGCCGTCGACCCCGAGGGGTTTGTCCGCGTCGCGCCGAAAGAGGCCCTGGCGGACGACGGGACGCCCCGGTCGTTCAAAGTCATCGCCGACCTGCAGGACTACTGGAACAAGTTCCCCAATGCGGAGATCGGCTCGGTCTACATGCGGCTGGACGGCAACGGCGAGGTCCAGTGCTTCAACGCCCGCTGCCCCCACCTCGGCTGCACCGTCAAATACAACAGCAACGACGCCAACTACGCCTGTCCCTGCCACGACAGCGCGTTCAGCCTCGATGGCGAGAGGACCAATGAGATTCCGCCGCGCGGCATGGATTCGCTGGAGACGCGCGTGGACGAGGACGGCATGATCTGGGTGAAGTACCTCAAGTTCCGCGCCGGGATTGAGGAAAAGAAGCCGGTCTGACGAGGCAGGGCCTCGGACGATGCCCGCTGCCGCTCGAAAACGGAAACCCGCGCCCGCCGGCCGCAGAAACCTGACTCAAACGCAGCAACTTCCGGAACAATGCAACCGCAGGACGAAGCCGGCAGCGAAAATCGAGGGAGGAGAGCCCAGGGAGGGGACCACGACGTCGGGGTGCGGAGGAATCACTGATGAACAGCCTGCTCAACTGGCTTGACGACCGCGTCGGGTATCGCCACCTGATGCGCGAAGCGCTGGACGAACCGATCCCCGGCGGCGCGCGGTGGCGCTATGTGTGGGGCAGCACGCTGGTCTTCGCCTTCTTTCTGCAGGTCGTCACCGGAGTGATGCTGTGGTTCAGCTACAGTCCCAGCACCCGCACGGCGTGGGAGAGCGTCTACTTCATCCAGCACGAGATGACCCTCGGCTGGCTGATTCGCGCCGTGCATCACTTCGCCGCCCAGGCGATGATCGTGCTGCTCGTGCTGCATTTGCTGCAGGTCGTCGTCGACGGCGCGTACCGCGCCCCGCGCGAAGTCAATTTCTGGCTCGGCCTGGTCCTGATGCAGATCATCATGGGCCTGGGCCTCACCGGCTATCTGCTGCCGTGGGACCAGAAGGGCTATTACGCCACCCAGGTGGCCACAGAAATCATGGGCGCCACGCCGCTCGTCGGCCCTTACGTGCAGAAACTCGCCCAGGGCGGGGCGGAATACGGCCACCATACGCTCACCCGGTTCTTCGCACTTCACGCCGGCGTCCTGCCGGCCCTGCTGATCGCGTTTCTCGGCCTGCACATTTACGTCTTCCGCAGGCATGCGATCCACGTGAAACTGCCGAAGCGCCGGCCGGACGAGACCTTCTGGCCCGACCAGGTCCTCAAAGACTCCGTCGCCTGCCTGATCGTCTTTGCGGTCGTGCTCGCGCTGGCGATCTGGAAAGGCGCCGAACTCACCGCTCCCGCGAATCCGGCCGAGCAGTACGAAGCCGCCCGTCCCGAGTGGTATTACCTCTTCCTCTTCCGTTTCCTGAAGTTCGAGTGGGTCTCGCAACTCGGCGAAGCGACGGGACTCGGCGAAGCCTTCGGAGCCGTGCTGATTCCCGGCATCCTGATGGGCGTTCTGATCCTGATGCCGCTGATCGGCCGCTGGAAAATCGGTCACCGCTTCAACGTGGCCTACCTGTTCGTCGTCATGATCGGAGCGATGACGCTGACCGGCGTAGCGCTCTATGAGGACTGGTGGTCCCCCTCCCCGGAGGGCGTCGCCTTTCGCGAGGCGGTCGAGCAAGCGCACATCGACGGCGACCGCACGGTGGAACTGGCCCAGTCGCCCAGCGGCATCCCGCCGGCCGGGGCGATCGAACTGCTGCAGAACGATCCCTTGACGCAGGGACCGAAGATCTTTCGCGTCTACTGCGCCGACTGTCACCAGCCGGTCGCGATGGCCGGCGAGTTTCGGGCTCCTCCACAGGCGCCGGAACTCGCGGCTCTCGACCCGCGGGAAGAAGTCAGCTTCGGCACACGGGAATGGATGCGCTCCATCCTCACCGATTTCCGCGGCCACATGGCGGCGCTCAAGAACATCTCCGCAGAGCACGGCGCGAAGGCGGAGCGCATCGAGGCGGCCGAGGGCATACTTGACGGCGATATGGCCTACTGGTCGGAAGAGAACGGGCCGATCCTCGCCGACGAGGCGAACAG
This sequence comes from Planctomycetota bacterium, assembly GCA_003388505.1. Classification (GTDB taxonomy): domain Bacteria; phylum Planctomycetota; class Planctomycetia; order Planctomycetales; family Planctomycetaceae; genus MB-PLM-1. The sequence goes on from QQVO01000065.1 coordinate 46,599, forward strand.
GGAGAGTTTCGATGCTCTGATCGAGTTCCTCGTGGCCCAGAGCGGCCGGTTCAAGACCGACGCCGATCTGGTGGCAAAGGGTCGCCAGATCTACCTCGACGGACAACTCGCCAACGGTGAAATCGCGGCCTGCGCCGACTGCCACAATCTCCACGTTCTCGACGAGGATGAGCCGCTCGCCGAACCCGATTACGGACCCACGATGACGAACTACGGCGGCGCCGACTGGTTGCGGAGCTTCCTCGAAGCGCCGGAAGACCACTATACGAATAACAACGCCATGCCGGCCTTCGGCAATCAACTCTCCGAGCGGGAAATGGAGATGCTGGTGCGCTGGATGGCGGGGGACTATTATCAGGCGGGCGGCGACGCAGCGCCCGGTCAAGCGGGATCGGAGGCAGAGTAGCCGCTCGACGCGGCCTGTGCTGATCAAACACGATCTTCGCAGGGTCTGCTCCGCGGACCAGTCCCGCGATGGAACTCCGTAGGGGCGCCGACGGACCCGACGCATGCCCCGCCGCCGGCAGCCAGACGACAACCGCTCCTGGAAACGCCCATGGGACTCTTCAGCCGCAAAGACTGGAACATACTCGCCATCATTTTCGAGCGGTCCGACCTGTTCCAGATCAACGGCCAGCGCGTGAAAGGAGCCGCTGCGGAGAAGGCCCGCGACGGCGCCAAACGGCATCCCCGCAGCCTTTTCTGGGCGGTCTTCGACCAGAAGGGAGCCTACCTCGAAGGAGGCCCGGGAGCCGGATCGAACAACGTGCCCGCCGATACCGTCAAGCGCCTCGAGCGGGAACTCCGCTACAACAGCGCCATCCAGGAGGTGCTCAAGACACTCTCCTCCGGCTCGGAAGACAAGGTCGCCCGCCCCATGCCCGGCGCAGCGCCGTCGAAACGGCCCGAGTAGAAATCACAGTGGGAAGTCGGAGTGCGGAATGTGGATTACGCGCGACAGCGCAACCTGACTTCTGCCGCTCTGTCCGCTGACTTCTGACCTCTTCCCTTCTGTTCCCACTACCCCGACGAACTCGAATCAACCAGGAGCCCACCGTGAGCGGTCCCCCCGGACATGTGCAGCAGTCGTTGCCCGATCCCACCATTCGCATGACCCAGGGCTGGCATTGCCTGCACATTTACTACCGAGTCGACCCGGGCGCACTGGCGGGGCTCGACGCCTCCGCCCGCGGTGAAGGACGCGAGCAACTCATCGAAATCCTCAACCCGCAGCGCGACGGCGCTCCCGAACGAATGCAGGTCTCCGCCGTCAGCGGACACCGCGCCGACCTGGGCCTGATGCTGCTCGACGCCGACCCGCTCAAGATCGACGCCGTCCACCAGGCGGTGCGCGGGTCGCGTCTGGGCGCCGCTTTGCAGCCGACGTATTCATTCGTCTCCATCACCGAAGTCTCAGAATACGTGCCGAACGAGGAACAGTATGCCGAGCAGCTCCGCGCCGACGGCATGAGCCCGGACGACCCCGCCTACGCCGCCCGCTTAAAGGCCTACGCCGGCCGCCTCCCAGCGATGAACAAGCAGCGGCTCTACCCCGACTTCCCCGAGAATTTCGAAGTCACCTGCTTCTACCCCATGAACAAGATCCGGCATCCGTCGGCTAACTGGTTCACGCTCCCCTTCAGCGCCCGCCGCAAGCTCATGGCCGAACACGCCACGTCCGGCATCAAGTTCGCCGGCCGGGTCTCGCAGTTGATCACGGCCTCCACCGGCTTCGACGACTGGGAATGGGGCGTCACCCTCTGGGCCGGCGCACCGGAGTACATCAAGGAGATCGTTTACACGATGCGCTTCGACGAAGCCTCCGCCCGCTACGCCGAGTTCGGCCCCTTCTACATCAGCTACATCATGCCCGCCCCAGACGCCCTCACTCACCTCCACCTGTAGTCGAAGTCGTGAGACTTCGGACCTCCCCCAAAGCCCACAGGCTGCGTCCCGTGGGCTGAGCGCAATCACGCCCCCTCCAAACACTCCTCCAGATACCCCCGCGCCGCATTGATCTCCGCCGTCACCTGCTCCGTCGTCTCCAGAATCGGAATCCCCCGCGGCACCGGATGCATGAAGATCTCCACCCGACCCGAGTAGCGCGTTTCCTTGAGCGCCGCAAGAATCGGCGTCCAATCGAGCGGCCCGCGATGCGGCAACTGCATCAGTTCCTGCTCCTTCGGCAGCTTCGTCATGCAGCCCATCCCGTGCTCCCACGCCTGAATGTGCGCCAGCCGGTCCCCCAGATCGTGGATCAGTTTCGCAATCAACGCTTCCTCCTGCGGCAGATGATACGGCGCCAGCGCAATCCCCAGGTGCGGTGAAGGAATCAGATCCAGCAGCATCAACTGCGACTCGGGCGAGTTGATCAGACTCCCGCTGTGGTTCTCCAGCCCCAGCGTAACGCCGACCTCCTCGGCATACTCCACGTGCGGTTTCAGCTTGTCCGCGAACTTGTGAACTTCAGACTTGAGTTCATCCCCGGCCAGCCCCTTCGGCCCCCCACTGTTGCAGATCGCAACGTCGCCTCCCAACTCGGCGACCAGCTTCATCTCCCCCTGCATGCCGAAGATGCCGTACTTGAAGCAGGTGAAGCTCCCGAGCGAAACGCCATGCTCATCGAGCAGCGCGCGAAACGCCTCGACCCCCATCTCCTCGAACTGCTCCCGCTGGTTCCCATGCGGCTCCGCCCAGATCTCGATATGCTTCGCCCCACACTTGGGAACCTCCGGCACAATCTCCGCCAGCGGCGCCGTCCCGTACATGCAGGAAGCGACGATGTAGCGGAGTTGAAATCCTTCAGCGTCATCCGCGCGGAGTTCCGGAACAACGCCTCCCATGACGCCCGCCGACAACCCGGCGGCAACAAGAGAGTTGAAGTCACGGCGAGTCAAGTCGTATCGATTCATTGCTGTTCCCTGTTGCCCTCACCTTCGGAGTGCGGCGACCCGTCGCCGCTTTCGATCCTTCACTTGCGCCGGTTCGCGGCAAGGCTCTGTCGTCGTCCCAAAGCGGCGACGGGTCGCCGCAGTCCAAGAAAACGACTCAAAACCGCGCCTTCCGCTGCGAAAGATACTCCACCAGCGCCTTGTCAAACCGCATGCTCGTGTCGAGCGGAACGTAGTCCGCACCGGTCGACAGGCACTCCTTCCGGTAGTGTTCGCGAAGTTCGGCCAGCGCTTCGAGATAGTCGCTCTTGATCCCCTGCGCGTCGACCAGCAGCGTCTGCTCCGTCTCCGGCTCCTTCAAATCGACCATCCCGGTAAACGGGAAATGGACCTCCGCTTCGTCCAGCACGTGGAAAATGATCACGTCGTGACCGGCGAATCGCAGCAGGCGCACCGCATCGAGCACCGGTTCCGGGTCGGTGAGCAGGTCGGAGAACAGCATCACCAGGCTCTTGTGCTTCACCATCGCCGCAAACCGTTTGAGATTCGGCGCGATATCAGTCGGCCCCGTCGGCTTCGCCTTGGCGAGCAGCGCCAGAATGTTGGCCAACTGCGTCCGCTTGCTCTTGGCCGGCAGGCTGGCGCGGATCGTCTCGTCGAAGGTCATCAGCCCGATCGGGTCCTGCTGGTGCACCATCAGGTACGCCAGCGCCGCCGCCAGGCAGATGCAGTACTCGAACTTCGTCAACTCCTGCCGATGCGTGTACGCCATGCTCTCGGAGAGATCCATCAGCAGGTAACCCGTGATGTTCGTCTCCGCCTGGTACTTCTTGACGTAGTACCGGTCGGTCTTGGCGTAGACCAGCCAGTCGATGTCCTTCGGGTCGTCCCCCTGCGAATACCGGCGATGCTCCGAGAACTCGACCGAAAATCCATGAAACGGCGACGCATGCAACCCCGAGAGAAACCCCTCCACGATGAACCGCGCGCGCAGATCCAACCGCGAAACAGTCCGAATCACCTCCGGTTTGAGATACTCTTCCGCCGACATCGACTCGCCTCACCCCCGCTCGCGGGTTCGCACCACATCCCAATCCACCCCCGAGTGTACCACCCCCCCACCCCAACTCACAGAAACACTCATGCGAATCCGTTCCAAGCCCCCAATACCAACCACCTTGGCCGAAACCTCCCTGCCTGCTTTACGTCTTCGCGGCTTTGTGTGAGCCCCACCCAGCGACCAGTTCAGGTCCCCACCCCCGCCCGCTATGATGACCCGACATTCGATTCCCGATCCCCAACTCCCACAAACCGACCATGCGCAGCGTCGTCATCTTCCTCTCCTTGATCAGCTTGAGCCTCCATGCCGTCTCCGCAACCGCAGCCGACGACCGTCCCAACGTCCTGATGATCGCCATCGACGATCTGAACGACTGGATCGGCTGCCTCCAAGGCCATCCCCAGGTGCAGACGCCCCACATGGACCGGCTGGCCGCCCGCGGCACACTCTTCACCAACGCCCATTGCCAGTCGCCGCTCTGTAATCCGTCGCGATCCAGCCTCCTGGTCGGGTTGCGGCCCTCGACGACCGGGATCTACACGCTCGCGCCCGGCATCCGGGATGTTGCCGCCCTCCGCGACTGCGTCACACTGCCGCAGCACTTCCGCCGGAACGGCTACTTCACCTTCACCTGCGGCAAGATCTTCCACGACGGATCGATCAGACCCAAAGACCGGTCTGACGAGTTCGAAGTCTGGGGCCCCGCCCCCGGCATGCCGCGCCCCAAGGAGAAGTTCGTCCACCCGCCCGACGATCATCCCCTGATGGACTGGGGCGTCTTCCCCGAAGACGACCGCGATCAGGCTGACTGGAAGATCGCCACCGCCGCCGCTGACCAGTTGGCGAACTTACCGGACGACAAACCATTCTTCGTCTGCGCCGGATTCCGCCTGCCGCACGTCCCGCTCTTCGCCTCACAGAAGTGGTTCGACCTCTATCCGGAAGACTCGGTGCAGCTTCCGCCGTACCTCGCCACCGATCGCGACGACGTCCCCGATTTCTCCTGGTACCTCTACTGGAAACTGCCCGAGCCGCGCCTGTCATGGGTCCGCGAAGCCGATCAATGGGAGCCGATCGTCCGCGCCTACCTCGCGACGATCAGCTTCGTCGACAGCCAGGTCGGCCGCGTTCTTGATGCACTCAAAGAGACAGGCAGGGCGGACAACACAATCGTCGTCCTCTGGTCCGATCACGGCTGGCATCTGGGCGAAAAGGACATCACCGGCAAGAACACCCTCTGGGAACGCTCGACGCGCGTCCCCTTGATCTTCGCCGGACCGGGCGTGTCGGAAGGGGGCGTCTGCACCCGGCCGGCCGAACTGCTCGACATCTATCCCACCCTCATCGATCTCTGTTCGCTGCCCGCACGAACCGGCCTCGAAGGCCACAGCCTCACCCCCCAACTGGCCGACGCCGACGCTCCCCGCGAATGGCCCGCCATCACCACCCACAACCAGCACAATCACGCGATCCGCAGCGAGAATTTCCGCTACATCCGCCACGCCGACGGTTCGCAAGAACTCTACAACATGATCGACGACCCCAACGAGTGGACCAACCTCGCCTCCGACCCCGCCCATGCCGACGTCATCAACGAACACGTCCGCTGGCTCCCGCCTATCAGCGCCCCACCCGTCCCCGGCAGCAAGCATCGCCTCCTGGTCAAGCAAGACGGCGTCTGGATGTGGGAAGGCGAGCCCATCATGGAAGAAGACCGGCGGGAGTAGATGGTCGATGGTCCATCGTCGATCGTCGATGGCCAGTAGTCGATCGCGGGTGGCTGGCGTCGAACGAAGTGACCCCCCGGCGAACGCAAATCACGCAGAAATATTCACGAAACTCCCAACGCGGCCAACGCCCACAACCAATGTAGCCGACTCGCCCCCGCGACCCGACTGGTCCTGCCATTCTGTCTCCGCGAGTCGGATGTCGATGACGAGGAACTTGCTGCACGCGAAATCTGTGCACCACGCGAAGATTCTCACTGTGAGTATCACGAAAGGGACTTGCTGCGATGGCGTGAAGTCAGAAGGTCCAAGCCCTCTTGTCTCAGTCAGCCCCAATGACTCTTGGTGTACTTTGTGTCTTCGTGGTTTCACCCGAAACGTCTGTTCCCCTACGTCTGCGAACCGGTCGAAATCGTCTCATCTACCACCAGTCTTCGTGCTTCCCGTGGTGAATAACCCGGGCAAAACCGGCGTGACCATTGACTGAAAGAAAAGTACCTTGCCTGATCAAATCCTCGCCAACTGGAACGGCCAAGAAATGCCGCTCGATGACGTGCGGGTCTCCGTCCTCGACCGCGCCTTCATGTTCGGCGACGCCGTCTACGAAGTCATCCGCGTCTACTCCGGCCGCGCGTTTCTCCGCGGTCCGCACATGGACCGGCTTCGCCGCAGCCTCAAGGAAATCCGTATCAACGCCGACGTCGACCGCATCGACGCCCGCATGGGAGAAACTCTCTCCCGCAGCGGCGTCGCCGAGGGGATGGTCTACATCCAGGTCACACGCGGCGCGGCGCCGCGCCGGCACCAGTTCCCCGATCCCCCCGTCCCGCCCAACGAACTGATCTACATCGAACCATTAGACGGCGACCCGTACGACCACCTCCGAGAGAACGGCGCCTCTCTCCTCACCGTCCCCGACTTCCGCTGGGGCCGCTGCGACATCAAATCGGTCAACCTGCTCGCCAACTGCATGGCGGCCCAGCAGGCCAAGGCAGCCGGTTGCCTGGAAGCGCTCCTCATCGCCGAAGACGGGACCGTCACCGAAGGCTCCCACACCAGCGCCTTCGGCGTAAAGGACGGCAAAGTCATCGCCAGCCCTCTCGACGAACGCATCCTCCCCGGCATCACCCGCGCCCTCATGCTCGAACTCTGCCGGCGCGCCGGCGTCGAAGTCGTCCAACACCGCATGCAGCAGTCCGATCTCACCCAGATCGACGAACTCTTCCTCACCGGCACGACCTCCGAAGTCCTCCCCGTCACCAAGGTCGACGACAAACCGATCGGCACCGGCCGCCCCGGCCCCGTCACCGCCCGCCTCTACGAAGCCTACCACGCCCACCTCCAGGACTGGCTCAAAGAGAGCGACTGACGGACGCCACCAATGTGGCCGACTCGCTCCGCCGAGTCGGCTGCCCACCCGGCAGAGTCAGTCCCCAAGACTTCACGAATGCGCGCAGTCCCCCCCTCCCGGCTCGCCCGCCTGCACGACCCAACAAAAAAACCCCACACTTCTCACACCCGACCCGATCGCCTAAAATCTTTCCTCTTCGTGGAGCGGGGCCGTAGCTCAGCTGGGAGAGCGCTGCGTTCGCAATGCAGAGGTCGAGGGTTCGAATCCCTTCGGCTCCACTGAATCAATTGAAACCCCCGCCAAAGCGGGGGTTTTTCAATGCGCACGGTTAACGCCGCGCCGATTCGATCGATCTCGTCGACCAAAGCCCACGGGCTGCGACCCGTGGGCCTCGCGCCACACATCAGCCCGACTCTCCCGCGCGCACATACAACGCACTCAACCCAATATCCGTCTTCCGCTCCCCTTCAAACGTCACCCGCAATCGGACGCGATCCGGCAGGTCCGCGATCTCCCCCCGGTCCCCCCACACAACCGGCGTCTGAAACCCGGACTCCGTCATCACCGCCGCATCATCTCCCGACAAACCGGCCAGCGGTCGCAATTGGTGATCGAGAATCTCGACCATCAGCCGCGCGTCCTCACCCAGTCCGTCCGCGTTCACATAGAACCGGCGCGGACCGTCCCCGTCGAGTTCCATGCTGCGCGTGATCAGTTCGCTCACAGTCTCCGGCATCTGGTAATTGCCGTTTCCAGTCTTCCTCTCATCAACCACCAGTCGCGCAAACCGGTCGCGCGGGAGCATCGCGATCCCGACGCCTCCCCGCGGCGGCGAGCCCTGCCAGTTGCGCGGATCCCAAGCGCCGTAATAGATGTAAGTTTGCTCCCCCACGTTCTCGAAACCCTGCCCCTGCAGCAGGCCGCCCTGATCCCATTCCCCGTCCTCGCCGCGCTTCATGAACACATGCTCGTGCAGCGCTTCGCGGAAACGATACCCGTCGTTGCTCAACACGAGTGCCAGGTCGACCGTCACTCCGCTCCATTCCTTCGCCCCGTGCCACACGCCGGAGAGCCCCACCAGCACGTTGCCCCGGTTCCAGACGCTGATCGCCTCATGCGTCTGCTCACCCTCCCGGCTGCGCCCGGGCCCGAGGAGCATGTGTTGCGGCGTTCTCACAAAGCTGATCCCGCTGGCCTGCGACCAGTTCACAAAGTCCCGCGACACAAACGTCCGCACCACGCGCCCGTGGTACGGCCGCGCCGCCACGATCGCATTCTGTCCCGAGATATGAAACAGCCCGTCCCAGTAATACAGCCCCCCCACAGGCTCGAAGTGCAGGGCCGGGATGACCAGATGGTCTGGCGGCAGCTCCGCTTCAACCGGCTCCGCGTCGATCATGAGCTTCCACGACAAGCCGTCCGCACTCGAATACGGCGCCAGCGTTCCCAGCCGCACGTCGTTCTTCGGAAACCACACATGCGCCCCCATCTTGTACCGCCGCCGCGGATCGGGATCGTGCGGATCGCGCAGCACCTTCACGTTCACCGTCCCCAGCCGCGGCTCCATCCGCACCAGGTTGTTGTCCCGGCTGCCATGCGCTTCGACCAGCCCCAGATTCGGCTTCAACCAATGCACCCCGTCGTCGCTCTCCGCATACGCCACCCGCCAGGGCGACGATCGCGGCGAATCGGGATCGAGCCGATCGTCTCCCACCGCGACATACCACATCCGGAATCTCTCTCCCTCGCGGATCACCGACCCATAGAACTGCACGGCCCACGAATCCGCCGTGCCCGCCTCACCGCGCTGCACGACCGGATTCTCCGGATGCCGTTCGGGCGAGTTCATCTCCAGCCTCAGATTCTGCGTCAGCGGGATAGAAACGTCGTCGAACGCGAACAGCGTGACGGCCTGGGTTTCGTCGAAGTAGCGGTCTTGCGGCGCATTGTGTTCCGCGAGGCCGCAGGGCGAGTTGAACCAGGTCACTGCCGCCAGGCAGGCACCGACGAATTGCCGTCTCCAATGCTGCATGAGAGCCTCGTTGATTGTCCTTGGTGTCCTTCGTGCCGTGCTGGTTGGCCAGCCCTGCGGAAAGGTTGCAGAGTGAGACACGAAAGCGGCGACGAGTCGCCGCACTCCGAAGGTAACAGACTTGCCGCTCTCGCGTCTTGCAACCAGCCCCCCGTTTACGAAAATACCCGCTTGCGGCTTCGCACCCCACCTCCCCACCGCCCCCCGCCGAACCTCAGAAACCCCCGAGTTCATTGATGACGCGCACCATCCACTACCACCTCACATACACCTTCCTCACCATCGCGCTCCCACTCCCATCACGCGCCGCAGAGGAATCCCGCCCCCCCAACTTCGTCGTCATCTACGCCGACGACCTCGGCTACGGCGACCTCAGCTGCTTCGGGCATCCCACCATCCGCACGCCGCATCTCGATCGCATGGCGGCGGAGGGGATGCGGTTTACGCAGTTCTATTCGGCGGCCTGCGTCTGTACGCCCAGCCGTGCCGCGCTGATGACCGGAAGGCTGCCTATCCGCAACGGCATGTGCAGCGAGAAGCGACGCGTCCTGTTCCCCGATTCCGGCGGCGGCATCCCGGCCGATGAAATCACGCTCGCCGAACTACTCAAAGAGCAGGGGTACACCACCGGATGCTTCGGCAAGTGGCATCTCGGCCATCTGCCGCAGTTCCTGCCGACCAAAAACGGATTCGATGCCTACTTCGGCATCCCCTATTCGAACGACATGGATCGACTCAACGACGTCGCCCCAAAAGGCCGGGAGGCGTTCTGGAACCCGAAGGTCGAGTACTGGAACGTCCCCCTGATGCGCGACGAGGAGATCATCGAGCGCCCGGCCGATCAGACGACGATCACCCGCCGCTACACCGAGGAGGCCGTGAAGTTCATTCAGGCCCACAAGGACCAGCCGTTCTTCGTCTACCTGCCCCATTCCATGGTCCACATTCCGCTGTTTCGCTCGCCCGAATTCGAGGGCGTCAGCCAGCGCGGCCTGTACGGCGACTGCGTCGAAGAGGTCGATTGGTCGGTGGGACAGGTTCTGGAGACGCTCCGTGAGGAAGCACTTGCCGAAAACACGCTGGTCTGGTTCAGCAGCGACAACGGGCCCTGGCTCATCTTCGACCTGCACGGCGGCTCGGCCGGCGTGCTCCGTGACGGAAAAGGCTGCACCTGGGAGGGCGGCATGCGCGAGCCGACCATCGCCTGGTGGCCCGAGACGATCCCCGCCGGCGAGGTCTCACTCGAACTCGGCAGCACGATGGACGTCTTTTGCACCTGCGCCGCACTGGCCGGGGCAAAGATTCCCGACGACCGTGTGATCGACGGCGTCGACCTCACACCGGTGCTGACAGGCGAGGGCCCATCCCCGCGCGAACACGTGCTCTACTACCGCGGCACGCAACTGATGGCGATCCGCTGGGGGCCGTGGAAAGCCCACTACTACACGCAAGACGCCTACGGCGCCGGCGCCCGGCTGCGAATGGGACAGGATCCGCCCCTGTTGTTCCATCTCGGTCACGACCCGGCCGAGAAATACAACGTCAACGCCGACCATCCCGACGTGCTGGAAACGATCGACGCCATCGCCGAAGCACACCGGAAAAATCTCGACGCGCCACCCTCGCAGCTCGAAATCCCCCTGCCCACAGACCCGTAGGGCCGGCTGTGCCGGCCGAAACGATCTAACGATCTTCTCACACTCATCTGAAGCCCTCCACGTCGTCCAGCGTTCGGGCGCTCGATTCGCCGACCACCACGGCACAAAGAACACCGGGATCCTGTCACAACGAACCGTTCCGACGCGCCATGTGTCCGGTGTCACGAGGAACGGCCCGGTTCGGCCGAATCTCCGTAACTTCCGGCCGAATCTGACGATTCCAGCGGAACAAACGCTCGTCTCCCACCCGGACATCAGATAGAGTGAAGGGTCCGATGCTGTTCGGTCGAATCTGGCCGGAGCCGGTCCCGTGTGACCGTCGACTTGCATGAAACTCGCGGAAATCCCGCGCCTGCGATTGAGGAATGACTGTGCCGACCGCCACAAAACAGAAAACCGGTCAAACGACGACATCCGGTGCGGAGATCCTTGTCGAGTCGCTTATCCGGCAGGGGGTCAAGTGTGTCTTCGCCTACCCCGGCGGCGCCAGCATGCCGCTGCACCAGGCGCTCCGGCAGCATCGCGAAACCTTGCGCACCGTTCTGCCCCGTCACGAACAAGGGGGCGGGTTCGCCGCCCAGGGATTCGCCCGCAGTTCCAACGACGTCGGCGTCTGCATGGCCACCAGCGGACCCGGTGCGACGAATCTCGTCACCGCCATCGCCGACGCCAAACTCGACAGCGTCCCCCTGGTCGCCGTCACCGGACAGGTGCCGCAACACGTCATCGGCTCAGACGCCTTCCAGGAGACGCCGATCGTCTCGGTCTGCCAGCAGATCACCAAACATCACTATCTCATCACGGCGGCCGATCCGAACTGCACCGAATCGGTCGCACAGACGCTCCGCAGCATCCCCCGCATCGTCAAAGAGGCGTTCTACATCGCCCGGACCGGGCGGCCCGGACCCGTCCTGATCGACTTCCCCAAGAACATCCAGCTCGCGTCCCTGGAGGGGGAGATCGACTACGATCCCCCGTTGTTTCTGCCTGGATACCGGCCCGAAACACGAACCGTCGCCGACGAGCAGATCCGCCAGGTCACGGCCGCCATCCGCCGGTCGAAGCGGCCGATGCTCTACATCGGCGGAGGCGTCGTGAATTCCGGCGCCGCCGACCAACTGACCGCCTTCGCGCGCCGCACTAACATTCCGGTGACGTCCACCGTCATGGGGCTCGGCGGATTCCCCGGCGACGATCCGCAGTCGCTCCACATGCTCGGCATGCACGGGACGGTCTACGCCAACTACGCCGTCAACGAGGCCGATCTGCTGCTCGCCTTCGGCGTCCGCTTCGACGACCGCGTCACCGGAAAGGTCTCCGAGTTCGCCAAGCACGGCAAGATCGTCCATGTCGATATCGATCCCGCCGAGATGCACAAGGTCAAGGAGGCCCACATCCCGATCGTGGCCGATGTGAAAGGCTTCCTCGAAAAGCTCAACCCCGCAATCTCCGATGACGACATCCCCGATCTCACCGAGTGGTGGGACCGCATCAACGGCTGGCGGGCCGAGCATCCGCTCTCCTACGCCGAACGCGGCGATCACATTCTGCCGCAGTTCGCCATCGAAGAACTCTACAAGCTGACAGCCAAGCGCGATCCCTACGTCGCCGTGGGCGTGGGGCAACACCAGATGTGGGCCGCCCAGTTCTTCAAGTTCCGCAAGCCGCGGCGCTGGCTCAGCAGTTCCGGCCTCGGGACGATGGGCTTCGGCCTCCCCGCCGCAATGGGCGTCCAGACGCGCCACCCCGGCGAACTCGTGATCGACATCGACGGCGACGGCTCGTTCCAGATGAACATCCAGGAACTCGCCACGCTCACCTGCGAAAAGCTTCCCGTCAAGATCCTGCTCCTCAACAACCAGCATCTCGGCATGGTGGTGCAGTGGGAAGACCGCTTCATGGAAGGCAAACGGGCCCATACCTACCTCGGACCGGTCGACCATCCCGAATGGCTCGGCGAAGGGGACGGATCGTTCTACGAAGAGACCTATCCCGACTTCGTCAAGATCGCCTCCGGCTACGGCGTCGCCGCCGCGCACGTCCGCCGCAAATCGGACCTGGCCGCAGCGCTGGAGGAGATGATCAACCACGACGGCCCCTATCTGCTCGACGTGATCTGCCCTTACCAGGAACACGTCCTCCCCATGATCCCCAGCGGCGCCACCGCGCGGGATATCATCACTGAGTGAGACTGACGATTGGCGCGAGGCCGTCCTCACGGTGGATCGCGGAACGGAATTGCGATGGACGCGGCGGAACATCTGGAACAACTGCGGCGGGACGCACGAACGGAGATTCTTCAGCGGATCGAGCAGCGCGACAAGTTCTCAATCCAACTCACGATCGCCCTCGCAGCCATTGTTGCGTTCTCCTACTCGGAACAAGGCTCGCCACGGATGCTGTTCGCGGCGCCGATCGCGTCCCTCTATTACACCGTTCTGATTCTGTACAGCTACGCCATTCACGACGTCCTCGCCGAATACCTCAGGGACCGGATCGAGCCGGACCTTGCGGCTCAAACCGGCGTCGACCCGTCGTGTGGGTGGGAAACCCACTACTTCGGCAAAACACGCCCCGGCATCCGAAGGCAATTCTTTCTCTGGGCGCATTGGGCGATTGCCATTGGTACGTCGATCCTCGCAATATACGATCGAATTCAGAAGGATCAGGATCCGGTCGTGGACATCTTTCTGATGACGACGATCCTGCTCGCTTCACTCGTTGTTGCGACGCCTCCCTTCTGGAGTCGCAGTCAGGCCGAAAATTCACAACCGCGGTCGCTGTAGGAGGACGCCGGATTAATGCGTGACTGGCCAGAACAGGTAACCCGGAGGCACCACGCAGCCGTCTTCCTCGATCGAGACGGCACGATCAATGTCGATACCCACTTTCCCCACCGGATTGACGAGCTGGCGTTCGAGAACCGTGCGCTGGAGGGACTCGCGCGGCTTGCGCCGCTGCCGCTTCACATCATCGTCGTGTCGAACCAGGCGGGAATCGCCCGCGGTCTGTTCACCGTCGACGACATGTCCGCCTTCAATCAGGAAATCCTGCGCCAAGTTCAGGAAGTGGAGGGCCGCATTGATGCCCTCTATTACTGTCCGCATCCCGAACGAAAAGACCTCCCGCACGGTGCCCAGCCTTGCCGTTGTTCCAAACCCAATCCGGGCATGCTGGAAGAGGCCGCCGCAGATTTCGGTCTCGACTTGAAACAATGCTTCCTGATCGGCGACAAGAACAGCGACATCGCGGCGGCACAGGCCGTCGGAGCAACGCCGGTCTTGCTCGAGACCGGCAAGGCGGGCGGCGACGAATGCGAACTCGTCCGTCCGCCGTCCGCGCGATTGCCCGACCTGTCGGCCGCCGCCGCATGGGTTCACTCCCGGTTTGAGACCAATGTACTCGAGTATTCAAAGACAGTGTTTGCGAATTGAACTCGCGTTGTGCAAACATCGCGGCTGGAAAGTTCGGCGTATCTCCAAAAACGAACTGCGTTCAAGAATCTCAGACTCGACAGCCCGCATACCTCTCGACGCAGACACATCGTAGAGCAACTGGCTCTGGAAAGATCTTGATGGGCGTTTACAAACACAACACGGTCGAAATCGACGGCGTCCGACTTCACCTCGGGCACGCCGATGCGTCACCCGGCGAATGGATCGGCCAACGCGAGGTGCTCAAGCAACTGCTCGCCTGCTGGCTGGTCGTCGACGAGAAAGACCTCCCCCTCACGCCGCGACTGGTCGGCACGCCCGGCATCGGCAAGACCACGCTCGGCATCGCCGCCGCCCGCGCCCGTGAGCAGGAACTCTACATCTATCAGTGCACCGCCGACACGCGCCCCGAAGACCTGCTCGTCACGCCGGTCCTCGCCGAGAGCGGCAAGATCCAGTACCAGGCCTCTCCCCTCGTCACCGCCATGCTCCGCGGCGGCGTCTGCGTGCTCGACGAGGGCAACCGCATGAACGAGAAGTCGTGGGCCAGTCTCGCTCCGCTGCTCGATCACAGGCGCTACGTCGAATCGGTCGTCGCCGGCATCACCATTCACGCCCACGCCGATTTCCGTTGCGCCGTCACGATGAACGAAGACGACTCCACGTTCGAGATCCCCGATTACATCCTCAGCCGGTTGCAGCCCACCCTGGCGCTGTCCCATCCCAGCCGCGAAGACGAACTGGTGATCCTGCAGTACCACCTCCCCTTCGCCGACGCCGACATGCTCAACCTCACGGTCGAATTCCTGCAACAGTCCCACGAACTCAAGCTCGATTTCTCCACGCGCGACGGCATCAACGTCCTCCGCTACGCCATCAAGCGGATGGCCGCCGACCCCGACCACCCCATCGCCAAAGACGCCGCCTGGCGCGAAGCCCTCGAAAACTGCCTCGGCCAGGACGCGCTCGACCTGCAGTCGCTCGCCGAGCGCAAGAAGCATTCCCTCGGAGGCTCCGCCGTCCCTATGGGCCTCGGCGACTTCTTCCTCGACCCGAACAGTCCTCTCCATCCCGACTACGACCCGGACGACGAAGACGACGACGAATAGCGCCTCGATCAACGGCGACGCGCCGCCGGCCCGGCCCGTCACTGTGCGTCAACCCGCGCTCCGGTCCGCAGGAAGCAGGTTGCGCCAGGCACAAAGCACCGCCTCTCCCAAAGCAAACATGCCGTCGCAGACGCGCTCATGCGACAGCGTCGGGAACAAAGCAAAAAAGCGGGCGACGGGACTCGAACCCGCGACATTCAGCTTGGGAAGCTGACACTCTACCAACTGAGTTACGCCCGCAACTCGCGCCCCGACAGGGATGAGTTTGCGCGTCGGCTGGGCCGCGAATCGCCCTCCGCGGCCTCCGGCCGCAACCAATGTGGCCGACTCGCTCCGTCGAGTCGGATGTCCGTGACGCGGAACTTGTGCATGCGGAATTTGCGCACCACGCGAAAATTCTCACCGTCAGTAGCAAGAAACCCCGCGAGATTCGCACTCCCCTCAGGAACCGCTCGGCCTGCCAACTCGAAATCGATGCAGCAATCGACCGTATCGATTCACAGCCGCCGACTGTGCATCTTGCCGTTGCGTCGATTATCCACGGCGGGACATGGGCTGACAACCGTGCGCCGCATCCCGATGTTCGCGGCGGGTGCTCACGCCGGGCCGCTGTTCCGCAGGGAATTCTGCACTCCCTGTTCGGGCCGCATTTTCGCGTTCACCCGCCGCGCGAACCGGTCGATCTGGATCACTCGCAGTTTGTGCGTCCCCCGCGCGATCAGTTCCTGCTCATCGTGGGCGCGGATGCTGAATGACACGACGCTCCCGTCGACGTGGATCACCCGCGCCGTGCAGGTGACCTTGTGACCGATCGGCGTCGCCGCCAGATGTTCCACGTCAATCTGCACGCCCACCGTGCTCTCGCCCGGTTCCAACAGCGGCAACATCGCCTCGCGGGCCGAATGTTCGATGAACCAGATCAACCACGGCGTACACAGCACGGCCGGCATGCCTTCGCCCGCGAAATCGATCGCGTGTTCCTCCGCCGCCACGAACGACAACTCACCCTCATCGCCCACTCTTGGTTCCCTCAACATGACAAACAAGACTCCATACCAGACACCTCCCAACACGAGATCTCAACGATCCCGCCGCATCGAATCAACGATGACAGCACCGTCGATCCATTGCCCCCAAACAATCGCTGACACAAGCACCGCCTTCAAGCCCGGAATCGCAGATAGCAGGGTCCGCTGTTCGAACCAAACCTGACGTATCGCGACCGACATCCATCAGGTTCCCCCCCGATTCGCAGTGAACACTCGCACGCGCTCGGCGTTTCATACAATGGAGGTGTCCGCGCACACCAAATGGGCCTGGGGAACAAATCAGGGGGAGATCTCGAATGCCGTTTCAGACACGATTCCTGGTCGCTTTCACCGTTGTCGCCACAGTCTTGTTCAGCACCGCCGGTCAGCAGCACGCGCTCGCACAGTTCGGCGACGACCTGGGGCTTGGAACTGTCAATGACGAACCCTGCGACCCGGTTCCCACCGCCGCCGAAGACGACGCCGAATCCCAGCCGGCCCTCGTCTATATCGACCCGGCCCAGTTCGTCCCCGAAGCACTGTCCCGTCCGATCGATCTCGACGTCACCGATGTCACGCTGGCCGAGGCCATGCAACGGGTCTCCGAGACGACCGGACTCCCGGTACGGATCGACGAGGAGGAATTGCAGAATGAAGGAGTCAACGCCGACGAAGTAGTCAGCGACCGCGCCGAAAACGAACCGGCCTACCTGCTGCTCGACCGGATGCTGGAAAACGTCGGGGGCGTGGAACTGGCATGGTTCGTCGACCACGGCCTTCTCTACGTCACAACGAAGCTCGTCGCCGACGACAAGATGGCAACGGTGACCCACAACGTCCGAGATCTCTTCGAGCGGCACATCTCCGGTGAACAGCTTGAGGAGGTCATCACGGGTATGACCGCCGGGCCGTGGTCCAAGCTCGATGGCGTGGGAGGCACGCTGGAGTTCTTTCGCGACATACTCGTCGTCCGGCAGTGCCACCGGATGCAGCGCGAAGTCGCCGCGATCCTGGAAGCGATTCGTCAGCCGGGGTGGGAGCGGCGGAGCGGCGAGCCTGCATCGCATGCAGAACTGGAACAGAAACTCAATGACACTGTCGCCGTTGAGTGGACCAAGACGCCGCTGAGCGAAGTCGTTGAACAGCTCAATCGAGATTACGCGCTTCGACTGCGCGTTGATGCCGAAGAACTGGAGAACGAAGGAATTACAACCGCCGAAGCCGTTTCGTTCCCGGCAGTGGAATTGCCCCTGCGATCCGTGTTGCACATTCTGCTGGAGAACGTCGCCGGCGTGGAACTGACGGCGATGCTGCACAAGGGACGCACTCAGATTACGACAAAGCTCGTTGCGGACGACCGGATGTCAACTGTCATATACGACGTGGGAGATCTGACGTTACATAGTGAATGCCGGATGGATTCGCTGATAGACGTCATCCTGAACGAGACTTCCGGTCCTTGGTTCAATCTGGACGGTGTCGGAGGCAACATCACGTCGATCGGCGGTCTGATGTTTGTCCGGCAGGCGGTACGAGTGAACGAGGAGATCTCCGGTTTGCTGGCCGATCTGCGGTCCGGAATGAACGAGTCTAGGGAGAACGGCTGGGAAGCAGATATCGATACAAGGCTCGACGCTCAAGTGGAGACCCATTACTACCACGTCGACACCGACGCCGCCGACGATCTTGTGACGAAGATCCCGGAACTGGTCGCACCCGGGACTTGGGCGAGCACGGTCAATGCGGACGGCGACGAAGTCGAACTCGCTGCCGATGCCGTCGGCACGCTCGACCGCATGGCCGGCGGCCGCCGCGTCATTGCAGTGACGAACGACGGGAGGATCTTCAACAGCGGCAGCCACGAAAAGACCGACGCCGGGGAGAAAGGTCCACGCCAGGCGGCAGCCGTTGTGATCCCGCGCACCATCCTCATTATCACGCACCGCCGGTCAGTTCACCGGGAACTGGTCACCACGATGGACAAGATTGAATTTCCGGGATCGACCTGGTCATCCGATCGCGACATCGGCTTCGGCTTCTATGGAGGATCTGACGAATTCTACCAAGGCGGGGGATTCTTTTCGGTCGGTGAATAACCGAACCGCAACCAATCTCGGTGTATTTCGAACGAGGGGCGCATGTTTCCCCAAAACATTCAGTTGGGTTTTTGCCCTGAATATTAGGTGACATATCAATCACTTATGTGTAAATTGAATTCATCGACGGAAGGACACACCAATGACCACCACACTCCAGCACGAAATCAAAAAACGCAAACCCTTCGCCACCCCCGAGGAAGAAGCCCTCCTCAACCTCCTCAAGACCAACGACCAGTTCGACAACCGGCTCGGAAGGCTGTTCCGCGAGCACGGGCTCACCTCGTCTCAATACAACGTATTGCGAATCCTGCGCGGCGAGGGAAAACCGCTCCCCTCGCTCGAAGTCGCCGACAGGCTGATTCAGGTCGTGCCCGCCATCACCGGCCTGATCGACCGCCTGGAGAAGCAGGGCCTGGTCAAACGCCGCAGATGCGAGGAAGACCGCAGGGTCGTCTACGTGGAACTGACCGGCGAAGGAAAAAACGTCCTCAAACGAATCGACGCACCGCTCGCAGCGCTGCGGAAAAAACTCCTGGGACATATGTCCCGCACCGAATTGCACGCCCTGACCAAACTGCTCGAAAAGGCCCGAAAATCCCTCATCGAGGAAGACGCGCCCGTTTAGCCGCGACCCGCAGGGGAGCGATCCACGTTGAATCGCCGTCGTTTCCACGCAACTCGTGTGGGGCCCGGCGCCGAGGAACCGGGCCCAGGAGATTCTCGAACAGGACACAGATTTTCGCGGATTTGGCGGATCAGCACGGATTGGGGGGTTATTGCTCAAGAGGCGACAGCGCCGGGACCGCATCGATTCAGGCGCGCAGGGCGTCGACACGCAAGAAAGCAATCAGTGAAAATCGGCCCCATCCGTGGTCATCCGCGTTCCATTCGAATCTCTCTGAGAGCCACTCGAACAGGGATCGAGAGATGTGTGTAAACGAAAGCGTTGAACCGCCCTCACCCCACGTCGACGTATTCTCTTCCGAGCAAAAACTTGCCATATCAAACATTCACACGACAAACAAAGGGACCGTCGAATGATCACCGTCCGACCCGCCAACCAGCGCGGCCACGCCGACCACGGCTGGCTCGACACCTGGCACACCTTCTCGTTCGCCTCCTATCAGGATCCGCAGCACACACACTTCCGCTCATTGCGCGTGATGAACGAAGACACCGTCCAGCCGGGGCAGGGGTTCGGCGCCCACCCGCACCGCGACATGGAAATCGTCACCTACGTCCTCGAAGGCGCCCTCGAACACAAGGACTCAATGGGCAACGGCGAAGTCCTCCGCCCCGGCGAGTTCCAGCGCATGTCGGCCGGCGCCGGCATTACGCACAGCGAGTTCAATCCGTCCGACTCGGAACCGGTGCACCTCTATCAGATCTGGTTCTTTCCCGAGCGGAAGGGCATCGAGCCCAGCTACGAGCAAAAACGGTTCGCCGAGGAAGAACGGCACAACCGCCTCCGCCTGGTCGCCTCCCGCAACGCGGAAGACGGATCCCTGCTCATCCACCAGGACGCACGCATCTATCTCTCGAGTCTCGACAACGGAGCATCGGTCGAGTTCGAGATTGCACCCGACCGCCACGCCTGGCTGCAGGTCTTGCGTGGAAGCGTCGCGTTAAACGGACAGGATCTCCAGACGAGTGACGGCGCCGCCATCAGTCAGGAGTCGAAACTCGCTGTCTCAGCGAACACAGACGCGGAAATCATGCTCTTCGATCTCGCGTAACGTCAAACCCTGCAGCCGAAGTCGTCGAACTTCGGGAGAACACAAGGAGAACAACGATGACCAACCGCATCACATCCATCGGACTGTTGCTGCTGCGTGTCGCATTCGGCGGCCTCATGCTCGTCCACGGCGTTCCGAAGCTGACCGGGTTCAACGAGATGGCCGACAAATTCCCGGATCCGATCGGCATCGGCAGCCAACTCAGTCTGATCGGAGCCGTCGGCGCGGAGGTCGGCTGCTCGGTGCTCCTCATTCTGGGCCTCGGAACGCGGCTCGCCGCCGCCCCGCTCGCTTTCACAATGTTCGTCGCGCTGTTCCTCGTTCACGCCGACGACCCCTGGCAGGTGAAAGAGCTGGCTGCGGCCTATTTGTGCGTATACGTGGCCATCATCTTCACCGGCGGCGGAGAATTCTCATTGGATCGCCTGGTCTTCAGAAGAAAACCCGAGCAGCCGGCCGATGCAGCGCCTCCCGCCCGCTGAGCCGCGCGTCGTATCAACCGCCCCAAACCGTTGTCAGCGACACACAATTCACCTCGGGCCAACCCATCGCAACCGGGCTGAAAGATCTCTCGACCGGAACACGGATTTCCGCGGATTAAGCGGATCGGCGCGGATTTCACCAGTGCATCGCGGAGTCGACGTCCTTTCTGGCTCGGAACGGCGGAGCCAGTGGCATCCGTCAATTCGACTTTGGTACAGCACGGCACCGATCCAGGCGTGAACGACAGGAAAACACAAGCAGGCAATCAGTGCGAATCTGTCCCACCCGTGCGCATCCGCGTTCCATTCGAATATCTCAAATGACGAACTGTTCGGAGGCCGGCTGAATCGAAGTTGCGCATCAACGACCGCCTCAAACCACCCTCCGCCGGCGAATCTGCGATTTGCCAATGGCGCGCGGCTGGTGGGCCGTCACGGCCGGTGGTACGATTGCTGACTCTGTTGATTTCGATCCACCGACTATGTCTCTGCCGATGGTCCGGGGAAAAGCCCGATCGACAGCCGAGACGGTCATTGCCTGAAACTCCCGGAGGTCTTTGTGATCCGCCTGCGAAATGTCGTCATGCTGTGTTGCGCCCTGTTGCTCGTCGCCGCCGCAGAGAATGTCTCCGCACAATCGCGAAACTCTCAGCACGAAGAGTGGAAAAACCAGGCGGACGACGCCTATCGGGAAGGCGACCTGCCCAAATCCATCGAGCTTGCCGACCGAGTACTGGCCGAGAATGAATCGGACCACGTGGCGCTCTATCTCCGCGGCAGCGCCCGCGTGGAACTCGGCATCCAGCAGGGAGACACAGACCTCATCCGCGAGGGCGTCACCGACGCCCGCGAAGCGATCCGCATCGTGAACCGGGTCAAGATCGACTACTACCTCCCCTACCTGTACGGAATGAACAATCTCGCCGCGATCGAGCAGAAGCCCGACAACGCCGAAGTCGCAGCCGACGTCGCGACGAAACTGTTGGCGATGTCGAAGCTCACGCAGGCCGAGCGGGCCAACATCTCGTATCAGCGGGCCCTGATCAACCTGCAACTCGCAGACGCCGACCAGGCCAGGGCCGACTTTGAAAAAGCGATCGAGTACGACCGGGAACACCTGGCGTCCCATCTCGAGTTGTGCGAATTGCTTTCCCGCACGGCCCAGCCCGAAGAGACCAAAGAGGCCTACGACCGCGCGGTCTCGGTGTTTCGCGACAACCCCATGGTGGTCAACAACCGGGGGATGTTCCTGCAGGCCATCGGCCGGCCCGACGAAGCGATCGACGACTTCAACCGCGCGATCGAGTTGAACGACCAGTTCGTGCCCGCCTACACGAACCGCGGTTTCACCCACCTTTCCGCAGGCCGCCCGGAGGCGGCGATTGAGGACTTCAACCGCGCGATCGAAATCGATCCCAACCAGCCTCCCGCCTTCAGCCTGCGCGGTACGGCCCAATTGCAGATGGGGGACGTCGAGGCCGCAACGCAGAACTACGAGACCGCCGTCGAACTGGACCCGCAGAATCCCGGCCTGCAGGCCGATCTCGGGTTCGCCCGGTTCTATGCCGGGGAATACGCCGACGCGCTGAATGCCTTCGCCGCAGCCGCCGAACTCGACCCGAACGCCAAATTCCTCGAGCCGTGGCAGGCGGCCGCGCTCGTCGCCCTGGACCGCACGGAGCAAGCGGCTGAAGACTTCGCCGAAACCCGCGAGAAACCGCCCGCCGAACGCGACTGGTACGACATGCTCGTCCTCCGCGTGCTCGGAGACGTCGACGACAACACGCTGCTCTCGGCCATCAGCGGTGCCAATGCCGCCCAGGAAGACGCCCAGAAGTGCGAAGCCTACTACTTCATCGGCCTGAGCCACACCCTCGCCGGCAACGCCCCCGACGCCGAAGCCTTCTACCGCCAGGCCCTGCAGTCCAAGTCCAACTACCTCGCCGCCTACCGCGGCGCACAGTTTGCCGTAGGTGAATTCACGTCAACGACCGAGCGATAGACAAAGCTCGAAGCTCACCTCACCGGGACAGAGTGCAAGCCGCACTTTGCAGCGTCAAACTCGCGACGCAGAGTCGCCGAGACGCAAAAAGCCGCAGAGGTATCTTCGGGGAGATCCCCGGAAATCAACAACACGACCGCTGTTTGGCCGCGCAGGCGGAGAGGTCGGCTCTGCGCCTGATCCCGGTATCCGCAGTATGGCGGCTTTCCCTCCGTTCTCACGGGTTCCCCGCCACCGCCGAGACATAGTCGCGAAGGAGGCCCGCCAACGGCTCTCCACCGTCACGGAATGAAGCGCCGTACTCTCGCATTCCACTTTGCGAGTCTTTGCGCCATAGCCCGGATTATTCGTAGCGCACGCTGCCAGCGTGCGTCACCGTTGACTTGGCGTCGGCGTGCAATGCGTTCGAAAAGCGCGGCGCTTTGGGCAACTTCTTGATAACCTGCTGTTTGGCAAACACTTATGGTGAACCGGGCCCTCGCCATGAATAATCCGGGATAGCGCCTTTGCGTCAAAAACCACCGAAGGTCTGAAGCAGCCGCCCTCACTCGCCCCGGAAGATCGTCACGCTGGCCTGGCCGACGCGGGTGAAGCTGAGGTTCATCACCACCTTGTTCCCGGCGGCCAAAGGTTCGCCGCGGACGACGTTCAGACCGCATTCCGGGTCGGGGTCGTCGCAGTTGAGCGTGAACGGAACGACTCCGTTCCGGAGCGCCAGCAGCGAGGCCGCCAGTTCCAGCGCGCCGTCGCCGGCGCCGGAGTTGCCCCAGAAGCCCTTCAGACCGACGACAGGCACGTTCGCAGCCGCGTCGCCGAAGACGTCGTGAATCGCGCGGGCCTCCTGAAGATCACTCAACCTGCCGCCCAGGCCGTGGGCGTTGATGTGCCCGATATCGCCGGGCTCGAGATCCGCCGATGAGAGAGCGTTTCGCATCGCCGCCGACACGGCCCGACGAATATCGGGCTTCCCGTCGGGACCGCACACGCACGTGGTGGCGGCGCCCAGAAATGTCCCCAGGACGTTGGCCCCGCGCCGCCGCGCATGTTCCGCTTCCTCGAGGATCAAGGTGCAAGAACCCTCGCCCAGCGCCGTTCCGCAGCGGTTGACGTCAAACGGCCTCACGCAGGTCAGAGGGTTGGCCGCCTCGGAGGCGAATTCGTGCCACAGCAGCGTGTGGATCGCTTTCACCGGATGCACCCGCGCCCCGGTCGCGCCGGTGATCATGATGTCCGCCCAGCCGCGGCGGATAATCGAAGAGGCCTCCCGGATCGCCAGATTGGCCGAGGCGTCTTCCAGCGTGAGCGAGTTGTTCGGTCCCCGCGCATCAGCGGCGATCCCGATGTGACACGCCGGCATGTTCGGCAGGTATTTCAGCAGCCACAGCGGCTCCATGTCGCCCAGGCCTTCCTGGCCCCACTTCTCGAAGTGAAACTGCTGTTCGGAGTCGAGACACGCCTGATTCGGATCCTTCAGTGTGTCGGGAGGCGTGAGCATCAGGTTCGCGCCGAACTCAACCCCCATGCGGCTGTGGTCAATGTCGTCCAGCGGCAGCGCGGCATCTTCAATGGCCAGCGAGGCCGACGCCACGCCGAGTTGGATATCGCGGCACATCAGCTTGACGCTCTTCCGCTGCGCCTTCGGAAAGACCTTCCGCGCGGTCGAGTCCGTGAACTCCTTGATCTCACCCGCCACGCCGCCCGGCAGAATTGAACAGTCGAACATCTCGACTTGTGCGATGCCGCTCTTGCCGGCGGCCAGCGATTCCCAGAACGGATCGCGTCCGATCCCCACGGGGCTGATGATCCCCAGTCCGGTCACCACGACCTGTCGCGAATTGTGATTGTCGCCAGTCATTCGGCTCGCCGTTTCTCATCGCCTTGCTGACGCGACCGGCCGAAACGCGAAATGCGGCGCTCAGGCCGAAGCGTTTGCAGGTCCGGCAGTTCCTTGCCGCGCTCAGCAGCATCCCGGTCGGGCTCGGTTACGCCACCCGGCCGAAAACAAGGCATGCGTTGTGTCCCCCGAATCCAAAGCTGTTCTTCAGAATCCTGTCGATTTTCATGCGACGCGGCTCGTGAGGAACGTAGTCGAGATCGCACTCGGGATCGGGATTCTCCAGATTGATCGTCGGCGGCGCGATCTGCTCGGTCAGCGCGAGAGTTGAAATCACGCACTCCACCCCTCCCGACGCGCCCAGCAGGTGTCCGAGGTGGCTCTTCGTGCTCGAAACAGCCAGGTTCCGGGCGTGCTCGCCGAACACCGTCTTGATCGCCGTGGTCTCCGCCACGTCCCCGAGTGGCGTGCTCGTCCCGTGGGCGTTGATATAGTCGACCGACTCCGGATCAATCCGCGCGTCTCGCAGCGCCGCCGCCATCGCTCGCGCAGCCCCCCGGCCTTCCGGGTCGGGCGCCGTCATGTGAGTGCCGTCGGCCGTCATCCCGTATCCGAGCATCTCCGCCAGAATCGGCGCGCCGCGCCGACGGGCACGCTCCATTTCTTCCAGGATCATCACCCCCGCCCCTTCCGCAATCACGAAACCGTCCCGGTCGCGATCCCAGGGACGGCTGGCTGCACTCGGTGTTTCGCAGTTGGTCGAGAGCGCCCGCATCCGGGCGAAGCCGGAGACTCCCATCGGAGTAATGGCCGCTTCGCTCCCGCCGGCCACCATCACGTCGGCCATGTCGTTTTGAATCAGCTTGAAGGCGTCGCCGATGGCGTTCGTCGCCGAGGCGCACGCCGTCGCCACGGCGCTGTTCGGTCCCCGCAGCTTCCAGCGAACCGAGATGTTCCCGGCCGCGGCGTTGACCATCAGCTTGGGAATCATGAACGGGCTGACCCGTCTCGGTCCCCGGTCGAACAGCATCGTGTGCTGGTTCTCGATCTCGTTGAGACCGCCGATTCCGCTGCCGACCAGCACGCCGTACCGGTACGGATCGCCCTCGTCGAAATCGATCTCCGACTGCCGCATGGCGCGATCGGCCGCCACCATCGCGAACTGCACGAAGCGGTCCAGCCGCTTGATGTCCTTATCGAGCAATCCCAGCATCGACGCGGCGTCGAATTGCGGAATCTCCCCGGCGATGTCGACGTTGAACGCCGAACAGTCGAACCGGTTGATGCGCGAAACCCCGCTCTTGCCGGCGCAGACGTTGTCCCAGAATTCTGAGACTTCGCACCCCAGAGCAGTGACGACGCCCAGGCCTGTGACGGCGACGCGTCTGGACATCTTCTACGACTGCTCCCGCTGCTGGATGTACTCGATCGCGTCACCGACGGTGCGGATCTTCTCGTAGTCTTCGTCGGGGATCGTGACGCCGAACGTATCTTCAAACCGCATCACGAGTTCCACGACGTCGAGTGAGTCCGCTTTCAGATCGTCAACGAACGAACTCTCCCGCGAAATTTCCTCCTGCGGAACGCTCAGTTGCTCGCTGACAATTTCGATGACTTTCTCTTCAGTCGCCACACCTCTTCTCCTTAACTTGACGGTTGTCTGGGCGAAGGCGGAACCGGCTGGCGCCGGAGACGTCTCGTCGCGGCCGCGTCTCGCCGCTGATTGCCTCTCTGGGCGGCCGACGAACTCGTCAGAACCGCCGCCTTGACTGGAAACGTGCTCCCATGCCGGATCTGCGGATTGTACTCGGCGCGAGTCGACCGGAACAGAACCGTCCAGACTTCACGCACATGCCGGGCGGGTCGACTCGAACTGCGGGAGATCGAAAACTCCCCGCCACGGGGCGCCCCCGGGGGGATCTTGCGGTTGGCGGCCGGCCGACGTCAGGCGCACACTGATTCGTCCTGAATCTGCGAGCGGCAAACAGAAATCTCCCCTTCCAGCAGTCGACGTACGGGCGAAGGTATAACGCCTTTCGCAGGTTATGTAAACTGCAATAGACTCGGCAAGCATCCGCGCGCCGCAACCCGCCGCAACCCGCCGCAACGCCGCAACTGTCAACCGGCTCGCTACAGATAGTGCGCAGCATCCGCTGACGTTCGGGCTCTTCAAGACTGAGAACCGCCAATGACGACGGACGACCGGCCCGATGATTGGTCGCTGGCCGACTATCGGCAGTACCTGCAGTTCCTCGCCCGCGTGCAGGTCCATCGGCGGTGGCAATCCAAGTTCGACGACTCCGATCTTGTACAGCAGACTCTCATGCAGGCCCATCAGGCGCTGAACCAGTTTCGAGGAACGACCTCTGAGGAGTTCGCGGCCTGGTTGCGGCAAATTCTGGCCCGCAATCTGGCACACGCGGTGCGCGATTTCTCGCGGGAAAAACGGGATATTGCACGGGAGCGGTCGCTTGATCAGGCCTTGGCGGAGTCTTCACTCCGTCTCGAAGGCTGGCTGGCGGACGACCAATCCTCTCCAAGTCAACGTGCAGAACGTAATGAACGTGCGCTACGCCTCGCGGCAGCGGTCGAGTCACTGCCCGAAACTCAGCGTGATGTCATCGTGCTGCATTATTGGCAGGGATGGACACTGATGCAGATTGCGGAGGAACTCGGAAGGACATCTGGATCAGTCGCAGGATTGCTGCACCGCGGTGTTGGAAAACTGCGCGACTCCTTGAACGACTTTGACTGATGGGAAATCCCACCGCAGAAGAACCCGACACCAATCCGAGGTTGAATGCCGCGATTGCCCGATTCCTTGACGAAGAAGCGTCAGAAGTCGGTTGCGACCGTGCCCGGCTGCTGGACGATTTCCAGGAGGTTCGCTCCGACCTGCAAGACTTCCTTGGGGCACATGACCGGATGAATGAGCTGGCGGCCGGTCTGCGACCGACGACATCCGTGCTCGGACGCCCAGATGCTGATGCAACGCTGCTGAACCCGAGCACTCCGGCGAAAGCTCCCTCAAGAGCGCCGCCCACACTGCCGGGCACAGACCGAGAGGAATCCTCACTACCAGTGGCCGAGGGCCGCGTGCGTTACTTCGGCGATTACGAATTGCTGGAGGAAATTGCCCGTGGCGGGATGGGAGTGGTGTATCGGGCACGTCAAGTGACGCTCAACAGAGTCGTTGCGGTCAAGATGATCCTCTCCGGTCAACTCGCCTCGCGTCAAGACATTCAACGGTTTCGTGCGGAGGCCGAAGCGGCCGCTCATCTTGACCATCCAGGAATTGTCCCCGTCCACGAGGTGGGAGAACACAACGGGCAGCATTACTTCTCGATGGGATTCGTAAACGGGCCGAGCCTGACATCGGAACTATCTGACGGCCCGCTTGCTCCTCAACGTGCGGCAACTTTGGTGCGGAATGTTGCAGAGGCGGTTGGATATGCACACGGAAAGGGCGTCATTCACCGAGATCTGAAGCCCGGGAACATCCTGCTGGACCAGTCTGGTCAACCGCGCATCACAGACTTCGGTCTCGCCAAGCGATTGCGGGTGGAGACGAGCCTGACGGCCACCGGACAGATCCTGGGAACTCCCAGTTACATGCCTCCGGAGCAGGCCGCGGGTCGCGCGGACAGCGTGCAGGTGACTGCCGACGTCTATTCGCTGGGAGCGGTCCTGTATGCGTGTCTCACGGGGCGCCCGCCGTTTCAGGCTGCTAATCCCGTCGAGACGATGCGTCAGGTGCTTGAACAGGAGCCCGTCCCGCCGCGGCAGTTCAACCCCGCGATTCCCAAAGACCTGGAGACGATCTGCCTGAAGTGCCTCGAGAAAAGCCGACGCCGACGATACCGCTCGATGCGCAATCTGTCGGCTGATTTGGACCGCTTTCTCGACGGCAAGCCTGTGGAGGCACGGCCGATCTCCAGCTCGGCCCGTGTCTGGCGATGGTGTCGTCGCCGCCCGCTGGTTGCTTCGCTCAGCGTGTTGCTGATCCTCTCGATGGTCATCGGCACAACATTGTCGCTGCGTTTCGCTTCGCGTGCCGATGAACGCGCCGACGCGGCGTTGACGGCGGAAGGACTCGCGACGAGGCGTGCAGTGGCGGAAACGGCGGCGCGCGAGGAGGAGCGGAATCAACGCCTCAAGGCCGAGCAACTCGCGGCACGGATTGCCATGAATCGCGGACTCGATCTTTGCGATCGAGGTGAAACGCACGAGGGTCTGCTCTGGCTGGCGCACGCCCTGGAGTCCGTTCCTCAAGGGGCGGACGACCTCGAACAAACGATTCGTTCGCACCTGGGGGCCTGGGGGGAGCGAACCCGGCCGATCGCTGCAATTCAAGAACTCGAAGGCAAGTTCATGACGTTCAGTCCAGACGGTCGATTCATACTGACAAAGACCGAGAAAGATAACGGTGTGCTGCTGCGCGTCAGGTCAGTCGGTGAGCCGATGAAGACCGTCAAAGACGTTTTGCTGATGGGAGAATTCCGGTCGGCGTACTTCAGCCAGAACGAAGGGATTCTGGCAATCGCTGAGGAGAGTGGAAAACTCACCGTCCACTCTCTTGGCGATGATCCGTCCAGTGCTGGCCCATTGATGCACGCTGCAGCGGTTGATTTCGCGGCATTTGCTGGCGATGGACAGCGTCTGTTAACGATCGACGCCGAATCAAGGCTGCACAACTGGGATCTCGCAAGTGGCGCGATGATCGGCGGACCTCAGCAATTGTCTGGCGCAGTGACCACAGCCGCCGTCGATGGAGACACCGGGCTATTGGTTGTCGGGTATCAGAGCGGCGGAGTTGAATTGTACGCGCGGATAAACGGCGGAGAGGTCGATCAACAACTTCAGATTCCGGGTCCGATTCACAACATTCGCTTCTCCGCAGACGGAACGCGGGTCGCGTTCGACGCCGGTGATGGAGTTCACATTCTGCACGTCTCCGACGGGAGTGAGATCGCGGTTCTGAACAATCAGGCCAACTGTTATTGGCTCGATCCAGAAACATTGGCAACCGTTGGACGCCGCGACCGAAGGGCGCGAGTGTGGAACCTGCCCTCATCGGATGAAGCCCCCCCTGCAGTCCTGCGCGCCTTGGTGACCAACGGTTCGCTCGCAGCAGCCGCACAGAATTACCTGGTTTCAACGTCAAAGATGCAAGGCTGGACAACGCAAATCGGCCACGTCCAGGTCTGGTCGACGGAGACCGGCGAACCGATCACGCCTCCATTGCCGCATGAGGCCATTGAAGGAATCAGTCTCAACGGATCAAATCTGGTCACCGCGAGCGACGGGGTTCTGCGAGTCTGGTCACTGAAGGACCAGCAGGCTCGAATGGAACCGATCTTGAGGATGACTCACCCGAATGTCGGATGGGTGAATTCCACGGAATTCAGTCCCGACGGCTCGAAACTGCTGACCGGAACGGTCGACGGCACTGCGAGGCTGTGGGACTCGCAATCGGGGGAGCTGCTGCACGACGTGATTTTCCATCGGAAGCGCGGTGGTGAAATCCGCAGGGCTCTGTTCAGTCCAGATGGTCAGATGATCGTCACTGCCAGCCATGATGGGACGGTGCGGCTCTGGAACACGTCAGACGGCAGCCCCATCGGCGACCCGCTTCCACACTCCTCTCCGAATGACCTCAGAATGGTCTGGTCAGTTGCGTTCCATCCAGAGGGTAAACTGCTTGCCACCGGCACTGGGTCTTACGGTGACCCACCAGAGCGAGAGGTCTGGATTCGACTGTGGAACGTCGAAACAGGCGAACAGGTTGGGCGAACAGAGTCGATGTACGGTGGTGTGCGATGTCTCGCGTTCTCGCCGGACGGAGAAATGCTGGCCTCAGCTGGACTCGATGGTAACGCGCGGCTCTGGAACGCAACGACGATGGAACCGATTGGACCAGTGATGCCCCACCCCGCGGATGTCCGTGCTATCGCCTTTCACCCGAGCGGTGGGGTGGTCGTGACCGGTTGTGAAGATGGTCTGGCACGGCTGTGGAGCGTCGAAACCGGGCAGCCGCTTGGCGTCTCGTTGAAGCATGCCCAAGCGATTTCATGCGTCACAGTCAGCCCTGATGGTGAATCCATCGCAACGGCAAGCCACGACAAGACGGCACGCCTGTGGGATGCCTATTCAGGGCAACCGCTGGGTGGACCGTTGTGGCACCGTGCGCCAGCCTTGTGGGTCTCGTTTCACCCTGATGGGACACAACTCACTACAGCATCACCCGATCATCTCGCACGAATCTGGCAATTGCGGCCGCCCGTGCGCGAACGTGTCGATCAGATCTCGCTCTGCACCGAAGTGACAACCGGCATGACGCTCGATGCCGATGGAACGGCCCGTAACCTGACGCCGGCAGAGTGGGAGGAGCGGCGCGCCAGATTACGATCGCCCTGAATTCACCACATGGATGAAAATTGACTGAAAACCGCGCAGCGCTGACATGGCAGTGGGCTCTGTAACCCTGTTCGGAACTGTTTGACGGTTTACTTCTTGCAGGGAAATGTCATGACGCCTGTTACCGTGCAATGCCCTCACTGTTTCTCGCGATTGAAGCTCAAGGATCCGAGCAAAATGGGACGGAAAGTTGCCTGTCCCCAGTGCCGACAGCAGTTCGTCCCGCAGTCGCCCTCAAGTGAGCAATCGATCAATATGACCCGTCCCGACGAATTCGGAGACGATCTCGGCGAACCGGTTGGATCAGCCTCAGCACCGCAGCGCTCTCGTGGTCGCTCGGGAGGGAAACGTTCCAAGAAAAAGGGACAGGGAAGCTCCACAGCAAAGGTCGTTCTGATCGTGCTTGGTGTCATGGGCATCCTTGGATTGGTGCTGGTGATTGGCGTCGGATTCTGGATCTACAACGCCGTTTCTGCGGGAGTTGATCAGCTCGAGCAAACCGTCGCCGAGACCGATTTCGAGCAACTGATCGACGAAGGCGTCAGCGAACTCGAAAGCGCTCAGCAGCAGCAGCTTCAGAATGCGCTTGCACCTCAGGCTTCTCCGCGATTTGCAACGCCACAGGAGGCGTTTGATGCGATGACCGGTGGAATCGCCGCGCGGGATTGGTCGCGCGCCGCGTCCTGCATGACCGACGAATCTCAGGAGATGATGGCAGCCGGTCTGCTGTTCATTGGCGGCTTCGCCGCTGCTTTCGGAGGTGACGAGACGGCTCAGATCGCTGCGGTCCTGGAGAAGCACGGCATCGATATCGAGGACGGACCGGAAGTCGATACAGAGGGGGAAGTGAAACTCCCCATCCGGAACAAGCCGGCGTTTATTGCCGACATGTTGTCGGCGATGGAGGCGAGCGGAGAGGGATTCGATGAGGGGCCGGCCGCCTGGGCGGAGTCGAGCACTCTGGCTGACCTCTCAATTGACGGCGATAAAGCGACCGCCAGTGTTGTTTCCACGACGGATGGCGTTGAAGAGCAAGAGCCGATCGAGTTCCGTCGCGCAAACGGCGCCTGGCTTGTGCATCTGCCGGAAGAGTCATTTCAGATGGCAGGCGGACCGGGCGAGATCGAGGTCAGTTCCGAATTCACATCGCCCGGATTCAGCGGCCCCGGAGAATTCATGGATGAGCCGGACGGACCACTGCCGGAGGAAGCACTCACACTTGAGCAGGCGGCCGAGATGGGGCTGCAGATTTCGCTGCACCTGACTCGCGAGGAGCCTCTCCAGGTGTTCGGGTTTTTCCCGGACGACGCCGTCTTCGCCTTGCTCTCTTTCCGCGGCCCACTTGTTGCGAGCAGCTTTGAGTACGGTCACTTCGGCTTCGATGCCGTCGACGACACCGGCCGTAAACTGACCCTCGCTGAGCCTCTGCACGGTCAATTCGGGGGCAATCCTTCTGCGGAGTTTATTGAACTGGATCACTTCTTTCTGGAACGTCCCAATGAATTGGTGCTCGCAATGGGGCTCACGGGACCCGCACGCGGTGCGAAACAGATGAAATCATTCAACGGAAGTCTGAAACTCAAGGCACGCACCACCTTCGTTGTCGACAATGTGCGGAGCAAAGTCGGCGAGACACTGGACGACGAGCACCTCAAGGCGGCGGGCCCGTTTATGATCGTCCAGCCAACGAAGCAGGATGGAGACGCGAATTCAACGGTTGTGGTCGTCTGCCGCGGCGATCTGCGGCAGCAGCACGACGTGCGCCTCATCGACTCCGAGGGACAGGAATACCACACCGCAGTCTGGCGACACCATAGTGACGACGAGAGTCGTTATGTCCTCGAATCGACCGAGCCGCTGCCGGACGACATTGGACTGCGGATCACGCTCGCCGGCTCAGCCAGAGAATTGACTATCCCGTTCGAATTCGAGGACATTGCGCTCAATGAAGGCACCGCCGTTATGCACTCGGACGCTCCCCAAGCCACCTCATCCGACACGTCACACGAAGCCGACCATTCGCGAGTGATCCCCGGATCATACGGATGGGACCTGGAAGCGGACATTATCGGCACCGACGGCGAGACCATCGATCTCATTTGGCGCTACCGGAACGAAACCGAGCGTGGTCTGGTCGCACAAAACGGAGGCGCACTCGTGCGGATCGAGAATGGAGAATTCGACAAACTCGCCCTCAGTGACCTTGAGAAGGCCGACTACCCCAGTCAGATCATCCCCGGGTCTCTCAACAACAACCGCCTCAGACCCGGCACAGTCCTTGGATTGAGGACGGCGGAGGGAAACTACGCCAAACTCAGAGTCAAGGGATACGTCCCCCTGCATGACTTTTCGTTTGAAGGCTCCTCCGTTCTGACGGAAGACTGGAAGGTGTTCGTACTCAAGAAGCCCAATCGCACCGATTACCATATCGAACTTGAGTGGGAACTGTTTAAGCTCCCCAAGTGACCGCCTTCCGAATCTCTCCGGAGATGCGTCCCCGATCACCCCATCTTCGACGACGACATCATGCAGAAGCGTAGTCGGACTTCATTCATCCTCTGGTTGCCGCTCCTGCTCTGCATCACTACACCGCACCTTGCGTGCCGCCCCACCACGGCCAACGACCGCCCCAACGTCATCCTCTGCATGGGGGACGACCACGGCTGGGACGAAACCGGCTACAACGGGCATCCCTACCTCCACACCCCCGTCCTCGATGAAATGGCCGCTGCCGGACTTCGGCTCGACCGCTTCTACTCTGCATCCCCCGTCTGCTCCCCGACCCGCGGCAGCGTCATGACCGGGCGGCATCCCAACCGCTACGGCACCTTCACCCCGAACTGGTCGATCCGCCCCGAAGAAATCACCATCGCCCAACTGCTCTCCCGCGCGGGATACGCCTGCGCACACTTCGGCAAATGGCATCTCGGCCCGGTGAAAACCGAATCCCCTACGAACCCCGGCGCGATGGGCTTCCACGAATGGCTCTCGCACGACAACTTTTTCGAGATGAATCCGTACCTCTCACGCAACGGCGGGCCGCCGGAGCAGTTCGAGGGTGAGAGTTCCGAGATCCTGATCGACGAGACGATCCGGTTCATCGGCCAGACGCAAGCCGGCAACAAGCCGTTCTTCGCAGTCGTCTGGTTCGGTTCGCCGCACGAGCCCTACAGCGGGCTGGAAAAAGACCTCGCCCTCTACGACGACCTGCTCGACAAGTTCCCCGGCCGGGAGGTCACACTCACCTCAATGGAAACCGGCCGGCCCGTAAAGCGCCCGCAAGGGGCCGTCCTGCGGGAACGCTACGCCGAGATCACCGCCATGGACCGCTCGATCGGAACCCTGCGGGACTATCTCGACGAAGCAGGACTGCGAAACAACACGCTGCTCTGGTACTGCGGCGACAACGGCGTCCCGTCCACCGCCAGTCTCACCACGCCGCTGCGCGGCGAGAAAGGGATGATGTACGAAGGCGGCATTCGCGTGCCGGGCATCATCGAATGGCCCGATCGGATCACTCGGCCCCGCGCGACCCGCCTCAATTCGGTCACCAGCGACATGCTGCCGACAATCTGCGACGTCGTCGGAATCCCTCTCCCCGATCGTCCCCTCGATGGAATCAGCCTCGTGCCGTTGATTGACGGACTGCTGGAGGAGCGGCCCGAGCCGATCTTCTTCTGGACCTACGACACCAGCCGCCTGGCCGGCCTCGACCTGCAGCCCTACATCGATCCCGAACTTCAGGCAGGCACGACCCCCTTGGTCAAAATGCTCGCCGGGCGCTACACCAGGAACTTCCAGAACGTCCATCACCCCGAAATCACCCAGCAGGATTACGCCGGCCCGCGAGCCATCCTGGCCGGTCGTTTCAAACTCGTCATCAACGGAGACGGCGAGGAGGCTACGGCAACCGAACTGTTCGACCTGCGCAGCGAACAGTCCGAACAAACCAACCTGACCGCCACCAACCCCGAAACAGCGAAGAACCTGGCCGATCAACTCCACCAGTGGCAAACATCCGTCCTAGAAAGCCTGACCGGCGCCGACTACCCCCAGTAACCGCCCCCGCGCCAACAATCGCCGCACCCCTCACCCCCC
>QQVO01000029.1 GCA_003388505.1 Planctomycetota bacterium
ATCCACGTGGAGACCGCCCGGCAGCGTCGCCTGAATCACATTCGGATCAAACCGCCAGTGCAGAAACAGCAGGTTCGTCCAGGAATGGTACATCGCCGGCCGCCGTCCGGGACGATCGCGTAACGCAAGACGTCGTCCCAGAGTCGGCGGCAGAGTTGCTGAAGCGGTTTTCATGCTCGACTTCGGTGCGCACCCACGGAAACTTCGGCTGCGGAAAAGAAACCGCGATTCGTTCTGTCAATTAACGCTCGATCGAAACCGATCGTGCGCAGCGCACGGAGTCGCCCACAATGTAGCCGACTCGCTCCGCCGAGTCGGCCGGAATTTGACTGACGCACGCAGTGCCGCCTCAGAACCGTACAGACACTGGACCGGCGTCGGAAAGCGATCGAAAGACGATCAGCCGACCGGGTGCACATGCGACTCGCGGAGCGAGTCGCCCACGTAGTTGCTGAGCAGGCGCACTCCGCCGTTTGGTGGCGTGTAGCGGATTGGTGGCGTGTAGCAGAGCGAGGAGACCTATTTCGTCGCAATCGCCTGCGCGAGAGGCTGGAGAACCTCTCCCACGACATGGTCGTTCAGCAGCCTTTCCGCATCCTGGCTGAGTTCGTCGAGCGCGTCGGGATACGACGTGTCGTGCGACAGGCTGCCGTACTGCCGGACGGTGAAGTAGACGCTGATCGATTCTTCCGCGAACTCGTTGCGGCGCACCTGATAGGCGTTCGTCCGCGTCTCGATCATCAGCCGGCACTGCCGCCGACAGCTTTCATCCAGGCTGACCGTGAGCGTCGGCTCGTAATTGAGCGGCCGGGCGCCCGGCAGGTCCAGGAGTCCTTCCAGCGCCGTTCCGACCCCCAGTGCCTCGGCGACGAGCTCGTCGTGATTGCCGCGATACAGGAAATCGAAACCGACCAGATAGTCGAGCGCCTCACAGTCAAGCGGACTGACCGACAGCATGTAGGGCGCGAGTTCGAGCGCCAGCCGGTGCTGTTCCATCGCCTCCTCGACGCTGGGCGGGTTGACGTAGCCACTGCAGATACGGCGGGGCTCCAGGCAGGCCCAGCGATAGTGGGGCTGGTCTTTGTCCTCCTCGAGGACGAAGTCGCCGTTCTCGCGGGTGTAAAAGTTCCGCATGGTCGGATACGATTTCTGCACGCGGCCGAAGAAATCGAGCACCGTCTCGCGCGACGAGGGAAGTTGCATCTCCGTGTTGAGGTTGACGTTGATGAAGAAATCGTCGGAGAGGGTGGAGTAGGGAATCATCGAGGATGGTTCTCCATTTCGGGGCGATGCCGGTCGCGCAGCCGGCTGATGGGCCGCAGGATTGGTGCATCCACACTTATTCTATAGGGCGGTGGAAGATGGGTCAAAGAGCGGAATTCCGCACGGCGGAACGATATCGGCCGCGAACTCGCACGGGAAGCACGGTCCTGTCGATTTTTCCAACCGACCTGGGCTGGTTCGGATTGCTGGGCCGCGGCGAGTCGGTGCTGCGGCTCTGTTTTGGACACGTCGGGCCCGCCGAGGTTCGACAAGCGCTCGCGGGTTGTGTGGATGCAGCCGGCGCGTCGGAGTGTGACTGGACGCCCGATCTCCGCAGGCGACTGGAGGGCTACGCGGCCGGGGAAATCGACAGTTTTCGTGATGTGCGCGTGGCGATGGAGGGACGTACGCAGTTTCAAAAAACGGTGATCGGAGCGCTGCGGAGCGTCGGTTACGGAGAGACGGTGAGCTACCGCGAACTCGCCGAACTGGCGGGTTCTCCCCGGTCGGCGCGCGCCGTCGGACGGGTCATGGCGGCGAACCGCGTGCCGATCATCGTGGCCTGTCATCGCGTGCTCGCAAGCGGCGGGGGACTGGGAGGATTCTCCGCTCCGCAAGGGACGGCGATGAAGCGAAGGCTGCTGCAGATGGAAGGCGCTGAGGCGATTCGCTGAAGCGACGCGGGCAGCAGTTGGAGCCGCCGGGCCCGGTCGCCTATCGCGCCCTGCGGTCAGGATCAAGACAAATTCGGGGCGAATTCCTCGAGATGCCTGCCGCCGCAAACAGCGCCGCTGTGCGCTGTTTTCCGATTGGAGTCAGCCGTATACTTCGGAAGAGTTCCGTCAGGAATTCGGGAGTCCCACGTCTCTCCTGTTGCAGCCGGTCCGTCATGAAACTCGAATTCGCGCGACCCGACGCCTCACAACTTGTCTTTCAGGTGTTCGAACGATCGGTTCATCCCGAATTGTTCGATATCTACGCCGAGACGCACATCGCCGCTCCCGGCTTTGAAGGAGTCGTGCGGATTTGCCGCGCGGGGCACGTGGTTGAGTTCCGCCGCGAAGGCCGCCACTTGACGGAAGTCGTCGCCAGCCGCGATCAACAACTTCCGAGGAGGGGGCGCTGCGCATCGCAATTGCTGCACGGCGGTCGCGATTTTGATTGCGAAGTGAACGGCATCGCCTATTGCTGCAGCGCCCACGTCGAACACGTGGACGCCGAAGTCTTCAGCGAACTGCAGGATGAACTCTCGGTCGATGCGTCTCGTGCTCTTGTCTCGTACCGTTTCCCCGGAGCCAACCGTTTGCAGCCGGGCCCGGTCAGCGTGATTCAGGCGGAGGCCACCGAAAGCTGTCTGGTGCTGCACGCCTTTCACACCTTCCCCGAAAACCGCGCCATTCTGCGGACGCAGTCGCTGTTCGAGTATTGACGGGACGACGGCGGCGCCCGCACGGCGCTGCTCTCGCGGCTGCGACTGCTTGACGATCCTCACGCGGCCCGCTTAGCATGACTGGTGAGGACGTCCGGATTGCAGCCATTCCGCTGCCGACTCAGCAGGACGCCTCTTGCCGCCGACGCCCAACCATCCCATGCGGAGACGATGATGAGCATCCGAACACTTCTATCTGCGACACTCGGCGGGCTGATTCTGTGTGCGGTCGTCAGCACGGCGCCGGTCAATGCCGGCGAGCCGCTGCGCGTGATCCCGGCTGTCCGGCAGGTGGAAGCGGGTGAAACGTCCGATGAGGTAAAGCTCACTGGCTGGCGGCGCGGCTTCTTCGGGCGGAGGCACTATCGTTTCGGCGGCGGGTTTTACGGATATCGAGGTGGGTTCTACCGGGGCTTTTCGCCGATCGGACGCCGTTACTGGCGCTATCGTCCGTTGTGGCGTCCCTACGGTTACCGGTCGTGGGCGTATTCGCCGGTCCTGTCCTATCAGCCTTACCCGTACGGTTACTATCCCTATGGGGCCAGCTATTACTCGGCGTACCGTCCGGTCTATCTCTCGCCTGCGTATCCGGTCGCAACCCCCGTTTACCCGACTGTAACACCCGTGTATCCGAGTGTCGCACCGGCCCCGGCCGTGTATCAGTACACCGCTCCGGCGACGGTCTACGTGTCCCGCTCTTATTACACACCGGCTGTCTACACCGGCTACTGCGGCGGCGGTTACTACTGGGACGCCTGGCGATAAGTGCCGGACGATGCCCGCCAGCGCTGGATCGTCTTCGATGCCGTGGGAACGCTGATTTTCGCCGATCCCCCGGTACACCTCGCCTACCACCGGATCGGCCGGGCGCACGGTTCAAGACTGAGTCCGGCCGAGGTGCAGGCCCGGTTTCAGGCCGCTTTCGCGCATCGCGTCGCACGGTCAGCCGACAACGGGCCTCTGACGACGAGCGAGGCCGAAGAACGGCGATTCTGGCAGTCCCTGGTTGGCGAAGTCCTGCCTGATGCCGTCGATCGTGACGCTTGCTTTGACGAGTTGTTCCGCCACTTCGCCTCTCCCGGATCCTGGCAGTGCTTTGCCGACGTCGAGGAGACGGCCGCCATTCTCCGCGAGCAAGACTGCCGCCTGGCGATCGCGTCCAATTTCGACGGCCGACTGCGCGGCGTCTGCGCAGCGCTTGAAGAACTTGCGGCCTTTGAGGAAGTCGTGGTCTCGTCAGAGGTGGGTTACGCCAAACCCGCACCCCAGTTCTTCGAGGCAGTCCTTGCACGGTGTCATTGCGCCCCGGAGCAGGTTGTGTTCGTTGGCGACGACGCGGTCAACGACGTGCACGGCGCGCAGCAGGCGGGACTTGAGGCCGTGCATCTGGATCGCACCGGAAAGGCGGGTGAGCGGAGTCTCCGGACGTTGACCGAATTGCCGGCTCTGCTGAATTCCGGTTGACTGCGGGAGACCGTCTGCAATCCCGCCTGCGTAGTGCCCTGTCAGGGCTTTGTTTCGGGTTGGCGGGACTGCGGATTCGCACGAAACCCTGCGGGATTCGTGCTCCCGTGAGAACCGCTCACCCCCAAGACTCTGAATTGACTGACCGGTAGGCTGCCCGAATCACGGCAACTACAATTTCGCGATGGAACGATCGTCGCGTTGGGTGGCCATTCAGCGGAATCCGAAATCCGGGTCAGGCTTGAGG
This sequence comes from Planctomycetota bacterium, assembly GCA_003388505.1. Classification (GTDB taxonomy): domain Bacteria; phylum Planctomycetota; class Planctomycetia; order Planctomycetales; family Planctomycetaceae; genus MB-PLM-1. The sequence goes on from QQVO01000029.1 coordinate 4,404, forward strand.
CGCCCCCTCCTGGAGTTCATTCGGTCGCTGCGCACGCTTGGAATACGGCCTCGCTTGTTCTCCCAGCGCGAGCGCCTCGACGCCTGCCTGCAGGATCCCGTCCACAGGCAATCGCTGCACGGCATCGTGGCGGCCGGCGGGGACGGAACGATCCTCGACCTGATCAACCGCCACCCCGGCATCCCGGTTGGGGTTCTGCCGCTGGGAACGGAGAATCTTGTCGCGCGTCAGTTCCGTATCCCGCGCAACGGGGCCGCCGCGGCCGCGATCGTCGCCGGCGGTCGCCTCGAACCACTTGACATCGGGCGGATCGACGGCAAGCGATTCGCCATCATGGCCAGCGCCGGTTTCGACGCCGAAGTCATTCATCAGCTTCACCAACACCGGAGCGGCCACATCGATCACACTCACTATCTTCGCCCGATCCTCTCGACGTTGAGAACCTATCGTCATCCCGAATTGCGGGTCTACGCGGACGACGCCACCGAGCCGGTCTCCGGCCGGATGGTCGTCGTCGCCAACCTGTCCGCCTACGCGCTCCGCCTCGGCGTGGTTCCGACCGCGGAGGGCTGTGACGGCTGGTTTGACGTCCGGATTTTCCAGAAAGGTTCGGCGTTTCAAATCATGAGGTACTTGTATATGGTGGCCCGCAAACGGCACGACCGTCTGCCGGACGTGATCTGTTTGAGGGCGCGAACGATTCGCATTGAGGCGGACGCTCCCGTTCCGCTGCAGGCGGACGGCGACCCCGTCGGGACCACGCCCTGCGAGATCTCGATCGATGCGAGTTCCGCACGACTCTTCGTCCCTTAGCTTACTTTTTTCCCGGAAGTCGTTGCAGTTGAGTCGAATTTCAGCGACCCGGCGAGCGGCGAGGCGTGAGCCCGCCGATTCGTCCTCCCACCAACAAGCTCGGATGGTCCGAGGCACTGCCTCGTTAGAGATCCTTTTCAGAATTGACGCATGGGTTGTTCGTATCCTTGAGTTGCGACTCGAAGCGCAGCGCTCCCCAGTCGGTCGCGGCGAAACGGGTGTATGAAACCATGTGACGTTTTTTGAAATGGACCACTGAGGCGCCGCAGGCACGAACGCCGGCCGGCGATCAACCGCATCCGGGTGAATTCCGGGCGGAACGGAGTTGCAGGAGCGGAACCTGGAAACCGGACGTTCAGCAGGAGGACTCATGCCGCACAGAAGCATCCAGGTCGACGAATATCGTTGCGGTCCGGGCGAACCGTTGCTGATCATCGCCGGCCCTTGCGTCATTGAAGATGATGCGCTGCTGGACCGCGTGTCGGGCGAACTGGCCGAACTGGCGTCGCAAAACGGCTGGCAGATCGTTTTCAAGGCGAGTTTCGATAAGGCGAATCGGACGAGTCTCGACAGTTTTCGCGGGCCGGGGCTGGAGGCCGGGTTGACCGGTCTGAACCGCGTTCGCGAACGGACCGGGCTGCCGGTCACAACCGACATCCACCTCCCCGAGCAGGCCGCCCCGGCGGCCGAAGTCTGCCGGATTCTCCAGATCCCGGCGTTCCTCGCGCGGCAGACCGACCTGCTCGTGGCCGCCTCGACGGCGACTGCTGCGCAAGGGGGCGTGGTGAACGTCAAAAAGCCGCAGTTCGTCGCGCCGCAGGACGTGGTCCACGCGGTCAACAAGTGCGAGCAATCAGGCAACCCCAACATTCTGCTGACCGAACGCGGGACGACGTTCGGATACGGCCGCCTGATTAACGACATGCAGGCGATTCCGGTCATGCAGGAGATCGGCTGCCCCGTCGTGTTCGATGCGACGCACAGCGTGCAGCGTCCCGGCGGCAGCACGACGGGAGGGGCGAGAGAGATGATCGAACCTCTGGCAAGAGCGGCGGTGGCGGCCGGCTGCGACGGCGTCTTTCTGGAGACGCACCCCGAACCCGATCGAGCGTTGAGCGACGGTCCCAATATGCTGCCGCTCGCCGAGGTTCCGAGGCTGCTCGCCCGGCTGACGGAACTCCGTCAGTGGATCAACCAGCTCTGACCCCGTGCCCCCGGTTCCTCGAAGCGGCACGGGAAATCCGTCTGAGATCGGTTAGAATTGAAGACGTACATTCGTTCAATTGTCTTTCCTTCGTCTTCAGTTCTGAGGAGCAACGTGTGAGCGACGATTCGTATACGGCTCAAGGTTCGTCATGGAGAGTTCGGGCGGCGATCGGTCTCGGCGTCGTGATTCTGTTACTGGTCCTGGCCGCCTGGAAAGGCGGGGGTTCGGGCAGCGCGACGGTCGAAACCCCGGACGATCAGCAGGACAGATCCCAGGCGGAAGAACTGGAACGTCAGTTGTCATCGGTCCTCGATGGACTGCGGCCCGAACGCCTGGGAGTCAGCGTCGACGCCGATGACGTCGTCGACAGCGTGAATCTCTGGTGGGCCGACTATCGGGAGGCTCCGGGGACCGTCATCCCCCAGCTTCAGACAGAAGCCGTCCGCGACGTGTATGGGGAGGCGGCGTTTGAATATGCGTCGGAGCGCCGGTTCAACACTCGCGACATGTCGCATATCCGCAACTGCCTGATGAACCGCGCGATCGTTGAACATATCGCTGAGACCGCCGATACAGACATCGACCGCGCGATGGCGGCGTTTCAGTTCGTGGTCGACAACGTCGAGTTGGCTCCCGGAACGTCTCCCGGTCCCCCGGTGACGCCCTTCGAGGTATTGCTGCTGGGGCGCGGACGACCGGACGACCGGGCCTGGCTGCTGGCGGAGGTTCTAAGGCAGTTCGGTCGCGACTGCGTCTTGATCGCGCCGTCCGGCGAGCCAACCACCGGTGAAGACTCCGCCCGCCTGGTGGGCGTGATCGGCGCCGCCGGGGAGGTCTACCTGTTCGACGTCGAATTGGGACTTCCGATTCCTTCCGGTGAGAGCGATCCCGGATCCTGGAAAATCGCGCGGCCGGCCACGTTGCAGCAGGCCCGCGCGGAGGATGCGTTGCTGCGGCAGTTCGACGTCGAAGGGGGAGAGACCTATCCCATCACTGCCGCAGGACTGGCCGAGGTCCAGGTGCGCTACGTCAGCCGGAGCGAATACTCCGCCTCCCGATTCGCAGGGCTGCAACAGGCGCTGCCGGCGGAATTCGCGACGACTCTCGTCGATCCGCTCGTTTCCACCGAAGAGGGCGCTCCCGGACTGATTGCTCGCGTGCAGGCGGCCGGTTCCGGAGGGCGTTGGGACGCTGCCGACGTCGCCGCCTGGGACTATCCGGACGCCCGAACGGCGGCGTTTCATGCGGCGGGTGCGGAAGACGCCCCGGAACTGTCGCAGTCCATGCGGCGTCTCGCCGGACCGCGAGTCCACCGCACCGAAATCATCGACGACACGACCCAGATTGTGGACATCGTCGGCAATTCCGACCGCCCCCTGAGGTATGTCCGTGTGCAACAACTCCGGGGCGACCTCACCGATGCGCTAGTCGGTTACGGGTCGATCCGCTCGGCGTCGGCGTTTGTCACGGAAGCCGTCAATGACGAAGCCAGGGAGTATTCCGTCTACTGGATCGCGGTCTGCCAGTATCGACTCGGCCGTTATGAGTCGAGTCTCGGCACGGCGGGAATCTACCTGAAGGATTATCAGAACGGGGTGTGGAGTGAGGCCGCGAGGCAAATACAGGCAGCGTGCGAAGCGGAACTCGGCCGGTATGACGCGGCCGTGGAGATTCTCGAGAAGGCCTCTGCAGGCGGCCCGCCGTCTCCCCGCGATGCGTTCCTGATTGAGCGCTGGCGAACGATGGTCGACCAGGAGTCGGAAGACGCCTCGTAATTCTCAAGCCGTGCCTTCCGATCACATTCCGCTGAACTCCCGTTGCCGATGCTCGACCCCCTTCGCCGTCGCTGGTTTCTCGTCTCGTTGCTGATCATCATTCCCGGCGGGCTGTGGCTGGGAAGCGTTCTCTCCTCCGCCCAGTTCGGGCGGCTGGAAGCGTCGATCCCGCCTCCAACGACCAGCCTGCTCGTTGCCCTCATCCTGTTTCTGATGTCGGTCACGCTCGACAACCGGCGTCTCCGCGCTTCGCTTGCAAGGCCGGGACCGGTCTGCTGGGCGACTCTCGTCACGTTCGGGCTGTTGCCGCTCGCCGCCTGGCCTCTCAGTCGGCTGCAGTTGACGGCCGATTTTCAGGTCGGGCTGGCGATCGCCGCCTGCGTCCCCTGCACGATGGCGGCCGCTTCGGTCTGGACCCGCAAGGCTCAGGGCAACGACGCCGTGTCGCTGCTCGTCACACTGTTGACAAACGGCGGCTGTTTTCTCGTGACGCCGCTCTGGCTCCAGTTTCTGCTGCCGTCTGCGGGCGGTGGAGAGACGTCGATTCAACTCGACACCGCCTACCTGATGAAGAAACTCATGATTTCGGCGCTCCTGCCGATCCTGGCGGGGCAGGTCTGCCGGACGTCCGCGATGTGCGCCGCCTTCGCAGATCGTCATAAGGTTCCCCTGGGCGTCGTCGCCCAGTCGTGCATCCTGGTGATTGTCTGCTGGGAGTCGATCAAGGCCGGGCCCAACCTGCAGGAAGGCGGCGGCGGACTCAGGGTCGCGGCAGTCGCGCTTGTCTGGGGTTCCTGCATCGGGCTGCACCTCGCGGCGATGCTGGCCGCCTGGTGGGGCGCCCGCGCGATCGGCTTCGCCTGGGACGACCGTGTGGCGATCGCATTTGCTTCAAGCCAGAAAACGCTGCCGATCGGCGTCTACATCGCCAGCGGGTTCTCGGATCAGAACGCGGCGCTCGCCGTGCTCCCCATGCTGATGTATCACGCGTCGCAGCTCTTCATCGACACGGCGGTCGCGGACCGTCTGGTCGCGGCGCGGCCCGTCGAACGTGCGGCGGATTGATGTCGGGCGCCGTCGCGTCAGGTTTCCGCTGAGTGCTTGAGGTTCCACCCGGGAGTGGTGACGGGCGGCTCAGGCGGGGGTTCCACCAGCTTGCCGTAGAGTTCCGGTCTGCGGGCGCGGAGATACCGGCGACCCGAAGAAACGTCGATCTTGTCGCGCGTACAGAGACCGACGCAGGCGTCGTCTCCCAGCCGGTGACATTCGGCGATCACTTCGCCGAACGGATCGAGCACCATTGCGTTGCCGTTCCGGACTTCGCCGTAGTCCATGCCGATCGGGTTCGTAAACACGGCGTACACGCCGTTCTCGTAGGCGCGGGCCGGGAGCCAGCGCATCAGCCAGCCGCGGCCTTTGGGGCCGTTGAGTTCCATGCGGAGTGAGACCGGATCGGTTTCACGGTTCTGCCAGAGAGCCGGATCAACCAGGCCCCGTCCCGGCATGGCCGACGGCAGACACCCCGTGACGTGCGGCATAAAGATGATTTCAGCGCCCATCAGCGCGGTGATGCGCACGTTCTCCGGCAGGTTGTTGTCGTAGCACGTGAGGATGCCGCACTTCCATCCCAGCAGATCAAAAACAGTGTACGAGTCCCCCGACGTGAGGTGCGGGCTCACGAAGGCGTGCAACTTTCGGTGTCGGGCGATCAGGCCGTCGCCGTCGACGCAGAGATGCGCGTTGAACAGCCGGTCCCCGTCACGTTCGATCAGCCCCGCAAGAATCGGGGCGCCGAACTCCCTGGAGATCTCGCTGAGCGCCCGCGTGCTCGGTCCGTCCGGAACAGGCTCGGCCAGATCAGACAGTTCTTCGCGGGAGAGAGGCTGAACAAACGAGTAGGCCGGGATGCAGCATTCGTGGAAGCTGACGACCTGCGCCCCGGCGGCGACGGCGTCCCGAGTCAACTCCCGGATGCGTTCGAGATTGTACGTCTTATCAGCGTCGCGGTTCTCGAACTGGCACGCAGCGACTCGGAGACCTCGATTCGATGACATGGTCGGATCCCCTTGCGGGCGACGCGGAATGACGGCGGCCCACGCCGCGGACGTTCGATGCGTCGTGGCACAACGCGGCGGAGAAGCGGTTCAGTTCCAGAACTTCTCTTCGCCGTGCCAGTTGACCGGAGGGTGCGTCTGGACTTCGCAGTCTCCATAAATCCGTGTGCGGCAGGCGAGCCTCAGCTTGTCTTCGTTACCGAGCCGCGCGAAAAACGTGATCGGTCCCAGCAGCAGACGGAGCCGCTCCAGAATCCCCGGCCGGCTGACGTTCTCCTGGCCCTTCTCAATGTGGACGCGGCAGCTTCCACATTGCCCGAAGCCGCGACAATTCGCGTAGCGATGCACCCCCGAGTACAACTCCACGCCGTGTTTGAGCGCCTCTTTGCGCAGATTCGCCCCCTCCGGGACTTCGATCGAACGCTTTTCGTTTACGAACTTGACGGTCGGCATTGAAGGAGTCAACGGATAATTTCAGGGGCTCAATGGGTGATGAAACGCCTCGTGGGAGGGCCGATCGTAGGCTGCCCGACGGCGATTTTCCAGTATGCAAATCGGAGGTGAGGGATCAATGCGCCCGAGCAACGCATCGCGTCCCCTCACGCACCGGTCTCACCGTCGCCCGACCTCCGGCGGTATTCGCGGACGACCAGCAGAAAGGCGATGTAGTCGTACACCGCGTGGGTCACGATCGGCCTGAGCAGATTGGCCTCCCCCGGCCAGGCCGTGAGCAGACTCAGATAAAAACCGAACAGCGCAGCGAGGATTGCGTAACCGGGGGTGAGTGCATGCAGCAGTCCGAAGATGACGTTCGCCGCGATCAGGCCGGCCAGCGGATGAATGCGGCCGATCCAGGGCTGCAGCACGCCGCGGAACATCAGTTCTTCTCCTAAACCTGCGAGCGCCGCGAGCAGCAGCAGGTCGTACCACGTGCACAGGCTGAGAGGCTCGCCCAACAACTCGACGACCAGCGTCCTCAAATTCCGCGCCGTGGCGAACACCACCAGCATCGGCAGGACGCCCAGGCAGCCGACGAGCACGTCCATCAGGTTCAGCCGGATCTGCTGCAGCGGTGGGAGCCCCGTCAACCAGCCCAACAGCACGGCGGCAAACACAAGCCCCCCCTGCAGGAGGCCTGCGAAGTTCAAGAACGAGGAACGCGAATCGAAGTCCAACTTGCACGTTTGGAGTGAGGGCGGGCGAAGTTTCCGTTGCGAACCGGCAGATTGGCATAGTCGTTCCCCTCGCGTCAAACGTTGTCCCCCGCATCGAACACGGACCAGTCAAGTTGCGCTCACGCGACGACGATGAAACAGAGAGCCGGGTGAGTGCGATGCCTTCCCGAATACGGTGTGCGGCTCCCCTCTCGCCACACGCCGCGACGGGGCTCGGATTCCCAAGACGATGAGACAACACCAGGTGTAGTCGCATCGCGCAGCACCCGGTCTCACGGCCGCTGTCGGTTCCTCCCCCTCGAATCGACGGCGGCTTTTCTTGTGCGCGCACTCGTTTCGTCCGCAAGTCCCGGCTCCGGGGCAACGCCGGTAACAGCCCGGCAGGCATTCGGCTATGATGGCGTCCGGAAAGGAACCGGAGCCAGAATGCGGACCCTGATCAGAAATGCGACGTGCGTATTGCCCGACGAAACCCGGCGGGCCGACATTCTGATCGACGGGGAGCAGATTGCCGCGATCGACCCGCCGCCGACGGTTCGATTCGACGATGCGATCGACGCCGCGGGACTCCATCTCCTGCCCGGGGTCATCGACGATCAGGTCCATTTCCGCGAACCGGGACTGGAGCACAAGGAGGATCTCCACACCGGCAGCATGGCCTGCGCCAAGGGGGGGATCACAACCTTTCTGGAGATGCCCAACACCCGTCCGGCGACGATCTCCCGCGCCGCGCTCCACGCGAAACTCGACCTGGCCGCCACGAAATGCGTTGTGAACTACGGATTCTACATCGGCGCCACCTGCGAGAATGTGGACGAGTTGAAAGCGGCCCGGCGGACCCCCGGCATCAAGATCTTCATCGGGTCAAGCACCGGCGACCTGCTGGTCGACGAACAGTCCGCCCTGGAGCGGATCTTCGCCGAAACAACACTCCCCATCTGCGCCCATTGCGAGGACGAGTCGACGGTCCGCGCCAACAGCGAACGGCTGGGGGGAGGCCGCGTCGTTTCCGATCACTCGCGCATCCGCGATCACGAGGCGGCGTTGATTGCAACGCGGCGATCCATGGAACTGGCCGTCCGTCACAACCACCGCTTCCACGTGCTGCACGTCTCCACGGCCGGGGAGTGCGAACTGCTGGCCGACCACCACAATCTGGTGACGGCTGAAGCCTGTCCGCATCACCTGCTGTTCAACATCGACGACTACGAACGGCTCGGGTCGCTGGTGCAGATGAATCCCTCCATCAAGACCGCCGCCGACAACGCCGCGCTCTGGGAGGCTTTGCGATCCGGTCGCATCCAGGTCGTGGCCACCGACCACGCCCCCCACACGCTCGAAGAGAAACAGCAGCCCTATCCCGCCTCCCCCTCCGGTCTGCCCGCTGTGGAAAACTCGCTCGCTCTCATGCTGAATGCCGTCAACAGCGGTCGCTGCACGCTGGAGGAGGTCGTTCGCTGGATGTGCGACGCCCCGGCGCGGGTGTGGGACATCGTCGGCAAGGGGCGGATCTCCGAAGGTTACGACGCCGATCTCGTCCTCGTCGATCTCGAAAAGACCCAGACGATACGCAACGAGGAACAACTGACAAAGTCGGGTTGGAGCCCGTGGGCCGGAGAAGAACTGACCGGCTGGCCCGTGCGAACCTGGGTGCTGGGACAAACGGTCTTCGCCGACGGCCGCGTCGATGCAACCGTCCGCGGCCGCGAGGCGGTCTTCGACCACTCCCGCCCGGGTTACTGGGCGTAAGCTCGCGCGAAACTGCGGCAATGTTTTTGGCGCGGCTGATTGCCGTCGACCACTGGCAGCAAGCGGCCTAAGATGGAATCAGAGCCAACTCCCTGGGAACTCCAATTCGGGAACCGACTGTGAACAACTCCAAACGCGTTGCGGGCGACCAATCTCCCGGCAAACCGGCGAGAAACCGCCGGGCGGCGAGCGTGGCGCTCTGGTCCGGATCGCTGCTGTTGCTCGCATCCTGTCTGTACCAGTCGCGGGACATTCCGCCGCCGGTCGACGGCGTCGAAGTCTCTCTCAACGAGGACAACTTCCAGTCTGAAGTGCTGCAGAGCCCGCAACTGGTCCTCGTCGAGTTCGGCGCCACTTGGTGCGGTCCCTGCCGCGATATGGAAAGCGTGCTGGCCCATCTCTCGCTCGACTACGAAGGACGAGTGAAGGTCGGGAAGGTCGATGTCGATGAGAGTGAGAGACTCGCGGCAGAGTACGAGGCCTCCGGCATTCCCTTGATGGTGTTGATCAAGGACGGCGTCGAGGTCGACCGCACCGTGGGTTGGCATTCACTCGATGAACTCTCCAACTGGGTCGACGGCTACCTTTGAGAGCGAGTCCGATCGAGTCGGCCCGTCGATTCGGTATCGCTGCCGCATGGCGTTGCGGGACGACAAACCGAGCCGGTTGGGAATTCTCGCTCTTCCGTAAATCGTTCGGCCGTCGCCCACGCCGTTTCTTGCCAGGGCTCTGCACGCGCCGCCCCACTTTGAGGCCCTCGCTGCGGAGCAGGGCAAGTAGAGCCTGCAATCCATACAATGCGGGTCGACATCCGACCACTTCCCGACCCGATAACGGCATCGATGGACGAGATCCGCAACATCGAAGAACTGGAGGAGCGGCTCAGCCGACCCACCGACGCGGCGATTGAAGCGCTCGAGAAAATTCCGGGCGACCTGGTCCTCCTCGGCGTCGGAGGCAAGATGGGCGCCTCGCTCGCCGGTATGGCGAAAAGAGCCTGCGCCGCTCGGGGAGACACCCGCCGCATCATCGGCGTCAGCCGGTTTGGCGACCCGCGCGTTCGCGAACAGTTCGCCGAGTGGGGTGTCGAAACAATCGCGGGAGACCTCACCGATCGCCGGTTCGTCCAATCGCTGCCGGAGGCGGCCAGCGTCGTCTTCATGACCGGCATGAAGTTCGGCTCAACCGGACAGGAGCCCCTCACCTGGGCGATGAACGCCTACGTCCCGGCGCTCGTGTGCGAGAAGTACGCCGGCAGCCGGATTGCCGCATTCTCTACCGGCAACGTCTACGGCCTCGTCCCGCACGACAGCGGAGGCTCGGTCGAGAGCGATCCTCTCCACCCCGTCGGCGAATACGCCATGAGCTGCCTCGGCCGCGAACGGATGTTCGAATACTTCTGCGACCGCGACCGGACCCCCGTCTCCATCCTGCGGCTGAACTATTCCACCGAACTCCGCTATGGAGTCATCATCGATCTGGCGCAGAAGGTGCATTCCGGCGAGCCGATCGACCTGTCGATGGGCTACGTGAACGTCATCTGGCAGGGCGACGCCTGCGCGCTCACACTCTGTGCACTCGCGGACTGCGCCGTTCCTGCCAGGATCGTCAACATCGCCGGTCCCGAGATGCTGCGAGTCAAAGACGTCTGCGAGCAGATCGGCGCTCTGCTGGGAAAATCCCCAGTATTCACCGGGCGGGAAGCGGACGACGCATTGCTCAATAACGGCTCGGCGGCGCATTCACGCTATGCCGCACCGTCGATCAAGATTGATCAGATCCTCGAATGGTCCGCAGCCTGGGTCGCCAACGGCGGAGAGACGCTCGACAAGCCCACGCACTTCGAGTCCAGGGAGGGCAAGTTCTGACAACCGATGCCGCATCCGAATCGCACAGACCCTGAACCGCTTCTGCATCCCGAACGACAGGAACTGGCAGCCCCGGTATGACCGACGAGTCGACGCCAGCAACAGACGAACCGACCGGCGAGGGAGTCGGTACGCTCCGGCAGGACGACGCCGAGCGCGAACACTCTCGCCAGTTGAGCCTGCTTCCGCCGGAGTCGCCCGGAGAAATTCCCGGCTACGAAATCCTTTCCTGCCTGGGTGAGGGCTCCTTCGGTTCCGTCTGGCTGGCGCGGGAACTGAGGACGGGCAAGAGCGTCGCCATCAAGTTCTACACGAAGAGGCGGGGACTCGACTGGTCGCTGCTCACGCGCGAAGTCGAGAAGCTGGCCGTGCTTTCCACCTCGCGGAATGTCGTCGGCCTGCTCGACGTCGGGTGGAACCACGATCCCCCCTACTTCGTCATGGAGTACCTCGAAAACGGCTCCCTCTCATCGCACGTCGATGGCGGCGCGCTGCCGGTCTCGGACGCGGTCCGTATCGCCAAGGCGGTCGCGCGGGGCCTCGTGCATGCCCACGGCAGCGGAATCCTGCACTGCGATCTCAAACCGGCCAATGTCCTGCTCGACCGGGAAGGCGAACCGCGGCTGGGAGACTTCGGGCAGTCGCGTCTGGCGACCGAACAGTCCCCCGCGCTGGGAACGATGTTCTACATGGGGCCCGAACAGGCCGACCTGCACGCCGTCCCCGACGCGCGGTGGGACGTCTATGCGCTCGGCGCGCTGCTCTATCACATGTTGACGGGAGCGCCGCCCCATCGCACTCCGGAGAACGAAGCCCGCATTCGCGCCAGCGGACAACTCGCCGAGCGCCTCGACGCCTACCGCTCGTTGATCGCCTCGGCGCCGCCCCCCACGGCGCACCGGCAAGTCCCGGGGATCGACAAGGAACTGGTGCGCATCATCGACGGCTGCCTCGCCGCCAATCCCGAGGACCGGCTGCCCAACGCCCAGGTTGTGCTGGACCGTCTGGAGCGCCGCGAAGAGGTCCAGGCCAAGCGGCCGCTCATCGCCCTCGGGTTTCTGGGACCGGTCCTGTTGCTGTTTGCGATGTCCTGGATCGCGTGGTCGTACGTGCCCCGCGCCGTCGGCAAGGCGGGCGACCACCTCGCCGAGCGGGCGCTCGCCGGCGACGAAATCTCGGCCGTCATCCTGGCCGACAGCATCCACCGGGAACTCCGCGCGCGCCGGCAGCGGCTGGAAGAAGTCGCCTCCACCCAGGCCGTGCGGACGATGATTCGCGAGGCGGAAGGACTGTCCCACCGCGAACTGTTTGAACTGATCGAAGAATCCTCCGGACGATCGGACGAACTCGCGGCCGCCTACGCCGCCATGAACGAGGCCCGCGAAGAGACCGATCGGCGGCTGCGCGCCGAAGGACGGACCGTTGATAGGAGTTGGTTCGTTCAGGATTCCGGCGGCCGGCAGATATATCGCCGCCCGTCGCGCAACCGTCGCGACCAGCCGCAAGGGACGATCGGAAGAAACTACCACTGGCGGAGCTACTTCCACGGAGGCAGCAGCGATCTCGATCGGGACATTCCCGTCGGATCGACGGAAATTCGCAGGCAGCCCGGCGTCTCAGCGCCGTTCCGCAGCGAAGCGACCGGGCAGTACATGATCGCCATCGCCGTCCCCGTCTGGGACGAGGCGCATCACGACTGGCTCAGCGGCGGCCGGCAAGGCGACGATCCCGGAGAAGTCCTCGGCGTACTCGCGAGCACGCTGCATCTCTCGGAATTGCTCAGCCATTGGGAAGCAATGGTCGGCGCGACCGAAGAATCGAGTGCCCGCCCCGACCGCTTTCTGGCTTTGGTCAACGTCAGCCGCTCGGGCGACGAGGGCGTCCCGGTTGCCACGCTGCTCGACCATCCCTGGATGACCGAACAGCACCTCCGCGCCGTTCCGAGTGAAGAGGAACTCGACGCGCTCATGGATCGCCTGGGATTGGACAGACAGACGGCGGCGGAACTGAAGCGATTGCGAGAAGGTGAGATCCGGCAACATCGCGTACGCGATTACAGAGACCCCATCGCCCGGGAAGCGCCTGAGTATGCCGGCGCCTGGCTGGCCGTTTTTGCGCCGGTGGAAGACACCCCGTGGGTGGCTGTCGTGCAGGAACGCTCGAACACCGCTCTCGCCCCGATCGCAGACGTCACAAACATCTTCTACCAGGCGGGGCTGGTCGCCATCCTCGTGTTTGCCGTGCTGCTGGCCGTGCTGTGGTATCTCATCAACCGCGCCTCGGCTTGAGTATCCGGCCTTCCCCGGCAACGATGCGCAGGGGAACATCGACCATTCGAGATTGATTCCGGCGGAACAGTCCGGTGTTGCAACTGATTATTCGAGGACCGAATCCGCAGCAGCGGCTGCGCCATGCACTAACGGCCGGCAAGAGCCTCACGCTCGGCCGGACCGACGGCTGCGACATTCCCGTTCCCTGGGAACACGCCTTGTCGCGTACCCACGCCCGGCTGGAGTGCACCGACAGCCGGCTCGAGGTCAACGTCGTCGAGACCGCTCCCAATCCGGTTTTTCACCAGGGCCGCGGCGTGGAGCGCTGCTCGATCCTGCCGGGCGACTACTTCGTGATCGGCCAGACCAGTTTCTGGCTCGTCGCTCCGGACTCCTCGTCCGGCCCGGAAGACCCTGTCGAGGAAGTCGTCTTCACGAGGCAGCAGTTGCAGCAGGTGCGGTTTCAGGACGCCGACCGCCGAATCGAGGTCTTGAGTCGTCTGCCGGACGTGATCTCGGGGGCCGGCAGCCGGACGGAACTCCACGCGAATCTCTCAGGCGTCCTGCTGGCCGGAATTCCTCACGCCGACGCCGTCGCCGTCGTGGCCTTGGGCGAAGACCACCAGGTCACGTCTCCCTACTGGGAGCGGAGACGCGAAGCCGAGGGAGAGTTCCGTCCCAGCAGCCGGCTCGTGAGAGATTCGCTCGCCCGCAGGCAGAGCGTGTTGCACACGTGGGAAGCCGAACAGCCGCAGGAAGGGGAATATACCGTCTCCGCCGAGTTCGATTGGGCGTTCTGCACGCCGGTCGTTTCCGGTGGACCTGGAGGCTGGGGACTCTACGTGACCGGCCGCCTGCCCGGCGCGGCTGCCCAGGTGCGGCGGCCCGACCCGCCCACCGGGTTCTACCTGCACGCCGACGTGAAATTCACCGAACTCGTCGCGGAGGTCGTCGCCTCGACGGAAAAACTGCGCAACCTCGAAGGCAATCTCTCGGTCCTCAGACAGTTTCTCTCACCCCCCATCCTCCGCGCGCTGGAGGAATCCTCCGAAGGGCGCGGACTCGACGAAGACCTCCTCTCCCCGCGCGAATGCGATGTCACCGTGCTCTTCTGCGACCTGCGCGGTTTCAGCCAGAAGGCCGAAGAAGCGGCCGGCGACCTGTCCGGACTTCTGGAGCGCGTCAGTTCGGCGCTCGAAATCATGACGCAGGAGATTCTCCACTACGGCGGCGTCACGGGAGACTTCCTCGGCGACGCCTCACTCGGATTCTGGGGCTGGCCGTTCCCCTCGGAGGAAGCGCCGCTCAACGCCTGCCGCGCAGCGCTCGCCATCCGCCGGCGGTTTCAGGAAGTGGGCGGCCAGCCCGGCCATCCGCTCTCGCACTTCGAGGTGGGAATCGGCGTCGCCCGCGGCCGCGCCATGGCCGGCAAGATCGGCACCAGCGACCGCATGACGGTGACGGTCTTCGGTCCCGTCGTCAATCTGGCCAGCCGGTTGCAGGGCATGACCAGACATCTGCACGTTCCCATCCTGATCGACGAGGAAACAGCCGGCACCGTCCGCAAACGATTGAGCCAGGCAGAGGGCCGTGTGCGCCGTCTGGCGAAGGTGCTCCCCTACGGACTCGAAACGCCGTTGATTGTGTCCGAACTGCTGCCGCCCGTCGCACAGTATCCGGACTTGACGGACGAACATCTTTCCAGCTACGAAGAGGGCGTGGAACACTTCCTTGCCGGTCGTTGGGAGGAAGCCTATCGGTGTTTGCACGCCGTCCCTCCTTCGGATCGCGCTCAGGACTTCCTGACGATGCGCATCGCTCAGAACGACCGCACGGCGCCGCGCGACTGGAACGGCGTCATCGCGTTACCGAGCAAGTGAATGGCGGACAGGATCCCGTCTCGAAGACGCACCGGCCGACAAGGGCCGGTCTCGATGACAGCGCGGCGGACGATGTCCGTTCCCGTCAGCGGGAAAATCTCGCAAGGCTGGGTTTCCACATTCCGGGTTTTGTGATTAAATCGAGTTGTCGAGTTTGTTGAGCGCCGAATGGGTCAGGCTGGGGCGCGCTGGACGAGCCGCGACAGGACGTTTGACTTCCTTCTTTTGCATTGCGAGAAGGCAACTGCATCATGCTGCACTATACGTGCGATTCGTGCGGACGATCGATCGAAAGCGAGCGATACGTTGCGCGCGTTGAAGTCGCCCCCGCCTTTGATCCCGAGGACCTCACCGAGGAGGACCTCGACGACGACCATCTCGAACAGGTCGCCGAGTCGCTGCTCGAACTCGAGAGCACCGGTGACTTTGTTCTGGACGAATGCGAGCCGAGAAAGTTCCGCTTCGACCTCTGTCCTCGTTGCTGGAAGAAGTACCTGGCCGATCCGCTCGGCCGAGACGCCGCACGGCGGCTCAACTTCAGCAAGAACTGAAGTCCCGGCCCGCTGCTGAGCACGACCCGGCCTCCTCCTCAATCGCGGAGGATTGTGGAATGGCACGTCTCGCGCGGCGATCCGGACGACTGACCCGGCGCATGCTGCTGTGGGGCGGAACCGGTGCGCTCATCGCGTCGCTGTCGTTCCTTCGCGCGGCGAACGTCTCACGCGTCCCCCCGCCGCTCGAGACGGCCGGGGAATACGAAGTCGCGCGCGTCGTCGATGGCGACACCCTGCTGCTCGAGACCGGGCACCGGGTGCGCTTGTTGGGCGTCGACACGCCGGAAACGAAGCATCCCCACAGACCTGCCGAACCCTTCGGCCAGGCAGCGGCACAGTTTACCCGTCGCGCCGTCGAAGGCCGCATCGTGCGGCTGGAGTTCGACCGGCATCGCGTCGACCGCTACGGTCGGACCCTGGCCTTCGTCCGGCTGGGCGAAACGCTTCTCAACGAAGAGCTGATTCGCGAAGGCTTCAGCCGCGCAGAAACGGGGTTCCCCTTTCGATCCGACTATCAGCGGCGATTCCAGGAAGCCGAATCCTCGGCCCGGCAACAGCGACTCGGAATCTGGTCGACCGAGGATTTCAAATAGTCGCCTGTCCACCCCGACAACAAAGGCGGCTGTGGAACTCTTTCAGAGTTCATGCGAAAACGTCGTCCACGGCGACCCAGGGTGGCGCGGCTGCGCCGCTGACCCTGGGCTCTGATTGTCGTACGCCTTCAGCGTACGAACCGCACCCGCGAAATCCGTGTTGATCCGTCGAATCCGTGGAAATCTGTGTCCTGTGCGAGAATCCCCTGGGCCCGGTTCCTCGCTGGGGGCTCCATCCGAGTTGTGTGTTACTGACGGCCTTTCAAGGCCGGGGCATTGCGTCAACATCGATCGGGATTCCCATTTGCGCCCGGAGTGTGAACAATGGACTCGGCCGAACCGTTGTGCGCCGCTTGCGAATCCCGCGCGGAGTGCGTCGCCCTCGGGGTCTCACTCATCGCGCCTTAGACGGAACAGGAAAGACCACAATGCATCTGCGCCGCATCACGCTCAACAAACGCCTCCAACATCGCCCCGGCCGCGTCTCTGTCGTCGCCGCCATTGTCCTCATCCTCACCGGCGCGGCCGGTTTCTTCGCCGCGTCCCGATTTCTGACGCCCGCGTTCGCCCAGGATCGCGAGAGGGAAGAACGGGACATCGATGAAGCCGAACGACGCGAACGGTTCCGAGAGGAACGACGTGAAGCCGAAGAACGGGAAGCCCATCGCCGCGAACGACGCGAACGGACGCGGGAGTTCGACGAGACGGTGGCCCACCTCCAGGAAGAGCGAAGGCGCCTGCTGCGGGAGATCGACGAACTTCACGCCGAGCGGGAGCGGGTCTTGGACGACCTGAATGCCGCCATCGAAGAGCGGATGGACCAACTCCGCGAGCGCGAACATCAGCTCGAGGAATTACAACGCCGCCGCGCACACGATGAGCACGCCCAACGCCATCGCGAACACGATCACCATCACGAACATCCTCCAATCCCAGACCCCGTCCGCGCCGAACTCCGCGAACTCCACCACCGCGTCGGTGAACTGACCGACATCGTCCACGAACTGCGCGAAACGATTCATCATCGTTTGCCCGCCGAGGACGAAGGCGTCCACGAACACCACCACGATCACGAGGCCGCGGAACGGCGAACTGACCCCGAGCATCGCGACGCCCCCGAACAGGTCCGCGAGGTCGAGGAAAGCGAGACGGACAATGCCCAGAAGTCTCTGGCCGAAGAAGTCGAAGAAGCGCTCAACGAGGAGGTCGCCGACGAGACCGAAGAGTAGGCGAACAACCGGCGTCAGCCCGTCGTCGTTCCCAAAGAACCGCAGGCCTCCCACCGCACGGAACCGGCCTTCCGACGACGACGATGAACATGAAGTTTTCGTTGAATTCAGTCCTGCAGCCAGATTTGGGGTGATCCAAACTGTGGAAGCGCCCGGTCGCGGTCAGACACCCTGAATTTGACACGGGCGATTACGTATGAACCGCGCGGCCGCGATCTGTCTTTGTGTAAGTCTCTCGCTATCGCGTCCCCTGAATGCGCAGGATTCCGCGCCAACCGATATCGAACGTTCGGAGCAGAACGCAAATGACGAATGGGCGCGCGCCCTCTGGCTCTCGCTCCCATTGAGTCGCGCGTCCGATGCGGAAGTCACAGCGCAGTTCCTGCTTGCTTTGAAACTGGCGGATTCCAAGGCTCCGATTTACGTCTCGATGGGTGATGCGGCGGCACAACTTGCCTACAGGCAGTCGGTAGAGGACGCATTTGATTCCGTGCAAGAAGAATTCGCCAGCGAATTGAGGAGCGAGCTTGAGCAGAAGCTTCCCCCGATCAATCTCGAAGACGAGGAGCAAGTCAAGGCCGCTCTCAAGGAGAGCCTTGAAAACTCTTACAGCGTGCTGGCTCGAAACGATGCGACATTGGACGCCATCGGGAAACTGGTCGATGCGTCCGACAATGCAACCTCTGCCTCGGTGGCGTATTACCTCGCTGCAGTCGCAGAAGATTCAAACTATCTTCCTGCGTGGTTCAAGCTGACAAAGTTTTCGGAAGGCGATGCGTTCGACGAATTCGCTCAGCATTTTCGCGAGGATGATCCCGACAACGCGCTTCCGCACTACATGATCGCAGGGGAGCATGTACGTAGGAATGAGTTGGATGCTGCTTTGGAAGCAACAAAAGCGGGCAACACGAAACCGAACTGTCGCTGGTATCCGGCCGAGTTCCCCGCAAAGTTCGATCTGCGATATCCGCAGAGTGAGTTCTTGGAGCAATACGAGGCTGTCGGTGAGCCGATGACTGCCGCGAGTCTCCTCTCTTGGCGGAAGCGATTGGAGGATCTATCCGCCCATGAAGATCCTTTGCATCGGTCGCTTCGCATGACGAGCAGTGAATTAGTCGAACGTGCGAAGGTATTACGCCGGAATGGCAGACTCCGCGATTCCGTCGATACTCTGGAGGCTGTTCGGAGGATGGGCTATCACCTGATCACAGTCGAACCTCAGGATGGACTCATCATGGTCACCGGGCTTGACGTTGCATCGTCGTCGTACGGTCTCTTGCGAGAAGCGTATTCCGATCTGGAAGCAGACGCGAAGATCACAGCCCTCGATGCATCGCAGGAGCGTCTCAAGGTTTTCCGTACCGAGTTTTCAAAGGCCCTTACCGATGGGCGGCCAACCGAGGAGGACGTCAAGCTCATTCTTCTCGGCGAGAAAAATGTCGTAGAGGAAGAGCGAATTCGCCTCCGACAGGCCCTGGTTGATTCGGGAATCATCGAAGCGGACGACGCATCCGATTGAGATGGCCCCGTGGTTTTGTGACTACTCTCTCTGATAGGATCGCGTTCGACGATTCTGGAGACGGTTCACGAGAGTGTGATGGCACACCTGGTCCTTGGCACGGCCGGTCACATTGACCACGGCAAAACAAGCCTCATTCGCGCGCTTACCGGCGTCGACTGCGACCGGTTGCCGGAAGAAAGAGCGCGCGGGATTACGATCGACCTGGGCTTCACATCGCTCGATCTCGGCGAAGTGCAGTTCGGCGTCGTCGACGTGCCGGGGCATGAGCGGTTCGTTCACAACATGGTCGCCGGCGCGACCGGAATCGACCTCGCGCTGCTCGTGATCGCCTGTGACGATTCCGTCATGCCGCAGACTGTCGAACACCTCGCGATTCTCGACCTGCTCGGCATTCGCGCCGGCGTCATCGCGCTGACGAAACGGGATCTGGTCGACGACGAGCACTTCGCACTGGTCCGCGAGGAAGTCGAAGAGCTCGTTTCCGGAACATTTCTCGAAAATGCGCCCGTCGTGCCGGTGGCGTCCACGACCGGCCTGGGACTGGAGCACTTGCGAGCCGCGCTCATCGACGCAGCGCGAAACGTGGTCGACGAGGGTGATTCCGACCGGCTGAACGGTGGCGGCGATGCGAGGCCGTTTCGGATGCCTGTCGATCGCGCGTTCACGCTCGCCGGCCATGGTACGGTCGTCACCGGAACGGTCCGCTCCGGGGCCACGCACACTGGCGAGACACTGCAGCTCTTGCCGGCCAGTCTCGACGTGCGCATTCGCAGTCTGCAGACGCACGGCGTCGACAGCGAAGCGGCCGGGGCAGGGCGGCGCACCGCCGTCAATCTCGCCGGCGTGAAACTCGACGACGTTGCACGCGGCGACGAACTCACGACTCCCGGTTGCTTCGAACCGACGCGGCGACTGCTGGTCAAACTGCAAACGCTCGCTACCGAGAAAAGGCCGCTCAAGCATCGCCAGCTTGTGCGGTTGCACGTCGCAGCCCGGGAAGTCACGGCGCGGATCATGACAGACGGCGAGCCGCTTGGTCCGGGCGCTGAGGGCTATGCGGTCGTCAAGTGCGCCTCCCCCGTCATCGCCGAATACGGACAGAAATTCATTCTCCGGAGGCTCTCGCCCGTCGAGACAATCGGCGGTGGCCGCGTGCTCGCGACCGACAACCGCCGCCGGACAAGGCACCTCCTTGAAGCAGCCCCCGCACTCGACGCCGGCGATCCCGCACAGCGCCTGCCTGCCTGGCTGGACCTCCTCGGAGAGGATGCCCTCGCTCCGGAGAAGTTGTGGATCTCGCTCGGCATCAACCCCGCCGAGCGAGACGCCTTGCTGGAGCAACTCATCGCCGCCGGGCAGATTCTCCCCTCGCCGGGGAAGACTGGCCGCTACATGTCCAACGACTACAAGGAAAAGCTCAAGGCCTGGCTCGTCCGCGGAGTCGAACGCGAACTGGAACGCCGCCGCCCCGCGCGTCTCGTCGATCGCACCCCCATCCTCACCGCCGCCGCAAAACGGACGGCCTCTGCCACGGTGATCGGCCTGCTGGACGAGCTTGTCAAAGAAGGACGGCTGCTCCAGCGCGGCGAACGGATCGGCGCAGCGGGCGACGCCGCCCAACTCACGCAAAGAGAGTCGGACGTCCTCAACCGTCTGGTCAAGAAGCTAGATGCGGCAGGCCCGTCGCCCCCCTCGCTCAAGGAATTCTCCACCGATTGCGATCTGTCGATAAAGCAGCTTGAACCGCTGGTCCAGGTGGCGGTCGACCAGGGACGCGTCGTCCGCGTCTCTCCCGATCTCGTCGTCGCTCCCGAGCAGCTTGACGAACTGAGGCGGCGGGCAGTCGAATGGATGGCCAACCACGGTCCCGCAACCGTGGCGCAGATCAAGGATCACTGGAATGTCTCGCGGAAATACGCCGTGCCCTATCTGGAATTCTTTGACGAAGTCGGCGTAACGCGACGCGACGCGGATAAACGGACCGCCGGCCCGAACGCCGACCGTCCGCTGGAGGAATGGCTGCCGTGAGCGAACAGCAGGACGAAACAACCACAGTGCCCCCCGGCGTCGCGCTCGCCCGATTGAGGATGCTGCCCTCGGTCGACGAAGTGCTGAACCATCCGGAATTACAACGCGTCATCGACGACGTCGGCCGGCCGCGCTGCGCGGACTGGGCGCGTCAGAGCGTCGATTCGCTGCGGACCTCACTCGTCCGGACCAACGGCAATTTCGATCGCAAAGACCTGCTGACGCAGGCAGTCCGCGCAACGGCCGAAGAATACGAAGCACGAATCACAAGTCGATTAGGCCGCGTCATCAATGCCACCGGAGTGCTGTTGCACACAAACCTCGGCCGGGCGCCGTTGGCCGACGCCGCAATCGATGCCGTCGCAGAATCGTCCCGGTTCACCAACATCGAATTCGACCTCGCCACAGGCCGCCGAGGCCGCCGCGGCGCCGACGTCGAACGTCTCTTGTGCGAACTGACCGGCGCGGCGGCCGCTCTGGTCGTCAACAACTGCGCCGCCGCCACCCTGTTGGTGTTACAGACCTTGGCGGCCGGACGTGAAGTCGTCATCTCGCGCGGCCAGTTGATCGAAATCGGCGGCTCGTACCGTTTGCCCGATGTCTTCGCTGCGTCCGGCGCTGTTCTGCGCGAGGTCGGAACGACCAACCGCACCCGTTTGGCCGATTACGAAAGCGCCATCTGCGAAGACACAGCCGCGCTCCTCCGCGTGCATCACAGCAACTATCGCATTGTCGGATTCACCGAAGACGTCCCGATCGGTCCGCTCGTCGAGTTGGCCCACTCAAAAGGCCTCCCCGCCGTGGACGATCTGGGGAGCGGATGCCTGCACGACCTCACCCCCTTCGGCTTGACCGGAGAACCGCTCGTGGGAGACAGCCTCAACTGCGGCGCAGACGTTGTCCTCTTCAGCGGCGACAAACTCCTTGGAGGACCGCAATGCGGCGTCATCCTCGGCGGCCGGGAACTCGTCGACCGACTCCGCGCCAGCCCGCTGACCCGCGCGCTCCGCGTCGATAAACTCACCCTCGCCGCGCTGAGTGCGACACTGCAGATTCACGCCGCCGGCCGCGCGTTCGACCAGATTCCCGTCCTGCGGATGATCGCCGCCGGCGCAGACGACCTGCACCGGCGGGCCGCCGCAATCTGTGAAGAAGTGAAAGCATCCTCGAACCACGCCGACTGCGACCCCGTCGCCCTCGAATCAACCGTCGGCGGCGGTGCGCTCCCCGCCCAGACCCAATCGAGTTGGGCCGTGCGACTCCCCTCTTCCGCGCCCCAGGAGACCGCACTCCGCTTGCGGAGCGGGCGACCCGCAGTCGTCGGACGCATCGAAAACGACGCCATCCTCCTCGATCTTCGCTCCGTCCTGCCGGAAGAAGACCAACTCCTCTCTCAAAGACTCGCCTCCCTCTGATTCCGCTTCGCCGCCGTCGCATCGGCCCCAACCAGACTTTTCGCCGAACATTCGCACTCAGGAACCGTGGACCGCACCCATGCAGACCCGTCTTCCTTCTCGCGAAGTCGTGCTGCTTGGCATCGGCCACACGAATGCGCACGTCCTGCGGATGTGGCGGATGCACGCCCCGCCCGACGCCCGCCTGACCTGCATCTCGGACTTCCCGGTCGCCACATATTCCGGCATGTTGCCCGGCGTCCTCGCCGGCTTGTATCCGAGAGAACGGATGCAGATCGATCTGGTCCGCCTCGCCTCCGCGGCCCGCGCAAGACTGATCCTGGGCGAAGTCACCGGTCTCGATCTCACTGCTCAAAGGCTTCTGTTCGATCACCGGGCCCCGATTCCGTTCGATGCGCTCTCGATCGGCATCGGCTCCTCACCGAGAACGGACGGCGTTTCGATCAACGGAAGCAGTCTGGTCCCGATCAAACCGATGCAGACGCTGATCGAACGGCTCACCGCCCGCTTGGAGGAGTGGCAACAAAGTCGCTCCACTCCGCAATCCCCCCTGCGCATCGTGATCGTCGGCGGCGGGGCCGGGGGCGTCGAAATCGCCTTCTGCCTGCCGGCGTTCATCCGCCGCATGCTCGGCGAGAAGGATCTCGAGGTATCGCTCGTCCATGCCGGCGAATCCCTCATCCCAGGCGCCCGGCCGGAAACAAGCCGGCGCGCCGCGGCCGAACTTCGCAGCCGGGGAGTCGATTTGCGGTTGAGCCGCTCCGTCACCCGCGTCGAACCCGACACGGTGCGAACCGACGACGGAAACTCCCTCGCGGCCGACGTCGTCCTGTGGGCGACCGGCGCAGCGCCTCCGGAATTGCTCGGCCGACTCGGCTTGCCCACCGATGCGAACGGATTCCTGCTGACGCGCGACACGCTCCAAACAACCGCAAACGCGCCGGTCTTCGTCGTCGGCGACTCCGGCACGCGACAAACCGACCCCACTCCAAAAGCCGGCGTGTATGCCGTCCGCCAGGGGCCGGTCCTCTGGGAGAACATTCAACGCACCTTGGCAGGTCGCGAACCGACGCCGTACGAGCCGCAACACGACTTTCTTAAACTCCTCAACCTCGGCGACGGGCGGGCGCTCGGGGAATACAAGGGATTCTCATTCTCCTCGCGCTGGGCCTGGAAACTCAAGGACTGGATCGACGGCCGCTTCATGGACAAGTACCAGGACTACACGCCCGCCATGATGCCCGCTCAGTCCGACAACTCACACAAACCGGGCGAAGACCAGCCTGCAATGCGGTGCGCCGGATGCGGCGGCAAAGTCGGCGGACGCGTCCTCTCCCGTGTCCTCTCCCGCTTGGAGATTCCGCCGGACGAACGCGTCGTCGTCGGTTTGGCCTCTCCCGATGACGCGGCCGTCTTGAAAACACCCGCCGGTGGACGAACGGTCGTCACCACCGACTTCTTTACCCCCCCGCTCGACGACCCCTGGCTCTCCGGAAGAATCGCCGCGCTCAACGCCGCCGGCGACGTGTTCGCCATGGGGGCCCGGCCGACCGCGGTCGTCGCATCATGCGCAATTCCCCCGGGAGCGCCCGCCGCCCAGGAAGAACTGCTCTACCAACTCCTGGCCGGCAGTCTGCATGAGTTCCGTTCCATGGGGGCGTCCCTCGTCGGCGGCCATACGATTGAATCATCCGAACTGCTCATCGGCTTCACCGTACTGGCAGAATCCGGCGCCGCAGCCGACAGCGCCAAATCGGGCCTCCGAGCAGGCGACGCAATCCTGTTAACCAAACCGCTCGGCCTCGGCGTTCTCCTGGCCGCGCACATGCAGGCCCGGTGTCCCGCCGAGGCGTTCATGTCTGCGGTCAACGCAATGCTCACCAGCAACCAGCACGCTTCGGAGATCGCAGCCCGTCATGGTGTGCGGGCCATGACGGACGTCACCGGTTTCGGCCTCGCGGGTCATCTGCTCGAAATGCTCACCGCTTCGTCAGTCCATGCCGAACTGCCGCTCTCTTCCGTGCCGCTCCTTCCAGGAGCTGCCGAACTCCTCTCCGCAGGCGTCGAAAGCACACTGGCCCCGTCCAACCGGCACGTCGAGACCGACATCTCGGCCGGAGACGAGCTGCGGCGCGGTCCCAAATACGCCGCACTCTTCGATCCTCAGACCAACGGGGGACTGCTGATCGGCCTGCCGGCAGATCGCGCAACCGGCCTGCAACAATCGCTCCGGGAAGACGGCGGCGTCGAATCCTGGATCGTGGCGCACATCCACGACGGGCGCGACGGCTCAGCTCGTCTCACTCTTCTCTGACCGGGCTGTGGCGTCGACTGCCGCTCTCCCACTATCCTGAGTGCAGTGCCCCGTCAGGGCTTGATTCTCGGGTTGGCTGAACCGCAAACGCGCGCGAAACCCTGCGGGATTTGTGCTTCCGAGCGAACCGCTCAACCCGACGGTCTTGGCTCGACAAACCAGTAGGTTCTGTTTCTTCCGATTTCGATTCACGGCCCGCACCAAGATGCCCGAACTCGCGGCGCAGTTGATCAATCTTCACAAACACTACGATCTGGGGCCCGACATCCCCCCCGTGCAGGCGCTGCGCGGCGTTTCGCTCGACATCCCCGCCGGAGGCTTCCTCGCCATCATGGGAACCTCCGGCAGCGGCAAGAGCACGCTGCTCAACCTCCTCGGAGCGCTCGACCGGCCCACCCGCGGTCAGTATCTGCTGCGGGGCCGGGATGTGTCGCAGATGGACGACGATGAGCTTTCGTCAGTCCGCAACACCGAGGTCGGCTTCATCTTCCAGTCGTTCAATCTGATCGCCCAGTACACCGTCCTGGAGAATATCGAGGTTCCGTTGCACTATCGGCCGGGAGCGCCTTCGATCTCCGCGGACGACCGCCGCCGCTGCCTCGATCTGGCCTCGCTCGTGGGGCTCGGCGACCGTCTCGATCATCGGCCGTTCCAACTCTCCGGCGGGCAGCAGCAGCGGGTCGCGATCGCGCGGGCGATGGTCAACGACCCCGCCATCATCATGGCGGATGAACCGACGGGAAATCTCGACAGCGCCACCAGTGAGGAAATCCTGCAGATCCTCGAACAGCTCAACCGGGAGGGCCGCACCATCATCCTCGTCACGCACGAGCCGGAGATCGCCCGGCGCGCCAAACAACAGGTCTACATGCGCGACGGCCTCATCGCCGGCGAGGGAATCTTCCCGGGCTAGAGCGCCTCGCGAATCAGTGTTGGCGATCTGTCTCGCGGAATCTCGGGTTCGATAGTCAAAAGACCGCTGTACGCGGACACAGGGTAGAGCAATTTGCTCTAACTCACCGGCGCTTCATGCCGTTCCACGATTCCACTCAGGTACAGCAGGTTCGACTGCTGTTGCGGCGGCGGAGCAAGCATCGCATGCGTCGCGGAAAGCAGATCGCGTCGGCTGATCTGCCCGGCCAGTTCACCGTCCCGAATCACCGGCAACCGCCGGTGATTCGTGTTCAGAAAGATCTGTGCAATCTCCAGCAGGCTCGCCTCCTCGTCGATCGTCCGCGCATCGGCATCCATGTATTCCGCCAGCGGCGCCCCGGCGCGGTACGGCGTTCCCGGCTGATCCGTCTGTGGCGACTCGAGGCCCCGCGCCGACTCCAGCATCGGAAACGCTGCGCGAATCGCATCCCGCCGGCTGATCTGCCCGACGACCTTCCGCCCCCGCATCACCTCCAGTCGCCGATAAGGCGTTTCGACGAACAGTTCGAGAATCGACTTCAGGGGCGTCTCTTCACTGATCGCGCGATCCGGATCGGGGTTCATGTACGCGCCGACCTCCGCCGTCGGGTGTTGATCGTACGCCGCGTCGAGCAACACCTGCATACTCGTCCGTTCGGAGAACACGCCCACGAAGCTGCCGTCCCGTTCGAGGACGGGCGCTCCGGAAATGCGGTTCTTCAGCAGCAGACCAATGGCGTCAATCACGTCCATGTCGGGCGTCAGTGTGATCAGCTTCCGCACCATGATGTCGCGGGCCGTCTGCGGCCGTCCCCGGCTGCGAGTCTGCTGAGCCGCGACCAGAGCCGTCAAACACGACTTCTCCGCAAAGATCGCCAGAAACCGGCCGTACGGATCGAGCACCGGCGCCCCGGTGATGTTGTTGCGGAGCAGCTTGCGCACCCCCTCCACGACCGGCATCTGCGGACTGAGCGTCACCAGGCGCGTCACCATGATGTGACGGGCGATGCGGGGTTCAGACATCACGACCTCCTCAACAAGTCTTCACGGCAAACCTGACGCGATACGACAACAGCCGGCCTCCCATGCGGAACACCGGGGACGCGGAACGCGAACAGAATCAAGCACTGCGAGAAAAAACAGAAACGGCACGAAAGTGACCGAACGCAAAATTCTAACGAAATCGCCTCTCCCATTCCCAGCCTGTGTCCCCCTTTCCGTCAATTCGCCGCCGGCCTGAGTGGTCCAACCCCTTGGAATTGAACGGATTGCGTTCATCGGAACCGTTTCGCCATTTTGCCGGATTCGTCCATCCAGCCGGATCGCTGCACCGCGATCGTTAGACCGCGACCCGCTCGAGAGCGCTGCAACACCATCCCGCCTTCACGGACTCGCATCACACGCATGAATGAGACAGACTGATTGAATGAAACCATTCACGCCGGCCGGCCGACCCCGCAGCGCACAACGATGGTTGTATGCGTTGCCGCTGTTGACAATCACGCTCTCCGTCGCAGAAGCAGCAGGCCCGGTCGATGAGGAAACGCTGGCGCTCGTGCGGGACTCGGCCGGTTCGCTCTCGCGTTCGCAGATCGCCGCCCTTGTCTCGGCCGACGAGACGCTGGCCGCCACTCGCGACGAAGACTCCCGCAAACTGCGCGGCGAAATCCTGGTCAGGCTCGCCGAGAGCGGCACGACCGCGGCCGTCGAATATGTCCGGGGCGTCTTCGAGTCGGAGGTCGACCGGCGGCACGACGCCGCCTACGCGATCAGCCGATTCTGCCTGGAGCATCGCCGAGTTCCGGCCGACTGGCGATACCTCGTCCGGTCGCTGATGGTTGTCGAAGGCGAACAGGCGCAGAGCGTCGTCCGCGCGCTCAACGGCTTTCGCGAACGCGCGACCAAACCGGTCTGGATTCGCCAGGTCCTGCTGCTCGCCCTGACGTTCGATGAGCCGGGACGAGAGGAGGCGATGGACCTTCTCGCCCAATGGAGCGGCCGGGAGTCCGTTCCGGAGGCTGAGAATTCCGACGATCAACTCGCGGCCTGGCAGAATTGGTTTCGCGAGACCTATCCCGATGAGCCCGATCCCTCCTGGCCCGGCCAACCCGAAGGCAGCCCCTGGAGCTATCAGCAACTGCTCGCGGAGTTTGAAGCGATCGGAGAGAATCAAGGCCCGACCGAAGCCGGCAGAGCCGTGTTCGAGAAGGCCGCCTGTGCGAAATGCCACCGCGCCGGTCGCGTCGGAACTCAGGTCGGCCCTGAGTTGACGCGCGTGGCCGAACGATTGCAGCGGAAGCAGATCCTGCAGGCGATCCTCTTCCCCTCGCTGCACCTCAACGAGGAATATCCTTCGGCGACCGTGCTCCTGCTCGACGGCCGTGTGCTGGTCGGCACGGTCACGTCGGCAGGCCCCGATGCGGTGTCGGTGGGGGGGCTGGATGGAAAACGGACCACCGTTCAGAAATCCGAGATCGACCAGGTGCAGCCGAACCGGCTCTCCGGTATGCCCTCCGGCCTGCTGGACGACCTGTCACTGGACGAAATCCGCGACCTCTTCAAGTTCCTTCTCAACCCGCCCAAGGCGGAAAGTTTCTGACAGAGCCACTCCAGGGGTGCCGTCGCTGGACTGAAAGGAAGCCCCGGAGGTGCGATCAACCGGGGCTTCACGAAGCTCCGGCCGCAGATGGGTATGAAAGGCCGCCCAACTCCCATTCAAGATCGATTTAGGACTCTTGGGAAGATCTCGATACAGAGGGAGCGCGAGTCATGCAGGCCATGGTGCTGGAACAGACAAG
The DNA here is from genome assembly GCA_003388505.1 of Planctomycetota bacterium. Classification (GTDB taxonomy): domain Bacteria; phylum Planctomycetota; class Planctomycetia; order Planctomycetales; family Planctomycetaceae; genus MB-PLM-1. Next base: position 32,560 of record QQVO01000029.1, read on the forward strand.
TCCGATCGAAAACTCGCCCTTGCAGCTTCGGGATCTCCCCCGTCCCGAACTGGGGCCCGGCGAGATTCTGGTCAAGGTCCGCTGCTGTGCGATCTGTCGGACCGACCTGCACGTCATCGAGGGAGATCTCCCCGAGGAACGTCGTCCCGTTGTCCCCGGTCACCAGGTGGTCGGTCTCGTCTCGGAACTCGGAGAGGGGGCGGGTCGGTTTGCGATCGGCGATCGCGTCGGTATCGCCTGGCTCCGCGAGACCTGCGGTGAATGCCGCTTCTGCACAGCAGGCCGCGAGAACCTGTGTCAGCGAACCCGCTTCACCGGCTATCAAGCCGACGGGGGCTACGCCGAGTTCGCCGTGGTCCGCGAAGACTTCGCATACGCAATCCCTGACGAGTTCAGCGACACCGAGGCAGCGCCGCTCCTCTGCGCGGGAATCGTCGGTTTTCGCGCCCTGCGCCGCAGCGAATTACCCGCAGGAGGCCGGATCGCCCTTTACGGTTTCGGCTCCAGCGCTCATGTCGTGATGCAAATCGCGCAGCACCGCGGCTGCGTAGTTTACGTCGTCACCCGCGGGGAAGATCATCGGCGGCTGGCGAAACAGATGGGCGCCCGATGGGTCGGCGAAAGTGCGGAGGAACTCCCCGTCAAGGTCGACAGCGGCATCCTCTTCGCCCCGGCCGGCGAACTCGTTCCCTCGGCACTCGCGGCCCTCGACCGTGGAGGCACACTCTCTCTTGCCGGCATCCACATGAGCGACATCCCCCAACTCGATTACCACGCTGCGCTGTTCTACGAACGCAATCTGCATTCCGTCACCGCCAACACGCGGGACGACGGGCGCGAACTACTGAAGGAAGCGTCGCAGATACCACTCCGGCCGCACGTCACAACGTACCCTCTGGCCGACGCCAACCGCGCGTTGCAGGACCTCAAGGCCGACCGGATCAACGGCACCGGCGTGCTGCTGGTCGAGAGTTGAAGGCGAGGCCGCCGCCCGCAGGCGCTGATGGTCTCGCCTCACGGCTGCTGCACGTAATCGGGGCGGCAGCAGCACCGGCAGGGACATTCGTTGCAGTCGCAGCAGGGCGTCCGGCGGAACAGATGCCACCAGGCCGGACCCTCCATCGACTGCGGATGCTTCACCCGGTACGGAGCGTAATCGGCGCGGTACGGCGCAAGATGTTTGGGCCACCCATGCCCGCGCGGAGCGAACGCCGTCGGCGTGCACCGGGCGTCGTGTCCGAAAACTTCCGTCCGCGGCCAGAGGCCGTAGAAGCTGCTCGGCAGTTCATAGTTGCGAATCACGGCGGGCTCCCCGAGATGAAACGGTTGCATCACCCGCTGCGCGACCCGCTGCACGAAAGAACGCGATTCGCCGGTCGCCGGTTCGTCCCCCGCCGCAGTCTGCACCTGCGCATCATTCGCGGCAACGTCCTTTGCGCACCGCTCCAAGCCGAACAGCGCGACCGCGACCAACATCAGTGGCAGACAGTGAGATCTCAGCATCCGTGCCTCGCTTGGCGGGAGGTCCGATCCGGGCCCGGGTCAGTCGCGTTATCCTCAACGCGCAGGGGACCACTCAGACGATCGGCACGGCGAATCTCGCAAATCCAGCACCGCAAAGACGACCGTCACCACCGCGCCAGACCGAATAATCCGCACAGCTTGCCCCAGCCGCGTCGCGGCTGACAATCCGCAAGTCGCAAACGCGCTTCCTGAACCGCCGCCCCGAGGGAAAACGCTTCATCGAATCCAGACAGCCGCCCGCATCGGCAATCGCTGAAATGCACGCCACCACCGCGACGACAATTTCTTGACATCCACTCAACAGCGTTGGTAGCCTCAGATTGTTGAGCCTTTCTTTCGCGGCTGAAGTTTTCCCGCCGCAGACAGTCCGCCTCCTCCCTCGACGATGCGGTCGACCGACTGCGACACAAGTTGGGGGCCGGTTCTCACAAACAATCCCGATACAAGTGTTGCTCGGGCTGTTTCAAAGCCGTACCGTGGAATTGTCCGCTCAAACAAAGGCGGCATGGCACTTGCTGAGGAGTTGGGGTATTCTGTGTCGGCGTAGCCGTTCGGCCGAAGTCCCGGGTGCGGACGTGTTTCAAGCGAAGGGTCACTTCAGGCCGCTGCATGACCGATTCCATCACACGAGATCCGAACAACGCCGGGTTCATGGGGATCATCAGCCACCCTGAATCCGCGTTGACGGTCATCCGGCTCCCCGCAGGCAGCACCGGTGACCTCAGTCGGCGGCTGCCCTGATGAACGAATCGAACCGAAGGAATCCGCCGGTGGAACCGATTGTCCGTGCGATCTTCGATCACTGCGTGAAACTGCGACGCTTCGCATTCGAGCGCTTTGCGAATCAGTGTCGACGATCTGTCTCGCGGAATATCGGGCGCGACCTCCCGGAAACGACTCGACGCGGTCACAAGGGAGTCCAATTCGCTCTCGCGGCCTGTGCCGTGGCGACGGTCTTGCTGTTTTCCGTGGCCGCCGCCGCTCAGGAGAATGAGCCTGAAACCCCCGCCGAAGAGACGACCCCGCCCGCCGAGACGACGACCGACGAGACCGAGTACGCCGGAGAGAAAATCACAAAAGAGGAACGGAAGTCCTGGGAGCGGCAACACCGGACGAAGTTTACGAACGCTCTCCGCAAGCTCGACACAGCGGAGATCGATTTGGGAGTCCGCTATCACCTCTACGGGCTCACGATGGAGGAGTACCGCGACGAACTCCCGGAGTTGGTGCGCGATTTCCTCGATGAGTTGAAGTCGCCCGTGGTCAGCGCCGAGTCGCGGGAATACGCCAATCAGGAGGCGGTCGAGGTGGCTCAGGAACTGTTGGACCAGCCGCCCGAAGTCCGGATTAACGTCTGCATCCTGGTGGCGAGTCTGAATGTCGAGAATGCGGGACCGCGCGGCGAACCGGCCGTCCCCTACATCCCGGCCATCGACTTCCACTCCGCCGTGCTCAACGACCCCGACCAGTTGGTCGCCTGCAAGATCTGGGCGGCGATCGGGATGGGACGCATCGGCCGCGACGCGCAACCCAACGTCACCCAGCGCAGCCAGATCGCCAACTCGCTTGCGGGCGCGCTGGCCGCCCCCGACGCCGCCGGCGACGAGCACATGTGGTATCGCATGCGGCTGGTCGAGGCCATGGGCAACTGCGGTCTCACGCATAACGTCACCCGTCAACCGGTCGTGATCGACGGCTTGATGCGGGCCCTGGCGGACCCGGAGGAGCACTTCGTCGTTCGCGCCACAGCCGCCCGCTCGATCCCGCAGTTGCCGCTCGGCCCCGGCACCGAGATCCCGCTCATCTGTTACGAGATCGGGCGTCTCACGAATCAGATGACCCAGGCCCGAAATCAGAATCTGAAGGCCCCCTACTGGAAATACTGTTACCTCCTGGTCTATTCCTCTTTTCGGCCGCAACTGAAGGAAGAACAGGACAAAGGCTGGGGATTGCTCAACCAGACGCAGCAGGCGCAGTTGCGGCAGCACGCCCCCGTCGTCAACTCACTCTTCGACGTGATCCTGCCGGTCGTGAACTCGGTGACGGAATCGGTCCAGCCCCAGGCGACTCCGGCCCCCCTGCTCGAAGGACTCGGCGACTGGATTCAGAACAATGTTCCGAAGAACTGGAAAGTCACGCCGGAGAGCAACGAACTCAAGCGGCCGACAGAAGACGAAGAGGCCACGATGGCCGATGCAGGGGGGGCCGATTCAGGCGCGGGCGTCGAAACCGGCGCCGCTCCGTCGGGCAACACGTCAACAGGTGAATAGTGCGCTGCCAGGGCTTTGTTCTCGCGTTGGCTGGACCGCGAATCTCCCAGGGTCGAGCGCGGATCGGCCCGCACAGGGATGCATAAACAGACCCCCGACAGGCATGATTTCGCCGGTCAACCCGCGCTGCGCTCACGCCCCAGATCAGAGAGTGCAACGGTGAGCGGGCCGACGATCCCTGCGACCTGCCCTCGCGCCTTCCTCGCTGTTTCCTTTAACGCGGCCCGCCGGATCATCGACGGATGAACGAAGAACAGAGAGACGATTTCGAACTCGAATGGCACGGCGACGCCGTTGTCGTGACCCCCGCCGGCAGCGTGGAAACAATGTCGTGGGACGTCGTTGAGCAGGCCGCCGATCTCGTGCTGGCGCCTCTGGGACAGCGCTCCGCGCCCCTCGTCGTCGTCGATCTCAGCCGGGTCTCCTATTTCGGCTCGGTCTTCCTCGCGTTGCTCCTCAGATGCCATAAACTCGTGCGGCAGAAAGGGGGCGAACTGGTCCTCTGCGGCGCGAGCAAGCTCGCTCGCGAACTGCTCCAGATCACGAATCTCGACACGCTGTGGGCGATTTACGACACTCGCGAGGAGGCCCTGGAGGCCGTCGGGGCGTAAGCCGGACAGACTAGTTGTTGGAGAGCCCGCATCTGTCTGCCGAACAACCGGGAGTGAGCGATGGCACGGAAGCACAAACGCGCAAAACCCGACGTCTCCGAATCGGTCGTCCTGCCGACAGAGCATGAGATCGAACCCGATCGGACGTCCGATCTCGTCGACGAGATTCGCGAAACCGCCGACCGCCTGGAACGCGACAAGGCGACGCGCGGTGACCTGAAAATCATCTCCCGCGCGCTCCGCGAATTTCGCTACTCCTTCAAGGTGTTCAAACCCTTTCGCCGGCAGCGCAAGGTCACCGTCTTCGGATCGGCGCGGCTGCCTCCCGATCACGCCGCCTATCAGCAGGCGGTTGAATACGGTCGCCGCATGGCCGCCGAAAGGTGGTTCGTCGTCACAGGGGCCGGGGGCGGAATCATGGAGGCGGCCCACGTCGGCGCAGGCCGCGAATGGTCGATCGGCCTCAACATCATGCTCCCCTTCGAACAGTCCGCCAACCGGATCATCGAGGGCGACAAGAAACTCATCAACCTCAAGTACTTCTTCACCCGCAAGCTCCTGTTCGTCAAGGAAGTGCACGCGATTGTCCTCTTCGCCGGAGGGTTCGGCACGCAGGACGAGTGCTTCGAATCGCTGACGCTGATCCAGACCGGCAAACGCGACATGATGCCCGTCGTCTGCGTCGACGAACCGGGCGGCAGCTACTGGAAAGACTGGCTCGCCTACATCGAAAAGCACCTGCTCGGCGACGGCCTGATTTCTCCCGAAGACCTCTCGCTCTTCAAGGTGACCGACGACGTGGACGAGGCCGTCGAAGAAGTGATGGGCTTTTATTCCGTCTACCACAGCATGCGCTACGTCAGGGACAAACTCTACTTCCGCCTCACGTTGGATCCGCCCGACGAGTTTCTCACGCGGCTGAACGACGAATTCTCCGACATCGTCGAACGCGGGCGAATCCAGCGCGTCCCCGTTCATCCCTACGAAGAAGACGATGAGCACTTGGCCGATCTGCCGCGACTGGCGTTCCGCTTCAACCGCCGCGACTTCGGCCGCTTGCGGCAGATGATCGACCTCATCAACGACGAACTCGGCGAAGACGAACCGGATGCGATGTAGCCGGCGTGAAAACGCGGGCAATTGCTTCCGATCGCAAGTCCGAATTCCCGCAGGCAAACCGTCGTAGGACAGGGGTATCAACCTGTTGTTGACACACAAGTCTTCCCGATGCCCTCGTGCGACGTTGACCAGAAACGCCGACTGCGAGCGACGCTGAAGGCGTCGCACAGCAAAGCCGGGGGTCGCGACGAGAGGAGCGCACCCCCGGTCTGCTTTTCTGCGTGGCGAATGCCCATCGACCCGGGAGCAAAGAAATCCGCGTGCCACCGGCGCGCTCCCCTCTCGCGCGGTCTCGCGATACCATAGCAGCCTCGCGCCACACCGCACTCTCTGAGGGGAACCAATATGCCGATTCGCGCCGCAATCACGTTGTCCTTCGTCGCATCCATCGCTCTCCTGGTGGCCGCTGCCCCGCAGCGCATTCCGGCTGCCGATGACAAAGACGAAGCGCTTCCCAAGGCATTCGTCGACGGGACCGGGCCGGGCTGGCGGGAGTTATGGGAGGACGACTTCGTCGACGTCAACGGAGACGAAGACACCTGGACCTTCGAGGACGGGGTGATCTACTGCACCGGGCAGCCCATCGGCGTGATTCGCACCGCTCAGCAATACACGAATTTCGAACTGGTCGTCCAGTGGCGGCACCGCAAGTCGGGAGGCAACTCAGGCGTCTTTGTCTGGGCGTCGGAAGAGGCGCTCACCGATCTCCCCCCGGGAAAATTGCCCCCCGGCGGCATCGAGGTGCAGGTGCTCGACCACGGCTACGCCGACCAATACGAGAAGAACACCGGCAAGAAACCGGACTGGTTTACAACCAACGGCGACGTGTTCCCGGTCGGCGCGTCGACAATGACGCCGTTCGAACCGGTCTCCCCGAACGGCAGCCGCAGCTTTCCCCGCAAGAACCTCAGTAAGGGCGTCGACGAGTGGAACCACTATTACATCCGCGCCATCAACGGTGAGGTCCGCTTGTGGGTCAACGGCGAAGAGGTCTCCGGCGGCAGTGACTGCAATCCCGCCTCCGGGTACCTCTGCCTGGAATCGGAAGGAGCGCCGGTCGAATTCAAAAAACTCCGCATCCGCGAATTGCCGTGAACAGAAGCACCCTGCGCGGGCGAAACGGGAGCGTCGCAGCAGGGCCAGGTTCCTCGACCACGATTTCACATACCGTTTAGCCGCGACCCGTAGGGGAGCGCGATTCGAGCCTTCCGCGCGGTCTCTCACGGACTGAGCCAAGTGTACCAAGTCCCGGTCCTCTCGCCCGATTCTTGAAACCAAGTCGAGCCCCGGCCGGTATCCCGTATCGTCGGCACGCGCGACGCGCGGGTCGACGTGTCCGCTGCATTCGTGCGAAAAAACGGCGATCGATCGCCGCCCCCGCTCATTCAACAGGTGAAATCTCGAAATGACACGGCCCAACCACGTTTCGTCCCTTGCTCGTTCCCAGTCAACAGACGACCACAAGAGAACTCGCCCCGGCCGTTTGGCCGGTTTCTGGCTCGGATTGCTGGTGGTTGCCGGCTGTTTGTTGTCGACGCCCGGTCTGCACGCCCAGGAGGAAGATGCGGAGGAGCCTGACCGTCAGCCGTTGGCCACCGACCCCGTGGTGATGCTGAGCGTCACGTCGGTCGATCGCAGCCTCGAATTCATGCGGGATGCCTTTGAGTCTGTCGATCGGGGCGACATGGCGGGCGTTATGGACGATCTCATGAGCCGCGCCGGGGATCTGAAGGGGTTCGACCGCACCAAACCGGTCGGGATGGCGCTCTTTCTCCCCTCCTCGCTGCCGCCGCAGCCGATTCCGGTCGTCTATGTTCCGGTCGAGGACATGGACGACCTGATTGAGACGATGCAACTCGGTCCGGTCCGCGTGGAGAAGAACGAGGAGGCGGGCGAAGGCCGCTACGAATTGACAGGAGGCCGTGGAACACGGCACATCGCCGTCCGCGATGGATACGCCTTCATCTCGCGCAACGAAGAGTTCCTCGACGCCGACGTGGCGATCCTTTCGCGGATGATCCCGCAGGTCGCCGCACAATACGACCTCTCCCTGACGGTCCGCCCCCAGAGTATTCCCCCGCTGCTCCGCGACGTTTTTATGAACTTTCTCCGCAACCAGACGGAGGGACAACTGCAGCGGCGGGACGAGGAACCTCTCTCGCAGTACCTCGCGCGGCGCGCGAACGGCATGAGCACGCTGGAGTTCCTCGAGCGGCTCGTCAAGGAGGGCGAGCAGATGACGATCGGCATGCGGACGATACCGGAGTCCTCGGGCATGGAAATCGAACTGCACGTCGACGCGACGCCCGAGAGCGAGTTCGCGGAATACCTGGACGACATCGGCAGCCGGGCCAGCAGTTACGCGTCGATGTTCAGCGCCGAAGAACCGTTCACGCTGTCAGTGTCGTGGATGCTCGAAGAGCGGGAACAGACCGCGGCGCATGGATGGATCGAAGCTTTGGAAGCCGGTCTCGTTCAGCAGTACGCCGGACCTGCAGGCGAGGAAGCCGCGGCCGAGGCGGACGAAAGCGCGGAGCGGCCGCTGCCGCCGGAACTCGCCAGGCTGCTCGATCCGCTCAAGGCGACGATCGACGCCGGTCATCTCGACATGTGCGTCCAGATGCGATCGGTCGACGCAGACCAGTTCGCGCTGGTCGGTGCGATCCATCTCGTGGGGGGCGAAACCTTCGCCGACGGCTTGCGCGAAGTGCTGACGCAGGTCTCCGCCCGCGAGGGGGACTTCACCATCGAACTCGACGTCGCCCAGCATGCAGGCGTGGCGATACACCGCGTGCAGGGGGGCGAGGCCCGTCCGCAGGATGAACGGGTTTACGGCGAAAAACCGTCGCTCTACGTCGGCTCCAGCGGCCGCACATTGTGGTTCGCCGTCGGACAGGACGACGCCGTGACTGAACTGAAGTCGTCGATCGACGCCGTCAGCGAAGCGGCCGGCAGCCGGGAGGCGGAACGGGGTTACCCCGTGCAGATGGTCGTGCGGGCCAACCAGTGGTTGGGGCTGCCGCCCGACGAGAACGCCGATGCCGCCGGAGCGGAAATCGCCGCCGAGGCCTTCACCTCCAGCAACGACGTGCTGCGGATGGAACTCCGCCCCACGGAAAACGGCGTCGTGCTGCGGATGAACCTCGATGAGGGATTCACCCGGATGCTGATGCTCACGCTCGCACAGCGGTACGACCAGAGCCAACTCTGATCATCGCCCAGCGGCCCACACCGCCTGTTCAGGCTTTGCCAGAAAAGTCGTAAGAGGGGTGGCTGGGGTCGACCAGAGCTTAGACTTAGCATTACCCACAATTTCAGATCAGTGAACAACCACGGAATGCACGGAAGCCACGGAAAATGGCCACGAAAAACACAAAGAGACCCAGCGCGGCCTCCGCCCGCAACCCAACCGGAAGCGAATAGAAACGGAGCGGCGAAGCCGCGCCAGCAAGTAGCCGTGAGCGCAAGCTCATGGAAAACTTCTTGGTGTTCTTTGTGCCTTTGTGGTCGTCCAATTGAGCACTCGAACACGAAACGGGCTGGCAGAATTCGCGCACCACGCGAAGATTCTCACCGTTCGTAGCACGAAAAAGAGACGATCTCGCGGCTTTACTTTTTGTGGCTTTTTGTGTTTCTCGTGGCAATCCTGTCGCATGGTTCCAAGACCACGGGTGACAGGTTCACTTCATTGCCGCGATAAGCCGCCGGGATTTCCGAATGATCCGGTGGTTCGCTGCTCTCAAGTGCCAGACAAATTGTGGGTAACGACAAGGGTCGCCCAGAGGGAGCCCCCAGACGCGAACGCTGGGGGCTTCGCTGCCCTACGACCCCAGCCACCCTTCCATGACAGCAGTTTTCTGACAAGGCTTAGCCGCGACCCGCAGGGGGGCGCTCCACGCTCGCCGCGGGTTGCGGCCGCGCGCCGGTCGACCGGTCAACTCGCCTGCGAAGCGAACTTGACGTAGTTCTGCACGAAATCCGCTTCGGACATCTCGCTGGACAGATCGACGCCCGCCGATTCGAACATTTCACGGATGCGGCGGCTCGGCGCCCATTCGACCGGGGAAATCTTGCCATCCCGGTCGCGATCGAGGATGCCGAAGTAGCGCCGCGCGTTGACGGCCAACTCCGTCTCATCGACCGGGGGGGCCGAAGTCTCTGCTTGGGGAGGATCGCCGCCCACGGCTGAGTTGTCCCCGCGGTCGGCCGTCCGCGCCGTTGGCACTTCGCCGGTTTCCGGCGAGGACGTGGCGACAACGATTTCCTTCGGTGTGAGAAATCCGTCCCCGTTCCGGTCCATGGCGACGAATTCCGAGAACCGCCGGCCGTTCCATCTCCGCCACTCGAAGAACGTCACCTGCCCGTCGCCGTTGGCGTCGCCGGCCCGGTATTCCTCCGGCAGGTCGAGCGTCACGCGCGGCTTCGCGTCCTTGTCCGCAGACTTGTCCCCCGAGGTTTCTTCGGATGAACCGGTCGCAGCGGGTTCGTCGCCCGATCGATTCCAGTTCCAGCGTCCGCTTCGGCCGCGCGGCCGGTCTCCGGCTTCTTCGTCATCATCGTCGCCGTCGTCGCGACGCCGTCTGCGGCGCTCACCGTCGTCGCCTTCGTCTCGCCGCCGGTCTTCCCCTCGTCGGCCGCTGATGGCGCGCTGCTGGAGATCCTGGATTGTCTTGACGAACTCGTCACGCGACATCGCTTTCGACGTGTCGGTCCCGGCATTCTGCAGGAATGCCTTCATCGGCCCCTGGACTTCGTCCGATTCCAGCTTGCCGTCGCCGTTCTGGTCCAGACGGGAGAAAATCTCCTCCGGCGATCCGAACCCGCGCCGCCCGCCGCGCTGCTGCGCGTCCGCTGGAGTTGCGAGCAGCCCGCACGCGAGGCAGAACCCGCACAAGCGAAGAAATTGGAGAGATGTGGGGCTGAACGATCTGTTTTTCCGGACCATATCTCGTTCTCGCGTGTTCAATGATCGGCGACCGCCTGCTGTCCACCGGTCTGCGCTGCGCGGCCGTACTTCAGTAGGATACAATAATGAGAAACCCCGCGCGGGCGAAACCAGACTGCGAAATCGGGGGGTAACGTCTCAGGAGAAGCCCCCTGATTCGATCGAGAAGTGCTTGTTTTTTATAACCTCAAATATTTCAGGAAGTTATGGTTGTTCGGCCTCCGCCAGGTGGGACGCTAGCGAACTTTCACAATGCCCCGTCATCGTCCCGCAGACGAGAACGATCTCGAAATCAGTGTCGGCGATCTGTCTCGCGGATTCTCGTCCTCGACAGTCCAAACACCGCTCGACGCGGACACATGGTAGAGCGATTTGCGCTAAACTGAATCCCACAGCCCGGACGCCGGACTCCGGCAGCCCGCTGCCTCCGGCCACGGCACTGATTTGTCGTTACCCGTTGAATTCACAGAGATTACACACCGTGCCCACGTCGCAATGGGAAGGCGACTAAAGAACGAGAACCGGCGGAGAAACAGCCCGGGACGGATCTCTTCACCTCTTCTCTCGAATCGACGTCGGAGATCCTTTGAGCAATCGCATGACTTTTTTCCGCATTTCGAGGAACTGTCTGGCCGTCACCGCGATTCTGGCGGCGCTGAGCGACGTGGCGCCGGCCCAACAGCGACCGTTCGGACCCGCCGCGCGCGCTTCCAGGCACATCGCCGAACTCCAGCAAGAGGCGGTCCGCGCGGAACTGGAAATGACCGAGGAGCAGATCGGTCAAGTCGCAGAGGCCGTGGAAAGCTTCGATGGGGATGACTCCGGCATGGGAGAGTTCTTCACCCGCCTGCGGAACGCCGAGTCGGAGGAGGAACGAACCGCGATCATGGAGGAGATGCGCCTCGCCCAGCAGCAGCGGGCCGCCGAGGCGCGGGACATGCTCGCCGGAATCCTCTCGGAAGAGCAGATGAAACGACTCGACCAGATCGTGCTGCATCGGCAGGGGCCGGCGATGCTCGCGCGGCCGGAGGTCGCCGAATCGATCGGCCTCTCCGAACAGCAGCAAAGCGAAATCGAGACGCTTGTCTCGGAACGCCAGTCATCGCTGCGGGGACCGGCCGCCTTCACAATGTCTCGCGAGGAGCGGGAGGCCGCCCAGGCAGCGTTCCACCAGACAATTCTCGACGTGCTCGATGAGGACCAACTTGCGGCTTGGAACGACCAGATCGGACCACCCCCGCCCGGCGACGGCCGGCCTCCGGCGAGCACCGTCGCGCAGCCCGCTCCGCAGAGCACCGCGCCGGCCGGGGAGAAACCAAATGACGAAGACGTCGTCTCGTCGTTCGAGCCCACCGAACCGGGCGCAGACGGCGAAGAGAAGATGTCCTTCAACTTCAAGCACGCCCCCTGGTCCGACGTGCTGGCCGATTTCGCCGAACGGGCCGGCCTCACGCTCGACCTGACTGCAACCCCGCCGGGGACGTTCAACTACACCGATCAGCGCTCCATGACGCCCACCGCGGCGCTCGACGTGCTGAACGGCTACCTGCTGCAGCGCGGCTTCATTCTCGTAAAGCGCGACGACTTCCTCGTCTGCATCAACATCGATGAAGGCGTCCCCCCGAATCTCATTCCGCACATCACGGCGGCCGAACTCAAAGAGCGCGGCCGGAACGAACTCCTCACGGTCGTCTTCCCGGCGAAAGGCGTCGAAGTCGCGAAACTGGCCGAACAGATCGGAGAAACGCTCGGACCCCAGGGCAAAGCGGTCGGAATCGAGGCGACGCAAACGCTCGTCGTCACCGACATCGCGACCAATCTCCGTCGTGTGCACGAGATGCTCGAGTCGATGGCCGTCCTCTCCGGACCCGAGGACGTGACGTTTCAGTCCTATCCCCTGCAGCACGTGCCCGCCGGTGAAGCCGAGCAACTCCTGCGGAACCTCCTCGGGTTGAAGTTCGTCGTGCAGAACGTCAGCGCCGCCAATGAACGCGGCGACTGGAGAAGCCGGAGCCGCTGGGGACAGCAGCAGGGAGGAAACGACAACGATGAAGACTCCGGAGCAGAAACGTCCCCCTTCGACCAGGAGTTGCTCGCCAAAACCCAACTCACCGCGAACACCCGCACCAACCAGTTGCTTGTCACCGCGCCGGTGATCGTGCAGAAGCTCATCAGCGATGCGCTGGAATCGATCGACGTCGAGGCCGACGGCAGCTACGTCGCGGCGGGCGAGGGCGAGCCCTATCTGCAGGTCTACCAGGTCTCCGGCACCGATGCCGGCGAAGTCACAAAAACGCTGGACGTCCTGATGCCCGGAGTCGTCGTCAACGAAGACCGCTCGAGCGGCAAGGTGCACATCTTTGCGACCGCCGCCCAGCAGCGGGAAGTGGCCGAACTGATCGAACAACTCCAGGGCAAAGGCGGCACGCAGACCGTCTCCGTCATTCCCCTGGTCGCGATGGACCCCATCGCCGCAGCGGCGACCGTGCGGGCCATGTTCATCGCCGACGGAGACTCCGCCCCGGTCGTCGAGGCCGATCTCGCCGGGAGGCAACTGATGCTCCGCGGAACCGCCGACCAGTTGGCCCAGGTGAAGACGCTGCTGGCCCAGTTGGGAGAGGACGGCAGCGGCGACCGCTCGCTCCGAGATCGCGGCCCGTTGCGCCGTTTCTCCCTCAGCGGCCGCAACACCCGCCGCCTGCTGGAGATCATCGAGGGCGCCTGGGGCGCCACGCAGGCCAATCCCATCCGCGTCATCGAACCCGAAACCAGAGGCCCGATCCGGGACGTGCGGACCCCCGAGGAACGATCATTCGCACCGCCCGCCCGCTCCGAAGACCCCCAGGAGGAAGTGCAGGAGGAGACGCAACCGGAACTGAAACAAGACGAGGGCGCCGCCTCCGGCGCATTTCGCACTCCGCAGGCCCCGCCGCAGATCGCCCGCATCCGGACGCAGTTAATCTCGCTGGATGAGACACCGAACGAGGAACACGATACGGAAGAGACTCAACCGGAAGCGCCCGCCGCACCGGCAGGCGACAACCGCGACAACGCCGATTCAGAACAACCAGAGCCCGCGCCCGAGATCATCATTCGCATCGACGGCGACGAACTGATCCTCATGTCGAACGACCAGGAGGCGCTCGACCGGCTGGAACTCCTCCTCGAAGACGCGCTGCAGTTGCTCCCCCCCGAAACCGGTTGGACCGTCTTCACGCTCCAGAGCGCCGACGCGATCGAAGCCGCCAACATGCTGGAACTCCTCATCCCCGACAGCACCGTCGCCGAAACCGACGCGTCGACCAGCGTGCTCGGCACCCTGCAGGGTTTCGGATCGAACCTGATCGAATCGGTCGGACTCGACACCGCCGCGTCATCACTCACCCGGTTGCAGATCGTCCCTGAATCGAGACTGAACGCGCTGTTCGTCTCCGGGCCCCCCTCGCGGATCGAGGAGGTCAGCCGGTTTCTCGAAATCATCGACGCCGCCGACTGGCCCGGCTCAAAGCGCGACCGCGTCCCGAGGATGATCCCCGTCGAACACGCGGACGTCCAGGATGTCCACAAGATCGTCAGCGACGTCTACGCCGATTACCTCGCCATCGCCGCGCTCGCCCAGAACCCCTTCGCAGGAGGCGGACGCGGAGGCAACCCCCTCTCCATGCTGCTCGGCGGAGGCGGCGGGGACGACGCGCAGGCGATCGACGCCCCCCTGACGATCGGCATCGACCAGCAGACCAGCAACCTCATCGTCTCGGCCGACGAACCGCTGTTCCAGGAAATCAGGCAGCTCGTCGAATCGATCGATCAGGCGGCCCAACAGGCAAACCGCACGATCCGCGTCTACTCGTTACAGAACGCCAATGCGGCGATCGTCCAGCAGACGCTCGGCGCGGTCGTGCCCCGCGTCCAGGTCAGCACCACCGGATCGCGTCCCACAACCGACCGGACGCCGCAACCGCAACCGCAGATCCCGGACGGAAACCGGGGCGGGGACGACGCCAACGATCAGATGCGGCGCTTTTTCGAACAGCGGATGCGCGAGCGGTTCCAGCAGATGCAACAGCCGCAGCAATCCGGAGGAAACGACGATTCCGGGAGGCGCGGATTTGGTGGAGACCGCGGCCGGAGCCGTCGCGGCAACTGATCGACACAAGCACCGAAACGGTCATTGCGCAGCCGCGAATCCAGCCACTGCGGCTGAGAATTGGAAACCCATGGAAATCGGCAACGTACTTGTCCGCCGCGGACTCGCCAGCACGCAGGATGTCGAATCCGCGCGCCTCGAGGCCAACGGCCGCCGCATCGATCAGATTCTGGTCGACCGCGGCGTCGTCACCGAAGAGGGCACGCTCCGCGCGCTCGCCGACGAACTCGGCATGCGGTTCGTCGCCCTGACCGAAGACGATGTCGACCCCCAACTCCTCCGCCTCTTCCCCCCCGCCGCGATCTTCCGCCACGAAGCGATCCCGCTGTCGCGCGACGGCGACACCATCACCCTCGCCACCGCCGATCCGTTCGACCTCGAAGCAGTCGACGAACTGAGCAACGTCAGCGGCTGCCGCATCCAGCTCGTGCTGGCCTGCCGGGAAGAAATTTTGGGGCTCATCAAACAGGAACTCGGCGTCGGCGGCGACACCATCAACCAGCTTGTCGCCCAGCGCGCCGAAGCGGGCGTCGAACTGCTCGACGAAATCCCCGACGAACTGGGCGAACTGGCCGCCTCCGCCCAGGCGCCCTCCGTCATCCGACTCGTCAACGAACTGCTCGTCGAAGCCCTCGAACAGCGGGCGAGCGACGTGCACATCGAACCCCAGGAACGCGGACTGACGGTCCGCTTCCGTGTCGACGGCCTGCTCCGCGTCCAGCCCGTCCCGGCCGAGATCCACCAGTTCGCGTCTTCGATCATCACGCGACTGAAGATCATGGCCCGGCTCAACATCGCCGAGAAGCGTCTGCCGCAGGACGGCCGCATCAACGTCCGCGTCCAGGGCCGCGAGATCGACGTTCGCGTCTCGATCATCCCCATGCTCCACGGCGAAGGAATCGTGCTCAGGCTGCTCGACAAGGAGCGGATGGTCTTCAATCTGACCAACGTCGGCATGCCGGACGACGTCGCCGGCTCGTTCCACGAACTGATCGCGCTGCCCCACGGCATCGTGCTCGTCACCGGTCCGACCGGAAGCGGTAAAACGACGACCCTCTACAGCGCGCTCAACGAAATCAAAAGCCCCACCACGAAGATCATCACGATTGAGGATCCGGTTGAGTATCACATGTCCGGCATCAGCCAGATTCACGTGCATACGAAGATCGGTCTCACTTTCGCCGCCGGACTCCGCTCGATCCTGCGTCACGATCCGGACGTCGTGCTCATCGGAGAAATCCGCGAC
This sequence comes from Planctomycetota bacterium, assembly GCA_003388505.1. GTDB lineage: Bacteria > Planctomycetota > Planctomycetia > Planctomycetales > Planctomycetaceae > MB-PLM-1. The sequence continues at coordinate 48,422 of QQVO01000029.1, forward strand.
GGGGAGACAGCCACCAGCGCCATTCAGGCGTCGCTCACCGGTCACCTCGTCTTCAGCACCCTGCACACCAACGACGCCCCCGGCGCGTTCACGCGACTGGTCGATATGGGCGTCGAACCCTATCTGGTCGCCAGCACCGTCGAAGGCGTTCTCGCGCAGCGGCTGGTGCGCGTGTTGTGTCCGGACTGCAAACAGCCCTACCAGCCCGACGACGCCGACCTCCCCGCCGATTTCGCCCGGCCCGTGGAAGAGCTGTGGCGATCCGTCGGTTGCCGGAACTGCCGGGATGCCGGATTCACCGGCCGCTCCGGCGTGTTTGAACTGCTCGTCAACGACGACGCGATCCGCCACCTGTGCATCGAACAGGCCAGTTCGGGCGACATCCGCAACCATGCGCTCAAGCACGGCATGCTCACCCTGCGTCAATGCGGCTATCGCATGGCCAGAGCAGGCCGCACCACGCTCGACGAAGTGCTCCGAGTTACGCGCGGCGATGTTAGCTAGGTGTCCCTTGTCACAAATTCCAACACGTTTTGAAAACCCCCGTTTAGCCGCGACCCGCAGGGGAGCGCTTCTCTTCTGAGAGTTCTTGGCTCCGAGACCACGCCCACGATTCATGCCAGACTTCCAGTACATCGCCCGGGAAATCTCCGGCCGGCAGGTCACCGGCACGCTGGCGGCGTCTTCACAGCAGGACGCCCTCGGATTGCTCTCCGCGCAGCAGTTGTTTCCCATCAGCGTTGCCCCGGCGGAAGAACTGAAATCGCAATGGAAGCTCAGCGGCCGCAGGGTCCGCGCGCGGCAGAAGGCCGTCTTCTATTCGCAGCTTGCCGACCTCCTCAAATCGGGCGTCCCGCTGCTCAGGTCGCTCGAACTGCTCGAACAGCAGGCGACCAGCCCCGCGTTCGCAGCCGTTCTGCAGGACGTGCGCGAACAGGTCGCCGACGGAACCCGGCTGCACGACGCGCTTCGCAGGCACCAGCGCGTGTTCGGAGACCTCGTGGTCAGCATGGTTCGGGCCGGCGAAGAGGGCGGCTTTCTGGAGGAAGTGCTCAAGCGGACCGCCGCGTTCACCGACCATCAGGAAGACCTCAAGGGCCGCGTGCTCGGCGCGATGGTCTATCCGCTGTTTCTCATGATCTTCGGCACCGGAATCGTCGTCGTGCTGCTGATCAAGTTCGTCCCCAAGTTCGAGCCGATCTTCGAGCGCATGGCCGAGCGGAATCAGCTTCCCTGGGCCACCACGGCCCTGCTCGGCATGAGCGATTTCGCCCAGGCGTACTGGTGGCTGATCGCCCTCGCCCTTGCCCTCGGCGCGTGGGGATTGAATTACGCCGCACACACCGAAACGGGCCGCTGGCGGCTCGACACCATCCGCCTGCGGGCCTATGGCATCGGACGCATCATTGGCAGCCTCGCGGTCGCCCGCTTCTGCCGTGTTCTGGGAACGCTGCTGAGAAACGGCGTGCCGATCCTGCAGTCGCTGGGCATCGCCAAAGACGCCACCGGCAACGCCGTGCTCAGCAAGGCCATTGCCGACGCCAGCGACAACATCTCGGAAGGAAAATCACTCGCAAAGCCGCTGGGAGCCAGCGGCGAATTCCCGCCGGAAATCGTCGAAATGATCTCCGTCGGCGAGGAGGCAAACAACCTGGAAAACGTCCTGGTCGACATCGCCGACAACCTGGAGCGGCGGACCGGACGGGAACTCGATCTGGCAGTCCGGCTGCTCGAACCGATCATGCTCGTCATCATGGCGGCCGTGGTTCTGTTCGTCGTCGTCGCCCTGCTGCTCCCCATTCTGCAAAGCTCGACAATCGCGTGAAGGAAAGTTGTCAGTCGTCAGGAATCAGTTGTCAGTGAAGAGCACAGCGCTAGACTGTGAGAGAGACGACCGTTTACTGAAAACCGATCACTGGCAACTGACAACTGAAAACTGACAACCGAACACTGAAAACTTTGAAGCCTACGGAGTTCAAGATGTCCATCCCCCGGAAACAGACCCGCTCCCCCCGCGGCGGTTTCTCTCTGCTGGAACTGCTCATCGTGCTGGCCATCATCGGCGTCATTGCCGCGATGGTCGTGCCGCAACTGCTGGGGAGGCAAAAAGACGCTCAGATCAAGGCCACGCGGGCCAGCATTCACAATCTCGAACAGGCGCTCAAGCTCTACGCCGTCGATCATGACGCCGAATTTCCCACCGAATCGGAAGGCGGTCTGAACGCCCTGCTGCAACCCAAGGACCGCGCCGGAAACGCCCAGAGCCCTTACCTGGAAAAAATTCCGCTCGACGCCTGGGGCAACGAAATCCATTACGAATACCCCAGCTCGAAGATCGTCGCGGTCGACAAGCCGGCCCTCTGGTCAAACGGCCCCGACCGCCAGGACGACAATGGCTCCAATGACGACATCTCGAACTGGGCGGAACTGGAGTCACTGTAAGCGTTCGTCTTCAGCGCCGGTGAGAACCCACGCGAAGCCCACGGGTCGCAGCCCGTGGGCCTTTTCGCCGAGTTCCAGAATGCCGCACCTCAACCAACAACGCGCCACGCCCCGCACCGGCTTCACCCTCCTAGAACTCGTGCTTGCGCTCTCGGTGCTGGCGATCCTGATCGGACTCACCTGGCCCTCCCTGATGCGGTTCGTCGGCGACCAGAGACTGCGGGACGACGTGGAACTCGTCCGCTCCCGCGCCGCCGCCGTCCGCTCGTCGGCGATCGCCGAGCGTCTCACCTTTCAATTCCGCTACGAACCGGGCGGAACACGCTACCTGATTCTGCCGTATGAACGGCCGCTCACCGGCCGGCAGGACGAAAACCTCGACGCAACTTCCGCCGGCTCGATCGACGACAAGCTCCGCGTCAGGGACTACGAACTCGACGAAGGCAACCGGTTCAGCGCCGCCGCGCCGTCGCCGCTTGGCAGCACGTCGCAGCCGCCGCTGACCGAGCAGATCAGCCAGGACTGGCTCGCTCTCTTCGGCGGCGAGGCCACTCTCGCGCAGACAACCTGGTCAGAGGCGATCCTGTTCAAGCCCGATGGCTCGGCGACGGACACAGAATTCTTCGTCGTCGACGACGATGGGCGGTATCAGCGAATCGCAGTCCGCGGTTTGACCGCGGCCGTGTCGTCCGGACCGGTGCAGCAGGAGGACCGGCGATGAACCGCAACCCTGTCTCCTGCGCCCCGCCAAACCCCCGCCGAAACGGCATCACGCTGCTGGAGGTCCTCATCGCGCTGGCGATCTTTCTCGGCGCCCTCGCCGTCATCGGCCAGATCGTAAGCACCGGCAGCCAGGCCGCCATGAGCGCGCAACTCAAGGCCGAGTCGGTCCGCCGCTGCGAGACCGTTCTCGCGGAGACGTTGAGCGGAGTGATCCCGCTCCAGAGCGCCAGCGGGACGTTCGAAGACGACCCGCAATGGTCCTGGACCGTCTCGGTTCAGGACGGCGCAGCCACCGACCTGCTCACTGTGGAGGCCGCGGTCTCCCGCAACGGAAACTCGGCGTCCGAATATCGTCTCACCCGCTGGGTCCGCGATCCGCAGGTCTTTCTGCAGTCGACCATCGACACCTCCACAGGAGGCAGCCGATGAAACCTCGTCGTCGCACGAATCACAGAACACGGGTGGTCGGGGCTGGACTGTTTAGCGGCGACCCGCAGGGGAGCGCTCCGCGTCTCCGCAATCCACAAGGGTTCACCCTCGTCGAACTCATCGCGGCCCTCGCGATCAGTCTGCTCCTGGTCACCGCCGTGATCGCGTCGCTCGACATCTACTTGCGACTCACCACAGCCGGAGAGGAATCGGTCGAACGCCAGCAGATCGCGCGGGCGGTCCTCAGCCAAATGACGCGCGACATGGAGTCGATCGTCTTTCGCGCGCCGGACGAAACCACCGCAGAAGACGCCCGATCCGAGGAGACCGATGACTTCGCGGCGGAACCGGTCGTGGAGGTCCAGGATCCCGACGCCGCCTACACCTCCGGCAGCCTCGGGCTGGTAGGTGATTCACAGTCCCTGGTGCTGCACGTTTCGCGGCCGTCGAAGGAACTCAGCTATTCGTCCTTCCAGCAGGCGACTGGCACGGTCTCCCGCACCAGCGATCTGATGTCGGTGTCGTGGTTTCAGGCGAGTCCCGGTTCGGCCGGACTGGCGGGCGAAGTCGGCAACCTCGCAGCCGCCGCGCAGCCGAATAACGCCGCGCGCAGCTCGTCAACCGCAGAGTTCACCGGAGGCTTGGCGCGGCTGGAGGGGGATCGGATGGCCATCCAGTACGCCGACGTCGCTTCCGACGTGCAGGCCCTGGCCGGCGCGGCGGAAGTCCTCGCGCCGGAGATCGTTTCGGTCCAATTCCGGTACTTCGACGGACAGAACTGGGTCGCCGTCTGGGACAGCACCGCCTCCGGGGCGCTTCCCCAGGCCGTGGAAGTCACGCTCGGATTTCGCAACCAGACGCAGAGGCGGCAGGACAGCATTCACGTCGTCTCCGACGGCATCGAAATCGGCGAGTGGGTCCGCCACGTCATCCACGTGCCGCTCTCCCGACCTTACTCGTCTGAAATGGCCTTCTGATTGAGCGCGCCCGTGCATTTTCGCAACGTGCAGATTCGGCAGTCGAAGACGTCGCATGCGACGGCGCGCAGAGGGACCGCGCTCATCACAGTCCTCGTCGTGATTCTGCTCCTCTCGCTGGCCGCCTACACGTTCACCGAGAAGATGATCCTGGAGAGCGAGGCATCGGAGTTTGCAGCGCGGCAGGCGCAGGCGCGGGCCAGTGCAGACTCCGGCGTCGATTACGTCGCCGCCCTGCTGGCCGACATCGACGCCGCGTCCGATCCGATCAACATCTATCACGACCCGTCGCTGTTCGCCGCAATGCCGGTGCACGACCCGCAGGCCGACCGGGGGATCGGCATGTTCACCCTCGTGGCGCCGGTGGTCACCGCCGGGTCAACGCAGACCGTGCGGGCCGGACTGATCGACGAATCGGGCAAGCTCAACGTCAACGCCGTGCTCTCGTTCGATCTCGAAGACGACGAGGCCCGCGAGCTGTTCCTGGGCATTCCCGGCATGACCGAACAAATCGCCGACGGCATCCTGGACTGGGTCGACGAAGACACCGAGCGCCGCCAGTACGGCGCCGAAGACGATTTCTATTCGACTCTCAGTCCCCCCTACACCGCCCGCAACAGTCCGCTCGAGTCGCTGGACGAGTTGCTGCTCGTCAACGGTATGACGCCCGCACTTCTGTACGGCGAAGATGCCAACCGCAACGGCATCCTCGACCCCAACGAGAACGACGGACCCCTCTCGCTGCCCATGGACAACCAGGATGGGCAGCTCGATCTCGGCTGCGCCGGCTACCTCACGGTCTACAGCCGAGAGTCGAACCTGCAATCCAACGGCGCGGAGCGGATCAACGTCAACGACAGTTCGCTCGTCGATCTCTACGACGCGCTGGAAGAGCAACTGGGAGAGGACGAGGCGCAGTTTATCGTCGCCTACCGGATGTACGGCGCGACCAACGTCGAACCGCTCGACGGGACCGGGCTCTCCTCCACCCCCGACTCGACCGGCGACCAGCAGACCGACGACGCCCTCATGGACCTCGCCGGCCGACTGGCGAAAGCGCTGGGCGGAGGCAACACCGATCCGATCATGCGCGGCGGAATGGACCTCTCGCGGGGCCCCCGGCAGGAAATTGACTCACTCTACGAACTGATCGGGGCCGAAGTCGTCGCCGAGATCGACGGCAGCGACGAAACCCTCGCCAGCCCCTGGCAGAACGATTCCGGCGCCTTGGCCGGATCGCTGCCGTTGCTCTTCGACGTCGCGTCCACCATCGGGACGTCAACCATCGACGGTCGCATCAACGTCAACCAGGCCCGCAAGGAGACTCTCCTCGGCATCCCGAACATGCCGAGCGATCTGGCCGACGCCATTGCGAATTCCCCCCTGATCGGTCCCGACGGCCAGGCCCTCTCTGGACAGTTCGAGGAACGGCAAACCACCGCCTGGCTGCTGACCCGCGGCCTGGCGGATGTCACCACCATGCGCCAAATCGACAGGTTTATCACGGCCCGTGGCGAAGTCTTCACCGTTCAGGTGCTCGGCCATTTCGACGTCAAGGGTCCGGTGGCGCGGATTGAAGCAGTCGTCGATGCGGTGGAAGACCCGCCGCAGATCATCGCCCGCAGAAACCTCTCGGAACTCGGCCCGGGCTACGACCTCACGCCGCTCGTCCCGGCGGGCGGACCATGAGAAAACGGCCCCGCACCGTCGCTGGGGAGAGTACAATTGGACGGCGTTTCGCACAGCAACCGCACGCCCCTCGTCCCCAAACTTCTGTTTGGGGACGCGTTATGGAGGCGCCCCAACAGAAGCGTGAGCACAACGTGAGGTGTCGTGTGGGTGCCACCGGCAAAGCCTGTCGCACGCCGTCGCCGAAAAACTGGAGCCGGCCTCATTGAGGCCGGGCACCGGGCACACTGAGCCCGGTCACAAAGTTCACGATCAACGTCAACAGTTTCCATGCCCGAAATCGTCGCGATCGACTGGGAAGCGAAATCGGCGCGCTTCGTCTGCGCAAAGATTGTGCGCGACAAGCTCGAATCGTGGCGGACCTTCCAGGCCGATCTCCCGGAAGAGATCGCATCCGCCGCTGACGCCGCCGCGACCGGAAAATGGCTGCGGGACACTTTCCGGCAACACGGCGCCGATCCGCAACAGGCGATCGTCGTCCTGCCGCGCGAATCGGTCGTCATGCGGCGGCTCGACCTGCCCGACGTGCCCGATCACGAATTGCCTGCGATGGCCCGCCTCCAGGCGGCGACCCGCGCGTCGACACCCGTCGATCAACTCGCCCTCGACTACCTCCCGCTTCCCAGACACGAGCATCGCCCCGGGCAATCAGTGCTCGTCTTCTCCTGCGAGGCAAGCCGTCTCAAACGACTGCGCGAATCCTTCAAAGCCGCCGAAGTCGACCTGCTCGGATGCACCACCAGTGCCACCACCGTCGGCGAAGTCGTCGCCCGCGCCGACGCGTCGGTGCGGGCCAACCTCCACATCCCCACGCTTGTGGTCTACCAGCGCGGATCGCGCGTGGAACTGTCGATCTATTTCGACCAGGGACACCTGATCTTCTCGCACGGCCTCCGGTTGCCCTCCGGCGACGCGGCCAATCACGTGCAACCGCTGAAATCCGAACTCTCGCGGTCGATCGTCGCCCTGGGTCAGGTCCACGAACACGTTGTCATCGAACGGGCGATCGTCGTTCAGGAGGACGAACGCGATTCCCAGATCGTCCAGATGCTCGAAGAGTCCTTCCCCGGACGTGTCGAATGCATCGATCCCGATCAGGCCGCCCGCGCAGCCGGCAGGACCGCGGAGACATCCGGCGCACTCTCCGCCGCAGCGCTCGGGGCAATCCTGGCCGAAACCTCTCCCACGCTCCCCAGGATCGATTTTCTCCGGGCCCGCAAACCACAGCCCCCGCGCGATGAACGCAAACTTCGCCTCGGAGCCGCCGCCGCAGCGGCGCTCCTCGTCTTTGCTGTCGGCGGCTGGTTCTATTACTCCGCCCTTGTCGAGCGCGATCAGCAGATCACCGAACTCCAGCAGAGAGAGTCCGATCTGAACAAACTGCTGGAGCGAAACGACGCGGCGCTGCGCACCGCCGAAGCGATCGGCAACTGGGAAAACGGCGACGTCCCCCCCGTCGAGACCCTCGCCGGACTCCAGGCCCTGCTCACAGGCACCGACCGGCTCTACTTTCAATCCCTGAAGTTCTCTCCCGGCACCCGCGACGCCGCAGCACAGATTCGCGGCAGCGGCTTCGCCCGAACACGCAGGGACTTTGAAGAACTGGAACAGAGGCTCGCCGACCAGGGCTACCGCGTCCGTTCACACACGCCGGCCACCAGCAACCGGGATCCCGACTATCCCGTGCTGTTCGAACTCGACATCGACGTTCTCCGCCCCAAGTCCGGCGACGCCCCCGAAGCGAACGCCACCTGATCGCCGAACGGCCGAATCAACCTCATCATGTCGAAACGAGAAAAAATCCTGGCAGCCGGCCTCGCGGCCGTGATCGCGATCTTCGTGATCGGCCCGGCCGTCATGAGCGCCGTCCTCTCGCCGCTGCGCGAGCGGGACAACCGAATCAATACGCTCAAAACCAGCGTCGCGAAACTCGACGACGCGGAGTTCGCCCTGCTCGCCGCTAAGCGGGACGTCAATCGCTGGCGCGAAATGAGCCTGCCCCCCGACCCGCTCGACGCGCAGCGCGTCTACTACCAGTGGCTCAACGACGTCACCCTCCTCGCCGGTTGGCAGGAAGTCGAGATGACCCTCGGCACTGCCTCTCCGAGGCAAGGCGGATACACGACCATCCCCGTCACCATTGAAGCCGAGGCGACCCTCGACCAGATCGACCGCTTCATCAGGTTTCTCGACTCCACGCGACTGCTGCAGCGCGTCACCCGCCTCGACATCGAAAGCCCCTACCCGGACGGCAATCCGCCGATGCACGTCGTCATCGGTCTGGAAGGAGTCGGACTCCAGGAGGCAACCCCCCGTTCGCGCCTCTTCCCCATCAGCCGACTGCAAAGCAATCTCGCTGACGACGACCAGCAGCTTAGGCTTGATGGCAGCGACGGGTTCCCCGAAGAGACTCCGTTTCGCATTCGCATCGATCAGGAACTGCTCCGCGTCGACGACGTCGACGGCGACACCTGGCGCGTCACGCGAGGCGTCGATCACACCGAGGCCGCCCCGCACGAGGCCGACTCGGTCGTGGAACTCACGCCGCAGATCGAGGACGACGCAACGTCAACCGCCGAGACCGAACTGCTCGTCGAGCGCATCTTCGTCAAAGCCGACAACCGCACACCCGCCGGCGTCGAGATCGCCGCGCTCGACGCCCCGTCCGCCATGCGGGGCCAGCCCTGGTCGGCCGAACTCTCCCTCGCCAACTGGGACTCCCGTCGCCCCGTCAAATACGCGATCGACGGGGACGTGCCCCCCGGCCTCACCCTCGATGCCGACACCGGTCGCCTCGAATGGACTCCGCCCGCCGATGCGGAACTCGGCTACTACGAGCCCGAAGTCACGGCCCTCTCCGCCGACGGCCGGGAAACGATCGCCACCGGTTCGGTCGAAATCGAACTCCGCAGGCCGAACAGCCCTCCGACTCTGGTTCTCCCGGAAACCGTCGACGTCTGGCTCGGGCAGGAACTGGTCCTCACCCCCGAAGTCAAAGACCCGGACCTCGCCGAAGAAGAGTTCCTCTTCGAGATCGAGGGGGATCTGCCCGAAGACGCATCCTTCGACGAACAGACCGGAACACTGACCTGGACTCCCCCCGTCTCGACCGATATCGGAGACATCGTCGTCACCATCTCCGTCAGCGACGACGGCCGGCCGCGCGAGACCGATTCGCAGGACGTCGTCCTCAAACTTCAGGACGACCCCGCTCTCTACACCTACCTGTTGGGCGGAATCATCCAGGGCGCCGACCGGCGGGTCTGGTTCCGCAACCGGGCCGCCGAGGAAAGCGAGGCCCGTATCGTCCTGTCTGAAGGGGACGAGTGGACCCTGGCCAACCTCGAAATGACGATCGAAACCGTCCGCATCGACTCCATCGACGTCGCCATCGACGGTCGCCTGTACCGCCTGGAGAACGGAGAGAACCTCCGGCAACTTCAGCCGGTCGCTGAAAACCCGGCCGACTCAAGCTCCTCGACCACCGCACGTTCCGGCGAGTAACGTGGACCCCGCCGCTCCGCGTAAATGCCATCGCCGATCGAATTCGACTGCGGAGTCTGGGCAAACTTTGCCGATGTTAACGGTTGTACGGCCTGATTGGCGCGACGGTGGCGGACCGTACACTCCGCCTGGAGGAACCGAGCGCAGCACGGACGCAACCATGCTCGACCCAACCAGATTCACAACAGCGGTCGCCCGCGGTCTGTCAATCGCAGCGGCCGTCTTCCTGCTTGCGCAGCCGCACAGCCTGTCCGCCGAACAACCGCGCTACGCCGCCGGCACGGCGGAAATCACCGCCACAGACGCCGCAGACGAACCGCTGCTCAGGCTCAACTACCTCCCTACAAGCTGGGAGCGCGTCCTGCACGACCTGGCGGACAAGACCGGATCGACTCTCGTCCTGCACGACGTTCCCCGCGGCCGCTTCCAGCGCACCGATCGCCGCAAATACAACCGCAGCGAGGCGATCCGCATCCTCAATCAGGAACTCGAACCCCTCGGATTTCGCATCCTCGCGAAGGACCAGTTTCTGACGGTCATCGAAATCGATCGCCGCAACGAGGAGTACCCCCGCCGCGTCTACCAGCCGACGCCGCAGGAACCCATCCCCCGCGCCTACGAACCTGCAACCGCCTCCGCCGACCGCCGACCGCCGGCCACACAGCCGAGCGACAACCGTCGTCCCTCGCAGCGCCGCTCCGATCGCATCGTCGACAGTTCCGTCCGCCCGGCGGCCTATGAGGAAGCCCAGCATCAGGAAACCGTCGAAGCCCGCTCTGAAACAGCGGAGCGCTCAACGGTAACACTCGATACCGATCAACCGGCTGCCGACGTCGCACGGAAAATCTACGGCGCCTTCGGAAAACGCACCGAATTCGTGGAAGCCGGTCCGCAAGGTCTGCCGGCGTTCCATGTCTACCGGGGATCGTCCGATCCGGGCGAAGCCGAGTCGGCAACGCAGACGAAGGACGTCTGGTTCACCGTCGAACTCGATCAGTCACGGAATCAACTCCACCTGCACGGCGCGGATTCGGTCACCGACAGCCTGGTCAAGCTGGTCCACCTGCTCGATGTCGCCCCGGCCCCCGGCGCCGCAACCACGCGCGTCATTCCCGACGCCGGAAACGCCGGCAAGATCGCCCGCCAACTCGAACCGCAACTCGCCCAGCTTCAGGACGCCCGCAAAGAAGCCGCGCAGAATGAGCCGGCCGCCCCGGACGACGAAACCGCTCCGGACGCGCCCGCGCAGAGCGACCCCCTCGATCCGTCACAATTGGGCGACATGCCCCTCCCGCAGTTGATTGGAAACCTGCGGGGAGACGTGACCGTCGAGGCGCTTCAGGATCTCGATCTCCTGATTCTGCGCGGCAACGAAGCAGACGTCGAAGCCGTCATGGAAGTCATCCGCGCCATTGAAGAACTGGCCATCGGTTCGACTCCGGAGATCCATCTGCTCAACCTGAGATACGTCGACTCGGAATCACTCGCCGCGCTTCTCAACGATGTCTACGAACGACTCAGCCAACTCAACACCGATTCCGCCGCCGCCGTGCGGCAGACGAAGCCGGTGAACGTCGTCCCCGTGGGACGGCCGAACGCGATTCTGATCATCGCCCCCGGCAGCGTGATGCCCTCCGTGTTGGACCTCGCCGAGCAACTCGACCAGCCCGTCACGCCCGGCAGCGAAGTCGAGGTGTTCCCGCTCAAGAGTGCGGTCTCCTCGCAGGTCGCCGCCCTCATCGAAGAGTTCTATGAGGATCGTCCCGGACTGGCCACGCAGGTGCGCGTCGTCGACGACGTCCGGACGAACTCGGTCGTGGTCAACGCCAGCCCCGCGGAACTCGAAGAGGTCGCACGGCTGGTTCGCCAGATCGATCGCGACCGCGCGCGGTCCGTCAATCAGGTCAAGCTCGTCCCGCTGGAATACGCCCTCGCCGACGAACTCGCCGAGTTCCTCACGCTGGCGATCCAGAGCATCCTCAACCCGCAGCAGGCCCAGGGGCAGTTGGGACAGTTCGGCGGTGCAGGGGCCCAGGGATCGGAAGATCTCCAGGAACCGAAATCGGTCGTCCTCGAATTCCTCACCACGGATGGTTCGGTCCAGCGCCTGCTCCGTTCCGGACTGCTCGCAGACGTCCGCATCACGGCCGACCTGCGGACCAACCGGGTCATGATTACCGCGCCGGAAGCCAGCATGCCGCTGTTCGTTGAACTCGTCAAGGTGCTCGACCAGCCCACCAACGCCGTGGCCGACATCAAGGTGCACACGCTCGAAAACGCCGACGCGACCGCGGTCGCCGAACTGCTGCTCACCCTCTTTCCCGAACCCGACGAAGACGAGCCGGGCATCCAGGTCGCCGGTTCGGGCGACGCGGGCGCCAGCCTCATTCCGCTCCGCGTCTCGGTCGACACCCGAACCAACAGCCTCGTGATTGTCGCCAGCCGCGACGTCATGGCCGTCGTGGAAGCGATCCTCTACCGGCTCGACGCCGGAGACCTGAGAAACCGGCGGATCGAGGTGCTCCGGCTCCGCAACAACCCGGCGCAAAGCATCGCAGACGCCATCAACGTCTTCCTGCAGTCGCAGCGCGACCTGCTGCTGCTCGATCCCGACCTCATCAGCTCGACCGAGCTGCTGCAACAGGAAGTCATCGTCACCCCCGAGCCTCTCAGCAACAACCTCATCATCAGCGCCACGCCCCGCTACTTCGACCAGATTCGCGATCTCGCCCTCGAACTCGACCGCGAACCGGAGCAGGTCGTCATTCAGGCGCTGCTGGTCGAGGTCACGCTCGACGACACCGACGAACTCGGCATGGAACTCGGGTTCCAGGATCCCGTGCTCTTCGACCGCAGCCTGCTCACAGACGTCGTGACCATCACCGAAACAATCGCCGGCGTCGATACCACCCGCGTCGTGTCGGTCACAGGCGCGCCCGGATTCGGCTTCAACAACCAACCGTTCGGCAACAACGTGATCGGGAACCCCGGCCGCGTCGGAACGCAGGGGCTCAGCAACTTTGCCCTCGGCCGCACCAACGACGACCTCGGCTTCGGCGGACTCGTCCTCTCCGCCAGTTCCGATTCCGTCAGCGTGCTCGTCCGCGCTCTCGCCTCCCGCCGAGACGTGCGCGTCCTCTCGCGTCCGCAGGTCACCGCCCTGGACAATCAGATCGCTCAGGTTCAGGTCGGACAGCAGGTGCCGATCGTCGACGGCGTCAACATCACCGCCCAGGGCATCGCCAATCCGAACATCATTCAGGATGAGGCCGGCATCATCCTCACCGTCACTCCCCGAATCAGCCCCGACGGGCAGATCGTCATGGAGGTCGTCGCGGAGAAGAGCGCCTTCCTCGGCGACGGCGTGCCGATCTTCACCGACACCGACGGCGCCGTCATCACCTCGCCCATCAAGGACATCACCACCGCCCTCACCTCGGTCAAGGTGCCCGACGGACAGACGATCGTGATCGGCGGCATGATCACCAAAACCGAAGACAACGATCACCGCAAAGTGCCCTACCTGGGCGACATCCCCCTCATCGGCAGCCTGTTCCGCTACGACTCTTCGCAGCACCGCCGCACGGAATTGCTCATCTTCCTCACCCCGCGAATCGTCCGCACCGATGCCGATATGGAACTGATCAAGCACGTCGAGTTCGAGCGGATGCACGCCTTCGAGGACGAGGTCGAAAAAATCCACGGACCGATCTTCGGGATTCCGTCCGCCCAGGGTGGGTTGCCCGCCGCCTATCCCGGCGCCATCAATCCGCCCGCGCCCGGTTCGATGAGACTGCCGACCGGTCCCGCCATTCCCGAAGTCCCCGTGCCTCCGGCGCCGGAAGTCGACGAGACACAGCCGCGCGTCCCGCCCACCGTACCCGATTCGGATCGCGAGTCCTCACAGGAACCCGCCGGTCCCGGAGTCCGTCGCCTGCCCTAGGACATCTGCGCCGCGAATTCGCCGGCAGCACCCCGTAATGCTGATTCAATCCAGGTTCTCCCTATCAACCACTCCGCCGGCAGGCAGGACTTCATCACACAACTCCGCGCCTCCGTGGTAAATATCTCGGGTTGCGCGTGCCGCTGTGTCACCGCATTCAAGTCTCCGTCCGCAGAAGGGACGAACGACTCATGAGCATTCGCTTGTTCTCACTGCTCACTGTCCTGATTGTTCCGCTCATGGGCGGATGTCAGTCGCTCGATCTCATTTCGTTCTCCGACGACGAGCCGCAGATCCCGGCCGCTACCGACGTCAATCCCGTGCGGGAGATCATCTGCATGTGGGAGGCGGCGGAAGGGCTCGGCCTCGACGGAAAGCCCGCTCGGGGATTCGCGGGACAGATCCTCTTCTTCACCGCAGCGCATCCGCAGCCGGTCCGAGCCGACGGGGACGTCCGGATCCTCTTGTATGACAAACAGGGACTGGCGGAGGACGATCCGCATCCGTTCAAGCAGTACGAATTCTCCAGCGAAGTCTGGGACGCCTTCCTGCGGGATACAAACCTGGGCGCAGCGCACCACGTCTTTATTCCCGACCCCCGGCCGGGGAACTACTACGAAGAATGCGCAATACGCGTTGTCTTCACCCCGAAATCCGGGCTGCCCGTCTATTCCAAAACGGCCATGGTCGTGCTCCCCGGCCGCAAGCGGCCGGAGGAGACGCGCACCGCGGAATCGGCCGTCGAGACGGCGATGCGTTCCGCCGCGCAACACGTCGAAACGTCTCCTCCCCGCGATCTGCTCTCGCTCAAGGTCTCCGCCGATCCGATGCAACCTCGCCGCGGCGCCGCTCGCATCAATGAACTCCGCCGCACCGCGGATCAAATGATGCAGGGACTCCAGCCCGATGCCGATGAAAACCCGGCAGGCCAAACCGCGCCGGAATCGGCCTCCCGGCCGGAGCCGACCCGGCCCCGCTATCGACTCACCGGAGCCGCCGACGAATCCACCCAGCGCGGCCTCCGGCCGCAACCAATGTAGCCGACTCGCTCCGCGAGTCGGATGTCCATGACGAGGAACTTGCTGCACGCGAAAATTGCGCGCCACGCGACGATTCTCCCCGGTAGTAGCACAGAGTTCCCTCAAGAACACGATCAAGCCTGTTGGCGAGCGGCGCTCCCGTGGTAGAATCTCGGGCGGCGGAATTCGTACGAAAATCCCGACTCGACGCTGACGAAACATGCCTGATTTCAGACTCTCCCTGATTGTCGCCGCACTGCTGCTCACCGTTGCATCGACCGCCTCGGCACAGACAAACGGCCTCTTCGGAAACAGCAGTCCCATCAATCGCACCTCCGAGTCGTCGCTGCTGACGGGCGGTATGGGGCGAACCGGCGGAACCCGCGGCATCGGCGGTCAACAGACAGGAGCCGGCATCGCCGACCCACAGATCAGCACCGAATTGGGCGCGCTCAGTTCGATGGTGGGGCAGGGCAGCTTCGTCGGCCAGGGGAATACAGCGCAGGGGTTCGTCGGCAGCCGGCAGGCGGGTACGCAGACGCAGGGCGCGTCGAATCGCAACTTCTCCGCAAGCGGCTTTTCCGGGGGCGATGATTTCAATCAGTTCAACCAGCAGCAGGGGCAAGGTCCGTCCAGCCGCCGCAGGATCCAGCCGCAGTACCGCATTGCGTTCGAGCGTCCCCCCCTCGCCACATCCGAGGTCAACGATCGTGTGCAACAGTCCTTGAGCCGGCTGTCAGAGACGCATCCCGCGTTTGACGGCATCGACGTCGCCGTAGACGAAGCCGGCACGGTCGGCCTGCGCGGAACCGTGCAGTCCGATGACGTCCGCCGCCTCGTGGAGGCGATCGTTCGTCTCGAACCCGGCGTCCGCGACGTCCAGAACGAACTCGACATCGCCGCCGACCTCACGACTCCCTGACAGCTCCTCCCTGCTTCACCGCCAGACGCCGGCCCCATACGCAACAGGGGCCCCCAAAGACGCAGCATCGGCTCCCGAACGCCCCTCAGTTCAGATCCGAAACTGAGCGGCGAAGCCGCGCCAGCATATAGCTGCGGGCGTCAGCCCGCAGTCCAAAAGGCGAACCAAAACGGAGCCGCGAACGCGGCGCCGGCAAGCTCACCCACCGCAACGATCAGCGCGTTGACATGGGCCGACGCGATTCGCCATTCTCCAGATCGCGACGCGGCGCCGGATTGACGCACCGCCGCCGAGGCACGGACGATCCATCCCAACGGCGGGGCAACGAGGCTCAACCACATGGCGGAAACGGCCCAGCTACTTCAAATCAACGGACTGAAAACCTATTTCCAGTCCGACCAGGGCGCCGTCCGCGCCGTCGATGACCTTACCGTCCAGATCGCCGAAGGCCACACCCTGGGACTCGTCGGCGAAAGCGGATCGGGCAAGTCGGTCACCGCGCTTTCGATCATGCGCCTGCTCCCCGACGTCGCCGCCCGGATCGCCGGAGGCACCGTCTCCTTTCTCGGCCGCGACCTCGTCAAACTCCCCGACGCCGAGATGCGCAGCATCCGCGGTCGCGACATCAGCATGATCTTTCAGGAGCCGGGCACGTCGCTCAATCCTGTCTTCAAGGTCGGCAAACAGGTCATGGAGGCGATCGTCCTGCACCAGAAAGTCTCCAGATCCGAGGCCCGCGAGCGAACGATCGATCTCTTTCGAGAAGTCGGCATCCCGGAACCCGAACGGCGGATCGACAGCTACCCGCACGAAATGTCCGGCGGACAGAAGCAGCGCGTCATGATCGCCATGGCCCTCTCCTGCAATCCGAAGCTCCTCATCGCCGACGAGCCGACCACCGCGCTCGACGTCACCATCCAGAAACAGATCCTCGACCTCATCCGCAAACTCCGCGACGAGCGCGGCATGGCCGTGCTCTTCATCACGCACGACCTCGGCGTCATTGCCGAAATCGCAGACGAAGTCGCCGTCATGTTTCGCGGCGAACTCGTCGAGCACGGCGACATCGAACAGATCCTCACCAATCCCCAGCATCCCTACACCAAAGGCCTCCTCGCCTGCCGGCCTCACACCGACACCACCTACAAGCGGCTTCCCACCGTCTCGGACTTCATGAAGCTCAGCGTCGCCGAAGACGGTTCCGTGACGATCACCGAAAAGCCCATGGACGAAGGCCGCCTCCAGCAACTCGCCGAGAAAGGCCGCGGTCGACTCCTCCATCCCCGCAGCGAACTTGAAGCGATCGGCCACCCCTACGACGAAACCAGACACGCCGCCGACACCACCACCGTCCCCGAGGGGCAAGTCCCCATCCTCGCCATCGAAAACCTCAAGGTCTACTACCCCATCAAGCAAGGCGTCTTTCGTCGCACCGTCGGCTACGTCAAGGCGGTCGACGGCATCAGCTTCAACGTCTATCGCGGACAGACTCTCGGGCTGGTCGGCGAATCCGGCTGCGGAAAAACCACCACCGGCCGGGCCATCGTCCGCCTCACGAAAATCACCGACGGACGCGCAGTCTTCGACGGGCAGGACGTCGCCCACATCCACGGCGAAGAACTCCGCCACATGCGCAGCCGCATCCAGATCATCTTCCAGGATCCCTACAGCTCGCTGAACCCCCGCATGACCATCGAGAACATGCTCATCGAGGCCATGTCGGTCCATCGCATCGGCGACTCCCGCGCCGACCGCCGCGATCGCGCCGCCAGGCTCCTGGTCGAAGTCGGCCTCGAAGCCGGCCACCTCGGCCGCTATCCCCACGAGTTTTCCGGCGGGCAGCGGCAACGCATCTCCGTCGCCCGCGCCCTCGCCGTCGAACCCGAATTCATCATCTGCGACGAGTCAGTCTCCGCGCTCGACGTTTCCGTCCAGGCCCAGGTATTGAACCTCCTCAAGGACCTCCAGGAAGAACGCGGCCTGACCTACATCTTCATCAGCCACGACCTCAGCGTCGTCAAGTTCATGTCCGACATGATGGCCGTGATGAACGACGGCAAGATCGTCGAGTTCGGCCCCTCCGAAAACATCTACGCCGCACCGCACGAGGACTACACCAAACGCCTTATCTCCTCCATCCCCGACCCCGACATCCAGAAAGTCCGCGAGCGAAAACAACAAAGAGAAGCCGCCCGAAAAAAACGCCTCGCTGCTGTCACATAACCCTCCTTCTCCCAAGTCCAAATCCCGTTTAGCCGCGACCCGCAGGGGAGCGCTCCACCTCGAATCCCTCGTTCCCAAACTTCCGTTCGGGAACGCCCTTCCGCAGTCGCCCGCCCCCATCATTCCGTGATTTCCGTGCCTTCCGTGGTTCCCCCGTCAATCCGCGTCGCGCACGTCAAGAACCCCCGCACCGCCGCCAGGAACTCCTCCGGCTGGTCCTGCGGAATCGAATGCGAGCTGTCCGCAAAGATCTTCAGATGCGCCCGCGGAATCCGCTCCGCGATCAACCGTGAATGCTCCGCCGGGCAGATCCAGTCGTGAGCCCCCCCCAGCACCAGCGTAGGGCAGGGGATCGTGTGCAGTTCGTCCGTAAAGTCAAACTCCCGCAGGAACCC
Organism: Planctomycetota bacterium; assembly: GCA_003388505.1. Taxonomy (GTDB): domain Bacteria; phylum Planctomycetota; class Planctomycetia; order Planctomycetales; family Planctomycetaceae; genus MB-PLM-1. Next base: position 66,688 of record QQVO01000029.1, read on the forward strand.
TCCGAACCCCAGGTTCAACTGCTCGAAGTTCCGAATCCCCTGATTCCAGCTCTTCTCGAACTTCTCCGCATCGAACTTCAGCGAATACATCGGGCTCATCGCGCGGTAGTACTCGTAGAGCTGCTCCGCCGACTCGAACGCCCCCGCCCACAACCACTCGCACACCCGCTTCTGCTCGTCCGTCCCCCGCTCCTCGACGATCTTCCGCGCGTCCTCCAGAAACCGATAGCTCGGCGACGTCGCCGCCAGCACCAGGTTGTCGACCCGCTCGGGAAACCGGATCGCATACCCCTGCGCCACCATCCCGCCGTACGACGACCCCAGGATCGATATCCGCTCCAGCCCCAGATAGTCCCGCAGCGCATCGACGTCGAGAACGTTCTCCTCCAGCGTATAGGTCGCCGGGTCCGCCGCCGCGCTCCGGCCTGACCCGCGATGATCGATATACACCAACTGCGCCACGTCCCGCAGCTTGGCTACGGTCGACTTGAACCCCGCGTGGTCCCCGCCCGGCCCCCCGTGCAGCAGAAACAGCACCGGCCGCTCGTCCATCCGGTCCCCCGCCGGAACCAGACCCATCCCGTCCACGTCAAAATAAAGCTCCGTCCCCCTCACCCGCGCCCGCATCGCTTAACCTTTCTCCCTCACCAAACCGTCAACGGGTGCCACTGGCGTCCCGCCAGTGCAAATCACAAACAACTCCAACGGGTGCCACTGGCTCCGCCAGTGCGAATCACCAAAAACCTCACTCCACCAGCAAACCCTTCGTGTCCTTCGTGCCTTCGTGGTTACTCCCCGCCCGCCGCCACCTCGTCCGTAAACCGGATCCACGAGCACTGCGTCACCAGTTGATCGAGCGACGCAAACGAGATGTGCGCGTTCGTCGCATACCGCGGCGTGTTGTTCGCCGGAAACGTCGCCAGCGTCGCATCACCCACCAAAAACACATTGAAGTCCTGCGACAGATTCTCATACCCGGCCGTCGTCTTGCAGAAGCACATGTCGGTCGCGTACCCGGTGAGAATCACATGCCGCACGCCGTTCTCTTTCAAAAAGTCCCGCAGCGGCGGATACCCGTCGTTGTCGTAAATCACCACATCCTGCGGGAACATCGTCACGTCCGCACACACCGGCGTCGGCAACTCCCAGAACCCCTCGTTGTTATATCGGGCTCCCGCATCCAGCCCCGGGAACTGACGAAAGTAATCCCCCACCGGGTGACTCTCCGACAGCACAAGCTCCTCCGGCAGCGGCTCCCCCGTATAGTCGAACCCGTTCAGGATCTCCGCCAACTCCTGCGCCCCCTCCTCGCGCTCCTCCGCCGTCGGCGTCTTGCGGATGCTCCGGTACAGCTTCTCATGCACCGGATGCTCTCCCCCCCGCAGGCTGAACATCACCTGGTTCACCCGCCCCCGCAACCGCTTCAGCAGCGGATCGACCACCTCCCGCGTATGACCGGCCGCCAGGTGGTTCTTCTCGATCGTGCAGAAGTCGCACACCCCCGCCGGCTCCGGCGTCCGCCACCCCTGACCGTCATCGATCCCCCACGGATGCACCATGATCACCGCCGTCGCATCCGCCCGCAGCCGGTTCGGCATCTCGATGATCCCCCGCGCATTGTAAGAGAACCGCCACGCCCGCACCTCCAGATCGGCCCCCGCCTCATCCACAATCGCCGGCGCCTCAAACCGCCGCGTCTCCTCCACCGGCTGCACATACTCCGGATAATCCGCCAAGAGCGGCGCCGCATCCTCCAGCGGCGTCAACACATTCTCATACACCCGCACCGCTTCCGGACTGGCCACCGCCGTCTCCTCCCCGGCTGCCTCCCCCTCCGCCAACCGAAACCCCACCGCCGTCCCCCCCACAAACCCCACCGCCAGCAAACCACACACCACCCCCAGCAAACCCGTTCGACGAAACATCGGCGCTTCCCCCAAAGTTATAGTGACTCACCCCACCCACCCCGCCATCGTCGCCCCCAACCACCCCTCGGTCAATCGAACCACCCCCCCCACCACCGTTGATCCGCGCCCCACAGGGAAGCGCGCCCCCCACCGCGCAAAAAAAGAGACCCCTCAAGGGGGTCTCATCGGATGCCTGTCGGCATTGCCGTGCGCGTTGAAACCTTACTGTGATCAGAAGGAATCACCGCTCGGATACACTGCACAGAGCCTAGCATGCTTGCGTCACACGGTCCAGCGCGGCATTCTGGAATCGTGTGGGACACGGCATATAGTTCATTGAGCCACGGGAGACAGTCGTGATGGCGGGCTATTCCGATTATGTGCTGGGCCTCGACTTGGGCGCTTCATCCCTCGGCTGGGCGATGGTCGAACTCGATCCGGCGCGCAAGTACAAACCGGTCCGCATCCGCGACGCCGGCGTGCGCATCTTCGAAGCAGGCGTCGAAGGCGACATCGAGCAAGGCAAAGACAGTTCACGGGCCACGCAGCGTAGGGAAGCCCGCCTGCCGCGACGCCAGCACTGGCGCAGGCAGCACCGCAAACGGAAGCTCTTTCGCGTCCTCCAGAAACACGCTCTCCTGCCGCAATCAGAATCGGACTCCGCCGCAGACCGCAAGGCGACGCTCGACGCCCTCGACGCCGAACTGGCGGCCTCACATCTGCCACAAGGTGACCACCTCGCCCACCAGAAGCTCCCCTACCTCCTCCGCGCCAAGGCCGCCGAGCAACGAGTTGAGCCGTACGAGTTGGGCCGCGCGCTCTACCATCTCGCCCAACGTCGGGGCTACTTGAGCAATCGAAAGGGCGCCGACGACGAAGACGACCGCGAAGGAAAGGTCGCCGGCGGCATCTCCGAGATTGACCAGGCCAAAGGCGATAAAACGCTCGGGCAGTTCTTCGCCGAAGATGTCGACGTCTTCGCACACGAAACCAAGTCCGACGATGACGGCCGCGACCCGAAAACCGGACGTATCCGCCGCCGCTACACGTCACGCAAGATGTACCAGGATGAATTCAGCGCCATCCGTAATGCGCAGCAGGACCATCACCCCGGGGTCGATACCGATGCGTGGAACGAGATCGAACGAGCGATCTTCTTTCAGCGGCCTCTCAAATCGCAGAAGCATCTCATCGGCTGCTGCTCGCTCGAACCGGAACGCCGACGCTGCGCCGAAGCGCTCCCGGTCTACCAGGAATTTCGCGTCCTCCAGCAGGTGAATCACCTGACGCTAAGGCTGCCGGGCGGAACCGAACGCCCGCTGAACGACGACGAGCGGACAACGCTGATCGATTTGCTCCGCCGACAGGGCGAAATGAAGTTCACCAAGGCTCGCAAGGAACTGAACCTTCCCAAAGGCGCGGAATTCACGATCGAGGAATGGGAGGAACGCCTCGTCGGCCACCGCACCAACAAACAGATGCTCTCCGTCTTCGGCGAACGGTGGTTTGAGTTCACTCCCGAGCAGCAGGATCGAATCACGCTCGACGTGCTCCACTACTTGAAGCCCGAAGCCCTCGTCCAGCGCGCCATGGACGAGTGGGGCCTCAACCGTCAAGACGCCCGGCGGCTGTCGAAGACGCGCCTTGAAGAAGGCTACGCATCCCTCTCCAGACGCGCCCTGGAAAAGCTCCTCGCGAAAATGCGCGACGGCACACCCTATGCCACCGCGCGCCGCGAACTCTATCCGGAACAGTTCGCCGCCGAAATCGCCTTGGACGCGCTCCCCCCGCTCTACATCTGGAACCGCGATCTGCGAAACCCGGCCGTCCAGCGGGCCCTCACCGAGGTCCGCAAGGTCGTCAATTCATTGGTCGCCAAATACGGCAAGCCCGCCCGTATCCACATCGAACTCGCCCGCGAACTCAAGGCCTCGCGCGATGAGCGCAAACGACGCTGGAAGAACGCCACCGAACAACGGAAACGCCGCGAGAAAGCCGCCGCCGAAATCCTCAAGGAAGTCGGCATCGAACGCCCCTCCCGCCGCGACATCGAAAAATGGCTTCTTCGCGAAGAATGCGGTGGCATCTGCCCCTACTCCGGCAAGTCGATCAACGGCCGCGCCCTGCTCGGCTCGCATCCCGAGTTCGACATCGAGCACATCTATCCCCGCAAGTACCTCGACGACTCCTTTCGCAACAAAACGCTCTGTCACGTCTCCGTCAATCGCGACCGCAAGCGAAACCTCTTGCCGTCGCAAGCCTTCTCCGGCGCGGAGTACGAAAAAATCCTGCAGCGCGTGAAGGCCTTCAGCGGGCCGTTCGCCGCCGAGAAGCTCAAGCGTTTCGAGGCGGAAGACGTCCCGGAAGACTTCGTCTCCCGCGACCTCAACGACACCCGTTACAACTCCCGTCTCGCCGCAGATTACGTCGCCGTCCTCTACGGCGGCCGCGTCGACTCTGACAACATCACACGCGTCTACGCTCCCACCGGCGGACTCACCTGGATGCTCCGCAACGGCTGGCAACTCAACGGCATCCTCTCCACCGAGAACGAAAAGACGCGCGACGACAACCGCCATCATGCCGTCGACGCACTGATCGTCGCGCTCACCGACGCCGCCCGCATCAAAGCGCTGCAGGAAGCCGCCGAGGACGCCGCGAAGCAGGAGAGCCGCGCCTTCGTCCGGGCGATGAAACTCCCCTGGAACAATCTGCTCGACGAGGCGCGAAAGGTCATCCACGGCATCAACGTCTCCCACCGTCCCACCCGCACGATCAGCGGCCCCCTGCACGCCGAGTCGATCTACAGCAAGCCCCACGTCACCGCCGACGGAAAGACCGAGCACCGCATCCGCAAGGAACTCCACAAGCTCAACGAGAAAGAGATCAACGGCGAGCAGATCGTCGACCCGTCCGTCCGCCGCGCGGTTCAGCAGAAGTACGCGGCCCTCAAGGCAGAGAACCCGCGAGCCAAGCCGGCGCAGTTCTGGAGCAACAAGGACGACGTCGAGAAGTTCCCGGCGCTGCCGTCGAAGTCGGGGAGTTCGACGCCGATCTTCAAAGTGCGGTTGAAGGTGGATGCGAAGCCGCGCCCGGTCGGGAAGGGCGTCCGGCAGCGGAACATTGCGTCCGGCAAAGACAGCAACTTCGCCTCAATGGTCTACGCCGTGCTGGACAAGAACGGCAACGAAAAGAAGTGGGTTCACGAAATCATCACGCGCCTCGAAGCCCACGAACGCCTCTCCGCCAACAAAAACCGCGCGGGTGAAAAAGTCCTCATCCCCGACGAACAGGACGGCAAACGCCGCTTCAAGTTCGCCCTCGTCAAGAACGACATGCTCCTCCTCGAAGGCCCGGACCGGCAGCATGAGTTGTACCGGGTGCTGTCATTCTCCGATTCGGAGATCCAACTGTGTGAGCACAACCGGGCGAGGTTGGAGAAACGCGATCGGACGAAGTGGACTCGGATCACAAGCACCGATGCACTTCGAAAGCGTAACGCTCGAAAGGTCGATGTAACGGTTGTTGGCGACATTGGTTGACGCCACGAAATACGCAGAACTTCGGTGTTCGGTTCGCTCAACAATCATGCATCCACGGTGCGAGGTCGTCGGGCCTGCCGCATCGAGACTCGATAGTTTGCGACCGATCATCGGTTCTCCAGTTCCTTCCATGCCCACAGGCATGCCAGGAAAAACTTGCGGTCATCGGTCGGCGCCAATCTCTGGAACCGCTCCACGTGGCTCTTCGCCTGATCGATCAGCGTGAGCACTTCGGAACGCCGCCACGGTTCGCTCAGGTCGTAGTCGGCCAGGTGCCGCTTCTCCTGCAACTCGGTGAAGGTCGCGGCGATGTCCCGAATCTCCCTCGGGACGGAGTAGTTCCCGTTCGCGTCGCGCGGCAGGCCCTTGATTACAGACTCTCGCAGCGTGCCGCCCCCGAAACTGCTGCACGCTTTTTTCATGGTTGTGTGAGCGAAGGCACGGCCCAGCGAATGCCGGTAGCCTCGCTGCGAATTCTGTGTACCGATCTGCGCACAGCACGCTTCGTGAACGAGGTAGTGGAAGACCGCGTAATAGGCGGTGGAGACCGCGCGCCGCAGATGAGCCTGTCTGGTACGCCCGGCGGCGTCGATTTGCACGATGTGCTCAGCCAGCGCGATCAGGTCGTCGTACACCGTTACCCCTCGTCGTCCGGCTCATCGAGTTCGCTCTGCTTGGCGAGGAAGATATACGGAAAAACCTCAATTCCATGTTCTCGCAGGCTCTCCCGGATCGCGAATTTCAACTCCCCGACGTCTTCGCCGGAGACCTGATCCAGATCGGCGGACTCGTCCAGCACCACCAGTACTCTCAGCGACGGTTCCCCCGTCGAGTCGGTGTACTCCTCCGCCTCCACGCGCGCCACCGGCGGGCTCGGGGGGAGTTGCAACCCGTCGAGGGCCAGTGCTTCCCGTGTCTTTTCGTCTACCGGCATGGCAAGATCCTTCGGTGAGTGACGGACAGCATCGCGGCCGCCAGAACTATGGCATCAATGCCGCGAGGATGCGAGGTCGTTGCTACGTTGTGGGGCACACCGGATTCTTCCTCTGAAGTGCTTAGTCCTTGCAATTCGTCGACACCGGAGGCCATTCTAGAGATTGGCTAACCGGACGGCCGCTCGCGAACACTGGAGGTCGGGACCTTCGCAGGCGGCCCGATCTGTGCGCAATCGCATTGTCGACATTGCTGAACAGCCGGCCCGCCTCAGAATTGAGCGGCGGCAACTCGTCATCGACGTCGAGCCGGAACCGGCCCGCGTGCCCCTCGAAGACCTCGCTGTCGTCGTCGTCTCTCATCCGCAGGTCAGTTACACACAGGCCGTCCTCTCCGAACTCGCCGCCCAGGGCGGCGTCTTCGTCACGTGCGACCGCAGTCGCATGCCGGTCGGCCTGATGCTCCCGCTTGCTGGTCACTCCGTACAGACCGAACGCTTTCGCCGGCAACTGGAACTCTCGCGGCCCAAACAGAAACGCCTCTGGCAGCAGGTCGTCCGCGGCAAAATCGCCATGCAGGCGGTCGTTCTCGCCGAGTCGACCGGAGGCGACGCTCACCTGCCGGCGCTCCTCAGCAAAGTCCGCTCGGGCGACCCGTCCAATGTCGAAGCGCAGGCCGCCCGCCGGTACTGGACCGCCCTCTTCGGCAGCGACTTCAGGCGCGACCGCGAGGCGGCCGACCACAACCGGCTGCTCAACTACGGCTACGCCGTCCTGCGGGCCGCAACGGCTCGCGCCATCTGTGCGGCCGGGCTGCATCCGTCCGTCGGTCTGCATCACCACAACCGCTACAACGCCTGGTGCCTCTCCGACGACCTCGTGGAGCCGTACCGGCCGCTTGTCGACAGGGCCGTCGTCCGCCTCATGCAGGGCCGCGAGGATGTGCCCGATCTCGACGGCGAGACTCGGGGAGAACTGATCGGCGCGCTGACGTCAGCGGTCGTCATCGCCGGCGCGCAACGCCTGCTCTTCGACGCGCTGGCGAGGACCGCGTCATCCCTGGCCGCGGTCGTGACGGGAGAACGGAACGACCTCGAACTGCCTACGGGAGTCGTCGATGCCGCGGAGTGAGCTTTCGTTCTCGGGGTACCAGGCCATGTGGCTGTTCGCCATGTTCGATCTGCCGGTGAAGACCAGGAAGGAGCGGCGGGATTACACGCGCTTCCGCAACCTGCTGTTGGATGAGGGGTTCTCTCAGCTACAATACTCCGTGTACGCCCGGTTCTGCGCCAGCGAGCAGATCACCGACACGCACCGCAAGCGGTTGCGCAAAAAACTACCGCCCGACGGACAGGTCCGGCTGCTCGCCGTGACCGACCGTCAGTTCGGCAAAATGCAGGTTTTTTTCGGCAGGAAACGGACCGATGTGGAATCGAAGCCGTCTCAACTCACGCTTTTCTGAGATGTTCGTTGTGTGCAAGGGTATGCTGCGGCAGGAGTTGGCTTCGAGGTAGTGTATCCGAGCGGTGCTTCCCTGCCGACCACAGCATGCGCCACAGAAACTCGACGAGCCGCAGCAGTGTATCCGAGCGGTGCTTCCCTGCCGACCACAGCCGGAAAGCAGACTGACGGAGACCTGGCCTCAGTGTATCCGAGCGGTGCTTCCCTGCCGACCACAGCGAGACTCCAGGGAGTTGACCGACGCCCAGCAGTGTATCCGAGCGGTGCTTCCCTGCCGACCACAGCATTCAGATTGATTGTTAGTTGTAGCGGTCAAGTGTATCCGAGCGGTGCTTCCCTGCCGACCACAGCATCGTCAAAGATGACTGTGGTGAGTTCGCGAGTGTATCCGAGCGGTGCTTCCCTGCCGACCACAGCGGCACGCGAGTCAGCCGCCGGACCATCCGGAGTGTATCCGAGCGGTGCTTCCCTGCCGACCACAGCTGATGATCTGTGTGGATCGTCCCGGTCATTAGTGTATCCGAGCGGTGCTTCCCTGCCGACCACAGCTTAGAATCCGATCGACCAACGGGGTGGTGAGTGTATCCGAGCGGTGCTTCCCTGCCGACCACAGCGAGCGGCCGCCCGGAGGCCCGTTTGTCTGAGTGTATCCGAGCGGTGCTTCCCTGCCGACCACAGCGAGACTTCAGCGCCTCCGCCGTGTTTCCGGAGTGTATCCGAGCGGTGCTTCCCTGCCGACCACAGCCATTTTCCCCCGCGAACATTGATAGACCGCAGTGTATCCGAGCGGTGCTTCCCTGCCGACCACAGCCGATCAGTCCGCCGCAGGCGAAGGCCATTCAGTGTATCCGAGCGGTGCTTCCCTGCCGACCACAGCTCGTGACAACCAGACTCACAGACTTATCGAAGTGTATCCGAGCGGTGCTTCCCTGCCGACCACAGCAGGTCGTGCGCCTGAAACATACCGTCCGTCAGTGTATCCGAGCGGTGCTTCCCTGCCGACCACAGCATGTGGGGTAACACCCGTGGAGGTTCGAGTAGTGTATCCGAGCGGTGCTTCCCTGCCGACCACAGCTCCCGGTCCGCGCGACTTTTCCTGTTCGTTAGTGTATCCGAGCGGTGCTTCCCTGCCGACCACAGCTCGAGCAACTTCCACGCGCTGCAAATCGAGAGTGTATCCGAGCGGTGCTTCCCTGCCGACCACAGCCGGACCGTTTGTTCTTCGCGGTC
>QQVO01000077.1 GCA_003388505.1 Planctomycetota bacterium
ACAACAGAATGCCGAGCAGGTCGCGCCAGCGAAACGGAGTCTGCTGCCAGGCGAGCACGGCGGCGAACAGCGCAAACGGCAGCGCAAAGACCGTGTGGCTGAAGCGGATCAGGCTGAGGAAATGCGGCAGGCGATCAAGCATGCATGTCGTCAATCGGATTAGGCGGAAATGATCAACTCGATGACAAGCTAGCCGCCGTGGACGCTTACCGGTGGAAATCAAGTGGAAGACGGAACAGATTCCGGAGCGACTCGTGCCATTTGGGGAGCGCCGGCCGCAAGGAATTCCTTGACAGTTCGTTCAATTCACTCGCTGCGACGGCATCGAGGTAAAACAGGACCATCGCTTGTCCATTGTCCTTACAGAAGAAGCGGTAACCGTCCCGTTCAATGTCCGTCATGACGCGAGAAACAGTCACAGGGTCTGCCCAGTCGGAATCAACTTCGACGTTCCAGTAACGCTGCTTGCCGTCAATCGTGTATTTCAGCCACGCTTCGTTGGAGTCGAAGTCTATCGAATCTTCCACCTCAGAGCACAGGCCGGGCATTCCGGCGACTTCGCAGAGCCGATCGACAATTCTTACGTAGTCGCCGGGGTTTTCGATGCATTCGCAGTCGAAATCCCAGACTCGAGAGCAGATCGGTCGTCCCCACGGCTCACGCTCGGCCTCGCTCCCGAGCACAAACAGCACGCAATCAAAGGGTGCGCGCTCGTACGACTCGCGGTCAAACGACTCCAGGAGATCCTCAACTGACACGCCGTCGTTGAGTTCTAGTCCGAGATGACTGAGGCGTTCAAGTTGTTCCTCAAGAGTCACTCACCGCTCGCTTTCTATTCGGGCAACTGTCGCTGGAACGGAATTCGCAAGATTCTTCCATAGCCGGTGTCAGAAGATGTGCTGTACCATAGTGACACCATTTACGTCCTCGTCCTCATACCGCAGACTGCCCTCAGGTTTCACGCGCCGGACGGGAGGAACGCACCGTGGCGATCGAGGAATGTCCTCAGTCGCGATACGGCAGCCCGTTTTTCCACCTCGCGCTGGTCGACGTGGTAGTCGGTCGGCCGGCCGGTCCCGCGGATGTAATACAGCGCCAGTTCCTCGATGGCACGATTGCCGTTTTCCAGCCAATCGACCAACTGACGGCAAATGGCCGGGTCGCGCAAATCGTCCCTCGAATAGCCCCACAGCAGCGTGTAAACGATGGCGCCGTCCTCGGCGCGGAAGAAGCGGTCGATCGCCTCCTGCAGGCGCTGGTCGTTGGCCGGATCAAGCGGCAGCCACTGACGAAGGCCCACGATGGCGGCGACGCGTGATTCCATGTGGGACGAATCGAGAGCGCGCAGCAGTTCTCTGACGTTGGAGGTCAGCGCCAAAGTCTTGACCGCGTACTCCGACATGTTGGGGTCCGGATCCTTGACGACGGCGGGCACATTGAGAATCGCGGGCTGATCGGCCACGAAATTCTTTTCGTACCGGACGGCCAAGGCACGCTCAAGCGGAATCTGCGGAGGCCCGTTCGGCGTGAGCCAGCGGGGCATGACCAGCAGGTTACCGGGCTCGGCTTCCGGAGCGTCGATCGGCCAGGGGAGCCAGCCCCTACCGGGCTGCATGACGATCCGCCGGCCGACGTCGGTGGTGACAATCACCGTCCCCTCACGAACGAAGAGTCCTCCGCCGACCGAACGGTCAAATTCTTCGCCTTCCTCCGGCTTCCCGTGCGGCTGGATCGGAATGACTTCGACTCCGCACAATGTTCCGGGATCGGCCAATTCGAGATGGATCAGATTCTCGCCGATTCTTACGTCGACATGCGCGGGGGCCGCATCGGCGTCCTGCCCGGACGAACGGTAAAAGGCCACTCGCCCCTGAGTGACGTCGAACCCGATGAGCGACACGTCGCTGGGACCGATGCTCGTCAACCGGGCGCCGCCGTTGACCAGCACCTCAAACCGATCGTCCCCGACGCGCAGCCGCGAGAAAAACGGTTCGGGACAGGCGATCGTTTCGCCCGGGTGGATGAAACCACGGCGGGGAACAACCATCCATCCTGTCGATTCGTGTTCGTCTTCGACGAGCGTCTCGAGCCGCAGCAGGACTCCTTCGAGACTTGTGTACATCACCTGGGGAAGATCGACCGCAGGCGCGGCCGGCGGGGCATCCTCCGGTCGGGCGGCGTCGGGATCGGCCGCGGGCTCCGGGGCGTCATCCAACGGATCGTTGTCGGGAGGGAGCGTTGCAGCGCCCGCCGGTTTGTCGTCGTTCATCTCGGCCTCCAGATCGGGCGGCGGGGGCGGGTTGATCGCAACTTCAGGGGCCTGCGGCTGATCAGACGGTTCCTGCTGCGCCGCAGGAGGTTCCGCCGCATCGGACGTGCCATCCGGTGCTGTCTCCGCGTCGGCGAGGGGCGCGGGGACCAGAGCAAGATCCTGTGTCTCCGCAGGCCGCTCCACGTGGGAACCACCCCAGAATGTGGGATCGGTCGCCACAAGTCCGAGCCACCCGGCCAGGATCAGCAGCACGGCGACCGGCACCAGCCGCTTCCAGATCGACCCGGAACCGCCGTAGTTGGGCAAACCGCTGCCGAATTCGGAGGCAGGTTTTGCAGCCGGTGTTTCTGAAGCCTGCGAGGCAGTTGCGACTGCTGCGCGCTCCCCCCTCCCGCGGCCGTTTTCTCCGGTTTCCGGTCCTGCAACGGCGCCGAGGGAGTACATCCGTTCCCGCATGGTCGCGGAGACATCGACCGGTTCGCCGAGCACGAGCGTGAGAATCTGATGACAGGCCGCGACTTCGGACAGATGAATGTCCGACTCGAGGCAGATGCGCTCGACGTTGGCCACTTCCTCCGGGGACAGTGTGTTGTCGAGGTACTCGGCAACGATATTCGGATCAGGGCCGGAACCGGCGCCGGAAAGTTCCGGAGCGGTCACCCGTCGGCGACGCATCACTTCCCGGACTTTCTCGACCATTTCCGTGGCCACGGGGCTTTCGGCGATCTTTTCGCCGATTTCCCGAGCGTCGCCTGGCTCAAGAATGTCGTCGAGGTAGGCCAGCAGCGTTCGTAATGTCAGTCGCATTTCCCGTCCTTCCACATTCGTGGGCGGCCTCGCAATCAGCCGTCTCTCCCCTGTTAGTGGGGGCCGGCGCGGAGCATCTTGCAGAGAAATTGCCGAATTTCCGAGATTTCAGAAAATGAAGTCCGAAGCTCAATTGCAGCCATGAGAACCGGTTAGGCAGCGCTTGATTTCGACGGACCCATTCCGGAGAATCGCGTCGCCGTTGCGACGGGTTCCGACGCACACGGACTGCAAAAAGCCCCTGAAAACATCACAGATTGAGCGTTATGTCGATCGAGCGCGCCGAACAGCTCAAACGCGAGTTCACTGACAAGTTCGTGGTTGTCGCCGAGGGCGTGCCTGAATTGAGACGATTCGCGGGCCTGACGGGTCGCGTCAAGACGGTCAACATGAACTGCCGGGCGCTGGTGCAGTTTGACGGCCCGGCCGACATCGGCTGGTACGACATCGATTCGTCCTACCTCAAGCTCGTCGACGCGCCTCGGAAAACGAAGCAGGCGGATTCTCATGCCGCACCCGCGGCGGTGAAATCTGCGCCGGCCAAATCGTCCGGAAAGAGCCCGCTGGAACAGGCGCGGGCGCAAGGTGCGGCTGGGGCCGGTGCTGCTGCTGCGAAAAGCGACAAGCCTCTGTCCCCTCTGGAATTGGCGCGTCAGCAGGGGGCCGCGAAGTCGGGCGGTGGCGCCGCGAGTGCTCCGGCTGAAAAGCCGGCAGCCGCAGCCGAACCCGGAAAGAAGCTCTCACCGCTCGAACTCGCCCGGCAACAGGGAGCGGCCAAGTCCGGGGGCGCGGCGACGAGCGCTCCGGCGGAGAAACCGGCGGCTGCGCCGGCGGGAGACTCCGGCAAGAAGCTTTCCCCCTTGGAATTGGCCCGGATGCAGGGCGCCGTCGGTTCCGGAGGAGCGGCGTCCAGCGCGCCTGCCGAGAAGCCCGCCGCCCCGGCCGAATCCGGAAAGAAGCTTTCGCCGCTCGAACTGGCTCGTCAGCAAGGCGCCGCAAAGAGCGACGATGCGCCGCCGGCAGCCGCACCGGCGGCCCCGGAAGCCGCTGAGGAGCCGCCTGCTGCGGAGGCAAGCGCTGCGCCGGCGGCGTCCCCGCAGACGGTCGACGCATCGAATCTTTCGACGGCTGAGATTATCGAGTTGGCCCGCCAGCAAGGGGCGTTCAAGGGATAGGTCCCGGGAAGGGACGACTGTTGATGGCCGGCGGTGGAGGAGCGGCCTGACGCCAAAGTCGAGATACAGAAAGTGTTCTTCATGATCCACGTCCTGGCGACCGTCGAGTTGCAGCCCGGCACGCGAGCTGACTTCTTGAAGGAGTGCCACGGCAACGTCGACACGGTCCGTGACGAAGACGGCTGCCTCGAGTACGGCCCGGCGGTGGACGCTGCGACGGACATTTCCCAGCAGGAACGGCGGGGCGAAGACGGCGTCACGATTATCGAGAAGTGGCGCGACGTGGACGCTTTGAAAGCTCACCTGGCCGCGCCGCACATGACGTCCTACCGGGAGCGCGTCAAGCCGTATGTGAAGAACGTCCGTTTGCACGTTCTTGAGCCGGCGTGATACCTTGCAGATGGTCACCGTGAGTCGAGTTGCGGCAGATTGAGGTTTCCATGGGTGAGCAGATCCCGGCACTGATATTCGGCCTGCTCCTGGCCGCAGGCGGAGTGGCCGGACTCATCTGGCATATACGGGCCTGGCGCAGTCACCGGGAAGACGAGCAGCTTTCGGGTGAGGAACTCCGCTACTACCGGCGGCAATTCTTTCGCCGGATCCAGACGACGGGGCTGATCGCCGTCATCGGCGTGATGCTGCCGATCGGGGCGAATCTCGACATTCAGGCGAATCCCGGGTGGTCGATTGTGATCTGGATGATCATTCTCGGGCTGGCGTTGTGGGTGATGGTGCTCGGCTTCGGTGATTTGTTCTCCACACGGCTGCACGCACGCGACGCCATTTCGCGGCTCAAGGCGCTCAAGCAGGAACAGCGTAGTCTCGAACGTGAGGTCGCGCGGCTGCGGGCGGAGGCTACCGGCGACGACGGGACAAAGCGGAAACCAGAATGAGCGAGCGGATCCGGGGCGTGTGCGGCGTCAGCGGACTGTTGTGTCTCCAACCTCGAGCGCGAAGTCATGTCCGAAGTCCCGTCGCCCGTCCGCGACCGCGATGAACGCCTCTACGTTCCGGAACAGGAGGGCTGGAAAGCCCGCATCAAGGATGGCTGGGAAAAGCAGTACTGCTTTTACAAGCGGCCGGGCGAGGATTTCTTCCACCTGCTGATGAGCGGCGAGATCTTTCTGCAGCGCGGAGAAGAACAGGTCTGCCTGATGTGCGCGCTGCGACGCGGAATCGTCACGACCGACCGGCTCTACTGGCAGCGCGCCGAGCGGCGAGTGAGGGAGAAGTCTCCGAAGGCGTAGCAACCGGTCGGTAAGAAACTGGGAAAGAATTGGTTCTCGAATATTGGTGGACGTGCTGACGTAATGTAGTCCACTCGCTCCGCGAGTAGACATGCGACTCGCGGAGCGAGTCGCCCACATCATTGATCCCCGGTCGCTAAGCTTCGACCACTCGCCCCACAGCCGTCTCGGCGTACTCGTCGGACGGCGGGGTGCTCTCTTCCTCGAACGGGAAGTCCGATGACGCACTCCACCATCGCTCGGCGTCCTCCCGGCTCCAGGCGTCTGCGTCGGTGCAGCTTGCCAGCGCCGATTCGAGTTCCGCCGCCGAGGAAAATCGATCGTCGGGCGACTTCGCCAGGCACTTGAGGACGATTGCTTCGAGATCGCGGGGGATCTCCGAGACGATTTCGGTGGGAGGAACAGGGGCCTCCTTCGCATGGGCGAAGACGATCTGCAGCGGCTGCTCTCCCTTGAAGACGGGACGGCCGGTCAGCACGAAGTAGGCCGTCGCACCGAGCGAGTAGATGTCGGCGCGGGCGTCGACCGGGCCGCCGCCGACGGTCGTCTCGGGGGCCGAGTACATCGGCGAACCGACGACGACGCCTTCGAGTGTGTGGTTGGCGTCCCCTTCGACGGGACCGGTCGATTTGACGAGCCCGAAGTCGAGCAGCTTCGCGAAGTCGCGAATCCCGCCCCGTTCCGCGGCGAAGACGTTGGCCGGTTTGATGTCGCGATGGATCAGGCCGGTGGCATGCGCCTCTTCCAGCGCCTCGCAGACCTGCCGCAGGAGATGAATGACACGGGCCGGCGACATCGGTCCGGTGCGTTCGACGATCTCCTGCAGGCTCATGCCGGGCAGGAACTCCATCACATAGAAGAACACACCGTCAGCGGTGAGACCATAGTCGTAAATCTCGATCGTGTTCGGATGCGTGAGTCCGGCCGCCGCCTGCACCTCGCTTTCGAAGCGGGCGGCCGCCGAAGCGTCCCCCGCGCGATCGGGCCGGATGATCTTCACGGCGCATGGCCGCTTGAGCAACCTGTGCTCCGCCAGAAACACCTCGCCCATGCCGCCCGAACCGAGTTTGCGCTTGAGCGTGTAGACGCCGACTTTTTTGAGGTCGAACGCTTCCTGACGCAGTGCACCGAAGCGGTGGGAACCGTAGACGGCAATCACTGCGGCGATGCTCATCTGCAGCAGATTCACGCTCAACGCGCCGTCGCGCAGCGCCTCGAAGATCAGGGGTTGCTGAAAGCCTGCCGCGACGGCGGTCGCCGTGGGACCGAGCGCCATCAGTCCGACAACCACGGCGGTGCGGCGACACGAGTTCGGAATGAACAGCCCGTACACCTCCAGCAGCAGAATCCAGGAGACTCCGGAAGAGAGGTAGCGATACGCGAACACGGCGGCATCTCCCGACGGCGCCAGGGTGTAGTATTGATACTGCATGAACGCCAGAAATGCGGCGGGCAGAGCGAACATCACCACTTCGGCGGCGTGCAAAGCGCGCAACGACAACTGGCATTTGCGGCAGAGCAGGACGACCAGCAGGCCTTCCGCCAGAGTCACGATCACGTGCGGAATGCGAATCGCGCTTTGTAGGCGGGCGAATTCCGCGTCCCCCATCAGGCTCTGCAGAAAGAAGGCCGCGAAGCCGCCGAACAGGATGATTGCGGCGATCCGCAACCGGCCGCGCAGCAGGTTCCGCACCTGGCCCTCGAACTCAAGCGCAGAACTGGCAATCAGCCCCATGTGGGGGCAGAAGCCGTGCATCGAGTCGCAGGCTTCGTCACTCTGGCCCGGATGGCTGGAAGTCGTCTTCAAACCGGTCTTCTCGGATTGATCTCGCCTGGCATGCGGCACGATGGATCTTTCCGTGTTGCGGTGATTCCGGTTGCTCCGGGGTCCGGCCGTCGGCCTTGAAACCGGCACTCGGGGCCTTGGCTCGGCCGATGAGCGACGCGGCCGATGATCTCGGATTATAGGCGGGGCAGATTCGTCAGAGAACCGCGGAAATCCGAATGAACGCGAGGACCGCGACACGGACAGCGACAGGTTGGATACGCTGGGCGTACGGGAAACGACCACCAGCGCACTGTGGGAAGTCTGTTACCGCACCGTGAGTGCGAAGACCTCGGCATTGTCCAGATGCAGACGGATGAGTTAGAGCAAATTGCTCTAATCATCCCCGAAGAAAGGGAACAGTTCCCGCAGTTCGTCTTTGCTGGGCTGACGGCCGTACTCGCAGATTTCGAAAGCCTCCGCTGAGCCGACGTCCTCTGCGGCCTCTCCGTACCATTCGGCCAATTCCTCCCGGAACCGGTCGGCTGTGCGAGCGAAGCGGCGGCGGAAGCCGTCCTCGACCTGCTGCTGCCGCGCTGTGCGCTCTTCGGGCGTCTGCGGAAGTTCGGTCGTGCCGCTGCAGCAGCCCCCTTCGTAGAACTGCGACTCCAGCGCTTCGGTGCAGGCCAGTTTCTTTTCGAGGACGTCGTCGATTGACACCACAATGTCGGCCGAAAAGGGATTCGGCTTCTGGAAGCGGTCTTCGTAATAGAGGAAGACCGGGTTCTTCGAAAGCGGGGGAACGTCGGGGCAGAAGAACGGGACGATCACCATGTAGGCCGCGTCCTGAATCAGCAGCCCGGCGTTGCGATGGTCGGGGTGATAATCGTTGGGCCGGTGGCACATCACGATGTCTGCGTCCCATTCGCGGATCAGTCGCGTAATGGTGCGTCGATTCTCGAGCGTGGGCAGGAGTTCGCCGTCGTGGATATCAAGCACCTGCGACTCGATGCCGAGGATCTCGGCGCAGCGCTCGACCTCGGCTGTTCGCCGCTGAGCGAGGGGGCCGCCGGCCATCTGCCAATGTCCGATGTCGCCGTTCGTGAGGGAAACGAATTTGACGTGGTGCCCCTGCCCGGCCCACTTGGCGGCGACGCCGGCTGCGCGAAGTTCGCAGTCGTCGGGGTGGGCGCCGAAGCAGATAATCCTGAGCTTGCCGTCGTCGGGGACCGGCGCGAGGTTCGCGGCGACGGCCGCAGCCGTCTGTTCGAGGACAATTGCCTCCTGCACGGGCGCTCCCACATCGGCGCTCACGTGCGGCGTGGAATCGTGCGCGAGACCGGCCGCAAACCACACGACGGTTGCCACAACAGCACCGGCCAGAAACGGGACCAACGATGAACGGCAGGTCATGATGCGCTCTCCCTGAAGATGTAGGACGACGGTGTGCGCTGATCGCCCGTGCGTCGCGCACCCTGAATTGCGAGAGACAGGACTCGAACCTGCACGGGTTTCCCCACTGGATCCTAAATCCAGCGCGTCTGCCAATTCCGCCACTCTCGCGCGGGAAAAAACGCGACGCCTTTGCGGCTCTGCGTCACGCGGTGTTGAGCATACTGAGTTTCGCACATCGGTTGCAGGGTGTGAGCGAGGACATGCAACGGACGCGAGTCAGGTCAGCGTGATGTGCGGGGTTTCACTCATAGTGGTGTGGTCGCTTGAACCACTGCGGCGTGCAGGTCATCATCAGGTTGGCGGGCGCTGACAACTGGTGGTGATGATGCAAGACCGTTATGACATTCTGATCGTGGGCAGCGGCGTCGCCGGATCGATGCTGGCGCTGATTCTCGGCCGCATGGGTGTGCGCGTGCTGGTGATCGAGAGGGGGGCGCACCCCCGCTTCGCCATCGGTGAATCGACGCTGCCCACGACAACGCTCCTCCTGCGGCGGCTCGCCGAGGAGCACGACGTGCCGGAACTGGCGGAGATTGTGCACTACTTCGGCTTGCGGCGGCTGGGAATCACGTGCTATCCGAAGCAGCACTTCTGGTTCGGTTATCATCGAGCCGGACAGCCGATGAGCGACGGTGAGGAACTGGTGCTCGACACCGTGCGCCCGCCGATCGGTCCGGACGTGCACGTGCTGCGCGAGGAACTCGACGCGTTTCTGGTGTCGCGGTTTTCGAAGTACCAGGTCGATTATTCGGATCGGACGGAACTCAAAGCGTTCGAGTACGATGGGAAGGAGGCCGTCGTCCGATTGGCGACCCGCGACGGTGAGCGGGATGTTCGCGCGCAGTTGGTCGTTGATGCATCCGGCCACGCGTCGTGTCTCGGGGCGCGCTTCGGGCTGCGGGAGAAGCAGACGCGGCTGACGACCCGTTCGCGATCGTTGTTCGGTCATTTTCGCGGCGTCAAGCCGCTGGACGAGGCGGTCGATCGCCCGTACCGCTTTCGCCGGGAGAGAGACCGAGGAACGGTTCACCATGTGTTCGACGGCGGCTGGTTGTGGGTCATTCCGTTCGACCACGGGATTACGAGTGTCGGACTTCAGATCGACCCGAATCGTTTTCCACTGGACCGGGAGGTTGACCCGGAAGTCGAACTGAGAAGCTGGATCGATCGCTTTCCCACGATTCGCGCCCACTTGGGCGAGATGCGTCCGATCCGGCCGCTCGTGCGCACCGGGCGCGTGCAATTCTCATCGACCAGGATAGTCGGCGATGGTTTCGTGCTGACTCCGCACGCGGCCGGGTTCATCGATCCGTTGTACAGCACCGGTTTGTTGATGTCGGCGATGTTCATCACGCGGTTCGCCGCGATTGTGCCCCGATGTCTGGCGACCGGTGATTTTTCCGCAGCCCGTTTCCAGCCTGTCGAAGATCATTTCCTCACGGAACTCGAGCACATGGACCGGGTGGTCGGCGGGACGTTTGCGTCGTTCCGGGACTTTCAGGTCTTCCGCCAGTTCTGGCGGGTGTACACGCATTCAAGCGTGCTGCAGTATTTTGGATCGGCGGCGGTGGGAACCGAGTTCCTGGCCGACAATCCGATGTTGTACGGCGCCGCATTCCCAGCGTGGCGCGAGTCGACCAGACGGATGCACGCCCTGGTGGAAGACCGAACGCGACCTGCTGCGGAGATCGCGCGCGAACTCCGCCGGATGATGGATGCCATCCCGCATCCGTTTCGAAACAGCCGCTACGATCCTCCGGCTGGGTCGCCGGTCCACCTCGATACACGGATTGACCAGCCCTTCGTGATCCGCTACCTGTTGTCGTTTATCCGGGAACCGGAACTCCGGGATCACGCCCGCGTGCTGCCGCAACTGCCGATGCTGATGGATGTGCTGGGATTCGGCCCGGGGCGTCCCCGGTTGGCCGCGCGGTATCTGTTGTCGCGGGCCCGCGGCGGGGGATTCCACCACTGGATGGACCGGATTGACGGGGCCGAGGCCGACGTCGAGCCGGCCCGGCCGACGGAATTTGAGAGACAACGGCCGGTGGCGACGCTGGCCGGCGACGTGCGTCGCGTTGAAGCGGCTCATCAGGCCAACGAACCGCACGGCATCAACGCACCGGCCGGTTCCGCGGCGTCAGCCGTGGAGCGAGAAAACGCCGTGCGCCAGGGATGAGCGGCCCCACGTCGAATTCGAGACTGCGGTTTGAGGTGCAGGGACAATGACGGAATCGGTCACAGACGCGGCAACCGCACAGATTCCCAGCAGCACATGGACGACCCCGGCCGAATTGAGGCGGCTCGAAATCTCCGCGACGTTGTGTCTGGTTCTGATCTGGGTACTGATAATCTGCGCGTTTCAGGGTTGGCTGCACCCAGCCGTGCTCCTGATCGCGCCGCTGCTTTACATCCGGTTTGAACTGAACGCCCATGAGCTGATTCACGCCTGCCGGGCCACCGATCTGAACCCGATCGTGCGGTACATGCCGGCCGGACAATCGATCTATCACATGGGGTACGAAGGTTATCGCCGCAACCATCTGGACCACCATCGGTTTGTCGGGACGAAGGACGACCCGGAGCGATACCTGGTCGACGGCCCTGCCTGGCTGGCGGCGATCAAGTCGGTCGGATGCATCGACGTCGCCGCCGTTCGGTACGTGCGGCTGTACCACAAATCGTTTACCTGGCGGGACTATCTGGAGGCGTTGTTTCACGTGGCTGCCTTCGTCGGCCTGCTGCTGTGGAACTGGCGAGTCTTTCTGGTGTACTTCGTTTCACTGCGCGTGATGGTGGGGCTGGCCGACTTCTTCTTCCACCGCAGCCTGCATGCCGAAGGTGATCCGATCGCAAGGTGGTTTCGCCGGATCGACAAGGCTTACCCGTGGCTGTTCGGTTGCTGGCTGGGTCGCCACATGACGTCGATCCTGGTCTGGCACGACGCTCACCACGCCTATCCCCGCGTCTCAGCGCGGAATCTGCCGGAGGTGGAACAGCTCGCCGGCCAGGCTGAAGGGGCGACTCATACCGAGCCGGCGACGGCGACGGCGTAAGCGGCCCGATACAGTTCTGCTGAATCATCTCAAAACCTCCCTGTGCAACTTGAAGGACGGCAACTCTTGAAATCTCCGGCGCCTTTCCGATTGAGTGTACGCCGCCTCGTGGCGGCAACGGCCGCCGCGGTCATCGCGGCTTTGCCAACGCAAGCCGCCGACGATGACAAGTACGCCGGCCTCAGTAGCGGTGACTATCTGGGGCGGGTCGAAGTGCTGGCGACGGTCGAAGACGACGAGGTCTTTACCGAAGGACCGGCCGTTGCGCGGGATGGAACGGTCTACTTCACCAACGTTCCTGTCAGCAAGATTCTGCAGTATGATCCGGCGAGCGAAGAGCTGTCGGTCTTTCGCGACGCGACGAACGAGACGAACGGCCTCTACTTCGATCCCGACGGCAACCTGCTCTGCTGCGAAGGAGGCGCCGGTCGCGTGACGCGGCAGGACATGTCGAGCGGCGAGATCGAGGTTCTTGCGGACGAGTACAACGGGTTTCCTTTCGCCGCGCCGAACGACCTGTGCCTGGACAGTCAGGGGCGCATCTACTTCACATCCCGCCCGGGGGTTGAGGATCCGGAGAAGGGCAACCCGAACGCCGTTTACCGGATCGATCCCGACGGAAACGTTGCTCAGTTGCTCAAGTGGCCGCAGGTCCATATGCCGAACGGAATCGTGATTTCCCCCGACGAGAAGACACTCTACCTGATCGAGGCGCATCCCGACGCCGATCATCACCGCGACATTCGAGCCTACGACCTGCACGAGGACGGTTCACTGTCAGGGGAGCGGGTGCTGATCGATTTCTATCCCGGTCGCAGCGGGGACGGCATGTGCATCGACTCGGAAGGCAACCTGTACGTCGCAGCCGGCCTGCACGAGACGCGCGGGACGAGTGAAACGCTCGACACGCGGCCGGGAGTTCACGTCATCTCTCCGGAGGGAGAACTGCTCGCGTTCCGCGCGACGCCGGAGGACACGATCGCGAACTGTACCTTCGGCGGCAAGGATCTGAAGACGCTCTATGTCGCCTGCGGAACGAAACTGTTGGCAATCCCGACCGTGATTCCGGGAAAGGCGAGCTATCGTCCGGGGCAGTGATGCTTCGTGTGAGTGGGGACAGGTTGAGATTCTGTCCTACTGGTTTGTGCATTGGGACTGCCAGCGGAGCCAGTGGTCGGCGAGGACGATGGCGATCATGGCTTCGGCCATGGGGACGAATCGCGGCAGCAGGCAGGGGTCGTGACGGCCCTTGGTGCTGATCGACGTTCGCTCGCCGTCTTTGCTGATGGTTTGCTGCTCGATGGGCAGGCTGCTGGTCGGCTTGACCGCGGCGCGAAGGACGATCGGCATGCCGGTCGAGATGCCGCCAAGCATTCCGCCGTGCCGATTGGTTTCGGTTGAGACCTCGGGCTTTTCGCCGCCGCCCGGTGCGGGTTCCGCAGTGAAAACGTCGTTGTGCCGGCTGCCGCGCATCGTCACGCAGCCGAAGCCGATGCCGTATTCCACCCCCAGCACCGCCGGAAGGCTGAAGAGCGCCTTGGCCAGGTCGGCCTTCAGCTTGTCGAAGACCGGTTCTCCCAGACCGGGCGGAACGTTGGTCGCAACAATCTCGGCAGCGCCGCCGATCGAGTCGCCCGCTTTGCGGCACTCTTCGATGAGGGCGATCATCCGTTCGGCGGCCGCCGCATCAGGACAGCGCACAATGTTCGGTGAGCCGTCGACCGACCGCTCCACCTGTTCCAGTGTGACCGCCGCCGGATCGGGGACGTCGGCCCGAATGTCGCCGACCTGCACCACGTAGCCGGTCACGCGCCCGCCGAAAGCTGCTTCAATCAGCTTCTTGGCGACGACGCCCGCTGCCACGCGGACCGTCGTCTCCCTGGCGCTGGAGCGTCCGCCGCCGCGATAGTCCCGGAAGCCGTACTTGGCGTCGAACGAATAGTCGGCGTGGCCGGGACGGTAGACGTCCTTGATCGCCGAGTAATCCTTGCTTCGCTGATCGCGGTTGCGAATCAGAATCGCAAGACTCGTTCCGGTCGTGTGTCCCTCGAAGACCCCCGACAGGATTTCCGGAACGTCCGGTTCGTCCCGCTGGGTGACGATCTTGCTCTGTCCCGGTCTGCGCCGGTCGAGATCGATCTGGAGATCGTCCACCGAGATCGGAATCCCCGGCGGAACGCCGTCGATGATGACGACGTTCCCCGGGCCGTGGCTTTCGCCGGCCGTTGTGATCCGAAAGGCCTGTCCGAATGAGTTGCCTGGCATGGGGCCATTGTAGCAGCGAGGACGCGATGCGCGACGCGTGAAATCGAAACGATCCTCGTTCCCGAACCTCAATCCCGGAACGCCGGTCAACAATGCGGGGTGTGCCCAAACAGAAGTTTGGGCACAAGGTGTGAACAATGCGCGGAGTGAAATGACACTACCCGAGGTGGAGTCACATGGTGCCCACAAGTCACTCACCTACTCGCCGAGCCCGTACGCGCGGGCCAGCAGTTCTACAGGGTGCACGACCGGAATATCCGCACCGGCGGCCTTCAGTTGCGCCTGAATCTGCAGTGTGCAACCGGCGTTTCCGCAAACCACGGCGTCCGCCCCGGTGGCGAGGATGTGATTCAGTTTGCGGGCGCCGAGCCGATCGGCCATTTCGCCTTCCATCAGGTTGTAGCTGCCGGCCGCACCGCAGCAGATGTCGGATTCGACCAGCGGAACGAATTCCAGTTCGGGGATCATCCCCAGCAGGCTGCGCGGCTGCTCGCGAACCCGCTGGGCGTGTGCGAGATGGCACGCGTCGTGGTAGGTCGCCTTGAGCGGCACCGGATTCGCCGGTTCGACCGGTCCGAGTTCCGCCAGAAACTCTGCCACGTCTTTGACCTTGTTCGAGAAGCGGCCCAGGCTCGCGGCGAGTGACTCGTCGTCCGGCCGCAGTTCATGAGCCATGTGGGCGTAATCCTTCAGCATCGACCCGCAGCCGGCGACGTTGACGATCACCGCATCGACGGAATCGACGTCGAAGGCGCCCGTGTTCGTCTCCGCGAGATCCAGTGCCGTTGTTCCAGCTCCGCTGTGGTAGTGAATCGCCCCGCAGCAGGCCTGTTCGCTCGGGATCACCACTTCACAACCGTTGGCCTGCAGCACGCTCGCCGTGGCGCGGTTCACATGGTGAAACAGGGCATCGGCGACGCAGCCTGTGAACAGAGCGACCCGCGCGCGACGCGGCCCCCTGGCCGGCAGCACATCCGGCAGCGGCTGCCCGCGCGGACGCAGGGGCGGAAGCAGCGCTTGCATGCGTCGGAGTTTGTCGGGCAACAGGTGAAAGAGTCCCATCGCGCGAGCAGCGCGATCGAGTCTCAGCATCTGCATCACTCGCGCCGGGGCGAGCGCCCAGCGGAGTCTCTTCGGATAGGGGAAGAGGCCATACAAAACGAACCGCTGAAACCACCCGCCGGACTTTTTCTGTCCAGCCGCGGCCGGGTTAGTCTGCATCTCGACGCGAAACGGCTCAATCAGACGGCCGTACTGGACGCCCGAGGGACACGCCGTTTCGCAACTGCGGCAGTCGAGACAGAGGTCGAGATGCCGCGAGATCTTCTCAGACAGTTCCACGCGGCCGTCAGTCACGGCGCGCATCAGATAGATTCTGCCGCGCGGGCTGTCGTTTTCGTTTCCGGTTTCCAGATAGGTCGGGCAGGCGGCCGTACACAGACCGCAATGGACGCAGTCCAGGAACTTGTCGTAGTCGATCGAGCCGCCGATCCGGGGCGGCTGCGTGATCGGCGAATCGGTGGTGCTCGATGAATCGTGCGGCATGCGCGTCTCATTCTGTGATCGCGCTGCGACGAGAGCGGTTGGTTGCCGCCGCGCGTGTTCTGCTTCGATGTGATTATAGACGGCCGCCTCGCGAAAAGAACCGGGGCCGCGAACAGGGAATCTTCAGGCGAAACGGCCCGGGTTCAGCAAGCTGTGCGGATCGAACGCCTGCTTCATCCGCTGCATGAGGCCCGCCGGGGCGCTGAGCGTTCCGAAGACCGGCAATGCCAGCTTCCATTCAGGTTCACAGTTGTGCACAACCAGCGCCCCTCCGGACCTTTCGGCCAGACGTCTCAGCGGCGTGAGGATCGCAAGCGCCTGTTCGGGCGATGAGCAGTCATCCGCCAGATGGCCGACGATCACGCCGTTGCCGGCGTGCGCCTGGAGCGCGATCCCCGCCTCGGTGGCGGCGGCGACGAATTCAATCGTCTGCGACGGCGGCAGCGTCGCTTGGAACGTGAGCGGGTCGTCGGAGGCCGCCTGGTACTCAATCAACGCCTTACACAGCTTTTTTGCTCCATCGCCTGCCAGGCTGGTCGACTCGGCGAGTTCCGAGCGCGCCAATTCGTTTCGCAACGTCTCCGCCTGCCAGTTGACCTCTCGTTCGCTGCCTTCAAACGCGACGCACAGCACGAACCGGTCGGTCGGCAGATCCTGTTGCGACTCGGAGCGCACCTGCCACGCCGCTTTCGGATTCAGCACTTCGAGAGCAACCGGACGGGTCTGTGAAGCGAGCAGTTTCGCCAGTGCGTCGTCGATGCGGTCGAGCGCATCGACGGTGATCCACTCGATCTGCAGCTTCTCCGCCAGCGGCCGAAGTTTGAGCGTGACCTGCGTGATAATCGCCAGCGTGCCCAGAGAACCGATCAGCAGTTTGCACAGATCGTACCCGGCCACGTTCTTGACGACACGTCCGCCGGCGGAGAACAGCCGTCCGGTCCCGTCCACGGCCGAGATCCCGATCACGTAATCCCGCAGAGTCCCATGCCCGAAGCGGCCCGGCCCGCTGGTATTGGTCGCGATTGCGCCGCCGAGAGTGGCGCGGTGCGCCTGGGCGACGTCGACCGGCAACCGTTGGCCCTCGTTTTTCAGCAGCTTCTGCAGTTCTTCGACCCGCAGGCCGGCTTCCACCGTCACGGTCATGTCGCGGGCGGGATAGTCGATCACGCGCGACAGTTCGCTTGTGGCAACGATCGTTACGGGCTCCGTCGCTGCATAACCGAATTGCAGCGCGGTGCGGCCGCCGACCGGAAGCAGAGGCCGCCGCCGGCCCGCTGCGTTCTCCTCCACCATGCGGGCGAGTTCCGGCGCACTTGTCGGCGTCAGTTCATCCGGATTCGTGTTGATTGCCGAGTTCACCAGGGGCCGCGGATGCGTTTGCGTCGGGGGAGTTTGATTCTGACGAGATCGATCGCCGAGCGCGGCATGTATGGCTGCGGGAACTAATCAACCGTAAGTTGACCTGCCTCATCAGCGGCAAGCGCCCGGTCGAACAGGCTCACTTCGTCGATCCGGCCTTCCCAGTTGAACCGATTGTCGCAACGTCCGCCAATGAACAGTCGCGGCAAGTCCGTCAGCCGTTCCGCCGATGCGCTCGTTTCAATCTCCAGGCTCCCGTTCAAATAAACGCGGACCGTCTCTCCGTCCCGAACGTAGAGCACGTGATTCCAGGTCCATCGCTCAATTTCGGTCTCGCCGGCAACCAGTTGGCCGACGTCATCGTCGCCGCCATGCAGGAAGATGAGGCGACCCGCGTGACCGCTCGTCCCGCCGACCCCGAGGTGGTCGCCGAAGACGTCGAGTCTGAAATCGCGTCCGCGAGAGAGAAACCAGCCGGCCACTTCGCGACCGTCGACCGGCATTCCGTTCCAGATCCACATGGAAATCGAGTATTGATCGCCCAGGCCGGCGGCCGAGGCGGCCATTCGCTCGCCGGCGAAGTGCGGCGCGCGGTTGAACTCCCCATCGGTGCAGAAGACGTCCGACCGGGGGCCTTCCAGATAATAGACAACGCCGTCCTCGTACAGCGCCTCGCGGTGATGCCCGGAGGAATCGGCAGCCCAGGGCGCCGCCATCTCGTCCATTCTCCAGTAGGCGACCGGCTTGAGCGCCAGGACTGCTTCGGCCCCCGGTCCCCGGCTCTGCCGGGCGGCCCGCCGAGGCGTCCCGGTGACTCGCTCCAGCAGTTGGATTGCCGTCTCCGTAATCTTCGGTTCCGCCTGCACCTCCAGTCCGGCAGATCGCGCCGGCCAGGTGTTGTATCCCCCCAGCCGATGCTGTTCCGGCGGCGGAATATAACCGTCGCCCCCGTTCGTCAGGTCCAGCACCATCGTCTGTTCCAGCGGACTGTGGGCCTTGATCTTCAGGCCGGTCAGTGCGTAGGTCTCAGTCGGCGTGGTGGCGATCGCCATGTCCCCGATCCGCAGCGCCTGGACGACAACTTCCGTCGACTCCCGTTCGTGAAGGATCATCTGTTCCAGCGCATAAACTTCGGTCGCGGTTTCGGGAAGCCGGTCGCCGATCTCTGCGGCCACCCGCTGCGCCCATTCGAGCCGCTGCTTGTCCGGCACGCGGTAGTTCAATGGAATGCGCGCCTCAGCCATCGACAGGTCGGCGTCCGAGTTGTATTCGATGCCGTGGTACGCCTCGATGGCGAGCCCGAGCAATCCGTTGGCGTACGTTTCAATCGTGAAGTCCTCTTCCGCAGACGGAATCGGCTGTGTGTAGTCGCGCCGCCAGATGTCGCCGCTGCATCCGTGCGACATCATGCCGACGAACGGCGGCACGCCGTCGATCGTTTCAGGAGACAACTCGTGCCGGAGTCCGTTCGAGAACAGGCCGAAATAGTCCGCACTCAGGGCCTGATCGCCGAAATAGTGCATCGAGAAGTTGGCAAGCACTGCGATCGGCCGGCCGTCGATCGACTGCAACGAGATCAATGACAACTCGGGATCTTCCGGACCCGACTCGCCAATCACGTCGTCCCAGTTGCGCCCGGCGTGCATGTTGGCGCGAACCGTCGGATTTCCGAAAGGATCCTCTTCGATCCGATCCGGCCGGCGGATCCAGCGGCGAAGGGCCGTGTATTCGGCTGCATCAATCGAGGCCCAGCCGACGCGGGCCGGTTCCAGATTCGCGGCCGCCGCCTCGATCGCCTCCACCAGTTTCCCGCGCAGGAATGGGACGTACTCCGGATCGGCGTTCGTCCCCAGGCAGGCCATCGACGACGGCGCGCTGTGCGTGTGCGTCGCCGCGATCAGGATGCGGTCGGCGGCGATGCCGACCCGGTCGGCCGCCAGCTTCTTGACCTCATCCAGCAGAGGACGGGGCATCATGCAACTGTCAACGACCACGATCGTTATCCGCTCGCTGCCGTCGTCGAGCGCAATGGCGCGGGCATTAATCGGCGTCTTCACCTGATCGGCCGTGCGGGAGACCATGCTCCCGTTGACGAGGACGGGCAGATTCGGCGGCGTCACATCGACGACGACGGCCCCGGCGCGGAGTTCCGCACGACACAACGAAGCGCCCAGCATCAGAAATGCTGCGGGGGCCAGTACGATCGGGGAGAGGCGGTGTGGTTTCATAACCGGCAACGTAGATCGTCGCCCGCCGATTGGCAAGGATTCACACCGCTGTTTGAAGTGTCATCCCCCCGATTGTCGGCGCATCAGCAACGCGTCAATTCGTCTCAGCGCTCGCCACGTCCGGGCGCGACTTCCAGAATCGGGTCGCCTGCTCGAACGCATGGGCGAGTTGCAGCACGCTGAAATCCTGCTGATGCCGTCCCACAATCTGCAGCCCGACCGGCAGGCCGTCGTCGGTGAAGCCGCACGGCACGCTGATCGCCGGGAGCCCCGTGACCGTGATGTAGTAGCAGGACCGCATCCAGTCGATGTAGCTCTCCATTTTCTCGCCGTTGATCTCTTCGACATACGGCTGCTCGATGTCGAACGGCGGAACCTGCGTGACCGGGAACACCATGAACTCATACGTCTCCATGAACTTTCGCACCCGGTGGTAGAGCGCCGTGCGCTTCCGTTCCGCCCGCGCCACCTGCGGGCCGGTCAGTTTGCCCCCTTCGGCGGCGTTCCAGCGGATCGTCTCCTTGATCTGATCGGCGTGGGATTCCAGCAGTTCCGCGAATTTGAGTTCAAACCTCCAGGCCCGCCAGACCTTGAAACACTCGTCCGCATCAGAGAAGTCCGGCTGCGCCTCCTCCACAATGCATCCCAGCGACTCAAACACCGCGCGCTGGGCCTCCATCGTTTTGATGACCCGAGGATCAACCGGCAAGCCGCCGAAATCCAGACTCCACGAAATCCGGACGCCGCGGAATTCCCTCTCCAGCGGACTGCGAAACAGTTCGCCCGGTTCGCTGAGGGCGATCGGAGAGCGCGGATCGGGGCCGGCCATGGCGCTCAGCAACAATGCCGTGTCCTCCACGGTGCGCGCCATCGGCCCTTGGACGGAAATCGGAAACCACCCTACCTCACTCGGCCACACCGGCACCCGCCCGGGCGATGTACGAAAGCCGACCACGTTGCAGAACGCGGCCGGATTCCGCAGCGATCCTCCCGTATCGCTGCCGTCCGCAATCGGCAGCATGCCGCAGGCAAGCGCCACGGCCGCGCCGCCGCTGCTTCCACCGCAGGTCTTGGTCAGGTCGTACGGGTTTCGCGTCGCGCCGAAGACTTCGTTAAATGTCTGGCTGCCGGCGCCGAACTCAGGAGTGTTCGTCTTGCCAATCGTCACCGCGCCGGCTGCTCGCATCCGTTCAACGATCAGCGCGTCGACCCGGGGGATGTTGTCCTTGTAGATCGGCGAACCGAACGTCGTGCAGATGCCCTTGGTCTCGACCAGGTCCTTGTGTGCGACTGGCAAGCCGTGCAAAGGCCCCGGTTCGACCCCCTTGGCGATCGCCTCATCGGCTTCGGCTGCGCCCTGCATGGCCCGGTCGGGTAGCAGTTCGACGATCGCGTTCACCTTCGGATTGACGCGGTCGATCTGTACCAGATGCGCCTCCATCACTTCACGACACGACAGCTCCTTTTCGCGGATTCGCCGGGCCAGTTCACTTGCCGTGAGAAAACACAATTCGGTCATCGCACCCCTCCGGCAGGTTGTTTCGCAACGAGTCAAAACAAGCTCGTGTGGCGACCAACGTACCCCAGCCAATCGGCCGCTTGCAATCAGTGCGATCGTGACTGACAATTAGAGAGACACCAAGACTCCTGGTTCGTCTGTTCAGAGTCTTCGGGTTGAAGGGTTCTCACGGGAGCGCGAATCCCGCAGAGTTTCGTGCGAATCTGTAGTTTCACCAACGCCCACCAAGAGTCCTGACAGCGCACTCTCCGCATCGCGGTCGTTCTCGGCAGTGAAAATCAGCCGCACGTCCGCCCCGCCGCGAAGAACTTCCGATTGCCACATGCCCGATTCCGCTCAAAACGTCAGCCTGGACGTCCCGTTCACCGTCCCGTTCGTCCATCGGTTGCGGTTCACGACCGATGTGTTCGGCCGCGACCGGTCCGTGCTGCTCAATCTGCTTGAACCGTCCGGAGATCGGCCGGCACGAGTGCAGTTCTGGGTCGACGAACACGTCGCGAACGCCCAGCCGGAGTTGAAAACCCGGATCCGCCGGTTCGTCAATTCGAGTGAGGGCGGAATCTGGATGCCGGGCAACATCCAGGTCGTGCCGGGCGGCGAAGACGTCAAGAACGACGTCCACATCCTCGAGCGGATGCTCAAATGCATCAACGCGGCCGATCTCGACCGCCGCAGCTACGTCGTCGTCATCGGCGGCGGGGCCGTGCTCGACGCGGTCGGCCTC
Source organism: Planctomycetota bacterium (assembly GCA_003388505.1). Classification (GTDB taxonomy): domain Bacteria; phylum Planctomycetota; class Planctomycetia; order Planctomycetales; family Planctomycetaceae; genus MB-PLM-1. The sequence goes on from QQVO01000077.1 coordinate 21,418, forward strand.
TCGGCGGCGGTCTCGCACCGCGGAATCCGTCTGGTGAGGCTGCCGACCACGACGCTGGCCCAGGCCGACTCGGGCGTCGGCGTCAAAAACAGCGTGAACCTGTTCGACAAGAAGAACTGGATCGGCACCTTCGCCGTGCCGTGGGCGGTCGTCAACGATGCGTCCCTCCTGGAAACCCTGCCCGATCGTGACTTCGTCTGTGGATTTTCCGAGGCGGTGAAAGTGTCGCTGCTGAAGGATGCAGCCTGTTTCGAGAAGATCTGTCGAGGCGCTGACTCCATTTCGTTGCGGGACATGAACGCGGCCGCCCCAATCATTCGGCGATCAGCCGAACTGCACCTGCGGCACATCACTCAGGGAGGCGACCCGTTTGAAGCCCTCGAAGCCCGGCCGCTCGACTTCGGCCACTGGTCGGCCCACAAACTGGAAGTGCTGAGCAACTTCGAACTGCGGCACGGCGAAGCCGTCGCCATCGGCGTCGCCGTCGATGCCGTCTACTCTTCTCTCGTTCACGGTTTCCCCGAGGCGGACGCTGAATGCGTCGTCAACTGCCTCCAGCGTCTCGGTCTTCCCCTCGATCATCCGGAACTGCACAATTCCGAGCGGCTGTTCGCAGGACTGGAGGAGTTCCGCCAGCACCTCGGCGGCCGTCTGACGGTGACGATGCTCGAAGAAATCGGACGCCCGATCGATGTCCATGAGATCGACCGCAAACGCATGGTGCAGGCGATCGACCGGGTTGCAGAAATGGCCCGAAGTTTCGCTCCGGTCGAACGATCGACCTGACGCCGCCCCGAAACGACGCGATTGCGCTAGCACTCGATCGCAGGCTTGGCCATCATATTCGCGTTCCAGGAGGTGAGCGTGACGGATGATCTGCGCGAGCGATTGGTTCAAGCGGCTCTGGAAGCCCGCGATAAGGCCTATGCCCCCTACTCCGGATTCGCCGTCGGGGCCGCACTGCTCTGCCATTCAGGCGAGATCATCGCCGGGTGCAACGTCGAGAATGGTTCCTACGGACTGACGGTCTGCGCCGAGCGGGTGGCGGCTTATCGAGCGATCTCCCGCGGGCTCCAGACGTTCACCGCAATCGCCGTTGCAACAGGCGGCGGGGCCTCGCCGTGCGGCGCCTGCCGTCAGGTGCTGGCGGAGTTCTGTGACGACCTTCCTGTCCTCTTGATCGATGCGCAAAGCGGCATGCTGGACCGGGAAACGTCGCTCAATCACCTGCTGCCCGATCGCTTCGTGCGCGACGACGCGACCGGCTGAACCGGACAGGGCCACGACGCGCAGCCGGATCAGGAGACCATCGATGAACCGTTTTCAGGGACTGATCGGCATCATTGTGCTGCTCGGCATCGCATGGCTGCTGTCGAACAACCGCAGGAAGATCCGGCTGCGCATCGTGGTGTGGGGCCTCAGTCTGCAGTTCGCGTTCGCGTTTCTCATCCTCCGCACCGGAATCGGCGAACGGTTCTTCACCGTCTGCAACGACGCCGTGAATCGACTGCTCGGCTTCTCGCAGACCGGCACGGATTTTGTCCTGCGCTCGTTCGTGACCGACGAGGTCGAGTCGCCCCTCATCAACCTGGCGTTTCAGACGCTGCCGACGGTTATTTTCTTCTCCGCCTTGCTGGCCGTGCTCTACCATCTCGGCGTGATGCAGCTCATCGTGCGAGGCATCGCCTGGGTGATGCAGCGGACCATGGGCACGAGCGGTTCGGAGACGCTGAGCGTTGCCGGCAATATCTTCGTCGGACAGACCGAGGCGCCGCTGCTGGTCCGCCCGTTTGTGGCGGGAATGACCAAGTCAGAACTGCTCTGCATAATGTGCGGCGGGTTCGCGACGATCGCCGGAGGCGTGCTGGCGATCTACGTGGGATTCCTGGTTGAAGACGTCCCCGAAATTGCCGGCCACATGATGGCGGCCTCGGTGATGAGCGCCCCGGCCGCGATTGTGGCCGCGAAGATCCTCTATCCCGAAACGGAAACGTCGCAGACGGCCGGGACGCTCGAAATCTCGCCCGAGCGCCGCAGCAGAAACGTGTTGCAGGCCGTCGGCGACGGAGCGACTGACGGAATGACCCTGGTCCTCAACATCGCCGCCATGTTGATCGCTTTTGTGGCGCTCGTCGCACTGGTGAACGCGCTACTCGGTTGGGGACCGACCTTCGGGGTTCCCTTCACATCATGGCAAGTCCAGGTTCCTGCCACGTCGCTGGAACAGATCCTCGGCTTCGTATTCCGCCCGTTGGCCTGGTGCATGGGAGCGCCGTGGGACGAAGCGGCGCCGCTCGGGCGCCTGCTCGGAGAAAAAATCGTCCTGACCGAACTCGTCGCGTATTCACATCTCGCCGAGATGGAGGTCGGAAATCAGATGTCGCAGCGAACGTATCTCATCGCCAGCTACGCGCTCTGCGGCTTCGCCAACTTCGCCTCGATCGGCGTCCAACTGGGCGGCATCGGCGCCATCGCACCGCAACGCAAAGCCGACCTGGCCGAACTGGCCCTCAGGGCGATGACCGGCGGCGCAATCGCCTCCTGGCTCACCGCATGCGTGGCGGGATTGCTGATTTGAGACCGATGAGCGGAAGGAATCGACCGCGGATGACGCGGATTGAGCGGGTCTTCGCGGATTTCGGGTGAAAAGAGACGGATGGTTGAAGAGGAGACGGCACATGAACTCCGTCTCTTGCAGATCACGTGAGCAGGCAGCCGTTGCAATGGCTGCATCTGCGGTCATCCGCCAAATCCGCGTCATCTGCGGCCCATTCCCGCACCGCTCTATGACTCCTCGCGCGGGTCTTTCTCCCCGATGACCGGGAACGCCTCCGCGACGTGCGGCGGTATCCGGATCAGCTTCCGGTCGTCCAGCCGCAGAAAAGCCCAGTTAGTCTCTGCACGAGCAAGAAGTGCATCGTCGCCGTCCCGCAGAATGCGGTAGATCCTGCGGGACGAGACCCGCTGCAGGTCGCCGATCCACGTGCGAACGACGATTTCATCACCCGCGAAAGCCGGCTGGCGGTACTCAATAAAGTGCGAACGCGCCACCCAGCCGATGCCTTCGTCCCGGTATCGCTTCGGCGTCCACCCCTGAGCCGATGAATGCGCGACCGCCGCATCCTGCATCCAATGGACGAACACCACGTTGTTGACATGGCCCTGCCCATCGATTTCGTCTTCTCGAACGGTGTGCCGGTGAACATAGACGTCAGGCATGAGAGCAGTCGTCGAATTGGATCGTGGGACTCAGATAAGGGTTCGACCTTTCATCAGAAGTTATCGGACCGGCGGGAACGCGTCGATTGTCAGCCGAAATTCGCTCATGCTACACTCGCGCTTCGCACAGAGTTCGCAAACGATATTCACCACGGGAATCCCTGATGCCGCGTTTGACGCAGGCGAAACTGGCCGAAATCAACAGGAATTTTGACGATCGCACCCCCGACGATCTTCTGCGCTGGGCGGTCGACATCTTCGGCGCGCGCCTCGCCGCGATCTCCGCGATGCAGAAGGCGGGCAGCGTGATCTGCCACATGATTTCGCGCCTCAAGCTCGACATCCCCGTGCTCTTCGTCGACACGGGCGTGATGTTCCAGGAGACGCTCGAAACCCGCGACCGGATTGCGGACGAATACGGATTGACCGTCCACACGCTCCATCCTGAGTTGACGATGGCCGAACAGACGGAGCAGCACGGCGTGCTCTACCTGTCTGTCGAGGGCCAGAAGGAGTGCTGCCACAAGCGGAAAGTTGAACCGTTGCTGGCGACGAAGGGTGAACGGGACGCCCTCATCAGCAGCCTCAGGCGCGCAGAGGGGGGAGCGCGCGGCGAGTGTCCCATCGTCGCCGTCGACGTCGAGATGAACGTCCTGCGGGTCAATCCCCTCGCCAACATGACCGACGAGCAGATGGACGCCTACATCGCCGAACACAACGTCGTAATCAATCCGCTCCACGAGCAGGGCTTCACCACCATCGGTTGCAACCGCTGCACCACTCCCGTTCTGCCCAACGAACCCCCCCGCGCCGGACGCTGGCGGCATCTCGGCCCCTGGTCGATCTATTGCGGCATCAATCCAACCGACATGCTCGACGACGAGCAAGCCCCCGCTGTCGACTTCCCCCAGGACCTCATCGACCGCATCCTCGGCCAGAAGACCGACTTCATGATCTGACGACTCGCGGCAGCACCCATGTGGGCGACTCGCTCCGCGAGTCGCGTGTGCGTCCCATCAATCAACAGTCCCAGATTACGTCTCGTGGTTCGCACGGTTGCCCCTTGTGCCCAAACTTTCGTTTGGGCACACCGTCCGCAACAGATCGACGTTTCCAAACTGAGGTTTGGAAACGAGGGTCACGTCCACCTTTCCGTGCTACTCACCAGCGAAAGTTTGTCGTCCTGTGCGAATTGTCGCGTTTGTCCGTAGCGCACTTTGCCAGCGTGCGTCAGCGGCCTTTGTGATCAGCGGGACGCACGCAAGGCTGCGTGCGCTACGTAGTTGGGTTGCGGGCGAGGCCCGCGCTGGGACTTCCGTGCTACTCACCGTAAGAATCATCGTGTGGTGCGCAAATTCTGCCAGCCCATTTCACATTCGAGTGCTCGATTAGACAACCACAAAGGCACAAAGAGCACCAAGAAGGGTCAGCGAAAGGGAATTCCAATGGCCGACAGGTCCGAGGGCTGGCCCGGACCGTTGGCTTGGTGTCCTTTGTGTCTTCGTGGTTTACCACCGTTGGGCATTCCGTGGTTCCCACCCCGCGATGTCACTCAGCGCTTCTTCCGAAACAAATGAGTCGGGTGCCCGATCAACCCTTCGGCCGATTCCATGATCGTCTCGGATAGCGTGGGATGGGCGTGAATCGTGCCGGCCAGGTCTTCGGCCAGCGCGCCCATCTCAATCGCGAGAACCCCTTCGGCGATCAGGTCGCACGCGCCCGGGCCGACAGCTCCCATGCCGAGCACACGATTCGTCTTTGGATCGGCAATCAGTTTGGTGACCCCTTCGGTGCGGCCCAACGTCTGTGCCCGGCCGGACGCGGCCCACGGGAAGCGGAACGTGTTCACTTCCCGTTCGGACGCCTTCGCCTCCGTTTCGGTCAGGCCGCACCAGGCGACTTCCGGATCGGTGAATACCACGGCCGGGATAGCATACGGATCGTACACCACAGGTTCGCCGGCCAGTGCGCCAACGGCGACCTTGGCTTCATACGTCGCCTTATGGGCCAGCATCGGCTGTCCGGCGACGTCACCGATCGCGAGCAGGTTGGAATCGGTCGTGCGGCGGACTTTGTCGACCTTGATGAACCTCTGCTCGTCGAGTTCGACCTCGGTGTTTTCCAGCCCGAATCCCTCGCTGTTGGGTCGCCGGCCGACCGCGATCAACACGCGGTCAAACTCGGCCGTTTCGGGAGCGCCTTCGCCTGCGAGTTGCGCAATCACGCTGTTCGAGGCGGCGTCGAGCGACTCGACCTTCGTGTCGAGATAGATCGCCTCGAACCGTTGGTCGAGATGCTGCTTGAGCGGACGCACCAGATCGCGGTCGGCCCCCGGCAGCAGGCCGCTCGTGAGTTCGACGACCGTCACCTTGGCGCCCAAAGCCGCGTAGACCGTCCCCATTTCGAGTCCGATGTAGCCGCCGCCGACGATGAGCAGCCGCTCGGGAATCTCCTCCAACAAGAGCGCTCCGGTCGAGTCCATCACGCGCGGATCGTCGACACGCAGCGGTCCGGGAATCACCGGCGAAGACCCGGTCGCAATCACGGCATGCTGGAATTCGATCGTCTCCTGCGACCCGTCGGCTGACTTGATCTCGACGGAGTTCGAACTGGTGAATTCGCCACGGGCTTTGATCAGCTTTACGCCCCGTGCTTTGCACAACCCTTCGATTCCATCGGTAAGCCGCCCGATCACGCCGTTCTTCCAGCTTCTGAGTTGATCGAGATCAATCTCCGGCGAGTCGAACCGCACGCCCCAGTCGGCCGACTCTTTCGATTCGTTAATCAACGCGGCGACGTGCAACAGCGCTTTCGAGGGGATACAACCCCGATGCAGACAGACGCCACCCGGCTTTTCTCCTTCGTCGACGAGAACCACGTCCATGCCGTGGTCGGCCGCTTCAAACGCCGCCGGGTATCCACCCGGCCCGCCGCCCAGAACCAGAAGTTCAGTTTTCATGGTGCTACTGACAATCGATTTCTTGTTTTCCCGCAATGATTTCCAAAACCTTGTGCCCAAACTTCCGTTTCGGCACGGCTCGCGTCACTCCTCACACGCGTTCCCGAACAGAATCTTGGGAACGAGAAGTATACCGCCCGGCACGATCAGCCCTGCGACAGGTCATTACACGTTCGCGAGCAGCCCGAATGGCTGGGACAGGAGCGCGGAGAGACGAACGATGAACCGGGCCGCGTCGGCGCCGTCGATGACGCGGTGATCGTAAGACAGTGACAGCGGGAGAATCAGCCGTTCCTCCAACTCCCCCTCGACGAGCGACAATCGTTTCTGCGAACGGGACAGCCCGAGGATGGCCACTTCCGGGTGATTGACGATCGGCGTGAAGGACGTCCCTCCGATGCCGCCCAGATTGGTGATGGTGAACGTCCCCCCCTGCATGTCGGACATGTCGAGTTTGCGGTCGCGCGCCCGCGCCGCCAGTTCGGTCAATTCCTCGGCGATTTCCAGAATCGACTTCTCATCGGCGTCGCGGATCACCGGCACAACCAGCCCGTGCTCGGTGTCGACCGCCACGCCGATATGGAAGTAGTCCTTGAGAATCAGTTCGCCCGCCTCGAAGTCGAGGCTGCTGTTGAAGTGCGGCATCTCGCGGAGCAGTTGCGCGCACGCCTTGAGCACGATCGCCGTGACCGTGATCTTCGGACCTTCCTTGCCGGCCGAGTTCATATATCGGCGGCGGACCGACTCGAGTTCCGTAACGTCGGCCTCATCATGCTGCGTGACGTGGGGGATCACCTGCCAGGAGGTGCTGAGCTGCGCAGCGGATGTCCGCCGGAGCTTGCTGAGCTTCTTTCGCTCGACCGGCCCGAATTTCGAAAAGTCCGGCAGTTGCGGGGACTGGATGCCGCCCGACGTCGACTCGCGGGGCGCGAGATGATCCCGGACATAAGCCTCGACGTCCGCCGTCACAATCCGGCCGCCCTTGCCCGATCCGGAGACCTGGTACAGGTCCACGCCGAGCTTGCGGGCCAGTCGCCGCGTCGCAGGACCGGCCGGGGGCGGCGGCCGGTCGTCCTCGCCCGACTCTTCTGCATCAGATTCCTTCGTCGCGGCGGCGCGTTTCGGCTGAGACGGTTCTGATCCGTCGCCGTCCTCTTTCGACTCCTCTGCGGACTTTTTCTTCTTCTTCGACTTCTTCGGGGCCGCGTCCTTTTTCTCCTTCGGCTCAGACTTCTCGCCGCCCTGCTCCTCGTCCGGCTCTTCGTCTTCAGTTTCTTCGTCTTCAGTTTCTTCGTCTTCAGTTTCTTCGTCACCGTCGGATTCGTCTGAGTCCTCGTCCCGGTCTTCGTCGGAGGCGTCCTCGTCCGGTTCCTCCTCCTCGGATTTCGACTCCTCGTCCCCCCCTGCCCCTTCCTCGCCGCCGCCGGCCTCCTCGATCGTCAGCACAACCGTTCCCACCTCAACGGTGTCACCTTCGCTCACATGCACCTTGGCGACCTTCCCCGCATGGGGGCAGGGCAATTCGACGACCGCCTTCTCCGTCTCGAGTTCCATCACCGTCTGCTCGGCTTCAATCTCATCCCCCTCCTTCACGAGGATTTCTGCGATATCGGCCTCGGTGATGTTCTCGCCCAGTTCCGGGATGCGAAACTCAGTCGCCATGCGCTTCTCTTCGTCTTCTCGTTGTCAATCGGGTGCCTAAAAACGCCAAGCTGAAGACGTCACGCCAGCAGCGGGTCGACCTGATCCGGGTCGATCCCGAGCTGTTTGATCGCTTCGTCAAGGCGGGACTTCTCGAACCGCTCTTCGTCGGCCAATGCCTGCAGAACGGCATACGCAATGTGCTCGGCGTTCACTTCAAAATGCTGTCTGAGCGCCTCGCGGGACTCGCTGCGACCAAAGCCGTCGGTGCCGAGCGTTGAATAACGTCCGGGAACCCACGGACGAATCTGCTCCGCCACCAGCCGCACGTTGTCGCTGGCCGCGATGAACGGTCCCGAAAGCCCGGAGAACGAGTCGACGAGGTAGCTCGTCTCGGGCTCCTGCTGCGGATGCAGCCGGTTGACGCGGTCGACGCGATGCGCCTCCCGCGAAAGTTCACAGAAGCTCGTCACGCTCCACACGTCGCACTCGACGTCGTAGTTTTCTTTCAGCAACGTGCGGGCGCGGCAGACCTCCCGCAGGATCGGACCGCTCCCGAGGAGTTGCGGCCTGTTCGACTCGCCGTCGTCCGCCGGCTTTCCGAGACGGTACATCCCCTTGAGCACGCCTACCTCAACGCCCTCGGGCATTGCAGGCATGTCATAGACTTCGTTGTAGACCGAGAGGTAATAGAAGACTTCTTCGCCCTCCTGGTACATCCGCCGCAAGCCGTCCTGGATGATGATCGCCAGTTCGTAAGCGTAGGCGGGATCGTAGGCGTGCAGGTTGGGCACGGTGGTGGCGATGAGCTGGCTCTGCCCGTCCTGGTGCTGCAGGCCTTCGCCGCTGAGAGTGGTCCGGCCGGACGTGCCGCCCACCAGGAAGCCCTTGACGCGGGAGTCGGCCGCCGCCCAGATGAGGTCGCCCACCCGCTGGAAGCCGAACATCGAATAGTAGATGTAGAACGGGACCATGTTGATCCCGAGATTGCTGTAGGCCGTGCCGGCGGCGATGAACGACGACATTGCGCCGGCTTCGTTGATCCCCTCCTCGAGGATCTGCCCGTCCTTGGCCTCCTTGTAATAGAGCAACTGGTCGACGTCGACCGGTTCGTAAAGCTGCCCTTTGCTGGAATAGATGCCGCACTGCCGGAACAGCGACTCCATTCCGAAGGTGCGGGCCTCGTCGGGAATGATGGGAACCAGCCGCTTGCCGATCTTTTTGTCCTTGAGCAGGTCGCTCAGGATGCGGCCGAAGGCCATCGTGGTCGCCATTTCTGCGCCGCCCTGGAGCACCTTCTTGTCGAAGGTCTCCAGCGCCGGAATCTCCAACCGCTCCTCCACCGGCGTCCGCTTGGGGAGATATCCGCCCAGCGCTTCACGCCGCTGGCGGAGGTATTGCATCTCCGGGCTGTCTTTCGGCGGCAGGTAGAGCGGCGTCTCGGCGACCTCGTCGTCCGCGATCGGGATTCCGAACCGCGACCGGAATTCCCGCAGTTCCTCCTCGTTGAGCTTCTTCTGCTGGTGGGTAATGTTGCGGCCTTCGCCCGCTTCGCCCAGGCCGTAGCCCTTGATCGTTTTGGCCAGAATCACCGTCGGTGCGCCGACGTGTTCGACGGCGGCTTCGTAGGCGGCATAGACCTTTTCCGGGTCGTGCCCGCCGCGATTGAGCTTTTGCAGTTGTTCGTCGGAAAGGTGATCGACCAGTTCCCGGAGTTCGGGGCTCACGCCGAAGAAGTGGTCGCGGATGTATTCCCCCGATTCGACGGTGTATTTCTGGTACTGCCCGTCAACGACTTCTCCCATCCGTTTCACGAGCAGGCCGTCTTCGTCGCGGTCGAGCAGCGGGTCCCAATCGCTGCCCCAGATGACTTTGAGGCAGTTCCAGCCTGCGCCGCGGAATGCCGCCTCAAGTTCCTGAATGATCTTGCCGTTGCCGCGCACCGGTCCGTCGAGCCGCTGCAGGTTGCAGTTGATGACGAAGATCAGATTGTCCAGATGCTCCCGTGAGGCCAGCGTGATCGCGCCGAGCGTCTCAGGCTCGTCGACTTCACCGTCGCCGACATAACACCAGACGTGCGACGGAGCCGTATGCAGCAATCCACGATGCTCCAGGTATCGCAGGAACCGCGCCTGGTAGATCGCCGCGATCGGTCCCAGCCCCATGGAGACCGTGGGGAATTGCCAGAATTCGGGCATCAGCCACGGGTGCGGGTACGAGGAGAGGCCGGTTCCGCGCGGGATCTCCCTCCGGAACCGGAGTAGCTGCTCCTCACTCAACCGCCCTTCGAGGTATGCTCGGGCATAGATGCCGGGAGCGGCGTGTCCCTGAAAGTAGACCAGGTCGCCCGGCTGGTCGTCGGTCGCCGCACGAAAGAAGTGGTTGAAACCGACCTCCAGCAGCGTTGCCGCGGAAGCGTAGGTCGAAATGTGCCCGCCGATGCCGGGACTTTCCGCGTTGGCCCGCACCACCATCGCCATCGCGTTCCAGCGGATGATGCTCTTGATCCGGCGTTCGATCTCCCGGTTGCCGGGGAAACGCGGCTCCTGCTCATGATGGATCGTGTTGATATACGGCGTATTCGCCGTAAACGGCATCGTGACGCCGCGCTGATAGACCCGCTCCTGCATCAGGCCCATCAATTGCCGCACGCCGTCCGGACCGTGCCGGTGCAGGACGTCGTCGAGAGAGTCAAACCATTCATCCAGTTCGGCTGCGTCGAGTTGATCTACTTTTGCGTCCACGGCTGACCAGGCTGTTGTAAGTGTTGAAATCTGAAAAGGATGCGTCATGCAAGGCATGGCGGCCCAGGCCTTGGCAGTTTGAGCAGCGCGAACTCAATTCGCCTCCGCCGACAGTATGATGATTTTAGGGCCGTTGGCGACCCTACAAAGTGGGCAAATGCCCCGCCAGAGGAGAATCCCCGACCCGGTTCCCAGGTTATCGCAGCCTCACCGGCCCACGTCCTGACCGCCATCTTCCGGTCGCATCCGCGAAATTTCAGCAACGAAAGTCTATGATTCGAGCTTCAGCGGCTGAGTTTCCCTCCCGCGAGCGAACGACAATATCGAACAGCGGCGAAGCCGCGATCGCAGGGAGCCGTGAGCGCCGGCTCATGGAATTCGCTCCACTCCGTCCAAACGGCTGAGCCGCGAATGCGGCGCCAGCACGCTTCGTCACCAAATCGGCTGCCGAGGCAGTGTCGCCGCGAGCGCGAGAAACATGCCGGAATCCACCACACAGCCTGATGCAGACAGCCGCTCGTTCGGCGATCTGTCCGGCCGCCGCGCGCTGGTCACCGGATCGTCGAGCGGGATTGGCCGGGCAATCGCGCTGGAACTCGCCCGCGCCGGCGCCGACGTCGTCGTCCACTGCGCCCGGTCTGTCAATCGCGGCGAGATCGTCGCTGCAGACATTACGGCGATGGGACGCCGCGCCAAGCTCTTGACTGCCGACGTGAGCGAGGAAGATGCTTCCGCTGAACTGATCCACCGCGCCTGGAAGGTCTTCGGCGGCCTCGACATTTGCGTCAACAACGCCGGGGTCGATCTCCTCACCGGAGAGGGCGCTGCGCTGGATTACACGATGAAATTGGACTGCTTGTACGCCGTCGACATCCGTGGAACGACACTCGTCAGCCGGGCGGTCGGCCGGAAAATGCGGGCGGCGGGGGGCGGAGTGATCCTCAACATCGGGTGGGATCAGGCGGATCGCGGCATGGAGGGCGACAGCGGGGAGTTGTTCGCACTCACCAAGAACGCGATCATGGGGCTAACCAGATCCCTGGCCGTTTCACTCGCGCCGGAAGTGCGAGTCAACTGCATCGCCCCCGGCTGGATTCGGACGGCGTGGGGCGAGCAGGCTGGAGACGTCTGGCAGGAGCGCGTGATCCGCGAGACGCCCCTGAGGCGGTGGGGCACGCCGGACGATGTCGCCCGGCTGGCGCGGTTCCTGGTCAGCGACGATGCGGCCTACATCACGGGACAGGTCATCAATGCCAACGGCGGCGCGGTACGATAGCGGGCTCAGTCGTCACAACTTGCACGCCGCCAATCAGCGATCGCAGACGTAATGCCGAGACAGGGGGCAACACCATGCCTGATGATGTCGTTCTGACCGAGCAGCAGATTGAAGCCGCACTCGAGGACCTCCCCGGTTGGGAGATCCGCGACGGCTGGCTGCGACGCAAGTACGTAACGCCCGGTTGGCCGCATACCATGCTCCTCGCCTCCGCAATCGGATATGCCGCCGAGGCGGCCTGGCATCACCCGGACCTCGAGTTGGGCTATGCGCAAGTCATTGTCAAACTCCAGACGCACCGCGTCAAAGGCATTACACAGAGCGACGTCGACCTGGCCTGTCGAATCCACGAGATCGCACTGTGGAAGCCTGCCGAGACCTCGCCACTGGAGGGCTTCCCCAAGAATTGGGTGCGATGAACAGCCGTTGCAGTCGTGCGCCCGCTGGTTGGTCCGCTGCAACGCCGCTGAGACCGCGACAGCCTCATGTCCGAAGCCGCCAACCAACGCATTCTGCTCGTCACCGGCCGTCTGGCGGAAGCGACCGTCCGCCGCGCGGCAGGCGAACTCGGCGAAGCGGCGGAGATCGATTTCGAGATCTGCGTTCTGCCGATCTCCGTCGCCGGGCTGATGCACACCGACTGGGTCGTCCGCAAACTGTCGCTGAACAGCACGTTCGACCGAGTTCTGCTGCCCGGCTACTGTCAGGGCGACCTCACCGCACTGAGCGCGCGTTTCGGGATGCCGTTCCAACTCGGACCGAAGGACATCCGCGACCTTCCCGAGGCGTTCGGCCGGAATCAGGCCTCCGCTCCCGACCTGTCCCGTTACGACATTGAGATTCTGGCCGAAATCAACCACGCGCCTCGATTGACCGACGAGGAGCTTCTGCGGGCTGCGGAAGACTATCGCCGGAGCGGCGCGGATGTCATCGACCTGGGCTGCGTACCGGGAGAAACCTGGACCCGCGCAGCCGACGTCACGCGGATGCTGTGCAGAGAGGGATACCGTGTTTCGATCGACAGTTTCGACCGGACGGAGGTCGAAGCCTCCGTCGCCGCAGGGGCGGAACTGGTCCTGAGCGTCAATCAGACCAACCTCGACTGGGCCTCGCAACTCGACGCCGAACTCGTCGCCATTCCCGACGATCCGCAACACCTCGCTTCGCTCGGGCTGACGATTGAGACCCTGCAGGAGAACAACTGCCGGTTTCGCATCGACCCGATCATTGAGCCGATCGGTTTCGGCTTCGCCGCCTCCCTGGCGCGGTACTACGAAACCCGCCGCCGCTGGCCGGAGGCGGAACTCATGATGGGGGTCGGCAACATCACCGAAATGGCCGAGGTCGACAGCGCCGGTGTGAACATGCTGCTTGCCGCGGTCTGCCAGGAGTTGGAAATTCGCAGCATCTTGACGACCGAGGTGATCAACTGGGCCCGCACATCCGTTCGGGAGTTCGACGCCGCCCGCCGGCTTGCAAAGTACGCCGTCGATTCCCGCGCGCTTCCCAAACATGTCGATTCCAGCCTGGTGATGCTCCGTGACGCCAGGGTCCGCGAGTACGGTGAGGAGGACCTGCAACAACTCGCAGCGCAACTGAAAGACCCCAACTATCGTATCTTCGTCGAGCGGGGCGAAGTCCACGTCATGAACCGGGACGGCTACTGGCGAGGGCGGGACGCCTTCGAACTCTTCGACGCCTTCTCGGCAGCCGCCGGCAGTCTCGATGCATCCCACGCTTTCTACCTCGGCTACGAACTCTGCAAAGCCGTCACCGCACTCACCCTCGGCAAACAGTACACGCAGGACCAGTCGCTCCAGTGGGGCCTGTTGACCGTCCCCGAAGCCAGCGCCATCGAACGCCGCCACCCCTGAGTGCCCACGACTCCGGCTGCCAGAAAACGCCAGCGATCACTGGCGTCAATGCGGGCATAAACTCGTTTCGTACCCCGGCCTTCCACGGCTGTCGTTTACACACATCTCTGGATGCCCGTTCGAGTGACTCTCCGAGAGATTCGAATGGAACGCGGATGACCACGGATTGGACCGATTTTCGCTGATTGCTTTCTGTGAAGTGCAGAGTATTCACGCCTGGATCGATGCGGTCTCGGCGATGCCGCCTCTTGAGGAATACTCCCGAAATCCGTGCTGATCCGCCGAATCCGCGAAAATCTGTGTCCTCTTCGAGAATCCCCTGGGCCTGGTTTCTCAGGACCGGGGCCCACCCGAGTTGTGTGTAACTGACAGCCTTTCAAGGCCGGGCTCACCAGACTCCCGCCGACAGTTGCGCGTAATGGCGAACGTCTCTCCAGACATCCGGAAGTAACCAGCGGCGAAGTCGCGCAAGCATGTAGCCGTGAGCGCAAGCTCATGGAGTACTCGGTGGAGTCGCAGGTGGCTGCCGCACGGTCTCAGCAAGACGCTCGATGAACTCCTCCGACAGCCCCGCCTCCCGCCGCGCATCACGCTGAAGCACCTCTCCGGCCGCCTTGGAAGCATGCAGCGGCCAGTGCAGATGAGACGTGAAAGCGTCCCAGTCGGAAAGCTCTCGCGGCTTGAGCTTTCGCAACCACTCGACGCCGAACGCCACGTGCTCGATCTCGTCCCGGTGAATCACCCGCATCAGCGCTCCGCTTCGCTCGTCGCCGGCGGCTTCGAATTCCTCGGCAAACTCGATCGTGTGATCCAGATTCCGGCCTTCAAACAGCAGCGGCAGACCGGCGACATAGTCAAGCGGCGACGCAAACGACATCGCCTTCTCCCAGATGTAGCTGTTGACCGGAAACTTGCCGAACTCGAGCCCCAGCGTGCGGGCCCGCTCGACGTGCATCCGGGTATGCCGTTGTTCGTCGCCCATGATGCGCGCGACGCCCGTTCGAAATTCAGACGGCGCGTCGGGAAAGGCCAGCAGCACCCACGCCATCACTTCCAGAGCCTGCAGCTCATGGTTCGCCATGATGTGGTGGGCCAACGCCCTTTTCGCAGGATCCCGCAAAGATTCTCCCCGCGGCATCGCAGGCGCCGTCCGCCGCGCCGCGAACTGCAGGTTTGACGGCCGGCGGGGCTGAATTCGTCGCTCAGCCGGACCAGCGCTCCGGTCGGTCAACGGCTCCACCGCCGGTTGAAGCTTGCCTTCAAGCGAGTCGGAATCGAGAACCTGCCTGGCGAACTCTGTCACTTCCATTTGTCTCACCAGATCGGTGGGCGACGTGTTGGCTTTTCACCACATCAAACTCGAGCCAATGCTGCCCGTTCGCCACATGATAAGCGGCGGGACTGCCGGCGTTACTGAAATCTCTGGCCACAAACCATTGCCTGCACAAGAGTTTCGCCGCCACCGTTCAACAGGCGGAACAACCCGGCATTCATTTTGTTGACATCCCAAGCAGACAGCAGCCACTTCGTTTCATGCACCGAATCACGTTCCGCTCGAATGCACGCCGCCGGCGATTCCGCCCGGACGGCGCGGCGAGCCGGGTGCGCCTCGCGTGCAGCGTATCACGAGACTCTGCGGATGCGAAATCCGCGCGGGACATCGAACCGGGGGATGCCGGATGGCTGACTGTAAACTGCTTCTCGTCAGCGGCGACGTCGTCTTCGCTGCGCAACTCGGGACCATGCTGGGCGACGCAGCCGAGTTCTTGCCGGCCGAGACCGTGGACGAAGCCGCGTCTCTGCTGAGCAGCGAATCGCCGCAGTTGCTCGTCGCAGATTTTCGCGACGTGCGAGACGGCGGTCACGCCGGTGACCGCTTCCTGGAGTCGGTTCAAGAGCTGGCCAACCCGCCGACGGTCATTTTGATCACCTCCGGCGACTGTCCCGAACCGCTCGAACGTCGCGCCGCCTGCTCCGACATGGCCCACTTTCGAGCCTCGCACGACACCGCCCTCATCGAGGAGGCCGTGCAGCGGCATCTCACCGCGCTTTCTGCGGCGACGCCCGCGGCGGGAGCATCCGAATCAGAGACGACCGACCCTGAATTCACCGATGCGGTCATCGAAGGGGTCACCCAGCGGTTCGAAACCAATTCCTCTTCGTTTCGCAGAATGCTCGAGGATCTGGCCATCGCCGCCGCCCACGACGTCACGATCCTGCTCATCGGCGAGACCGGTTCGGGCAAAACGTACCTGTCGCAGTTGATTCACGAGGCGTCCCCGCGACGGGACGAACCCTTCATTCACGTCGCGTGCGGAGCGCTGCCTCGCGAGTTGATCGAGAGCGAACTGTTCGGACACGCCAAGGGCGCATTTACCTCCGCTCACGCGGACAAGCAGGGCAAGTTTCTGGCGGCTGCCGGAGGGACGATTCTTCTCGACGAAATCGACGTGCTCGGGCCCGAACAGCAGGTCAAGTTGCTGCGCGTGATCGAAACGCGGGAGTTCGAGCCGGTCGGCTCCAACACAACTCACAAGTCGCGGGCGCGGCTCGTCGTCGCCAGCAACCTCGACCTGCAGCCTCTTGTCGAGCAGGGCAAGTTCCGGCCCGACCTCTACTACCGCCTCAACATGCTCAAGTTTGATATCCCCCCGTTGCGCAAACGGAAGATGGACATCGTGCCGCTGGCCAGGAAGTTCATCGCGAAGTTCACCGAGCAGCACGGCACGGTCGTCAACTCCGTCGAGGATCGCTTCTTCGACGGACTGCTGGCGTATCCCTGGCCCGGCAACGTGCGGGAACTCGAACACGTCGTGCAGCGCGCGGTCATCTACTGCCGGGATGAACGGCTGCAGGCGGAACAACTCCCGCCCCACATCCTGCTCAACGAAGCCGGGCCCGTGAATGACCCGTCGGTGAAGCTGCCGAACTACAGTGCAAGCACCGACACATCGCTGGAGGCGCAAGTCGCCGTGACCGAACGGGAGTTGATCGAAGACGCACTGATGCGAAACAACTTCTCCCGCACCAACACCGCCAAGGATCTCGGCATCAGCCGCGTCACTCTGTACAATAAGATGAAACGCTACAAGCTGATGAAGTGAGCCCGGTCACGCGACTCACCCGTCGGCGATCCTCCGGTCCCTGCGACGACGCGCTGCGCTATTCCGCCGGCGGTTCCTCGGACTCGGGAACAAGCGCCGTTTCCGACGGCTTTCGTTCCGTGAGACTTGAACGATAGGTTCGCAGCGGTCGGATCAGGTAGGTCTGCAGCACGTCGCGCCGCGCCTGCCAGTCGGCGTCGGCGACGCCGACTTCGCTCGCCAGTCCGTCCATGCAGGACATCGCCGCTTTCGCTGCGGCGAGCGACTTCTCGACGTCCGACGCGGCGTACCGCGAGTTGCGGGCCTGCATGGCGCGCAGATTCCAGCGCTCGCGCATCACATTCAGCAACGCGTTGAGCGCATCCCAACGCTCGCTCGCGCCTTCGGCAGATCGCGGCTCGTCGACGAGCAGTTCGACAGCCTCCACCACATTCTCGATCGATCGATCGCCGCCGGTGCTGAAGTTGATCGTGTGCAGCCGCAGCGCAAGTTCAATGTCCGGCCGCGCGTCCCTGGACCGGGCCGCCAGTTGCGCCGCCTCACCGTACACGAAAAAGCTGACGAGAGGGTCGTACGGATCGGCAAACTGCAGCAGACGATTGATCGACGCAACGTCCGGGTTTTCCTGCCGGGCGGCTTCGCCCAGTGCAACCAGATACTGCTTGCGACGCTCGTCCTCCGGATGCAAGCGCCGAACCAGTCCCTCATGCGCGACCTGTTTGATCATCGACCGCGGGCGATCCTGCAGGCGGGATTTGAGCGTTGCACGGTACGCCCAGAACTGATCCGGTTGCTCGCTGATCACCCGCTGCTGCTCCGTCACGTCGTCCAACCGCTTCGAGACGTCGCGGAGTTGGGGAAGTTCGCCGAGCCACGTCGCCATGCGGCTGTGATGCGGAGCGAGCACTTCCTGAACCTCCGCCCGTTTCGGCGCCCACCGCATCATCTCCGCCGGAAGACGAAACGCCGGCCGCCCACCGGCCGCCAGAGACCGTGTTGACCGGGACGAAGCGGTGATCTCATCCAGCGCCTCGTCGCTCAGCGCAGCCAGTGTCAGCAGGACCGACCAGTCCCAGCCGATCCGGCCCATCACACGCCGGACCTGCGGACGCTGGGCTCGAGCCAGAAAATCGGCGTCGAGCAGCGGAGCGTCCGTTTTCTTCGCCAGGAACGTAAACTCGCCCGGTGCGGTCTCGACGGCGACAACCTGCGGAAAAACGGCCCGAAGCGTGGCAACCGCCTCCTGCAGCGGTTCCGGACCAAAGTCGACGAACTGAAACCGCTGGCACAACAGTCCGTCGTCGGCCAGTGCACTCGACAGGCGGGAATAGTGTGCGGTGCTGAACCGCGGCGTCGCATGCAGCAGCGCCGGCTGGTTCTCATTGAGAATGATGACGTCGTAGGCCTCATGCCGGGCGGCGGCGAAGAGTTCGGGCGCCGCCTCGATGACTTTCACCCGTGCATCGGACAGGCGCCTGCCGGCGCCCAGCGGGAGAACCACGTCCCGCGCAGCATCGACGAGGGCGTCGTCACCCTCGACGCACGTAATCTGCTCCACCGGGAATTCGGTGCACGCGGCCAGCGGACTCGTGCCGCCCAGTCCGAACATCAGCACCCGTCGTGGTTGAGGATGGACCGTCAATCCCAGCACCGCCGGCATGACTTCCGACGAAGACTCGGGACACCTCACTGGATCGAGCGACGTAATGTGCCGGGGAACGCCGTTCTGACGAAACTGCAACTGTGAGCCGTGATGCTTCCACACGGTCCACACGGTGCCGTCGGAAACCGCATCGGCCACCAGCCGGCCCTCGTCGAGGAAAGGCAGGTGTTCAGGTTCGGCGCCGTCGCGATGGGCCAGAAAGATCTGAGTGGAAAACAGCAACCGCGCGGCCCGGGCGGGCGCGTAGGACTCGCTCCAGAAGAAGCAACCGCAGGCAAGGACGATCGCAGCGCCGGCCGCACTCCACGCCGGCCGTGAAAGTCGCGGTCGCCCACTCACAACCCAGCTTGCGAGAGCCAGAACAAGGCCGCTCACGGCGAACGGAGCGACCGCGTCCCGTGCGTCGACGTTCGCCCAGCGGATGACGAGAAAGCCGATGCTCCCGCAAATCAACGCCTCGGTCAGCGCCGGACGTGTTGAAGCTCCACGGTCTTCCCGGCTCGTTGTGGCGAGCCGGCCCAACCCGACCGCAATCGGAAACAGCGGCGCCGCCGCCAGCAGTGTGCGGAGCGGCAGCAGCAGCCACAGTTGCGACACGTACGCGCTGATTGACAGCGATGTTTCAATCAACCAAGGATACGCCAGCGCAAGCAGCGAGACCCAACTTCCAGTCAGAAGCGCCGTCCCCACTCCCGCGCCAAGCTGCTCGCCGGACCAGCGACGTGCTGCGATCGCAATCCCACAGCCGACGCCGGAAACCATAGCCGCGATCTGCCCGTACATCACAAACGCCGCCGATGCGACCAGTTGCGCGGTCATCTGCACCACGACGGCGACCGCCGCGCCGGCCAGCAGCGCGACGAGTCCCCGTTCAATGCGGGCGACGGGGGACAACGTCTGCGTCCCGGGCGGCTCCGCAAGAGGTTCCGCCGGTTCTTGTCGCGACTGCTCCCGCTTTTTGAAAAATCTCCACAACGCCGCCACCGTCGCGACGCCCGCTGCAGACCACGACAGGACCAGGACATCGAATCGAAAGGCAAGCAGCAACGGGGCCAACAGAAAAGCGGCCGCCGCGCCCTGGAACGCAACGCCCCATCGCGCCGCACCACGCCCTTCCGGAATCAGCCCCGCGAGGACGAACACCGGAGGCGAGAGGGTCAATGCGGCCGCGAAAAACGCCAGCAGGAACGTCATCGCGTCGTTCGTAACAACGATGGCCGGCAGCCACATCAGCGACGCCAGCGTCATCGCAATCAGCCCGGGCAGCGCGACCGACCAGGCCGCGACAAACACCGTCTTCCAGAGATGCGTCGCCCGATCGACCGGTTCCTCCGAACGCGAGCGCACTCCTCCCAGAAATCCCGCGACAATGGCAAGCAGCACGGCCGACGTGACCGGCAGCGACACTCCCCATTCGCCCAGGAAGAACCAGACCCACGCCAGCAGAAATGAGCCGGCCAGGCCGCCGAACGCGAAAGCGTTCACACGCGGGTTGGGACCGCGAAGTGTCGTCGCTGCAAACGTCCCGAGTCTGTTCATTGGCTGGCATCCTTGCCGCGAGTGCGCGTTTCGTTTCACTGAGGCGGTTCTGGCGGCGCAAAATGCCGCATACAAAGACAAAAACGCGACCAGACGCCGCCACGATCACGTGCCACTGGCACGAATAGCGCTTTCCGAATCTCTGGAGACGACCTGTCTCACGAACCCACGGGGCAACAATTCGCTCCGGTCGAACCGATTGCCGAGGCGCTGGCAGACCCGTCGTCGGGGCGGGTTTTACGCGAACGGCACATTTTGCAGCAAGGCGAGTCGTGTCGAACTGTCGAGTCCGCCTCGCTCGGTCGAAACAAACGGCCGCGAGTCAACCTCACGCAGACGATCGACCGCTCGCGATTCTCTCCGGGAGCCGCGATCCATCGTCGACGCTGCCGCGGCGCGGCTTGTAGTTTTTACACAAACAGACGCCGTCATCGGGGACCGGATCAACCGGCAAGCCGGATTTTCTCTGCCGTCGTATCGTTCGGCAAGATAAGTGGTTGCGCGCTCTCGGGTGCGCCTCCCAGGGAAACGCCGCAACGAATCTTCCGGCATTGGTCCCCCCTTTGCGACCGCAACACATCGCCCGTCCGTCATCCTCGGCGGTGGGAGTGATCGACCCCCCTTCCGGCTGTTTCAGCCCCGCTGTCTTTTTCCCGCAACCCGCCATTGGAAGGTCCGCAGCGCATGGAAGCTCGGCAATCCCGCAGTCTGTCGTGCCTCAGCTCTGTTTCCCGCAAACAGCGATTCACGCCCGACCGGGCCCGCACGGTCTTGGGCGGAATCGCTGTCGCGGTCGTGCTCGTTTTCGCAGCGAACGCCGAAGCCGGAACGCATCGCACCGAAAACTTCGTCGTCACCGCGCCGAGTGACGAAATTGCAGAACAGGTCGGCAAAGCGGCTGAGTTCTATCGCCGTGAACTCGCCGAAGCCTGGCTGGGCGAGACGCTGCCCCGCTGGTATCGCCCCTGTCCGATCAAGGTCAAGGTCGGACAGATCGGCGCCGGAGGTGCGACGACCTTCACCTTCGAGGGGGGCGAGGTCTTCGGATGGAACATGCAGGTGCAGGGGTCGCTGGAGCGCATCCTCGATTCGGTCATCCCGCACGAAGTCAGCCACACCATCTTCGCCAGCCACTTTCGCTGTCCGCTGCCGCGCTGGGCGGACGAGGGAGCGGCCACCCTGGTGGAGCACGAGTCCGAACGAATGCGACAGGTCAAGCTGCTCGACCAGGTGATTCAGACCAACCGACGCATTCCCCTGCCGGAACTCCTCGAGATTTCGGAATACCCCTCGGACATGCGCGACGTCCTCACGCTCTACGCCGAAGGCTACTCGCTCGCCGACTTTCTGGTGCAGCAGCACGGCCGTGAGGGGCGCGCCGTCTACCTCCGGTTCCTCGCAGACGCCATGGACAAGAACTGGGAATACGCCTTCAAAAAGCACTACGGCTTTGCCGATGTGCACGCGGTGGAGAAGAAGTGGACCGGCTGGGTGCTGGCCGGCAGTCCCCTGCTGGAAACCTCGGAGGCCGCCCAGATCGCCGCCGCACGTCGCCGCCGCGAGTCCGCACGCGATCAGCAGCAACTGCTCGCCGGCAATCAAGCCGCGAATCCCGACACCAACCCCGCCACCGTTCGCGGGCAGAGCCCGCGCGATCTCCAGCCATTGCGGCCGATTGCCCGGCAGCGTCGCACGCGACCGCCGCGGCAGGAACTCAGTGCTCCGGAACCGAGCGTGTCGGCGCGGCCGGAAGACCCCGCCGCAATCCTTTCAACAGGCTTCGATCGCCAACTGCGCTCGCCCGCAAGTCCGAACAATCTCCCGGCGGAAGACAGCTTCCCACGGCAGCGGGGCAACGGTCTCCCGAGTCGACCCGATGTCCGTTTCGACGGCGCCTTCTCTCCCTGACGGTGGGCAGACCCGGCCCTGAATCCGTTCCCGCTGCACTTCGAAGCGAGCCCCGATTCCCGCATCGGCGGCTCGCTTCATTTGCGCTTCTCGGGAGAAGGCACCGCCCTACTCCCAGAAAACCTCCGCCGTCACTCGCTCACCCTCCGCGCCACCAATCGTGACCAGCGTCCCCGGTTGAGTGCACTCCCGCCGCAGCAGCGCCAGTGCAACCGATCGCTCTTCGCCAGGACACGCGGCGGAGGAAGTGATCGAACCGACTTCCTTCTCACCCGTCTCGCCGAACACCTTGGCCCCGATTTCCGGCGCGCTCTCCGATTCGATCCGCAACCCGCGCAGTTCGCGATTGACGTGCCCCAGCGCATCGAGCCGGGCGATCGGTTCCTGACCGAGGTAGCACCCCTTGGTGAAGCTGATCGCCGCCTCATTGCGACCGGCCTCCTGCGCAATCTGTTCCTCGGAAATGTCGCGGCCGTACACCGGCATCCCCGCTTCGATCCGCAGCACATCGAACACCGCGCTGCCGGTCGGCTGGGCGTCGGTCGCCGCCACCATCTCCCACAACCTGGCAAGCAATTCCGACTCGACCGTCAGCAGATAGCTCGGCTGCGTCGTAAACGGCACGCGCGTCGCCGTCACCGTTCGCTCATCCAGCACGCCGGATGCGTGATGGCACATCGCGAGGCCGCCGGCATCAATCCCGAGCGCATTGTCGACACACTTTGCCGCATCCGGTCCGCAGACCAGCAGGCTGCCGAATTGACCGGTCCGGTTATGGAGTTCCACGTCCTCGGTGATGAGATATTTGTCCAGATGTGCGAGCAGGAACTCATCGCTGCCCGGACCGCTGTCGATCCACAGCGAATCGGTATCTGCCCCGACAAAGATATGCCCCAGGATGCGGCCCTTCACACTGGTCACAAACGCTTCGCAGCCCTCTCCCGCAGCGAGCCGATTAATGTCGTTCGTGCAGAAGTTGTGCAGAAACGAGGCCCGGTCCCCACCCGTCAGCTCAATCCGGGCCCGCCCGGGCAATTCCAGCACAGCACACCGTTCAACGGCCGCTTTGTATTCACCCGCCGGATCGTCGAAGTGCAGCGGCCCAAGCGATGCGTCGTCGCCCTCCGGAAACACAGCCCCCGCCTGCTGCTGCATCTCGCGCAGCGCGTCCCGTCCTGTTGTCGTCCGCGATGTTCGATCCATGAATCGGCCGGTTCAGCGTCGTCTCACCTAATCAATTACCAACCCGATGCAGCGCCGACAAATCCGATCAGAAACAGCGCCAGCCAGATCAGCGACATTCCGCCGCCGAGGATGATCCCGATCCACGCATGGACGCTCCCCTTGGTCTCCGGATGCGCAGCCCGGTATCGCAACCCCATGATTCCGAGAACCAAACCGGCGATCCCCGGGGCGATCCCGATACACGGCAACAGCGCAAAAATGCCGCAGTAGTAGGCGATCAGTGCCTTCGGATTCTTGTACGGAATGACGCCGCCGGTGGAGTCTCCTTCCGGCAGGTGTTCATCGGGTCGCCTGCGTTCTTCGGTCATCGGCGTTCGCTGCTCGATCGGAGTGGGTCCATCAACGGCCGCGAGCATACGCCTTCCTGTGGGGAACCGCCAGTCGCCCTGCTGTGGAGTGCGGCGACCTGTCGCCGCACTCCGAAGAACCGCGCGAGCCGGTCGCATGCTGCGACAGGCAGACCGGCCGCACGCTTCCCCTTTCCGTAAAGTCAATTCTCGTCGGACGAAGCGAGCCCTTCGTAAAGCAGGCTGCCGATCCGGATGGATGTCGCTCCCTCTTCGATGGCGACTTCAAAATCGTGGCTCATCCCCATCGACAATTCCTCGAGAGCCGGTCCGGCGGAAACGGTCTCGAGGAGCCGGCCCCGCAATTCCCGAAGACCACGAAACGTCGGCCGGGCCGACTCCGGATCATCGCTGAGCGGCGCCATCGTCATCAATCCTGACAGTTCGACGTGCTCAAGGCCAATAAACTGCGCGTACTCGCGTTCCAGTTCCGCCGGCGCGAACCCGGCCTTGCTCGATTCCCCCGACACGTTCACCTGCAGCAATACATTCGCCACGAGGCCCAGTTCACCGGAAATCCGGTCGATCCGCTCCAGCAGTGCCGCCGAATCCACCGAGTGAATCAGGCTCACACTCGGCAACACGGACCGCACCTTGTTGCGCTGCAGGTGACCGATCAAATGCCATTCAATCTCGCCCTCCAGTTGATCGGCCCGCTCCACCAGTTGCTGCGGACGACTTTCACCGAGCGTATTGAGGCCGAGCCGCAGCAGACCTCGCACCCAGGCGGGTTCGGCGTACTTCGTGACAGCGATAAGCCGAACGGTGTCGGAACTGCGGCCGACCCGCGCACATGCCGCCGCGATGCGCTCCTCGATCCCGGCGATGTTCTTCCGCAGTTGATCATCAGGCGACATGGGCGCGTGCGATCAATGAGCGAACCCCGCCCCGGCCTGACGTCACCGGAATTGTCGTCGTTCCTCGCGGGCGAGGTGGGTGCGATTAGCGCGCTGTTGGAATGACCATAGACGATCTGTCTCGCGGAATCTCGGGCGCGACAGTCCGAAAACCGCTCAACGTGGACCCATGGTAGAGCGACTCGCTCTAGTCTTCGCCGATGTAGGGCAGCAGCCCGATGAACCGCGCCCGCATCACCGCCTTGCGAACGGCGCGCTGATAGATGGCCGACGTTCCGGTGCGACGACGCGGCATGATGCGGTTCTGCCGGTCGATCAGACCCCGCAGCGTCCGCACGTCCTTGTAGTCGACGTACACCGGACGGGGAATTTCCCCGCCGGGGCAGAAGCGGCACTTCAGCTTCTTCTTCAGCCGGGCCCGCTTCTTCCGAATCCGTCGAATGTCCTGTTTCGTGTAGCTCGCCATAAGTCTCGTGTCGACCGATTTCCTTCGGGGGATTCTGCGCGAAGCGGGAATTATTGTGCGTTCTCGACAGGAATGCAACCAAATCGCGAATGATTTGCGATGCCGCTTATCGGAGTGCGGCGACCCGTCGCCGCTTTCAGACGATCCCGGTGCGTCGCTCACGATTGGCGAGGGCGGGGACGCTGCTGCCGCAGACTGTCACGCATCCGGGGCAGCCAGCGCGGTTCGATCCCAAAGCGGCGACAAGTCGCCGCACTCAAAAGAAGCTCGCGACCCGCAGATTTGTTGCAGCCGGCCGTTGCAACTCCGTTCCGGGCCGAGCGTCTGAAATCGTCGCGGGAGCGCCTTCATCGCATCGGAATTCTTGCATGCGTCCCGTCAACAAGTCACAATGTCAGTTGATGCGCGACGGAACAAGGCCCGGGTCACTGCCGCGCGGTGCGCTGTCCGGGAAGGATCGCAATGGAGGGGAAACATGCGGACAACGCGAATTCTGGCCGTCGTCATCGGGCTCCTGCTGTCGAGCCTGCAAGCCGCTCTTTCCCAGGAGCCGGAACTGTCTCAATTCCCCGGTCTCGGGCCGGCAGGCGAACTTCAGGCGATTGAGTTTGAATCAGCCGGCGATCCGGTCCTGCGGGGCGTCAACGCCCGCATGCAGCTTGTTGTAACCGGCCGGTTTGCAAGCGGCCAGTTTCACGACGTCACGCATGACGTCGAGTACAGCGTCGACCACCCCGCGATCCTCACCGTCGACGAAGATGGAGTCGTTACCCCGCTCAGCGACGGCACGGCAACGATCACCGCCACGGCCGCCGATGGCCAGACCGCCGCGCTCCAGTTGACGGCCGAACGTTGTAGTGAACAACTGCCGATTAACTTCGCCAACGAAATTGTCCCCCTCTTCACCAAGCTCGGCTGCAACACCGGCGGCTGCCACGGCAAAGCCGACGGACAGAACGGTTTCAAACTCTCGCTGCTCGGCTTCTATCCGGACGAGGATTACGAATACCTCGTCCTGGAAGATCGCGGCCGGCGGATCTTTCCCGCCGATCCCGCCTACAGCCTGCTGTTGATGAAGCCGTCGAACCAGTTGCCGCACGGCGGCGGGCACCGTCTCTCTCCCGGTTCGTATGAGTGGAATCTGATTAAGAACTGGATCGAACAGGGGCTGCCGTACGGTTCCGAAGACGACCCGGTGCTCAGCAGCATCGAGGTCTTTCCGAAGTCCCGCAAAATGAACCGCCGCGAGAAGCAGCAACTCCGCGTCATCGGCCATTACAGCGACGGCACAACCCGCGACGTCTCGCAACTGGCAACCTACGAATCGAACGATGAAGAAATGGCCGTCGCCAGCGCCTTCGGCCGCGTCACAACCGACGACATCCCCGGCGAGGTCGCCGTGATGGTCCGCTTCCAGGGCGCCGTCAGCGTGTTCCGCGCGATCATCCCACAGGGCCTTCCGGTCGAGGAGATCGCCGGGTTGAGCGAACCGATCGACGTCCACGTCTTCGCCAAGCTCAAGGAACTCGGCATCCCCCCCTCGCCCGTGTGCGACGATCAGACGTTCGTCCGCCGAGTCACCGTCGACATTGCCGGACGTTTGCCGACCGCCGTCGAAGCGCGGCAGTTCGCTGCCGACAGCGACCCGGACAAGCGCAACAAACTGATCGACCGGCTGCTCGCCGGCGAAGGCTACGGCGACTACTTCGCCAACAAATGGTCCGCCGTGTTGAGGAATAAGCGGCGGAATGCCAACGACATTCCGTATACTTACCGTTTTCACGCCTGGATCCGGTCCGCCATGCAGCAGAACATGCCGTACGACGAGTTCGTACGCAATATTCTGGCGGCGACCGGAGACGTCGAGTCGCACCCCCCGGTCGCCTGGTATCGCGAAGTGCGGACCAACGAACAGCGGATGGAAGACACCGCCCAGCTCTTCCTCGGACTGCGTCTGGGCTGCGCCAAATGCCATCATCATCCGTTCGAGCGCTGGAGCCAGAGCGACTACTACGGCTTCCAGGCGTTCTTCTCACAGGTGGCGATGAAACAGAGCCGCCTCAACACCGTGCGGAACATCGTCGACTACGTCTCCCTCAACGGCCAGGCGCCGACCGCCCGTAATCCCCGCACGCAGACCGACGTCCTCCCGACAGGCCTCGGCGGCGAACCGATCGAAGTTCCTCCCTATGAAGACGCACGGCACTACATGGTCGACTGGATGACCGCCCCCGACAATCCGTTCTTCGCCCGGGCGCTCGTCAACCGCTACTGGAAGCACTTCTTCGGTCGCGGCATCGTCGATCCCGAAGACGACATGCGGGTCACCAACCCCCCGTCGAACCCGGCGCTCCTCGATGCGCTCGCGCAGCACTTCATCGACAGCGGTTTCGACCTCAAGAACCTGGTGCGAACCATCTGTCGCTCACGCACTTACCAGCTCAGTTCCGAACCGAACGAGTTCAACTATCGCGACAAGCAGAACTATTCCAGTTTCTACCCCCGGCGGCTGACGGCCGAGGTGCTCTACGACGCCGTCAATCAGGTCTCCGGGACCACATCCGGCTTCGGTGGCGTCCCGCGGGGAACCCTGGCCGTCCAACTCCCCGACAACGGCTTCAACGACTACTTCCTGCAGGTCTTCGGCAAACCGGAAGCGGAAAGTGCCTGCGAATGCGAACGCAATCCTGAAGCCAACCTCGCTCAGTCGCTGCACCTGCTCAATTCGACCGATATCCAGAGCCGCGTGGCAAACAACACCGGTAGAGCCGCCCTCTTCGCGCGCGACCAGACGCGGTTCGACGCCGAGAGCGTGACGGAACTTTACTATTGGGCCTACGCCCGGCCACCGCGACCCGAAGAACTCGACTTCGTCCTCGGCCAGATCGCACTCTATGAGAACAAGCAGCAGGCCTACGAAGACGTCCTGTGGGCGATGTTCAATTCGCGGGAATTCCAATTCGTGCGATGATCACAGATCGTCGCCATTCAGGTCACACGCCGCGAGATCTCACGCGCCAGGAGAAAGGCGATGACATGGCGACCTCACGCTTCGCTTCGTTCGTGTTCGGGGCAGCCGCTGTTCTGCTAAGTAGCACCGGCGTCGCGGTCGCTCAACTGCCCGCCGCGCGACTCGACGGCATCTTCCCCGCCGGCGGAAGTCCCGGTGCGACCGTCGAAACGACGATCACCGGGGCCAATCTCGACGACGCCGACCGGCTGCACTTCTCCCATCCGGGAATCACGGCCGAGCGCAAGCTGGCCGATCCGGGGCCGTTCGATGAAGGCCCGCAACCAGTTCCGAATGAGTTCGTCGTCACGATCAAGCAAGACGTTCCGCCGGGGCACTACACCGTCCGGACTCAGGGCAAATACGGCATCTCCAATCCGCGCACATTCGAGGTCAGCGCGATCGCCGAATCCCGCGAGGAGGAACCGAACAACACGGAGGGAGAGGCCACCCCGATCAACGGGCCGTTGCTGATCAACGGGCAGATCAACGGCGCGGCCGACGTCGACTGCTACCGGTTCGACGTCACGGCGGGGGAGAAGCTCCAGATCACCTGCCATGCGCAGAAACTTGATTCGCTGCTCGACGCCGTTGTCACCGTGACAGATACCGGCGGCCGCGTTCTGGCCGAAGCCCAGGCCGGGCCGCACGGAGACGCCGCCCTCCATCTCGCCGCCGAATCAGACTCGCAATGGGTGATCCGCGTCACCGATTCGCTGTACCGGGGTGGACCACAATACGTCTACCGCTTGACGATCGGGGCATTACCGCACGTCGATTTCGTGTTTCCCCCCTCGGCGGTCGTCGGCTCAAGCAGCGAGTTCACGCTGTTTGGCAGCAACTTGCCGGGCGGGCAGCCGGCCGGAATCGAACTCAACGGTCGGCCGCTCGAGACACTCGCCGTCCAGATCGCCATGCCGGGCGATGTTGCGAATCACCCTTTGACCGGCATCCGTCTCTCCCCGGAGCAGGCCGAACTCGACCTCGTCCCCTATCGCGTCACCGCCCCGACCGGGTTCTCGAATCCCGTCCTGATCAGCGCCGCCACGGCGCCGGTGATCCTCGAACAGGACGGCAACGACTCGCCCGAGAACGCCCAGGCCGTCGAACTCCCCTGCGAAGTCGCCGGCCGCTTCTGGCCCCGCGGCGACCGCGACTGGTTCGAATTCACCGCCGCGGCCGGCGAGGTCGTCAACCTGGAACTCTTTTCGCAACGCCTCGGGCTCCCCACCGATCCGGCGCTGGTGATCCAACAGGTGACCGTCAACGACGACGGCGAAGAACAGACGTCGATCCTGCAGCGTGTCGACGATCTGCAGGGCCGCGACTCCGGCTACGGGTTCGACACCCGCAGTGAAGACCCCGCCATCCGCTTCACCGCTCCCGCAGACGCCACGTACCGCGTGCTGCTGCTCGAAGGACACAGCGCGCTGCACGACGATCCACGCCTCGTCTACCGGTTCTCGATGCGCCCCGACCAGCCCGACTTCAGACTGGTCGCCGTCCCCGCCGACGCCTCCGGCGCGCTGCTGCTCCGCAAAGGGGGCCGGGACTCGATCCGCGTCGTCGCCTTCCGTCGCGACGGGTTCGACGCGCCCATCACGGTGACTGCAACCGGATTGCCCGAGGGGGTCACCGCGTCCGAGGTCGTCATCGGCCCCGCATCCACCGCGGCAACACTCATCCTCACGGCCGCAGAGAACGCAGCGCCGGCGATCGGTCAGGTGCAGATCGTCGGCAAAGCGGTTGTGAACGACCAGGAAGTCACGCGCACCGCCCGAGCCGGCACGGTGCTCGCACCGGTGCCGTTGATGGCGCCCAATCAGCAGGGGGTCAGCTTCCCCGCCCGCCTCACGGAGAGCATTACGCTGGCCGTCTCGGCGGGAGAAACGGCCCCGGTCCTCATCACTGCCGGAGAGGACAAGCTCTGGGAAACGTCGCGCGGCGGGATTCTCAAGATCCCCTACTCCGTCGTGCGTCGCGGAGACTACAAAGGCAACATCACCGCATTCCCGGTCGACGTTCCGCCGAATGTGCAGGCTCAGCAGTTCGCGATCAACGGCAACACGAACTCCGGCGAATTCGAAATCCGGATGACGGCTAACACGCCGCCGGGCACGTACACCTTCTACCTCGCCGGACAGGTGCAGGGTCTGCCCTACCGCCGCAATCCGGAAGCCGCCGAAGCAGCAGCCGAACGGAAGACGCGCTTCGAAAAAATCCTCGCCGAGACGACCGAAAAATCGAAGGCCGCCGCAGACGCGGCAACCAAAGCCAAGCAGACCCTCGACACGGCCAACGCAGAACTGAAAAAGGCCGGCGACGCCCGAACCGCCGCCATGAAGGTCGTCACCGATGCGGAGACCGCGCTGAACAACGCCACCGCCGCCACCGAAGCAGCGAACAAAGCGGCCGCCGCCAGTCCCGACGACGCGAATCGGAAGAAAGCCGCAGCGGACGCCGCCGCCGCGCAGACGGAGGCGGAAAAGGCCTTGAAGACCGCGCAGGACGCCCTGGCCGCCGCAGAAAAAGTCTTCGAATCCGCCACCGCCGCCGCCAAGACGGCCGGCGAAACCAAAACCAAAGCCGACATGGAAGCCGCCGACGCCGCCGCGCTCCTCCAGGAAGCGCAGCGTCTCAAACAACAGGCCGACCAGCAGGCGCAACAAGCCGCCAACGCCGCCAACCCCCGCAACATCAATTACTGGACCCCCTCCACGTCGGTGAACGTCAAGATCGTCGAGTTTCCTATTTCGATGGATGGCCCCGCCGAAACGGCGGCCGTAAAGCAGGGGGAGATGGTCGAACTCCCGGTCAAGATCACCCGCATGTATGCATTCGAGGCGCCGGTCACCCTGCAGACTCAGCTCCCCGGCGGAGTCGGCGGGATCTCGATTCCCAACGTCCAGATTCCGCAGGGACAGACTGACGGCAAGCTCGTCGTGAGCGCCAATGCGAACGCCACTCCCGGCGAACACGACCTCAACGTCCGCGTGCAGATGAACTTCAACGGGCAGAACCTGACATTCGACCGCCCGGTCAAGTTGACCGTCGAAGAAGTCAAACCTGAACAATAACGGCGATCCTCGCCCCAACGGCGAGCCGCGCGGCGTCAGCCCGCGGATGCCCGCCGAACACAATCGCCCCCCGCGCAGAGAGCGCAACATGCTTCAGAATCGAATCACACCGCCACCACCCGGCTCGCGTTTTCGCAGTCGAAGCCAGGCCGTCTGTTGCGCATCAGTCGCCATCTTTCTGACAGCCGCGTCAACGACCAACGCCCAGACGCCGATTGACATCGCCGAGATCGAACGCGCCGCACCGGTCGACTTCAACAACGACATCCTGCCCGTCTTCCGCCAGAAGTGTCTCGCCTGCCACAGCGCGAGTGAACGCCAGGGCGACCTCGTACTCGAATCGCCGCAGACGATCCTCAAGGGGGGCGATACCGGCCCGGCCGTTGTCGCCGGGAAGAGCGACGACAGCCTGCTGCTCACGCTCGCCTCTCACCAGGACGAGCCCGCCATGCCCCCGCCCGACAACGACGTCGCGGCCGCCCCTATGACGCCCGAAGAACTCGGCCTGCTCAAGCTGTGGATCGAACAGGGGGCCAAGAGCGCCGGCGGCAGCGCGGTGCTCAGCCCGCAGTCTTGGAGTCCCTTGCCCAGGGGAATCAATCCGGTCCTTGCCGCCGTCATCACCGAGGACGGCCAGTTCGCCGCGTGCAGCCGCGCCAACCAGATCTTCATCTACCATGTGCCGACCGGTCAGGTCGTCACGCGACTGACCGATCCCGCGGTGTCGGTCATGGACGGTCAGCCGGTGGCCGGGATCGCGCACCTCGATCTCGTGCAGTCTCTCGCGTTCAACCCGGACGGCGACATGCTGGCATCCGGCAGCTTTCGCGAAGTCAAAATCTGGCGCAGGCCGCGCGACGTTCGCGCCTTGGAACTCGCCCTGGAGGCCGAATCAACCGCAGTCGCCGTCGCACCCGGCGGCGCGCTGCTGGCGACGGCCGCGAAGGACAACGTGATCCGTCTCTGGGACCGGGCCTCGGGGGAGCAGACGGCCGAGATCACCGGACACACCGACGTCGTCACCTCGTTGCGTTTCACAAATGACGGAACACGGCTCGCATCCTCGTCGAGAGACGGCACGATCCGGCTGTGGAACACCGCCGATGGCGCGCCCGCCGGCCGGATCAACGCCCCCTCACCTTTGAATGCCGTCGAGTTCGTGACCGGCGGAGCGGCCGATGCGCCCGAGACACAACTCGTCTCTGCCGGCGACGACAACCTGCTGCGGTTATGGACGATGCCCGAACCTGCCGCTGAGAAACCCGGCAACCTCTTGGCCGCGCCGCATCGGATCGCGATCACCTCAAACGGCAGTTTCGTCGCGCTGGCCGGGACGGACGGCCAGGTTCAGATCGTCGACGGCGCGCTGACAAAGATCATTCGTACCTGGAACGCCACGGAAGAGGAACAACCCGTCACCGCGCTCGCGTTCGCGCCCATGAACGCCGAGAGCGAAAAAACCGAGTCACCCATTCTGGCGACGGGTCATTCCGATGGACGCGTGACGCTGTGGAACGCCGCCGCGGGCGAGGCGATCGAAACGCTGGTCGGCTCGCTGGCATCGGTTGACGCTCTCGCCTTCCTGCCGGACGGCTCGCAACTGGCGGCCGGCGGAGCCGACGGAAACGTCACGCTCTGGAAGATGGAGCCTGAAGAGCCGGTCGTACTTGACCCCATCAGTGACTCCGCAGTCGGCGCCATCGTGAAGAGCCCCGACGGCGCGCGCCTCGCGCTTGCCGGTACGTTTGGCGAACGCCCGGCGATCTTCATCCGGGACGTTGCCACCGGCGAACTCACTCACACGCTGCTGGGACACGAAGCAAAGGTGCTCTCGCTGGCATTTTCCTCCGACGGCACAAAGCTGCTCTCCGGCTCGGCCGACAAGACCGCTCGCGTCTGGCTGTTGGGCGACCCGAAGTTTCCCGAAGCCGCGCGATTCGCCGAGCATGCGGAGGCAGTCACGGCCGTCGCCTTCAGCGCCGACGCCTCACGCGCGGTCTCCGGCTCCGCTGCCGGAGGCGTCAAACTGTGGGCCGCGGCAGATGCGTCACTCCTCTTCGATTGTCCCGGCCACACCGGCGCAATCGTCGGGGCGGCGTTCGGCGCAGGTGACGTGCCGTTCACGGCGTCCGCCGACAAGACGGTCCGCTTCTGGAATGCCGGCAACGGGCAGCAGGCGCGGGCGATCACCGCCGCCGCGCCGATCGTCCGCATGGCGGTCAGTCCCGACGGCAGCCGGCTCGCCGTTGCAACCGCGGACAAAGTCGTCACAACCTACCTCGTCGCGAACGGCCAGGTTCAGCAGACCCTTCCCGCCCACGCAGCAGCAGTCACCGGACTCGCCTACAGTCCCGACGGAACCCGGCTCGTGGCCGTCACGGAGACAGAGTCCGCACGCATCTGGGAAACCGAAACTGGACGATTCATCGAGGAACTGACATCTCCCGGATTGAAGCAGGCGTCATTCGGAGCGGACGCGGACCACGTTTTGCGTTGCGACGGGACCGGGCGAATCGAGACTCAGGGCCTGCGGTTCGCGGCCGCGTTGCAGGGGATGACCGAGGCGATCACCGGCCTGGCCGTGCATCCCGGCGGTCAATTGGTGTTTGTCTCCTGCCTCGACGGAACAGTGCGAGGTTTCAATTCCCAGTCGGCAGCGCAGGCGTTCGCCGCCAATCATGGCAGCCCGGTCCACGATCTCGCCCTCTCCGCCGACGGTCAGGTTCTCTTGAGCGGCGGCAAGAACAACGTCATTCGCGTCTGGCAGTCCGGCAATGGCGGCGCATTAGCGCCCCAGCAACTCACCGGTTTCTCCGGCCCGGTGCATGCCGTCGCCATCACACCGGACGGTGCACGCGTCATCGGCGCTGCGTCCGACGAAACGCCCGAGGTTCTGGTCTTCGAGTTCGCCGGCGGCGCGGTCGTCGAGAAGCTGAGTGGTGAAGCGGCTGCCGTGTCCGATATCGTCGCTATGGCCGATGAGAACCGGACGCGAATTCTGACGGCAGCGCCGACGGCCGGCCTGGAGATCTCGCGGATTCACGCAGTGAAGCAAATCCCCGGACATTCGCAGCCGGTCACCTCGCTGGCTGCAGTCCCGGAGGCGCGATTGCAGGTTGTCTCCGGCAGTCTCGACGGTACGGCGCGGCACTGGAATCTCGAGAACGGACAGGCGATCCGCCAGTTCAATCAGGGAGGAGCGGTGACCGACGTCGCCGTCCGACCCGACGGCCTGCGGGTGGCTGCGGCCGGCACCAACAACATCGCGCGGCTGTGGAATCTCCAGAACGGCCAGCAGATTGCGGAATTGCGCGGCGACTTGCGGCTGAAGACAGTCGTCACCCGGCTCACCCAGCAACAGACCGCCGGCGCCGCGCGACAGGCAACTGCCAAACAGGAGCTGGATGCCGCCGAGAATGACGTGCCGGTCAAGACGGAAGCCGAGAAGACCACGTCCGAAGCGCTCGCCGCAGCGAACAAAGCCGTGACCGACGCGGAAGCGGCGTTCAAGACCGCCAACGAGACCAAGACCGCTGCGGAAAAACTCGCCGTTGAGGCTGCCGCCGCCGCGCAGAAAGCAGCGCTTGCGAAAGCCGAGGCCGACCAGCTTGCCGTGGACGCCGCCGCGGCGGCGCAGCGTGCGCAGGTCCGGGCGACGCAACTGGCGGCCGTCGCACAGCAACAACCCGGCAACGAGGATCTCGCGAAGAAAGCCGCCGACGCCCAGACCGCTGCGGAAAAAGCGGCCGCCGACGCCAAGGCTGCCGCCGACGCACAGGCCGCTCCCACCAAAGCGGCGGCCGACGCAGCCACGCTCGCCAACCAGATGGCGGCCAGAGCCGTGGAAACACAGAAGCCCTACAACGACGCACTCGCCGCCCTCAATCAGGCTGAGAGCGCGCAAAATCTCGCGGCCCAGAACCACGCGATCGCAGTCAGGGAACTCAAAGAGGCGCAAGAGAGAGTACCGGTCGCCAAAGAAGCCCTGGCCGCCGCCGATGCAGCGCTGGAAGACGTGAAGCAGAAACTGGAAGCGGCTCAGCAGGCCGCCACCGCGGCGGAACAGCCCTTGCACGCCATCGCGTTCTCTCCAGACGGTTCGCTCATCGCGACCGGCGGCGACTTTTCCGCCGTGCACACCTGGGACGGGGAAACCGGCGCAGCGGTCGCCGCCTTCACCGGGCATGAGGCGCCGGTCCGCTCGGTCGAGTTTCTCTCTCAGGACATGTTGATCAGCGGCAGCGACGACAAAGCCGCCGCCGTCTGGGAGACGAGCCCCGCCTGGGTTCTGGAACGAACGATCGGCGCCGTCGACGACCCGTCGGTGTTCGCCGACAGGGTGATGGCGCTCGATTTCAGCGCGGATGCGAAGCTGCTTGCAACCGGCGGCGGCGTCCCGTCCCGGTCGGGTGAAGTCTGCCTCATCAACACCGAAGACGGCAGCATCACCCTCAGGCTGCCCGCAGCACACGACGACGCGGTCTACGCCGTCTCGCTCTCCTCGGACGGCAAACGGATCGCCTCGGCCGGCGCCGACAAGTACGTCCGCATCTTCGATAGGACAACCGGCGAACAACTTCGCAGACTGGAAGGACACACCAACTACGTGCTGGCCGTCGACTGGAAGGGCGACGGCCAAACGCTCGTCAGCGGCAGCGCCGACTCGACGATCAAGTCCTGGAACGCCCAGACCGGCGATCAGATCCGCACCATTCAGGGCTTCACCTCCAAGCACGTCACCTGCATCCGGTACGTCGGCGAGACCGACATCATCGTGGCCAGTTGCGGCGATCAGACGGTGCGGCAGTACAACTCGGCCAACGGTGGACAGACCCTGCAGCCGGTAAGCGCGGAGAGCTACCTGCACTGTGTCGACGTTACGCCCGATCGCCAGATCATGATTGCCGGCGGCCAGGACGGCGTGCTGCATCTCTGGAACGGAACCAACCGCCAGGCGCTGCACACCTTGCCGCCGCCGGAAGATGCCGGCGCGGAGGAGACCGCGCAGGTTCAGTAACGAACGGACTCTTCGCAAGCCCGAATTCACGCCGCCGTGTGCAATACATGCGGCCGGTGCATCCGTTCGTGACTCTCTCTCAACATCTGCTGATTGACAGCGAAGGGAAACACCCGATGATCCTGCGCGCCGCGATCTTCACCCTTCTGTTCCTCTCCTGCGTAGCAACCGCGTTTTCTCAGGAACAGGCCGCCCCCTGGACCGGGCACGCCGGGCCGGTCTCTGCAGCGCAGTTCACGCCCGACGGGCGGATCGTGCTCTCCAGCGGGCTCGATGGAACCGTCCGCATCTGGAACGCGGCCGACGGCGCTCTGCTGCGCACCTACGACGAACACGAAGGACAGGTGCTCTGCCTCGCCGTCAGTCCCGATGGGCGAACGATCGCCACCGGCTCGCGCGACAACACCATCCGGTTGTGGGATGTCTTCATCCCCTGGCCGCTCGAAGATCGCCCCGGTCCCGAAGCTCCGATCCGCGCACTCGAAATTGCCGCTGGCGGAGAGTGGAGCGCCGCGGCGAGCGACGACAAAACAATCACCGTCTGGAACCACGCCGAAAAAGCAGAGCCGCTCAAACTGACCGGACATACGGAGCCCGTGCTGACGCTCAGCGCCAGCCCCGACGAGACGCTGCTGGCCGCCGGCGACGCGGCCGGCGAAATCCGCTTGTGGAACATCGCTGACGGCAAAGAGACCGGGGCGCTCGGCGCTCATGCCGGCCCCGTGGCCGGCGTCGCCTGGCATCCGGAACAGCCGCACCTCCTCTCGGCCGGCGCGGACGGAACCCTCAAGTGGTGGCAAACCCCGCTCACCCCCCCGCGCGATCTTCTCGCCCATCCCCAGGCGGTCACTGCCATCGCCGCAACTGCCGACGGCAAATTGATCGCCACCGCCGCGGCCGACAAGATCGTCAGATTGCTGGACGTGGAATCGGGCGAGCAGACGCTGGCGACGAAACAACAACCGGCGGCGATTCGCGATGTCGCGTTCGCGCCGGACGGCTCGAAGTTCGCAGCCGCAGATGACGACGGGGTGGTTCGCATCTGGGTGGCGGCCAACGGTTTCCCCCTGCCCGAGCTGCGCGGCCACGCCGGCCCCGCGCGGGCGGTGGCGTTCAACGCCGACGCCACGCAGCTTGTCACCGCAGGGGACGATGGAACGGCCCGGTTGTGGATGCTGCCGGCTGCCGAGCGAATCGTTCAAGGCCAAGCCGACGCCGCGGCGGCCGCCATGAGCGCCGACGGAAAATGGTTCGCTGTCGCCTCGAGTGCCGGCGACCAGCATACGGCCGTGGTGCGCGACGCCGCCACCGGCGCTGTACGGGCCACTCTCACTGACCACGAGGGGACGATCACTTCCCTCGCCTTCAGCGCCGACGCCGCTCGGCTCATCACCGGGTCCGCCGACAAGACAGCCCGCGTCTGGAATCTGGCCAACGGCCAGCAGCTTTCCGTCTTCACGCACGAAGCTCCGGTCCGCGCCGTCGCCTTCTCGGCCGACGGCAATCAAGCCTACTCCGGCGGCGACGACAACGCGATCAAACAATGGACCGTCGCCGACGGAGCGGAGGTGCGAACCATTGCCGGACACACCGCTGCCCTGTCGTCGCTGGTCGTCGCCGGCCAGCGACTCATCTCAGGCTCGGCCGACTCCACGATCCGCATCTGGAACACGGCCGACGGCGCGGCGGTGCGCACAATCAACCACGGGCAGGCGGTGACCGCGATGGACGTCAGCGCTGACGGCGCCCGCATCGCCGCGACCGGACCCGACAAACAGGTGCGGACCTTCACCGCCGCCGACGGCGCGGCGACCGTCGTGCTTCCCGCCTCCGACGAGCCCATCACCCGGCTCGACTGGTCGCCGGATGCGACCCAATTCATGACGGCAACTTCGGCCGCCGTCCGGGTCTGGAATCTGGAAGGTCAATTGCAGGAGGAACAGTCGCTCAGCGGCCCGCCGCTGGCAGCCGGCTTCACTCCCGATGCCGCCAAAGTACGCTCCGTCCTCACAGACGGTTCCTACCACGACCGCCCGCTCGCACTGGTGCGCATTTTCACCGGCCATGAAGGCCCCGTGCGAGGCCTCGCCCTCAGCGCCAACGGCGCGCAGCTATTGACCGCCGGCGCCGACAAGTCTGTCCGCCTGTGGACCGTTGCAGACGGGACGGCCGTACGGACATTCGCCGGACCACAGGATGAAGTCACGCGCGTCGCCTTCTCGCCCGACGGCGCACAGGTACTCGCCACGAGTCTCGACAAGTCGGTCCACGCCTGGGCGCTGGCCGACGGCGCAGCACAGGCGCCGTTCGTGCATCCCGACGTGGTGACCGCATTCACCATGAGTCGCGACGGTACGCGGCTGGCCACTGCCTGTAACGACGGCTTCATTCGCATCTGGCACCAAGCCACCGGGCGCGAATGGGAACGGATGCCCGGCCACGCGGAGGGAACGGCTGAACTGTCGTTTCTGGGCGAGACGATCGAACTCGCCTCCGCCGGAGCGGACAAACTCGTCCGCATTTCATCGCCCGCAGGCCGGCGTATGATCGTCGCGCACGAGACGAAACTGAGCGCACTCGCGATCACGGCGAACGGCGCACAGGTCGCTACCGCGGGCGACGAGCCGGTTGTCCGCTTCTGGAACACCGCCGACGGTGCAGCCGCCCGGCAACTCGCCGGAGCTGCCGCCCCGCTGATTTGCGTCGCGATCCGCGGTGACGACCAGCAGTGCGCCGCGATTGACGCCGTCGGAAAGCTCTACCTCTGGAGCCTCGCCAACAACCAGCTCACGCACACCGTCGAAGTCGGTGCCGCTCCCGAGGACGTAGCGTTCAGCGCGGACGGCGAGCGAGTCGCCGTCACGTCGACGACCGGGTTGATTCACGTCTACGACACGACCGAAGCTCAACTCGTCCAGGAGCTGGCCGCAGCCGAGCAGGAAGCTCAACACGCGATCCAGTTCGGACCGGACCGCACCATCGTCACCGGCGGCGCTGCAGGAGTCGTGCACGTCTGGGCCGAGGCCTCCCCTGCATCGGTCGGCACGCTCAGCGGTCACAGCGCACAGGTCAACGACCTGGCCTTCAGCGCGGACGGGGCAACGCTTGTCTCGGCCGGTTCCGACCAGACCGCCCGCCTGTGGGACATCGCGACCCGCGCTCAGACGAAACAGTTCGCCGGCCACACCGGTCACGTCTACGGTGCAGCCTTCGCGCCCGACGGCGCACGCATCGCCACCGCCGGAGTCGACGGAACCGTCCGCCTGTGGGACGTCGCCGGCGGCAACCAGACGTCTCAACTGACAGACGGCGAGACCCCGCCGCCCGCCTTCGACGTCAGCTTCAATCCCGACGGCTCCATGCTCGCCGCCTGCGGCCCGGACGGCGCAATTCGCATCTGGAACACCGCGTCGGGCGCGCTCGAGCGGATAATCGCACCGGCAGAAAACCCGCAGCCCCTGTATGCGGTCGGCTACAACCCGGCCGGCACACGCATCATCACCTGCGGTCACGCCGGCGCCCTCACGATCTGGAACACCGCCGACGGCGCATCCCTCTTCCAGACGAACCTCCCCGCCGCCGGTTACCTCGCCCGGCCATCCACCGACGCCGCCCGCCTCGTCGCCGCCTGCGCCGATGGAGTCGTACGGATTGTGGATGTTCCGGCGAACGCGCGGTGAAGAATGCACCCCTTATCCCATCCGAAATCGCTCGCCGTCGTCGTGCAGGTCGTTTTGCACCCACGGGTCGCCCCGGTCGTGATAGCCCCCCTGTTCCCACAGCCCCGGACGGTCTTCGGCCACCAGTTCCACCGCTTTCACCCACTTCGCGCTCTTCCACGCATAAAGCTGAGGAATGATGAGCCGCACCGGACCTCCGTGGTCGGCCGAGATCGGCTCCCCGTCGTGCGTATCGGCGAAGAGAGCGTCCTCGGCGGTGAAGTATTCCAGCGGGAGATTGGTCGTCCACCCGTTGTCGTAGCCGAGCGGCAGCGCGAACCGCGCCTCCGGCTTCACGCCGGCCCGGCCGAGAATCTCCCGTGTCGAGACCCCTTCCCACACGTTCCCGAGACGCGACCAGCGAGTCACACAATGAAAGTCGGAGAAGACCTGCACCCGCGGCAGCGCGCGAAACTCCTCCCAGGTGAAGCTCAGCGGCGTCTCCACCAGTCCGCCGACCTCCAGCCGCCAGTCCTCGAGAGTAATTTGCGGCACCGAACCGTAATGCAGCACCGGCCACTTCCGCGTCCGCGCCTGACCCGGCGGAATCCGATTCTTGCGGTGCGTGTCGGGACTGATGATCGCCCCCGGCGGCGCATCTCCGGGGGCGAGCGGCTCGCCCGGTTGATACTTCGGATCGTCGTGGTCAGACATGGCAGGTCAATCGTCGATGGTCGATGCCGGCGAGCGGCCGGCGTCAGCCGGCCGTCGGTCGCAAACGAACCTGTTCCTCGTTTCGCAATCCACTCACCCCGCCTGGTGCATGTACACGTCTCGCGACGGAAACGGGAACTTGAAGCCGCGTTCATCGAAGCCGAGCTTGATCCGCTCCGTCAGGTCGCACTTCGCGGCGAAGTAGTCTTCCGCGTTCACCCACGGCCGCACAAGAAAATCGATGCTGCTCGCGCCGAGTTCTCCAACGGCCACGAACGGCTCAGGGTCGCTCAGAACCCGGTCGTCGTCCGCCAGCACCGACTCCAGATACGCTTTCACCTCTCGCAGATTGTCATCGTAGCCGCACCCGATCACAAGATCGATCCGCCGCGTCGGGTTCGCCGAATTGTTCGTGATCGTATCGGACGTGATGGCGCCGTTGGGAACAATCACCCGGCGGTTGTCGGGCGTGCGGAGCACCGTGCTGAAGATCTGAATCTCCTCAACGATGCCCGACGTCCCGCCCGCTTCGACAAAATCGCCCAGCTTGAACGGCCGGAACACGATCAGCAGCACGCCCGATGCGAAGTTGCCGAGCGACCCCTGCAGCGCCATGCCGATGGCGAACCCCGCCGCCGCCAGCACGGCCGTCAGCGTCGTCGTCTCAACTCCCAACTCATCCAGCGCCGCGATGATGACCACGGTCAGCAGCACGATGTAGATGATGTTGACGGCGAAGCGGACCAGCATCTGGTCGACTTTCGCCCGGTTCATCATCCGGCCGGTCAACCGCGACAACACCCCGGCCAGCCACTTCCCGATCAGGAAGATGACGACCGCCGCCAACAGTTTCAGCGCAAACGCAGCGCCTTCTGCCTGAACGTAGGTAATCACGTACTCACGGAACTCCGCGAGTTTCTCAGCCAACTGCGAAGTCGCCTGAGCGGGAACAAATGACAACAGCGGCATGATGGACCCTCCTGATCTCAAGGCCGTAAAGATTCAAAACCCGGCCGGGCGGCGCGGCGCAGCCAACCGGGCGCCGCATGTGATACTCAATCCCGCCGCCGCAGCGAAGACGAATCGCAACTGAGCGGCGCAGCCGCGCCATCATTTCGCTGCGGACATCAGCCCGCAGAACTCTCGTTGAGTCTTCATTGTCCGGGGCATGTCACCCAGCGGTGGTGAACCACGACGACACAAAAGGACACGAAGCCAACGGTCCCGGACAGTCCTCGAACCTGCAGGCCATCGGAATCCACAACTTTTTCAAGCAATCCGACCAATTCTCTCTGTGTCTCCGTGCCTCCGTGGTGACGCTTCCGGGCTATGCCTCGCCCAGCAGTTCCGCGATCTTCTCCACAATCGCCTGCGGTTCGGCCATCCGGCCTGGGCCCACTTCGCGGCAACTGAGCCAGCCTTCGTCCGGGCCGACCACGATCGCGCCGTCGTCGCGAAGCTGCGCCACGTTCCGCTGCACCGACAGCTTGCTCCACATCTCGTTGTTCATCGCCGGCGCCACCACGAGCGGGCCGTTGATCGAGAGAGCCAGCGCGGCGACCAGGTCATCCGCCATCCCGTGCGCCAGCCGGGCGATCACGTCAGCCGTGGCGGGAGCAATCACGTACACCTCGGCCCGCCGCGCCAGTCCGATGTGCTCGCCGATAAAGTGTTCGCGGGGATCGAACAGATCCCCGTACACCGGCCGGCCTGTCAGCGCCTCGAACGTCGTCGGTCCGATGAAGTTCCGCGCCGCGCGCGACATCGCGACCGTCACCTTGGCGCCGGCCTGCACTAGCTTGCTGGCCAGATCGGCCGCCTTGTAAGCGGCGATGCCGCCGGTCACGCCGAGCAGAACTTCACGGTCGCGCATGGCGAATCACAGTATGCCGAGCGCGGCCTCCGGCCGCAACCAATGTAGCCGACTCGCTCCGACGAGTCGGATGTCCACGACGAGGAGCATGCTGCACGCGAAATGTGCGCACCACGCGAAGATTCTTACCGTTAGTGGCACAGACTTGCCGGGTGGCACGGGCGTCTCGCCCGTGCCTGATGGATTCGACCGCCCAGACGTCGACGGCACTCGGAGCGTTTACAGGTCGTCCAGATTCGGCGCGTCGTCCTCGAGGTCGGGCGCGTCGTCCACCGCCATGATCACGTTGCCGGACGTATCGAGATAGATTTTGTCCTGCAGAATCTCCTGGACGACCGTCCCCATGTCGGGCTTGCCCTGCGTCTCGACGAGCGGCAGCGAACCGCGATTCAGCGACACCAGCCGCTTCTGAATCAGCGTGGACAGCTTGAACCGGCCGCCGACCTTGTTGACGATGTCCTCTTCTTTCAGATCATCCAGCATTCAGTTTCGCCTCGGTTTGAGCGATGATCCCGCAGATTTCTTCCACCGCGCGATCGAGATCGTCGTTGACGACGCGGTAACGGTAGCGGTCAGCCAATTCTAGTTCGTTGCGGGCGGTCTGCAACCGACGCTGCAGCACCTCCTCCGACTCCGTCCCCCGCGCCCGCAGCCGCTGCTCATAAACCTCGACCGACGGCGTCTCCAGAAAGATCGTGAGCGCATCGGGATAGTCCCGGATGACGTTCAAGGCCCCTTCCACGTCAACCTCCAGCAGAGCCCAGCAGTTCTCAGTCGCCGCCCGGTGCAGTTCGCTCCGCAGCGTGCCGTACCAGTATCCGGTCTTGTGCACCTCGGCGCACTCCAGAAAGTCGCCTCGCTTCCGGCGCTCCTCGAATTCCCCGGGCGTCAGAAAATAATAGTCTCGCCCGTCGACTTCGCCCTCGCGTCGCGGCCGGGTCGTGGCGGAGATCGACATGCTCAGCCTGACGGGAGACTCGCGCAGCAGCCTCTGCACGATGGTCGACTTCCCGCTGCCGCTGGGCCCCGAGAGGACGACAATCTGCGACCGACCGCCGGAAGACTCCTCAGTGCTCACAACCTGAAGCTTCGACTATAGCGCTTTGCAAGTCAGTGTTGGCAATCTGTCTCGCGGATTCTCGTCCTCGACAGTCCAAACACCGCGCGACGCGGACACATGGTAGAGCAATTTGCTGTCACTGCCCACAAATCTACGCGAACCACGGCAAAGAGTCTCCAAGAAACTCCCCACCCCCTGACACCTGTCTCCTGGTCCCTACCTACTGCCCGCTATTCCACATTCTGCACGATCTCGCGAATCCGTTCGATGGCCGCCTTGGCGT
Source organism: Planctomycetota bacterium (assembly GCA_003388505.1). Lineage (GTDB taxonomy): Bacteria > Planctomycetota > Planctomycetia > Planctomycetales > Planctomycetaceae > MB-PLM-1. The sequence goes on from QQVO01000077.1 coordinate 64,953, forward strand.
CCACCACAATCCGCGCGATCTCGACGTCATTCGCCTTCGATCCGATCGTGTTGACTTCGCGGTTCATCTCCTGACAGAGGAAATCCATTCGTCGGCCGGCCGGACCGTCAGACTCCATGAGTTCGCGGAACTGCTCCACGTGACACGTCAGTCGCGTCACTTCCTCGTTGACGTCGCTGCGGTCGGCGAAGAGTCCCACTTCGCGCACCAGGTCGGCGTCGTTGACCTCGCCGGCCGTGTTCTTGAGCAACTCCGCCACCCGGACGTGCAGCCGCTGCCGGTACGCCTCCACGACCTGCGGGCTGCGCTCGGCGACGCGACTCGTGTATTTCTCGATCACACCGCACAGCGACCTGAATTCGTCCGCCATGGCGCGGCCTTCCTGCCGGCGGAACTCGGTGAGGTTCTCCAGCGCCTGCTCCAGCGCCTCTCGAACAATCGGCCAGTCCGATTCCTCGAGCACCGCGCAGCCGCTTTCGACCACCACCCCCGGCAACGACAGGACCGCGGTCATGTCAGACGGCGCGGGGAGGTGTGCCGCCTGTGCGGCGTCCCGGAGTTCGGCCAGGTAGGCGCACAGCACGTCGCAGTCGATCGAGTACGCCGACCGCCCGTCGTGACGTTCGACCCGCAACTGGAGCTGCACGGAACCGCGCGTGATCCGGCTGCGAATCAGCTTCTCGACATTCTGCTCCAGCGCCAGATACGCGTCCGGCCCCCGGATCGAAATCTTGAGGTGGCGGTTGTTGACGCTTCGCAATTCGACGGAGACCGAAAGATGTTCGCCGTCGGCGCGCCCGCCGCCAATGCCAGTCATGCTCAGCAGCACGCCTTCGGTCCTTCCATCCTAGTGGTGCGTCAAGCAAAGATTCTTGGGTTGAGCGGTTCGCTCGGAAGCGCGAATCCCGCAGGGTTTCGTGCGGAATTGCGGTTCAGCCAACCCGAAAATCAAGCCCTGACAGGGCACTCGCGGATGCCGGCTCACTCATTTTCAGGCGGAGGTTCGTCCGCAGGATCAGCGTCGCTGTCCGACTCGGGCTCGGTGGTCCCCTCATTGCTCTCGGGATTCTCCGTCTCGCCGTTGCCCGCGGCTTCCTGCGGGTCTCCCTCCGCCGGATCGGCCGATGAGGAGTCCGCAGCAGCCTCGTCCGCATCCGGCGTTTCTGCATTCGGCGCTTCCGCATCAGGGGCGTCTGCATCAGAGTCCGGGGTCGCATCTTCAGTCGCGTCCGGGGGAGGAAACTCCGGCGGAGCGCTGTTGTCCGGAATCAGTGGACCGGCGCCGGGCGCCCCGGGCACAGGCTCGTCGTCGTCGAGCATCTCCGACGCCTCGATTTCTTCTTCGGTCTGCAGGCCCTGGCTCGGGGCGTCTGCGGCGGCCCGCAGGAAGAATCCGCTGCCGCCCGAGACCACCACCCACAGCACCGCGATCACGACCGTAATCTTCGTAAACACGTCGCCCGCCTTGGTGCCGAAGGCGCTCTGGCCCCCCAGTCCCCCGAATGCGCCCGCCAGCCCGCCGCCGCGGCCCCGCTGAAGGAGGATGACAATCATCAGGAAGACTCCCAGCAAGAACAGCAGCACCTGGGAGAACTCTGCCAGAAATGTCATGGTCGCGTCCTGATTGCACTCACTGCGCCGCGTCGACCGCAGCCTGGATGATCGGTTGAAACAACTCCGGTTTCAAACTCGCGCCGCCGACCAAGGCTCCGTCGACGTCCGGCTGCGCCAGCAACTCCGCCGCGTTGTCCGGTTTCACGCTGCCGCCGTAGAGGATCTGCATCCCCTCGGCAACGGCGGGATTGTAGCGACTCGACAGCCAGTTGCGAAGATGAGCATGGGCCGCCTGGGCCTGATCCGGCGTCGCCGTGTGTCCGGTGCCGATCGCCCACACCGGTTCATAGGCGACGACGATCTGGTTCATTTGAGAGGCGTCCACGCCGTTGAGCCCCCCCTCCATCTGGCGATCAAGAACCGCCTCGGTCTGACTCGCCTCGCGCTCCGAGAGCAACTCACCGACGCACAGCACCACCTGCAGCTTTTGTTCCAACGCAGCCCGGACCTTTCGGTTGATCAGTTCATCCGTCTCCTTCAGCACGTGCCGACGCTCGCTGTGACCCAGGATCACGGCGTCGATGCCGAGATCGACCAGCATTTCCAGCGCCACCTCCCCGGTATACGCTCCCGGCTTTTCGTGGTAGGCGTTCTGAGCGCCCACCCGCACACGCGCGTTACCTACCGCCTCCTTCACCCCCGCCAGATGCGGGAACGCCGGGCAGATCAACACGTCGACCTGGCTGCTCTCGTCCGGAACGCCCTCTGCCACCGCGCGCGCCAATTCCTGCGCCGATGCCAGGGTGCCGTTCATCTTCCAGTTACCGGCGACAAGATACCGTCTCATCAATTCTCCTCAGCCCCCGCAACCGGGATTGTCCGACCGAGCACCTCGGCCACCTTTCGCAATTCTTCCATCACGCCGGTGTACTGCTCGGGCAGCAGCGCCTGAGGTCCGTCGCTCATCGCTTTTTCCGGACAGTTATGGACTTCAATATGCACGCCGTCCGCGCCGGCGGCCACGGCTGCGATGGCCATCGCGGGGATCAGATCCGGCCGGCCGGTGGCGTGGCTCGGATCGACGATAATCGGCAGATGCGACAACCCGTGCACGTTGGGGATCGCCGCCAGATCGAGCAGGTTCCGCGTCGACGGGTCGAAACTCTTCACACCCCGTTCACAAAGGATCACCTGCTTGTTCCCGTTCGAGAGGATGTACTCCGCCGACATCAGCAGATCCTGAACGGTGGCGCTCATGCCCCGCTTGAGCAGCACCGGCCGGTTCGTCTGCCCGACCTCATTCAGCAGATTGAAGTTCTGCATGTTGCGGGCTCCGATCTGGAAGATGTCGGTATAGCGGTTGACGAGTTCCACCCGCCGCGGGTCCATGACTTCGGTCACCACCGGCATCTTCAGTTCGTCCCCCGCGCGCCGCAGGATCTTCAGCCCCTCCTCGCCCATCCCCTGGTAGCTGTAAGGGCTCGTCCGCGGCTTGAACGCGCCCCCCCGCAGAACGTTCGCGCCGGCCGCTTTGACCGCGCGGCCGATCTCGAACAGCACCTCTTCGCCTTCGATGGCGCACGGCCCTCCGATCATCATCAGGTGGCCCGCCCCCACCCGCACGCCGTGACCGAGATCGAAGCAGGAGTCGTCGTGCTGGAACTCCCGGCTGGCAAGCTTGAACGGCTTGAGCACCGACATCACGTCTTCCACGCCGGGAATCGCCCGCAGGGGCGCGTCGCGGAGTTTGTCTTCCTCGCCGATCAGACCGACCAGCGTCCGCTTCTCTCCCTGACTGATGTCGTACCGGAAGCCGAGTTCCTCGATCTTCTCAAACAGATGCTGCCGCTGGGCGTCCGTACAGTCCGGACGAAGGACGATAATCATGATTAAGCCGAAGAGGGTGAATGTGGTTTGTCCTGTTGTAGCACGTCCCAGAGGCAGGTCATTCAGCCGGTTCGCTGCGGGGGTAGGATCCCAGCACTTCCATCCGCACGGCCTTTTTCTCCAGGTCTTCCAACGCTTTCTTGATCCGCGGCTCCTTCTGGTGTCCCTCGAAATCGAGAAAGAACAGATAACCCATCTCCGGGCCGCGAAGAGGAAACGACTCGATCCACGTGAGGTTGATCTTCCCCCGTTTGAATGCGGTCAACGCCTCGGACAGTGAGCCGGGCGAGTGCGGAATCTGCAGCAGCAGCGCCGTCCGGTCATGCCCCGTCGGCCGCGTCGGCTCATCCCCGATGATCGCAAACCGCGTCACGTTGTGGATGTTGTCCTCAATCCGCTCGGCGACGATCTGCAGGTCATACTGCACGGCCGCCTGCCGACTCGCAATCGCCGCGGCGCCAGGTTTGTCGCGTGCGAGTTGGGCGGCCGTCGACGTGCTGGTCACCTCGTGCAGGTTCGCCCGCGGCATGTTGCGGGCCAGCCAGTCGCGGCATTGGGAGAGCGCCTGCGGCTTGCTGTACACTTCCACAATCTCGCTCCGCGGCGACCGCGACATCAGGTTGTGGTGCACCGACATCTGCACTTCGCCGCAGATCCGCAGCGGGAGCCGCGTAAACATGTCCAGCGTATCGACGATCCGTCCGTCGGTGCTGTTCTCGATCGGCACGATTCCATGGTCTGCGTGTCCGCGGTTCACCTCTTCGAAGACCGAGGCAATCGTATTCACCGGAATCAGGTCGGCCCCGTGACCAAACCGCTCGATCGCTGCCAGATGCGTGAAACTGAACGGAGGCCCCAAATACACCACTCGGACCGTCTTGATCCGCGCCCGCGCCGCGCTGACCAGTTCGCGGAAAACGGCGTGCACGGCCGCAGTCGAAACGGCGCCCGAATCCTCGGCGTCCAGCCTCTGATACAACTCGTACTCCGCGACCGGGTCAAACAGATCCTGTCTTGACTCCTGGCGGGCCTCCAACTGGCGGACCGTCAGATCGGCCCGTTGTTTCAGCAGGTTGACCAGATCCTTGTCGATCTTCTTGAGTTTGGTCTCAATCGTGGCCGGCGACGTCTTGCGCGGCGATGACGAGCTTCGCTTCGAAGCCGCCTTCTTTTTCGCCACCTTCTTCTTCACGACCTTTTTCGGCGCCGATTTCGTGCTGCGGCCGCGAGCTTTCGCCTTGCGGCGTGCCGGTTTCGCCGCCTTCTTCACGCGCTTGCTCTTCTTGGCCTTCGTCGCTCGCTTCTTCGCCATGAGGACCTTTCTGCGGACGATGCGTCACTGGACCGTTCTGTTCGCTCGCACCGGCTCTCGGGCGACTTCGGCAAACGACAAACGGTTGCCCTAGCCGGGCTCTCCTCGAGTTGGCGGAACTGTCAGTCTGAAAAGTTCATGCGACGTCCGCTCCCGCCTCACCCCGGTTTTCTGGCTCCCCGCCCCGACAAGCCGGCCTTCCTGCGGCCCATCATCGAACGCTGCGCGATCAAACTGGTCACACTTCCACCGCTGTTGGATGACACCCGCCGTCTTCGTGCCTTCAACCAGAACTCTGCTTTCCGCCGGGCGCCGCATTCTGCTGCGTGCGGAGTCGTCTCCGCGACACTTCTTATGTGGGCCACGAGGGTTACGAGAAACAGTGTGATGCCGTTCGAGCAATCGAAAAGCCATCAACACGGAGTGATCTGAACCTGCCGCATTGGATTAACTTCCAATCTTCAAATGACTTGGAGCACCGTTGTACATCCACGTCGGGAGACTGTCAAGCGGCGCGAAGCGGCGTGCCGCCCGGTCGGACTCGCTGTAAGTCACCGCACAAGTGAAGCGCCATTTTGGCATGCAACACTCGTCGCAATGCTTCCGCGACAAGTGCCATTTTGGCAACACTTGCGTCCTGCTCTCGCGCATTGCATCGCGAAGAGAGTCGCAACTGCCTGTAAATAAATGGGTTGAGTAGTAGGCCGCTGTTTCTGCAGTGCGGCATGGAGTTTGCGAACACCAACGCACGGAATTCTCTGAAACAACCAGGAGCAGCAGTCAGATGGCAGTCCAGTCGGAAAAAATCATCGGAATCGACCTCGGGACAACCAACTCCGTCGTCTCTGTGATGGAGGGTGGGGAAGCGAAGGTGATCGCCAACCAGGAGGGCAATCGGCTGACCCCCAGCGTCGTGGCCTTCACCGACAAGGGTGAGACGCTGGTCGGCGAACCGGCCAAACGGCAGGCCGTGACCAACCCGAAAAACACGATCTACTCGATCAAACGGTTCATGGGCCGCCGCCACAATGAAGTCCAGTCCGAAGAGAAAATCGTGCCCTATTCCGTCGTGGGCGGGTCGGACGACTACGTCAAGGTCGAGGTCAGCGGCCGCGAATATACTCCGCCGGAGATTTCGGCGAAGGTGTTGATGAAGCTTAAGGACGCCGCCGAGAACTATCTCGGTCACAAGGTGAACAAGGCCGTCATCACGGTCCCGGCGTACTTCAACGATGCCCAGCGGCAGGCGACCAAGGACGCCGGTCAGATCGCCGGCCTCGAAGTCGAGCGAATCATCAACGAGCCGACCGCCGCCGCGCTCGCCTACGGGCTGGAGAAGAAGAAGGACGAGAAGATCGCCGTCTTCGACCTGGGGGGCGGAACGTTCGACATCTCCATCCTCGAAGTCGAAGCCGACTCCGTGCAGGTGCTCAGCACCAACGGCGACACACACCTCGGCGGCGACGATTTCGATGAGGAACTGATCAACCACGTCGCCGAGCAGTTCCAGAAGGAACAGGGCATCGACCTCCGCAAGGACGCGATGGCGCTCCAGCGGTTGCGCGAGGCCTGCGAGAAAGCCAAGAAGGAACTCTCCTCGTCGCAGTCCACCGACATCAACCTGCCGTTCATCACGGCCGATTCCAGCGGCGCGAAGCACCTGCAGATGACGATCTCCCGCTCGCAGTTCGAGCGGCTGATCGATCCGCTTGTAGAACGCTGCCGCGTCCCCGTGGAGCAGGCGATCAAGGACGCCAAGCTCGATCCTTCAAAGATCGACGAAGTGGTCCTCGTCGGCGGTTCCACCCGCGTGCCCCTCGTCGTCGAGTTCGTTAAGAAACTCTTCGGCGGCAAGGAGCCCCACAAGGGGGTCAACCCGGACGAAGTCGTCTCGATCGGCGCCGCGATCCAGGGCGCCATCATCGGCGGCGAGGTCAAGGACGTCGTGCTGCTGGACGTGACGCCCCTCTCCCTCGGGATCGAAACCGAAGGGGGCGTGATGACCGTCCTCGTCGAACGGAACACGACCATCCCGGTGACGAAGACCGAGACTTTTTCCACGGCGGCCGACAACCAGACCGCTGTGACGGTCCGCGTGTTCCAGGGCGAGCGGGCAATGGCCAACGACAACCGCCTGCTCGGACAGTTCAATCTGGAAGGCATTCCCCCCGCACCGCGCGGCATGCCGCAGATCGAAGTCGGCTTCGACCTCGACGTCAACGGCATCCTCAACGTGTCGGCCAAGGACAAGGCGACCGGAAAGGAACAGAAAGTCCGTATCGAGCAGTCGAGCGGTCTCTCCAAGGATGAGATCGAGCAGATGCAGAAGGACGCCGAGGCACACGCCGCCGAGGACAAGCAGAAGCGCGAACTGGCTGAGACCAGAAACAAGGCGGAAACGCTTGTCTACGAAACCGAGAAGCTCATGAAGGAGCACGCCGATAAGCTCGACGAGGGCGCCAAGTCGGCCGTCGAATCTGCAATGGAACGCGTCAAGGAAGCGGAGAAAGGCGAAGACGTCGCGGCGCTCAAGTCGGCCATCGAAAACCTCGAACAGGCCATGCACGGCCTCTCGAAACACATGTACGAGGCCGACCGGCAAGCCGGCGGCGATGCATCCGCGCCCCCGGAAGACACCACAGCCAGCTCCACATCTGATGAGGACGTCATCGATGCGGAGTTTGAGAAGAAGGAATAAGGTGGCTCAGGCTTGGAATGCGATACAATGAGCCGGCCACCTGAGTTGGTCCTGACACTTTGAACAGGTGCCACGTTGGCCCCTGTTCCCCCCTTGGAGACTGCGGGAGCACGACCACATGCTGAATGCAGTGACGATCGAAGTCGGAACGCCGGATGAATTGGCGCGACTCCGGCTTCCCGCAGCCGTTGACCGGCGGCTTCAGGAGTTGCTGGATCGCCAGGACAGCGGCGCCGAACTAACGGCCGGGGAGCGGAGTGAAGCGGAAGGTCTCGTCGAATTGGCCGAGACCCTCTCGCTGCTCCGCCTGAGGGTCCAGAACGCCGGCGCCTCGACGGACGATATGGAATGAGCCCGGCAGGCCCGGGACTGAGGCGAGAGGTTCAACGTCGTGCGAGCGACCGCTGCGAATACTGCGGACTTGCTCAAGCCGGACAGGAAGCCACATTTCACATCGATCATGTGACTCCGAAATCTGCGGGAGGCGCAGATGAACTTGAGAATCTCGCGCTTGCGTGCGTTTCGTGTTCGTTACGAAAATCGGCGCGGCTCCAAGCCGTCGATCCCATGACGGGGGAAGCCGTTCCACTCTTTTCTCCTCGAAAACACCGTTGGTCGGATCACTTTCGATGGAGCGGCGTTTCGATGGTGGGGAGAACTGCGACGGGCCGAGCGACGGTCGAGGCGCTTCAGTTGAACCGCCCCCTGATCCAGGCGATTCGAACAGAGGAAATCCTTCGAGGGCGGCATCCTCCGCCGGAATCTCGATAACACACACGTCGAACTCGATACGGTGATCAAACCGTTTCAGCCATGCCTTTCCGTCCTGACAAGTTGACCGTCAAATCGCAGGAGGCCGTGCAGGCTGCGCAGCAGAGTGCGGAGTCGGCCGGGAACCCGCAGGTCACGCCGCTCCATCTGCTGAAAGCGCTCTTGGGCGAGCAGGAGTGCATCCCCCGCGCCGTGCTG
>QQVO01000051.1 GCA_003388505.1 Planctomycetota bacterium
ACCAACTGGCCAGCAAGCTCTCCCCGCAGGCGGATGACATAAGTCGACCTCCGTGAGAAACGTGGAACCTCCGCAAACTCCAGCCATACTACGCACCAACCCCATATTGGAAAAGGCATTGGCCCTGGTTGATTCGGCACAATCAGTGGGCAGGCGAGCCGGCGATGTGATAGAATCAGCCTGCGGACATTGCCTATGGACTCCGGGAGCGGAGCCGTGCCGGAACAGTTCAAATATCGATCGGATCGGAATTCCGGCGGCCTGCTGGCCTCGACCATCGTGCTCACGGTCGGTTTCCTGGGATGCCTGGTGATCGGCGTGCTGGCCTATCCCGATCAGCCCGTTGTGCCCATCGTGGTGTGTGGCGGAGTCCTGATGTTTCTGCTGCTCTTCGTGTGGATGTTCCGCGACGCTCCTGCCGTGACGCAACGAGACCGCTTTCGCTGGCTCTCGCGGCGGAGCGACGCCGTGCCGGCCGCCGACTACGAACCGCGACGAATCGATTCGAGCGATTCGCGGCCGCAACGATATGGCACGCAGCGGCCGCCCACCCCGGAAGAGCTGCGCGAACTGAAGGACTCGGATCGAAACTGGGTCCCGTCCAATACCCGCGGCAGCCGCCGGTCTCTCAAGCGGGACTGAACCGGGGTCCAGGGAAGTGTGTCTTCTCAGTCGCCGTGTGCGAGACGAGAACCACGACCTTCTCCCGCGTTGACCACCTCGTGCTCAAACTTGCGTTTGGGCACCGCCCACGCGCATTCGACCGGTCCCAAACCGCGACCAAGGCAATCGCGTGAGGGTGAGCGCGAACGATCGTAACGACCGCCGATTGCCAATGGGCAGCTTTCGATCTGGGGCGCATCGGTCTAGAATGCGGCCCCGGTCTGTCAGTCACACCGAACGCACCATCTCCGAATTGATAGAAAGTCGGCCTTCGCCCACTCCATGACGCCCCGCCGCATACTGGTCACAGCCGCTCTCCCGTACGCCAACGGCCACATTCACATCGGCCATCTGGTGGAGTACATCCAGACCGACATCTGGGTGCGGTTCCAGAAGCTGCGCGGCCACAACTGCCGCTACTTCTGCGCCGATGACACGCACGGCACGGCGATCATGATCCGGGCCCGTCAGGAAGGCCGCAGCGAGGAAGAGGTCATCGCCGATATGCGGGAAGCCCACATCCGGGACTTCGCGGCGTTCGACATCGAGTTCGACAACTACGGTTCGACGAACAGTGACGAGAACCGGGAGTTGTGCGCGGAGATCTGGCAGGCCGTCACCGATGCGGGTCTGGTGATCGAGAAGCCGGTCGAACAGTTCTACGACCCGGTGGCAAAGACCTATCTGGCGGACCGGTTCGTAAGGGGAACTTGTCCCGTCTGCAAGGCGGAGAATCAGTATGGGGATCACTGCGACAAGTGTCTCTCGAACTACACGCCGCATGAGCTGATTGACCCGCGCAGTACGCTTTCCGATGCGACGCCGGAACTGCGACAGGCGCCGCACAAGTTCATACAGCTCGAACAGTTGCACGGGTTCCTGACCGAGTGGACTCAGTCGGGGGAGAGTCTTCAGCCCGAGATCGCCAACTACCTGAAGGGGCACTTCCTGGGTGTCGAAGGGGATGAGCAGAACCCGGTGAAGGAACTGAAAGACTGGGACGTCACGCGACCGCCTGAGTATTTCGGGTTCGAGATCCCCGACTTTCCCGGCAACTACTGGTACGTCTGGTTCGACGCGCCGATTGGATACATCGCCAGCACAAAGCAGTGGTGCGACCGTAACGGCGAGAATCTCGACGACTGGTGGCGGAGCGACGAAACGGAAGTGCATCACTTTATCGGGAAGGACATCACGTACTTTCATACGCTCTTCTGGCCCGGCATCTTGAAGACAGCCGGATTCAGCCTGCCGACAAGAGTTCACATTCACGGCTTCCTGACCGTGGGCGGCACGAAAATGTCCAAGTCGGAGGGGACGTTCGTGATGGCGTCCACCTATGTCAGGCATCTCGACCCGTCTTACCTGCGCTATTTCTTCGCCTCGAAACTGAGTCCGAAGGTGGACGATCTCGACCTGGATCTGGACGACTTCCGCAACAAAGTCGACAGCGATCTGGTGGGCAAGGTCGTCAACATTGCCAGTCGCTGTGCGAAGTTTGTCGCGAAGAGCAACCTCAGCAAGACGTACCCGGATGACGGGCGGTTGTTCGAGCAGGGGGCCTCTGTCGGGAACAGGATTGCGGAGTTCTACGAGAACTGCGACTACAACTCGGCCATGCGCGAAGTGATGGTCCTGGCCGATCGGGCGAACCAGTTCATCGAAGCGAGAGAACCGTGGAAGCTCCGCAAGGACGATTCGCGGCAGGACGAACTGCGCGACGTCTGCACGGTGGGGCTGAACCTGTTTCGTCAGATCGTCGTCTATCTGGCGCCCGTCTTGCCGCGCCTGGCCGCACAGACTGCTGAACTGCTCAACAGCCCCATCGAGTCATGGAACGACTCGCAGACGCCCTTGACCGGCACGCGAGTGAACGAGTTCCAACACATGATGACCCGCGTCGACCCCAGGAAAGTGGAAGCGATGATTGAAGAGTCCAAAGAGACCCAGGCGCCCGAAACGAGTGCCGCCCCGAGTTCTGCAGGGTTTTCGGACAGCCCGGAACCGCTGGAGAAGGAACCGCTGACGACCGAGGACTGCACGTTCGACGAGTTCATGAAGATCGACATGCGGGTGGCCCGCGTCGTCGAGGCGGCCCACGTTGAGGGCGCCGACAAGCTGCTCCAACTCAAGCTCTCCCTCGGCGGAGAGGAGACCCGCAACGTCTTCGCCGGCATCAAGAGCGTCTACAACCCGGACGATCTCGTCGGCCGGTTGGTGATCTGCTGCGCCAATCTCGCGCCGCGCAAAATGCGGTTCGGCGTGAGCGAAGGCATGGTGCTCGCCTGCGGACCGGGCGGGAATGACATCTACCTGCTCAATCCGGACGAGGGGGCAAAGCCCGGGATGCGCGTGCATTAGGCGCGTTCGATCTCCAAGCGTGCGACAGATTTCGAAAGTGAGGTGACAGCGTGGCAGGAACCGATCACGGTGCGAATCAACCTGTGTCTGCGGAAGAGGAGGCGGGCACTGCGCAGCGGATGCGTTACGGCCTCTCCCTCTTCGCAGTCTACCTGCTCATTTATGGCGGGTTTGTATTGCTGAACACCTTTGCGCCGGATCGAGTGGAGGCGACGCCGCTGTTCGGCGTCAATCTGGCGATTCTCTATGGGTTCTTTCTCATCATCGCCGCGTTCGTGCTGGCGTTGACCTACGGCTGGCTCTGCCGGAAGCGGTGATTCTGTTCTCCGCCCCCGTCGGCTTTCTCCTCGCGCTCGGGACCATCTGTGCTCTACGAATTCAATCTCAACGCCGTTTTCGTGTTCGGCCTGATCGTGGCCGTCACGCTGTGGATCAGCTTTTACCTCGGCAGACAGGCGAAGTCCGCCAGCGGATTCTTTGCGGCCGGGGGCGGCATACACTGGTTCGTGAACGGCGTGGCCTTCGCGGGGGATTATCTCTCAGCGGCGTCGTTCCTCGGCATCTGCGGGATGATCGCCTTCTACGGCTATGACGGGTTTCTCTATTCGATCGGGTATCTTGCGGGCTGGATCGTCGCCCTGTTCGTCGTCGCCGAACCGCTGAAGCGGCTCGGAAAGTACACCTTCGCGGATGCGCTCGACGCCCAGTTCGATTCCCGCGGCATCAAGCTGATGGCCGCGATCGCCACCCTCGTCGTCAGCGTGTTTTATCTCATCCCCCAGATGGTCGGCGCAGGCGCCCTGGTCACGCCGCTGTTCGGTCTGCCGCACTGGGTCGGCGTGTCGATGGTCGGAGCGATCGTCGTGCTGATCGTGGTCTCCGCAGGCATGGTCAGCACGACCTACGTGCAGTTCCTGAAGGGATCGTTGCTGGTCGTCTTCAGCGCCGTGCTCACGCTGATGATCCTTGCCCGGGGGTTTACCGTGGACGACGACCCGTCGAGTATCGAACCGCAGGTCGTGACCGTCGAAGCTGATGGAGACCGGCTGGTCAACGGCGTCCCCCAGGGCCGAGGAACGGGCGAGACCGACCTGCGACCTGTCGGGAGCGTTTCGAAACTTCCGGGCGGCGCCAAAGAGACCGGGCCCGTCGGGCCGCTGGAGTTCTTTCGCGTGCTGCAGGACAGCGAAGTCGTGCTGTGGAAGTCCGAAACCGAAACGAACCCCGACGGCTCAACGGTGACGACCTACTCGCCGCAGCCGACTCCCGGCAGCGAAGTTCTCCGGCCCGGAAATCACCCGGCATTCAAAGGCATCCGCAGCGACAAATTTCTGGACAAGCTGAACTTCCTGTCACTGATGCTGGCCCTCTTCTGCGGGACGGCGTCGCTGCCGCACATTCTGATTCGCTACTACACCGTGAAGGACCAGGCGAGCGCGCGAAAAAGCACGATTGTCGGCATCGGCAGCATCGGGTTCTTCTACGTTTTGACGCTCTATCTCGGTCTCGGAGCGATGACCAGCGGTGCGATGGACGTGACCAACTCCAACATGGCTGCGCCGCTGCTGGCGCGGAGCTTCAATGAATGGCTGTTCGCCATTATCTCGGCGATCGCCTTCACCACGGTCCTGGGGACGGTGAGCGGACTGATCGTCGCGTCCAGCGGGGCGGTCGTGCACGACCTGATGTCGAACTTCCTCAAGATCGAAATGCACGATTCGAACAAGGTCCGCGTCGCCAAGATCGCGTCGGTCGTCGTCGGAGTCATTGCGATCGTGCTCGGAATCCTGTTTGAGAAGATGAACGTGAACTACCTGGTCGGCTGGGCCTTCAGCATTGCGGCCTCGGCCAATCTGCCGTCGCTCGTGATGCTCCTGTTCTGGAAAGGAACGACCAAGCAGGGGATTACAGCCGCCATTCTCGTCGGCATGGTCTCGTCTCTCGGCTGGATCCTGCTGAGCGCCGACACGTTCGCGAAGGTTTACGGCTACTCGGCCGAAGACGCGGCGGCCGCCGCCGTGGTCCCCTTCAGCCAGCCTGGCATCGTGACGATTCCACTGGGATTTCTGACACTGATTGTGGTGTCCCTGCTGACGAAGAGTCGTGCGCCGCAAGCCGCCTGAGGCTGCGGTTCCAGATTCTCACGACACCATATCGTTACACACGGCGGGCGTGGAACCACGCCCTCGTGGTCTGCGAATGTGGTACACTCTACGTCGATCCGCGATCGATTCCACGCGAGGCCTCCAATGAGTACCGATCAGGCGACCTACACGCCCGAAGACCTCCTGATGATGCCCGACGGCGAGGATTACGAACTCGTCGACGGACAGCTTGTGGAGCGACAAATGAGCATGGAATCGAGTTGGATTGCGGGACGGGTGTTTTTCGTAATCGAGACATTCGCGCGGGCAACCGGACTCGGTTGGACATTTCCTGAAGGGACGAGCTTCCAGTGCTTTGCCGACGATCCGGAGCGGGTCCGGCGTCCTGACACGTGCTTCATTCTTCGAGATCGATTGCCTGCCGGACCGACGCCGAAAGGGCACGGACGAGTCGTTCCCGATCTGGTCGTTGAAGTCGTCTCGCCGAACGACCTGTACGAGGAAGTCGACCGGAAAGTCGACGAGTGGCTCGGCGCCGGGGTGCAGCTTGTCTGGGTCGTCAATCCCCGCAGCCGCGCCGTCACCATCCACAGCCCAGATGCCGATCCGCACAAATCAAGCGGCGCCGACGAACTGACTGCGGAACCGGTTCTCGCCGAGTTTCGCTGCTCCGTCGCTGAACTGTTTCCGTCGCAGGAGCAGTCCGCCTAAGGCGGGCGATTTCGGACAGTCGACAACCACGATCACCCATTCAATCGAAGGTTCTCATGCGAATTTTGTGAGGCTCGCCTCGTTCTCCCGCAGAAGCGCGTCCGGCGATTCGACTCACGTTCTCGAAGGAACTCTCCCTGTGCGCTCGCCAGGCGACGATGTAAAATTCCTTGGAGTGGACTGTGCACAGGCGAACACAGAGCAGAGAAATGGCCACCGCGAAAGACAAGGTCCAGGAGATTCTCCAGCGACTGCCTGATGACGCATCGCTTGAATCGATCGAGTACGAGATCTACGTCCAGCGGAAAATCCGGCAGGGCGAAGAGGATGTCGCTGCCGGTCGTGTGCTGACCATGGACGAGATGCAGCTTCGGCTTGGGAAATGGCTCGAGGAATCCGCTGGACAATAGCGGCCGCCGACGACTTGGAATCAGTCGTGAACTACGTCGCTCAGGACTCTCCGTCACGGGCGTCGGCGATTGCCCGGGCCGCAGTGGACCAATCGCATAGGATCACACAGGCCCCTGAATCAGGTAGCATTGTTCCGGAGTTTGACGACCCAACTCTCCGAGAGATTATCGTCAAGCGAAGTTTTCGGCTCATTTTTCGAATTACGCCGGATGCTTGTCATGTCATGGCCTTCCTGCATCATGCAAGGGATATTACCCGCCTTGTGCAGAACCGTGAATTCGACTTGTGAGTGAACGTGAATCTGACACAACGCTACGACGCAGACGAGACCTACCGCTGGAACTACGAGAACCCTCCGCGCGACTTGCCGGAGGTTGACGCGCCTCCTGTTCCCGGCTCGTGGACGTTCTGCGGTCTGCCGGTCGATTCGCCGTTGGGTATCCCGGCCGGGCCGCTGCTCAACGGCGACTGGGTGCTCTACTACGCGGCGCTCGGATTCGACGTGCTCACCTACAAGACGGTCCGCAGCACCTCTCGTGAATGCTACGACCTGCCGAATCTGGTCCCCGTCGATGCCGGCAGCCTCAACGGTGCAGAGGATTGCGTTTCGGCCTCGCCTGAGATGACGGGGAGCTGGGCCGTTTCCTTCGGGATGCCGTCCGCCGCTCCGGACCACTGGCGGAAGGACGTTGAGCGAACCAGAAACGAGTTGCCAAAGGGAAAGGTACTCTCCGTCTCTGTCGTTGGGACGGTCCAGCCAGGCTGGTCGCTCGACGACTTGGCCGACGACTACGCCCGGTGCGCCCGCTGGGCCGTTGACGCCGGCGCGGATTGCATCGAGGCGAATTTCTCATGTCCCAATGTGTCGACCTGCGACGGCCAGTTGTACCAGCAGCCGCACGACGCCGCCCTGGTGGCGGCGCGCGTTCGCAGTGAGATCGTCGACACGCCGTTTGTGATCAAGATCGGTCACACGTCGAACAGTCATGACGCCGTGATGTTGCTCGAAGCGGTCGCCGGGTCGGTCGATGGGCTCGCCATGACCAACAGCGTCGCGACGCGCGTGCAGTCGGCGGAGGGAAAGTTCCTGTTCGACGGCGAGCGCCGCGGAATCTGTGGCGATGCGACGCGGCAGGCCTCGCTCGAACAACTGCGGTTGTTCGCGGGGCTGGCAGCGGAGCGCGGACTGACGACGAGTATGATCGGCGTCGGCGGGGCCGGCACGGCGGATCACGTAGGAGATTACCTGGCCGCCGGCGCGGAGTCCGTTCACATCGCCACGGCCGCCATGATCGACCCCGGAGTCGGACTGGCGATTCGCCGCGAACTCTGCGAGCGAAAAACGGGACCGACACTCCGGCAGGCTTCTGCATCACAGTAACCCGTTCCGTTGCTGCACGTTGCGTGAGCCGCTCCGAACTGTGAGACGGCTCACCTGCGGAGTTTTCGTGCTGAAAACTGGCCTTCGCGGGTCTTCGGGGCTGTGTTAGCATCCCGCGCCTCGTTTCCGCCGCTTCCTCCAAGGATGGAGAGTCCCGTCGATGCGTTACGCCTCCCGGACAATCGTTGCAGCCCTGTTGCTGATTCCTGGCGCTTTCAGTCTCGCGGCCGTTGCCGCAGAAAACGAGCCTGCTTCGGCGAGCGAGAAGCACCTGCTCCGCTACAAGCTCAAGCCGGGTGACGTCCTGGAGTATGCGGTTGAGAAGGACTCGACGATCGACGTGCAGGTGGGCGATGCGGCCGGCACGGTTCGGCATTCCTCGAATTCGGGCAAGCAGTATCGAGTGCTTTCGGTCGACGGCAGCGGCAGGGCCGAACTCGAAGTCCAGATCAAATTCGTTGTCCTGAAGGCCGAGAACAACGGCCAGAAGTTTGAGTGGGACAGCCGCTCCGAGGAACCGCCGCCGGACGCCTTCAAGGGCGTGCAGGAGACGATTGGAAGCCCGCTGGGAACGGTCAAGGTCTCTCCCTCGGGGGAAATCGCTGATCTTTCCTTGCCGGAGCGGACCGGCGAGCAACCCGGCGACACGCAGTGGGAAGTTTTTCCGATGCTTCCCCAAGAACCGGTCGCGGTCGGAGAGACATGGAAGGAAGCTTTTGAGATTCAGATTCAGGCGACTCCGACGCTGAAGAAAGGCGTCAAAATGCAGCGGATGTACACGCTCAAGTCGGTCGAAGACGGTCGCGCCACGATTGACGTCCGCACGCTCGTCCTTTCTCCGATCCGCGATCCGATGGAGGAAGGGCAACTGATCCAGCGGACTCCCCACGGCACGCTGGTCCTCGACATCAACGAAGGCCGGCTCCTCGAGCGAGACCTGAAGATCGACAGCCGCGTCGTCGGCTTCCAGGGACCGCAGACGTCGCTCGGCGTGGTCGGAACCCGTCGCGAGAGCCTCTCGTCGACGGAATCGGCCGTCGTTTCCGGCGACTCGAAGACGCAGCAGCGTCAGCGGCGCTGAGCCGTGTGAGGCTCCGCACGGCCCGGCCGTGGAGAATCCGCCGGCCCGGCGGAGCGTCCGAATTCCGGCGCACTTTGCGAAGCACTGATTGCGTTCGCAATCGCTCGGCGTTCGTTGACGACGTACGGTTTTGCCTTAAACTTCGTGCGATCGCCCGGCGCCATCCCCGGAGCAGACCACAGCGCTGGTGGAAGCCGGCCTTGTCCTGCCGGGGGCGTCGCGGGCCGACCCCGACGCGCCCTTCGGGATCGAGTTCCCCATTGGATACGACATGCCCCCGCGCGAGTTTCCTCCAGTCCTCACACGGCTTCTGCTGGCGACCACCAACATCGCCTCCGATCTCGAGATCGAGACGGTCATCCTGCTGTCCGACCTCGTCCTCGACTTCCCCGCCGTGCAGGAGCAACTCACGCCGCTCCGGTTGATCGTTTCCTCGCACCTGCCCGACGTCCAGCAGGCCGCGGTGGACAGCGGAGTGCCGCTCGTTCCGATTCTCGACGAACCGCAGACGCGGCAGGTGCAGGTCAGCCAGGCGCTCCTGGAGGCGATCGCCGACGACTTCCTGCAGACCGGCGCGCGCGTGATTGTCCTCTATGCCGGGTATGAACGGGAGAACGTCGACACGCTGAGCGTCATCAACCTCTCGGAACATCTCGCCAAACTGACCAGCCGCGACCTGCAGCGGCTCGAAACCCAGGTTCCGTTGCGCACCTTGCGCCGTGCGGTTGATCTCGCCGTCGAAATCGGCCGGGACGGCCGCGAAGGAAGGCCGGTGGGAACGCTGTTCGTCGTGGGACACCATACGAAAGTGCTCGAAATGTCTCACGAGCAAGTGCACGACCCCTTCAAGGGGTACCCGAAGAAGGAGCGGATGATCTCCAGCGCCCGCGTGCGTGAAAGCGTGAAGGAACTCGCGCAGATCGACGGTGCCTTCATCATTTCCGCCGATGGTTGCGTGATGGCCGCCGGGCGCATCCTCGATGCGCCCGCTGAAGAACTCACGCTCTCTAAAGGGCTCGGGTCACGGCACTGGGCGGCCGCCGCCATCTCCAAGGCGACCAAAGCGGTGGCCATCGCGGTCAGCGAATCGACCGGGACCGTGCGGCTGTTTCAAAACGGAATGGTCGTGCTCCGCATCGAACCAATGGACCAGGCGATGAAATGGTTCGACGTCGACACCGAACCGCCCGCCAGCGAGTGACCGCGCCGCTTTGTCCGCGCCGCACCGCTCCCGGAGCCGTCGAATTCGAAGGTTCCCCAACGATGCAGCGGTATCGATTGGAGCTCTGAGCAAGCTACCACTCACACAACTGATCGACGTAGCCCGCCGAACCATCGCGCAACCAACTGTCCAATTGAGATTGTTGCTTGAGCTGCTGTCCGCGACGAAGGGGAACGACGAAGAAACCGCAGCGGACGTCGGGCAACGCAGACATGTCACCCCAGAGTTTCTCGAACTGCGCGACGGGGAAGATGTCTTCGTGGCCGTGCCCCCATCGTTTCTTGACGTCCTTAAGAGTGATGTACGTCGGCAGTCGCTGGCTGAATCGTCTGACGGCGCCGTCCACGGCGTCCGCGTCGGCGAGCTGTGGGCGATCGAGTCCGAAACATTCCAGCAGCCGGTCTATCGTGATCCAGGTGGTCAGGGAGTTGTAGTAGCGGAGTTTGAACTCGTCGGATTCACGGGGGAGGGCCAACCCTTCAACGAGTCGCGTCCGGCCGTCGATTCGCGCCAGCCCACCGCCGCGATCCTCCAGCCGACGGGCGACCACTTCATAGCTCAGGCAATTATCGCGTGCGATGTGCAGACCGAGCAACCCGGCGTCCAGGTCGGCGCCGAGCGTATCGATGTTGTGTAGCAGGAGGTATTTCAGATTCGGCTGGCAGTTCAGCAACCGGTTCAGCGTCCCATTGCGCAGCAGATTCGGCATCTCGTACCAATGGCCGACCGGGTGCAGGCACTGCAGGGGGAGATTGTCGGTGTAATCCGCGGCCTCTCCGACCGACCGGGCCCATCCGACGAGAGCCGACCGCAAGCTCTCTCGAAGCTTCTGCTGCTGCTCGTCGAGCAGTTCCTGCGCGGTTTCTTCCCACGAGAACCGCAGATCGCGGACCATAGGAATCATCCGCAGCCCGACGGCCGCGCCGGGCGATACCAGGACCGGGGAGTCAAGACCATAGTTGCTCACATCCGCCAGATGTCTCCGCACCGGTTCGTCGGTGAGGTAGCTGGTGGTGAATACATGGCTCGTGGAGGCATCGTAGCGTCGATTCGTCTGGCGCGTTTTCGCGAGATGGACCTCGAGAAACCGCCGATGGCGTCCTGCGAATCGGCTAAACGGGTGCAGCGCCTTGACCACCCCGGCGCCTTCCGTCCAGCGACTCCCGGCGCCGGCCGCCAGCGTGACAACCGCCGTCTCGCCCTGACGAATCGCGTCTTCTCCGAGTCGTCTGTGCGAGTCGTCGACGCCGTCGCGGGTTTCCGTGACGTCCTGTTCACGGACATCTTCAATCTGCGTATTGGGAGGCAGACGATTCTGCGAGAGTCCGATCCGGCTGGCGCGGAGGTCCGCGCGAATCTGCTCGTGCTGAAGAGGGTCGAATCCGTTTCGATCAAGCAGCGTTTCGAGTGACTCTTCGGCATCGGACCGGGAGACCGGCTGTGGCAGGAGTCGTGTGAGCAATTGTGACCGCAGCCGCTCGGGCAGACCGCCGCCTGCCTGTTGATCGCTCAGAGACTCCAGTTCCCTCCGGACCAGAGGGGTGAGTTGCCGCGGTTCGGCTCGAATCCAGTTCGGCGCCATGAGAGCGTAGTACGCATCGGGCATCCGCGCGTCGCCGTCGCCAAGCAGCGTCGCCCACGTCCCGTGGTCGTTGATGCGGAAGTCATACACGACCGGCTCCATCGCGAACGGCAGCGAAGTTTCCAGATCGTGTTTCATCTCGCTCATGCCGGCCTGCAGCCAGTCTTTCGCTTCCTCCTGCCGCGCAGGATCGAATATCAAGCCCATTCCGCCGCCCGCCATGCCCCCCAACATCCAGAACCCCCAGAAGTCGTCCGCGAAGCGCTCCCGGGATCGTTGGATCAACTGATCGGTAAAGTAGTTCGTGCACCAGGGAATGATCGTCTGCAGCGGACCCTCGAAATTTCGCGTGGTTCCGCTCCCGACCGACTTGATGTCCCCCTCTCGTAAAGACTGCATGATCTCATCGAGTAACCGGCCGGCGTCCTGGCGGGCCCGCCACTCGGCAGTCGATCTCAGCAGGTACTTTTCCGTGACCATTTCCAGAATGGGACCAACATTCTGCGCCATGCCTCCGTGCACCAGCACCAGGCTCCGCTGCAGCTTCTCACGGGCGGCGGGAGAGACATCGTCATCGCCCCAAACCTCGTGCGTCGGCAACAGACGTCCACGGCTGATCCCCGCTTCCGGGTCTCCCGCGCGGGTCTGCTCGCCGCGGATCAACTTGATTCCGGGCCAGATGCCGCCCGAATCCTGCCACCCGCCTCCCGAACCTCCGAGCCACTCTCCCAGGATGCAGCGCGCCGCGACCGTTCGCCGGTCCCGCTCGCCGAGCGTTCCGGTGAGTGAGCTGACCTGATGCGTCGCGCGCATACAGAGGGCAATCAGGGAGCCGAGCAGATTCGTGGAGACCGCCAGGCGGGAGCCTTTGGGGATGCCGTTGACTTTGCTGACGACTTCCAGGCCGAGTCCGGAACCGATCATCGGCTCCAGCACCTGAGCCATCGGTTGTTCACAGCTTTCGAGTCCGGACGGAACGAGGCCGGTAGCAATCACGGCGGCCTTCAACAGTCCCAGATAATCGCGGGCGAAATCGAAGACCTCGGGCAACTGCTCGATTTCGGCCTGGCAGTCGAGATCGATGCTCACAAGCCTCAGTACCGGGCGGTCGATGACACGGAGATAGGTCTCAATCGGTGGCCTGGGCTGCTCGTCCCTTCCGCGAACTCCGAGGTCGATCGAAGCATTCAGGACTCGCGCGCCTTCCGGGTAGTCCATTGCCAGAAAGAAGATGTCGCTCCAGCCGCTGTGGGAGAAGTCCATTCTCACAGCGGTGGTTTCCTGCAGAATCGGATAACCGGACGGAGTCGCGTTCGGCCGAAGAAGCTCCCGACGCATTCTCAGCGGGTGTTCGGCGGGGTGTCCCAGCCGAAACATCCATCGGTTCCCGGCAACCGTGCGGACGCTGCGGCGGACCTGGTTGGCCAGCGCCTGCAAACCGAGTTTCTGATAGGCAACGGCCAGCGCGCTGGCCGTCGCGATATCCGGCCCGTGATCGCGCTGCTGATCCAGAAAACTGTCGACCGCTTCACGAAATCGCCGCTCCAGCAGATGCGTGTAACCCTCAAAGGGAATGTGGCCTTCGCTGGCTGCCGGCAGCGAGCGGGGAACGTAGTCCTGGTAGAGACTCGACAGGAAGAAGAGAGCCCGCACCCGTTGGTAGAGGTTCGTAGTTTCGCGGCGGAAACGGTCCAGCGACTGACAGGCTTCGAGGAGTTCCGAACCGGACAGATCACGGCAGACCGTCTCCAGCGCGGTGTTTCGCACCGAGTCCTTGTCCGAAGTAATGATCTCGATGAGACGATTCACGGCAGTTTCGAGCAGCAGTTGCGGGAGGGGCGTGAGCCTCAGTCGGTCAGGTCTGCGTTGCCAGTAATTCCACCAAATCGGTGAGAACCCTGTCCCGGTCGCTTCCCTTGAGTGCAACGGCAAGCTGAGCGATCAGCAGCCCGTATTGAACACCGATGTCATACCGAACGCCGTCGACTTCCAGAGCCAGATATCGCTCTTGTCCGGCGAGCCGGGACAGAATCGGCGAGAGCGGAATCGACTCCCCAGGCTGCGTTTCCTGCATCGCGTCGCCGAGCAGATCCATGACCGTTGGCGGCAGGACGTGGATCCCGAACAGACACAGGTAATGGCCGGAACGGAGGCCGGAGACGGTAAGTTCCTGTTCCGCCTGCGTCGGCGTGGGCTTCTCGACGACGCTCTGGACTTCATAGAGATTCGGGCGGTTCCGCACCGGCGTCCCGCCCACCACGCCGAAATAAGGGAGATACCTCTCGCGTGTCGGCTGGACGCCGGAGACGGCGCATTTTTCCGCATGGGCGATCTCGACCAGTTGTTTGACGCACCGATCCTCGGAGCGGCTCAGATAGAGATGGTCTCCCACGAGGTGCAGAAAATGGTCGTCCCCGACAAACTCTCGCGCCCGGAAAAGTGCGTCACCGTAGCCGCGCGGGTCACTCTGAGGGAGAAATGTCAGACGATCTGACTGAGACCCGGCGGCCTGCCGGAACGCCGCTTCCTGTCCGGGCGAGACCACGATGCAGAGATCGTCCACCCCGCCTGAGAGCGTCTCCGTAATGATCATCTCCAGCGCCGTCGTCTGGCGACCGGTCCCGTCGACGATCTGTTGGAGCGGAAGCGTCGCCTGGCCAGGCCCTGCGGCGGTGATGACGGCTCGTCGGATGTTCATGGCTGTGGTCCGGGGGGAGCGCCTTCGAGAGTGGTTGCCAGGCCGGACCGCTCGACGACGTGCACGGCTCCGTCAACTGAAAGAAGTGCATGGCCCGCAACTGGTACGCTGGACGCCGTACAATCCATCGATTGACTGTAATCCTGCGAATTGTCGATCCGCAACTCGAAACTGGACCGTTCGATCGATTGATCGACACGCAAATCGCGGCGCGGATTCGACGTGCGGTGGTTCGATTCCGCATTTCCGGACGGCGGGTTCGGCCCAATTGCACTGTACCGGTGAGCGTGCGGCAAGCCGGACAGCAAGTTTCCTCCCGCCGGCTTCGCAGAGTATTCACAGAAACACCCGGCGCGCCGGGCTTGCCGGACGTTGGCGCGCGAGAATACGCTGGGGTGAAGTCGATCTCTTGCCACGGGTCCGGATCGCAGGGCCGTCTTTCACAGGACCAATCGACTGGTCCGTCAATTCACATTCTCGAGGTTGAGCGGCGGTCACGGGATCGCGAATCCCGCAGGGTTTCGGGCGAATCTGCGGTCCAAGTAACGATCCACGCCCAGAGGGCGTGGCTTTAGGAAGGCCCCTCGGAAGGGGCCGGAACGTGGGGAAAGCTCCATTGGGTCTGTTGGGACTCAGCCGCGCATAGCGAGTCAACCAATGCCAGATGCAGACGCGGGGCGGCGCAAGGGGATCATCCTGGCGGGTGGATCGGGCACCCGTTTACATCCGGTCACCAAGGTCGTCAGCAAACAACTGCTGCCGATCTACGACAAGCCGATGGTGTTCTATCCGCTGTCAACGTTGATGTTGGCCGGGATTCGCGAAATCCTCGTGATCAGCACGCCGCATGACTTGCCGCTCTACCGCAGGCTGCTGGAGGATGGGTCGCAATGGGGGATGAAATTCGAGTATGCCGAGCAGCCGGATCCAGGTGGGCTGGCGCAGGCCTACCTGATCGGCGCCGATTTTGTCCAGGACGACCCATCGTGCCTCATTCTCGGCGACAATGTTTTCTATGGACACCTGATGTCCGCCAGCCTGCAACAGGCGAGCCGCAGGACCGGCGGAGCAACCATTTTCGCCTATCGGGTCCGCGATCCGAAACGTTACGGCGTCGTGGAGTTCGACGCTGACCGGCGTGCGGTCAGCATCGAGGAAAAACCGCAGCAGCCGAAATCCAACTTCGCCGTTCCCGGGATCTATTTCTACGATGATCAGGTGGTGTCCATTGCCCGTGCGCTCAAACCCTCCGCGCGGGGTGAACTCGAAATCACGGACGTCAATCAGGAATACCTGCGGAGAGGCGAACTGCATGTCGAAGTGCTGGGGCGCGGAACCGCCTGGCTGGACACTGGAACACAGCAGTCTCTCGAAGAGGCGACGAGTTTTGTGAGAGTCATTGAAGAACGGCAAGGTCTCAAGATCGCCTGCCCTGAGGAAGTCGCCTGGCGGATGGGCTTCATTGATTCACGGCAACTCAAGTCACTCGGAGAGCAACTGTCCAAGAGCAGCTATGGTCAGTATCTCCTGTCGCTCCTCCGGGAGGAATAGGTTGCTTTATTCCTGGAAATTGTTGCACTTGAGTCAAGTTTCAGCGACCAACGGGAGCGGGTTCCCGCTTTCGAGCGGCAGCTCGCATGGTCCGAGGCCCTGCCTCGTTAGACCGCTTTGCGAATGAGCGTCGACGATCTGTCTCGCGGAATCTCGGGCTCGACCGTCCGAATACTGCTCGACGCGGACACGAGGTCGAGCAAAGCCGCTCAATCCCGCTCAGTGGCGATCAGATCATCGTACGTCTCTCGCCGCCGGATCAGCCGATAAGCGTCCCCTTCAACCAGCACCTCCGCGCCGAGCGGGCGGGCGTTGTAGTGGCTGCTCATGACCGTACCGTAGGCGCCCGCGCTGAACGTGCTGAGCAGATCACCGCGTTCGACAGGCGGCAGCCAGCGGTTTCTCGCAAGGTAGTCCCCCGATTCGCAGATGGGTCCGACGACGTCGGCCGGTTCGCAGCCGGGGATCTCTTGCTGGTAGTCGTCCGGCGGCGGGACAGCGGGACGCACCGGCCAGATGCGGTGGAACGAATCGTACATCGCCGGACGCACGAGATCGTTCATGCCGCCGTCCTGAATCACAAACAGCTTCCCCCCCTCCCGCTTGGTGAAGATGACCCGCGTGACCAGGATGCCGGCGTTGCCACAGATCGATCGGCCCGGCTCCAGCGCCAGCCGGCATTCCGCCTGCCGAATGCAGGGCAGTATGACCCTGGCGTACTCGGAGTACGGAGGCGCCTCGTTGCCGAGGTAGCTCAGTCCGAAGCCGCCTCCGAGATTGATCCAGTTGGTCTGGTGCCCTTTCGCCCTTAGATCGCGAACAACTTCGAGAGCCTTCTTCGCTGCGGCTTCGTAGGGATCGGTCGTCAGGATCGGCGAACCGAGGTGCATGTGGATGCCGCGCAGCTCCAGATTCGCATCGCCCAGCACTTTTGCGGCGAGTTCGTTGTGCCGCTCGATGTCCATGCCGAACTTGTTGCCCTTCTTGCCCGTCGTCGTCTTGGCGTGCGTCCTGGCGTCGATGTCGGGGTTGAGACGCAGCGCGACCGGCGCGACGCGACTCATCGATCCCGCGACGGCCGAGATCGCGTCGAGTTCCGCCTCACTCTCGACATTGAACATCAGTATGTCGGCTTCGAGTGCGAATCGGATCTCCGCATCGGTCTTGCCGACCCCGGCGAAGATGACGCGCTCCGTCGCCGAGCCCGACTGCTGCACGCGATACAGTTCTCCGCCCGAGACGATGTCGAAGCTGCACCCTTCGTCGTTGAGCAGCTTGAGCAGGCTCAGGTTGCCGTTGGCTTTTACCGAATAGCAGATGACCGGGTCGACTTCCGAGAATGCGTCGCGGATGGCGCCATATTCGTGGCGGAGTTTGGCGGCCGAGTAGACCCACAGGGGGGAGCCGAATTCTTCGGCCAGGTCGGCGACCGGGACGTCTTCACAGAACAACTGTCCCTGCCGGTATTCAAACGCGTCCATTGAGAGTCTGCTTGTCAAGGCGGGTCAACAGAAAGAGCCGGCGTTTACTCAGAGTAAGATTCGTGATGGATCGTCGAATTCGAGGCTCAGCAGCGAGGTCGACCGCTCGTCGGGAGTGACAAGCACCAGCATTGTGATCGATGCCTGCAATTCGTCGGGCAAATCCTGTAACTCGCTTTCGATTAGATCCGCTCGATCAATTCGGCTCATTCCCTGAAATCGTCCATCCGTGACCCGCACTCGCAACAGCAGGTCATACCCCTCGCGCTGGTAGCACTCGACGTCGTCGAAGCCGCGTTCCCGTAGAAAATGCTCCACCTCTTGCGTCTTGTCGTTTGTGACTTTGCCGTTAGCGATCGTCATGAGATCTTCCTCCGAATACCAGTGACCAGATTCGACGCGGCATTCCAAGCGGCGGTTGCATCTCGTTCACGAAGCAGCTTCGGCTGGTACCGCATTTCGACCGACCACAGGCCGGCAATATACCGCAGATCGCGTGACCACTCGACGGGAATGTCGCGGCCGCCGGTTTGCCGCCTGTACATTCTACGGAGGTCTTCATAACTGTGGCCTCCCCTTCCCCGAAAGTCCTGACTGTTGTCCACTTGGTTTCTTTGTGACGACGGCACCTCACTGAGCACCAGCGCCTTCAGTGCGCATTCTACTGCCAATCCCGCCAAATAGACTCCGATTCGGCCGTGACGCGTCAACAGCACCTCAGATGCCTCCAGGAGTTCTTCAGCAGCCCGGATCCGGGTGCGAACAAGAGAATCGGCGATCGGCGTCACATCGGAATCCTTGTGATCTTGCCGCGATCGATCATCAGTCGTCTTACCACGACGGTTCGACCAGCAACTCCGCAATCTGCACGGCGTTCGTCGCCGCCCCTTTCCGCAGATTGTCGCTCACGCACCAGAACGTGAGACCGTTGGGATGCGATATGTCGCGGCGAATACGCCCGATAAAGACCTCGTCCGATCCTTCGCAGGTGCTGGGCAGCGGGTAGCGCCCCGCCGGTAGGTCGTCTTCCACGGTGATTCCCGGGAAAGCCTCGAACAATTCACGGGCCTCTTCGGGAGCAATGGGGCGCTCCGTTTCGACCCAGATCATTTCGCTGTGACAGTTGGTCACGGGAATTCGCACGCAAGCAGCACTGATTTGCATTTCCGGCGCCCCCAGAATCTTGCGGGTCTCATACACCAACTTCATCTCTTCGCTGGTGTACCCCTCCTCCTTCTGGCCGCCGATTTGCGGCAATGCGTTGAACGCGATGGGATGCGCGAAGGCCGAGTAGCGGTGCTCCCGACCTTCGAGATGGGCCTTCGAACCTTCGATCAGATCCCGCTCTCCGGCGACCCCCGCCCCGCTGGTCGCCTGGTACGTGCTCACGATCACGCGCCGCACCATTGCCGCATCGTGCAATGGCTTCAACGCCATCACCATCTGCGTGGTCGAGCAGTTCGGGCTGGCGATGATCCCTTTCGCGTTGATCGCGTCCTGCGGATTCACTTCGGGGATCACGAGCGCCACCCCGTCCTTCATGCGCCAGTAGCCCGATTCGTCAATGACCTTCGCCCCGGCCTCGACAGCGCTCGGCAAATACTCGGCCGCGATATCATCCGGCGTCGACGAGATCACCAGATCGGTTCCCGCGAACGCAGCCTTCGTCAGTTCCTCGATCTGATGCGCTTCGCCCCGAAAGTCGATGCTCGTTCCGGCGCTTCGAGCTGATGCCAGAAAACGGAAATTCCTGGCCGGAAACTCCCTCTGTTGAAGGAGTTGCCGCACAATCTGGCCGACCGCTCCGGTGGCGCCGACCACCGCGACTGTCTCGAACACGTTTGTCACTCCTGATGCCCTGTCAAGTTTGAATCGTGGGCTCGCCGGATTGGCGCTTTTTCGCGACGAGGCGGGGGTTTTCACCTCGAACCCGGGAGGGTTCCCAAGGTGAAAAGTATATTGTCCGGTTGCCTGCTGAGGAACGTCGGCAGTGCCAGGTGCGTCTCGACAAGCTGAAAGGGACGAGCCGGAAAGTCAAGCGGGCCAACGTCCTGCGTAAAGCGGATGCCGACGGGTTGGCGTGAAGCGACGGCTCGCCAGAACACAAATCACCGAGGCAGTCAGCCCCGCACGGATGCCTCGTTCCGGCTCTTCGGTCACCAACCGCACGGCGACGCCGGTCGTCAGGCCCACGAATGGCGCGAGCCAGGCGAGTTCTTCGTGAAGCACGTCGGCTGCAATAAACCACGCCAATCCGCCAACGGCTGCACCAACGGCGCCCACTAGCGTCCGCTTGACTGTTCCGTTCATGGCCCGCTCGCGTGTCGTCTTCAGGTGTCTGTTCAAGCACTCGGCAGAGGAACTCTTACGATTCCCGATCGCGCGAGGCATGTCAAACGCCAAACGGTCCGATGCCGCCGGAATCCGGCAACTCAGGGGCGCCGGATGCAGGCAGCGGCGACCGGCTTCAACAAAGCCTTCGGAGAACCTTGAGCAGGCGCTTTCGGTGCAAGATCGAGCGCACTGCGCGGAAAAAGACGGAAGGCGCCTTCCACATAGCGGCACGATGGAAAAGGCGATGAATCCGAATCTCACGCTGGCTGATCCAGTCGCCGTTTTGACGCATCGACAGGTAGTTCTCGCACGTCGTGCACGGGACGTCGTCGCGTGGCTCGCGTCGGCCGATCAGCATCTCGCGGGCATCACACATCTTCTTGTTGTTGAGCGCCGCACTCAGTCCGTCGGTGAACGCGTTCCCCCCGAAGTCACCCCAGAAATTTCGGCCGCAACCGAGGATGCGTCCGTCCCAGTTGATCTGAGGTTGATTCCATAGCTGCAAGCACACGTTGCGGGAATAGTCGACTCCATGCTGTTCACGAAAACCCTGACGCGTGTCGGGGAGTCCGGTCTCACGCAGCACGAATTCCGGGTCGCGGATTGGTGAAAAATCGTCGTCCCAACTGATCTTTGGCTTGAAGAGCATGTCCAACTCCCGGCAGAGCTGCTTGACTCTCGGCACCTCATGTTCGTTGTGGCCGAAGACGATGAACTGCCAGGTGAGAATCGGATGCTGCGAATTGTGTTGTTTCTTGAAACGGTTAATCGCACGAACGTTCTCGATGACGCGTTCAAAACGACCCTTGCGCCGGTAGATTTCATAGGTTTCCTGACTCGCGCCGTCGATCGAGCAGGTCATGCTGTGGAATCGATACGTGACCAGCGCTTGCAGCACGTCCTCGTCAGCGGTGTTCAGATTGACGCCGTTGTTCGCGGTCAGCACGACGTCGCACTTGTCTGCATATTCCAGGATCCGCACCAGGTCCGGATTCAGAAACATCTCGCCATAGTTCGACAACTCAACGTGCCGCACCGTCGGATTGGAGTCCACAAGCCGCTTGAAAGATTCGAACCGCAGGTACCCCGCCGGAATGGCCCGCCGGATCGCTCCGGTGGCGGTCGGGCAGGAGGGACACTTCAATTGGCAGCTTGCGACAGCCTCCACGCGAATCGAATCGGGAAGAACGGGAAGCTCACCACGGCCGGCTGGAGCACTCGCCGGAGCACAAGCAGCTCGGTCTGTTGGCAGACTCCCGGACACCGGCGGCGTCGAATGCGCGTCATTTTTCACGTGCGTGCCGATCTGCAATCTGGATCAACCCAGCGCCACGACTTCCGTCCGTGAAGTGCCTGGTGCGGCGAGTGCCGAATCTGTTTTTCGCTGACCGGTCTGTTGACAGCGACTGAATCGACAGGAGATATTCCGTCACTCTCTCCATCGCGAAATCCATCCCGCTTCATTTGCAAGAGGCGGGCGCGAACTCGACGTGGCTCAGGAATCGAGCCGACGCGTCATGTGTCGATGCGATGAAGACCGGGGGCGATTCCGCGATTCTGGAAAACCAAGGGAAGAAATGACGAATTGTCGGAATAACTTGACAAATCACCCCGAACCGTGCATTCTGCTTAATTGAAACTTTGCGGTCAATCGACCAAGCTTCACCAAATTGCCACATTTGCAGGGAGTTGCTCGCTGAGAACAGGAATCGTGACACGGCGGCCGTAGCCGGGTCAAGTCGAATGGTGGCGCAAGTCCTGCAAACGACGGGGTCAAGAAAACGGCGTCAATGAAGTGTGCGGAAGGGATTTCTGGTTTTCTGAACGCGGCGTCCTGGAACGAACCTGCGCGTGTTTCGGAAACCTTGTGAGCCGGGAAGGCAAGGAGCATGTCGCTGCAAGGTCAGCGAAGAATCTCGTTTTTCAGTTGGTGCCAGTGCAGAGAGCTGAATCATGATCAAGAGAGCGGGCCAGAATGATGTTGATCTTCGAGGGACGACCGAATTCCAGTTGGTTGAACGGGGCAGGCAAGCGTTCGTCCAACTGCTCAAGGCGGACACGTTCGCCTGTGAGTTTGGCCGCTCGGTGTGGGAATTCGCGATCAACCTCACACGACTCCAACCGTATGGATTGACGTCGACGGACATTCGCTGGCTGGTGTGCAAGGGATTGTTGAAGTGCGCCAACGAGACGAAACTGTCACACGGAGCGCGGACGTTCGAGCCCCTGAACGGACTGAAATTCTCCCAGAACACATCCTGCGTCCTGACAGACGCCGGGATCGACTTCGTCCGACACGCATTGGTTCCCGGCGATGCACCGAGCATCAAGGTGGACTCCGACACCGCTCCCGTGATGGATGCGCGCCCCGATACGGAACATTGCATCGACGTGCCCCGGGACTTGTTGGAGTATCCGGAACAATCTGCACCGGCGAGCTTCATCTGGCCGGAATGGAACGACCTTCGCCGCGAGTTGCGCATGGATGGAAAGGTCGTCAAGCGGTTCCGGGTTCCTGCCCCGAATCAGGAAACGATCTTGCGCGTGTTTGAAGAGGAAAACTGGCCCGAGCGAATTGACGATCCGCTCCCGCAAACGGAAACCGCCGAGCCGAAACGTCGATTGCACGATACGATCAACGCCCTCAACCGGAACCAGCGAAACCAGCTTGTCCGTTTCCATGGCGACGGGCGAGGTGAAGGCGTCTGTTGGGAAGCGCGATCGCCCGTCGATGCGTAGAGGGCCCGGCGTCACCCTCAAGGCGTTGCGCAACCAAGCGCCACACTCTTCCAATCCGTTCTCCTTACGCGATTCTCGAAACGCAGCTTAGACATGGTGCGACTGCCTGCATCACTCGTTGTCCGTCGATTCAGGTTTTGGGGTTGAGAGGTACTCCGGGAGAACGAATCCCGCAGCGCGGGCATCGCCCGCGACCCAACCACGTAGCGCACGCAGCCTTGCGTGCGTCCCGCTGATCGCAAAGGCCGCTGACGCACGCTGGCAGCGTGCGCTATGGACAAGAGGCGACAATTTGCGCAGGACGACCAACTTTCGCTGGTGAGTAGCACAGGGTTTCGTGCGGAACTGTAGTCCAGCCAAACCCAATAACAGCCCTGACAGGGCACTCGCCTGCAATTGCTGAGCGTTGCCGGACCGCGCTTGCGGCGCTTGTCGCCAGTAGATCCGCTGCGATGGCCTGGGGCGCGATCTGGCGTCTGAGGCAACTTGGCCGTAACGCCGATGCCCGCAAGTCATTGAGTCATCCAGTTCCGCGCCCTGGCTCGATGTCTCCCCTGAGAAGAACTGCGATCGGGTTCTGCGCGAAAGGTTTCGATGCCTCCGAAGGACGCCGGCTGCTGACGTTTCTTCGCCCCACCAGGTTTCCAGCGCATCGTCACTGAATCATCACCAGAGCGTCGATTGCACCGGGTGCGGATTCGAGGAAGCTGGGTAGACGAGGAGCCGGTGCTTCTCTGTTGCGTTAAGG
Source organism: Planctomycetota bacterium (assembly GCA_003388505.1). GTDB lineage: Bacteria > Planctomycetota > Planctomycetia > Planctomycetales > Planctomycetaceae > MB-PLM-1. The sequence goes on from QQVO01000051.1 coordinate 23,069, forward strand.
AATGTGGCGTCGTTCGCGCCGCATTTCGATGAACAGTGGGTCACTCGGAGCGCAATCGTCGTCGTTCCACTTGCTTCCCCGATTCTGCAAACGAGGGTATCAGTCATGAGCGGGACACAGAACCATGCATCAGAAATGCCCGCCGCAACACCACGGCGCGCTTCCGCGTCTGGAATGGAGCTGGCTGTGCTTTGGCAGGGGATTCGCCGACGCAAGGCCGTGTTGTTTCTCGTGGTCTGCGGCGCGATTTCGCTGGGCGTGCTGTACATCAAGTACGCCGATCCGGTCTACGATGTCACGTCGCGACTGCTCGTGCAGGGCAACGACAACATCCTCGGAGAGTATCGCAGCTTTCGATCGGACGAGGAGGAGTTCCTGGCGACACAGGCGGAAATCATCAGTAGCCCGGCCGTGGTCAGCGATGCCGTGATGTCGAGCGACTTTCCTCTGGAGAGCATCGACTCCGAGTCTGACACCGATCCCGTCCTGTTTGTCCTCAAACGTTTGAACGTCGATCCGATCTACGGCACGAACGTGCTCAAGCTCGATTTTTCGGGACAGAGCGAAGCGCAGGCGGTCGCAATCGTCTCCTCAATCCTGGAGAGCTATGAGCGTTTCACGAAATCCGCAACGCATGACGAGTTTCGTGAAATGCTGGTTCAACTGACGAACCGCGAAGAGGAGCTACGGGGCGACATCCAGGGTCTGGAGGACCAACTGCTTCAACTGAGAGACGACAGCCCGTTGATCGGCGAAGGATATGATCGCTCCAGCGTCGAGCATGCGATCCTGACGCATCTGGGCAGGACCCTCGTTGACGCCAAGAGCGAGCGTCTCGATCTGGAGAACCAGTACCAGGTGCTCACCGAAGAAGTTCTTCCCAAGCTCGCCGGGTCGGCTTCGATCGCGGGGAACGAAGAACTTCTCACTTCGACCCTCATCCCGCAGTCGCCGGTACGGCTGGCGTCGAGCAGCGGGGCGCGGGTCGTTCCGGCCGATCTTGAGTCGCAATATCCCGATTGGGCACTCGACACGCCGCGCTTCGCGCCGAGCGGCAACAGCACACTGGAACGCATCAGGCTGCAGTTGTTCGAAACGATCGCGCTGGAAAAGGAATTGAGTCAACGCTACGGGCCGGAGCACCCGGACATTCAGGCGACGAAAGAACAGATCGAGTTTTGGGATGTCCGACTGCAGGACGCGCTCGCTGCCGCCTCGATCGCGCTCGAGCAGCAGGTTGAGACCGCGCAACTGCGCGAAGAACGCCTGACGCAGCTCTATTCTGAGGAAGCGGAACGCGTGGACGCCGCGGAAAAGTATCTCGTCCGGGAACAGCAACTGCGCAACCGGATCACGCGCACCCAGGAGATTCACGATACGATCCTGGTGCGACTGCAGGAAATGAAGCTGGCCGACTCGTCGCTCGTCGATGGCGGTTCGGAATTGAAAATGACCGTTCTCCAGGCGCCCGCTCTGGTTCGCGGAGGAATCTCCCCGCCCCCGTTGATCGTGCTCGTCATCTGCGCTTTCGCCGGTTTGATCGGAGGGGTGGCGCTGATTGCTCTCGAGCAGCAATTCAAATTGGCGCGGGATGATTATTCATCGCCGATCGCGGTGTAATCCCGTCTGACCCCCCGGAAGAACATCACCCCCCTCGTGAGCATTGACCGATGCAGTGTCTCGTTGCGCGACCCCGCACGTACCTTTTCCGCCGGCCCTACGAAGCGGCCAAGCGCGTCTGCGACGTGGTGGCATGCCTGCTTCTGATGCCGCTCCTATTGCCGGTGATGGCTGTGTGCGCAGTCGCCATCTGGTTGGACGACCCAGGACCGGTTCTGTTTCGGCAGTTGCGGACCGGCCGCGGAGGGCAGCGGTTCAGAATGTTGAAGTTCCGCACGATGTACACCAACGCTCAGGAGCTGAAGAGCAAGTACGCGCATCTGAACGAACTGAGCTGGCCCGATTTCAAGATCACCGACGACCCGCGGGTGACGAAAGTGGGCCGCTTGCTCCGCAAGACAAGCCTCGACGAACTGCCGCAGATCATCAACGTGCTGAAGGGTGAAATGAGCCTTGTGGGACCGCGCCCGACGTCATTCGAAGCCCAGACGTACGCCTTGTGGCAGACAGAGCGGCTGGAAGTGTCCCCCGGAGTCACCGGGTTATGGCAGGTTCGGGGACGCAGCGACATTGACTTCGACGAACGCGCTCGACTGGACATTGAATACATTCAAAATCGAAGTTTCTGGTTGGATGTCCGCATCCTCGTGGCCACCGTCGGCGCTGTGCTCAGCCGGCGGGGAGCGTATTAGGTTACTTTCTTCCTGGAAGTTGTTGCACTTGAGTCAAGTTTCAGCGACCAACGGGAGCGGGTTTCCATTTTTCGAGCGGTAGCTCGCATGGTCCGAGGCCCTGCCTCGTTAGATCGCCTGGCAGAACTGTATTTGTGCTGAGGGGAGAGGTTGGCTGGAGTTCATCACCTTCGGCGAGGTGGCTGGTCGAGTGTCAAGGGGCAAGGAGCCCGAATCGTTGACGCGTCGTTGGCTAAGTCTATGGACTCTTGACTCTCAGCCCTCAGTTCAATTTCGGTGATGCTCCGCGAATCAAGAACGGATCGCTCTCGGGGCCACATTCCGAACTGCAAAGCGTTCGAGCGGTTCGATTCCTTGAGAACCGGAAAAACGGGGCTTGTGACAGGTCAGGCGGCGGTGTATCCCTGATTCCACCAGACATCTACAACTTTATGCGCCTCATCCTGCCGGAGCTGCACTCCCTCCTCCCACTGCAGATGACGCATCGTCGTGAAAGGCTGACAGAGCATGACGCGTTTGCGTCTCTATTGCGCGGCACTCATCGCGTGGTTGTTCGTCTTTTTTAACGTGGAACGCCTCCATGCACCGATCAACCTCGCATCATTCGTCTACGTGATGGCCGCAGTGTCGGCCCTCGCGGTGATTCTTGTGCCGTACCTGCAGAAGCAATCGTTGGTCGGTCTGCTGGCCGTTCTGCTGTCCGCGACGCTGGGCCTGAAGTGGCTCTGGGGTTACCCCCTCTTCGGTACGAGCCTCCCCATTACAGTGACCGAACTGGGCGCCGTCACATTGACCGTGCTGCTGGCCTACCAGTTCGGCAGCGCGCTGCAGGAGTTCCGTGAGGCCGTTGCGGCCCTGCAAAGGCTGCTCTGGGCCGATCGGTCCGCTCCGTTCGAGACGGGCCAGGCAGACATGTTTCGTGAGGTTCGCCGGGCGCGGCTCTACCAGCGGCCGTTGTCGCTGATGGCGATTCAGATGACCGAGGAAAGCGAGAAGATCGCAGTGAACCGCCTCCTGGAAGAAATGCAACGCAAGACCTTTCATCACTACACAATGGCCCGCATGGCGGATGTCATTTCGGCCCAACTGGATCAGTGCGCGATCGTGACCTTCCGCGATAATCAATTCGTGACCCTACTCCCAGAAACCGGCGCCCAACAGGCGAGTGAAGTGGCCCATCAACTGGAGTCTGCGGTGCGTGAGACACTCGGTCTGAAGTTGAGAGTCGGAATCAGCACGTTTCCGGACGAGGAAATCACGTTCGTTGATCTGCTGCGCAAGGCGGAGTCCGCCCTCGCAACTCCCACCATCCCCTGCAACGGAGAAGATCGGCGAGCATGTCGCGGAGACGACGCGCAGGCAGACAATGGCCCGTTGGAGTTTGAGAATGCGCGATCTCCGTCGAACAACGGCAAAGAGAAGCACACAGAACGTGCGGTTACTGCAAGAGTACCCGAGTAAGCGATTTTCTGAGTTGCCGGGACGGAACACGGCACTAACGGCTGGGAATTCCGGTCGCGAAGGACGCGCGAAACGATCGGCTGATGAGAGATGCCCGCCCCGAACACGCTCGAAGCAACTGCCGCCAGGGCAGCGCCGCCTGTGGAGGTTCGCGAGGATGCCGCGCGTACGAAAGTCGCGTACATCATGTCGCGGTTTCCGAAGCTCACCGAAACATTCGTTCTCAACGAGATTCTGCACATCGAGCGGATGGGAGTTTCGGTCGAGATTTTCCCGTTGCAGCGCGAAAAAACGCGCATGATGCACCCTGACGCAGAGCGGCTGGTGGAGCGGGCTCACTTTCACCCGCTGCTTTCCTGGCCGATGCTCTGTTCCCACCTGCATTACCTGCGGCACAAACCGGCGGCGTACGTCGCGGCCCTGTGGGCGCTGCTTTGTGCAACGTTCGGGAGCTTCCGCTATTTCACGGGCGGGATCGTTTTCTTTCCGAAGTTCGTGCATTTCGCCCGCCTCATGCAGCGCGAGAACGTAACCCACATTCACGCGCATTTCGCGAGCCATCCGGCTGCTGCGGCCTTCGTCGTCCACCGCTTGACAGGCATCCCCTACAGCTTCACTGCACACGGATCGGACCTGCACCGCGACCGCCGGATGCTCCGCGAAAAGGTTGCCGAGGCCGACTTCGTGGTCGCCATTTCGGACTACAACCGCCGCATGATTCTCGAAGAATGCGACGATCAAGCGGCGGGGAAAGTCAAGGTCGTCCATTGCGGAATCGATGTGAACTATTTCACGCCGAGCGAGTCGGAACTCGCAGTGCGCCACAGTTCGAACGCGGCGCTCCGCATTCTCTGCGTTGGAACACTGCACGAAGTGAAGGGGCAGGCGCACCTGATCGAGGCCTGTCGACGCCTGAAAGAGCGGGAGCTCGAATTCCACTGCCGTTTCATCGGATCCGGTCCCGACCGCCGCCGACTCGAAGAGCAAACCGCAGCAGCCGGGCTCGAATCCGATGTCGAGTTTCTCGGCCCCCGCACGCACGACGAAGTCGCACGGTTGCTGTGCGAAGCCGACGTCGTGGCAGCGCCGAGCGTCCCAACCTCGGACGGCCGCCGCGAAGGAATACCGGTCGCGCTGATGGAAGCGATGGCGGCCGGTGTGCCGGTCGTCGCGAGTCGGCTCAGCGGAATCCCCGAACTCGTTCGGCACGATCAGACCGGGCTGCTGATTTCTCCCCGCGACACCGAGGCCCTCGCCGACGCCCTGGAGCGGCTGGCGCGGGAACCGGATCTGCGTCATCAACTGGCAGCAGAGGCCAGACGTTTCGTCGAGAGCGACTTCAACCTGGCCTCCAACGCTGCGGAACTTGCGGCTCTCTTTGAACACGGGGAGTCGCCATGACGCTGATTCTGTTCTGGAGCGCCGCGGCGATGGTGGCGTATGCCTACGTGCTGTTTCCTGCACTCGTCGTGCTGCGCGGAGTGCTGTTTCGGCGGGGTTTCGTCACCCGCGACACGGAACCGACAGTCAGCATTGTCGTGGTGGCCCACAATGAGGCCCGCGGGATCAGACACAAGCTCGACAATCTCCTGTCGCTCGATTATCCGCGGGACCGGCTGGAAATCCTCGTCGCATCGGATGGCTCCGTGGACGGAACCGACGAGATCGTGAGTTCCTACGCCGATCGCGGGATCAGACTTCTCTCGTTTCCGCGTCGGGGCAAGATTCCGGCTCTCAACGACGCCGTCGACCTCGCCACGGGCGAAATCCTGGTGTTCTCGGACGCGAACAGCCTGTATGCAGAGGATGCCGTGCGGGCTCTGGTCAGGCCGTTCGCCGATCCATCGATCGGGGGGGTGGCGGGAGACCAGAGGTATCTCCCGTCCACCGGGGAAAACGATACGGGAGAACGTGCTTACTGGAACTTTGATCGCATGCTCAAGCAGTCTCTATCGCGAGCAGGAAGCGTCACCTCCGCCACGGGGGCGATCTACGCGATCCGTCGTTCGTTGTTCGTGCCGGCGCCGTCGTCGGTGACCGACGACTTCGCGGTCTCCACCGCCGTCGTTCTCCAGGGCTATCGGCTTGTATTCTCTCCGCAATCGGTCGCTTACGAACCGGCCGCGACGTCGACGAAATTCGAGTTCCAGCGGAAAGTCCGCATCATCACACGGGGTCTGCGGGGCGTCGTCGTGCGGCGGCCTCTGTTGAATCCGCTGCGGTACGGCTTTTACGCGCTTCAGCTCTTTTCGCACAAGGTCGCGCGACGCCTGGTCGTCCTGCCTTTGCTTGTGATTCTGGTGACGACCGTGCTGCTCTGGCCGCAAGGCGGTTTTTATCAGTGGAGCGCAGCGGCGCTGGGAGCCTTCCTGCTCTGCGCGGCGCTCGGCGCGTTGTTCGCCCGGACGCGGATGGGACGCTGTAAACTCTTCGCCCTGCCGTGCTACTTCTGCATGGTCAATGCCGCCTCCCTCCAGGCGTTGTTCAATCTCGTCGGAGGGCGACGCATCGAACTCTGGGACACTCAGCGGGGTGTTTCGACGACGGAGCAGCCGATTCGCGCGGCTGCCTGCGCCCACGAGCGCGAGGTGGCGTCATGACCAGCGAGAGTCCCCGTGCTGTGATTGGCCATCCCCCCGGATGGAGACTGATTGCGGGAGCGGTGTTCCTTGTGGTCGGCATTTGCGTCGTCGGGCTTCTCGCCGTCAGTCGCAAGCCGGAACTCGCTCTGCTGGCGGCTGTCGGGATTCCGTTCGGCGTGCTGCTGCTTGCTTGGCCGAACCTCGCCACCTGGGGCGTCGTGTTCCTGATTTACACCAACGCTCCCGTCATCGCTGTGAAGTTCCATGGAGTCCCGTTCATCGTCGGCGCCACCGTACCCCTGTTGCTGGCCATTCCGTTGGCCTATTTCCTCGTGATTCGGCGTGAGGGGCTGCTGATCGACCCGGTCTTTCCATTGGTGGCGTTGTTCGTCGTCGTGCACCTCTTCGGCGTCCTGTTTTCCACAAAGCCCGACTTGGCGATCCAACACGTTGTCACGCTTGTGGTCGAAGGCGTCGTCCTGTTCTTTCTGGTGACCAACGCCGTTCGGGATGAACAGGCGCTCCGCGGCGTCGTATGGACACTGCTGGTCGCGGGGGCATTCCTCGGCGGACTGTCGGTCATCCAATGGGCGACGGGAACCTACCGAAATCACTATGGCGGTTTCGCGCAAGTGGAGGAGGACGCCGGCTTCCGTTCGGAAGGTTCCCGCGTGCAGCGGCAGGGGGGCCCGCTCGGCAACAAGAACCGCTACGCCCAGATCATGTCGATGCTCTTTCCACTCGGGCTGTTCGTCGCGTGGGGAGCGCGATCGCGGCTGCTCCGGTTGGCGGCATGGGGGGCCACCGGTTTCATCATGCTCGGCATCGCATTGACGTTCTCCCGCGGCGCGATGGTCGCCTTCGGCGTGCTGGTGATCGTGATGCTCGTCATGCGCTTAATCAGTTTGCGGCAATGTGCCGCCGTCGGCGCCGCCGCGATGCTGCTTGTGCTGGCGGTCCCCCAGTTGACCGACCGCATGCTGAGCCTGGTTCCGCTCGTGAACTCGTTGGGCGGAACAGACGGGGGAATGCACCAGGCCGACGGCTCGCTGCAAAGCCGGGCTGCCGAAACATTGGCCGGCGTGCTGATGTTCGCCGAACACCCTCTGACGGGCGTGGGGCCGGGCATGTATCCCAGGCACTATCCCGAATACGGACAGCGCATGGCCTCCATGATCTCCGGGTTGAAGTTCAAAGAGGAGTTTCGGCAGCCGCACAGCCTGTACGTCGAGCTTGCGGCGGAATTGGGTCTCCCGGGACTCCTGCTGTTTCTCATGATCGTCGGCTGCGTGATTCGCCGGCTGCTGCTGGCCCGCAGAAGCTGCCTTCCCGACCGACCGTTAGCGGCAAACCTCGCGCTGGGCTTCTGCCTGGCCGTCTTCATGTATCTCGCAACCGGGCTCTTCATCCACATGTCCTACATCAGGTGGTTCTGGTTGATGTTGGGGCTGGCGACGGCCGCCGCGAGGATCCTGCAGACAGGAAGTTCGTCTCCGGAGAGATGGACCGGATTCGCATTGGGAAAATCACCTACGGATTGAAAATGGATTCCCACCGTTTCGTATTTATCGGCGGACTGCACCGCAGCGGCACCTCGTTGCTGTTTCAATGTCTGCGCCATCATCCGCACATTTCAAGCTTTGCCAACACCGGTGTGCCCGAGGATGAAGGGCAGCACCTCCAGACCGTCTATCGCCCTGCTTACCAGGAAGGCGGCCCAGGCAGGTTCGGCTTCCGACCCGCCATGCACCTGACGGAAACCTCATCGATCGCCACTCCGGAAAACGCCAGCCGGCTGTTCTCCGAGTGGCGTCCGCACTGGGATTTGCGAAAGCCGGTGTTGTTGGAGAAAACACCCCAAAACCTGATTCAGACGCGATTCTTGCAGGCCCTGTTTCCGCAGGCGGATTTCGTGATGATGATGCGGCATCCCGTCGCCGTGTCGTACGCGACGCAACGGTGGAACCGGACGTCCCTGTTCTCTTTGCTGCGACATTGGTGCCATTGCCACGAATTGTTCGAGCAGGACCGGCCGTACCTGAAGCGGATCCTGGTCGTGCGTTACGAAGACTTCGTCGCCGATCCCATACGGCAGCTCGAGTCGGTGTATCGCTTTCTCGATTTGCCCCCCTGTTTCGACGAGACGCCGGCCGGCCGGGGTTTCAACAAGCGTTACTTTGCAAAATGGCAGGCGGCGAAAAAAGGCCTGATCTCCCGGCACTACCTCAAACAAATCGAAACACGCCTTGAGAAATCGGTCAACCGCTTCGGGTACAGCCTGCGACACCTGGACATGGGGTCTTCCGACGTCGGCGCGGTCGAGGCCGTCCCCGACACTCATCCGGTCGGAAACACCATTCTGCATGTCCATTCCGCCGCCGCGGTTGTGCGTGGTGCGGCGTTCCGCAGATACAAGTCGCTTCGCAATGCGCTGGCGGGGCGCGGCGCGACGATGCTGTCCAGACGCTCCGCCGTACAGACCACGACGGATTCAAGAAACAGATGACGGCACCCGGATGCGCTGACGGGCCTGAGGAATCTTGAAACATGAAACAGCCGATTCGGCCCACACCGGCCCCGACGAAAATGGAAGATCGCATGATTCAGCCGGTCGGCGATTGGAGGCGCGGATTTTCCACGTCGGTTTGCCTCCCGTTTGAAGACCGCTGCCATGACGCGTTTCTGCGGGCCGCAAAGGCACAGGAAGCCACTCCTGAAATCTGATGATTTCGGCCGAATGGAGCCGGCTCCACACACTCGCTCTTGACCCGACTTGTCCAAGAAATCGTCCTATGGAGTCAGAACACCTCATTACCTTCGGGACGTTCGCGGCGTTGACCTGGTCGTTCGGCGCGACGCTGGCGCTTTGCCGCATCGATGTGCGACGCCCCCTCCGTCCGCTCCTCTACGCAGCCGCGAGCTGGGCTGCGGTGTGCGGCATGCTGTGGCTCGACTCATGCGTTTCCCTGGGACGAAACTCCTCCGTGTACGTCTTTCAGATGCTGACGGGGGCCGATCTGCCGCATCTCGCCGCTGCAGCGCTGGGGTTCTGCGTCGGGTTCGGCCCGGCGATCTGGCCGTGGCATCGTGACTGGAACCAGGCAAACGGCGGGATGGTTGCGAAACTGCGGTTTCTCATTCTGCTGCTCGTTCACGCCGCCTGCTTTGTCCTGCTGGGTGTCATCACGCTGCAGGAACAGATCAAGCCGTATCTTGTCGATCGAGGGCTGCGCAGCATCATCACCAGTCCGGGGGGAACCGAGCACGAACTCGGATTCGATCTCGAGGTCTACTACGAATGCACCGATCATCCCCTTCGAATCGCTGTCGGACCTGACGGCAACGTCTACGCGACTGCCCTCAGGGGCGCCGCGCTGCAGCGCGGCGTGGTCGTCAGAATCGCACCGGACCCCGAAACCGGGACGCTCACGGAGACCCAGGTTGCACGCAACCTGAACCGACCCTTCGGCATCGCATTCCACGACGGCGATCTGTACGTATCGCGGTCGGGCCAGCATTCCCGCGCGAATCACGGCACGCTGGTCGAAACGAATACCGGCGCCGTGACGCTCCTCCGCGATCTCGACGGCGACGGGATCATGGACTACTACCACGACGTCCTCTCGGATCTGCCCGGCGCTCAGGGGCCTGATCCTCTGCACCAGAATAACGGCATCACGTTCGGCGCCGACGGATCCCTGTATGTGACCGTGGGGAGCCACGGTGACCGGATTCCCGCCGTGGGGCCGTACGACGGAACAATCATCCGCAGCCGTCCAGATGGCTCGCAGACGACCGTGTTCGCACGGGGGTTTCGCAATCCCTTCAGCGTGGCGATCGGACCGAACGGTGAGCTGTTCTGCACGGACAACGATGCCAGCGACCGGCGGAACGGCGACGAACTGAACCACGTCCTGGAAGGCGAGCACTACGGTTTCCCGTACGCGGACGGCCGTGCTGAGCATCCTTCAGGCGCCGTTCCCCCGCTGTTCACCGTCAAGGACGGGACTTTGCAGGGGATCGCGTTTGCCACCTCGTCTCAACTCCCCGACGACTGCCGCAACTGCCTGTACGTCGTGAATTACCCGAACGGGGAGATCTATCGCATCCGCCTGACGGCTGAAAACGGCAGCTATCGGGCCGAATCCAGTCTGTTTGCCCGCGTGCCGCAGGCGCTCGACATCGCGGTCGACGCGAACGGCACGTTTTATATCTCGTGTTTCGAAAGCAAAAAAATCTACCGCCTCACATTCCGGGGATAGAGGATTGACGAATGTTCAAAGCGCCGCTGCCACTCATCGGAGTGCTGCTCGCGCTGGCACTGGTTGGAACAATCTGGGTCGGCGGATCCGCAGCGCATTTCCCGCTGACAACCGTTGATTTTGACCGGGGACGCCAACTGTTCCAGCAGCGTTGCGCCACCTGCCACTCTGTGGATCCGCAGGCCCTCGGTTCGGCCGGACCGAGCCTCGCGCGGATCGGAGAAGTCGCTGCGCATCGCGCGCCCGGTATGCCGGCCGAACAGTTTATCCTGGAATCAATTCTGCAACCGAATTCGTTTCGCACAGCCGGTGAACAGGCAGTGATGCCGGCAAACATCAGCGCCGGCCTGGATCGCGATGACGTTCTCAGCATTGTCGGCTACCTGATGACGCTCGGCGGGACGCCCGACCACCAGCGGCTCCTCGCTCTGCCGGTCGACATTCCGGCCCATGACACCGAGGACGTCCGGGACTTGAATCTGGCGCGCGTTGAGGCCGGTCGGCGGGTCTATCTGGAAAAGGGCCAGTGCGCGACGTGTCATCCGCTGCAGGAGTTGCCAGGCTTCGATCTCCGCGGTCCCAACCTGCTCACCGCCGGCCTCCACGACGAGACATATCTCCGCGAGGCCATCCTCGATGCCAGCCGAACCCACACTTCCGGTTACGAACTGTGGAACGTGCTGCTCGCGGACGGCCGGGTGGTCAACGGCCGGCTCGTGCAGCGCAGCGAAGAGTCCCTCACACTGCTCACCGAATCATCGGCAGGATTGAAACTCCAGGCGATCGCCCTGGATGACGTGGCGCGAGACGCGGACGATGAACCGGTTGTCGTCGCCTCCTCGACGTCGGCCATGCCCGACCGCTACCAGGATGTGTTGTCGGACGAAGAGATCGATTCACTCGTCGCTTTCCTCAAAACACTGGACTAGTGGTACGCAGTCGTCTGTCGGTCGTACTGGAATTGCAGGCGCGTTGACAACAACAACTCGAACTTCGACGAAACTGCTGGAAAGACCACCATCGTTATTGACCATGGTTAAGGCATGCTTTTTCAATGGAGTGTGGCACTCGGCAAGCACATTCCGCCTCCTGTCGCCGTTTCACGAACGCCGTCCAGCGCACGACTGCCGCACAAGGACGCAGGGCGCTCACAGTTCAGCGCTGGAATCTGGTGGACGGAGATCAATGACACACTGCGCAGTGGATTGGATCGTCTGCTCCGCGCGTTGAAGCTGCCTGAAACCGGAGACCGAAACCGACAAGGAGTGACCCCACTATGACAGACTATGAAACGCTTCGCCGTCCGATCATGATCTCCTGCACCGGGCGCAGCGGGTCGACGATGTTTTACCGCCTGCTCGCCCAACACAAGGATCTGGGCTGGTTGTCGACCTATAACGAGAGGTTCCCCTCGCAGCACTGGCTGGCGATGTTCTCGCGGCTCTATGCAAAGCGTCCGTTCCGCAAATTCCGCGACAACTATTATTTTCCCAAACCGTTCAGCCCCTACACTTTCTGGGAGCAGCTCTTGCCGAACATCGCCCGGCACGACCGGCCTTTGACTGCCGACGATGTGCCGGATGAAGCGATCGAACCGGTCCGCCGCACCATTCACCGCATCCTGCGCTATCAAGGCAAGCAGCGGTTCCTGATGAAGGTCACCGGCTGGGGCCGGATGGCGTACTTCAATCGCATTTTCCCGGACATGCAGTTCATCTTCCTGCGGCGGGATCCACTCGCGGTGATCGAGTCCTGGGTGCGCGTCGGCTGGTTGAACGTCACCAGTTCGGTGGACAGCGACGACTGGGAATGGGGCCCTGTTCCGGAGGGCTATCGCGCGCTCTGGGAGGAACTCGGAGGCGGCCCCCTCCTCTCCGCAGCCGTCAAGACCCAACTCGATATTGACGACATCTGCGCGAACATGCGGCAGTTCCCCGGGCGCTGCTTCGAGATTCACTACGAGGACCTGATTGCCAACCCCGTGGAATCGATGCGCAAGGTTCTTGATTACTGCAATCTCGAGTGGGATGCGCGTTTTGAGGAGGTCGTCAAGTCGAAAGTGCTGCACAACTACACACGGCGCTGGACCGAGACCATCTCGGAATCGGATGCCAGTCGCGTTCAAGCGTTCTTTGAACGCGCCGCAGCAATGCAGCATGAGTCGTCGGCTCCGACCGCCAGCGGCCCCGACACCGAAAACGTCGGGCAATCATCCCGTTCGCTGGCAAGCCGATAGAGCGAAACGGCTTTACCAGCCGCCCGTTACGAAACAACGTCGAAAATGACCTCGCCTGAGCCGAACACCGCCGATCACAGCGTCGCGCAGCAGCATATTCGCGGCTCCGCGCTGTTGATGTGTGGGCGCTTCCTGTCGCTGGGGATCAACCTGGTGAACCAGGTGGTGATCGTCCGCTACCTCTCCAAGCACGATTTCGGCGCCTTTGCGTTCGCACTCGCGATCGTCATGACGGCCTCCGAGTTTGCGACGTTCGGGCTGAAGGACGCGGCGTCGCGTTTTATTCCCATCTACCAGCAGCGGCGCGACTATGCGCGGATGTTCGGCGGAATGCTGCTGATGTCCGGGACGATCATCGGCCTGAGTACGGCCCTGTTGGTCCTGGGATTCGGTCTGCAGGGACTGCTGACACAATGGGCGGATTTGGACCCGTTGTCGTTGGCGTTGCTGATGACGCTGATCGTGCTCATGCCGATCGAAGCGCTCGACCGCCTGCTGCTGTCCCTGTTTGCCGTGTTCGCCGGTGCGCGGGGGGTATTTCTCCGCCGTCACCTCCTGGGGCCGATTCTGCGTCTGGGGGCTTTGCTGGCGGTGGTTGCCTTTTCCGGGAACGTCCACGCCCTGGCGTTTGCGTACGTGGCAGCCGGAGCGCTGGGAGTCGTCTTGTATGTGACTCTCCTGACTCAGATCCTGCGCAAGCAGGGACTCTTGCGGGAATTCCACCTGCGGGATCTTCGAATTCCCGTCCGCGAGGTCTTCGCGTTCAGTTTGCCGCTGCTCGGATCGCAGATGTTCCTGGTGCTGCGCGGCACGCTGGTCGTCTTTCTGCTCGGGCTCTATCACAACAACCAGTCTGTCGCCGAATACCGGGCCGTCGTTCCCGTGGCTCTCTTGACGACGCTGGTGTTGAGAAACTTTCAGTTTCTTTTCTTGCCGAACGCGGCCCGGCTCTACGCCGACGGCGAGGATTCGCAGATTAATCATCTGTACTGGCAAACCGCCGCTTGGATCGCCGTCTTCACGTTTCCGATATTCGCGGTCTGCGTCGGCCTTGCCGAACCGGTGACGGCGTTGTTGTTCGGCGAGCGCTACGTCGACTCGGCTGTGATTCTGGCGATTCTCGCGCTGGGATACTATTTCCGCGCGGCACTGGGCTTCAATCAGCACACGCTCAAGGTGTACGGCAAGGCGCCGTCGATTCTGGCGGTCGACGCCTTGTCCGTCATCGTGATTGTGGGCGTCAATCTGATGTTGATTCCGAAATATGGTGCGATGGGAGGCGCGATCGGCACGACGAGTACGATCATCGTCCATAACGTGCTCAATCAGATCGCGCTGGGCTGGGGCACGTCGGTCACTTCCTTCAACATGAAGTACGCACGGGTCTACGGCGCAATCGTCGTGTGCACCGTGCTGCTGTGCGCGTCGCAGTGGCTGTGGCAGCCGCCATTTTTCGTCGGGGGACTGCTGGCGGCGGCGGGCTCACTGGTGGTGCTGATGGCGTCGCGCGGCGCGCTCGAGGTCGAGGAAACCTTTCCCGAGCTGCGTCGTCTGCCCTTTCTCAAGTGGATCGTGGCCAGCGGTCGAAACGCTCCGGTGCAGACCGGAACAGGAACTCAACAGAATTCCTTGAAGTCCATCCGTGACGCGGCGCAACACACGATCGCCGCGCGCTTTAAGGAACGTGCTCACCGGTATTTCGACGATTTCGACGGGCGGCCGGTCCGCGTCGGCCTGTCGGGCGTTCAGGTCAACCGGGCTTCAACGGTCTACGAATTTCTGCTCAGCAGCGGCGACCGGAGTCACGCTGTCATTGCCAAGTTCCGACCCCCGTGGCGCAGCGAGCGGCCGCCCGTTCCGAGCGTCGATCGACCCGCCATCAATCGACCCTGGGTGGATCGCGAAACGACGCGGGAGATTCGCTCGAACCACGAGTACGAGGCGCTCTCTGCGATCCATGCCCGGTTCGCCGAGTTGGATCCGACACGATTCACGGTCGTCCGGCCGTTAGACGTGTTCAGCGATGTCCCCGCGCTGATCTCGGACAAGTTCACCGGATGCACGTTGAATCAGCGCTATCGTCGACAGCGCTACGCCAGGAACCGTCGCGTCGAACTCTCACAGGTGTTCTTTCGCGCAGGAGAGTGGCTGCGGCACATGCACCAGATGCCTGTCGTGGCACACACCCGCGCCCGCGACACCACGCGCGACGAGTTCGTCGCTGCGACGCATGAATTGGCGAGATTCCTCTCATCCGCGTCCGGTTGCCAGCGGATGATCCGTGAGACCGCTGATGAGTGTGCCGACCTCGCGTCGCGGGAACTTCCTGATCGCCTT
Organism: Planctomycetota bacterium; assembly: GCA_003388505.1. GTDB lineage: Bacteria > Planctomycetota > Planctomycetia > Planctomycetales > Planctomycetaceae > MB-PLM-1. Next base: position 38,259 of record QQVO01000051.1, read on the forward strand.
CCCTGCGGGCTGCTGCACGGCGACTTCGCACCGCGAAATCTTCTCACAGACTCGGACGGACGAGTCGCCGGATTCGACACACTGGCCGAGGGTTACGGACCAGTCTACGAAGACATCGCTTGCTTTCTTGTGCTGCTGGAACGCGACTCCGCGTCATTCTACTCGCTGGCCTGCGGTCGTCAGCCGAAACTGGACACGCCCCTCCGCAACCAGTTCCTGCGGGGATACTTCGGCGATGATCCAGTGCCGTACGGCGCCGTCCGGCTGTTTGAAATTCAGGTGGCCTTTGAAAAATGGTCCCAATCGGTCGTCGGCTACCGAATGTCGTCAAGAATCCGCAAGATCCCCAAACGCGCTCGATTGGGGTTGATCAATCAATCGTACTCGTCGCTGGTGCAAAGCCTGCTGCGCGATCTGCGAAATCCTGAGCGGGACCGATCGAACGGGTACACACCGTCGACGCGCAGCGCCCTCGATACCCACGGTGGGAGACTGACCACGCGATGATCGCCGGCTGCCCTCCACTCCGTTCGATGTTTTCCGCGGCCTCGAAGCTGGCGCAGGCCCGCCTGGCTTCCTCGGGCGCCTTTTCCCACCTGGCCACGATGCTGGAGCGACGCGAACTCCGGACACATCTGCTGCGCGTGCTCACCTATCACCGGGTCGCAGACGTTGAGGAAGGATCCGATTTCTGCCCGTCGCTCCGCAGCGCATCACCCGATGGGTTTCGCGAACACGTCGAGTTTCTGATGGAACACTACAACGTCGTTTCCATGGAGCACGTGTACGCGGCCTGCCGGGGGGAAACTGAACTGCCACCGCGGGCGGTCTTGATTACCTTTGATGACGCGTATCATGATTTCGCCGAACAGGCATGGCCCATTCTGCAGCAATTCGCAGCGCCCGTCACACTCTTCGTACCGACGGCGTACCCGGACAATCCCAGCCTCGTCTTCTGGTGGGACCGGTTGCACCGGGCCTGTCGCGCCGCGGATCAGCCGACTGTCGCCACTCCTTTGGGGCCGTTGAGCCTGTCCTCACCACAGCAGCGGGCGCAAGCGTGCGAGCAGCTTTGCAGTTATGTGAAGACACTGGAGCATGGCGCCGCATCTGATTTTGTGAACAAGATTTGCGACGAACTGGGGGAACCCCGGCTCGGCAACGGGGTGCTCGGTTGGGACGCACTGCGAGAACTGGCGAGGGAGGGAGTGACGCTCGGCGCTCACACGAGAACGCATCCCCTGATGAATCGCATGCGTGCCGGACCCGCCGTCACTGAAGCCGTTGAGTCGCTGCGGGATCTGGAGCGCGAGATTGGGCATGTCCTCCCGGTCTTCGCCTACCCAGGGGGCGCGATGGACCCCGAGGTCATTGCCCAACTGCGGAAAACCTCCATCGAACTGGCATTCAGTACGCAGCGCGGCCAGAACGATCTGCGCGTGACCGATCGACTTCAGCTTGGCCGGATCCACATCGGCCCGTCCACAACCGTGCCGATCCTGCGGGCCAAGCTGCTCGCGTATGGGCGCAACATGCTGCGATGAAACTTGAACAGCACAGGAACCAGTCAGTGAAACAGCCTCCCACCATCGGCATCCTGTACCCGGGGGAGTTGGGCTCGGCGATCGGGGCGCTTCTGAACGACGGCGGGCATCACGTGGTGACCACGACCGTCGGGAGAAGCGCGCGCACATGCACGCTCTGCCGGAAGGCGGGACTGGAAACACTCCCCTCGGTCGACGACGTCGTCCGCGCCGCCGACGTCACGTTCTCTTTCGTCACCCCCAAAGCCGCACTCTCCGTCGCCGAGGAGTTCTGTCATGCCTCCCGCCGCACCGGGCGCCGCTCGCTCTACGTCGATGCCAACTCCGTTTCCCCCATCACCGCCGCCGAGATCGGGGAAATGCTGGACCGGCTCGGTCTTTCGTTTGTAGACGCGTCCGTTCACGGTCTGGCCGCCAATCTGAAAAGTCACGGAACGATCTATCTGAGCGGCGCGCAGGCTGAGGAGGTCGGCCCGATCTTCGAGCCCTGGCTGCGGACGCGGATTCTGGGTGATCAGGTGGGCGCGGCCTCTCAGCACAAAATGCTCATGGGTGGCCTGACGAAGGGACTTGTCGCGCTGTATCTCGAACTGAGCCTTGTCGCGCGGGACGCCGGGCTGCTGGAACAACTGCACGACTGTTATCGCCACTATTATCCGGGCATCATGACCGTGCTTGACCGACTGCTGCCGACCTATGCGGTGCATGCAGGTCGACGCGGCGATGAATTGACCGAAGTGGAGCGGACGATCCGTTCGCTCGGACTGGAGCCGCGCATGATTCGGTCCGCGCGCCGTTTGATCACGGCACTCGGCGAGGTCGATTTCGGGAATCCTCCGGCAGATGGATTCACGCCGGCCGCTGTGCTCGAACGGGCCTATGCCGCCGGTCTGCTTGATCCCCCCGAGGCGGATGCGACCGCTTCAAACACACCATCAGCTGTCTGTTCCGCAAGTCCGTCCGTTGGCTATGCGGCAGACCATTCAATCATTTCCACTCCTTAAGACCAAGAGAGAATCATCATGTCTTCCCGTCCACGATCTGCGGAAATGCATCCCGGCCCCGGATTCCGGGTCAAACTCGACTTCGAACGTTGTGAGCCCGAGACCATCCAGGGACTCGGGAAGTTCCCGACGCCCGATATCTCTGACCAGCTCAATCGGCTCTACGCAGTCGATTCCTCGATCCGGCTCATGACGGCCGATCATCACGCGCTCTGCGGACCTGCACTCACGGTGAAAGTCTTTCCCGGAGACAACCTGATGGTGCACAAGGCACTGGATGTCGCAAAGCCGGGTGATGTCGTGGTGGTCGACGCCGGCGGCTCCCAGGGCAACGCCGTGCTCGGGGATATCATCTGCCGCAAGGCGAAGCATCGGCAGATCGCCGGGTTCATCATCGATGGCCTGATCCGAGACGTGCCGGAGATTCTGCCGCTCGACTTCCCGGTCTTCGCGCAGGGAACAACGGCGATCGGCCCGCTGCATCGTGGTCCGGGCGAGATCAACTTCCCGATCTGTTGCGGCGGCGTGGTCACGAACCCCGGCGACATTGTTGTCGCGGACTCCGCAGGTGTCGTGATCGTTCCCCAGGAGGTTGCACTGGAGTTGTTGCAGAAACTCAAGAGCAACCAGGCGCGGATGGAGACTTACGTACAGGCCGTCGATCGTGGCGAGTTTTCCAATGACTGGGTGGATGGCGTCCTGCGCGAGAACAACTGCCCGGTCATTCATCCGGTCGACCGTCCACGGACTGTTCCCGCGCAACCCACCCTGGAAAAAGACGTCATCAATACGTGATGTGTAGCGATTCAACGACCATTCTGGATCGTGAACCGGGCCGGGCTCGGTTCGAGCACCACGGTTATTCCCTCGGGCGCAGGCAACCGCAGGGAGAACCGACCTGGTGCAGCAATCCCCTGTTCGCGACCTGAAGCGACGATCGACACAGCACAGTCAAAGGTTTGAAGTATGACTGGGGGGCACCATGTCCGCAGTGTCTAAGACACTGGAAAAGGCGTCACGCGTCACGGCGATGCTGGGACGCGCGCGGCGGAGTGTGCGCCGAGCGAAAGCGCATCGCGCCGACTTTTACGTCGAACTCTGGAACCGCGCGGCAGCGGAAATCGGCGCCAGCGTGACGCAAACGTGTGGCGACCTGTTCACGGTGACGCGCGGCGACGCGATGGCAAGGGTGATGCGAAACTACACGGACCTCGACGGTCCGGTCACACTGCGTCTGGCGGGAAACAAGCCGCAAGTCCACAAGCTCCTGCGTTCACAGGGCCTGCCGACACCGGAGCACCTCCAGTTCTCGCTGGACGATCTCTCGGCGGCACTGGGCTTTCTGCGACGTCACGCAGTCTGCGTCGTTAAGCCGGCAGCCGATACCGGGGCGGGAAGCGGCGTCACGACGAACGTAACGACGCGCGCCCAACTGTATCAGGCCGCCATTCGCGCAGCAGGACACAGTTCCGAGCTGCTGATCGAACAGCAGATCGCCGGGGAGAATGTGCGACTGCTCTTTCTGGACGGTCGCCTGCTCGATGCCGTGCAACGCTGCGCGCCGGCGGTTGTGGGCGACGGCCGATCGACAATCGGCGCGCTGGTGAGGCAAGCGAACCGGCATCGCCTCGACGGTGGACACGCCGTGGCGCAGACAGTGCTGAAGCACGACCTCGACATGAAGCGCACGCTCGCCGCACAGGGCCTGTCGTGGCGCGCGATTCCCGCAAACGGGCAGTCAGTCCGGTTGAATACGGTCGTCAACAGCAACTCTGCTCTGGAGAACGTCTCGGTGATGGACACGATCTCCGCGACGATCGTGGAAGCCGGGCGGCGGGCCGTGGATGCCATTGGCGCGCGGCTGGCAGGGGTCGACGTCATTTCACCGGATCTGACAACGGACCTCGAGTCCGCCGGAGGCGTTGTTCTCGAAGTGAATACGACGCCGGGACTTTACATTCACGAAGGCAGTTGCAACGGGTCGGTTGCGACCGCAATACTCGAAGCATGTTTGCAATCGTCGCGCCGCAATTCGGAGCGGCAGGAAGAGGCGAGTGTCGCCATCGCATCAGGATACAGCAGAGATGACAGCCACAGTGCAGGAATCAGCGACTGGGCGTAAGACGACGCTCACTTCGCACGTCGATCCGCTGCCTCCCGCCATCGTGTTTCATGGGGGACACAACGCCTTGTCGATCGTGCGCAGTCTCGGCCGCCGCTCGATTCCGATCTACACGCTGAATGAGCCGGGCGCCGACGCCCATTCCAGCCGCTATGCACGGCCGATTTCGCTGCCTGCGGATCTGCCCTTCGCCGAAGCGGCGACCCGGTTCCTGACCGGGAGAGAGTCCGACTTTCTGAAGGGTGCGGTGCTGTTGGCTGCGAGCGACGAAGCGCTGGAGGTCATCGCAAACCACCGCACACAGCTCGCCGACAGGTTCCGCCTGGATCTGTCGAATTCGGACGCCCAGTTGATGATGCTGGACAAACTCGCGACGTACAACGCGGCCCGTGAAGCCGGGGTTCCGGCGCCGCGATACTGGGAAATCGAAACAGCCGACGACCTGCACGCATGTCGTGATGAATTCGTTTACCCTCTGATCGTCAAGCCGAAACTGTCTCACCTGTTCCAGCGGAAGTTCAACAGAAAGTTCCTCGTCGCCGACAGTTTCGACGAAGTCCTTGACGCGTACCGGGTGACCGAATCTGCGAACATCGGGGTCATGCTCGTTGAAAAGATCCCGGGACCGGACAGCCAACTTGGCAGCTACTATACATACCTCGATGAGCACGGGGAGCCGCTGTTTGACTTTACAAAGCGGATTATCCGGCGGTATCCGACCAACATGGGATTGGCGTGCTACCACATCACCGATCACGTAGAGGGCGTCCGGGAACTGACGTTGAAACTGTGCCGGCACGTGAAACTTCGCGGATTGGCGAGCGTCGAGTTCAAACTCGACAAACGCGACGGTCAACTCAAGCTGATTGAATGCAATGCCCGGTTCACCGGCGCCAACGTCCTGGTCGCAAAGGCCGGATTTGATCTGGCCAGCTTCGTCTACAATCGCGCCGTGGGGTTGGAACCACCGCAGTTGACTCACTTCCGAAAGGGCTTGCGACTGTGGGATCCGGCGCGCGATTTCCGTGCGTACCGCGAATTGAGCCGCCGCGGAGAAATGTCCGCTTTCGGCTGGATCCGCAGTGTGCTGCGTCCGCAGACGTTTCCGGTGTTCACCTGGAGCGATCCGAAGCCGGTGCTTGCAAGCCTGCAACGGCGATTTCGAAGACGTCCGAACTAGCCACAGGCGCGAATGAACTCGACGGCACTTGTGAGAATCTGTTTGTGGTCGGTGTTTCTGGTGGGGACTGGGTTTCTCATTCTGACTCCACCCAGTTACTACCGTTACTCGGCGGTGGGATTCGACATGGATCGCCTCGAAGGGGACGTGATTATTCACTCCTATCACCGACTGCGCTGGCCGGGAGACGGGACCGTCCGCTGCGGGATGGGCGAAAAACAGTTTTCGGTGGACGAGGAGGATGTCGACATCGTTGATCTCGCGGGGCGCCTGTTCGACGAGCCAACGTTGGATCTGCATCGTCGCGCCGAATCGGGCTTCGCCCTGTGGCGCGCCCCCGAAGTCTATGACAGCAAGGAAGGCAGGCATCTCTGGGCCCGCTGGATCAGCGTGCCGGCCTGGCTCCCGGGCGTGGTGTTGTTGGGTATCGGTACAGTGCTCTATCTCTCCGTTGGACGTGCTGCGCGGTGCATGAAATGCAAACAGACGCCATGACCTCGACGAAGTTGACGGCGCCGAGCCGGCTCACGGTGTTCGCCTTCCTGTGGGCCTGTCAGGCGCTGGTTCACCAGAAATCCTACTCCCTCTGGGCGCGGATCGATGACCCTTTCGGGTGGATCCTGACCGCCTTTGCCCTGGCCACCATGTTGCGCCCGTCCGCGATCGCACTATTCGTGGGCATGCTTGTCGCCAGCATCACTTACAACGTGCTGAGGTGGCCGTTTGTCGTCAACCACATTCTTGTCGAATCCGTTATCAATGTGACAATTCTCGCAGCATTCGCGAGCACCGTCGTCTCGGCCAGGGGCGACCGCTTCCGGTTCTCCCGCGATGTTCGTGAACAGATCTACGATCGCTTTGCGCCCGTACTGATCGCCATGCTGGTCATCGTCTACTACTTCGCGTTTGTCTCCAAACTGAACTGGGATTTCATCAACCCGAACGTGAGTAGCGTGACCGCGATGTACGGTGATCTGTTGGAGCGCTTCCCCTTTCTGCCGCCGCCCGAAGTTGCAGGCGGGGCCGCCATCGTAATGACGTTGATCGTCGAAGCGGCGATTCCGATTCTGTTCACGTTCCGCCGCACGCGCTACTTCGGTGTGCTGCTCGGAATCCCGTTTCATCTCATTCTGGGCTCGGTCGGGCATCGCACGTTTGCGGCGCTCGCATTCGCAATGTACGGGTTGTTCTGCATGGATGAACTCATTGAATTCGTGACCCGCGCCCGGGAGCGGATTTACGAGCGATATTCCGCGAAGACGCGAGCCGCAGCGTACTACACGATCTCTGCCGCCTGCGTTCTCGGCGTAAGCCTGTTGATTCTGGCTGACAAGACGGGCTATTTCCGGGCGGGAATCGGCCCGTTCAGGATCTATCGGATTCCCTGGTCCATCTGGCTGCTGTGGTCGTTGTGTCTCGGAACGGTCTATGCCTGTTGCGCATGGCGCTTTTACCGAGGAAAGGCAGTTCCGCCGCCGAGAACAGCGCGGCCCGGTATCCTGTGGGGGATGGTGTTGATCGTTTGCTTGAACGGCATGTCGCAGTACCTGGGTCTCAAGACAGAGACCTCCTTTACAATGTACAGCAACCTGCGCACGGAGGGACATTACAACAACCACTTCTTCATGCCGGCGTGGAGGCTTGCATCGTACCAGGACGACCTCGTTGAAATCGTGGACACGGACATTCCCGAACTCCAGGAATATCCTCAAAACAATCTGCTCATCACCTATTTCGAACTGCGGAGAATCCTCAGCACGACCAAGGGTGATTTTGAAATCGTCTATCTGCGAAACGGGAAACGTCACGAGCTGCAGCGACGGGGAGATGAAGCGCCGGATGTGGAAGTGCTGCGGCCGCATCCGATCTGGGAAGCCAAGCTGCTGTATTTTCGTCCCGTGTCGACCGACGAGCACGCTCCTCATCAGCATTGAGGGGAGGAACGGGCAAGTGAGATCGGCATCCAGACGGCAACGAGCGTGCGATATGGAATTCAAGACCGACCGCAGGACACTGATCCGCGTCGTCGCGCGCTCATTGGGGCTTGCTGCATTGAGCACCGGGTTTCGCGGTCGCGCCGGACTGTCGTGGTGGAGCGAACCCGAGCCTGCGAAACGATCGGTCGACCGGGACGACGCGCATGCGGTCCGTACGCCCACGGGAATCTGGACGTCAGCGGAAGAGTTGGCCGGACTGACAGTCTCGGGTCCGCTGTGGAGGAATGTGAAGTCTGCCGCCGACCGGCGAACGAAGCCGCCGGATCTCAGCGACCAGAACCAGAAAAACAACGTGCGCGTGCTGGCGAAGGCGCTGGTGTACGCAGGCACGGGCGAGGAGCGGTATCGCGATGAGGTCGTCGCCCATTGCCTGCACGTCATCGGCACGGAGGGCGGGCGCACGTTGCCGCTGGCGCGCGAACTCCTCGCCTATGTCATCGCGGCCGACCTCGTCGTCCTGCCATCTGATGCGAATCGGCGATTCCGTGAGTGGCTCAATGCAGTGAGGCATCAGGAGATCGGTGGCCGAACATTGATCTCGACGCACGAAGATCGTCCCAACAACTGGGGCACACACGCCGGCGCCAGCCGCATTGCGGTCGCGCTCTACCTGCAGGACGAACAGGATCTGGAACGTGCGTCGCGGGTGTTCAAAGGTTGGCTCGGGGACCGGGACGCGTATGCGGAGTTTCGCTACAAGGAGGTCGACCGTTGGCAAGCCGATCCGGCGCGTCCTGTGGGAATCAACCCCCGGGGAGCGACCAAGCTGGGGCGGAACATCGACGGAGTCTTGCCCGACGACCAGCGGCGGAGTGGAGACTTTCGCTGGCCGCCGCCGAAAGAGAACTATGTCTACGGTGCGCTGCAAGGGGCCGTTGCCCAGGCGGTCCTGCTTCATCGGGCCGGATATGACGTCTGGAACTGGGAAGATCAGGCGTTGCTTCGCGCCGTCCGCTGGTTGGTCGAGACAGCCGACTTCCCGCCGGTGGGGGACGACGTTTGGATCCTGCCGTTGGTCGATCATTACTACGGGACACACTATTGGGACGGTGAGCCGACTCGGCCCGGAAAGAACGTGGGCTGGTCCTGCTGGACGCACGGTGGCCGCAGCATCTGAGCGTCCAGAGCGCACGAGCGATTCCACGGCTCGTCGTGCTTCGGCGGCGGGAGCCGATCGGGCGCCTGCGACTCAGCTCACGTCCAGGCAATGCGCGTCCAGGCAACTCAGCGCGTACCCGGCCGCCCCGATGAACCCGGCGTCTCCCCCCAGCGCCGCGTAGTCGATCACCGTTCGCTCTGCCGGGATCGGAAACGCACGTCGGCGGACTTCATCGCGCACGCGCTCCAGAAACGCTCGCCCCAATTCCGTCTCGTCACGCCCGAAAGTCATCGCGCCCCCGATGAGGATGATCTCCGGATTCAAAACGTGCATGACCGAGACCGTGGCGACGCCGAGGCAGCGGGCCGACTCGAGAATGCACTCCCGCGCCACGCGGTCCCCCGCTGCGGCCGCATTCGCGATGTCGAGCGGTGTCAACGCGCCGGTCACCTCACATCGACAGGGCGGCGGCGAACCCGCTTGCTCTTCGATCGCGGCAGAATACCGTCGCACGAGCGCCCGGGCGCCGACATACAACTCCGGGGAACCGTCGATCCCGAACTCGGAAGGCGGGCCCCCGTCCATTTGCAGGATCATGTGACCGCATTCCCCGGCGTGAGAATGGGCGCCGGTCCAGATCCGTCCCTCGATCACAATGCCCGCCCCCAGGCCTGTCCCCAGCGTCCACAGCATCACGCTGGACGCCCCCCGCGCCCGACCGACCCAGTGTTCTCCATACGCCGCCGCGTTCGCATCATTCTGCAGAAACACCGGCAGCCCCAGGCGCTCCGAGACCAGCCGCGCCAGCGGCACGTTCTTCCACCCCGGCAGATTGAAAGGATGAAACACGACGCCCTGCTCGAGATCCATCGTGCCGGGCGCCGCGAGGCCAATCGCCTGCACGGCATCGGCAGCCACTCCGCTCTGCTCGATCAGCTCAAGCGCCGTGCTGCAGATGCGCGTCAATCCCGCCTCGAGATCATCATTCAGCACCGACGGAATCCGCTGTCCCGCGAGGACTTCGCCGTCGTCGGTGACCACACCCGCCTTGATGCTCGAGCCACCGATATCGATACCCAGAAAACAGCGTGACACGATGTCGGCCCTCGTTTAGACAGTCCGGCGTGAGGACTCATCATAACAGGCCGCGCTGACCGATCGCCAAGGCTATTCCTGGTCGATCGTGCCCGGTTTTCGTCTTCGGGGACCAGTCGATTGACGGACGACAGCACATCCCGCCGCCCGCCAATCTCAGGCACCGAAATCGCGTCTGGGATCGCTGATTGCGTCGTCAGGCGTTGTCAACTCCCGGCGTCTACGCGTTCTCGATCGAGTCGGCTTGTCCGGCAATCACGGTTGGCGCAAGCACTCGCGAAGATGGGAGTCGTCAATCAGAGAGAGCCAACCGTCCGGGACGCTCATGGAAGTCGTGGTTCCACGACACTTGGCGGCGCCGCGGGGAGTTGAGGATGGGTCATTCGCCCGGGGTTTTGCTGCATGTATTGACTCGAACCAGGGCTCGGTTTGGGGCTGAAGTCTCGAATATCACGCCAGACCTCGTGGCAATCGTTGTAGATCGTACGTGAGTAATCGATGACTCCATCGTAGTCGACATCGATGTACTGCCGCACAACATGTTTGCCCTCGATCTCGAAGAGGACGCAGAATTCCTCAGAATCCTCGTCGAACTTCCTGGGCCGCCCGATCAATCGCCGACCCGTACGGGAAAGCTTGCCGTACGCCGCTCGGATGTGGTTCGCCGACTCGAACCCGACGGTCTTGGGACTCGCGTTTTCATCCGAGTCGGCGTCCGAATCCTCGACCTCGGCCAGGCGCACGGGCCTGTCTTCGTTTTCAATCTCGACCTGTTCCCCGGCTTCAGATGATGCCACCGATTTGGTGTCGCCCACAATCAGACGGGCAGGTGCGTTCACAGCCGGCGCTGTCGAACCGGCGTCCTTGTCCGTATCCGGAGCGACTTCTGCTTCCGCAGCGATCCGAAGCGTGGTTCGCTTCTCTGCGATTTCGCGCAGTTCCGTTGTTGCCTCTTGTTCAATTTTCACCGGCTGACTCGTTGTGTCGGCAATCCGATGCAACGTGCTTTCGTCGACAGACAGACTGTTTCCGAGCGCCGGCAGTGGGTCCGCCGCAGCGTCGGAGCACTTGGACGACTCCGATTCTGGAGATGCTGAGTCATCTGGTTTCGGGTAGTAACAGTTCTTGAAGTAGAACACGGTTGCAGGCGAGAGCATCGTGGCGCTGCGATGAACAGTTTGCGCCTTGGTCGCCGCGCTGGCTGCTTCGGAGTCTTGCCTGGAAACGGAATCCTCATCGCCGCCATCATGGGGGGGCGTGGCCTCTGCCCGAACCTCCCGCCTGACGGCAGGATCTTCCTTCGGAGCATTGCTGGACCGTGTGGTTTCCGCTTCATCCGTCACGACTGCCCGGCAGACACTTGTGTCAATCCGGGGCGGAGATTTCGCGGCGACCGGCGGTGCGCTTTCCCTCACAGTCGGTGAGACCGTCGAACGCCGGAGAAGAGTCAAATAGGAGCCGGAATCGTCTCGGAAATGGAAGACTGCCGCAGGAGAGAACCGGTAAGCGCGTTCATCAGTGCGAAGCTGTGAACCCGTAACTTGAACGGCCGGTCGCCTCGTCGCCGCGCTCGCTGCATCGCTGGACCGTGTGGTCTCTGCATCATCCGTCGCGACTGCCCGGCAGACTCTTGGGTCGTTCTGGGACGACGTTTTTCCGTCGGCCGTTCGGGGGATTTCCTGGCCAGACGGTGCAACCGCCGAGTGTCGAAGCTGTGGCAACAGGGAGTTGGAATCGTGCCGGAAGTGGAACACTGCCGCCGGGGAAAGCCGGTAGGAGCGGCTTTCCTCACAGAGCTGCGACCCCGCCACTTGAACGACCGCCCCCCTCGGCGCCGCGCTCACAATGTCGCCGTCCCGGTACACACGTTTCCCGATGGAGCTTGTGGAGGACACCCCGATCGGTGGAGAACTGTGCGCGTCCTCCCCATTGGCTTGAGCGCATATCGATACGACGAGCAGTGCAAGCGAACCGGCGCACGAACGGCGCCGGCATGCGCTTCCTGGCGATTTCATTTCTTCCCCCCCAAAGAGTCTCTCGCGATCCGCTCCGGTGACCGCCGGTGTCCCGTTGGAACACACGGACGCTCGATCTCCGGCTCTGACAGATCTCATCTATCGGTTTCGGCTTTTTCGCGATCGGAATTGCGACTTTGTTGGATTTGTTAAGAGAGGCAAGAGGGGGCGATGTTTCCGCGCACGAGTCTCGTGTCGCATTCTCCGTGACGGTTCTGTCGATAAGACGATTATGCCGGGTGATCGGCCCATGTCGCAGTCCGATCTTCGAACACGTCCGCTGGGATGGATCCACTCCAATGGTGCACTTCAACGAAACGCGAACGATCAGGATGAACCGTTCGTTCCTGATGTCAATCGCCGGATTGTGGATTCTGACGGCGACGAGTGGCTGCTATGCGCCGTTGCACTCATCAGCCGTTCCTGCGCGCAATCTGCCCGAATCGTTTCGCACTCCGTATCGGACACTCGCACCCAAGCTGAACTATGCGAATCTGACGGTTGCGAGTCCGGACGATTACCTGATCAGGGCCAATGACAAGCTGGAAGTGACCATCCCGGATCTGTTTGATACCGCCGAACCGCTCCCTCTAAACGTGCAGGTGATGGCAAGCGGAGAGATCCAACTTCCGTTGGCTGGAAAGATCAAGGTTGCCGGCCTCAATCTCCTCGATGTGCAGGCGGCGATCACAGAGGCGTATGCGGACGACATCCTGATCAACCCGAAGGTCAACGTGACGATCTTCGAAAAGAGCACTGTCGACATCGTTGTGCTCGGTGAGGTGCAAGCGCCGGGCGTCGTGCTGCTGCCGGAAGGTCAGAACGACGTGGGCCATGCACTGGCCGCAGCGGGAGGCTTCACGGACGACGCGGCTGACGCCGTCGAGGTCCATCGGAGAGTCCGCGAGGGCGAATCGACGCTGATGTTTCCCGCTCACGGACTGGAGCAGGTCGAACCCGATTTCGACGACCCCAAGAAGATCCTCACGATCCCGCTGCGCGGCACAGCACCTGAATTGATCCGACCCGAAGACGTCGAACTCCGCCCCGGAGACCTGGTCGTCGTACCAAGCCGCCGTCACGAAGTCTTCTGGGTGGTGGGACAACTCGACGATACCAACCTGGTTCGCTTCTCTGTGGGTGATCGTGAGCGAGAGTTGGGAGCGGGATTGCTGTTGCCCGGCGATCGAGACATCGACGTTGTGACCGCCGTCGCAATGGCGGGGTACATCGATCCCATCGATTCCCCGACAACCGTGACCGTGCATCGCAAGACGCCCGACGGCGAACCGCTGCTCATTCACGTCGATCTCATCAAGGCCCGATACGACCGTCAAGAAACCGTGATGGTCCAGGCGGGCGACGTCATCTATGTCAATCCGGACGCCCACTGGTACTTCCGCAGACACCTCGACCGCATCATCGACGACCTCATTCTCACGCCCTACAGGTTCAGCCTCACCAGAGGGTTCAATCTGTAACCCTTGTGCCGGGCGGCTGGGCGAGCAGAGTCCTTCGTCCAGCCGGCGGAACAGCCGACCTGTCGGATCAACGGTGGGGCAGTCCAGCGATCAACTGCACGTTGTCGCCTTGTGGATCCTGACTGTCAGGATCCACACAGCGGTGTCTGAGTCGAAATCAGTCCCGACAGTGACGGCGGCAGCAGGTTGAATTCCGCTTGGCATTCGTGGAGTCGCTGAACTCCCCCGTGTGGCGGCAGTGGCAGCCCGCCGATTGTGGCTCAAAGCTGTGGCACGGACTGATGAGAGGGCGTCCGCGCAGAGCCGAATCCCGCGACAGCCGCAACCCGGCGGGTCTTGCGAGGCCCGGTACGTTTCGACAGGGTTCAGGCCCACGCTGAGCGGCGCGGCCTGCAGCTCGCACCCCTCGTCGCGCGATGTCGATTTCTACGGGCGTCGCCGTTGATTTCTCGCCCGACTCGGCTCGTGAAAGCCATGTCCCGTTGTCGGGTCTGGTCTCACAAGTGCTGAGCAGAAGACCCCGTTATGACGTGCCCCACCAGACTTCCACCATATTGCCCATTGCGATTCGACATCTGGCTGGGTTAGCCAATACGGAGTGCAGGAATGGGTGCCTGGAGAGTTCGTGTCTGTCTACCGGACGACGACCGTTCGGCCAGACACGCGTTTTGTGCGCGTGACACCTCTTGAGAATCGTGACCAGGCAGGCGAATTGAATCCAGCCGTGAAACCGGAATGCCAACAGCCCGCCCTGCACGCGACGATTGCAGAGCGATTCGAGTCCATTGCGCACGTTCATTCGGAACGCACGGCGCTCCGCGATGGAGTCAATTGCCTGACGTATCGCGAATTGAACGAAGCGGCGGAGCAGATCGCTCTCGCCATTCTTGCCAACAGTGATGGACGTCCGGGGCGGGTAGCACTGCTCCTGGACCACGGAGCCCCGATTGTCAGCGGGTTCATGGGGGTTCTCAAGGCGGGTTCGATCGCCGTCCCGCTCGACCCGGAATATCCCGCGAGCCGCATTGACTTCATCCTGGAGGATTCCCAGGCCGAACTGATCCTGAGCAGCGGGAAGCTTCTGTCCCGCGCGGCCGAACTGGCGCGGCACGGGCGGAAAGTGCTCAACATCGAGGATCTCGAAGTCCAGGAACGCCCGACAGCGACCCCGCCATGCAACGCACCGAACGGCACCGCTTACCTCATCTATACTTCGGGATCGACCGGGAAGCCGAAGGGCGTGATGTTGCCCCACCGGACTGTTCTCCAAAACATCGACAACTACGAGAATGGGCTGCAGATCCGGCTCGGTGATCGGCTGACTCTGTTGCACTCGGTGGCTTTCAGCGCCGGGGTCGTGGACGTGCTGATGGCGCTTCTCACCGGTGCAACGCTCTGTTGCTGGCCGCTCAGGGAGCGCGGGTTTGCTGGGTTGGCTGAGTGGATGATTCGCGAGCGCGTGACAGTGTTCCATTGGATGCCGTCCGGCTTCCGGCATTTCTGCCAGTCGCTCAGCGACGACGTCATCTTCCCTGACATGCGGATGATCGTGCTTGGCAGCGAGCCGATGTACCGTCGGGACTTCGAGCTGTACTGTCAGCATTTCCCGGACGATTGCGTGATCGTCAACCGCCTGGGCCTCACCGAGACAGGCTTCGTCCGCTGGCTCTTCATGGACAAGACTGCTGAGATCACCGGAGACCTGGTTCCGGTGGGCTACGAAGTGCCCTTCAAGGACGTGCTGATCCTGGATGACCGCCTTCGCCCGGTGCCACGCGGCACGGCGGGGCAAATTGCGGTCAGAAGCCAGTTCCTCGCGTCGGGCTACTGGAACCGTCCTGAGTTGACACAAGAAGTGTTCCGGGAAGACGACTCCGGCCAAAGCGGTCGGACCTACCTGACGGGCGACCTGGGCGTGATGCATTCCGATGGTTGCCTGGAGTACCTCGGTCGCAAAGACCACCAGATCAAGGTGCATGGGTACCGGATTGAGGCGGGCGAGATCGAATCCGCCTTGACGGAAATCGATGGGATCGCCGACGCCGTCGTCGTGCAACAGAACGGCGACACAGGTGGGAATCAACTCGCCGCGTTCCTCATTGCGGACGGTGGATACACGATTCTCCCGCCCGACACGCTGCGCAACCAGTTGGACGACCGATTGCCCGCGTACATGCTTCCGGCTGCGTTCGTCACACTCGACGACTTCCCGCGGACGCCCACCGGAAAAATTGATCGTCAGACGCTGTCGCGACTGGCCGGTGATGCGGTCCAGGTTGAATCCGACTTTCGTCCACCACGCACCGACACCGAACGGCAATTGGCCGAAATCTGGCAGGAGATCCTCGGTGTCGAGCGAGTGGGCGTCGACGAAAGTTTCTTTGAACTCGGGGGGCATTCGCTGCTCGCGCTCACGCTCTTGACGCGCGTCTCGAAAACGTTCGGAATCGAACTGCAACTGCACGACCTGTTTGCGGCCCCGTCCGTTGCGAATCTGGCCGAAAAGATCGAACGACGCCGACACCGTGCAGACCGGGATGCCGGCTTCGAGGATCGTGCGGTGCGGATCACGGCGCGACCGAAGGAGCGGCACGAGCCGTTTCCCCTCAACGACATCCAGCAGGCCTATTGGATCGGACGCACAGCGGCGGTGGAACTGGGCGGTGTGTCACAACACGTCTATCTGGAATTCGACTGCGTCGATCTCGATCTGGATCGGCTCAGTGGGGCGTGGCAGAAGGTGGTCGCGCGACACGACATGCTGCGAGCGGTCATTCTGGACGACGGACGTCAGCAGGTTCTGGAACGTGTGCCCCCCTACGAGATCCCCGTCGAAGACCTTCGCGGCGAGTCGGAGGAGCTGATCCAGGCCCGCCTGCAACAAGCACGGCAGCGGATGTCGCATCAGGTGCTGCCTTGCGATCGCTGGCCGCTGTTCGAGATTCGCGCCTCGCGCGTCGACGACAGGCGAGTGCGGCTGCACTGCAGTTTCGATTCGATGATCCTCGACTTTCGCAGTCGCTTCATTGTCTTCAGCGAGTGGCACGAGTTCTACCAGGACGCAGACTGCTCGTTGCCCGCGCTGGAAGTCACGTTCCGCGACTACGTGCTTGACGAAATCGAACGCACAAAGACTGAGCGCTACGAGCAGTCACGAGACTACTGGGTCGAGCGAGTCCCATCCCTGCCACCGGCTCCGCAGCTGCCCTTGGCGCGTGATCCCGGAGAATTGAACGAGATTCGATTCGCACCGCGGAAACGCCGTATCGAGCAGCCGGTCTGGGACCGCATCAAGCGGCGCGGTGCGCAGTCCGGATTGACTCCTTCGGGGCTGTTGATCGCAGCCTTTTCCGAAGTCCTGAGATTATGGAGCCGCAGTCCAAAGTTCACCATCAATCTCACTTTCCTCGAGCGGCATTCCGTCCATCCGCAGGTGAACGACATCGTGGGAGACTTTACCTCCCTGGTGCTGCTGGAAGTCGACAACGACGAGGCTGACACATTCGAGGCGCGGGCTCGCCGACTGCAGGAGCAGTTGTGGACCGATCTGAGCCATCGGTCGTTCAACGGCGTTCGCGTGCTGCGGGAACTGGCAAGAAGCGATGGAGGGCGGCCGCGGGCCATGATGCCGGTCGTGTTTACAAGTCTGCTCACACACGACACATCGGTGGACGGCCGCGACTTGATGAGCTGGATGGGCGAGACGGTCTTCAACGTCTCGCAGACGCCGCAAGTGTGGCTCGATCACGTCGCGCGGGAACAGAACGGGGCCCTCGTATTCAACTGGTACGTGATAGAGGAGATGTTTCCGGAGGGACTGCTGGATGACATGCTGGAGAGCTATTGCCGGCTCCTGCATCGTCTCGCGGACGACCAGGCGTGCTGGCAGGAAAGTGCAGCCGACATGGCCGAATCGCTGCTCCCGCCGGAACAACGGACGCAGCGAACGCGCGTGAACGGCACAGCCGCGCCGGTCCCGCAGGGATTGCTGTTCGAACCGTTTATCGAGCAGGCGCAGCGCCGTCCGAACGCGCCGGCCGTCGTCGCCTGCGATTGGACACTGACCTACGGGGAACTCCTGCAACGCTCGACCGCGCTCGCGAGGCGACTGCGCGACGAGGGTGTCCGACCGAATGAACTCGTAGCGGTCGTCATGGAAAAAGGGTGGGAGCAGGTCGTTGCGGTGCTCGGCATCCAGCAGGCCGGGGCGGCCTACCTTCCCGTCGATGCTTCACTGCCCGGTGAGCGCCTGAGACACCTCTTGCGGCACGGTGAAGCAAGACTGGCGGTGACACAATCCCGGTTCGTGAGCCACAGCGACTGGCCTGCCGGCGTCCGATGCATCGAACTGGAGTCAGCGCCGCCGGCTCAAGTCACGCCGGAGACACTCGAGCCGGTGCAAAGCCCGGACGACCTGGCCTACGTGATTTACACCTCCGGTTCAACGGGCGAGCCGAAGGGGGTGATGATCGATCATCGTGGGGCCTTGAACACAATCGCCGATATCAACCGGCGGTTCGACATCGGACCGGATGATCGGATCCTCGCGCTGTCATCGCTCGGATTCGACCTGTCGGTCTATGACGTTTTCGGGACGCTGGCCGCCGGGGGAACGATCGTCATTCCGGAGCCCACCTCCCTGAAGGATCCCTCGCGATGGGCGGAGTGGATGAAGGCGGAGCGGATCACCGTGTGGAATTCCGTGCCCGCTCTGATGGATCTGCTCCTCGAGCATCTGTCGGGAAGCCGGTCATCGCTGGAGCACCTGCGACTGGTTCTGCTCAGCGGCGACTGGATTCCTGTTGATCTGCCCGACCGCCTGCGCTCGCTCGCCCCCGACGCAGAACTGATCAGCCTGGGCGGCGCCACCGAAGCGTCGATCTGGTCAATCCTCTATCCCGTCGATGCAGTCGATCCGGACTGGCCGAGCATCCCCTACGGCCGTCCCATGACAAACCAGACATTTCATGTGCTGAACGATCGGCTCGAAGCCTGCCCGGTCTGGGCGCCCGGAGAACTGTACATCGGTGGTGTCGGCCTGGCTCAGGGTTATTGGAAGGACGACGAGCAGACTCAAGCCCGGTTCGTTCGACATCCCGGCAGCGGCGAACGGCTCTATCGCACGGGTGATCTCGGGCGATTCCTGCCTGATGGCAATATCGAATTCCTCGGCCGAGACGACTTTCAGGTGAAGATCCAGGGCAACCGGATCGAGTTGAGCGAGATTGAGTCGGCCCTCGGGCGACACCCCGAAATCCGCTCATCAATTGTCGCGGCGGTCGGAAAGTCACCTCGCGAGAAACGGCTCGTCGCCTATGTCGTGCCGCACGACGGCGCCCCTCCCGCCCCGGAGGAATTGCGGCGATTTCTTGCCGGCAAACTCCCCCCCTACATGGTTCCCTCGTCGTTTGTCGTGCTCGACCGGTTGCCATTGACGGCGAACGGAAAAGTGGATCGTTCGGCATTGCCCGAGCCCTCGGAGTCATCCCGGACGAACGGCCGCAGCCGCGCAATCAGTTCGCACGAGAATGCGCAATCGCAAATCGCACAATGTGTCGCTGCCGTCCTCAGCATCGATCACGTCCCTCCGAGTGAGAATCTATTGACACTCGGCGCCAGTTCAGTGGACATGATCCGCATCGCGAACCGCCTGGAGGAGGAACTCGGATTCCGGCCGGACATCAACGCATTTTACCGGAGCCCCAGCGTTTCCACGCTCTCGGAAATGTTTGAACAAGACCACGCAAGCAAGCACGTCGGCCGCGCGACTTATCCCGGTTCCGGAACGCTGTTCTGTGGCACGGGCGCGGCACGGCCGCTGATCTCCGATCCACTGGAACGCGAACAATTCAAACAGTCTCGGCCGGGGCTGCGCTGTGATCTGAACGGGGCGACCCGGGTGCCGCTGGCCGGCGCCGACGCGGAGATACCCGCCGCCGAGCGCACGCCCTACTTCCGTCGCCGCAGCCATCGCAAGTTTGCCCGCCGCCCGATCGGTCTGGAATCCTTCAGCGGTTTTCTGGGCTGCATGCGGCAACTCGTGACGGGCGGAGGGCCGAAGTATCGCTACGGCTCGCCCGGGGGCCTGTATCCCCTGCAGACCTATCTGTACGTCAAGCCGGAGGGCGTCACGGGTCTTCAGGCGGGATGCTGGTATTACGATCCCACCAGGCATCATCTGGCGCTGCTTTCCGGGCAGCCGGACCTCGACTGTGACGTTTACGACCCGTTCATCAACGGTCCGATCTTCGCGGAATCGGCGTTTGCGATCTTTCTCGTCGCTCAGATGAATGCCTTGGCGCCGATGTACGGCGAACACAGCGAACGATTCGCGGCCATCGAGGCGGGACTGGCGGCGCAATTACTGGAAACGACCGCCGCCGATTTTGAACTGGGTCTCTGCCAGGTCGGCACGCTCCGATTCGAGCTTCTTCGCCCCCTGCTGCGTCTCGACGAGAGCCATCAGTTCGTGCATTCGCTCCTGGGAGGTCCGATCGAACAGAGTGAACGCGCGGCGTGGACGCCGTTCGTTGAGGCGGCGAGACCGTCCGGCTCTGGAGGTGACGACGCGGAAGAGGGGGTCCTGTGACGACTGCTGAACTGCTCGAGTCTTTGAAGCATTCGGGCGTCCGGCTGTGGGTCGAAGGGGACAATCTGCGCTATCGTGCTCCGAGGGGGACGATGACGCCGGAGTTGAAGCGGGAATTGAAGGCTCGCAAAGCTGCCGTAATCGAGTTTCTGCAGCCGCAAGACGACGCCCGTCCTCAACCGGTCTCAGGAATCCCGCACATTGACCGCAGCGGTCCGCTTCCGCTTTCGTTCACGCAGGAGTCCCTGTGGCTTGTGCAACAGATCGAACCGGCATCGCCCGCCTATAACGTCGGCGTGGCCCTTCGGTTCGACGGCCCGCTGGACGTTCCAGCGCTGTCGGATGCACTGCGTGAGATTCTCCAGCGGCACGAAGTGCTTCGCCTGCGCTGCGCCGCGCGGGAGGGACGCCCCGAATTGTCGATCGCCGCAGCGCCTGCGATCGACCTCGCACTGACCGATCTCCAGCACCTGCCCCGGCCGGAGCGCGATGCGACAGTACAGGCCTTGGCAGTCGCCGAGGTGGAGACCCCCTTCGACCTGGCACAGCCTCCGCTCATGCGGGCGAGAATCGTCAAGACTGGTTCCGAGCAGCATGTGTTTCTGCTGACGACGCACCACTTTGTCGCCGACGGCTGGTCCATGCGGATTCTGATGCGGGAACTCGGGGCGCTGTACGAGGCCCGATCCACCGGTGCGCAACATCGATTGCCGCCCCTGAAATGTCAGTATGTGGATGTCGCTGCCTGGCAGCGCGACGCATTCGACGACCGGCGGAAGGCGCGGGAACTGGACTATTGGCGCAACCGGCTGTCCGGGCTTTCCGACGGACTCAATCTGCCCACCGACTTTCCTCGCCCTGCTGTACAGAGCCATCGCGGAGGCCGTTGTCAGTTTCAGTTGCCGCTCTCCCTGTGCCGGGCATTGCGAGCGCTCAGCCGCGCCGAAGGTGTGACGCTGTTCATGCTGCTGCTCGCGGCCCTGAAGACATTGCTGCAGCGATACACGCGCGACAGCGACGTCGCTGTCGGCACGGTGGTCTCGAATCGCAGTCGGGTCGAACTGGAGGGGCTCATCGGGTCGTTCGCGAACAGCCTCGTGCTGCGCACCGAGTGCACCGGCGGATTGACGTTTCGGGAACTGCTCAATCGCGTTCGTGACACCACGATCGAAGCCCTTTCTCATCAGGATCTGCCCTTCGGACACCTCGTCAACGAACTCCAACCCGATCGGGATCTGAGTCGCAATCCGCTGTATCAAGTCCAGTTCGTGCTGCATCGCGACGGCCTCGACGAAAGTCTGGTGATGCCGGGCCTGACCGTCTCGCGAGTCGCCACCGGCCATCGGACGGCCCGGGTCGATCTCGCCTGGGATGTGACCGACGACGGGACGCATCTTTCCGGGTCGCTGGAATACAGCTCCGATCTGTTTGCGGAAGCCACCGTTCGCCGGATGCTGGGACATTTTCGTACGCTCCTCGAAGCGGCGGTGGCGGACCCGACGCAGGAGATCGGCGCGATGCCTCTCCTGACGGCTGACGAGCGGCACCAACTCCTCCACGAATGGAATCGCAGCGAACAAACAACTGAGCCGCTGTCCCTGACTCACGAGTTGTTTGATGAACAGGTTGCCCGCACACCCGACGCACCGGCGGCGCGGTTCGAAGATCAGCAACTCACCTACCTCGAATTGCAGCAGCGAGCGGATCGGCTCGCGGCGCGGCTGCAGCAGTCGGGAGTCCAGCCGGACACTGTGGTCGGCGTCTACCTCGAACGATCGCTGGACATGCTGATCGCGGTGCTCGGCGTAATGAAGGCGGGCGGAGCGTATGTTCCGCTTGACCCGGCTTTCCCCAGTGAACGACTGGCGCACATGCTCGACGATTCCGCAGCGCCGATCGTGCTGACACAATCGCAATTGGTGGAACACCTCCCGTCGCACACAGCACAGGTTCTCTGCCTCGATTCAGGCCTCGGCGGCACAACCCACGAAACTCAACTCCCCGCTGCGTCCGTCAGTCCGGCGAGGCCGCAAAGTCTCGCTTACGTGATCTACACATCCGGTTCGACCGGCCGGCCCAAAGGGGTTCCGATTCCCCACAGTGCGCTGAGCAACTTGTTGCAGTCAATGCAGCAGCGGCCCGGTCTGACCGCAGAGGATGTGTTGGTCGCCGTCACCACCCTGTCGTTTGACATCGCCGCCCTGGAACTCCTGCTGCCGCTGATCGTTGGCGGCGTTGTCGTGATTGCCGATCGGGAGACCGCTCACGACGGGCGGAGGCTGTCTGCGCTTGTGCGCCGCTGCGGGGCGAGCGTGATGCAGGCCACTCCCGCCACCTGGAGAATGCTGATCGAAAGCGGCGACTGTCCCGCAGGCTTGAAGATCCTCTGCGGCGGCGAGGCGCTCCCACCCGACCTGGCCCAAGATCTCCTGGATCGTAGCGACTCGGTGTGGAATATGTACGGCCCCACCGAAACGACCATCTGGTCGTCCGTCGCAGAGGTCAGTCGCGGCGAGCCCATTCACATCGGTCGGCCGATTGCCAACACTGCATTTTCCATCCTTGACAGCCGGCAGCAACTCGTCCCCGTCGGCGTCCCCGGAGAGTTGCACATCGGCGGAGCGGGCCTTGCGCGAGGATACCTGAATCGGCCCGATCTGACCGCCGAACGATTCATCCCCCATCCGTTCAGCGAGTGCGAGGGAGACCGACTGTACAAGACGGGTGACCTGGTCCGTTATCGCCACGACGGGACTGTCGAATATCTGGGCCGAACAGATCATCAGGTGAAGATTCGCGGATTCCGCATCGAACCCGGGGAGATCGAAGTCGCGCTGTCCGCGCACCCGCTGGTGAAGCAGGCGGTGGTTGTCGCTCGTGAAGATCGGCCGGGCGACCCCAAGCTGGTCGCCTACCTCGTGGCCGAAAACAGGGGAGTTGAAACCGGCGAGTTGCGGCAGGCCCTTGGCCGGAGCCTCCCGGACTACATGATCCCTTCAGCGTTCGTCGTACTCGACGCCTTTCCCCTTACGCCCAACGGCAAGGTCGACCGCCGCAATCTCCCGGCCCCTCAGGAAGACGCGCGCCCGCCGGAAGAGTACCTCGCACCCCGGTCCCCAGTCGAGGAAACGTTGTGCACGATCTGGTCGGACGTGCTCGGCGTCAGACGCATCGGCGTTCGTGACGACTTCTTTGCATTGGGCGGACACTCACTGCTGGCCACGCGCGTCGCAGCGCGGCTGCGTGACGCGCTGCGCATTGAGATTCCCCTGCGAATGTTCTTCGAGCGTCGCACCATCGCGGAACTGGCGCCGCAGATAACAGTTCTCCAGCAAGACGATCACACACCACCGCCTCCACGGGTCCGGCCCAATCCGTCCCGCGACGGTCAGAGCCTTTCATTCGCCCAGCAGCGGCTGTGGTTTCTCGACCAGATCGAGCCTGCCAATCCCGCTTACAACATCCCGCTGGCCCTGCGGCTTCGCGGGCCACTGGATGTCGAGGCTTTGGAGTCGGCGCTGAACGAAATCATCCGACGGCACGCTGTGCTCCGTGCGGCGTTCGACTTCGTCGATGGAAAGCCGGTGCAGCGGATCGCGCCGGAGATGCGAATCTCGCTTCCCGTGACCGATCTGCAGGACCGCGCCCCCAGAGGGGCCCACTTTGAACTGGACTGGTTGATCGCGGAGGAATTGCGGACGCCCTTCCGGCTCGATCACCGGCCATTGATCCGATCTCAGCTCGTCCGCCTCGCGGAACAGGACCATGCCCTGCTGGTGACGATGCACCACATCGTCTCGGACGGCTGGTCGCAGCGGCTGCTGATCAGCGAACTGTCAGAATTGTACTCGGCCTACCGGGCGGGGCGTCGCCCGAATCTGTGCGAACTTCCCGCTCAGTACGCAGACTTCGCCGACTGGCAGCGCGATTGGCTCGAGGGGAACGTCCTGCAGAGACAACTGGACTACTGGACGCGGCAACTCGACGGCGCCCCGCCGCTCCTGGAGCTGCCGACCGATTCGCCGCGGCCGCCGGTGCAGACCTACCGGGGCGCCGTCCTCAGCCATCGTCTCTCCCCCCGCCTCTGCGACGCACTCCAGGAGTTGGGCCGGCAGGAGAACGCGACGCTGTTCATGACGCTCCTGGCCGCCTTCGACGTGCTCTTGTCACGACTCAGCGGCAGCGATGATGTCGTCGTGGGAACACCGGTTGCGGGACGTGAGCACGTTGAAATCGAAAACCTGATCGGGTTCTTTGTAAACACTCTCGTCCTCCGCGCAAGTCTGGACGGAAATCCTACCTTTCAGGAACTGCTGCACCGCGTCCGCGACCTCACGCTCGAAGCCTATGCCCACCAGGATCTTCCTTTTGAAAAACTTGTGGAAGAGTTGCATCCGCAGCGTCGCCTCGACCGAACGCCGCTGTTCCAGGTTCTCTTCAACATGCTCAACCTGCCGGAGCCGGTCATCGATTTCACCGAACTGGACGCAGAACTCCTGCACTCCCCGGATCCGCATGCGAAATTCGACCTGACGCTCTATGTCACACCAAAGAGCGACGGTATCCGGCTGACGCTGGTCTACAACACCGGTCTGTTCTGTCGCGAACGCATGCAAGCTCTGCTCGCTCAGTACGAGCACTTGTTGTTGCAGTTCGTCGAGCAGCCGGGCCGTCTGATCTCGTCAGTCTCCCTTGTCGACAAACAGAATGCCGCACGGCTTCCGGACCCGGCGGCGCCGCTTGATTCGCTGGGCGATGTTCCGGTGCACGAACTGTTCACGCAACAGGCGCGGCGCACACCCGGGCGAACTGCTGTCTCCGACCGCGGTGGCCTGTGGACCTATGCAGAACTGGAAGCGCGGAGCAATCGGCTCGCCCGTCACTTGTTGTCCACGGGACTGCGGGCCGGGGACGTGGTAGCGGTCTACGGCGACCGGAGTGCCGCGCTAATCGGCACGCTGCTGGCCATCCTCAAGGCGGGTGGAGTCTTCCTGGTTCTCGATCCGGACCATCCGCCGCGCCGCAGCTTGCGCTGCCTTGAGGCCGCGCGGCCGCAAGCATGGATTCATATCACAGGAGTCGCTCCGCCCGCCGAACCGTTGACGGAGTTTCTGCAGGCGCTGCCGGACGAGAGGCGAATCGAAATCACACGGGCGATCGAGGCGCCCGTGGCTTCAGACGAGCAACCGATTGCATCGCCCGAGCCGGTGGTCGGTCCCGATGACCCCGCCTACATCGCATTCACTTCCGGATCGACCGGTGAGCCAAAGGGCGTCATCGGCACACACCGTCCGCTGACGCACTTCGTTCGCTGGCAGGCCAAAACCTTCGACCTGGGCGAGACCGATCGTTTCAGCATGATTTCCGGACTCGGATACGACCCTCTGCTGCGGGACATCTTCACGCCGCTTTCGCTGGGAGCGACAGTTTGCGTCCCCGGAGCAGAGGACTTTGCTGCTGGACGACTCGGTCAGTGGTTGGCTGACGAGCAGGTCACCATTGTCCATCTCACGCCCCCGATGCTCTCGCTGCTCGCAGGCACAACGCGCTCCGACAACGTGCGGTCCCGAACACGACTGCCGGCCTTGCGATACTTCTTCTTCGGCGGCGATCGGCTTCTTGGATCAGATGTCGAAGACGCGGCGCAGCTCGCTCCCTCGGCTCAATGCGTCAACTGTTACGGGGCCACCGAAACTCCGCAGGTCATGGCGTACCACGTCGTACAACGATCGACCGCGCAAGACCGGTCGGAAACGCATACGACGTCCCGAGGACAGACGCTGCCCATCGGCCGCGGCGTGGAAGGGAGTCAGTTGCTGGTGCTGAACTCCGCCGGTCAAACGGCGGGTATCGGCGAACCTGGAGAGATCTTCGTCCGCTCCCCGCACCTGGCTCAAGGTTATCTCCACGATCCTACTCTGACCGCCGAGAAGTTCCTCAATGGTCTGTCCCGTCCGGGTGAGGGCGTTCAGCTCTTCAAGACAGGCGACCTGGGACGCTACCTCCCGAACGGAGAAGTCGAGTTTCTGGGGCGCCTCGATCTACAGGTGAAGATACGCGGTGTCCGGCTGGAGATCGCGGAAGTGGAAGCCGCCATCTGCCGGCACCCTGACGTAAAACGGTGCGTCGTGTCGCTCGGCAGCGATGGTCGCGGTGAGAACAGACTTACGGCGTTCCTTATCGCCCGTGACGGGGCGATTGCCGACACCGGCGATCTCAGGCGATTCCTGGCTGACGAACTCCCCCCTGCGATGGTTCCTGCTCACTTCACCACAATCGATCGCTTCCCGCTTACGTCGAATGGCAAGGTCGATCGGTCGAAGTTGCCGACTTCGCTGGACAATACGGCGCCCACCCTTCGCAACGGGGAGCCGACGACGGAGACCGAGCAGCGGATCGCCGGCGTCTGGCTCGACTTGCTGCAGATTGATGCCGTGAGCGTCTACGACAATTTCCTCGACATCGGCGGACATTCCCTGCTGGCGATGGAAGTGATCGCGCGCCTGGAGCAGGAATTCGAGTTGTCAATCACTCCGCGGGCTTTGATGTTTCAGACGTTGGGACAACTCGCCGCAGAATGTGACCGCTGCGAAATGCGCACCCCACGCAATGGACGGACGCCGTGGTTCCGCCGCGTGGGCCACGGCATGGTGCGGCTACTGGCAGGGGGAAAGCATGACGCCTGACATCATCCCGTTTCAATTCGGCGACGATGACAGTCCCCTGTTTGGCTGTCACCACCGCCCGCCCGCGGAGTCAACGTCTCGGTCGTCGGCCGTCATCATCTGCGCGCCGATCGGCCAGGAATACCTCCGCTCGCACCGCGCGCTGCGATTGCTGGCGGCGCGCCTCGCGCAAGCGGGCTTTCACGTGTTGCGCTTCGACTATTTCGGTTGCGGCGACTCCGCCGGGGACGACCAACACGGGCGGCTCGACGAGTGGGTCCGCAATGTCCGCAGCGCCGTGGACGTCATCCGTCGTCGCACTCGTGTCGAGAACGTCTGCCTCGTCGGGCTGCGATTGGGCGCCGCGCTCGCTCTCCTCGCCGCCGCAGAACAACCCGATGTGAAATCACTCGTCTTGTGGGATCCGGTCTGGCGCGGCGGCGAATTCGTACGTGAATTGACCACGGCACAACATGAGAAACTCCAGGAATTGACGAATCGTGAACTGGTAGACGGGCGTCAGCAGGGATTCCTCGGATTCGATCTGTCCAAAACGCTGTTGGCGGAGGTCGAGCAACTCGACCTTTCCGGCCCGGATTGCCTCCCCGCTTGCCCGGTCCTCATGCTGAGCAGCGCCCGACGTAAGCAAAGCGATTCACGAGACTCCACTGATCAGTCCGGTTGCGCGGAAATGACGCTTTGCCGGATCGACGAAGATGCAAATTGGTTGACTGGGCCGATGCGGACCGTCATGCCGCACAGCGCGATCCGCACGGCCGTCTCCTGGATCACGAAGAGTTGTCCATGAAGGAAGAGTGCGTCCAGTTTGGAACCGCCGGTTCGATCGGGATTGTCACAACTCCCGAGGACTTCGCCGCAGATGCGCAGCATCCGGCGGTGATTCTGCTCAACGCCGGACTCGTGCATCGCGTGGGGCCGAACCGGCTCTACGTGAAGTGCGCCCGCCGGCTCGCCGAACTGGGTTACGTCGTACTGCGTTTCGACTTTTCGGGATGTGGGGACACCCCCCCCCGCTCCGACCACCGACCACTTGAAGAAAGCGTTCTTGACGAGACGCAGCAAGCCATGGATCTGCTGCACCAACGATGGAACGTGCGGCAGTTCGTGCTGGGCGGTCTCTGTTCCGGGGCGGTCCACGCGCTGCGCACGGCCGACATCGACCGGCGGGTCGGCGGACTGCTCCTCCTCAACCCGCGCAGTTCCAACACGCAATCCGATTCGTACGCGATGGGCAAGGCCGCGTTGCAGAAATACTCGAAACTGGCCCGGACCAGCCCGGCCCGTTTCCTGCGGACGGTGCGCCGCAAGATCGGTATCAGCGAAGTCACGCGGGTGGTCCATTCCATGTTGTGCGACCTGGGCCTCAGGCGCAGCACCGCGCGTCTGGATCCCGATGTCGAGTCCGAGGCATCCGTCTGCGGTCGGCTCATCGGACGTGGAATGCCGCTGCTGTTTGTCTTTTCCGAACATGAGCCGGGGCGCGAGTCGTACCGCGCACTGCTCGAGGCCGACGCCTCGAGACAATCCGGCTCACTGCTGACCATCGAATTCATCAAGGATGCAGACCACACACTGACTCTGCTGGAGCATCAACGGCAACTGCTCGAGTGCGTCACTGTTTGGCTCGAAGACGTCGCCCGGTTCGAAAACCGCGTTCAACCCGCTGTTGCTGACATGACCGGAGGGTAACGCGTTGTACGTGGATCACGTCACTCCGCAGGGACTGAGTGGTCCGTCGGTTCCGGTTTTCGAGGTTGAGGGGTTCTCACGGGAGCACGAATCCCGCAGGGTGTCGTGCGGATCTGCATTCCAGCCGACCCCCAACAACAGCCCTGACAGGGCATTGAGGTTTGATCGAGTCGGTCGCGGTCCGGGGCTGCGGGAGAATTTCGGCATGCTCAGTCAAACGAAGATCTCTCTTGAGCACCCCGCGTTCGGAGAGGCGGCAACAATGGTAGAACACACGCTGCAACTCCCGGCACACGACGATGTCCGACTGCACGAGAACGAGTTGCACGTGTGGCGGGCCGACCTCGACCGAATCGCAGAGCCGTTGGAGCAGTTGTCCCAGTCGCTCTCGGCCGAGGAACAGAACCGCGCCAACAGCTACCGGTTCACGCGTGACCGACGTCGTTTCGTCGTGCGACGGGCACTCCTGCGTCAACTGTTGGCGCGATACGCGGCTTGCGAACCCGATCAGGTCGTCCTCGGCGTCGGCCAGTACGCAAAACCCCGCCTTGTGCATCCGAATCGAGTCCCCGCGCTGGAATTCAACGTCTCACATACCGGAGGTGTCGCCGTCTTTGCATTGACGCTCGGGCGGGCCGTCGGGATCGACGTCGAGTCGCATTGTCCTCGCGAATACCTGCAGATCGCCGAGCGTTTCTACACCCCCCAGGAGCTACGTCGGCTGACGTCCGCCCCCGGATCCGCGCGGAGAGATCTCTTTCTTCGTCTCTGGACATGCAAGGAAGCGGCCCTCAA
Organism: Planctomycetota bacterium; assembly: GCA_003388505.1. Lineage (GTDB taxonomy): Bacteria > Planctomycetota > Planctomycetia > Planctomycetales > Planctomycetaceae > MB-PLM-1. The sequence goes on from QQVO01000051.1 coordinate 67,555, forward strand.
GGCGCTCGGTGCGGGCCTTTCGATTCCGCTGTCTGCCGTGGAAGTCTCGCCTCCAGCGGTTGCACCGGTGGTCAAGATCGCGGAGGCCAATGGGCGGTGGCAGCGGGTGCAGTGCCTCCCTCTCTCTTCCGCAGCAGATGGGACTTGCACGACCGTTGCCGTGCTCGCCACAACTGTGCGGTGAAAACCACTCAATCCCGAAAATCTGAATTGACGGACGAGCAGTTCGGGAAATAATGGAGTTCACCGTCGCTCCTTTCCCGAGTGGCCATCTGTCCTCGGGATCCGCACGTGGTTTCTGCGGGCTTTCCAGTCGACATCCTCCCAACGCCGCAGCAGGTGCTCAATCGGGCATCGCGGGCCGAGCGTGATGCAAGTTGCATCGACGAGGGTCGATATCAGCGAGACTCCCGATCTGATTGACAGGGCCGGCAGCGTTGCCTTGTCTCGGTGTTGACGAATGTCGACACAGAGGGGAACGCGATATGCGGATGCGCGTGTCAGTTCAGGCTTGACGAGAGGGAAACTCTGTCAGCCGATTCCGATGCCGTTCCTGTTCGCCCGAAGACTCTTCAGAAGTCGTGCGAATCCACGGATGTTGATGTGTGGATGTTACAACGTCGACGTGTAACAAACGGGTACGGTGACCAACGATGTGTAACAGGCAAAACTCACCCCCCAAACTGGACGGAGCCATGAAGACTGTCAAACGAACACTGCTGATCATCGCGATGGCGGCATGCTTCACAACGAACGTCGCCCCTGCCCAGCAGTCGGCAAGTGAAGTTCTCGACGAAATTGAAGCCGCGCAGGAGCAATTCAACATCGAGCAGCGAGACCGCCTGGACAAGCTGCGGGATCTTCTCTCGGATCTGCCCGCCCCTGATCCGGCGCCGAAGCCCGATCCGGCGCCGACGTCCGGCATCTGGATCTCCCCCGAAGAGGTCGCCGCTTTGCCCGCCGGCCCCTTGTGGCTGAACGTCCTTGACTACGCGGAACGAACCGGCACTCCCAACGTCTCCAACCAGAACGAACTGGTCAACGTCTACGCCATGGCAAAGGCGCTGGCTTATGTGCGTACGGGTGACGAGCGATACCGTGCAGAGGTGATCGATCTGTGCAGCAATGTGATCGATACGGAGGACGACGCAGGCAGCGGCAGCAAGTGGCTTGCACCATCACGCAAGATCTGCGGTTATGTGATCGCCGCAGATCTTGTCGGCCTGCCGGAGTCAGTCGACGTTTCTTTCAAAGACTGGCTGAGGACAGTTCGCAACAGGACACTGAGTGGCAAGACGCTCATCAGCACCCACGAGGGACGTGCGAACAACTGGGGAACGGCGGCCGGCGCAACCCGGCTTGCAATCGCTCTATATCTCGACGAACCGGATGAGGTTCAGCGGTGTGCCCAAGTGTTTCGCGGATGGCTGGGCGATCGATCGTCCTACGCGGGGTTCAAGTACGGGGAACTGTCGTGGCAGGCGGATCCGTCGCGCCCCGTGGGGATTAACCCGAAGGGTGCGATGAAGGAAGGCAGGAACATCGACGGCGTGCTGCCTGACGATCTGCGGCGCGCCGGCAGTTTCCGCTGGCCTCCGCCCAAGGAGAACTACGTCTACGGCGCGCTGCAGGGCGTCGTCGCGCAGGCGATCATGCTCGAACGCGCCGGCTATGCCGATGTATGGCAATGGGAAGATCGTGCGATCGAGAGAGCGTTCGTCTGGATGCACGATATCGCCGACTACCTCGCTGAGGATGCCGGCGGCGATGACACCCACATGTTGCCGGTGATCGAGGCAGAGTACGGCCTCGATTACTGGGATGGCGCTCCCAGCGACCCTGGAAAAATCGTCGGCTTCACCGGCTGGACTCACGGCCGCTCGCCGTGAGTCGCTTCTCAACTCTCAACTCTCAACTCTCAACCCTCAGCTCTCAACCCTCAGCTCTCAACCCTCAGCTCTCAACCCTCAGCTCTCAACCCTCAGCTCTCAACCCTCAGCTCTCAACCCTCAGCACGTTTTCGGTGGTGCATCCGCAAATCGAGAACGGATCGTGCTCGGGGACCGCAGGCCGATCTACGTCGACCTCTCGCCCAAGCGGCGGATGCGCGATGCTCAATCGACGACATCCGACGGGGGCGGGGGGCGGTCGGGGTCTGCGGGAGGGGCGGGCGTTGGTTTGGGCGGCTCCTTGCCCAGACACAGCGTCTGGACGTTCTCACCCATGGGGATCCAGTATTCGGCAGCTTCGGAGTACGGGGTCCAGCCTGCGGCGAAACCGGCCTCGGCGGCGGCGTTGCGGGCGGCGAGGTAGGTGTCAAAGCTGTCGGAGAAGACGCGGAAATCGATGTATTGCAATTGCGGATTCAGCCTGTTGAGCAGCCGGTGGAAGCGTGAATTCGTCCGGGCCAGTTCCTCGGTCGGGACGCCGGCGTCCTCCCGGTGCTCCAGGGAGAGGTAAGGTTTCGCGTCGCCGCCGATGCGAATCTGCAGCCGGAAGTTGCGGTCGCCGACGAACGTCTGGTCGAAGCGTTTCGCGAGTTCGTCGCAGTCGAGACGGTCTCCCTTGAAGAGCCGGGCCCGGGCCTTGAAGACGACCTGTTGCGCTGCCTGCTGAAGTTTCTCCGTTTCCACCGGCATGATCCGTCCGTGCCGGCAGATGAAGGTGACCGGCTTGGCGTCTTTCGGCGCCGGCCGTGGATCGGGAAGGTTGACGACTTTGGCGGCCGGGTCGGGGCCTTCTGCGGGTGATTCGGCCAGACGGGCCTTGAGCTGCGCGATCTGTTCGGTTTTCTCCGCGATCACCGTTTCCAGTTCGCTGACACGCACGCGACGCTCTTCGAGTTGCTGTTCGAGTTCATCGGGATCGATCTGGGATTCGGAGAGCTTCGCGAGATCGACCCGCAGCAACGCGGCGAGTTCCTGCTGCCGCTCCAGTTCGAGCCGATCATCGACGAGGCGATTGTCGAACTCGCGCCAGCGCTGCCGCTCCGACTCCACCTGGCGCCGCAGGTCCGCCGATTCGGCCAGCGCGGCTTCGAGCTGTTCTTCGCTGATCTCGTCGACGAAGCCTTTGATCCGCTTGACCGCTTCCCGGCCGCCCAGCACGGTGAAGACCAGGATGATGAGCAGGATGCCGACGACATTCGTGAGCGTGTCCATGAGCGAATCGAAGCTCAGGCCGTCGTCTTGTGTTCGTCGCCGGGGCATTGGAGCGCTCCGCTGCGGGTCGCGGCTGAACGGAGTTTGTGAAACGCAGCAGTCAGAGTTTGCTGAAGACGCTGAGGTCGATGTTTCCCTGTGAGGGGACGGGCAGCTTGCCGTTTCTTGCGTAGCCGTCGGCGGTGTAGAACGTGCGGGCGATGCTTCGGGCGCGGTTATATGTGCTGACTCCGTCCGGGCGGACGAGGAACACGATCTCAGCCTTCGGCGTGGCGGCGACGCGGGCGAGCAGCTTGCGGAATTCGCCCTCTTCGCTGTCGAGGTCACCGGTGCGGATCTGCAGGGGTTCATCGCCTTTGTGGACGACGACGCCGTTGGCCGTACATTCGACGAAGGTCGGCTCGATGTCGACTCCGCTGCCGCCCGGACGGACCTGGACGACGGCCTCTTCCGGTCCGGCCTGCATGCGTTCGATTTCGGCCTGAAGCTCGTCAATCTGCTTCTGCAGTTCGGCCGGGTCGTTCTCGATCTCGGCGATCCGCTGGCGCAGGCGGTTCGCTTCGGCCAGCATCTGCGCGTAGTCGCTGGCGACGTCCATCCGCTCCAGCCGTTCCGATTGTTCCTTTTCGAGTTCGGCGACTTCGGCGAGCGCCAGTTCCAGATCCTTCTGCATGTCGAGCGCGTCGGCGATAAGTTCTCGCAGAGCATCAAGTTCGGACCGGTCGGCCGCCATATCGGCCTCGATGCGGGTGAATTCCTCGTGGCGTTCGATGATCTCCTGAGACTGATCCTGGCTCGCCTGCCCGGCCATGAGGGCCGTGATCATCAGCGTGAGCGACCCGATCAGGCAGACCAGGATGCTCATGAAGGGAAAGAGGGAGATCGAATCGTCGGAATCTGCTATGCGGCGGGGCATGGCTATGCGCGGTATTGCTGCGGGTCGAATCAAGTTCGTGCCAAGCTCACGGGTGACAACCCGTGGAAATTCGGCGCACAAGTCACTTTCCGTTACGGCGTCGGAACAGGCCGAAGAGCCCGCGGGAGTGCGTTTCAATGACGACCTGCTTGCCGTCGAGGTCGGAGAGCACGCGGTTCAGCGATGCGACGCCCTGTTCCATGGCCTTGAAATACTTCTGGAGCGACTCGGACGCTTCGTTCATCGACTTGCCGACGTCGGACTGGGCCTGAGCCGTCTGTTTCGAAAGTTGCGTGAGCGCCGCCGCCTGCTGCTGAGACAGTCCGCTCAACCGCTCGGTCAGTTTGTTGACCGCCTCCACCGACTTGTCGACCTGGCCCGCGATGGCCGCATCGACGGCGGCGCGGACGGCCTTCGCGTCCATTGTGCCGGTCGACGGTTCGACGGAGCGTTCGTCTTTGAGTCGCTTGAGCAGGTTCTCGTTGCAGTATTCGTCGACCCAGTTGAGCAGGTCGAGTTCCGACTTTCTGAGAACGGTCATGGGAAACATGATCAGGACGCTGAGCACGAGCGCCAGGAGTGTGGTGTCGAATGCGGTTGACAGCCCGGCGGTGACGTCGTTGAACGACTCCTGCAGCGCCGACATGTCATTCAGGTTGTTCATGGTCGAGGAGAAACTGGCGACGGCGATGCCGATGCCGCGGACCGTGCCGATGAATCCCAGGATGGGAATCGCCCACACGAAGACCTTGATGTGGGCGTAGCTCGAGTCGACCGAGTTGGCGTCGATGTCGGACTGCGTCATCATCCGGTCGGCGACTTCGCTGCTGTTGCGCAGGACGCGAAAGTGCTCCAGACCCCGCAGCACGCGGTTGACGAGAAAACTCGCGCCTGATTTGACCGGAAGCTGGCGGATGTGCTTGACGAACCGATCGACCGATTTCGGCGTGATCTGCTGCGAAATCTCGCTGGGGAGCAGGTCGAAGAGCATCGAGTCCCGCTGCATCGCCAGCTTGCGCCATTTGAATACCAGGATGGCGAGCGACCAGGTGAAGCAGAGCGTTTCCGCGAACTGGATCGGCCCCCGGTCCCAGAAGAGGCCGCCGACGTACGTGTCCATCCGCCACAACGGAAACAGAATGGCGTACAGGACCAGAAACCCCGCCAGACCGGCGAGACCGGTCGCCCAGAGGTTGACGTCGGTGGCGCTGACGGCCTGTTCGTGGGTGGACGTGGACGAGGCAGCCGGGGCCGGCGTCTTGCGGGTGGGCCTGGTCTGCAACTGGACCGGCGGGCTGGCGGGAGTCGACGGTTCCTGGAAATTGAAGTCGAACGACTCTTCCTGCGGGGCCGGTTCCGGCGGCGGAGGGGGTTCAACAGTTTGCGTGTGATGGCAATACGGGCAGCGGACTTTGCCCCCGACATTTTCGTCGCGGACCTTCAGCTTCTTGCCGCACTCGGCACACGCAAACTCGAAGTACATCCAGAAAACTCCGGTCGAATCGAAGTATCGAGAGTACCGGGCCGTGCGGCGTACCGCAATCGGGAAGGATTCTCTCGCCAGGGCCAATGCCTTTTCCAATATGGGGTTGGTGCGTAGTATGGCTGGAGTTTGCGGAGGTTCCACGTTTCTCACGGAGGTCGACTTATGTCATCCGCCTGCGGGGAGAGCTTGCTGGCCAGTTGGT
>QQVO01000055.1 GCA_003388505.1 Planctomycetota bacterium
CCCCGAGCGCCACAAGCACACCTCTCCCCCCTCCGCGCACCCCCCCGCCCTCTAACAGAGAATGCTCCCGAATTCCATCACCATTCGTCAGGAATGCATTCGCCATTCCCCAAACACCACCCCCTGCACCTCCTGCCGCACATTTTCCCCAAAGAGTTAAAGAGTTGCCCCGATCCCCCGCAAAAACGCAGCTCAACTCTTTACAACATCCCCCGAAGCCCAAACAAGAACCAACGCCGCTATCAACCACCCGCCACCGAATCAACAACCTCCGCCTCTGCGGCCGCGACCGATCCCCGCGAAGTGATCCGCATCACGCTGCAGTATCTGCAGAACAATCAGTCGCGGATGAACTATCCCGAATACCGCAAACAGGGACTGCCCGTGACAACGGCGTGGATGGAATCACTGGTCAAGGAGATCAACTGGCGCACCAAGGGAACTGAAATGTTCTGGAACAACCCCTCCGGGGCCGAAGCCATCCTGCAAGTCCGCGCCGCCGCCCTATGCGACGATGACCGCCTGAAACACCACCTCCAAACCCGTCCCGGAAACCCCTTCACCCGCCGACCCAAATTCACCAAACTATCGCCAGAAAAAATCAAAAGCTGACATGCACCCGCATCCGCGCCTGCAGGCCGGCCCGCCGGCCCGTTCTTTCGCCGGCGGCGCTGCCCAAGCGGGTGGGGCGGTGTTGTGATTCAGTCACTTTGACTGAACAGCTCTTCCCGGGCGATGTTCGAGATGGCGACGATTGTTCAGGTTCCACGTGATTCGTATTTGCAACGAGAGATGGGCTACAATCGAGCGGCCGTTCACCACTCCCTATACTTCTCGTATCCGCTGAGGCCCGCAGAATTACCGTGTCCAACGACGACGGGATCATAGGCGCGAAGGTCGCAGCGCCCGGCGTTCCGCTGGGACTGTTGCTTCTGACCGCTGCGATCTCGATTGCCTATTGGCCGGCATTTGGCGCGGGGTTCATCTGGGACGACGACGGTCATCTGATCAACCATGTCGTGCTGCAGCCAGACGGGCTGTATCGGAGTTGGTTCTCGACCGACTCGTTTGCGTACTACCCGCTGACATGGACTACGTTCTGGGTTGAGCATGAACTCTGGGGGCTCAACCCGTTCGGCTACCACGTCAACAACATCATCCTGCACTCACTTTCTTGCGGGCTTCTCTGGCTGATCCTCCGCAGGCTCGGGATCGGAGGCGCCTGGTGGGCGGCAGCGCTGTTTGCCGTGCATCCGGTCAACGTCGAGTCAGTGGCCTGGGTGACGCAGCGAAAGAATACGCTGTGCATGTTTTTCGTGATGCTGAGCACATGGCTGTATCTGTACTCGGCGGACAAACGCCGTCCGCTGCTGTACTGCCTATCGCTGCTGTCTTTTCTCGCATCGATGCTGAGCAAGGGCGCCGGCGTCATGCTGCCGTTTGTCTTGCTCCTCATCGCCTGGTGGCAGGATGGTGTGATTCAGCGCCGCAAATTGATCCGCGTCATTCCGTACTTCGCCGTTTCCATCGGGATGGGGCTCACCGAGACGTGGTTCCAATCGCAGCGCGCGATCGCCGTGGACGTCGTGCGGGATGACAGTCTGGCCGCGCATCTGGCGGGCGCCGGCATGATCGTCTGGTTCTACCTGTCCAAGGCGGTGTGGCCGTTCGAACTGTGCTTCGTCTACCCGAGGTGGACAATCCGCGACGATCACCTGACATCCTATCTTCCGCTGGGATTGCTGGTGCTGGCGTTGCTCCTGCTCTGGATATTGCGGAACCGAACGCGGCACCCTTTCTTCGCAGCAGCGTACTACGTGCTGATGCTCGTGCCCGCCATGGGATTCGTTCACTTCTATTTCCTCAAGTATTCGTATGTGGCTGACCATTACCAGTATTTCGCGCTGATTTCGATCACCGCGCTACTGGCGGCGGCGCTGTCCGTTTGCGCCCGGTCGTCAAGAACGTTGGTGCGCATCGCAGGCAAAACAGCATTACCGGCGATTCTGGGGCTGTTCGTCATTCTCAGCTTCCTGCAGTGCCGGATCTACAAGAATTCGGAAACAGTCTGGATCGACACGCTGCAAAAGAACCCCGAGTGCTGGATGGCGCACAACAATTACGGCCTGTTGCTCCGCAACAGCGGTCGGGTCAGAGAATCGATCCCGCATTTTCAAAGCGCCTGCGAACTCAATCCAGAACACGACGGAGCGTATACCAACCTGGCGCTCGCATACCTGCGACTCAACATGCTTCCGGAAGCGCTTGATGCTTGTCGCAGCTCGATTCGCATCAGCGACAATCCGGGCCGCCGTCAACTGGCGTCCGACATTCTGCTTGCCCTCGGACGCGAGGACGCGGCAATCCGCGAACTCCAGACAGCGCAACGGATGAACCCGAGTGACGTGAGTCTGAACTACAACCTCGGCAATCTTCTGGTACGCGCCGATCGTGTGCGGGAAGCGCTCGACAGCTTCGAACGGACCGTGCAACTCGATCCGCGCCATTCCGCAGCGTATAACAACATGGGGGTTGTTCACACCTTGCTCGACGAGCATCGAGACGCGATCGAGTGCTATCGGAAGGCATGGGAACTTGACGAGCGCAATCTTCGCGCGCGGTCCAACCTGGCCAGAGCACAGATTTCGTACGCGGAGGAGCTGGCGTCGGACGATCGCGTGCAAGAGGCGACTGATCTGGTCGCGGAAGCCCTTGCGAATGATCGGATGAATCCGATCGTCCATAACAGGGCCGGCTTGTTCTACAAGAATTACGGGGAGACAGCCGATGCGAAGTCGGCGTTCCGCGAAGCGCTGCGGCTGGATCCGAGTTTCAGGGAGGCGGCGGACAATTTGCGGAGTCTGTCACGCAAATGACCGACGATTCGAGGCCGCCCGAATGCAGTCCGACCGTTGGATTTGGGCAAGGAAAGCGCAAGGAGATCCCCGACGAAGCGATCGATGACCCTCCACTGGTGCGTTTCGATTCATCAAACTTCGATCGATAGCAGCAGTGGTCGCTGAAAAAAAGAACGGCCCAAGCAGATAGAATCCGGCGTAGTCAGTGCTGCGGGCACACTGAAAGGCGCGCGGCTTCAAGGTCGTTCGGAGTGGCCGCGGGCTGACGTGGTGCGACTCGCGTGGGCGGGGACTTGCGACCGTCCTGGAGGCTGGGGAGGTGGTCAGTCACTTTGACTGAACAGCTCTTCCCGGGCGATGTTCGAGATGGCGACGATCGCGGGATGCCGCAGGCGTCTCTCGACGGTGATGGCGTAGAATTCCTCCTTTGCATTGGGAATTTCGCAGACGCAGTGCAGGTCGAACTGTTGACCGATGTCCTCTTCGATCGCCATGGGGGCGGGGACGAAGCCGATGTGCGACTCGGCGAACACTTTCATCAGCGCCGTGTCGTCGAACTCGCCGACGACGTGGACCGGGAGTTCAGACTCCAGCAGCCATTGATCGATCGATCGTCGGAGGGCGGTTCCGCTGGACGGCATCAGAACGGGAGCGTTCTCCAGGGACTCGGGGGGACTCCGGCCGAATTGTCGGCAGAGCTTTTTGGTTCCAAACAGGCCCACGCCGCACGATCCGAGCGAGTGATTGAAAGCGCGCACGCGTACGAATGAACCGGCGGGCGAGTCGGAGAAGACGACGTCCAGCTCGTGGGCGGCAAGCATCGTCAGCAGTGATTGCTGAGAACCTTCCCGACAAATGAGTTGCACCGGCTCCGGCAACTCCAGCGCGGGGCGGAGCAGGCGAAAGACGATCAGTTTCGGGAGCACCTCGGGGACGCCGACAAGCAAGCGGACGGGGCGGCCGGTCGGGCGCCCCTTGATCGCGTCCGACAATTCCTGGCCGATCGAAAAGATCTCGTCCGCGTACTTGTAGACGGTCTGTCCGAGATCGGTGAGCACGAGTTCGCGGCCGATCCGCTCATACAGTTTGCCGCCGATCTGCTGCTCCAGTTTCTTGAGCTGACCGCTGATCGTGGGTTGCGCGAGGTGCAGCTTCTCGCAAGCCGCCGTGATGCTTCCCTCTCGTGCGACGGTCCAGAAATAGAGCAGGTGATGATAGTTCAGCCAGTCCGTCGACACGTTCTGCGCCCTTCACGAAGTTATGACGAGTGATACGCCGCAGGCTTGTAAGATAACTGTTGCGGATGCACACCGGTAATGCGCCGCCGCGAGCCCGGATGCGTGGGCGGTGGGGAGTTTCGAATAGACCGTGGATCTGACGGATGCGGCGGATCAGCGCGGACTTCGGGAGTAGAGCGCTCTGCAGTTCGGTATGTGGCCCCGAGAACGATCCTTCTTGATTCGCGGATGCATCACCGAAAATGAGTTGAGGGCTGAGAGTCAAGAGTCCAGAGACTTAACCAACGACGCGTCAACAATTCAGGCCCCTTGGCCCTTGGCTCTCGGCTCTCGACCCGCCACTTCGCCGGAGAGACGAACTTCAGCCAACCTGCCCCCTCAGCACAAACACAGTTCTGCATAGCGCTCTAATGAGGGAACTCGCTCAGCAGTGGTTCGGTCTCGGCGGCCTCCCGCAGGCGTCGCATGATGCGATGCAGGCGTTGCCTGACCGATTCTCCGGAGACCTCTTGCTGCTCCCCGATTTCGCGAAGCGTGTGCGGTCGCGGATTCGATCCGAGTCCGAAACGCCGCTCGACGAGACTGCGATCGGCCGGGCTCAGCAGTGCGAGATAGCGATCTGCGAGGCGCTTCGCTTCCACGCGGTCGACTCGGCCGGTCGGCTCGGAAACCGATCTCGAAAGCGATATCGGATCCTGGGCCGCTTCCTGCATGCGCTTGCACATCCGCCGCCGCGACCAGCGGGCGAGGTGGCGCTGAATCGAGTGGGTGGCGTATGTGCTGAACCGAAAGCCGCGGTGGCAGTCGAACGAATCCACCGCCGCCAGCAACACCAGATTCGCCTCGGAAATCAATTCCTCGACGTCATCGGACGCACGCTGCATGCGGCGGGCGGTGGAAATGACGAGTCCCTGACAGGCGGTCAGGATCTGGTCGCGAATCTCCCTGGCGCTGCCCAGCAATCGGTCAGCGGTCTGCTGACGGCGTTCGAGATCGGAGTGGGAAGCGTGCAGCCGCTTCGCGGCCAGGTGCTTCAGGCAGTTCATTCGCATGAACAACGAGCGTTCCCGCTCAACGGTCAGCGGCGGGAGGCTTCTCGCCGTTGCCGCGTCCTCCCGCCTTGACCCGCGCTCGTTGCGCCAGGCTGATCCGTCGGGGATCGACTCGAGAATCGAGCGAACCGCCTGTGGGTCGTCGTAGGATGCATGCCATACGTAGCGGATCGCGCCGCGGCCTGCGTTTTCCGGTGGTGCGTGAGAGCGGACTTGCGTGGGTGCTTCGTTTGCCATGTCCGGCGCCCGTCGTCTGGTCCAAGTCTTCGTGAGAAACGAGTTGCTCCGCAGGTTGCTTCGTCAAACTGTAACCGCCGTCTGAAATATCGTCTAATAGAAACTTGCGATGCGAGCCATCGCTTTTATGGATGCCTGAAAAACGGTACGGACCATTGTTTTTTTCAATGTTGCGCGTTGCCAAAATCGATGTAACGAATTCGCGCGGCCGGCCTACAAAACAACAGAGGCCGGCGGCGAACCAGTCGCCCAGCGCGCCGGTCGTGCATGAATCGGGCATCCCGGAGCGCTCAGGCCGGCGCGACCGACGAATTCCAACCGACCCAACAACAGAGGGGATTTGCGATGAGATTCCTTTGTCGGATTGATCCTGAATTTCCGGAATTGGTGCGTGAGGCCGCAGAACGCCGCGCCGCGCTCAAATTGAGCCGATTCGGGGACATCGTTCGGTCCGTCGACGTCTCAATCACGGATGTCAACGGTCCGCGTGGAGGGGTCGACGTTCGCTGTCGGGTGGTGGTTCGTTTGAAGCGGGCTGACGACGTCATCATTCAGGAGCAGGCCGAGTCGGTGAAGGACGCGATTGCAGGCGCTTTCGACCGCGCCGCGCGCGCCGTGGCCCGCGCCTCCGACCGGCACGCTTCCCGTTATCGCCATGCAACTCAACGCTCGAGTGGCCGTCTGCCGACTTCGTTCGAGTCGATCGCAAGATGAGCGGAGTTCTTCAGCGCGGAAGACGAACAACAGGAGAGCCGTGATGAGAGGTGCGAATCTGGACTTCCGTGTACGAGCGGCCAGCGCGTATGATCCCGACCGATCGTATGATCGCCTGTCGCGAGTGAACGTTGTGTTGACGCTTGCGCACAGGAAGCGCCGACGATGGGTGCGCATTCTATGCTCTGTGGGAATGACAGTCCTGGCCCTTGTCGCGCTCAGGCTTGCATTCTGATTCGGGCGCCTTCCGGGAATCGACGAATCTGCTATGGCATCGGAAGAGTCTGCTGAATTCGGATCGACGGACGTCGAGGCGGCGGCCTGGATCTTCGAGCAACTGGCGCTGGATGCCGGCCAGCCCGTGAATCGGCCGCGGATACGACGCGCACTCGACGAAGCCCGGGCGGCCACGCCCGGTGCGGGGGACGAACTCTGGTGGAAGTGGCTGGCGGAAACCAGCACCAGCCTGGGCCTGAAGTGCAAGGTCGTTGACTGCACGTTGGAGCAACTGGTCGAAGTGGCTCGGGAAGGGGGCCACATCATCACGCATTCGTCGGCCGACAGTCCGTGGGTGGCGGTGGCGGGCATGCGCCGCCGCAAGTTTCGCGTGCTCCGGCCGATGCGCGATCGAATGCACTCCTGGATGTCGGCCGGCGCATTGCGCCGAACAATCGGCGCGCCTGCGCGGGAGACCGTGCGTTGCGTCGTGGTCGAATCGGCTTTGCGGGACGTGATTGTCGAAGGCCAGGATGATGCGCGGCGTACGCCGCTGGCTCGACTGATGGCGATCCTGCGTCCCGAGTCGTCCGACATCTGGATCGTATTGATCTTCGCGATTGTGATCGGCGTACTGGCGATGGCGACGCCGCTGGCGGTGGAGACCCTGGTCAACACGGTTGCGTTCGGGCGACTGCTGCAACCGGTGGTCGTTCTGGCGCTGTTGCTGCTCTCGTTTCTGACCTTCTCCGCTGCACTGCGGGCGTTGCAGACGTATGTGGTCGAAATCGTGCAGCGGCGGCTGTTTGCCCGCGTGGCGGCTGATCTCGCCTACCGTCTCCCGCGCGTTCAGATCGAGGCGTTCGACGGTCGCAACAGTCGAGAACTTGTGAACCGATTCTTCGACGTGGTCACCGTCCAGAAAATTTCAGCGCAGCTACTGCTCGACGCCCTCACGCTCGTTATCAGCGTGCTGATCGGTATGGCGGTGCTCGCCTTCTATCATCCGTGGCTGCTCGGTTTCGATCTCGTGCTGCTGGCATCGATGGTATTCGTCGTGTTCGTGCTCGGCCGGGGGGCCGTCAACAGCAGTGTGAAAGAGTCGAGTTCGAAATATTACATGGCGGCCTGGCTGGAGGATCTCGCCGGCAACCCGACGGCGTTCCGCTACGACGGCGCCGCCGAATTCGCACTCGACCGGGCCGACCGGCTCACTTACGAGTATCTTTCCCATCGCAAGGAACATTTTCGCATCCTGATGCGCCAGATCGTGTTCGCCCTGGGCATGCAGGCCGTCGCCAGTACGGTTCTGCTCGGTCTCGGCGGCTGGCTGGTCATCGCCGGGCAGTTGACGCTCGGTCAACTCGTCGCCGCCGAACTGATCGTCGCGATCATCGTGGGGTCGTTCGCCAAGATCGGAAAGCACATGGAGGGGTTCTACGACCTGCTGGCATCGATCGACAAGCTGGGCCAACTCTTCGACCTGCCGATCGAACGGCAGGACGGGTTGCTCAGTGTGAATGACAGCCGGCCTGCGGAGGTGACGCTCCATGCCGTGGGTTATTCGTTCGCCAACGGGAAGCGCGCCCTCGACGGGCTCGAGGTGCAACTCAAGCCGGGCGCGCGGTGGGTCGTCACCGGCGCCAGCGGCAGTGGAAAGAGCATTCTGCTCGATCTTCTCTTCGGCCTCCGCTCGCCGACCTTTGGTCACCTCACCGTCGGCGGCTTTGACCCCCGCGACCTGCGGCCCGACCTGCTCAGGCGGCTGGTCGCGCTCATACGCGACATCGAGGTCTTCAGCGGCACCGTGGCGGAGAACGTCCACCTGGAACGACCCGATGTGACCACCAGTGACGTGCGGGAAGCGCTGGAGCGGGTGGGGCTGCTGGATGACGTGCTCCGCCTGGGAAACGGCATGGACACCAAGCTGACTCCGTCGGCCGGGCAACTGACCGGCAATCAGGCGCGACGGCTGATGCTGGCGCGGGCGATCGTCGGACGGCCGAGGCTGCTGCTGGTGGATGGTCTGCTCGATGCGCTCCCCGACTCCGACGCCGAACAGCTCGCCGAGATGCTCTGCGATCCCGAGCAGCCGTGGACGCTCGTTCTGGTCACCGGGCGCGAGGCGCTGGCGTCGAAGGGAACCCTGCGAACCGAACTTGCGCCGAAACCGGCTCGCTCAACAACACTCTCGGCAACTTAGCGGCCCGTTTCAAGAACTTCACAGAGTCTCAAGCATCTCGTTTAGCCGCGACCCGCAGGGGAGCGCTGCACTTCGAGTCGCAACGGAAGGTGACGAACAACCCGTGCCTCACTTCTGAAGTGGACCACTGAATGACCTGTCAGGGCTCTGTATTCGGTTAGGCCGGACCGAGAATCGGCACGAACCGCTCAACCCGAACATGAGCAATTCACGAACGTCCGAAGGTAAGACCGATGCTTCGCGCTTCAGATTCGAGTTCCATCGCGGCCGATCACGAGCGTGATCGCCGCACCATGCTGTTGCCGGTCGCCTACAGTGAGTCGGTGATGCCGGCATTGCGGCTGGCTCGCTCGTCGCGTAATGCGCGGCAGATTGCGAAGTTCCTGTCGCTCGGCATGACGCTGGCGGTCATGCTGATGACGTTTGCGCCCTGGCAGCAGAACGTGACCGGCAGCGGGGACGTGATCGCTCTCGACCCGGAAGAACGGGAGCAGACGCTGGGGGCGCCGATCAAGGGCCGCGTCGTCCGCTGGGGCGAGGACATCCGTGAGAACGTGCGGGTTGAGAAGGGGGACTTCATCGTCGAGATTCGCGATCTCGACACGGACTACGCCGAGCGGCTGAAACTGAAGGTGGAGAACAGCCAGAAGGCGGTGGCGGCGAGTGAGCAGCAGGTCGCCGCCGCGCGGCAGAACCTCGAATTCGCGAGAACGGTCGTCGAGACGTTTGAGAATCAGCTCGCGCAGTACGAGAACATCCTCGAGCAGACAAAGAGATTCGAACAGTCCTACGTCAACTCGGCGGAAGAGAAACTGGAGGGCGAGCGGGAACTGCTCGCGCAATACGAGGCCGCCATTCCCCAGTTGGAAGCGGAGGTGGAACGCCTCAGAAACCTCCACGAGCGGGGCAACATCGCCTTGCAGAAAGTGCAGGAGGTGGAGCGGGAACTGCTGGAAGCGGAAGCCAAGGTCCGCTACGGCCAAAGACAAGTCGCTTCCGCGCAACAGGATCTCATCGGAAAGCAGGAGGAGCGAGAGTCGAAGATCGAAAAAGCAACTGCCGACATCGAAGAGGTGAGGGCGAAACTGCGCAAGGCCGGCGGAGACGTCTCCAAAGCGGACAGTGACGTTCAGAAAGCCCAACAGGAGCTCGCCAAGGCGGTGCAGAAGCTGGCCGACGACCAGAACGCGCTCGAGCGCCAGAACACGGGAGTCGTCACCGCGCCGTTCGACGGATTCATCGTGCAGATCTTCCCCAACCAGGGCTCCGCAGTGCTCAAGCAGGGGGATCCGCTCTTCAAGATCGTCCCCGACACGCCCGACCGGGCCGTCCAGATCTGGCTCGACGGCAACGACGCACCGCTGGTCGAACCGGGGCGTCACGTGCGACTGCAATTCGAAGGTTGGCCCGCCATCCAGTTTGCCGGTTGGCCCTCCGTCGCCGTCGGAACATTCGGCGGAAACGTTCTCTCTGTCGACGCGACCGACAACGACGCCGGAAAATTCCGCGTTCTCGTCGTGCCCGATCCCGATTCTGAACCGTGGCCGGAGGAGCGATTCCTGCGGCAGGGGGTCCGCACCAACGGCTGGGTGCTGCTCAACCAGGTGCCGCTGTGGTACGAGGTCTGGCGACAGCTCAACGGCTTCCCTCCGGTCGTTTCGATGGACGACCCGACCAAGCCGAATAGCCCCAAACCTCCCAAGTTGCCCTGACATGGCAAACGGCCCTCGCCCAACGAAGGCCCGCGTCAATCTGAGGTGTATGGCGAACTTGGGAATATTCCGCGCGGTTTAACGGACAAATCGGTTGCGCCCACCGGTCTTGGGTTTCACCGGGCTCCGCCTCTCTGCCGAATGATAAATGGGGGATCGTCGCGCGCTGTGGGGTCAGCGGGTGCGATCGGTCCGGGGGCAGCAATTCGGTCGCGCAGGTCACGGATGGATGATCAGGGGTCTGGCACTACTCGCGATCGCCGCTCTCTCAGTCGGCTGCACGGCGGAGCGGAAATACCTGTCGCGATCGTCCCCGCCCCAGAGCGCGGCAGCAGCGCGTTCGGTTCTGCTGGAGGCGTCGAGCGAACCCGCCTCGCCCGCAGAGTCCGAGTCGGACCTGGAGGCTGCCTCGGTCGCGGAGACTTACGGGCAGACCATGCTGGCGATGGCCGAGTTCGACGGCCGGCCTCGAAGAGCCAAACGGACTCCCCAGCCGAGGAATTCCCTTTCCTCGGGCATCGTGCTGGCAGCCGGCATTCTGGCGGTTGACGAGCCGCCGTCCGACGATTCTGCGAACGTCGATCCGCTCCATTTTGAAGAGGTGATCGCTTCCGTCTACCGCAGTTATCCGGCGCTGGAGTCCGCCCTGTTCGCCCGCAATGTCGCGCTCGGAGAACAGATTGAGGCCTCCGGGGCTTTCGATCTCAAGATCAAGGCAGACAGCCAGAACGGGCCGACCGGGTTTTACCAGACCTACCGGCAGAACATCGCACTGCTGCAGCCGACCTACTGGGGGGGCGAGGTCTTCGCCGGGTACCGCATCGGCCGCGGCGACTTCGAACCGTGGTACCTGGAAAGACAGACGAACGACGGCGGCGAATTCCGGACCGGAATCGAAGTCCCGCTCGCCCGCAATCACGAAATCGACGCGCGACGCGCCGCGCTGTGGCGGGCCGGATACGAGCGGCTGCTCGTCGAACCGGAAATCCAGGCGCAGCTCATCGGCTTCGTCCAGGAGGCCGGCTATGCCTACTGGGAATGGGTCGCAGCCGGCGAGCAGTATCAACTCGCCGAGCGCGTGCTCGGCTATGCCACAGATCGCACCGACCGCATCCGCGATCAGGTCAATGAAGGGCTCATCGATCCGCCCGAACTGACCGACAACCTGCGCCTGGTCGCCGAGCGGCGCGCCGTGCTGGCCGACGCCTCCCGAGCCCTGCAGCAGGCCGCCGTCAAGCTGTCGCTCTACTGGCGCGACGCCAACGGCAACCCCGTCATTCCCCACGTGACCTGGCTGCCCACCTTCCCCGAGCCCACTCCCATCGATCCCGAATGGCTCGCGAGGGACGTCCACGCGGCCTTGGCGAATCGCCCGGAGACGCAGGTGCTGGACTTCATGCGGCGCCAATTGGATATCGACTACGCCGCCGCCGAGAACGAACTGCTGCCCGACCTCGACGCAGTCGTGTGGGGCTCGCAGGACGTCGGCGAACCGACCACTCCCAAGCGCGACAAGTCGGAATTCGAGCTGGAAGCCGCCCTGTTCTTTGAAGTCCCCCTGCAACGTCGCAAGGCGCGGGGCAAGATGACAGCCATCCAGGGGAAAGTCGCCCAGCTCGCCGCCAAGCGGCAACTGACGCAGGACAAGATCGTCGTCGACGTGGAGTTGGCCTACGCAGCACTGGTCGCCGCGTATGAGCAGGTCATTCAAACCCGTGAAGCGGTGCGGCTGGCCGACGAACTCGCCGAACGGGAGCGGATCAACCAGGAAGCGGGCGAGTCCGACCTGTTGAACGTCACGCTCCGTGAACAATACGCCGCCGAGGCGGCGACGAAGGAGATCAGCGCTCTGCTGAAGTATTTCAAGGCGCTCAGCGACTACCGGGCGGCCCTGGCCCAGGACCATCCGGCCGGTCCTCCTCCCCCGCCCCTCGCCGCCCCGCCGATGCCACCCCCGCCCCCGGCCCCGCCCGCCGAACTCCCCGAAGGCCCGCTGCTCGACGGTGAGCAACCGGACTGACCCTGAGAATTGTGGCGGCCGCGAACTGCCTCAGGACGCCGATCGACCACACCGGGCCGGCAGTTGGTGGCATCGAGCGACGCAATCATGTTGTCGCGGGGGTATCGGAGTCCCCCGCACCTGTGCGAATCACACTTGCAAACCCAGTCACGTAGGGCCGGCTGTGCCGGCCGACAGATGCGGTCGGCGTCATCATGCGATGCGGCCGGCACAGCCGGCCCTACTGGACTGTGCGGAGGCCGCAGACCCCTATTCGTCAACTTCCATTCCCACAGGGTCCTCGCCGTTGTCGTCCCTCGCAGGCAGTTCAACATTCGCAAAGGCACTTCTGTTCAATACTATCCGATGGTCATCGAAATCACTGTTTCGCCCAAGCTGCTCCGTATGCACTTCAAAGTTATTGATTGTCACTACGAGTTCGACGGGAGCGTCGCTCGGGGCAACGGTGCTGCTTAGCCAGTATGTGCCGTCACTAGCGACTGCACGAGGTCCTGCGACCGTGAAGCCAGCGTCGCGAAGTGAAACTCTCGCTTGTTGCACAGGGGCACCCGTCTCGTCAACGACGACCCCGCTCACACCAACGTGCCCATCGCATCCCAAATTTGTCAGGAAACAATACACCACCAAGACTATTGCAACGCACACTCGCCAATGCTGATGCATATACGAACGTCCGAGAAGCAATGCGCTCTTTACGTTTACTGAATTGTTCGACCCTTTGCGCCAGCATTTCGGTCGTATTGAGGCACGTTGTGCAGAAAGCATATACTTTACCTATTTTGGGACAGGAAGATGGTACGGCGGCTTGGGGAGTTGGTCGATCGGGGGCATCCAAGGCAGCCCCGGTGGGGGATGTGGATCGTAAGCGTAGCTGGTCCGTTCTGCCTGTGAATTGACCAGGTGGTCGGTCTGGCCGACCGCGTCGTAGCCGTAAGTGAACCGGCCGCCGTCCGCGTCAATCATGTGGGACCGCTGTCCGGCCGCGTCGTAGGCGTAGGTGATCCGCTTGGCGGCCGGGTTCGTCACGACGGACCTCCGATGCACCGGATCGTAAGCGCTGATGTAGCGGCCGGTGCCGTTTCCAGAGTCACGTAGGGCCGGCTGTGCCGGCCGACAGATGCGATCGGCGTCATCATGCGATGCGGCCGGCACAGCCGGCCCTACTGGACTGAATGCCCTTGATCGGGCGACCCATGAGGGGCCTCCTTGAAGCGGGCGTCTGCGGAGCGTGAAGTCTCGACGGGAGAAAGGGAGACGGCGGCCGGTGCCGTGTCCAGAGTTCACGGCCGGAAACGGTCAAGGGTCAGCATACGCGCAGGCAACCGCCGATCAAGGAGAATCGGGTCATATGCAGCAGATTGCATGCGTTGAGAGAATCGGGGGTTGCTCAGGGGCATCCACGGACTGACGCCGCGCGGCTCGCCTCTGGGGAGCGAGGGCGAGCGAGATTCTGCGAACGGATCGTAGACGGGCCGCAGGCGGCGGGTATGATCGAAGGCCCGGCTCATGGAAGCGACTGATTGATCAAGGAAGGCGGGCTGTGACTGAGCATCGAATGGACCCGACGGCGGAATTCGTCCCGCCGGGGCAGGCGGAAGAGCTTCAGCGCCCCAACACCGAACGGCCTGCCGAGGACCACGGCGGCGTTGCCGCGTCTGCGCTGGAATCGGGTGCGGCGACGGGAACGGATGATCTGACCGAGCAGTTTCACCGGCTGGTGGAGTCGGGCGCGCTGCGGTGGGACGTGTCGCACCGGGTGGTGCGGAAGCTCGGGTCGGGCGGGCAGGGCGTCGTGATGCTGGCCGAGCGGCTCGGGGCGTTTGGCGTCGTCTTCCAACTCGCCCTCAAGTTCTTTGATCCCAAGGACTACCACTCGACAGACGCTTACCGTGCGGAGATGTCGCGGCTGGCGCGGCTCACGATGCGGCTGGCCCGGCTGCAGGAAGACCATCTGCTCGACGTGTTCAATCAAGTCGATTGCGGCGGCGTCAACGTGCTGGTGATGGAATGGATCGACGGCTACGACCTGCGGTTTCTGCTGACGCCCGGGTCGCTGGAACAGGTGCGGAGCAACAGCAGCGAGGAGACCTGGAAGTACGTCAACGACGTCGTGGCGACCGGGTCGCGGGCGCAGGTGCGGCTGAAGCCGGGGGTGGCGATCGCCATTCTGCGGGATTGCCTGGCGGCGCTATCCGCGCTGCACCACGAACAGATCGTGCACGGAGACCTGAAGCCGGCCAACATCATGGTCAAGCGGACCGGGTCGTGTAAGCTGGTCGACTTCGGTTCGGCGGTGACGCTCGACGAACCGGCGCTCCGCAAGACGTGGACTCCGCGTTACGCCTCGGTCGAAATGCTCGAAGGGAGCGGTCCCTCGCCGGCCTCCGACCTGGCGAGCCTGGGGTATGTGCTGTTTGAAATGCTCTCCGGGGCGCTGCCGTTCGCGGATGCGACGACGTATGCGGAACTGATTGCCGAGAAGCGGAGGCTGCCCGAAGAACTGGGCGGACTGCTCCCCCCGGACGCGGCCGACAGCGAACTGCTGCTCGGCCTGCTGCAGGGGCTGATCTCGCCGGACCCAGCGGAGCGGTTCGCCTCGGCGGATGCGGCCGACGTTTCCCTTGACGGGGCGGCGGCGTTTCAGCGGCAATTGGTGCGGGGCGACCTGGCGAGCGAGTACGAGCGCGACATCCGCTTGTGGGTGCGGGAACTGGCCTGATTCAGCGTCGGCCGGCCGCTTCAGCGGCGCGAGTTCTGCGGATCGGCGGTCTGGTTGTCGGTGGTTTCTGCGGCGTCTTTCTCCCGCAGGTACTGGTGGCAGGCCATGCAGTTGGCGGTCAGGCTGTTGTAGGTGAAAGCCGCGCCTTCGAGGTTTTCGTCGCGAGCCAGTTCGCCCAGCCTGGTGGACAGCCGCAGGAATTCGAGCTGAAAGTGCTTGTAGACTTCGTCGTCCAGCACGTCGTCGCTGACGAACTCGGGCGAGAGCCGGCTGGTGACGCGCAGGCTGTCTGCCGCGAGGGCGATCCGGCTGAAGTCTTCGAGCACAAGACCGTGCAGCACGCCCTGGGAGTGAACCAGCTTGGCGTGCATGTAGGGACGAATGCTCTGCTCGGCGTCCTGCGTTTCCTCAGTCGGAATCGGCCGGACCTGATCGTCCGCCTGTGTGGCGGAGGGGGACCGGAGGACGCTGAACAGGACGATCCCGGTCACCGACAGCAAAACGGCCGCAGAGAGTTGCAGATTCTTCATGGCAGCGGCTCCTTCCGCTTCCCCGGTGATTGTGCCGAACCTGTTATTGTTTATCGGACCTGTGGATTCGGTGTAATCAGACGATTCCGCTCTTTGCCGGCGAACTGCGGCCCAACAGGCCGGCGCCAGGGCGGGAGTGTGCGAAGCCGCACGGCTGACGGTGTGGGTGAATCGGCACTTGTGCAGACGGGCAACAACAAGGCCTCACTGCTCGGGGAGACCACAACTCATTGCAGGGGAAGCGATTCCGGCGCGGCAGGGTCATCACGGCCAGGATCTGCCTCGAGTTTCACACAAGACGACGCCGATTCGTCGCCCGCGTCAGCCACTACAGGTTGAGTTCGCAAACCGGCGGCACACAAAATCGTGTAATTGCTTTACAACCGGCGGCGCCGGTTCTAAGTTGCCTCCCGTTGAGCAATCGCCGGTCGCAGGGTGTGGATCCCGGACGGGTTGCCTCAATGAAAATCGCCGAGGCCGCGCGGCACTGTGTTGCCGCTGTCGAGGCGGACCGAACGAATCGGACCGCAACATGGGGAATGGAGTCCCGGCTTCCGGATCGCGTCCGTTCTGTTTGCAGAACGAGGCTGCTGTGAGTGCGGCGATGCTCACGGTGAGCGGCTTTGACGCGAAACGCCCCTTTCATGCCGTGTGTGAATCTCTGCGCCGCTGGCGCAGCGGTGCGGCATCGCTCGACGTGATCCGTTTCGGCCTCAGTGGCGGCGCCGTCCGGCGTCCGCATTCCCGCACACGTTTTTTGTCATGGAGGATTGTGAGATGAGCCAGAAGCCCGTCATTGGCATGAACGCCGATTTCCGTCCCGAACGCAAGAACTCGATTCCGTTTTCGTGGATCAACGCCGGCCAGTACGACAGCATCACAGCCTCCGGGGGAGTGCCGTTCGTCATTCCGCCGCTGGCCGAGGATGACGACCTCAAGCGACTGCTGGAAAACGTCGACGGACTCGTGCTCGGCGGCTGCAAACTCGATCTGGAGCCGGTGCGGCTCGGGTTCGACCCCAATCCCGCAACCCGGCCGATGCCCTCGCGTCGGGAAGACTTCGATCGCCGGTTGGCCAGGCTCGCGTTCGACATGAAGATCCCCACCCTCGCCATCGGCGCCGGGATGCAGACGCTCAACATCATCTGCGGCGGAACGCTCTTCCAGCACATTCCGTCCGACGTCCTCAAGTCGCTGCAGCATCGCGATCCGGTCGAGTCCTGCCTGCGGCACGTCATCGAGATTGTGCCCGGCACGAAGATGGATCAGATCTACGGTCCCGGCGAAATTCGCGTCAACAGCGACCATCACATGGCGGTGGACAACGTCGCCTCCTGCTTCCGCGTCTCCGCCACGGCAATGGACGGCGTCGTCGAAGCGTATGAGTCGGTGCTGGAGAACTGGTGGTGCCTCGGCGTCCAGTTCCATCCGGAAAACCAGTCCTCCTCGGCACTCGACATGCAGGTCTTCCAGGCCTTCATCGACGGCGTGAAGGAACAGCACGCTCCGGCGATTCTGTCGTTCGAAGATCGCCAGGCGGCCTGATTCGCACGATCGCCGCACAAAGCCCACGAACGCAAAGCCCACGGGGTGCAACCCGTGGGCTTTCTTATTTCGTCAACAAACGAAACCTGTATCACCACAGCCCCACCATGCGGCGGGTGATCCATTCGACGCCCATCCAGACGAGCAGCAGGGTGAGGATCAGGCCGCGGTCCCACAGGTAGATCAGCTTCGGGGGCATCGTGAGCGCGGCCAGGTGCCGCGAGAGCATTTCGTCGAGGTCGAGGCCCTCTTCGGGAGTCAGAAACGCGCCGCCGGAGTGTTCGGCCAGAATCCGCAGCGGCATCGGGTTGACGGCGGTTCGCAGGCGTTCCAGATTGACGTTGTAGACGTTGAAGTTCCGGCTGAGCTGCGAGGGGTTCATGCCGGGAGCCGACAACTCGACCTGGTGCACGCCGACTTCGGCCGGCGTGATCGTGGCCCGGTAGCGGGGAAACGCGCCGGGCAGTTCGTGGACCGCCACGTCGACGGTTTCGCCGTCCGGCCCGGTCAACTGCAGGCGGGGCACGGCGCCCTCCGCCGATTCGTGCTTGTAGGCGATGTCGACGGTGACCTCGTCACCCAGCCGGGCGGTGGTCCGGCTGAGTTGCAGCGCGACCTGCTGCCCCGGCGGAAAGTCGCCCCCCAGCGCGAGCCAGCGGACGAGGTTCGACCAGAACGTGTCATAGAAGCCGCGCAGATCCTGGGACTCGGGCGGCAGCAGGCTCCACTTCCAGAGGCCTTCGCCGAGAATGCCGATGACGGTGCCGCGACCGTAGTTCATGCTCGTGAGCGCGGGGACGCCGCTTCCGGCCGGCCCGCCTTCGGCGAAGGCGCGGGCGAGCACCAGGGTGCCCGGTTTTTCGCGTTCGACCGTCTGCATCACCTCGAAGCCCGGCAGCCGGGTGAATGCGTCCTGCGCGTCGAGACCCATCTTGGTGGGGGACATCCAGTTGCTCGTCCGCCCGCTGGGAGTCAACTCCAGTGAAAGCTGCTGCATCTGCTGGTTGCCCCACACGACCGGTTCGAGCCGCTGCAGAACTTCGGCCAGCTCCATGCCTGCCGCGGAATCGCGGCTGTAAGCCGGCCCGCGGGCGAAAACCACGTGACCGCCCCCGTCGACGACGAATGAAACGAGCCGTTCGGCCCCTTCGCGGTCGAGCACGTTCTCCAGGTTCTTGCCCAGAATGACGACGTCATACTCGGACCATTCTTCCGGCGTGCGGGGGACTTCGGGGGTGCCGCGCTCGACGCGCGAGACGATCGTTTCCCGCCGTTCCGTGCCAAGTTGTGAGATCTGCGTCAGTTCGACGCGCTCATCCTTGCGGAGCGACTGCGCCAGAAACTTGGTGTCCCAGAACGGCTGCCCTTCCAGCACGAGGACGCGCAGCCGTCGTTCCATCACTTCGCAGAACACCGTCTGGCGGTTGTTGGTGAGTTCCGTCTCGTCGCCGACCGTGTCGAGCGAGACTTCATACTGGTACTGGCCCGGTTCGTCCTGCTTGATGGGGATCTGAAGTTCGACGACTGATCCGTTCCCGATTTCCACCGGCAACCGTGTGACCTCGTCTCCGGACGTGACAGTCACCGTGGTCGACGTTCCGTCCAGCCCCGACTGATAGACCTTCACCATGATCGCACCCGGTTCGCCCGGCAGCAGCGACTCCTGCATGGGGACGGCCAGCAGGGCGGCGTCGGTGGTCGACTGGTCGCCTCCCACCGCCACGGCGTAGATCGGGATCCGCTTCGACTCCGCCAGCGCGGCCGCCGGTTGGACCGACGCGTCTTCGGTGTCGCGGCCGTCGCTGACGATCAACAGCACGTCCCCCTCGTCCCGACCCCGCATTTGAGA
The DNA here is from genome assembly GCA_003388505.1 of Planctomycetota bacterium. Classification (GTDB taxonomy): domain Bacteria; phylum Planctomycetota; class Planctomycetia; order Planctomycetales; family Planctomycetaceae; genus MB-PLM-1. Next base: position 18,894 of record QQVO01000055.1, read on the forward strand.
GAGGGTTTGCGTGACCGACTCCGCGAGATACGTGGCCCGGCCTGTGGCCAGATCGGTCGGATCGGTGTAGAGGCGACGCTCCGGGAGCGGATGGACGCGCTCGTCGAATCCTCGGGTTTCAACGCGGAAGCCTTCCTTTAACTCCCGCAATTGCTCGGGGCCGAGCACGGTCGACGCCGCGTGCGTCAGGCGGCTTGCGCCGTCACAGTCCTCGGTCCGCATCGATTCCGACGTGTCGACGAGAATGGAGAGTTTCGGCTTCCGGGTCGATTCCGGCTGCGGCTGCTCCCGGCTGGGCCCCATCAGCAGCGCCGAGATCGCGCCGATCACGGCCAGCCGCATCACAAGCAGGATCGATGAGGAGACCGGTCGCGCACGGAACACACGCAGATAAGCGAATAGCGTCAGCGCCGTCAGCACCGCAGCCCCCGCCGCAATATGCAGCGGAGCCGCAATCGGTTGCCAGACCAACGCGATTACGAACATCGATTCGCAACTCCCACCATCACACCAGAAACCTCACCCCAGGAACCACTTGCCCCATCAACGCCCACGGGCTGCGACCCGTGGGACGTGTAAGTTTCCACGCTTGCGTGAACTCGGTTGCAACCGCCTGCTGACGCCGCGCAGCTCGTCGGGTGTTCCCGATGTTCTGTCATCGCTTCCACCAGCCGAGCAATAACAACTCCAGACCGATCGCGCACAGGGCGAGGGTGAAAAACAGGCCCCACATCGGTTCACCGTCGAGGTTCAGCACAGGATCCCAGCCGGCGGTTTGCCGCGTGTCGGTTCGCAATCCTTGCCGGGAGAGCGATTCCGACACTCTCTCGGCCGACAGGCTCGCCAGGTTTCCTTCGCGGGGATCAACGTTGATCGCCGCGGCGTCAATCAACGTCCCTCCCGACTCAAACCGATAGATCCCCCCCGCTTGCGGGTTCGCAATCTCCACCTGCATCCCGTCACCCCGCGCCGTCACAGCCGCCGCGACAACCGAATCGTCAGGACCGGTCACCACCACCGACCGCTCTCCCGGCTCCAGCTTGATCAACCCCCGATGATGATACGCCACCCCCGGAGGCGTCGCCTGCGCGGTGACCACGCCCGGCATCAGGGACTGTGCGACGATCTGCGTCCAGGCGACGAACGCACCGTGCTTCCCGAAATCGCTCTCGCCCACGGACGGGCTGAAGTTCGCCACCAGCAGTTGGCCCTGCCCGAACAGCCGGCTGCCAAGCGCCGGCTGGCCATTCGAAAACGAGAGCAACACGTCCGTTTCCGGATGCGGCGCGGCAACCGACCACACGCGGCGAAAGCTGATCTGCGCAATCGCAATCTGGCTCTGTTCGTCAAACTCGCGAAACCAGCGCGACTGCCACCGGCCCGAAGAGATGTGCAACGGCTCCCCGCGCGGATCGATCTCTCGTCGGATCCCCGGATTCCAGGGCAGGATCTCGCGGTCTCCCGCCGCTGTTTGCAACGTCTCGAGGTTGCGGACCACCGGTCCTTCGCCACAGAACCAGACCACGCCGCCCCCGCCGTCGATGTAATCGACGAGGACTCTGGCGGTCGCCTCCGAAACGTCTCCCAGATAACCGACGAAGACCGCCGAGACGCCCGCCAAGGACTCCCGCGTGAGCCGGAGCGGGCGCACATGCCGCGCATCAAACCGGTCGGTGTTGTCGCCCCGGGGCGAGAGTGCGCGAAGCGTGTAGAAGGCGGTCGTGCCGGGATCATCCGGGCTGTCGTCGCTGACAATCAGGACCGGGATGCGGTCGGACGTGCGGACGACGAGACAGGCCCGGTTGTCGACGATCAGGGCGTCGGCCGGAGCCGAAAACGTCGCCAGCAGCGGCCCGCTCTGCGGCGCGGTCGCATCAAATGTGACGTCCCGATCTTCCCCCGCTTCGAGGGATATCGTCTGATCGCGAATCGCGCTCTCCCCCGCGGCGGTCTCGGTCTCCAGCGACACGCGCACCTGGGCCGGTTGCGTTCCGAAATTGTTCACGCGGACCGTGAGTTCGCACTCCTGTCCGGCGAGCGGTTGGGCCGGGAAATGTCGTGGATCGCTGAGACTGATGTTCCCCGGAGCCCTCTCCCCGGTCTCCGCCACCGTGACGACCGTATCCGGCGGAAGAAGTTGCCCCAGCGAGCCCTCCGTCAGCGCGTCGTTCCAGTTGCTGGCCTGCAGATCGGAAATCACGACGAGTCGCTTCGGGCCGTTCCGCTCCGCGAGAAACCGTCCGGCGAGCGCCACGGCCGCCGGGAAGTCGGCCCGCTCTTCAGAAGGCGCGAGTTGATCCAGTTCCTGCCGCAGGACCGGGAGATTTGGGCTCATGCGGTCGAACACGGCGTCCGGCTGAGCGTCCGCAAACACAATGTTCGCCACGTCTGTTCCGCTGCGCAGGGAGTCGAGCGTCCGTCCGGCGGCCGCCCGCAGCGACTCGATCCCCGTGACTCCCCCCGATCGCCGGCCGGTCGACGCGCTGCGGTCCACCAGCAGTACCACCGACGTGGATTGGCCCCGCGTTGCGGCGTCCGTTTCCGATACGTCCAGCCACACCGGCCGTGTGAACGCCAGCACGATGCACGCCACCGCAATCAGACGCAGCAACAGCAGCAACCATCGTTTCAAGCGGTGGAACCGCGACTGCGTGGCAACGGCCGCCATCAGGAACTGCACCGTTGGAAACACCACCCGCCGCGTCGAATGCCGCTGCAGAAAATGCGCGATCAACGGCAGCGTCAGCAACCCGAGACCGGCCAGCAGAATGGGTGTTGTAAAGGACATGGGATCACTATGCCCGGCGTTGTTCCCGGCCCACCAAATAACGTTCCAGAATCTTGTAGTACGGTTCGTTGGTGAGCGCCCTTGCGTAGTCGACTCCCAGGCCCAGGCACCGCCGAAACCAGCCGTCGATGAAGTCGCGCATCCGCTGCTTGTACTCGTCGCGGATCTCACTCACGTTCAGCCGCACGCGCGCGGCCGTTTCGCTGTCGATGAACAGACCGTGATCGATGTCCGGGAGGTTCAGTTCATCCGGGTGCAGAATCTGAAACACAATCGCTTCGCCCCCCGCCTGCGTCCGGGCCGCCAGCGCCTTGGCGACGGCGTCCGGTTCGTCGATCAGATCACTCAACACAATCAGCAGCGAGCGCCGCGAACCCTGCCGCGTCAATTCATCAATGGCGACCGGCAACCGCGCGCGTCCTCGCGGCCGCAGCGCTTCCATCCGCCGCAGAATCCCGGTGAGGTGCCGCATCGTGCTTTCCGGCGGCGCGTACCGCTGTAATCCCCGTTGGGCGAAACCACACGAGAAGCGGTCGTGCTGTTTCATCACGAGAAAGCCGATCGAAGCGGCCAGAAAGCAGGCGTAATCGTACTTGGAGAGCCCCTTCTGTGGCGCCCGGCGGTCGCCGACGAGTTGTCCCCGGTAGGCCATTGATCCCGACGCGTCGATCAGCAGGTTCACCGTCAGTTCGGACTGATGTTCGAACAGCTTGATGAACAGCTTGTCGCTGCGACCGTAGACCTTCCAGTCGATGCCGCCGATGTCGTCGCCCGGCAGGTACTGGCGATAGTCGCGAAACTCGACGCTCTGCCCCCGCTGCCGCGTTGCGTAGTGCCCGCTGTAGCGCCCCTCGACGATCCGTCGCGGCGCAAACAGCAGGTACTCCAGCCGCCGCAGATCGGCGAGCTGCAGATACTTGTGCCGGAATTCACCCTGATTACGAGTCGCCGCCACAGCTATGAAACCTCAAAGGCCAGAGTTGCCTCACGCAAAGTCACAAAGTCGCCAAGAGATAGAGCAAATTCCCTGGATACCGCCCCACTCGCCGCGACCGTCAGGGAGCGGTCGATGTGCAGACAATCTCGCACTACGACTGAACCATCCACCTTCCTCTCAATCCTTTACTTCCAGTCTCCCCCTTTGCGCCTTCGCGACTTTGCGTGAGCCCTCCCTCAACGAAACCAACTATCCACCACTCCCGTCGCCCGCGCCTCGCAGCGCCGCCACCGGCGACTTCTTCTTCGCCGTCTCCTGCACGCCGATTGAGCCCGGCTCGCGCACCGTCTTCACGATGCGATGGATAATTGCCGCCGAGTCAATCCCCTCACCGGTCGCGCTGTAATTGGGCAACACCCGGTGACGCAAAACCAGCGGGGCGATCTTGCGGACGTGCTCGGCCGAGACCGCCGGTTCGCCCGCCATCACCGCCAGCGCCTTGGCGCCGAGGATCATGTGCTGGCTCGCCCGCGGCCCCGCGCCCCACGAGACGTAATCGGAGACGTACTTCGTCGTCAGATCGGCCTGCGGCCGGGTCGCCCGCGCCAGCGATACTGCGTACTGCACCACATGTCGCGACGCCGGCACCCGCCGCACCAGGTGCTGGATCGCGTTGATCTCATCCAGCGAGCAGACCGTCTCGACCCTGGCTTCGCTGTCGAGCGTCGTCGCCATGACGACTTCGACCTCTTCTTCCGCCGAGGGGTAGTCCATCCACAGGCTGAACATGAACCGGTCGAGTTGCGCCTCCGGCAGCGGATAGGTCCCTTCCTGCTCGATCGGGTTCTGTGTCGCGAACACCAGAAACGGCCGGGGCAAAGGATGCGCTTTCCCCATGCTCGTCACCTGATACTCCTGCATCGCCTCCAGCAGAGCCGACTGCGTCTTCGGCGGCGTGCGGTTGATCTCGTCCGCCAGGATCATCTGCGCGAACAGCGGGCCGGGGACGAATTTCATCGACCGCTGCCCTGCCGCCGCGTCTTCCTGCAACAGTTCCATCCCGATGATGTCGGCCGGCATCATGTCGGGCGTGAACTGAATCCGCTTGAAGCTCCACCCCAGCACCTCGGCCACGGTTTTCACCAGCAGCGTCTTCGCCAGACCCGGTACACCGATCACCAGCGTATGCCCCTGCGAGAATACGCCGGCCAGAATCGCCTGCACGGTGGCGTCCTGCCCCACGATCACCTTGGCGATCTCACCCTTCAGCCGCGCCGCCGTCTTGTTCGCCTTCTCGAGAAGCTCCAGATCATCACCACCCAGTTGTGCCGCAGGATCAGCCATCGATCAGTTCTCATCTTCCGTTTAGTCACAACCCGCGCGTCCATTCCGAACGCCACTATGTAGTCTACCAGCCCGCCCCCCCGCCTGCATTCCGCCGGCCCCGCCACCTTTCGGAGTGCGGCGACCTGTCGCCGCTTTTCGAATGGGAATGTGCAACCGGCAATAGGACGCGCCGGGTGCCACTGCTGGCTTGCCCAGCAGTGCCCACCGCGCGACCGCGCCCCGCCGCTTCCCGTTGACACGCCGCGTCAACGGGCCAGACAATATAGGCATGCCGCGCATCACCGAGTTCTACGGCATCGCCATCTACATGTACTATCGCGATCACGCGCCGCCGCATTTTCACGCGATCTACGGCGAATTCGAGGCGGAGATTGAGATTGCCACGGCGGAAATTCTGGTCGGCGACCTCCCGCGGCGGGCCACGTCGCTTGTAACCGACTGGGCGGAACTCCACCGAGATGAATTGCAGGAGAATTGGGACCTCGCTCGTCGAGCACAACCCATGAATCCAATCGCCCCGCTCGAATGAAGGCTCGTCAATGATCCTGCGAATCACACAAGCCGAAGTCACCGGGCCCCATTCGCTCGCGTTAGCCTTCAACGACGGAACGAAAAAAACAGTCGAGGTGACGTCGTTGCTCGACGGTCCGGTCTTTGAACCGCTGAAGGAGCCGGCCTACTTCGCGCAGGCGACTTTAGATTCCGTCTGCGGCACGGTCGTCTGGCCGAACGGAGCTGATTTCGCTCCGGAAGCGCTGTACGAGTTGGCGGCCGAACCAAACCAGACAGAACGGGGGGCACGGCCCGGAACGGAATGAAATGCAGCGACGGGAGTGGCCGGGCGCAGCATTGACGCTGATCATGAAGGAATGCGTTGCTATAAATGGTCGCCGCACTCCAGAACTCCTCGGAATAAACCGCAATGATGTCCCCACCGATTCGAACCGCTCTCGCACTGCTGCTGACACTCGCCGTGACCACCCACGTTCGCGCGGACAAACCGGAACGGCCGGTCCGCGTGGGGATGATCGGGCTCGACACGTCGCATGTGGTCGCGTTTACAAAGCTGGTCAACGATCCCGATGCGGCAGGTGAATTGGCGCAGATCACCATCGCGGCCGGATTCCCCGGCGGCAATCCTGAGTTTCCACTCAGCCGGGATCGGGTGAACCGGTTCACCGAGCAGTTGCGCGGCATGGATGTCGAAATCGTTGCGTCGATCGACGAACTGCTGGAGAAAGTCGACGCCGTCATGCTGGAGAGCGTGGACGGGGGTCAGCATCTGGAACAGGCCCGGCTTGTGTTCGCGGCCGGCAAACCGTTGTTCATCGACAAGCCGCTGGCCGCGTCGCTGGAGGACGCCCTCGCGATTTACGAACTCGGCCTCGAGACCGGCACCCCCTGGTTCTCGGCGTCTTCCAGCCGGTTCACTCCGGGGTACCTGGAACTGCGCAACAGCAACGACCAGGTCGGCAAGGTGCTCGGTTGCGACGCCTACAGCCAGTCGCGCGCGGCGCCGTTTCATCCCGATCTATTCTGGTACGGCGTCCACGGGGTCGATCTCCTCTACACCGTGATGGGCCGCGGCTGCGAGAGCGTGTCGGCTGTGCAGACCGATTACACCGAGTCGGTCCGCGGCGTCTGGAGCGACGGCCGCGTGGGAACCTATCGCTCGATCCGAGAGCACACCGGCAAAACGGGCTTGGGAGCGACCGTGTTCGGAACGGACGGGATCGTGCACCACAACCAGTACTACGACTACGAGCCGCTCGTGCGGGAAGTCGCCCGCTTCTTCGTCTCAAAGCAGCCGCCGGTCGACCCGGAAGAAACGCTGGAGGAATTCGTCTTCATGGCGGCCGCCGAGCGCAGCAAGACCGAGAGCGGCGCGCCGGTGGAACTGGAACACGTCCTCAAAGAAGCCCGGCAGACGTTGGCGGGGCGGTCGGGGAAGGATGGTCGATAGGGATTCAAGGCTGCGTTCTTGAAGGCTCGGCAGGGTGGGCGCTGTCGCGCGACCGCGTACAATTGACGTGGCTGGGGAACCCGATTCGTGGAGAGCGGCAAATGGTTGATGCGACAATTGAAAGCGAACTCTCGACCTGCCTGGGGAAACTGCCTGTTGAGAAGCAGCGCCAGGTACTGGAGTTCGCGCGAACGTTGGCGACTGCGCCCCCGCACGGCGTGCCGGGCTCCAACCTTCTGCGGTTCGCCGGGGCGATCAACGAAAGTGATCTGAACGCGATGTCGCAAGCCATTCAGGACGGCTGTGAGAGGGTCGACGTCGATGAATGGTAAGCATCTACTCGACACAAGCATCATCGTCGCACTCTTCAAGAATGATGAAGCGGTGCGAAGTCAAATCGCCTCAGCGCCTGAAGTCTTCGTGCCCTCTATCGCCGTCGGAGAGTTGTACTACGGTGCACAGCATTCCGCTCAGGTCGAGCGGAACGTGGCACAGGTGCGCGAATTCGCTGCCAATTCCGCAGTCCTCGCATGCGATCTGGTGACGGCCGAACACTACGGTCAGATCAAAAACGAACTGAAAACCAAAGGGCGTCCCCTGCCCGAGAATGACGTCTGGATTGCTGCAATTGCCAGTCAGCACTCTCTCACAGTCGTAACTCGAGATCAGCACTTCGGTGTCATCGACGGCCTGCAGTTGGAAGAGTGGTAGCTCTCGGCAAGGCTGTCGCCACGAATGACCGAAAAGAAACGGCGTGAGCCGTCGATCGATGAGCTCGGGTGGCACGACCCGGAGCGAAATGAAATGGAGCGACGGGCGTGGCTGATGGAAGCTTTGAGACCGTTCGCGAGACTGTGGAAAACTGCGAATCGACTCGAACTCGACACGTTCGGCGTTTCGCTGCGCTTCACTCAAGGTACGCCGACCGGTGCGGTTCGCTCCCTTCGCGCAACTCAGACCGAATGATGAGGGACGGCGGATCCGTCCCAATGTTCGCTGTCCGGCCACCGCAGAAACTCTGCTCCGTTCCGTTCTCCCCCCATGCGCACCCGACCCGTTTTCCACACTCTGCGCACATCATCGCCGGCTTCGTTGCGACCCGCTGCATACGTAAAGGGTAAAGACTTCAAAGACTTCAGTGACGGCCCCGAAAAACGGCCTTCCAACTCTTTACGCATTCCCGCTCCGGGCGCCCGGTCATCGACCCACCCGCAACCGCCGCGCAACCGGCCGCCAAAGGGTGAGCCGCCGAATGACGGTGTACGACCAACAATCCTCATTCCACCGGCGTCAGCCCGAGTTCGGCTTCGAGGATTGAGAAGAGCCGTTCCGCACTTTCGGGTCTGCCGACGACGGTATCGAGGCCGGGGGAGAGGATGACCGGGATCGTCTCGGCGCCGCTGGAGTCGTAGGCGGCGACGTCGGCGGCGATGCGGTCGGTGATCCACTTCTCGGAAGCGGCGGTGTCGATATTCATGCCCGGCACCAGTTGGGCGGCGTAGTCCCGGGCGAGTTCGGCCGAGCGGGGCCGTTCCGGCTCGAACAGCCAGCGGTCGAACTCCGCAAACTCCGCAGGGTTCGCCCGCCACACGGCCAGAGCCAGGCGCGCCAGTTCGCATGCTTCCTCGAATCGCGGTTCGGTTTCGACGACGTGCGGGTTGCACTCGGCATCGAGCGGCATCGGGAGCAGCACCACGCCGTACTGATCGGGATAGCGATCGAGGCCGTCCTGCAGGTAGCCGTGGGTAGCGCGGCAGTGGGGGCAGCAGTAGTCGTACAGCAGCACCAAAAGCAGTGGTGCATCGGGCGAGCCGAGCGTTGGCAGCTCGTGGACGTCCAGTTGCAGTTCGCCATTCAGGACGGAAACCCAACGGTCCGGACCGGGCCCGGTGTCGCTGTTCTCGCCGGCGGGCAGCCGCGCTACGGTCGTTGTGGAGGTGCTGAAAGAGACCTGCAACAGAATGAAGGCAGCGGCGATCAGTCCTCCAGCAAGCACCGGCATTCCGAATCCGCGCGGTTGCGCCGCGTCCGGTTCATGAACCGGCACGTTTGCAGACTGAGTCATCGCCAGCCAGAACGACGCGGCGGCGGTCAGGAGGCCGACGGCGTGTTCCGCCATGCACCAGGGACAGGTTGCTCTGAGGACCAGCAACTGCAGACCGATGAACCAGACCGCGCTGAGCGCAACCAGCGTCGCCAGTGCGATCAACCCGAAGCGTCCGCAGCGCCGGGCCGCAGACCCGGCGGGCCGTGTGACGAGCACGGAACAGACGATGATCGCGAGATAAACGAGCACGGCCGGAGCGCCGACCGGGACGCCGAACAGGTTGGACCACCGGCTGCGGAGGACTTCGTCGCAGCCCGAACCGGAGCCGCATCCGAGCGGCAGACCCGACTGGGAGAACGACACCGACGTGAGGTAGACGCCGATGATGAGCCCGAGGACCGCCAGGACGCGAACCGACCAAACGGGCAAAGCGGCTGAGTGCGACGGCCCGCCGCCCACGGCGAGTTCGTCCGGATCGAAATCGAGTTCGTCGTGCATGCTCCGTCCTCGATCTAACGAATGGTCACCGGAAATCCATCATATGCCGCCTGGGCGGCTGCGCGGAACGGGTGACGGGTGTGTGGATGTGGTAGCATTACGTCGTTTGACCCTGAGGGCGACCATCGGACGTTGTTATTCTCGACCGATTCACCGACTTCACCGACGCAGGTCTTGAAAGCTATGGCTCTTCGAACTCGCAGAACGGCGTTGTTTTTAATGTTCCTTGCTGCGGCCGGCGCAGGGTTGTCCGGCCAGAGCACGGACGACGGGCCGCGCGACCTGGCTTCGATGGGACCGCTGCGCTTCGCGGCGTTGATGCAGCAGCACGGGATCCCTCTTCAACAGAAACTGGCGGCGGCGTTCGAGGCGGACGATCTGGACGCGGCTCAGGCGGTCTGTGAGGAACTCATTGGCACACTCCCGTTCCACCCGGACGGATACTACAACCTCGCTTGCGTTCACGCCCGGCGGGGAGAAACGGATCAGGCCTACTCGCGGCTGACCGAGGCGGTTGAACACGGATTCCGCAATGTCGAGCACATGCGGTCGGATTCCGACCTCGCACCCCTGCGCGACGATGAGCGGTACGCGGAACTTCTCAAACAGGCGGCGCAGGTCAAGCCTGTCGGTCCGGCGCGGAAAATCCAACCGGCGGACGTCGTCAAGGGCGTGGCGACGGTTGATGACGGGAACACGGCGATCGACCCGCGCAACGGCCTGTTCGTGCCGCTGTTCAACCTGCCGGCGGAACAGGACCGGGACGCGGAGATCACGACGTTCGAGTGTCCGGCCGGCGATCTGGTGCGGGAATGGTGGAAGGACGGAACGGCGGCCGGGTTCGCCGGAGACCTGTACGACAATCGGGATCAGGATCACTCGACGCTGCAACGGAAGCTGTTCCCGTTGCTGACGCAGGTCGAGTACGGCCCCGACGCGAAAGCGCTGGGCCTGCACCAGGGAGTCCCGCGGCAGATTCTGCATCGCGGCGTCGTGCTGGGAAACGCCTCGCTGGCGATGACGGCCGGTCCACTCTGGCGAAGCATGCCGCGGCTGGCGATGTCCGATCCCCGGACGATCGGATTGCTGCACGTGCAGTATTCGAATAATCAGCTCTACGTCTATCCCTGTCACGTCGACTATTCGCCCGGCCGCAACGGCAAACTTGGGGACAAGAACGGGCGACATGGCGACGTCTACTTCGCGAACACGCCGCTGCTGATCACGTCGCAGGGGTCGTCCTACACCGACCAGCCGTTTCTTGAGGCGCTGGCGTTGACGATGGCGGCCTTTCGCCCGGAGACCAAGCAGTTTCTTGTGGAGCGCATGGCGCTGTCGCCGACGCTGCAGATGATCTTTCGCCGCTCGAACAAGCCGGTTGAGTCGGACGAGGACTACCTGAGCGGAACCGCGCACCCGCCGGTGTTCCCGGGCGAAGACGTGGACGCCGAGCGGATGGTGCGGCTGGCGCATGGGCTGACGCCGGAAACCGTACCGCCGGTTGTTGCGTTGAAAGTCGTCGAGGAAGAGGAGTTTGTGCAGGGGCGCGACTACTTTGATCCCGTGCCGGGCGAGCAGATTTTCGACACGCCGGCGGCGATTGCGCGGGTGATGCGGGCGACGGCGAGGACGCGGACGATGGTCGTCAGCGCCGCGGGGACGCGCGCCCTTTCGGGCGAAGTCGTTGAGTACCAGTGGAGTCTGCTGCAGGGGGATCGGGAACGGGTCGAGATTCGTCCAATGGAAGATGACGGCAGCCGGGTGGAGCTGACGGTCGGCTGGCACGACCGGTTTCCGGCGGCCACGAACCCGGAACTGGGGACCAACCGGGTGGACATTGCCTGTTTCGCCCGCAGCGGGGAGCAGTGGTCGGCTCCGGCCTTCGTGACGTTCTATTGCCCGGACAACGAAGAGCGGTCTTACGACGAGGAGGGCCGCATCAGGGAGGTGCGCTACAACGACAACTACGCCGATCCGGTGCTCGTCAACGTGAAGGAGTGGCGCGACGAGTATCAATACGATGAGGACGGCCACCTGACCGGTTGGACCCGGCATCGCGGTGACTCTGTGCAGGAATTCACGCCCGAGGGCCAGAGAATCATCAAGCGCGACGACGACGGAACCGTCGTGGAGAGCACGGCCGTTGAGTACAAACCGGAGGCGGCTGACCCGAAGCAGCGGCCGCGGCTGGTGCAGACGGACGTCGCCTCTGAGAAAAGCGGTCAGGAATAGACACAGCCATGCGAACCCGCGTGCCGTCATTCCGTCTGCTGAAGTCGTCGCAGTTGCCGTCGTTCCGTCGACGCCGGAATGGACTGCTGGCGTTTCCCCTCGGGTTGCCGATGACGGCGCCCGCGACCGTGATGAGTTGGCCGCATCAATCCAGGCTCAGAAATGTCCATCGAAGGCCGTATCGATCCACGTCGTAACCGGCGTATACGCTCCATCCAGTTTGTCGCTGACCGGAACGTCCAGCAGCGCCCGGCCCTTTTCGTCCACCGTTCCGATCACGATGAACCCGCCCCAATGTGAAATGCCGCGTCATGGCCGATACGAATGACAAACGACTTCCGGTCGGGATGCGCCTGTTTGGCCGCAAGCGCCGCATCAATAAATGCGTCGCCAAGATAATACGACTTCGACACAGATTCGATGGCAACGTATTCGTCCCGATGCTCCGATACCAACCGGGCCTTGAATTCGCCTTCGTAAACGTCCTTCGCACCCTGTGCAATCGACATTTGACCGATTCCCGATGCTGGCCGAGTCACTGACGAGACGACGAAGATAAGTTACGATTTCTCTGGTCACGGACAAATGCTGTTGAACGTCGTCGACCTCACATTCCGCGCCGCCGATCAGTCCGCCACCGCCAGGTTTGGCGGCATTCTCGCCGATGCTCTCAAACCGGGGGACGTTGTTTCACTGAATGGTCCGCTCGGTGCCGGGAAGACGAGGCTGGTGCAGGTGGTTGCTGCGGCGCTGGGTTGCAGGCGGCAGATGGTGAACAGCCCGACGTTTGTGTTGATTCAGGAATACGATGGTCGGCTGCCGCTGTATCACGTTGATGCCTACCGGCTGAAGGACAGCGACGAGTTTCTGGAGATCGGCGGCGAGGAACTGCTTGAGAGCGACGGCGTGTGCCTGATCGAATGGGCCGACCGGATCGCCGACGTGCTGCCGCGCGATCTGCTGCGGATTGAGATCACGCCGACCGGGGAGACCGAACGTGAATTCAAAATCACTGCTGCCGGACCGCGATCCCGCACGATTGTGGAGGCACTGAAAGCTGAGCACCACTAGCAGCCCCATCATCTTTGTGTCCTTCGTGCCTTTGTGGTTCACCACGTCGACACGAAGCTGACAAAGCGACGCCATACGCTGGAGCCGACCCCGCAATTCTAATGGTGGTCGTGGCCGGCGTCGGGGTCCGGTTGCTCCAGGTTGAGGTAGCGGTCGCAGGCGCCGGAGAGTTGGACGGAACCGCAGAGGAGCATGATGACGATGAGACCGGTGACCCAGACGGTCTTGGCGACGAAGTTCGAGAGTTTCAGGCCGAAGATGGTCTCGTGACCGGCGTCCGGAGGCCAGACGCAGCCCCAGACGAGGATCATCATGAGGCCGATCAGAACGAGTCCGATCCAGCCGCCGCTGAGCAGCGTTTTGCGGAGGGAGACCCAGTTGACGGCGAGGGACCAGAAGGCGACCCAGGCGATGAGCGGCCACCAGGGGGCGATTGTCTTCGCCAGGGCGGCGAGGACTTCGAGGATCGCAACGAGCAGGTTCAGAAGGGATTCGAGGAGTTCCACAGTTCGCTCACGACGTCAATTCGGGGCGCGGTTTCGAGATGGGGAATGAATACCAAACTCGCGCGGTGTGTTCCAGAGAGAGGATCGCGAGTGTCGTGGTTGGATCGCATGCAACGGCCGGCTGATGCCGGCCGCTCGCCGGTTTCGCGTTGCCCATTGATGGCGATGCGCGCCGGCAGCGTGCGCTACGGGGCGAGTTCGACGCCGAGTCTTTCGGCGGTTTCCCGGATTTGTCGCCAGGTTTCCTCGGGAATGGGGACGCCCTCCAGGGCTCGTTGTTTGGAACGCCTCTGTTCAATCTCGCCGGGGAGCAGGATTTCGTCGACGCCGGGCATGCGTCGGCTGCTCTTGATGTGTTCGATGTAGCGGGCGACCCAGCCGTCGTACTCGCCCTTGGGAAGGAATTGTTCGATGTCGAGCAGGGTGAGCCAGACGCCGTTGGCGCCGCGGGGGAGGTCGTCTCGGGCGACGCCGCTGCCGGAGAGGACGCCGCAGAACATGTCGAGCATCACGCTGAGTCCGTAGCCTTTATGGCCGAGGAGCGGGCCGCCGAGCGGGAGGATGGCGCCCGGCGGATCCTTGTAGAAATCGCCCGGATCGGTGCTGGGATTCCCTTCGCCGTCGATGATGAGTCCGTCGGCGACGCGTTCGCCTTTTTGAAATGCGACGCGGAGTTTTCCCTCGGCAGTGGCGCTGGTGGTCATGTCGAGGACGAAGGCGTCTCCCGCCGCGGGGACCGCCATCGAGATGGGCGAGGTGCCGAGTTTCTTGTCGATGCCTCCGAAGGCTGCGACGCCGCCGGGGCCGGGAGAGTTGACGGCCATTTGTGCGGCGAACCCGTCGAGCGCGGCGCGATGCGTGTAGGAACCGAGCCGTCCCACGTGATTGCAGTTGCGGACCATGACGGTCGCCGTCCCGACGGCGCGGGCCTTCTCGCGAGCAATTTCCAGGGCCCTGGTCGCGGCGACCTGTCCCAGATTGAAGTGGGCATCGGCGACCGCGAAGGCCGGCGCGTCGCGGAGAACTTCGAATTCTCCACCCGGTTTGACGAAGCCGTCGTCGATCATCTGTACGTACTGGACCAACCGCATCACGCCGTGGCTGTCGTGGCCGACCAGGTTGGCGTCGCGCAGTTCGGCCGCAACGACGGCGGCGTCGGCGGGCGGGACGCCGGCCCCTTCGAGGACCTGAACGGCGATAGAAAGCAGTTGATCGGCGTTGAAGGTGGGCATGATGAAATCGTGCAGGAGGACCAGGCAGGCGGGGCAGTTGCGCGGCGTGATACGATAACACGGAGGGTGGGACCGGTGTAGTGCCCTGTCAGGGCTGTTTTCGGGGTTGGCTGGACTGCACGTGCTCACGCACCGGAGGGGGCCATGACGTGGGGAAATTGTTCGACTTCGGGAGAGACGTCGCTGGGGGCAGCGGGGGTCCAGGCGCGGACCCATTCGTCCCAGGTGATCGGACAGTCGGCGAAGACAAGTGCCTCGCGTTCGACAACGGGCCAGTCGCCGGGCCGGGCTTCCGGCTGGAGCAGCGGCGCGAGCATGCGGGCGGAGGTGCGCAGCTTGTACACCGCTCCCCGGCGGGGATTTTCTCCGGTGAAGACGAGTGCCCCATCCTCCTGGAACCGGGTCTGGAGTTCGGGGCGGGGGAAGCGTTCCTGGAAGTTCTCGCGCACGAGGTCTACTCCGGCTCGCTTGTAAAATCCGGCCAGAGCGGTGTTCACGCGTTCGCGCGAGTCGGGATCGACTTCGGCCAACCAGCCGGGATTGCGAACCGTCGCGACAAGCCAGCCGGAGTTGTCTTCGAATGTGAGCGAGAGGGGACCGGCGGAAAACTGTCCGTTGTCGACTTCGATCTCGATACGATTGGTGGCTGTCGCCACCTGCTCGACTCGCATCGGATTGCCGCGGGTGAATTCGCAGAGAGACAGGGTCTGACACAGCGTGCGGTTGACGAATCTCTCGACGGAGAGCCGCACGCCGTCGATGGCGGCGAGTTGTTTACGCGCGGCGCGATCGTGCTCGTCGTGCCGGGCATTGTTCAGCGCTCTGCGGAGTTTGGAGAACAGTTTGGGCAGTGTGCCGGAATGGATGCCCGGGCGGAGCAGAGCGGTCATTGTTTCTCCATAGCGGCCCATGGGGGCGGGCGCGAGGGACTCGGAACGGTTCGCTTCGTAGAGCCGCCAGTTCCCTTTGAGTTCCCAAACGAGGAACCCGAATACGCCGGGCAGGAGGAGGATCGTCGTCGTCGCCAAAGTGGGGGCGGCGATGCCGCCGACGAGTGGAACCAGCAGCGTGATTAAATGCGGGGTGAAGGGGATCAGGATCTTGTGTGAGACCGTGACCACGGGGAAGTGCTTGATCGGGTTCACCTGGGGTTCGACGAGCAGGGTCATGCAGAAGCGGATGACGTAGGCGACCATGGCCCAGATCGTGCCGAGCACGAGTTTCGCGCCGACGAAAGCCCGTGAGTCGCCGGGGCGGAACCGCAGCCATTCGTCCACGATGTAAAGAAAGCGCTCGACCCATTCGAGCAGGAGGTGAAAGACGTCCATAATCCAGTGAAACGCGGCGGCCAGCACTCGAATCCGGAGTTCGTGCCAGGCCCGCACCAGGACGTCGGTGAGCCACTCTTCAAAGAACCGGCCGATCGGCGAGTTGAGGAACAGGTTCGCGGCCAGAAAGAACTGAACGGCGAAATCGCGCGACCAGGGCGCGCCGAGCCACCACGCGACCCCGGCCGCGATCAGCGAGACGACGGCCGGTCGCACAATGTAATTGCGGAAGACGGCAAATGTCTGACTGTCGAGAACGCGTCGCACCCACGGCTTGCGCAGGATTTCCGCCGGGAGATCGACGACCAGCTTGCGCAGGAACCGCCAGAGTTTCAGGAGCGTCCGCCCGAGCCAGGCCCGGAATTTCGGGCGATGCATGATCAACAGCAGCAGCACGCCGACGATCAGCACCGAAGCGAGGAACGGCCAATTCAGGGCCGTGGGGGATGTTTCGGCAAGCGGGTCTGCCGGGGGCGGTTGGCCGGAGCCGCGTGACGCCGCTTCGGCTCCGACAATCCCGCCTACGACGTGGCGAATGGCTTCGAGCCCGAGATATGCGCCGCCGAAGGGGAGGACGACGTATTGGACCAGAAACCGGCCGGTGGGAACGCCGAAGGCCAGCGAACTGAGGCGTTGCGTCATTCGCAGATAGATGGCTCCGGGCCGGTACACGCCCTCCAGCGCGATGCCGAGTTTCCGGTCCGCCCGGAGGAGTTTGTCTCCGCTGACGAGTTCGACGACGCCGGAGAGATCGGGCAGCTTGAGGTCGTTTTGCGAGAGCGCGTCGCGGACGTCGCCCATGTTGAGAAATCCGCGTTCCTCGACCCGGTCGAGCAGTTCTTCGATGAGCTTGCGGCGCGTGATTTCCTCGGGCGTGTTGTCGGGGACGAGACCGACATCGTCGAAAACGGCGACAATCCTCGGCCGGACGTCGTCGCGCATGGCCCGTTGCGAACGGGAGACGACGTCGTCGAGCAGCAGTTCGAGTTGCCTGCGGTCCTCGGCGGCGAGGCGGATGGTGGAGACACGGCGGGCGGCGGTCCGCAGAGCTTTGGTGATGAGCACCTGTTGCAGGATCGGCAGCGGTCGGCGCAGGGGGATGCGGCCGCGCGACTGGAACCAGCTTCGCCAGGCGAAGCGAAAGAAGCCGCGCTCGTGGGCGAGGCAGGCTTTCTGCAGGTCGTAGAGCAGGCGGGCCTCGGTGCGGCGATAGCCGCCGGCGGCGGGTTCGAGCAGCGCAGTGAGCGCGCGGGCCCAGCGATCGGTTTCTTCGTCCGTCAGGTCGTAAACCCGCTGGAGCCGTTCGGCCAGTTCGTGCAGTTCGGCGGCGGCGGAATCGCGCGTGGTCTCCTGTTGCTGCGGGTCGCCGATTCTCGCTGCGACCATTCGCAACATGGCCGCTTTGACGTTGTTTCCCACACTCGCCGCTTTTTCCGCTTTCTGAATGAGTTTGGCGTATCGCCGGGCCGGGACGGCTTCGGCCGGTTGTTCCGTCGTGCCGGCTTCGACGGACTTCAGGGCAGCGGCGTCGGAGTGCGGCGCCTTCGGAGAAGCGCCGTCCGGCTGCGTGGTGCGAAACAGTTGAGCCTGGTCGACGTCGGCGGACAGAAGTTGGTCGACCCGGTTCCAATCCCTGACGGCGGGGAAAAACAGGGGCCGCTGTTCGGGCGCAAATTGCAGCAATTCGAGCGCTACGGCGGTGAACTCGACGTAGGCGTCGATCTGGCTGTGCTGCGGAGCGAGCAGATCGTCCTGCGTGAGGACACGGCGGATTTCGGCGAACTCGACGAGGCCGATCTGCTCGATCCGACGTCCGACGGCTGCTTCGTCCAGGGACTTTGCGTCGACGAGGGATTCGAGTTCCACGTGGATCCGGGCGTGGAACAGCAACCTCCAGTAATCGTGCAGCAGGCGCGCTGTGTAGCCCGGCGGCAGGATTTCGTCTTCGTGCTCGGGTCGGGGGAGCAGGATGACGTAGGGAGGCAGGTCGGCGGCGGGGGCGAGATCGAGTTCGGGCCGGTCGGCGATGACGAGCAGCCGTTCCCGCTTGATCGTATACACGTCGGCATGGGGCATCTGAAAGCCGATGCCCGAAAGGCGGCGGTCCTGTTTGATGACGCGTCTGAGGATGCGGGGTTCGATGAACAGCGCGGCGGGGACGGCGGCGCGAACGGTTCGTTCGACGTCGGCCAGCGTCATGCCTGGTGCGTGTTCGGGAGCGACCATCGATGCCTGCAGCGGGATCGGTGCGGTGGCGGGTGAATTGGCGAGCGCCCGGCTATTCTAGCGAATTGCCCCTCCGTCGACGCTGCGGACGGGCCGGCGTTCGTGGAGAATCGGGCAGATCGCCCGGATGCGTTGGAACGTTGGGCCGCCTCGGTTAGGATGCCCCGCATGTCGAACGAGCAGACCTACGACCCGGTGTATTTGCATACGCGGCGGGAGGCCATTGTCATTATCGGGCTGTGGCTGTTCGCCCTGTTGTGGACCGTGCCGTATTGCTACTTCAACGGTTTCCACACGGTCTCCGACGGTGGGGAGATCGAAACGATGTGGGGGATTCCGAGTTGGGTCTTCTGGGGGATCGCCGTTCCGTGGCTGGTGTGCGACGTCATTGCCATTGGATTGTGCCTGTTCTTTATCAAGCAGGACGATCTGGGGGAGGCGCATGAAGGGGCCGACATCGCCGAGGATCAGCAGCGGCTGCATCAGGCGGAGGGCCGGGGATGAACTCGTTAAGGTCCGTTGTCCCGATTCTGGCGGCTGAGGAATCGACGGCCGCACTGGTTACGTTCGTCGTCTACACGCTGGGCGTGTTCGCCCTGGCGGCGATGGCCAACCGGCTGCTGAAACAGAAGAGCTTTCTGAGCGAGTACTTTCTCGGCAGCCGCGGACTCGGCATGTGGGCTTTCGCGCTCACCTTTGCAGCGACGAGCGCGTCGGGCGGGAGCTTTACCGGTTTCCCGGCGAAGATCTACACGCACGGCTGGATCCTGGCCTTGTGGATCGCGAGCTACATGGTCGTGCCGATCTGCACGATGGGGTTGATCGGCAAGCGCGTGAACCAGGTGGCCCGCATCTCCGGCGCGATCACGATGCCGGATGTGCTCAGGGACCGGTACGAGAGCCGCGGACTGGGTCTGCTGTCGACAATTCTGATCGTGTTCTTCCTCGTGTGGAACCTGGTGGCGCAGTTCAAGGCGGGGAGCGAGATCCTGCGGACGCTGCTGGCGGACGTGGAACTGTTCGACGTCGCCACGGCCTGGACCGGCGCTCAGATCTCGGGCTGGGAGTATTTTGACAAGGTGGAGCCGTCGTATCTGCTCTGCCTGATGGCGTTCGGCGTCTCCGTCATCGTGTATACGGCTTACGGCGGGTTTCACGCGGTGGTCTGGACCGACGTGATGCAGGGCGTCGTGATGGTGCTGGGCGTGGCGGTGATGTTGCCGCTCGCGCTGATGCAGGTCGGCGGACTGGAGAAGGCGACACAGGAAATCGCGCGGATGCAGCCGCCGCGGATCGGTTACGCCAGTATGGGGTTGGAGGTTCCGGTCGCGTCGAGCCAGCGCCTCCGGGATGAGTGGTTTCTTGCGCCGGACGAGTCGGGAGAGCTGACACGGGTGTGTCGAGTCAGCCGGGACGTGACGTTTGAGCCGGGCGAACGGATTGTTGAGAACGTGCGATTCGTGGAACTGACGACGCCCGAGGAGGTTGAGCGTCAGATGGAAGCGCTGCGAACGCCGGCAGCCATCGCCCGGATGCAGGCCGACCTGCGCGGGGTCGCAGAGAGCCAGCGCGCCTGGGAGAACGCGGAGGGTCCGGTCGAGGGGGAGATTGTCACGGACGCCCAACTGGACGCCTTGCCAATGGCGGTGTTGAATCATCCCGATGCGCCGGTGGTCCGGGTGACGGTCGACCTGGTGCGGGAGTATGCCTATGGCGCGGGAGAGACCGGGGGGTACGTGTCGGGTCCGGCGCCGGTTCCTCCGACGCTGCCGGCGACGGCGGATGGTCCGTTGCCGGACGAATCGGCGGCCTCCGTGGGCTTTCTTCCGCTGGGGGTGGCGATTTCGTTTTTCTTCATGTGGGCGATTTCGGGGAGCGGGCAGCCGCAGTACATGGTCCGGCTGATGGCGTTCAAAGACTCGCGGACGCTGACCCGCGCCATTATGACGGTGACCGTGTACTACTCCTTGATTTACTTCCCGCTGGTGATCATCTTCGTTTGTGCGCGGGTGCTGATGCCGGGGATGGAGGGCAACGCCGACGCCATCATGCCGAGCATCGCCGTTCTGTTGACGAAGAACGTCGGCGCCGCGTGGTTGGGCGGCCTGCTGGTGGCCGCGCCGTTCGCCGCGGTGATGTCGACCGTGGACAGTTTTCTGCTCGTGATTTCGTCGGCGGTCGTGCGAGACATCTACCAGAGGAACATCAATCCCGACGCCTCGGAGCGGACGATCAAGTGGATCAGTTACATCACGACGTTTTCGGTCGGCATGATCGCGCTCGTGGGAGCGATCAAGCCGCCCGAATTCCTGCAGGATATCATTGTCTACGTGGGCAGCGGTCTGGCGGCCTGTTTTCTGTTCCCGGTTATTGCGGGGCTCTACTGGAAGCGATCGAATCTCGCCGGGTGCGTGGCCGGCATGCTGGGGGGATTCGCGGCGCATCTGTCGATGCATCTGATCGGCATGGCGGTGAACGGGCGGTTCGTGAACGCGTACCGGCTGTTCGGAATGGACCCGGTCGTGATCGGACTGTTCGCGTCGCTGGTCTGCGTGCTCGTTGTCACGCCGATCACGCCCGCCCCCAATGAGACGCTCGTGCGACGCTACTTTTATCGTGAGAGCGGTCAAGGCTCTGTATAGAGTTTGTGAGATCGAGAGGCGTCATGGAACTTGAGAATCAGATTCTCGACCTGTCCGGATTCACGAACTATCCCATTCGGCTGCTGCGCGACTACATCGCGCTGATGTTTGAGTCGAGCCCGATCAAGGTCCGTTCGCTGAAGCCCGAGGATTTTGAGGACGCCAAGCGGGTCGAGGCTGAAGCCTGGGGCGATCAGTACATCCAGTTTGATCGGGATCAGTTCGAGGAACGGATCGAGAAG
Source organism: Planctomycetota bacterium (assembly GCA_003388505.1). Taxonomy (GTDB): domain Bacteria; phylum Planctomycetota; class Planctomycetia; order Planctomycetales; family Planctomycetaceae; genus MB-PLM-1. The sequence continues at coordinate 39,953 of QQVO01000055.1, forward strand.
TTCCCTTTGGGGAATATCTGCGCCATCAAGGAGGGCCGCATGGTGGGCCTGATCAACATGCAGCGCGTGCATTATGATTGGGACAATCCCTGGCCGACCTGGTACGAGGCGACCAACAACGGCCGGCTGCGGCACGACCCGGACGGCGAGTACCTGTACGGCGTCAATCTGTCGATCGCCCAGAACGAATTGCTCTCCGGCGCGGGGAACCTGATCATGCTGCGGATCGGGCTGCTGATGATGGAACTGGGGCTGCGGGGCATCATCCTGGGAGTGCGGCCGCTGCGGTACCACCGGTTCGCCGACAAGATGTCATTTGACGAGTATCTGTACGACAAGCGGGGGAAGATTCGCGATCCGGAACTCGGGATGTACTGCCGGATGGGATTCGAGATCCGTAAGGCGCTGCCGGAGTATTTCGAGGATCCGGAGAGCGTGAATTACGGAGTGCTGCTGTTCTCGGAAAACCCTCACTTCGATCCGAACAAACCGGTCGTGGAGACTCCTGTGGGAACACGGGAGTTGGCGGTCGTGAGCTGAGACGACGCCGGGCCGGACGGAATGAGTGGGTCTTTCGACCCAGCGCAGAAACCGCTACGAATTGGATGAACCGGAAACACGATGGCCGTTGACTGTCTGTTCAAACACGCTCACCTGTTCACGCTGGCCGGAGAGGGCGTGGGCTACATTCCCGACGGCGCCGTTGCCGTGACGGGGAATCGGATTATTGCGGTGGGCGACACGAATCAGGTTCTCGCGGATCTGGCGGCTGCCGGGAACGGCGTGATCAAGCAGGAAATCGACGCGACGCATCAGGCGCTGTTGCCGGGGCTGATCGACGCGCACATCCACACACAACTGGGACTGCTCCGCGGCGTCGCCCAGGACATGCACGACTGGATGATGCAGGGCGTGCTCCCGTATATGCTCGAGTTGAAGCCCCGGTGGCAGATTTTGTCGAGCCAGTTGACCGTGATGGAGGCGCTGCGGGCGGGGACGACGACGTTCGGCGATTTTCTCGTATTCCCCGACCCGGCGCTGATGGAGTTCTACCTGTCGAGCGGCATTCGCGTGCGCCCGATTCTGCCGGTGTTCGAGATCGGTCCGGAACTGCTTGCCGGAGGCAAGCTGTATCAACTCGACGATCACATGGGACAGGCTTCGTACAACGAAGCGCTGCGGCTGTATGCAGAGTACCACGGCGCGGCTGACGGACGGATCCAGTGCATGATGGGTCCGTTTGCTCCGGACTTCATCAGTGAGAAAACGCTGGTCAAATGCAAGGACGCCGCCGCCGCGAAGGGGCTGCCGATCCAGATGCACACGGCCCAGGGGGACCGCGAAACAGAACAGATGGAAATGCGGTACAAGAAGCGGACGATTCCGTATCTCGATGAGCACGAGTATCTCGATCCGGAGTTCACCGCCGTGCACATGACGATGGCGAACAACGACGAGGTGCATCAGGTCGCCGAGGCGGGCTCGAAGCTGGTGGTGTGCAACGGGTCGATCGGTCTGATCGACGGGATGATTCCGCCGGCGATTCCGTTTCAGGAGGCGGGCGGCACGGTCGGACTCGGATCGGACCAGGCGGCGGGCAACAACAACTGCAACGTGTTCAACGAGATGAAACTGACCGCGTTCTTCGGGAAGATGCGGAACCAGGATCCGACCGCGATGCCGGCCGATCGCGCGTTGCGGATGGCGACGATCGACGGGGCGAAGGCATTGGGACTCGAGGATGAGATCGGATCCCTCGAAGTCGGCAAGAAGGCCGATCTGATTCTGGTGGATACCCGGCATCCGACGCTGCAGCCTGTGATCGAAGCTCCGTTCAACCTGACGGCCAACCTGGTCTACGCGGCGCGTGGCAACGAGGTGTCGTTCGTGATGATTGACGGCCGGGTCGTCTTTGACGACGGAAAACTGCAGACAATGGACGAGGACGCCGTGATTCAGGAGATCCGTGAAACGGTTCCGAGTCGGCGGAAGAAGGTGGGTTTCATGTAGAGCAAATTGCTCTAGCGAGGCAGTGCCTCAGACCATCCGAGCTGCCGCTCGAAAGCAGGAACCCGCTCCCGTTGGTCGCTGAAATTTGACTCGACTGCAACGACTTCCGGGAGAAAAGTAACCTAACAAGTGTCCGCGTCGCGCGGTTGTCAGACGGTAGAACCCGAGATTCCACGAGGCAGGACGTCAACACTCATTCGCGAGGCGTCGCAGCCGCTTTCGAATGAATCGCGGCGGAACGATCGGTGCATCCGATTCAATCGCACCCGGGGGGCGGCGTCGCGGGGGGCGAAGAAACCGTTACAAGTGAAAATGTCGTGCCGCCTGCAGGCTGTGATCGCACAGACCGGGCTGCGCACGTGATTGGCCGCAATTCCACGCCTCAACAGGACGATGCAACTCACGCGGCGTCCGCCAGATTCGGCGTAAATCGGCGGCGGGCGTCCATTGATCCGGTGCGGGCCGATCAGGATACTGGAACTGCCGACCGACCGTGGTTGCTGTCTGCCAGCGTCGCTGATGGTTCGCAGCGGCGAAGGACGCGAAGGGAGGCCGCTTTGTTGGAAGGCCGTTCGCCTCAGCTGCGGGCGGGGACACCGATATCAGTCAACAGGGCGCGATCGCCCGAATGCGGGACGAGATTGTTGTGAACGCAGAAATACCGACACGGGACGAAGTTTTTGCCGGCGTCCAGGAATGCCTCGTGGAATCCCTGGCGGTCGATCCGGACGAAGTCAGCGAGGACTCGCTGCTGGTCGAGGATCTGGGTCTGGCGTCGATCGACATGCTGGATCTGCTGTTCGGATTGAACACGACGTTCGGGACGTACATTCGTCCGCAGGAAGTGCAATCGCACCTGCTGGGCGGCATGAGCGAAGACGAATTCCTCAAGGCAGACCGCACCGTCAGCGAGAAGGGCTACGAGCGGATCGCCGAACTGGTGCCCGATTTCGACCGGAGCAAGCTGGAAGAGGATCTGACGGACGGCGACCTGTTTCAGTTCTTCCGGGTTCGCCACGTGGTCGACCTTGTGCTGGACAAAATGGCGGAGAAGGCGGAAAACGCATGACGGCCCGCAAAGCGCGGCGGGTTGTCGTCACCGGGATGAGTGCCGTCAGCCCGCCGGGAAACGATCTGGCGAGCACGTGGGCCTCTGTCAAAGCGGGCGCCAGCGGCGTGCGCAGCGTGCAGAGTTTCGACGCGACGGACTGGCCGGTTCAGATCGCGGGCGAAGTCCGGGATTTTCGCGTCGATCCGTTTCTGGATGAGTCGCAGCGGTCGCTGGGGGAAATCCTGCCACGCAACGTGCAGATGGGCGTGGCAGCGACTGCGATGGCCGCAGAAGACGCAGGGTTGCAGCCGGAGAGCATTCCGCCCGAGCGTCTGGGCATTTCGGTGGGGGCGTACACGACGTGCATCAACCTCCGGCAGGCGGCCGGCTGGCGAACGTTGATGGTGGATCACGCCCCGCCGCGCTACCCGGACGACGAAAAGCGAATCGATCTGCGGCTCCCCCAGGTGAGCATCGTCGAAGCCCTCGGGGATCGCTGGCGCGCCGGGGGACCGAACTACGTGGTGAGCACCGCGTGCGCCGCGGGGACGCAGGCGCTCGGTTCGGCCGTCCGGGCGATTGAGGACGGGCGGGCCGATGTGATGATTTCCGGCGGCTTCGACAACATGGTCGAGGAAGTGGTGTTGCTGAGCTTCTCGCTGCTGGGTGTGATGTCGCAACGGAATGACGAGCCGGAGCGGGCGAGCCGGCCCTTCGACCGCCAACGCGACGGATTCGTCATCAGCGAAGGGGCCGCGATTCTCATTCTCGAAGAATTGAAACATGCGCAGCAGCGGGGAGCGCGAATCTATGCGGAATTGACGGGATACGGGGCCAGCATGACGACGGAGCACATCACCGATGCGGCGACGGACGGCGGCGCCCCGGCGGCGGCGATTTCGCTGGCGCTGCAGGACGCGGGCATGGAGCCGGAACAGATTCAGTACGTCAATGCGCACGGCACGTCGACTCGCGGCAACGACAAGAGCGAAACGATGGCGATTCGAAAGGCGTTTGGAGAACACGCCGATCGACTGGCGGTGAGTTCGACGAAGTCGATGACGGGCCACCTGATCCACGCGGCCGGCGCGTTGGAAGCGGTGTTCTGCGTGATGGCAATTCACGACAACGTGGCGCCGCCGACGATCAATTACGAGCATCCGGATCCCGGTTGCGATCTTGACTATGTGCCGAACGAGGCGCGGGAGATGCCGATCGACGCGGCGCTTTCCAACTCGTTCGCGTTCGGCGGGAACAACGGGGCTGTGGTGTTTCGACGACTGCAGGAGTAGATGAGTGCGACAGCGGACGACCCGGCGCGGGTTGCTTCCGGAGAGAATGACAAGCTGACCGATGAGTGAAGCCGACGAAAAACGACGCGTGTTCGTGACCGGGATGGGGCTGTTGAGTCCCATCGGCCGGACCGCCGATGACGTCTGGCAGCGATGGGCCGGCGGGCGCTGCCCGGCGGGTCCGGTGAAGCGGTTTGACGCGACGAATCTGCCGACGCGGATCGCCACAGAGATTCCCGATTTCTCGCCGAGAAAGGAACTGAAGAGCGGCCGGTTGGCGCGGTTGCTGCGGCCCGGTGAAGATTTCGGCTACCTCGCGGCGGCGGCGGCGATCAGCGACGCGGGACTTGACCGGGAGTCGATCAACGGTCCGCGATCGGGCATCGCGATCGGGTGTCGCAAGGAAGGCCCGAAGGTTGAGAACTTTTTTTCCGCCATCAAGGCCTCGCTCACCGAGGCGGGCGAGATGGACCATCAGAAGTTCATCGACGATGGAATCAAGCTGATTCCTCCGCAAACGATCGTCGAGGGGCTTCCCAACGCCTGCATGTATTACATCGCGCATGAGTACGTGCTGCAGGGGATCAACTACAACTTCCTGGCCCTGGGGTCGGGCGGAGCGATGGCGCTGGGGGAGAGCCTGCGTGCGATCCGCCGGGGCGAGGCGGATTTGATGCTGGCCGGAGGATACGACTCGTGGGTCAACTGGGTGTATCTGGCCCAGTTGTCGAACCGCCGTCTGCTGTCGCGAAACAACGACCATCCGCAGAAGGCCCACCGGCCGTTCGATTCCAACCGGGACGGCAGCGTCGCCGGCGAGGGCGCCTGTCTGATGATCCTGGAAGACGCCGACTCGGCGGTGCGCCGGGGAGCGAGCGTCTACGGCGAACTTCAGGGTTACGGTTCCGCGACAGGGGTGCCGCACGAGGATCTCGCCGCGTGCACGCGCGTGCTGACGGGTTGTATTCGTCAGGCGCTGGCTGACGCCGGTTGCGGGCCCGAGGAGATTGACTTCGTCCATCTCTCCGGAGACGCGACGCCGGGCGGCGACGCCGTCGAGACGAGAGCGACGATGGAAGCGCTCGGCCGGCACGGCACGCAGATTCCCGCCACCACGCTGAAGTCAGCGACCGGGCATTTGGGGAACGCATCGGGCAGCATGGAACTGGCGATGATGTTCGAGGCGATGAAACGGCAGACGATTCTGCCGATCGTGAATCTCGAAGACCCGGATCCGGTTTTGCCGTTGTCATTTGTGACGTCGCCGATGGAGGGGCTGGAGCTGCGGCGTGGATTGCTGCTGAATCGGGGGTGGCCTTCCCACTACACGGCATTGGTCGTCGGCCGAGCGGGCGGGTGATTGAGGACCGGCGGGGCGTCGCTGCGGAACGGAAAGTCAATTTCGATTGTGGAGCAACGATGTCTGACGAATCACGGGATGCTGTTTGTATTGTCGGCGCCGGGTCTTCCGGCATTGTCGCGGCCAAGATTCTGCACGAGCGCGGCATCCCCTTTGATTGCTTCGAGAAGGGCACGGGGGTTGGTGGCCTGTGGCGGTATCGCAACGACAGCGGGACGTCTTCCGCTTACCGGACGCTGCACATCAACACGTCGCGGGACTCGATGCAATACTCGGACTTTCCGATGCCAGCGGAGTACCCGCCGTTTCCGCATCACTCGCTGATCCTCGACTACTTCGAGAGTTACGTGGATCATTTCGGCTTCCGCGACAAGATCACGTTCGGCGCGTCGGTCGAGCACATCGAACCGTTGAGCGACGGCGGGTACGAGGTGACCGTCGAAGAGTCGGACGGACAGCGCACGACGCGGCGATATCGGGCCGTGCTGGTCGCCAACGGCCACCACTCGAAGCCCCGCTGGCCGGAGTTTCCGGGATCGTTCGACGGCGAAGTGATGCACTCGCACTACTATGAAGACGCCAGCGGATTCGCCGGCAAGCGGGTGCTGGTGGTGGGGCTGGGGAATTCGAGTTGCGACATCGTGTGTGAAACGGCGCGGCTTGCGGCCAAGACCTTCCTGTCCACACGGCGCGGCGCGCACATCATCCCCAAGTACATGTTCGGCCTGGTGATGGACCGCATCCTGCCGCCCTGGTGCTGGCGGTATCTGCCATTCAAGATGTTGCAGGGGTTGTTCGGACTGGGGCTGTTTCTCTCGCGCGGCAAGGTCACGGATTACGGGCTGCCCAAGCCGGGGCACCGGGTGCTGGAGGAGCACCCCACGATCTCGTCCGATCTGCTGAACCTGTTGGGTCACGGCGACATCACGGTGAAGCCGACGATCAAGGAATTGTGCGGCGACCGTGTGCGCTTCGTGGACGATTCCGAAGAACAGGTTGACGTCATCGTATATGCCACCGGCTATGACATCACGTTCCCGTTTCTGGACAAGTCGGTGCTCGATATCTCCGGAAACGAGGTCGGCTTGTACCGGAACGTCGTCCATCCCGATCATCCCGGACTGTGCTTTATCGGACTTGTCCAACCGTGGGGGGCCATCATGCCGCTGGCGGAGGCGCAATCGGAGTGGATGGCGGACGTCATCGAGGGGAAGTGCGGTTTGCCGGACCGGGACCAGATGCTGCGCCAGATTCAGCGCGACCGCGAAAAGATGGCCCGGCGTTACACGAAGTCTTCGCGGCATACGATCCAGGTGGATTTCTTCCCCTATCTGGATCAGATTCGCCGGGAGCGGAAGCGGAAACCGGCGGCCGTTCGCTCCGAGCGGGAGCAACCGAAAATGGTTGAGGCGTAGTGCCCTGAGAGGGGAGTCGCTCCGGGCGTCTGGAATGGCCGGGGCACCGGCAGCCGGCGGTTTGTGGGTTGTTTTCGCTCACACTCGGACGGAGCGTTGCGTATGATATTTGTGAGTTGATATTCGTACGCGCTGTTTCATCCGGCGTTCGATACAGCCGGCTTCATTGACGCCTTTGTCTGCATGAGAATCGAGTGTTTGTGACGTCCGCGCCCCGCCGCGCAGGGGTTCTGCACCTCCGGCCGGGGCGATTCTGCTTTCTGAACCGCCCAAACCGTCACCGGCCGCATCGCGCAGCGCTGTTGATTGCTTGCGCGCTCGCGCTTACCGGTGCACCGCAACGTCTGCCTGCCGACGACCCGGCCATCCGGATCGTCGACGTTTCCCTCGGGTTTGGCGGGGTGATCAAGGTCGGGCGGTTGACTCCGGTGGAGGTCGAAATCGAGGGCGGGGGCGATGAGCAAGTGGGGGCGTCAATCACCGCCCCGGATCCCGATGGGAGTCCGGTCACGTGGCCGTTGAGGGAAGCCGGGCCTGATGAACAAGGGAAGGGGCGCTTTGTCGGTCTGTTTCGAGTCGGACTGTTGGGCGGAGTGCTGCGGCTCCAGGTCGGGGACGCCACGACCACGATTCTGTTTGATCCGCTGCGCGAGGCAGCCGGCGACGAGACGCCCTCAGTCCGGTTGGTACGCCAGTCTGTGCCGATTGTGGGCGTCTGCGCGCACTCAGACCTGACGGCCGATGCGCTGCGCGGAGTCGCCGGCGACGAGACGCCTCAGACAACGGGGAACCGGATCGTCGTTGAATTCGGAAGCGATGCCTCTGTTCCCTCGCTCGAAGAGGGTCTGGACGCGCTGGACGTCCTTGTCGTCACGGGCGGATTCCAGTTCGACGAGGCGCAAAGTGCGGCGGTCTCGCGGTGGGTTCGCAGCGGCGGACACCTCGTCTTCGGCGCGACGGCCGAAGTCGACGAACTGCGCCGCAATGCGCTCCTGTCGTGGATGCCGCTCGAGTTCGTTGAGGAAGGGCGATTTGACGACCTGGCGTCGCTGGTGGACCGCGTGCGAGGACGTCCCGAGTTGCCGTCGCGTCGCGACGCAGCCGGAGCGCGGCTGCGGTTCACTGAGGGACAAGCGCTGGTCAGCAGCCTCGACGGAGCTGTTGTGGCGCGGGTCGCGTACGGCCTGGGTCGGGTGACGGTGTGTGCGGTCGACTGGTCGGAGCCGCCTCTTGCAGAGTGGAAGGGACTTTCGGGTCTCTTCGATTTCCTGACCGATCTGCCTGCGACCGATGAACAGGAGCACCGGGACTCGGCTGCGGCGCAGCTGGGATCGGGCGGGTTGTCGGAAATGGCGACGCAGCTTGCGTCTCAACTGGACCAGTTTCCGGGCGTTCTGCGGCAGCGATATTTGATCGTGTTGGTGATGATCCTGGCCTTGGTGATTCTCGTGGGGCCGATCGATTATTGGCTGGTTCAGCGACTCTTGAAACGCCCTCGACTCACGTGGGTGACGCTTCCCGTCTGGGTGCTGGCGGCGACGCTGGCGGCCGACGCGTGCGCCGACCGATGGAACGGCGCGCGAGCGATGGCCAATCAGTTCGATCTGATCGACATCGACGCCGACAGCGGGCTGACGCGGCTCCAGAGTCGTATGACGTATTACAGTGACAGCACGCGACGCTATGAACTCAAGGCGGAGGTTCTGCCGTGGCTGACTGAGAGCGGCGACCGGGAGCAAGCCCGGGTTTCCTGGGCCGGGGTGCCGGAGAGCGGTTTTCGCGGCATGTATCGCTCGGGCGGGCTCGACCTGGGAAATCCTCCCTACTCGCTCGGCGTCGAACTGACGTCGATCCTCAATCTGCCGATTGATGAACATTCCAGCCAGCCGCTCGGCGCAGGCTGGACCGACTTCGACCGCGAGGAGGTCGAGGGGTTGGTCGAGAGTCAGCTCGTCGACACCGGCGCAGGCCGGCTGGATGGGACGATCACACACCATCTGCCGGGTGAGATTACGGAGTGGTGCCTGGCGTACGAGACGTCGGCCTACGTGTTTCGGCCGTCCCTCGAAGCCGACGCTGCGGGCGGCATCCCGCCCGGCGTCGCCTGGGATCCCGAGGAGGCCGTGCAGCCCCGCCGTCTTTCACTTTACCTGACCGGTCTGACTCACCTCGTGAGGCGGCGTGAGGGGCGAAGCGGCGACGACGCGATCCCGGGCGTCAGCCAGTACGACCCTCGCGCGGGCGACGTCCGCACGTTCGCGCAGACCCTGACATTCTTCGAAGCGGCCGGCGGGCGCAACTACACGAGCCTGTCGAATACCTCATTGCAGCGGAGCGATCTGTCTCGACTTTTGACCCTGAACCGAGCCGTCCTGTTCGGACGTCTCGAAACGCCTGGCACCGAGTACATCGTGGACGGTCAGGCGGTGGCGCCTCATCGCCGAACGACGTACGTTCGGCTCATTCTGCCCGTTGCTCCGGCCGGGAATTCCGGATCGCGGGGTCGTTGACCGGGCGGAACACTCCCGGTCGCAAGCGGCGGACCCGTCCTCACTCCTCGAAAGACTGCACGCGTGATTGAGTGCCGGAAACTGACGAAGCGCTACGGCGACTTGATCGCCGCAAATGAGATCGACCTCGAGTTGGCCGAGGGAGACGTGTTCGGATTCATCGGTCCGAACGGTTCGGGCAAGACGACGACGATGCGGATGATCGCCACGCTTCTCGCTCCCGAGTACGGAGAGTGCTATGTGTGCGGTAAGTCGATCTACACGCATCCGCAGGAAGTGCGCCGTCTGGTGGGCTTCATGCCGGACTTCTTCGGCGTGTACGACGACATGACGGTGCTCGAATACCTGGAATTTTTCGCCTCCGCGCACCGGATTCGCGGCCCGAGCCGGCGGGCGATCTGTGAAGAGAAGCTGGAACTCGTCGACATGACGTTCAAGCGCGATGCGATGGTGAACGAGCTGTCGCGTGGTCAGACCCAGCGCATCGGTCTGGCTCGAACGTTGCTTCACGATCCGCAGGTGCTGTTGCTCGACGAACCGGCGAGCGGACTTGATCCGCGGGCTCGAATCGAGATTCGCAACCTGCTGAAGCGTCTGGGGGAAATGGACAAGACGGTGATCGTCTCCAGCCACATTCTGCCGGAGCTAGCGGACGTGTGCACGCGGGTGGGGATCATCGAGGCGGGGGTGATGTTCGTCGACGCCTACGTCGATGAAGTCATGCGCGAGGCGCGAAAGGCGGTGGTGCTGCACATCGAGGTGACCGCCGATCAGGAGCGCGCCGTGGAAGTGATTCGGTCGGACCCGGCGGTCAGCGAAGTGACCACGCGCAAAGAGACGATCATCGCCACACTGCACGAAGGAGCCGGCGATTACAGCACGATTCCGACTCGGCTGACGGAGGCCGGATTCGGGCTGAAGCTGTTCCGTGAAGAGGAAGTCAACCTGGAGACGGCCTTCATGGAACTGACGAAGGGCAAGCAGCAGTAGAGCGGACGCATCGGACGATGGCAGGGCTCTCAATCGCTTTCGATCACCGATTCGCACCACCCGATGTATCGGACGAGTGTGATTCCGATGGGATTGTCGTCATAGAACCGGGTGTTGAATTCCGCCCACATCAACGGACGGTAGATGATGTCGTCGTAGAAGCGGGCGATCGGTTTCGGGATGGCTCGCTGGTCGCGCAAAGCGACGTAAGGCCCCACGCTTGCCAGATAAATGGCCACCAACACGAGGGGGGCCAGGATGCAGCGACAGCAGAACAAGCTTCTGCGCAACATGCGGCGTTGGTTATCGTTCGTCGTCGGCGACAATCCAGCCTTCATGGGAGCCGGGCAGTTTGAGGCTTTGGGCGCAGGCGCCCGCCCAGGCCATGGGGAGGAACAGCAGCACGCCGATGATCAGGAACCAGGAGGGTGAGTGCGGGATTCTGCTGAGTTGCACGATTCCGAAGACGAGCAGCACGGCCCCAACCGCCATGCCGTGGACGATCTTCCGCCGCGTCGCCAGGTAGGACGCGTAGAAACCGCCCAGAAAGCTGCCCAGACCCCAAGCCAGCAGCTTGGCGACGAAGTGCGCCGGCGGCAACCGGGAAAAGGCGGCGGGATCATCGGGGGAAAGCACGTCGGACGGCGTGACGAGCGCGTGCCCGACGGCCATGCCGATGCCGATCACCACGCCCCCCAATACTGTTCCGAGCAAGACTGCAACAAGACTACGCGCCACGGAGTTGGTCCCGGATGATTGTCAGCCGGCGATTGTCCCTCGAGAAATCGGCTGGATGCTTTCTCGATTCCGACCCGATAGAGCGGTGAAGCTAATCCGCGCCCGGCCGCTTGGCAACCGTTGAGAGGTCAAGTCAACTTCCCAAGGTGGAACGGAGACGCGGCGGCCGGCGGCCCTGATCTGAACTGCGCCATCGCCCGTTCAGAGTCCCGTTGTCGTCTCATTTCCTTCGGTGACGCGCACGACTGCCCAGTGCTGTTTGCTGCCGTCGCCGGAGTGCATCAGCACGGCTTTCACCCGGGCGGTGCCGGAAGATTTCGCTCGCGTCAGCAATCGGGCGGTGTGCTGTTCGCCGGGAGCGATCCGGTCGATGTGATGCTCGACGATCTCTCCATGCTTGTGCTGCAGTTGCGGTGCGACATGCACGGTCAGGACGAGGTCGTAGGCCGGCGCGTCGCCTGTGTTGACCACCTCGAACACCGTGGCGACCACGTCTCCGGGTTTCGCCGACTCGGGCGAATTGGCCGTGATGGAGAGCAGGGGGGTCGGCGGACGGACCGGATCGAGCGGCAGGGGGCGAGGCAGCGCCGGCTGATCGGGCCGGTCTTCGGGCATCACGAGCATGGGCAACTCTTCCGGAAGCGCGGCCGGGACCACCGCATCGTCCCGCGACTGCGTGGCCGAGACCGGACTGCCGGGAAAGCTCTCGGGGAGAACGCGGTCAGGGAGTGTGATCTCGGGTTCGGGATCGAACACCTGCGGTCGCGGCGACCGCTCGGGCTGGGCGATCAGCGGAAGATCAAGGTCCGTGTTGATCGGTTCGGGGGAGAGCGGTTCGCTGACGGTCGTCGTGACTCCGATCTGTGACTGAACGTCGACCTGGGTCACGGTCTCCGCCTCCTCCCCTGCGGGCAGGTGCATTGTGACCAGCAGCGGACGCCCCTCTCCCGGCGCCATGTCCATCAGTTCCCAGATCAGGTCACCGTCCGGGGTGATGGCTGCGGGAGGATCGACATCGATGACGAGCTCGACGGCGGGGAGCTTCTGGCGAACGAACACTTGCTCGATCGGCTCATTGCCGGGATTGCGGACGAGGACCGACTGGACGACGACCTGATTCGAATCGCCGGGACGGCCGGGAAGCGCGGAGACTTCAATCTGCAGGTTGCGTGCGGGGGCGGGGCCGAAGGGCGACATGGGGCCATCGCTCGCCGGGAGAAACGGGTTCTCGTCAGACTCTGAGAGCGTTGCCCGCAGGTAATAGGGTTCGAAATCGATAGCGGTATTGGAGTCGGCCACGGTCGAGCGGGGCGTCGCGGGTCGCCAGTCGTCCGGCGGCCGAAACGCCGGGGGAAGCGCCGGTTCACCCACCGGAACCGAGGTCCAGAGCAGGGCCTGCTGCTGGTCCCATTCGAAGTCAAAGCCGAGGCGGTCGACGGAAAGGTCGAGGGCGGGAGGCGGCGTCACGTCGTCGGCTGCGGGTTGCTCGACAAGCAGAACGGGCGGCAGTGAGTCGTCGTCGGCCGTCGTCGGCGGCACCGCCGCTTCCGGCGGCGGGTCGGCGATCAAGAGCAGCACCGTCAGCAGCAGGGCCAGCGCGCCTGCAAGAACTGCGGTCGTCCAGGCGGAGGGCATGATGAGCGAGTCGCGGGCCCAGCGAGCCGAGCGCAGCGCGGACCGTTTCGTGTACCAGGCTGCAGCGAACAGTTGAGGGAACTCGTCCCGCCAGCGCCAGACTCGATGGTGATTCGGCACGAACCTGTTCCTCCTTGATAACGCCCACTTCACCCGCCGCCTGAAGCGACTTCCTTGCGGGACTGTTCATCCCACCGGCGAAGGCCGACATCGCTTATCGGGCGCCGGCCCGTAGTGACGATGTCGCACCGCCAGTCCACCATCGGCCGGACAACGTGGGAAAGCCTCAATCGCCTGCTATCGACACGGCCCGCTGCGCGTGAATTACCAGAATCAGCCGGATGGGTACAGATCGAATCGGGTCGCGCATGGCGAAATGATTTTCGACAGATTGGACTTGGCGACGTGAAGCGGGCAGTCCTATACTCCCCGCCCTTCGCGTCAGCGGAGGTCGCGTTCCACGCCGTTGGGCGTCGCCGGAACGCGTCACGGTTCAGTTCGAGGCGACCCAGCGACCGCCTCGGACTCGAAACGGCGAATTCGATCGACAATCGAACACGCCGTCCAATGTCGCAATCCGAGCACGCCAGCGCATGGAGGCCAAGCGTGAATACGATCCTGGTCGTGGGAATCGAGACCGTCGCGGGCGCCAATCTCGCCGCAAAGTTCGCCGAGAAACACGCCGTCGTGGGACTCTCAAACGGCCGATCGGTCGAAATCGACGGATGCGAAACGCATGTCTGCCACGCGGCGGACGGCAGCGCGGCCGCGGACTGGCTGCATGAGTTGATGCCCGGTCGGGTTGTCTACTGCGGCCCCGAAGCGCGTTCCTGCTGGGATGCGGACGCGGCTGACTTGCTCAGCGAACAGTCGACGACGGCGGCCGGCAACTGGGCCGCCGCGGCGGAAGAGGCCGGCTGCCGCTTCACAATGATTTCCTCGGACGGCGTGTTTACCGGTCCCTGGATCTTTCATGACGAAGAGAGCCTTGCCGTCTGTCGCACGCCGGAGGCGGAACACATTCGAAACAGCGAGCGGCGCGTAGCTCAGGCGGCGGCCGATGCACTGATTGTCCGCACGAACGTCTTCGGATGGTCGCCGGAGGGCGATCGGGGCTGGATGGAGGGGCTGTTGTCGGGCATCGAATCACGCCAGGGCCTGAACTGCGACTGCATCCGTCACGCCTCGCCGCTGCTTGCGACGGATCTGGCGGACATTCTGGATCGCGCTCACGAGGAAGGGATCGCCGGCCTGTATCACATTGCGGGCGCCGAGCGGATCAGCCCCCTGCAATTCGCTCAGCGGCTGGCAGACCAGTTCGACCTCCCGTGGCTGACGATTCGCAGTGAACAGAGCCTGACCGAACTCCCCGAAGGCTTCGGCGCCGGCGAGACCTCGCTGCAGACCAAAAAGGTCCGCAAGGCGCTCTGTGTGGCGATGCCGATGCTGACGGAGAGTCTCTCCCGGCTCCGCGCACAACAACTCAACGGATACCGCGATCGGATATCCTCCGATGCGACCCGCCCGGCGAGCAAGGTCGCCTGAGTCAGAGTCTGCGGCGGTTGGACGCTCCACCCGCCGGGTGGTTCGGCCGACTTCGCCTGCCAGTTGCCACAATCGGGAACGGCCCCCTGAAGCCGGGGGCCGTTCCCGTTGTTTTTCGACGGCGGCGTTCTTGCCGTTGTGCCCTGTCAGGGCTGTCTTTGGAGGTTGGTTGGACTGCAGATCCGCACGAAACCCTGCGGGATTCGTGCTCCCGTGAGAACCCCTCAGCCCGGAAAACCTGAATGGACGGACCAGTCGTTTGCCGTCGATTCCATCCTCCGCGCGGCTGCGGCTCACAGAAAAGCGCTCGCAGAGACAACTGAGGATTGTAAGATAGCCATGCTGCGAATGATTGCGTTCGGGCGGGCGTAGATCATACAGTCAATGGGAAGTCTGCGCGGATGGTTTCAAACAGCCGCTTTGGTGAAAGCCGGGTCATGAATTCCTGCACCACACACAGATCGCGACGAGTCGTTTTTGCGGCGGCAGCCGTGGTTCTCACCGTTTGTTCCGTACCCGGTGCGGCGCAAGACGACGTCCGCATGGAGACGCGAAGCGTTCCACAGTTGACGACGATTATTCCGATTCAGGTGCGGATCAGGCAGAAGTCGGGGATCACAGCATCGGGAACGTTGATCAGCATCACGGAGGAGTACGTGAAGTTTCGCACTCCTCGCGGCAAAGAAGTCGAAGTCAGTCTCGACAAGATCAGCAACATTCGCACCACGGATGGAGACTTGGACTACTCGCCTGCTCGGGAAGACTTTGCGGACCTGGTCGCCCGCGCGAATTCGATTCCGGGACTCTCCCGCGGGACAACGACGATCGAAGTTCCCGTCGACCCGGCTGCGAAACCAGTCGTCCCGCCTGCGGATCCGGCAATGCCGCCGGGGGGGCGTCCCTCTGTTCCGCTCGCAGCCGATCCGGCGGTTCCCGACGATCCCGCCATGGTTGATCCGGCAACTCCGGGAGCAAAGCCGGGCAGCGTGATCTACACCTGTGGATCGTGCGGCAAAGTCCTGCCCGGCGCACTCAAGAACGGGGAACGGTGCCCGCATTGCGGCATCCTCATCTTCAACTCGTCGGGCCCGGCCGGCGCACCTCCGGCGGCCCGTCCGGGAGGGAACACGGCGCCGCCGGCGGCCGCTGCGAATCCAGGGGGCGCCCCGGCGGCCCAGCCAGGCGCGACTCCGACGTCCAACACCGTCGTGACGCAGTCGCCGGGCGCCGGTTTCGAAGACGCTCCGATGTGGATGAAAGTCGGGCTGTTTGTCGGGATGATCGCCGTCGCGTGGGTCATCTTCCAGCGACGCTAGAGCAAATTGCTCTACCATGTGTCCGCGTCGAGCGGTGTTTGGACTGTCGAGGACGAGAATCCGCGAGACAGATCGCCAACACTGAGCGGAGCGGGTCTCTTCCGGGAATCGGGCCGAAGCTCCACGGCCTACCGCGTTCGATCCGCTTTCGAGTCGCGGGGTCCGTTTCGCTCCGCAGGCATTCTCCTCTCTCGCCTCGCGGATGGCCGAGTTGCACACCGCGCGGCCGGCCCGATTTCGCGTGACCGCGCGCACCCCGTCTTGGTCGGGTGAGCGGACAGGACCGGCCGGTCCGCACGATCACCGCCTGCATCGGACCGCCTGCGACCCGCTTCCGGATACGCCGGGTGCGCGGGTTATACCGCTGTGGCAGGCGTCACATTCGGCATCCGAAGACGGCCTCTCGCCCGTCGCACACGAACTGCGGCAACTCCAGCCAATAAATGTCGGCCGTTTCCGCCGATAGCAGTCAATGGGCTGGAGGCCGCATCGCTCGCGTTCGCGCCTCCGGACGAAACATCTTGATGCGACAGATTTCGCGCGGACGGAGCGGCGTCGATCCTCTCTGCTCTCTCGCGCAGCAATGAGGACAACCCATGCGCCACTCTTCTCTCTTCACGGTAAGGGCCCTGACCGCGCTGGCGATCATCGCAGGCAGCGCGAACGCCGCGGACCAGCGGAGCGGCTGGTACACCAGCTTCGAGACGGCCCAAGCCGAAGCGAAGCGGTTGAACCGCCCCATGCTGCTCCACTTCTATGCCGACTGGTGCGGGCCGTGCCGTCAGATGGAGCAGAAGGTGCTGCACCGGGAGACGGTGCTGGCCGAACTGCGAACTTCGGTAATCGCCGTGAAGATCAACGTCGACCGCGCTCCCGCTCTCGCCGCCCGCTACAACGTCGATTCCCTCCCGATGGACGTCTACATCGAGCCGGACGGACGCTCGCTGATGGTGGCGACCGGATACCGCGATTCGGGCGAGTACATCAGCGGCGTGCGGCGTGCAGCAACCCGTTACAGCGACCTGGTCGCCGAACGGTCTCCTCCCAAAGCGTCGGACGCCAAGCCGGAGATTCCGGAAACGATGCTCGTCGGCGATGAGCAGTCTCCCATGATGCGGGGATACTGCCCGGTGACGCTGTGGAAGAACCGCAAGTGGGAAAAAGGGAGTTCGCAGTTCAGCTACGAGTATCGCGGGCAGACCTTCATGATGGCGTCGGCGGAAGCGCTTGAGGCGTTCGAGGAGAACCCGGGCCGTTACGCTCCGCAATACCTCGGATGCGATCCGGTCGTCGTCTATCAGTCCGACCGGGCCGTGCTGGGCAGCACAAAGTTCGGCGCATTCTATGACGACCAGTTGTACCTGTTCGTCACGGACGACAACCGGCAGTCGTTCAAGTCGGATCCCGACCGCTACATTCGCACCCGCGTCGTCTTGAACCTGGATGAAGTCGAACGCGTCGTCCGCTGATCCGGCGCGATTCGACAGACAATACGAACAACCCCGGTTTCTCCAGGGAAGCCGGGGTTTTCGCATAGGGCTGTCGGTTGCCAACCGCGCCGGTATCTGGTCTGCTCCGTTTCACACGATTGCCACGACCAGAAGAGACCAATTGAACGTATGAATTCGAACGACGTAAGTCGTCAGGCGACCACGGCGCTGGCTCGCAACCTGCTGGACAGTCTCGACGCGCTGATCGCCCACGCCCGAGACGAGGACAAACCGTTGGAAGTGGATCCGTTTCGCGGCGAGTTGTTCGAACTGTTCGTCACCGCGGAGGCCGCCGGACTGGTCCAAGAGGAAGCCGACCCCGACCTGACGGCTGACGGGCTGTGCCGGTCCCTGGCCGAACGGTGGGGGCTCCGGGCCGCCGCGCAGGAGTCGGTGGAGTCGGAAGCGAAGTTCAGTTCCGAGCACGTGGACGAGATGCGGCTGCTCTGGTCGGTGATGCGGATGTGGATGGAATGGACCTACGCCTGGCAGCGATGGCCGGAATTCCACCGCACCGAAAAGACATCGTGACGGCCTGAATCGCGCACAGTCGATGCTTCAGGGATTGGCTACGTTCTGCCAGAACGCAGCCAACTCAGCCGCGCGGCTATCGATATTGAACTCCGCCATCACTCTCCGCCGCGCCGATTGCGCCAGGCTCGCCGCAAACGCCCGGTCTGCGGCGAGACGCCCGATCGCCGCAGCAAGCAGTTCCGGATCGCCGGGGGCAATCAGGATTGCGTCCTCTCCGTCGCGAAGAATCTCTCGAGTGCCCCCCACGTCGGTGGCAACGATCGGTGTCTGGACTGCGGCGGCTTCCAGCAGAACGCGGCCCAGAGGTTCCTGATGGGCCGCATGAACCAGCAGGTCGACTTCGGTCAGAATGCGGTCGACGTCGTCGCGAGGGCCCGTGAGATGCAAACGGTCCGCCATGCCGGCCGCGGCGAACCGGTCCACGATGCCCTGTTCAAAATCGACGCTTTCCTGCTTGGCAGAGAATCGCTCCCCGACGAGAACGTAGTGGGCGGTCGGCAGGGACCGCGCGTTGACGGCCGCCGCGTGAGCCAGCACGTCCAGTCCCTTCCGGAGACAGATCTGCCCTATGGCGGCGATCAGAAAAGCATCGTCTGGAATGCCGAATTCGCGGCGGAATCGCCCGTCCCGTGGACGAGGGGCGAAGCGCTCGCAATCGACGCCGTTGTAGATCACGGTTGTTTTGTCGGCATCAACGCCTTGTCCAATGTGGTACCGGCGCGTCGCATTGGAGACGGCGACCAGGGCCGCATTGCGGTTGAGGTCGCGGGCCGCGGCGCGCGAAAGGGACAGAATGTCCCGCAGATGGGCCGTCGTCGGGCAGGAGAGCCGATCCGCCGCGGCACCGGTCAGCCGGCCCATGGAGAGACTGTTCGCGTGCAACAGGTTGGGGCGAGTTTCTTGTATGGCTCCGACGAGGACTTCAATGGCTGCATCGCGTGAGAGCTTCCTCCCCTGCTCATCATGGAGTTGCAGCGGCGCATGTGAAATTCCCGCCCCTCGCAGACGGTCGGCCAGCGGTCCGGCCGGCGGCGCGAGAACCGTGACGTCGAACATGTCGGCCGGCAACCGTTCAATCACAGCCAGCAGCGAATTCTCACCACCTGAAAGTGTGGGATACTCGCAGAGGATGGTGAGACGAAGTCGCGTCATTCCGCGATTCGTCCGTCGCGGATTTCCAGTACCAGATCGCCCTCCTGGATGTAGCTCCGGTCGTGCGTGACCGACACCACGGTGGAGTTTTGCTCCTGCTGCAGACGCCGCAGATAGCGGTAGACCTCCGCGCCGTTCTCGCTGTCGAGTTCGCCGGTCGGTTCGTCGGCCAGGACGATGCTCGGCTGCTTGAGCAAGGCGCGGGCGATCGCCACCCGTTGCTGTTCGCCTCCGGAAAGTTGAGCCGGACGATGATCGAGCCGGTGTTCGAGTCCGACCTGTTTGAGCAGTTCGATCGCATCGCCGCGGCGGCGCGCGGCCTCGCCGATCGGCATGTACGGAATCAAAACGTTATCGAGTGCCGAAAGATTGCTGAGCAGATTGAAGCTCTGAAAGACGAAGCCGATTTCCGTGCGACGGAATGCATCGCGGCCGGCCTGGTCGACCTCGTCGAGTCGCCGGCCGGCGACGTGGATCTCGCCGGAGGTCGGCTCGTCCAGAGCGCCGATGAGATACAGCAGCGTGCTCTTGCCGCTGCCCGACGGACCGACGATGAACGCGAACGCTCCCCGCGGGATTTCGCAGGAGATTCCCCGCAGCACCGGGATTTCGGTGTCGCCGCGACGGAACGACTTGGTCACGTTTTCGACGTTGATCATGGTGTGTGCGTCGCGAGCGGTCAGCCCCGGCGGATTGCTTCCATCGGCGAGAGGCGGGCGGCGTGCCAGGCGGGGTAAGCGCCCCCCAGCGCGCCGATCAGAACACTGAACGCGATGCTCAGGAGCAGCAGTCCCGGGCCCGCGTGCAGGTGGATGCGTTCCGGGAAGGTCCAGTTGACCACGTGAGTCGCGATCCAGCCGAGAGCCGCGCCGATCAGACCTCCGACCACGCCGAGCAGTGCGCTTTCAAACGTGACAAGACTCAGCACGTGCCCCCGCGACCAGCCGTTGGCGCGGAGAATGCCGAACTCGATGCGCCGTTCGGTCACGCTCATCAGCATCGTGTTGACGATCGAAAGCACGGCGATGACGACGCCGATTCCCGTCATCAGCGTCAGAAACAGGTCGAGGTCGGTCATGAAGTTCTCGAACTCGTCGGCCCAGTCGTCGGCGGAGCGGACTTCGACCGGCGAGACAGAATCCGCCGCGGATTCGGACAATGCGTCCCGTTCGGAATTCTCGCCTCCCTCCGGACTGTCCTCCTCCGGGCTCCGCTCCGCCGCCGGTCGATCCAACTCGCCGGCCTTCGCCAGCGTGTCGAGATTGCGAAACAAATCGGTCAGCGACATTTCCGGACCGATGAGACGGGAGGCAGCTGAACTCGGATCCCACTCAGCCAACCTGCGGTCGGCGAAGTGTTGTTCGATGCGGCGCGAGACCGTTTCGTCGTCGATTTCGCCCGTGGTTTCCAGATAGTAGACCGAGACCGAGTCGGGATCGTAACGGCTGACCGAACGAACGGTCCCGATGTCCATGAGGATGCTGACGTCGATCAGCATCGAACCGGAGTAGTACGTTCCCACGATCGTGACGTCATAGCCGTTGACCCGGAGCACGTCTCCCACCGACCGGCCAAACTCTTCCGCTATCTGGCGGCTGACGACGCAGTTCGTGGTGCCGGCGTCTTCGGGGCGGAGGAAGCGGCCCTCCTCCATGCATTCCGCATAGACGCCGTTCTTCAGCCGCAAGCGATTCTCGATATCGACCCCGAGCACGAACCGCGGCGGACTGATGATCGTCTTTCCCTCGATGACATTGGCCCGGACCAGAACCTCGGCGTTGACGACGGAAACGCCTTCGATATCCTCGATCTCCTGCTGCCAGTCGGCCGGCAGCGTCGAAAACAGCGGGACCGGCGCGCCCCGTTGCTGGACGAGCAGGCCGGGGATCAATTCAAACGTCGAGGCCACCAGATGGTCGATGCCTCCGGCGATCGAAAAAAGACCGACCATTCCGCCGATGGCGACGGCCAGGCCGAGCGTCGAGAGCGAGGAGCGGCCCGGACGGCTGAGCAGATTACCGATCGCAAACCTGAGCATGAGCGGGAGCGAACCTGAGTCGTGCCGATTGGCGGCCGTTCGCAGCCGCGCCGGGAGTCAAGTTGTAGCGACTGGCTCGCTCGCAGCCAATCGGTGATTCCCTGTGTATCTTCCAAAGGTCTGAGAATCACCATTCCCTCCCGTCCCACGTTGAATATCCTGCAGGACGGAGCGACTGGAGATACGAATCGAGCAATCCGCGCCTTGGGCGTCGAGGTGGGCTTTGGCATGGCGATTCAATTCAACTGCCCTTACTGCACGGCGTCGATCCGCGTGGGAGACGAAGCGGCGGGGAAGGTCGGCAAGTGTCCGAAGTGTGAAACGAAGCTTCGCGTCCCGAAACCGGATGTCGACGCCGCAACGGAGGGCACCGGCGCCGCGCCGGACGAACCGGAGAGTTCTCCCGCCACCGGTGCATCGGAAGCCTTCGATTTCGATCCCGCTCCACCGTCCATTGAACCGCTCGAACCGGCTGAGACCGGCGCAGCGACCGGACCCGTCATCGACACCACGGGGGAACCTCCGCCGTCCTACGCGTCGCTTGTGAAGAAAAAGAGGCAGGGTGGTGGATGGTGGATCGGCCCGGTCCTGTTCGGGGGGTTGCTGCTCGCCGCCGCCGCCGGTTACTGGTGGTTCACTCGTGCAACGATGACGGGCGAGTTGACGGGAGTGCCGATTCCGGTCGACAAGGCGGTGACTGCTTATGTCGGTCCGGCAGCCGTCGACATGCCGCGCCGCGAATTCATGCAGGCGGTGGAAGGCCTGACGGTCGATCCCGTGCTGATTGACAGCACGGCACTCCACATTGAGATCCGCGGCAGCCGTTTCGGCCTGCGGGTCGCAGCGCAGGCGGGACCGGAGACGGAACTCGTGGGGGTCGGTCTCGGCCGCCATCCCGTCGTTTCGGCTTTCGTGGCGGAACATGCCGCCGCATTGAACGACCCACTGGCTCAGGAACTGCGCACAGAAGCCACCGGCTTCATCGAGAGTTGGCGGGAAGCGCGAGCGGCGGGAATGGAACTGGGCAATCTGGCGGCTTATCGCGACGTCGTCGGTCTGAACGCTCTGCTCGGCGGCCTGGGCTACCATACCGAAGCAATCTACGACGGAACCATCTACCCGTGCGTTCACGAGGACGCGGACGGAGCGCTGTATTACGCCGTGCCGCGCGGTACGGAGGCATTCGTTGTCCGGGCGCGAACGTTCGAAGGACGGACACCGGTGATCTCGGAACCGTTCGAGTTCACGATCCATGTCGACCGCGAGGAGACGCCGACGCAACCTGCCGACTCGCCGGACGACGCCGAGGCCGAAGACCGCTCCGAAACGCAAGAGGCCGCAGCAGCACCGGCTGATGACGACGCATCGACCGCTCCCTCACCGGCAGAGAAGTGACGCCCGCTAACGGCTGTCAGTGACACGCAACTCGGCCGTGGCGCGGCCCCGAGAAACCGGGCCCAGGGGATTCTCGAACAGAACACAGATTTTCGCGGACTTGGCGGATCAGCACCGATCTTGCGGGCTTTTCCTTCAAAAAGCGGCAGCGCCGAGACCGCATCGATTCAGGCGCGCATGGCGCCGACGCGCAAGAAAACAATCAGCGACAATCGGTCTCATCCGTGGTCATCCGCGTTCCATTCGAATCTCTCGAAGAGTCACACAATCGGGGATCGAGTGATGTGTGTCAACGACGGCATTCAAACGCGGTAATACCGGCGATACCAATCAACGAAATTCCGCACGCCGTCTTCAATCGGAGTTCCCGGGTTGAAACCGACGTCGTTGATCAATGCGTCAACGTTCGCATAGGTCTCCGGAACGTCGCCCGGTTGCATCGGCAGCAGGTTCTTTTCGGCCTTCCGGCCGACGCAGTCCTCAATCACTTCGATGAAACGCAACAGTTCGACCGGCTCGTGGTTGCCGATGTTGTAAACCCGGTACGGGGCCGCACTGCTGGCCGGGTCCGGGCTCTTCGCCGACCATCCGGAATCCGGGTTCGCAGGCCGGTCCAGCACGCGAATGACCCCCTCCGCCACGTCGTCGACGTACGTGAAATCACGCCGCATCCTGCCCTCGTTGAAGACATCGATCGGCCGTTCCTCGAGAATGGCCTGGGTGAAGAGAAACAGCGCCATGTCGGGCCGCCCCCACGGCCCGTACACGGTAAAAAAGCGAAGTCCGGTCGTCGGCAGCCGATAGAGGTGAGAGTACGTGTGGGCCATCAGTTCGTTGGCCTTTTTCGTCGCCGCGTACAGGCTCAAAGGGTGGTCGACGTTCTGGTGCACGGAGAACGGCATCTCCGCGTTGGCCCCGTAAACGGAGCTGGACGACGCATAAACCAGGTGTCCGGTCTGCTGATGGCGGCAACCCTCCAGCACGTTGCCGAAGGCCACGAGATTGCTGTCGATGTACGCCTCGGGATTCGTCAGCGAGTAACGGACTCCGGCCTGCGCCGCGAGATGGATGACGCCGTCGAACTGATGGGTTCGGAACAGTTCCGCCGTCGTCTCGCGCCCGGCAAGATCGAACTGATGGAAGTGAAAGTTCTCGTGCGACGTGAGTTGCGCCAGCCGGTCCTGCTTGAGGGAAACGCTGTAGTAATCGTTGATGTTGTCGACCCCGCACACGTCGTCGCCGCGGGCGAGAAGTCTTTGAACGACGTGGAATCCGATGAATCCGGCGGCGCCGGTGACAAGGACATGCATGGCTTGATCTCGAGGTGATTACGTTGACGCCGGCGGCCGCTTCGTCGCGATTCTGAACGACCAGTGGGCCTCTGTCGAGTTCACGGAAAGTGCGCTGAAGTGCATGAGCGCGGCGTTATGTGAAGTCACTTGCCGGCTCAATGCCGAGAAACTCGCCATGTTGACAGGACCGATAGATCAGGTTCTCTTCGACCGCCAACGCCGAGAGGGCTCCGCTCGGCCCGTAGACGCACGTGTCGACACAGCACCACCCATCGAAAACGAGCGGCCGGCCCGACGGCTGGGCGGTGTGTCCGCAGACAATCGGCCGGCCCGAGACATGCGGGGGTTCGTTGCCGACGATCCGGTTCCACCGCAGGAAGTGCACCGTCTGTTGCTCCATCGTCTGCGCCGGATTGATCGCCGCGTGCGCAAAGATGGCGTTTCCGGTCGCGAAGAAATCCATCCCCGACCGGATGAAATCGAGGTGCTCTTCCGGAATCGCATCGAACGATCCGCCATAAGAATCGAGCATCTCCTGTCCGCCATAGCGTAGCCAGGCGTTGGCCCACGGGCCGCCGACGTACGCATCGAGCATCATCTCTTCATGATTGCCCATGATGTGCAGAAACCGGGCCTCATGTTTGAGTTCGAGCAGGCGATCGATGCACCCCTTCGTATCGGGTCCCCGATCGACAACGTCGCCCAGCACGATCACCGTGTCTGTCGCAGTCAGGCTCAATTCGCGGAGCAGGACGTCCAGCGCCGCGCTGCAGCCGTGGATGTCGCCGATGGCGATCGTGCGTCCGGCGGCTTCTTGATCGGCCGGCTTCGTCATCGTTTCAGGTCGAAATCGAAGACATTGCGTCCGGCCGAAACGTCGACGCGAAATTCCGATCCGCCGTCGTCGTCTCCAGCCGTGAGTTCAACCGCATCGTCGACGGTCGGCACGGCGGCGATGTCTCCCAGATGGTAAATCACCACCGCGTTCTCTCCGGCGATCGGTCCCGACTCGACCGTCAGGGAATACTTGCCGGCCGAGACTCTCGCGAACGCCGCTGGTTCGACGGCCGATTCGACAGGAATGAACGTCACAGTTCCCCGTTGCAGCGGCTTGCCGTTGACGGTCACCGTCCCCGAGACCTCGGCCCGCTCGGCGTTGCTCAGAAAGTTGTTCGTCTGCAACCAGTCCTTGAGCCGGTCCGCCCAGGTCGAGACGACCGGATCGCCCGGCGCAAGCCCGACGCCGTGCGGGCCGTTCTGGTACACGTGCAGTTCGGCCGCCACGCCGTTTTCAACAAGCGCGCCGTAATACGCGAGACTGTTCTGGACCGGAACGCCCTTGTCGGCGCCGGTATGAAACAGAAACGTCGGAGGCGTCTCCGCCGTCACCTGCGTTTCGTTCGAAAGAGACTCAAGAAGTTCCGGGTCGGGATCGTCGCCGAGGAGGTTGCGGGCCGAACCCCGGTGGCTGAAATCCGCCGTAAGACTGATGACCGGATAAGCAAGAATCGCGAAGTCGGGCCGGCAGCTTTGCTGTTCGATCGGGTCGCTGCTGCTCTCGTCCCCCGCGTCGAAATGGGTCGAAACAGTCGAGGCCAGGTGACCGCCGGCCGAGAACCCCATCACGCCCACCCGTCCGGCGTCGATGCCGAGTTCATCCGCGTGGGCGCGCGTGTAGCGGATCGCCCGCTGAACGTCCTGCAGCGGCGCGGGATGCCGGTAGCGGGGTCCAAGCCGGTATTTGAGGACGACTCCCGTCACGCCGAACGAGTTGAACCACTTCGCCACCTGCTGGCCCTCATGGTCGATTGCCAGCGCGCCGTATCCTCCCCCCGGGCAGACGACGACCGCCGTTCCGGTCTTAGGCGCGCTCTGCGGTTGATAGACGCGAATCTCCGGCCGGTCCGCGTCGTCCTCACCGATCGCACCGGGGGCGCCGTCCGTCCAGAGCGGAATCGGGTCCGGTCCGACGGCCGGGAGTCGCTCCGGGCAGGCCCCCATCGTGACGACTGCAATCATCGGGCCGGCAAGGCAAGCAGCAACACGGGTCAGGCGCATGCGGGAATCCTCATATGCAGAGAGTTACTTGGAGTCGAGTTCCTGGAGTTTCTCGGCAACCTCGGCGACATGCCCCTTCACTTTCACCTTGGGCCACACGGCCGCGATCTTCCCCCGCTTGTCGATCAGGAAGGTGGACCGCTGCAGACCCATGTAGGTCTTGCCGTAGTTCTTCTTCTCCACCCACACGCCGTACTTCTCGGACACAACGTGGTCTTCGTCCGAGAGCAGTGGGAAGGGAAGTTCGTACTTGTCGGCGAACTTTTCGTGGGACGCGATGCTGTCCGTGCTGACGCCCAGCACGACGGTGTCTCCCTTGTGGAACACCCCGAGGTTGTCCCGAAAATCGCACGCCTCCTGCGTGCAACCGGGCGTGTCGTCGCGCGGATAGAAATAGAGCACCACGTTCTTCTCGCCCTTGAACTGGCTGAGACGCACCTTCCCGTCCGGGATGGCCGGGAGTGTGAATGCGGGAGCTGCCTGACCGACGTCGGGAACTGACATGAGACCTGTCACCTGTGCATGCTTCATCGGAGGTTGATTTCCGGGCCGTCAACGGGATGCTAGGCGGGATGCCCCATCAGGGAAAGGAAAAACAACGCACGGACGTCGGGAAACGCGCTCGCCCAAAAGCAGCGCCGGTCGTGGTGGTTTCTCGTCCGGGACGGGAGTATGCTGGAATTCCTGCGGATTCGGGTGCTCGCACTCACTTCAGGGCCATGCTTGACGGGCGGGATTTATGATTGTGAAGACCGAAACGGCTCAGCAGGTCAATGCCGTCTCCATTGAGACGCCCCACGGCCTGCGGACGTTTGAACTGTTCGCCGGCGACATCTTTTCCCAACCGGCCGACTTGCTGGTCATCTCCACCAGTTTTCGACGTGAGAAGCCGGCGCAACTCGTGCTGTTGCTGAAGGAACTCTACGGTTTCGAGGTCGATCTTTGCGAGACCTTCATCAACTTCGGCGAAGGCGTCTCCGCCTGTTTTCAACCCGCGATCACGCAGACCCCCTTCGATCACCTGCTGACGATGTGCGTCGCCCCGCCGCGAACGCAGGATCATCCGGCGGAGTTCTACGACCGGGCGATTCGTTCGACGTTCGCAGCAGTCGCGGCGCTGGAATTCCTGGGGCACGAATTCAAGACGATCTCGCTCCCGGTTCTGGTCCGCAAGGGGATTGAAGACTACGGCCCGGCGGTGCGCTCCTTGTTGCGTCACGCCCTGGCCTGGTTAAGGCAGTCGCGGGGAACGCAGGCGGTCCGCTACTTCGTGCTCGACCCCGACGAACTGGCCGAATGGGATGAGGCGATGAATTTCAGCCTCGGCCGCACGTATGTCGACACCCAGGGCGAGGCGGTTCTTGACGGCTTGTGCCGCGAGATCGTGCGACAGATCGACAGCGGCGTCCTGAACCGGCACTTCGAGGAACTGCAAGCGCCCCTGCGCGGCGCGGTCGCCCAGCCGGACCGCTTGTGCGTCCAGACGATCGCCGCCTTCGGCCGGAAGCTGGCCGAGCTGACGACCGAACAACTCTGCCGCGACCTCGATCTCCCGATTGCCCGCGACCTGATGACGAACATCGAGGCCGTCAGAAATTCCCGCATGCTGGCGAGCTGGATCTCGTCGTATCTTCACTCGCTGCGCGTGTTCGGCAACGAAGGCGTGCACTCTCTCTCGTCAAAGCGCCGCGTTGTGCCGACCGGGCTGTCTCCCGAAGACCTCATGAGCATCCTCTGTGCGATCCGCTCCGTACTGCGATTCTGGAGCGAATGGCGGCGGGAGAGGCACTTCGAGGAAGACCTCGACATCCCCTCCCGCCAGAGAGAAGGAATCTAGCGCCCTGTCAGGGCGGTCTTGGGGGGTCGACTGCACCGCAAATCCGCACGAAACCCTGCGGGATTCGTGCTCCCTGGCCTTGCCCAGTTTGAGGAACCTGATCGCCTTACGCGGAGGTCAAGAGAGGGTCAACGCCAAGCGACAGATCGTGTATGATGAGGGGAGCGGGCGGAAAGCATTGTACTGACACACGGGGATTTGATTGTGACCGGGTTTGTTTCACGAAGAGGCGCTCTCAAGAGCGGACTTGCATCGTTAGCAGGAACCGCGGCGAGTCCCGCTGCAGCCCTGAGCGACGAGATTGCGGGAGAACGCACTCACAAGAGTGACGATCGCAGTGTGATTCTGCTCTGGCTGGCTGGCGGAATCAGTCACCTCGACTCCTGGGACGTCAAGCCGGATGCCCCGCGCGAAGTGCGGGGACCGTTCTCGCCGATCGAGACCAATGTGCCGGGGATCGTGGTCAGCGAGCATCTGCCGCTGCAGGCGCAGATGATGGACAAGTTCACGATCATCCGGTCGGTCGACTCGACGGCCAGCAATCACCAGCCGAACCAGGTGATGCAGACCGGCAACCTGCGATCGGCGCCGCGCGTCAACCCCAACGGAAGCAAGTACCCGGCGATCGCGTCGGTGATTGCCCGGCATCGCGGCGCCAATCAGCCCGGCATGCCGCCCTACGTGGCATTCCATGTCGATCGCACGCATATCGCCTGGGGCGGTTATCTCGGCCAGCAGTACGACCCGGTCCAGGGCGCCACCGGGCCACAACCATTCACACTCCCCAGCACTTTGACGGTCGGCCGCGTCAGCAGGCGACGCGAGTTGCTCGGTAGCCTCGACCGCTTCCCGTCCGGGCTCGACCTCACCGGAAGAATGTCGGGCATGGAGGACTTCGGTGAGCAGGCGGCGGAGATGGTCCTCGAAAACCGGGCACGCACCGCCTTCGACATCGAACAGGAAGCGGCCGCTGTTCGCGATCGATACAATCAGGTCCCGTTCGTCGGCCAGATGGGCACGC
>QQVO01000028.1 GCA_003388505.1 Planctomycetota bacterium
GCGAAGGCGGAATTCGGGCGGGAGCAGTTGGTGCTGTTTCCGACTCGGCTGGACGAGGCGATCGCGCCGCAGCATCGGGTGCGGTTGCTCGATGAGATTCTCACGCGGCTGGATTGGTCGGCTTGGGAGGCGCAGTACGATCTGCGTCGCGGTCAGCCTCCCATCCATCCCCGCATCCTGGCGGGTGTGATTCTCTATGGTCTCTTGGTGCGGATTCGTGCGAGCCGGGCGCTCGAAGAAGCGTTGCAGGTCCGGCTCGACTTTCGCTGGCTGGCGGAAGGGCGTTCGATCGATCATACGACGCTGAGTGAATTCCGTCGCAAGAATGCGGAGGCATTGAAGAGCACGTTTGTGCAGATCGCGCTGGTGGCTCGGGAGATCGGCTGTTTGCCGCTGCAGACGCTGGCTTTTGACGGGACGCGGATCCGCGCGAACAATCGCCGCCGCGGCACGCGGACTCCGGCGGAGCTGCGCGAGATGCGGGCGGAACTGGCGCAGAAGTTCACGGAACTCGAAGCGGCGGCGGCCGCCGCCGACCTCTCCGACGACGAGCGTCTGGGGGAGCACTCCGCTCACACCCTGGCCGCGGAACTGGCCGATGTGGAGCGACGCACGCAGCAGGTCGATGCGGCTTTGGCCGAACTGGAACGGATCGAGCGCAGCGCTCAGGCCCCTCCGAAACGGCTGCCGCTCACCGATCCCCAATCGCGGGTGATGCCCAACAAAGAGGGGGGGTATGCTCCCAACTTCACGCCGACGGCGATGGTCGACGTGGACAGCGGGATGATTGTCGCGGCCGATGTGCTCAATACGGTCAACGAAGACAAACAGCTGGTGCCGTCGGTCGAGCAGGTGCAGCAGGACTTCGGGCAAGAGAAGCCGTCGCCGACCGTGCTGGCCGACGGGTTGATGGCGACGGGAGAGAATCTGGCGGACTGTGAGCAAGCCGGGGTCGAGCTGTTTTCCCCGATCAAGAATCAGGCTGTCGATAACAACCCGGCGGTTCGCGACGATCCGACTCAACCGGTGGCCGCCGCAGACCGCGACCGACTGCCCACGAAGAGCACGACCCGCCAAGGAGTCGCGTCCCAGCAACTCGACAAGCAGGCGTTCGTCTACGATGAGGATGAAGACTGCTACTGGTGCCCCCAAGGCAAGCGGCTGCCTCACCGCAGCGAGACGACCGAGACGCGCAACGGCGTCCAGCGGATTCGTCATCGCTATCAGGCGGCCGCTCAGGACTGTGCGGACTGCCCGCTGAAGTCGCTGTGTCTCCAGGGGCAGGCGACGCCGCGGACGATCCACCGCGAACAACACGAATCGCGGCGTGAAGCTCACGCCGCCAAGATGTCGACGGCGGAGGCGCAACAGACGTACGCCCGTCGGCGTCATCCCGGGGAGAGGCCGTTCGCGGTCATCAAACAGAAATTCGGCGTCCGCCAATTCCTGCTGCGGGGCCTGGAGCCGGTTCGGCAGGAATGGACCTGGCTGGCGACGGCGTTCAACCTCGACCGGCTGCTGAACCTGATCCCCGCGCGAGCCGGTCCGTTCACCCAGAGCCAAACCGCACCGGTCCATCCCCCCTAACCCGGATTATTCACGTCGAGGGCGCGGTTCACCATAAGTAGTTGCCAAGCAGCAGGTTGTCGAGAAGTTTCCCAAAGCGCCGCGCTTTTCGAACGGATTGGACACCGATGTCACGTCAACGGTGACGCACGCTGGCAGCGTGCGCTAGCCCTCAGCAACCCGCCCCGCCCCCCGCCCCGCGCTCGCTCTACGCAAAGAGCCAGCGGGGGAAAGGGGGAAACGCATCCCAGACACAGACCCGAAAAAGTAAATCAACAAGCCGGGAAGTTTGGGAACGAGGGAATGAGACCATGTGACGTTTTTTTAACGGGCCACTCAGTCATCCCGCACCGTTCCCAGTTCCTCAAAGTATTGGCGGACCTGTTCGGAGAATTCTTCGGGGACGGGGTCGCGGTCGATGGGGACGAGGTTGCCTTCGGAGGTGCGGCGGGCGATTTCTTCGGCGAGGAGTTGCCGCAGTTCGAGCATGGGGCCGTAGACGCTGGTGCGGACCAGATCCCAGTTGGGCTGTTCGGAATGGCGTTTGACGTCGATGCGGATTTCGCGGGCTCTTTCGCGGATGCCGGCGGCTTCGGCGCGAAGTTCGGGATCGGCGATCATCTCCTCGATGTCGCGCATGCGGTCGGACCATTCGAGGAAATCGCCGCCGGTGAGCGGCCGCTGTGGTCCGCCCCCAGCGCCGTCCGCATTGCCGCCCTGCAGGAACGGCGCAAACGGCGAACCGGGCGAGCGGTTGGAATTGCTCTCGCTCGACTCGGAGGGGGACTGCGCATCCTGCGGCGATTTGCGGCCGGGCTGATTTCCGCCGGGTTGACGACCCGGAGTTTCTCCCGGTTGATTTCCGGATTGGCCGCGCGGCTGTTTGCCCGGTTGGTTACCGGACTGCTCACCCGGCTGGTCACCCGGTGATTGTTCCGGTTCGTCGCCCGGCTGTGGCGAGTCTGAATTCTCGCTTGATTCGCTTTCTTCGCCGCTCGGAGAACGGCCCGGTTGCGATTCACTCTCTTCCGAAGTTTCGTCGGACGGCGATTGGGATGCGGACGATTCGCCGGGCTGTGATCCGGGTTGCGGCTGTTGACCGGGATCGCCCTCAGCCAGTTCGTTTTCGATCGATTCGGTCAACTGCGCCAGTTCGTCCTGCGCGCGGCGGAGGGCTTCGGTTTCGTCGCCGAGGACGCTGTCCGCCGCTTTCTCGACTCCGGCCTGCAGTCTTTCGATTCCGCGCCGGGCCTGGGCCTCGGCTTCGACCCCCTGCTCCGGGAAACCTCGCCTCAGCAGTTGGCTCGCGACTTCCAGGGCCTCCTCCGGATGATCGACGCGGGCGTCGCGCATGGCTTCGTAGAGGTGCCTGGACAGGAGCGGTTCGCTCAGTTCCGACTGTTCGACGACGTCCCGCATCTGATCGAGGAGCCGTCCGAGATCGGTCCGCTGCTCTTCCAAGGCGTCCGCCAGGTCTTCGCGGTCTGCAGTGTCTCGCAGGGTGGGGCGTTCGGACGGTTCGTCGCCTGAGCCGAGTTGATCGGCGATTTCCTGTTCCCGCTCGGCGAGTTCGCGGGCGTCGTCGCGCATCTGCTGCATGACGTCGGCGAATTCCCCGGCCGTCTTGCGGCGGAACTCTTCGCGCAGTTCCTCGAGTTCCCGCTCAGCACGGGTTCCGGATGAGAGCGCCTTGGAGGTCTGACCTTCCTGGAGCGCTTCGGAGGAACGGAGCACGTTCTCGCGGGTCTCTTCGAGTTCGCGGCGGGCCGAGGCCATGTCGCGGCGGTTTTCGGGCCGCTCCATCCGCTCGCGAACTTCATCGAGGTCGCGGAGCAGTTCTTCCTGTTCTTCCTGCAGCCGCTTCAATTCCCGCTCCAGTTCCTCGCGTTCGTCATCATCGGCGTCGCGGAGTTTGTTTTCGAGTTCCTGGATGCGGTCGTTGATGTCTTCCTGCCGCTGGGCGAGTTCGCGCAGCCGGTTGAGCACTTGCAGTTGTTCGCGGTTGGCCTCCTGCTGTTGTTCGGGTTGCCGCTGCTGTTCGTATCGGTTGCGGTCGTTTTGCAGTTCGAGCTGATCGAGTTGCCGATCGTTGTTCTTGTTCGACGATCCGCCCCCGCCCCCCTGCTGCTGCTGTTGCTGGACGATGTGGATTCGCGCTTGCAGTTGGAGCAGCGAGCGGTAGGCGGAGCGGGCGGCGTCGCGGGCGTTCGGCAGGGGATCGACCGATGAGTCGCGATTCGCAAGCTCCAACTCATTGATGACCGCCTGCATCTGCTCCAGCGCGTCGCCGGCGTGCTGCTGCGCTTCCAGATCTTCGAGCGCGGCGGCGAGTTCGGTGGCCATGTCGACGACGACCTGCTGCGACTCGGCGATCGCTGCGACGTCTTCCGAGTACGTTGCTTCGAGCAGTTCGACACGGGTCGGGTTCCAGGCCCGCATCACGTTCCAGACTGCCGAGACGATCTGCCGCTGGAGTTCGACCAGTTCTCCCGCCTGCCCGGCCTGGCCGCTCTGCTGGCCTTGTTGCCCCTGTTGCGAAGGCATCTCGCGATAGATCTCGTCGAAATGCCGGACTTCTGCGAAGAAGATGTCGCTGTAGGTCCGCCGCGGCCTTCCGTCGGGACCGACGTCATCGGCGTAGAAGTAGTAGGAAACGAGCTGTCGCGGCTCGGCCTGCATCGTCTCGAGTTCCAGCAGGTGGGCCAGCGTCACACTCTCTTCGCTGGGGGCCGATTCGCCCAGCGGGAGCGTTTCCTCACCGCCGTCGGTCGTGTTGAGAATCAGCCCGTATCCGGTGAGGCCGTAGTCGTCCCAGGCCGAGGCTTCCAGCGAGAGTTCTTCAATCGGAGAGACCTGCGTGTCGCGGGCGGGAAACTCGACGGCGAGTTCGGGCGGCTCATTGGGGACGACCGTAATCTCGAACTCGGGCGGCTCCCGATTCTGCCGACCGTCTTCGTCGGTGAGAATCAACCTCAGACTTTGAGACAGGCCGGGCGTCCATGACGCTGCCACCGTGAAATCCGCCGAGGCTTCGTCCCCGATCGACGGGTCGGCCTCTGGCGCGAGTTCGATCGGCGCGCCGCTTTCGGATTCCAGGACGGCCGTGGCGACCGGTTTGTTCAGCCGGCAGGTGAGAGTCAAGTGGGAACCTTCCACGATGCTGATTCTGCGAACCTTCTCGAAGACAAGTTCGCCGCGACCGGTGTAGGCCGGTTCGATGACTTTCGCATCGGCCCGCACGAGTTCCGGGTACACGAACGTCGTCACCTTGTAATCGGGCGAACGTTCGCCGGCATACTCGACGTGATAGACGAGGTCGGAGTCGACGCTCGCAATCCAACCCCCGAACACCGGATCGGACAGACTCTTGACGAGCGGTATGCGGACCGACTGCCGTTGTGCATCGACCGCCACGAGTTCGACGCCGGCCGGGAGACGGGTTTCAAACTCAGCCTGAACCAGCAGGCTGCGGCCGCGCTCGACTTCGGTGTCTCCGGGGATCACGGTCACTGCGTAGCGGGAAGGAACCACTGAATCTGTGGCATCGGCGTCGGCGATCGCATCGGGAGCAGCCGGACTGTGACGCACCGCGAAGACGGCGGCCGCCAGAAACAGGGCGAAGGACGCCAGGTGGACCAATCGCCATCGAAACAGACGTGACAGGGGGACAGCGCGGCTCCAGTCGTTGCGGTAGGCATGCAGCAGCACCTCGGAAAACACCTGCTCCTGCAGGAAGCCGTATTTCTGCGTTTCGGGGTCGGGCCGCTGGGCCGCCGCCGTCCAGAGCGCCGCGTCCAGATCGGGGAAGGCCTGTTCCACCTCAGCGGCGGACGTCTGCAGGTCGCTCGCCCGGCGGCGCGTTGTCCAGAATCCAATCGCCAGCGCAGCGAGTCCAAGCAAGCAAGCCGTCCAGACGTTGACGCCGCCGATTCCCGCGGCGAGCAAGCCCAGGCAGACCAGCGCCGCAACCGCCCACGCGGCCGAAAGTCGCTTGAGACGTCTCAGGCGCCTCAACCGGCCGGCCACAACCTCGAGCCTGCGGGTCAATCGCGAATCGGTCATACCGTGTTCCTCCGGAGGATCACCTCTTTTCCGGCTGCACCGGGAAACGAATAATGCAGTCCGGCCGGCGGGAATCGAGCGCCAACCCGAATTCCACCGATTCTACCGTTGCCCGTCGCCGATCGGCTAGGCCCTGTGAGGGCTTTGTCTCGGGTTGGTTGGACCGCAAATCCGCACGAAACCCTGCGGGATTCGTGCTTCCGTACGCACCGCTCAACCTGAAAATGTTCAATTGACGGACGACTGGTGCCCTGTGAGGGCTTTGTTTTCGGGGTGGCTGGATCGCAAGGCGTCGAGACGGATCGAGACCGTCGACCGGCGTGATTTCGGACCGTCGGGGCGGGAAGCGGGTTGAGACCGGCCTGGAGTCAAACCGGTCTCCCCTCGCCTTGCACCCATCGATTAATCTGGATGTGAAACGGACTGATCGACTAGCCTGCGTCGCTGATTCGCACGGCGGCCCGAACGGCAACCGTGCAACAAGGAAATACATCATGCCGAATTCTCACGTCGAACTCTGCCGCGTGACGACCAAAGACGGACTGCTTCTCGACGGGGCGCTGCGCGTTCCTGAAGAACGGACGTCGCAATTGCCGGTGGACGCGTGCCTGCTCGTCCACGGCACGGGCAGCAATTTCACCGCCCCGGGCCTGATGGAAACGTATGCGCTGCAGGCCTTGGATGCGGGAATCGCGTCGCTGCGAGTTAATACGCGCGGACACGACCTGATGGCCCGCATTCCCACCGAGAAAGGTTCGATCCTCGGCGGGGCCGCCTACGAGCACATCGACGAATGCCGGCACGACCTGACGGCATGGATCGATTTTCTCAAGGAGCGGGGCTACCGCCGCATCGCCCTCGTCGGACACAGCATGGGCGGCGTAAAGTCGATCTTCACTGTCACGAAGAGTTCCGACGCGCCTGTGGCTTGCCTGATCGCGATGTCACCGCCCCGGTTCAGTCACGGGGCGTTCCAGCGGCACAAGCTGGCGGGTCAGTTTCGGGAAGACTTCCGCCGGGCGGACGCCCTCGTCGGCCGCGGGGAGGGCGAAACGCTGTTGCAGGTTCGCCAGCCGATGCCGCTCGTCATGCCGGCCTCGGGCTTCGTCGCGAAGTACGGGCCGCACGACAACTTCGACATCATGAGGTTGCTGCCGCATTTGCGGTGTCCGGCGCTGGTGATGATCGGGACCGAATCGGCCCGTAACTCCGCCGCGTTTGACGGTTTGACGGAAGCGTTGCGCAAGATGGCGGCCGAGAAACCGTGGCTGACGGTGCAGGCTGTGGAAGGGGCCGACATCAGCTACGCCGGACATCTTGCCGAACCGTTCGAGCGGTCGATCGAATGGATGCGTACGGCCGTCACGCGGTGACGAACGATGGCATCCCCGAATCACCATTTGCTCGGAATCGGGCGGATTTTCCGCTTTGCGGCGCCGGGTTTTCAACGCAAAGTCGCAATGCGCGCAAAGAGACGCAAAGTTCACGCAGGCAGATTGCCGTACGGTCTCGTTTTCACGAACTGCCGGAACGCAGTCACCTTGTTCTTCAAGAGATGCCGCCGCACCCCACGGTGTCTTCCACGCATCGATGAAGTGCGTGCGTGGGACGGACATGCAAGAACTCTCTGCGTTGCTCTGCGGCCTTGGCGACTTTGCGTTGAGAATCGCGTTGTGCGTCCCACACCCCGGCGCGGCCCGGAATTCCGCTCCCGACACCGCTCTTGACCCGTTTTCGGGACTCCGCGTACCATTCCCCGCTTTTTCGTTGCGCCTGATGCGGCCGTCACTTGCGTCAATCCGGCATTCGCCGCAAGACAATTCCACACCATCCGGTCGGCCGGCTCCGTTCCGGTCTCCAACATGCCGTCGCGAACAACATCGGTGATCGGCGTTCTTGCTCTTGCGCTGCTGATCCGCGCAGCGGTCGCGATTGGACTGCAGTATCAACTCGACCATCGCTGGCAGCGACAGTTTCTCATCGAAGGAGACGCGGCCGGCTACTGGACCCTCGCTGAGAAACTCACCAATGGGGAAGCGTTCGAAATCTACTCGCCGCCCCGGCAGGCCCTCCGCATGCCCGGGTTTCCGGCGTTCCTCGCGCTCAATATGAGCCTCATGGGCGGTCGGATGCTGGGCATCCGCCTTTCGCTCTGTCTGGTCGGAACGCTGGCAGTCGGCCTCGTCTACTGGCTGGGAGTTGAACTGATCGGGCACACCACCGGCCTGATTGCTTCGCTGTTGGCGGCGGTGTCTCCCGTGATGGCCGGCTTCACCCCGCTGATCCTCAGCGAAACGCTCTTCGCCGCCTGCCTGATGGCAAGCCTCGTCGCGATGTCCCGGCTTGTCCGGCACGTTGAGCGTCACGATTGGCGTCCCTGGGTCGCTGCGATCACGACGGGAGGGACGATTGCACTCGCATGCTATGTCCGCCCGAGTTGGCTGCTCGCCGGGCCGCTATTCGGGATCGCGCTGGTCGTCTTGTCCGCCAACCGATTCCGTGCCGCCGGTCTGGTCGGCGTCGTGCTGCTTACGCTGTTTGCCGCGCTGCTCCCGTGGGGTCTGCGCAACCAGCGGGTGACCGGCCATTTCGTACTGACGACTCTCTGGGTCGGCCCCAGCCTGTACGACGGACTCAACCCGCAGGCGGGAGGCGACAGCGACATGACCTTTTTCGACCGCGAGAACCTGGCGGCCTCCATGACCGAGTACGAAGTCGACCGCGAATACCGACAGAGGGCGTGGACGTTCGTGAAAGAAAACCCGGCCCGCACGTTGCAACTCGCCGCCATCAAGTTCGCCCGGTTCTGGAGCCCTTTTCCGAATGCGTCCCAGTTTGATCACTGGCTGCCGAAGCTCGCGGTCGCCGGATTCTTTCTCCCCGTTCTGTTGTTCGGTCTGATCGGCGGCATCCACGCTGCGCGCGGTCAAGCCGCAGTCGATAATGATAGCAATAGCGCAACCACGCTCCGGCCTCGTCTCCGCGTCGCCTGGTTCCTGCTGTTGACGGCCGGTCCCATCCTCTATTTCACGGCGCTGCACCTGGTGTTCGTCAGTTCGCTGCGATATCGCCTGCCGGCCGAGTATCCGCTGCTGGTTCTGACAGCCGCCGGACTGCAGGTCTGTCGGCATTGGTCGCGCCGCCGTAAACAGACTCCGCAGGTTGCTGCCTGATACCGTTGTCGTTGTCCACTCCCAGCCAGTCGAACTCATGACCGCCGCCTCAGCGCCGAAAACGCGAAGCAGCCTGCTGCGGACCGCCCGCGGGACGCTGGTATGGGTCGTGCTGCTGATCGGCGGGATCACGGCCGGCGGAGTCGTGCTGGTTCGCGATTACCTGTCGCGGGTCGATGAAATCCTGTCCCAGAAGATCGACGCCGCACTGAGCGAGCGTGTCCCGGAATGGGATGTCTCGTTCTCGGGCGTCCATGCAGACGCGGCGGGCGTGGTCACGCTGTCCAACGTCTCCCTGGCGGTGCGAGGCCGCGACGCTCCGCTGATTGAGATCCCGGAGATCGTCATCACGCTCGATCGGGAATTGTTTGCCGAAAGTCAGTCGATCCACCCGCGGAATGTGGAACTGGTGCGGCCGACGGTGTATGTGACGCGCCGCGCAGACGGAATCTGGAACTGGAGCGAACTCGCGCCGCCTCCCCGGTCCGATGCGGCGTGGCCCGCGGTCGACATCACCAGCGGCACGGTGATCGTGCACTGTGAACGGGGACCGGGCGTTCCGGAGACCGCCTTTCAATGCCGCAGCGTGAGCGGTCGGCTGGATCCGTCCGGACATCGGCAATTTGCCGTCACCGCGACAACCGACGTCGACCATGCGGGCGCTCTGGCCGTGACCGGATCCCTCAATTTGAAGACCTTCGCCTGGGATCTGCAGGGAGACATCGCGGCGATCGATACCGAGCAGGGAATCCTCGACGTGGCGGCCGGCATGTCTCCGGAACTGCGAGACCGGATGGCCGCGCTGTCCGATGCCGGGAGAAATCCGGGCGCACCGGCGGAAACCGAAAACGATCGCAACTCGATCCGATTCGCAACCGGTTCCAACCATCCCGCCACCAGTCCGGTCTCGGACCGCCCAGAAGACTTCGACGCCGACCCCGAGTTGACCACGCAACTCGCTCTGCCGGAACTCGGTGTCCGCGTGCAGATGGACGTGCACTTCAATGTCGCTCAGTCCGGAAAGGGCGCGCCGCTCGACTACTCCGTCGACGCCACGATCCATGATGGTTCTATCGTCAACGCCGCCCTGCCTGTTCCGCTCTACGGTCTGCACGGCCGACTGCGGGCCTCGGCGGACGAGATCGTCATTGAGGAACTGGCGGCCGCGAACGAAGAGAGCCTGCTGGCGATCTCCGGCCGCGCCACCCGACAGGGCGAAACCTTTGAAAAGGACTTCTCCGTCAAGGCGACGAACATCGTGCTTGATCGTCGTGTGCGGGAATACATGCACACCGACTCGGCCCGGAAAATGTACGACCAGATCAGCCCGGCCGGGCGTTTCAACCTCGACGTGCACGTGATCCAGGACGCCGCCGGCGCCTGGGACGTGACGCTCAACGAGTTCACGGCGATTCGCTGCTCGCTGCTGCACGAACAGTTCCAGTATCCCATCACCGACATCGCGGGATCGATCCGGCAGGAAGACGACACGTTCCATGCCGAACTTGAAGGAATGGCGGGCGACCGCCCGATTACGCTGCGGGGCTACTTCCGGAATCCCGGGCCCGAAATCGAGCTGGCCTTCCAGGTGGAGGCGGACCGGGTGCCGCTCGACGAGCGGTTCGTCAACGCCCTGCAGCAGCCGGCGCACCGGCAGGTGCGACGCGCCATGGAAACGCTACGGCTGGGCGGACTCGCCGACATCGAAGCCTCCCTGCTCCGGCCGCCCGGCCCCAAGCAGAAGATTCTGTTGCGGCTGCACGCCGACGTCTATGACGGCGTTCTCGACTATGAACGCTTCCCCTATCGCCTCACAAAGTTCCAAGGAACGATCGATTACGATCCCCTTCAGGCGCCGATCTGGTACTTCACCAACCTCCGCGGCGAACACGACGGCGCCGTCCTGACCGGCAGCGCAACCTTCGACCGGCGGGAAGCGCCGGGCCGTCTCGACCTCAAACTCACCGCGCTGCAGGCAACGCTGGACCGCAGCCTGTATGACGCCTGCCGCACCGCGAAACCGGAACTTGCAACGGCCTGGCATCAGGTCTCACCCCAAGGGGTGATCGACATTGGGAACGCTGAACTCGCCTGGACGCCCGGCGGACCGGTCGACATTCACCTGCCGAAGGTGCAACTGACACACGGTCGTCTGAAACTGGCCGCATTGCCTTACCAATGGGACGACGTGACCGGAACGGCCAGTTGGAAAGAAGGCGTGATCTCGATTCACTCGCTCAGCGGATACCACGGAGAGACCTATCTTGAAATCGTGGGGAGCGACTCGCCCCGGGCGGCGTACGTCGATCCGACGTCTCGGGGGAGTGTCACGTGGCTCGTCCACCTGGAGGACGTTCGCATTCGGAAACTTGTCTGCGACGACGAACTGAAGCAGGCGCTGCCGCCCGGTCTCCGGGACGTCGTCCTCGGCCTCGATCCGAAGGGCCCGCTGGACCTCGACTTCGGGACGGAACTGAAGGGGGTGGCGGAGGAGAACGTAACCGCCCACTGGTGGCTGAGGGTCCGCCTCGATGGAAATGACGTCTTCGCCGGCGTTCAACTCGAAAACGCTGTGGGCAACGTCGAGATCGTGGACGGCGTATGGGACGGTTCGCACGTCACGGCCGACGGATATGTCGAAATCGTCTCCGCCCGCGCGCTCGACATGCCGGTCAGGAACGCCGTCGGGCCCTTCGCGATCGACGGCAATCAGATCACCGTGGGGACTCCCGACTTCGAGGATCCCGCATGGCGCAAGTGGTTAATTGCGCCGGTGACGCATACGCCCGATCGCAATCGCTACGCCGGCCGGCAGTTCGACATCAACGACTTCTATTCGGATCGCAATCAGGAAGGCCGCCTGGGGATGCAGGGCGTGGTGCACCTGGGCGATGACCCGTCTCGCATCCAATACCGGATGCACCTGACTCTCCGCGACGCGAGCCTCCGCGCCTGGGCGAGAGACTGGGACATCCGCGGCGAGAAACTGCAGGGGGCCGTCAACGGGGAAGTCACCCTCACCGGACGAGGAACATCGAGCAAGGGGATTCTCGGCGAGGGCTGGGTGCAGATCAGTCCGGCCGCCCTGTACGAGCTGCCGGTGTTCGCCCAACTCTTTGCACTCCCCAGTTTCAAGCCGATCCGCGAGACGGCGTTCAGCTACGCCCTCGGCGACTTCACGATGCACGACGGCCTGTTCGATTTCTCGGCCATCGAGTTGACCGGCGACGCCGGCGATCTGGTCGGTCGGGGGACCGTTGAGTTCGCCGAAGAACTGCCCGGCCGGCTCAACCTCGATTTTTACTCCCGGGCAGACGATCAACTGCTGGGGGGCATTACGAACGTCCCCTTCATTGGACGAGTCTTCAACAACTGGGTGCAGGTCCGTGTTGACGGGACGCTCGACGACCCGCGCGTCGTCACCATGCCCGGCAACCCGATTCGTTCCGTCCAGGGAATTCTCGAAGACCTGGACACCGTCACGCGGCCGATCATTCCCCCCGGCCTCAGACCGCCCGCACGGCAACCCGCCCCGAGGCGGCCGCCGCGCTGACAGGCGTCCCGCTCTTTGCTGAATCAACAGCGCGAAAACCAATGGATCCCACCGGTTGCAACCGGTGGGCTTGGGGCGTTACCCGCACATGCGGACGAGGTCTCTCAGGTACTCCAGCGCCTCATCGAGATCGGGCGCTTCCCCGCCGGGGACCCGGCCGTCGCGGTCGCACTGGGCGAGCAGAAACAGCTCGTCGTAGTCCGGGGAACTCTGCAGACGCCGCTTGGCCCGCGCGCCGATCGTGCCGTCGAGCAGTTTGTGGGCTTCCATGTGGTTGCCGATCAGCCAGGCGGTCCGATCGGTGATGAAGTCCTCCAGCGCCTCCAGTCCCGCGTGGACGTGGTCCTTGGGATCGATCGCTTTGCCGACGTCGTGCAACAGCGCCGCCAGTAGAAACTCCTCGTCGTACGGCAACTCGTCCCGCGCCAGTTCGAACACCTGCAGACTGTGGTAGAGCGCGTCCCCTTCCGGATGGTATTTGCGTCCCTGCTCCACCTTCTCCAGCGGGATCAGCAGCATGCGGTACACCTGGAAGCGGTCGACGTCGTGCTCGCTCTCCAGCACGGCGTCCTCCAGATCGATGTCGGGATACTCGTACTGCAGGATCGCCTCGAGTTCCTTCAAGGTGGCCCGCTCGATCGCCTTGCCGGTGATCGAACTCTTGAAGACGTAGTTCACCTTGTCCATGCCGTAGACGGTCAGTTCAAACTCGAAGCGGTCGCGGACATGGATGTGCGTGTATAGCCGTTCCTCTCCCTCTTTGCGGACCCGCTTGCGGGTCACTTCAAAGTCGAGCCCTTCCTCTTCCAGCGCGGCGCAGACGGCTTCGACGCCGGCGGTGAAGACGTGAATGTCGATGTCGCTCCCCCGCCGCACATGGCCGGTGAACGTGCTGCCGATCAGCCTGGGCCGGAACTTCTCCAGCAGCCGCATCATCCGCAGGGCCGCGATCCGCATCTCGCGGAGATTGTCGAACCGCGCGTCCCCCTCGTACATGTACGCGAACCGCTGGATCTCGTCGCGGATCTCAGCGTTCGAGGGGAGATCGGCCGGCTTCACCCACCCGCGGCAGATCTTGCGGGACGCCTTGAGCTTGGCGCGGTAGTACTCCGATTCCTGCCGCGTGTACATCAGACGGGCGGCCTCAAAGCAGATCTGCCGCCGCAGCTTCTCACTCGCCATGAACGATGCGTCGCGTTTTGTGCCACGGGCGCCTGGTGGGCGGCGACTGCACGCGGCTTGATCTGCGTGCATTGATTGGGACGCCGCCGGAACCGGCTCTGGTTCAACGGCCGCCGTGGTATGGCCCGTGCAGAGGCGACGCCTGGGCCGGTCGGAATGTTAGCCCGCGG
Organism: Planctomycetota bacterium; assembly: GCA_003388505.1. GTDB lineage: Bacteria > Planctomycetota > Planctomycetia > Planctomycetales > Planctomycetaceae > MB-PLM-1. Next base: position 13,707 of record QQVO01000028.1, read on the forward strand.
GATCACGCCTGGCAACCGCATGATGATCGGGCAATCGGGAAATCCTCGCCGTGGAAACGAAGACCTGCCCGCCGATTTCCTCAAACCGCCCAGCGCGCCCTCCGGCCGCAACTCCACAACGTAGCGCACGCAGCCTTGCGTGCGTGCCGCTGATCGCAAAGGCCGCTGACGTGCGCTGGCAGCGTGCGCTACGGACCAACGCAAGAATTTGCGCAGGAAGACAAGATTTCATACGTCAGTAGCACGCAAGCCTTGAGAAACTCTCGTTCGCAAGGGACCATTATCCCAGGCTTGGTCGTGGGGAGTGTCGTGTTGCGCCCGAACAGAAGGACGATTGGCGTGTATTCCGTGTTGATTTTTGCGGCGTGGTCGTTTCTGGCGCAGAGCAGTCTTGCCGCGCCGGGAGCGGGGGACTCCACGAGCGTCAAACTCTCTGAGAACGGGCGGGTCTTGCAGCCGATCGTCGTTGCGGAGGGCGCGTCGGAGCGGACCCAGGCCGCCGCCGCGGATTTGCAGGATTATCTGGGCCGGATCAGCGGGGCGCGATTCGAAATCCAAGCCGGAGACGGCACAGCGGGCCTCGCGGTCGGCACGGCGGCCGATTTTCCGGCGCTGGGCCTGGAGGAATCGTTCGCACCCAATGAAGCGTTTCGCCGCGAGGAATATCTACTGCGCTCGCACGCCGGGGGCCTCCTGCTAGTGGGTGCGACCGAGCAAGCGGTTGAACATGCCGTGTGGGATTTGCTGTACCGGCTGGGACACCGTCAGTTCTTTCCCGGCGAGACGTGGGAAGTGGTGCCGGAAAATCCGGACCTGGAGGTTGCACTCGACGCTTTCGAGAAGCCCGAGTTTTTCACCCGCCGCATCTGGTACGGCCACGGCCTGTGGGATTACAACGAGGAACCTTATCGGCAATGGTGCGCGCGGAACCGCGCCGTGCCGGGCTTCGGGCTCAACACCGGCCATTCGTATGACGGCATCATTCGCCGCCACAAACAAGCCTTCGAGGACCATCCGGAATGGCTGGGGCTGGTGGACGGGAAGCGGCAGGGCAACAAGCTGTGCATCTCGAACCCTGCGCTGCGCGAATTCGTGGTGAAGGAGCATGCGCTGGAGTTTTTCCGCGAGAACCCGCAGGCCGATTGTGTGTCGCTGGATCCCTCCGACGGCGGCGGCTGGTGCGAGTGCGAAGCCTGCGCCGCGCTGGGGAGCGTCACCGACCGCGTCGTGTTGCTGGCGAACGAAGCGGCGGAGGCCGTCGGCGAAGAGTTTTCCGGGAAGTACGTCGGCGTGCTGGCCTACAATGAACACTGCGCGCCGCCCGCCACGCGCGTGCATCCGCACGTTCTGGTCAAGATTCAGACCGCCTTTATTCGCGGCGGTTTCACGTTCGACGAGTTGATCGAAGGCTGGCAAGGGCAGGGCGCGACGATCGGAGTGGGCGATTATTACGGTGTGTTCTTGTGGGATTCGTCACGCCCTGCCAACCAGAAAGGCTCCGACCTGCATGAGATCAGGACTTCGATCCCCAGGTTCCATGAGCAAGGGGCGCGTTTCTTCATGGCCGAATCGGGCGATGAATGGGGCAACATCGGGCTGGGCCACTATCTGGCCGCGCAGCTCTTGTGGGACACCGACGAGGCGCAGAATTTCGACGGGTTGATGGACGATTTTTTCGTCAAGGCGTTCGGCCCGGCCCACGAGCCGATGCGTCGGTTCTTTGGCCTGATCTATCTCTTCGAGGAAGACGACCGGCGCCCGTTGCTGCGCCCGGACATGCTGGCGCGGATGTATCGCGCGCTGGCCGAAGCGAAGAGGCTGGCCGGGGACGACGACACAACCAACGCCCGCCTCGACCATCTGATTCTGCTGGCGCGGTTCGAGGAGTTGATGCAAGATCTGGCAGTCGCTGAAGACGCCGAGGCGGGATCGGCGCGGAACGCCGTCATCCGCCACGCCTACCGGATGCGCGAAACGATGATGGTTCACTCCAAGCCGATCGTGATCCGCTGGGGGGCCCGGAAGCTGCCGGAAGAAGAGTTTGAGGCGTTGCAGGACGGGACTCCCTTTCGGAGAGAAGAACTGGACCGGATATTAGGTGAGGGCGTGGCGAATACCGAAGTCGTGGAAGTGGGCTTTGAGCCGGTGAGCTTCAGCCGCGACCTGGTTCCCGCCGGGCCGTTGAATGTGCGAGAAGTGCCGGAACGCGAGCGCGGCTATTTCAACCGGATCGCCCCGACCGGGTCGCAGGAGTTCTATACGTGGCTGGATGCGCCCGGCGCCGTCCGGCTGAAGATCAGCGGGGGCCACATCGAGCATTACCGTCACCTCGCCAGCAATGTGCAGACGCGACTGTACGCCGACGCCAACCCGCTGGTCGGGGAGGAAATCGCCTACGATGAAAGCGTCGCTCCCGACGGCGTTGAGCGAGAGGTCGTCTTGCAGAGCGATTTCCCGGGCCTGCACCGCATCCGGGTGAAGCCGCCCACGAACCGCGCGATGGTGGACACCGTCGATCCGGGCACTCCGCTGACGATGGAATTGGGCCCGGAACGGGGCAACCGGCTGAATAACCGATGGAGCCTGTATTTCTACGTACCGAAAGGCACCCGGGTCGTGGGCGGGTTCGCCACAGGCACGCAGCGGGGCCGCATCGCCGACAGCCGGGGCCGGACGGTTCTCGGTTTTTCCGATGTGGCGGTTCCCGGCTATTTCCACGTGGCGGTTCCCGAAGGAGAGGACGGCAAATTGTGGAAGCTGGACGGCATCATCGGAGGCCGCTACCTGATGACTGTGCCGCCGTTTTTCGCGCGGAGCGACAAGGAGTTGCTGCTGCCGAGAGAAGTCGTGGCGGCGGACGCGGGAGGCTGAGAGAGGGAGACATGACATGCAGAGTTTGGATCGGCTACGCGGCCTGTTCTTGTCGGTGTCGCCGCTTGTGCTGTCAATTGCGGTTGTTGCGACAGGGGCGCCGCTGAGAGGAGAAGATGCACCGTCTGAGACGCAGCAGACGCCTGTTCCGGTGGGCAACCGCAAGCAACTCCTGGTGGACGACTACGTCGTCGCTGAAGTCTCGAACTTGCAGCGGGAACTCGGCGGAGTCGTGAAGTTGAACGGCGGCCGGCCGCTGTTGGTGCGCGATGAGCCCTGGGAACAGCATTGCACTTTCTTCGGCACCGCGCTGCACGACGGGAAGAGCTTCCGCATGTGGTATCGAACGGCCGGCGAGAAGGGGCCGTTAGCGTACGCCGAGTCCGAAGACGGTGTCCACTGGGTGAAGCCCAGACTGGGGCTGGTGGAGATCAACGGCTCGAAGGAGAACAACATCGTCGATGTCGAGCTGGGATTGGCGTACGCCTTCAGTTGTTTTATCGATCCTCACGAGTCGGACCCCGCACACAAGTACAAGTGCTGCTGGGGACATCCGCGCAAGATTCGAGCCTGCCTGGGACACTCCCCGGACGGTCTGCGTTGGACTCCCTATCACGATGGAGAGCCGGTCACGCACCGGGCGGCGGACACGCACAGCCAACTGCTGTGGGATGAAGGTGCGGGAGTGTACCGGCTGCTGACGCGCACCGATTACCAGCAGCGGCTCGACGCGGAAATGGAAGTCCGCGGCCATCGCATCATGACCAACCCCGACGTGAAGGGCGATCCGACGAACTGGAAACTGGTGCGCGAGTGGCTGTTCGATCGCGAGCCGCAAGAGTATCGCCGCCGTCAGGTGTACAGCATGACCGATTGGATTTACGAGGGCGTCCATTTCGGTCTGGTGACCGTCTTCGAGCACCCCGACGACAACAGCGAAGGTCCGCCCGACTTCCATAAACGACACGAACGCAACGTGCTGGCGTTTTACCTGGCGACCAGCCGCAACGGGGAGGATTGGGATTTCCGCTGGGTGTACGGCAGGCAGCCGCTGGTGCCCCGCGGTCCGGACGGCAGCTTCGACAAGGACATGATTATTCCGCCGTCGAACATCATCACGCATGCGGACCGCCACTGGATTTATTACGCAGGAGTGAACGAGCGGCATGGAGTCCGGGGCAGTGAGGAAGCGATCGGGGGCGCGACTTTGCGGCTGGACGGCTTTGTGGCGCTGGTCGCGGGCGCTCAACCCGGCACGGCGTTGACGAAACCGTTCAAGCTGGCCGGCGATCGATTGGAAATTAACGCCGACGCGAAAGGCGGAACGATCCACGTCGAGATTCTCGACGCCGAAGGCGAAGCTCTGGCCGATTACTCCAGCGAACCAGTCAACAGCGACGGCCTGCGGATCCCCGTCGAATGGCAAAACGCCGAAGATCTCTCTGCTCTGGCGGGGCAAGTCGTGAGACTCCGCCTCACGTTGCAAGACGCCAAACTCTATGCGTTTCAGCTTCCGTAAGACAGGTGCGTGGTGCGTTGCACGGCTCCCTCCCGAGCGACAGCGACAGCCGCAGACCGCGATGGCGTCCGGTGCGACGGAGATTCCGCGGCAATTGACAGCGTACCTCACGTGGCCTCAGCTCTCTTCGCATTCTCGGCTCAATCGCCCTGGGCATCACCGGCCGGAGTGCCCTTTCTCTCCGTGTCAGTTGACTTGCGAATTCTCTCCAGCGCCCGGCGAGCGTAGCCTTGGATCGAAGGGCTCGGGTCAGTGGTTGCCTCTATGATGTCCGGAACGGCGGATTCGGCGTTCCGGCCGAACCAGCCCAGAGCAATCAGCACCGCGCACCGGACGTTGTTGTCCGGGTCGTTGTGGAGGCGTTCCACCAGAGCCGGGACCGAGAGATCCGGCAATCTGCGGATTGAACCAATCGATCGAATCGCCCACTGCCGAACATCGGGATTCCGATCACCAAATGCGTCGAGGAGGGCGGGCACGATCGTTCGGTCTTCATTGGCGAAGTAGCGGAGGGCCAGCGCCGCGGCGAAACGCGTCGAGACGCCTCCCTCATTGAGTGCCTTGATGAGCGGTGGAATTGCGGCGGGACCGATTGCGGCGAGCGCCTCTGCCGCCGCCGTCGACTTGTCGTCCTTCAACCGTTCGGCCGGACCGGAGAAGATAGCGGTCGCGGCATCGTAGGCGGGGGTGACGAGTTCGATCAGGGTCGGAATCGCAGGATGGGCGTCTGCTCCGAGCGCGCGAAAGGCCGAGACGGTCTGAATATCCTCACCCAGACTTTCTGCTTCGGCGACCGAAGCCTGCTCAAGCTCGCCTTGTGCTTCCAGCATCTGGACTCTCTTGATCAGTTTCTGCGATGCCGGGCTGGTGATCGTGAGTCGCTCGATCAACAGCGGAAGAGCGTCGACTCCGATCTGCCGGATGGCGTCTTCTGCCGCGCGGTGCTTGTCCATATCGGGAAACCGGCCGACGGCGAAGTCTTCCAGCCACGAGGTGAGCGTCCGGCCCTCGTAAACCGGTTCGTCCGCAGACGCAGCGAGTTGAGGAGTCGCCAGCAGCACAACTGAAGTCGCAATCAGTAAACCTGCGTTTCGTCGGTGGCGCATTCTCAAACCTCCGGGTACTTCCCGCGCGGGCGTCCGTTGGCAATCAATCGGCAGCCATCGCACTCATAATACGCTTATGGGCGCCCACGCTGAATTCAAGCGTCTCGACGATGCGTCTTGACAGGTGGGACTGAGCAAGTCGACGACGTTGTGGCGGGATTCGCACCTGCCCAGCCATGAGACGAAACGAACGCCGAATGGACAACAGCCTCTGCCTCTTTGGAGTGCGGCGACCTGTCGTCGCTTTGGGATTTCCGGGGGCGTTGGTGTTTGCGGGGGGAGGGCCGGCTTCGGAATCGGTTCGCTCCCCGATTCTCCGAGGGTCCGGACCTTGATCGTCCGAAAGCGGCGACAGGTCGCCGCACTCCGAAATGCGAAATGCTTTCCGCTTGGCAAGCGCGGGAATCTGCGGCACAATAGTGAATGGTGAGGCTGTAGGCCGATCAATGGCAATGGCCGGTGAACAGTCGACTTTCCCGCCGCACGTTGCGTGCGAACGTTCCTGCCCCGTTGTTCTGCCCAATAGCACCCTTCATGCGCATTCCGAATCATCGCTGTCCCGGGCCTCCGGCGATTGAATCGCTTAACGCCGCGCAAGCCGCACCCGCTGCGGGTGGTCGGCGGTGCAGCCGGCGGAGTTTTCTGACGGCCGGTGCGCTGGGTCTGGGGGGATTGGGACTGGCGGATGTGCTGCGGTTGCGGGCGGAGGCGTCGTCGCCGACGGTTGATCCGGACACGTCGCTGATCTTCATCTGGTTGCCGGGCGGTCCGCCGCACACCGAGACGTACGACATGAAGCCGCAGGCCCCGTCCGATTACCGGGGCATCTTCAATCCGATCGCGACGAACCTGCCGGGGCTCGACGTCTGCGAGTTCCTGCCGATGCACGCGCGGATCGCGGACAAGTACAACATCATCCGGTCGGTGGCGCATGAGTTCGCCGACCACGGCGGCGGCCACAAACGGTTTCTGACGGGCCGGCACCCGAAGACGCCCACCGGGTTCGTGAACGATGCGCCGATGGTCGGATCGATCGTGGCCAAGATGCGGGAGCACATCAACCGCGGGATCCCCAACTACATCTCCGGGGCGAACGCCGGGCGCGACGGCGTGGATGTCTACAGCTTCGGCGCCGCGTACCTTGGTCCGTCGTACGCGCCGTTTTCCGTGCCGGGCGACCCCAGCGCAGAGAACTTTGAAGTCCGCAACCTGCAACTCTCCGCGTCAACCGAGAACCGCCTGGAGGACCGGGCGACGCTGCTGACGAGTTTTGACCGCCTCCGCCACGACATCGACGAGTCGGGCATGATGGACGCGATGGACACGTACAACGAAAAGGCGGTCAGCCTGCTCACAAGTGCGGCGGCCCGGAATGCCTTTGATCTGTCGCAGGAACCTGAGGCCCTGAAGGATCGCTACGGCCGGCATGCGTGGGGCTACCGCGCCCTGATGGCCCGGCGGCTGGTCGAAGCGGGTTGCTCGTTCGTCACGATGGTGATGGAGAACCCGTACGTCTCCGGGATTCCGCATCCGAAAGACGGCGTCTACAACTGGGATTCGCACGCCGTCAACTGCCACATGTTCAACGATCTGCGGAACAGGCTGCCGATCTACGACCGCGTGATTACCGCGCTGGTGGAAGACCTGCACGATCGGGGGCTGACGAAGAAAGTGATGCTCGTGGTGACGGGCGAATTCGGACGGACGCCGCGGATCAACCCGGCGGTCGGCACGCAGACCGGCCAGATGCAACCGGGTCGCGACCACTGGCCGGGGGCGATGTCGATGCTCGTCTGCGGCGGCGGGATGCGGACCGGTCAGGTGATCGGTTCCACCACGTCGAAGGGGGAAAGCCCCAAGGACCGACCGCTGACGCCCAACGACCTGTGGGCGACGGTGTACCGGCATCTCGGGATCGATTACGAGCATACGTTCCCGGACCACTCGGGACGGCCGATGCCGATTCTGCCGTACGGGGAGCCGATTACGGAGTTGCTGTAGTCCCCCGTCAGGGCTTGCTGTTCCGCAAGCTTCGCGTCCGCACTCATCGATTTTTCATCCGCTGGTGTTCGTCGTGTCTATCACGCGGCGAGCGGCGCGGCGTCAACCCGCCGACGCATTCTCACCAGTGACCTGCGGCTGATTCAACGGTGAACAGGTTGAAAACCTGTCGCTTACACACATCTCTCGATCCCCGATTGAGTGACTCTTCGAGAGATTCGAATGGAACGCGGATGACCACGGATGGGACCGATTTTCGCTGATTGCTTTCTGTGGAGTGCAGAGTATTCACGCCGGGATCGATGCGGTCTCGTCGCCGCCGCCTTTCGAGGAATACCCCGAAATCCGTGGCGATCCGCCAAATCCGCGAAAATCTGTGTCCTGTTCGAGAATCCCCAGGGCCCGGTTCCTCGCGGCGAGTCCCCATTCGACAGGTTGAAGCCGAGTTGTGCGTAAGCGACAGCCTTCCAAGGCCGTGGGTGAGAAAAGTCCTGCTGGCAATGCCCGCGCTGGGGGATTCGTGCTCCGATCGCGAGCGGCGCCGGCCATTTCGTGGCTGACGGAGCACTCGGCTTCGCTCAGAAGTTCAAGAAATCGTCGCGGTCGGCTCCGGCTTTGATGTCGGCGTTGTCCCGATCTTTTTCGGTCGCTCTCAAGGTCAGCACGGAATGGGGGTCCGCTGCGGGCGGCGCGGGCGGCTGGATGCCGGGGCGCTGCGGTTCCGGAAACGGAATGTGCAGAAAGTCCCTCTGAACGGCGGCCGGGCGCGCGGGAACAGTCGTCGCCGGCGGAGTCTGCCACTGCATCGCGACGATCAACAGCGCGCAGGCGGCCGTCATCGCCACAAAGGGGGGCCAGCCGTTGAAACGGGACTTGGAAAACCGCGAACTCTGCTGCTCTTGAATCCGGTTGGCCAGTTCGGGCCAGAGGCTGTCTGAGGCGTCGTAGGTGGGATCGCGATCGGCGTTTTCCAGAACGCGGAACGTCTTCTTCAAGCGGCGGTAATGAGTGCGACACGCCGGACAGGCCGCGAGATGGCGCTTCAACTCTTCACGCTGCTGCCGGTCGGAGAGATCCTCCCCGACCCAGAGGGCAATCGTCGATTTTGCTTGACGGCAGTTCATGGGATTGTCTTCAGGTCGTCACCAACTGAACCCGGGCTCGCAGACCGATCACAACCGATTCCACGCTCCCGAATCGTACGCACGTCCCTGCTGTTTTTCCTGCTGATTTTCGTCGAAATGTTTGTGCTGCTCAACTTTCTTCAGTCGCGGCGGCGCCCAGGGGCAATGCCGCTTCCTCGCGACGCTGGCGTCGCTCCCAGATCTCCTGAAACCGGTTTCTCGCCTCGGCCAGCCGCCACCGGATCGTGGCTTCCCGCCGGTTGAGGATGGCCGCAATCTCCGATGTGGAGAAGCCCTCCAGATCCCGCAGGACGAGAACGATGCGGTACTTCTCCGGAAGTTTCTCGATGACCTGCCACACTTCCTGGTGAAGGTCGATTGTCTTACGTGGATCGGGTTCGCCCGGATCGGGCCAACGGTCTTGCCCACTGTCGGTAAACAGCGACGCCCACACCCGCCGTTTGCGCCGCCGCAGGAAGTCGAGCGTGGCGTTGACTCCGATGCGAAACAGCCAGGGGCCGAACCGCCGCGAAGCATCGAACTGATCCAACCGCTCATAGACCCTCAGAAACGTTTCCTGCGCCAGATCCTCGGCCAAATCGGGGTCCCGGACGAATCGCTGAATCACCCGCAGCAGACGGCGCTCATACCGCTGGACGAGTTCCCCGAAGGCGTCCTGGTCGCCGGACCGGGCGTCTTCGACAAGCCGTGCATCGCTGGCCGGCGAGCCGGGCTCGAACGGCGAGGCCTGATCGGCGCGTCGTTCGCGCTTCTCAGCCGTCTTGCGTGCTGGCGTAGACATCACAATCCTTACGCAGTCGGGCCGATCATCGTTGGAATGATTTCCGCAAGTGCGGGTGATCGCCCGTGGGCCGGAGTGTGTTACAACCGTTTCAGTCTACTCGACTTAGACGGAATCTGCACTGCCGATTCTCTCGATCGGACCAGTTAGTGCGGACCGGACGATCGGCGAATGGCGGGCGTCGAGAAACGCTGGGGCGCTACCCGGTCATTGACTGTCAGCGTCAGCCGTCGCCAGTTGGTGGAACTTATCGCGCTGCGCCGTCCACAGCTGGCTGAGTTCGGCCACCTTCTCGGGGTGGGTCTCCGCCAGATCATTCGTCTCCGCGCGGTCTTCCCGCAGGTTGAAGAGTTCCCAGTCCTCTCCTGCGGCGGCAACCAGTTTGAAGTCGCCCACGCGGATCGCTCTGTTGCCTTCATGCGACCACCACAGCGAATCGTGCGACACGCTGCCGTCGTCCGTGAAGGCCGGTACCAGACTGACACCGGGCGGCGCCGGAACAGGTGAACCGCTGAATTCCGCCGGCCGCTCGCCTCCCGCGAGTTCCAGCAGCGTGGGAACGACGTCGATCACGTGGCCGGGGTTGTTGCGCAGTTCGCCCCGTGCGGAAATGCCGTTCGGCCAGTGGACGATCAACGGCGTACAGATCCCACCCTCGTGCACCCACGTTTTGTGTCGACGGAACGGCGTGTTGCTGACGGTCGACCAGCCGGGACCGAGGCAGAGATGGGTCTCCGCCGAGCCCGGCGGCGCGGACGGGTCGTGGCCGTCGTCGCGGACCATGATTTCAGCGCTTGCCCCATTATCGGAAAGGAAGAGAATGAGTGTCTCGTCGAAAACCTCCATCTCCTTCAGTTGTTGCACGATGCGGCCGATTTCTCGGTCCATGCGGTCGATCATGGCGGCGTGGAGTGCCATTTTTTCGGCCTGAAACTCCTGCTGTTCGGCCGTCAGGTCGCTCCACGGCAGGGGCCGGTTGACTTCCCCGGGACCGAGGATTTTGAGCGCTTCGGGAAAGTGATAGGGTGGCCCGACGTCGCGTTCGACGTCCGAGATGAGGCCTGGTGCGATGCCCATCTCCCGTTGCCGCTGCCTGCGCTCGTCCCGAATGCGGTCCCAGCCGACCTGGTAGTGGTTCCGGTAGCGCTCGATGTCCTCCGGCAGGGCGTGCAGCGGAAAGTGCGGCGCGGTAAACGCAACGTAGTGGAAGAACGGTGCTCCTGCATGATGGGCGGCGTGGTCCCGGAGACAGCGGATCGCATGATCGGCGATCGCGGTCGTGGCGTAGAAGCCCGACTCCGGTTCGACCGGTGGCAGGGTCCGGTCGTCTTCGAAATGACGACGCGGATGGAAGAACCGGCCCTGGTCCCGCAGCAGATAGGAGCGGTGAAAGCCGCTTTCGACCGGCATGCCGTCGATATGCCACTTGCCCGAGTGGTAGGACCGGTACCCGGCTGAATCGAGCAGCGAGGGCAGGAGGGGCGCCCAGCCGGGACGATTCCCCCGGTCTTGTCCCGGCAGATCGGGGAACTCGTCGCGACAGACCTGTTGCGCATAGTAGCCGGTGAGGAGGGCGGCCCGCGTGGGCCAGCAGCGGGCGGTGTTGTAGAACTGGGTGAACCTGAGTCCGCCGGCCGCGAGGGCGTCGAGTTGCGGCGTCTTGATCTCGCCGCCGTAACATCCGAGATCGGAGTAACCCATGTCGTCCGCCATGATGAGGACGATGTTGGGCGGACCGGTGCGGGATTCTTCACACCGCGCTGCGGCGGGACTCAGGATTCCGCAGGCGGCGAGAGCGAGACAGGCCAGAACCAGTGGGCGTCGATAGCGTTGCACGGGACTCCTGACGAATCGAGGCGTGAGTCGGCGCGCGATGCGCGACTCCGGTTTCTCACAGACCGGTTGCGGGCGGCGGTTCCGTCTCAGGAGGGACGGCTTTCCGGCGCCGACGCTGCAGCTTCGGCAGGCGGCGCGACGGCGCTTTCCACCTGGCTTGTTTCTGTAGCCGGTTTCTTCGGGGGCGCGCCGTGCGGGGTGTTGCGGGCGACGAGGACGACGCCGGCGGCGACCAGCAGCATCCCCATCCACAGCATCGGGCTGGTGTGTGCTCTGCCCGCGAGTTGAATGTACGCGACGATGGCGTTCACGGTGACGGCCCCCCCGAACACGATCGGCATGACGTAGGCCGGCTTGCCTCCCGTAATCATTGCAGACGTGAGACCGAGCGCCCCGAATGCGCCGAGTGTGCCGGCCCAGAAGCCCCACGTCATGGCGGGGCTCTGGCTGCCGGTGTAGGTGTAGCTGTCGCCTTTGACGTTCATCGCGGCGAGTCCCCCGGCGACGGCCCAGACGAGATAGGCGATTCCGATGAAGACGTACGGCTTGAACGGGCTCCACTCGCCGATCGGGCTCCGGGCCTTGGCCACGGTTGGACCGTACAGTCCCCAGCAGAGCGCGGTGCACAACGCGAAGATGACGGGAATGAGAATGCTCTTCATGGAAACCTCATGACCACTGCAACACAGGTTGATTTTGAGTCTTTCGAGATAACATACGCGCCACTTGCGCGCATGCTGTACGAACGTCATTCGACTCTGTTTGGTTGTGGCAAACCAGCCAGGCTGGGTTCGTTCGCCGGCGTGTATGGTAGCGACTGCCCTGCCCTCTGGCATCCGTCGCGCGAGGCGCGTTCGCGACTGGTCTTTGTGCGCCCGCCGGATGACGCTACAACGCAGCGACAGTGCCGCTTGGCACGGATCGCGCAAGACGATAGGTGCCCTGACAGGACACCGTCTTCCCGTTCCATCAATTCCCGGTTGGCGCCGCACGAGGGAGCATGTCGACTCCGGTCTCAGGGAAAGATGTCTCTCCTGCAGGCAGAGCAGAGACTCTCGACTCATCCGAAGCACGCAGTTTCCTCGGGGCCGGGTTCCGGGTCGTGAGCCTGTGCACGCTGGCCAGCCGCATTCTGGGGCTGCTGCGGGACATGGCGATGGCGGCCTTGTTCGGGGCCGGTCCGGTGCTGGACGCCTTCACCGTGGCGTTTCGGCTGCCGAATCTGGCGCGGCGGTTATTCGGCGAGGGGGCGCTCACGACGGCCTTCCTGCCGGTGTTCGTCGAAGAACTGCAAAGCGACGACCCGGACGGCGCCCGGCGTGTGGGAACGGGGGTGTTCTTCGCTCTGGCCGGCGTGCTGGCGTTGCTCGTCGGCGTGGCGGAAGCAGTGATTGGAGCGGCGTTGCTGACCCTCTCGTTGTCGGCCGACGCCCGCTTGCTGCTCGAACTGGTCGCCATCCTCTCACCGTATCTGGTGCTGATCTGCCTGGCGGCGCAGGTCAGCGCGATGCTGCATGCGCTGAAGCACTTCTTCTGGCCGGCCCTGCTGCCGGTCGTACTCAATCTGGCCTGGCTGGCGGCGGTCGCCGTTGCGGCCACGAAGGTCGAAACCTCCGTCACTCAGATCCGCGTGATTTCGCTGGTCGTGGTTCTCGCCGGAGTGATTCAACTCCTGGTGGTGCTGGCCGCGCTGCGCGCGCGGGGCTTCCGTTTCACGTGGAACGCTCGCGCCGCCCGTCCGCAGGTCAGACGCGTCTTTGCCGCGATGCTGCCGATCGTTGTCGGTCTCTCGATCACGCAGTTTAACGCAGCGCTCGACAGCCTGCTGGCGTGGCTGCTGGCCGAACCGCCGCCGGGAACCGTCTCCGGCGCGTCCTGGATTCCACAACTGGTGGAATCGGGGACCGCTTCGGCGCTCTACTTCGGTCAGCGGATGTACCAGTTTCCGCTGGGCGTTTTCGGCGTCGCGTTGGGGACCGTGCTGTTTCCTTTGCTGGCGGAACATGCGCAGCGCGGCGACCGCGCCGCCGTCCGAAGTGATCTGAGCTACGGCGTCAGGCTGGCGATCGCGATCGGGCTCCCGTCGTCCGCGGGACTTTATGTGCTCAGTGGTCCGATCACGTCGCTGTTGTTCCAGCACGGACGATTCACCGAGGCTGACGCGGCGCTCACATCGCAGATGGTGGCTGTCTACGGCGCGGCCGTGTGGGCGTCGATCGGGCTGCTGATCATTCATCGCGGCTACTACGCGCTGGGTGACCGGACTACGCCGGTGCGGATCGGTCTGCTGGCGGTGGCGGTGAACCTGGCGCTGAACCTGATCCTCGTCTGTAGCCTGGGGGGAGTGGGACTGGCTCTCGCCACGGCGCTCGCCGCCGCGGTGCAGTGCATTCTGGCGGCCGTGATGCTGCAGCAGCGAACCGGCAGTCTCGATTGGGCCGCGATTGCTTCGACCGGCGGCAAGACGCTGCTCGCAACGCTCCTGATGACAGCGGCCTGCGTCGTCGTCCGGCCGTCACTGACGACAAGTGCAACAATTGCAGACCGCCTGGTCGCGGTCGCCGCTCCGATGATCGCCGGTGCGGCCGTTTATCTGGCGGCGGCGAGAGCTGTCCGACTGCGTGAGCCGTGGACGCTGATCTCGCGGGGATCTCTTCCCGCTGAGTAGTGGCTCATCGAGGCTGAGTTGACGGGTGCCACTGGCTGCGCCAGAGCGAACCAGAGAGGACGTCTACTCCGCGATGCACTGGCGGAACGCCAGTGGCACCCAACCCGTCACTTCAGGATCAAACAACCAGTAGTCTGTTGCCGAGCACCTACTGCCCTGCCAGGGCCTGGTTTTCGGGTTGTCTTGACCGCGAATCCACACGAAACCCTGCGGGATTCGTGCTTCCGTGAGAACCGCTCAACCCGAACATCTTGAATTGACGCACCACTACTCGACCGGCAGGCCGAAGTCGCCGCGCATGTCGCGCCACACGGCGTGAATGTGATTGGCCGGGTTCCCGGCCGCATCGGGCTGCGTGTTGACGAACTCGATGACGAATGTCGGCCCCTGCACGCGGTAGTAGTGACCGACCCCCGGTTCGGTCGCGCCCGCCCAGGCGAAATGGACGTCGTCGAATCCGGCTTCCGCGATCTCCGCGGATCGGACGTCCGCCACCTCCTTGTGCATGGCCTCGATGTAGACGTCGACCAGTTGCTGAAGCAGTTCGCGCTGCGGCTTCGTCAGTTCCGAGGCAGGGAGTCCGACCGGCGGGGTCTGGGGAGGCTGCGGGCTGCCCGGTTCGCGGACTTCAGCGGGCGCCGTGTCGTCGATGATCACCGTTTTCTGCTGCTCCCCGGAGAGCATGTTGACGAGGTCGAAGGCAAGTTGTTCCTCGTCGGCCAGCACCCGCGTGCCGACTTCGATGCCGGTCTCGTTCTCGTTTTTGACGGTCGCGGGATTGGCACAGTAGACCTGTGGGGTCGATGAGACAATTTCCCCGCCGTCCATGACGAAATTGAGCGAAAGATGGTGGCCTTCCACGCTCAAGCCCCACCGGTCGTCTGCCGAGGGAACCCCGAAGATCGTGAAGTAGTAGCGGAGAGGATCGCGCAGGAACCGGCTTTCGCCCCCTTCGAGTTCGTTTAGAAGGGCCTCCAGTTCCATGATCTGGACCGCTTTATCGTAGCCGATCTGGCTGAGAGCACTGCGGAGCAGCTTATGAGCGGCTTCGCGCTGAGGGTCGGACATGTCACGAAGCTGGACGCCTTTTCGCTCCTCCTTGGGAATGAAATGCCAGTCGACGCGGTTGGGCGCCTCATAGTCGAGAAGTGCGATCTTCTTTTGATCGGCGTCCAACGTCCCGATAAACGCGTCGGCATACTCGGCGAGCACGGCCCCCTGACGGGCCTCGATGTAGTAGGTCCAACCGGTGGCCGCGGTGGCCAGCAGCAGGCCGGCAACGAGAGCAGTGGAAGCGCGTTTCATGTCAGTGGCAATCAGATCGAGCTATCGGTGCACGCGGATTTGGAACTTGCCGCGCGTTGAAACCGAATCGTACCGGGCCGCGCGCATCGGAACCAGTGTGCCGATCAGTCGTGCGGATGGGCCAGCGGGTCGCCGGGCAAATGAAGCTGGTCCTTGTGGAAATGCAGGTCCGGCAGCGCAGTGAGAAGTTTACTCAGCCCGGCGTCGGTGCAGTCCCCGCCGTCGAGGTAGAAAGACTCCAGCCAGGTCATCCGATGCAGGTGCGTGATTCCGGCGTCCGTCACCGGGACATCGATCAGATGCAGGAAGCGCAGCGACGTCATCCGGGAGACGTGCTCCAGACCGGCATCCGTCACATGCGGGCTGTGGAACCGCAGCAGTTCCAGCCGGGGAAGTTGCGCCGCGTGCGCGAGACCGGCGTCCGAAAACTCCGCGGCGGGAAGATTGAGCACCGTGAGCGACTTTACCGGGGCGATTTGTTCCATTCCCGCGTCGTCAATCGGCGCAACGAGCTTGAGCCGGGACAGCTCCGGGAGACCCGCCAGCACGCGCAGGTCCGCCGGCGCAAGGCCCTCGGCGTTTCCGACCTCCAGCACGTGCAGCGACTCGCAATCCTCGCGGAGATCGGCCCATTCACTCGCGGTGATCATCTGCCGCTTCACGATGATCTGCCGAGAGCGGCCTTGGCGAACTGCTGCCACCTGCTCGCCCCATGATTGTTCTGCGGCTGCCGATTCGCCGGCCGGACGAACGCTGTCCGCCTGCCGGTGATCGCCGCAACCGGTGCAGACTAAGAACAATATGAGGACCGGCAGTCTGTTTCGCATCAGTCAAACAGGGGGCTGCGCACGCTACGGGAGGGAGCGGAGTGCTTGGGCGAGTTGTGTGAAGCCGGAGTCTTTTCTGACGACGACGTCCACGCCGGAGGGGGCGGAGTCCGGAAAACAACTGAGCGCAATGATCTGCGCTTCCGGGGACCGCTCGCGAATGGAACGAAGCCCGGCCTGCTGCCGCCGGTTCGGTGGATCGACGTCGATGAAAACTGCATCGAGCTGTTTGTCATCGTTCGCCTGACAGATTCTGCAACCCAGACCGGCGAGCGCCGCCTCGAGAGTCTGTTGATAGGCCTGATCGGAACTCTCGACCAGAACGGTCCGGTGTACGATCCGGCTGTCGCGCGACTCGATTTCGATCTGCTCGTCGGCGGTCGCCGTGGTCGGGACCGGTTCGGCCGTTCCCTGCCAGACGCGAATCTCACGGGCGAGCCTCTCCGCAAAGCGGTTGATGGGAACTCGAACAGCAGGCGGCCAGATGGAACGAGTGCGGCCCGCGGAGAGGCACCATTCTCCCCAGCAGACGATCAACCGAGCGGAAACCGATCGTGCCAGCAGTTCCTGCGCGGCGTCACGGGGAAACTCGTCCGGAAAGGACTGGCAGACCACGATCAGGTCCGCAGAGTCGATTTCGGCAGACTGCTCCGCGACCGGGAAGACAAGCCGGACCGGCGTGCACCCGGGCAGTTGATGAGCCAGTTCCGCGCGAACGACTGCAAATTCGGCCGCGTCGCTGCGTCCCGACAGGAGAATCCGCGGCGAGGGATCGACCGCATTCAGGCCGCTGTTCGCGCCGGGGGAAACGGTCTGCGGCATGGCGTGTGTGCTGCGAATGCGGTTGGACCGGCGAGTGATTCTTCGATCCTGTTATGACAGGTTGGGCGTCACTCGCTCCGCCAGTGCATTGCTCGGGAGACGTCCACTGTGTTACGCACTGGCAAAGCCAGTGGCACCCGTTTGCGAATCCGACTGGGCCCGTCTAATCGCTGCGAATGTCGGCGAAGCGGACGGCGAGCAACCGGAGGATGTCTCTCGAGGAGACGATGCTGACCGGCTTGTCCTCCGCGTCAACGACCGGCAGATGCCGGTAGCCGTTGATCGACATGGTGTGCAGCGCGTAGGCGATGGAATCATCAGCTTTCAGCCGCGCCGGCGTTCTCGACATGTGGTTTCCGACCGGCTGTTCCATGGCGGCCGGGTCGGGCGTGATGCGATTGAGGACGTCGCGTTCGGTGAAGATGCCGGAAAGAACGTCGTCTTCGGTGATCAGGAGGCAGCCGACCTTACGGTCGACCATCGTCTGAATCGCATCGCGAACGATGACCTGCTGATCGATGCTGAAGGGCGCCTTGGTCGCCAGAACGCTGACCGGGTGAGCGATGATTGACTGCTCAATCTCGCTGCCTGGGATCTGCATCCCGGTGAGGGACTGCCCACACTTTTCGCAGGAGTCGGCGCCCGGGATGTTTTCGTGGCCGCAGTCGGGACAATTCATGCTGCGCTGCTTTCGAGTTGCGACATCGGCCGCCCTGCCAACCCCGGCGGACCTGACGCATCGTGACGTGCCGCATCCGAACGATTTCGGCGCTCGCGCCGAGCGGCCGGCTACTTCACTTCCCAGGTGTCGCCGCTGTTGAACAGTTTTTCGAGATCGCCGGGTCCGCTCTTTTCGGTCACTTCTTCGAGTTGCCGGCAGAGCAGTTCATCGTAGGACGGTCGCTCGACGCTGCGGAAGACGCCCATCGGTTCGGGAAGGTCGGGGTATCGCATACGCCCGAGCAGAAAGGCCAGGCTCGGATCGCGGGCTTTCTCGTCGTGGAAGATCAGGTCGTCTTCGGCGACTTCGTCGAGCGAGACGACTTGCGGCAACCCGTCGCCGCCCAGCCGCACGCCCTTGTCCCGATTGTTCCCGAAGATCAGCGGCTTGCCGTGCTCAAGATAGATGCAGTGGTCGGCCTTGGAGTCCTTCTTGGAGGCGAACTCGAAAGCCCCGGAGTTGAACACGTTGCAGTCCTGATAGACCTCGACGAAGGCGACGCCCTTGTGATGGGCCGCGCGTTCCAGCACGGTCGTGAGATGCTTGATGTCGACGTCCACGCTGCGGGCCACGAAGGTCGCTTCACATCCAATGGCGACGCTGAGCGGACTGAGCGGATTGGCGACCGAACCGAAGGGGGTGCTCTTGGTCCGCTTGCCGATCGGGCTGGTCGGGGAGTACTGGCCTTTGGTGAGCCCGTAGATCTGGTTGTTGAACAGGATGATCTTGAGATCGACGTTGCGGCGGATGGCGTGCATCAGGTGATTGCCGCCGATCGAGAGGCCGTCGCCGTCCCCGGTGATGACCCAGACCTGCAGGTCGGGGCGGGCGATCTTGAGGCCGGTGGCGATGGCGGGCGCCCTTCCGTGAATGCCGTGGAATCCGTAAGTGTCGAGATAGTACGGAAACCGGCTGGAGCATCCGATTCCGGAGACGCAGACGAAGTTCTCTTTGGGAATGCCGAGGGTCGGCAGAACCTTCTTGACCTGCGCGAGGATGGAGTAGTCGCCGCAACGGGGACACCAGCGAATCTCCTGGTCGCTGGCGAAGTCCTTGGCGGTCAACACGGGGAGGGAAACGTCAGTGCTCATGATGCCTCAATGACCGGCGGAGACGCCGGATTCAATCAAAACGCTGCCGTGATGCACACGATCATTCGCGTCGGGGTGGTTTCAGGAATGAGAACCTCAGGAATTCGACCGGCCCGCCATCTCTTCAATCTTATCGACGATCTCGGTGATGAGAAACGGTTTTCCTTTGATCTTGTTCAGCCCGACGGCGTCGACGAGGAACGTCCCGCGCAGAATCGTTCGGAGTTGTCCGGTGTTCAGTTCCGGCACGAGCACCTGCTGATAGCGGGAAAAGATCTCCGCAAGATTCTTCGGGAAGGGATTGAGATACCTCAGGTGGCAGTGGGCGACGGAGAGACCCCGTTTCTGACACTGGCGAACGGCGGACCAGACCGCGCCGTAGGTGCCTCCCCAACTGACGACGAGCAGGTCGCCCGATTCGGGCCCATTCACTTCCTGCGGCGGGATGCTGTCTGCGATGTTGGCGACTTTTCTGGCCCGCGTCGCGACCATGTGCTCGTGGTTGTCGGGATCGTACGAGACGTTGCCGGTGACATCGGCTTTCTCGAGTCCGCCGAGCCGGTGCTCAAGCCCGGGCGTGCCGGGAATGGCCCAGGGACGGGCCAGCCGCTCGTTGCGGAGGTATGGAAGAAAGCCGTCTCCATTGCCATTCGATTCGGTCGGATGGGTGCAGACGATCGGCTTGAGGTCGTCGAGTTTCGGGATCAACCAGGGCTCTGCGCCGTTGGCGATGTAGCCGTCCGTCATGAGAAAGACGGGCGTCATGTATTCGACGGCGATCCGCATGGCTTCCTGGGCCATCGCGAAGCAATCGGCCGGAGACTGGGCGGCCACGATCGGCACGGGGCAGTCTCCGTTGCGGCCGTAGTAGCAGAGATACAGATCGGACTGTTCGGTTTTGGTGGGCAAGCCGGTGCTGGGACCGCCGCGCTGGACGTTGACGATGACCATCGGCAGTTCGGTCATGACCCCGAGACCGATCGCTTCCCCCTTGAGTGCGATTCCCGGTCCACTGCTGGCCGTGACGGCCAGTGCGCCGCCGAAGGCAGCGCCGATAATGGAGGTGGCGGCGGCGATCTCGTCTTCCGCCTGGAAGGTGCGGACGCCGAAATTCTTGAGCCGGGAGAGTTCGTGGAGGATGTCGCTGGCGGGCGTGATGGGATACCCGCCGTAGAACAGGTCTTTCCCGGCGAGTTTCGCCGCCGTCGCCAAACCCATGGCGACCGCCTCATTTCCCGTCACCTTGCGGTATCGTCCCGGCGGCAACTCTGCGGGCGCGACTTCGTAGTGAACGGTGAACGCCTCGGTGGAGAATCCGAAGTTGTACCCGGCCCTGAGCGCACGGAGGTTCGCTTCGGCGATGGTCGGGTTTCGGGCAAACTTGCTGGTGATCCAGTCTTCGGTCGGTTTGCGGTCGCGATCGTAGAGCCACATGACGAGCCCGAGCGCGAAGAAGTTCTTGCAGCGGTCGGCCTCGCGCTGCGAGAGCCCAAGCCCGTCGACGGCGTCGCGGGTCAAGCGGGTCATCGGGACGGAATGCTTGCGAAACGCCGCCAGGTCCGCGTTGTCCGCGGAGAGGGGGTTGCGGTCGTAATGGGCCTTGGAGAGGCTGCTCTTGTCGAAGGCGTCTTCATTGACGATCAGCGTGCCGCCGCGCTTCAGGTCGCCGACGTTGGTCTTGAGGGCGGCGGGGTTCATGGCGACGAGCGTGTCGACAGCGTCTCCGGGGGTGTAGATTTCGCCGCTGGAGAAACAGAGCTGATAGCCGCTCACTCCGGCAAGCGACCCGGCCGGCGCGCGGATTTCGGCCGGGAAGTCCGGCAGCGTACTGACGTCGTTCCCGAAGACGGCGGAGACGTTCGTAAACTGCGTGCCGACGAGCTGCATGCCGTCGCCGCTGTCGCCGCAGAACCTGACGACGACGGTTTCCAGCGTTTCAATGGGTTTGTCGTCGACGCCGGTTGTTCCGGACTGTGCTGCATCACTGGCTGACATGCCGTGGTTGCTCCCGTTGCTCGCTTCGCGTCTTAAGAATCGTGGGGAATCCAACCTCCGGGCGGCTGGACGGCAGTGCGTCGAGGAGTCTGTCTCACCCGGTGCTCGTTCAGGCGCCCTCTCGTTGACGAACGGTCAACAGCGAATTCTCCGCCTGGTTGTAGACCGTGGCGGCCATCTGTTCGACGAGGAAATTGACCACGGTTTTGACATCGACAATGCCGGCGGGTTTGTCGTCGGCGTCAACGACGGGCAACCGCCGATAGCCGCCCTGGTCCATGAGCCTCACAGCGTCGAACAGCAAGGCGCTCTGCGTGAGTGTCTGCGGCGCCGTGGTCATGACCGCGGAGAGCGGCGATTCGACCTTGGAGTCGTCAACGAGCAAACCGAGGAGATCCCGTTCCGTGATGATCCCCACGATGCGTCCGGCATCGCAAATGAGTGCACTCCCGTGACAGACGGCGCGCATCGCCGCCGCCGCTTCCGCGGCGGTCGCGTCGGGCGACAGAATGGGAACCTGCGTCAGCGTCAGTTCACCGACGACTGTTGTGGTGAGCAACTCCCGCAGATCAAATTGCGGCCCGGAATCGGCCATTGCTGTCGTTGTCGTTTCGCTGCCGTCGATTCACAGTGTGCATGATTCGCAGAGCGCACACTGTTGTTGCGTCATTCTTGCAGGTTCGGTGAAGGTTGCAAAGGTCTTCAATCACGATTTCAGTCTGCGGGTCGGGTTTCTCATCGACAGGAACCGCCGCAAGGCGTTGCCGTCCCCGGCCGGGAACCCGGACGAGGCTTCGACGCTGTCGTTGACAGACATCTCTGGATCCCCGTTCGAGCGGCTCTCGGAGAGATTCGAATGGAACACGGATGACCACAGATGGGACCGATTTTCGCTGATTGGTGTCTTGCGTGTCGACGCCCTGCGCGCCGGAATCGATGGGATCTCGGCGCTGCCGCCCCTTGAGGGATACCCCGGGAAATCCGTGCTGATCCGCCAAGTCCGCGGAAATCTGTGTCCTGTTCGAGAATCCCCTGGGCCCGGTTTCTCGGGGCCGGGCCCCAGCCGAATTGTTTGTCACTGACGAGGCTTCGACGGCGGTCGATTTCCGCCGCCGCAGGGGCGATTTTTCGCTCATCTTGCCGGAAACGGGCGGTTTTGGGATAACTCCGCGTTGCCGGCCGGCCCACCAGGAACGGTGGCAGGGCGATGCGCGGCTGCACGACGCCGGCAGACAGGCCGAGGCCGGAGAACCCCCAGCAGGGACGCGCGCGGGACGTGGATCCTCCTTCTTCTCAACTGATCGCTGCATTGTCGCGGCTGGGCGTTTACCGGCCTCGCGATTTGAAGCGCTGTCGGGGCCGCGTCCGGCGGTTAGCGCGGGATCTGCCGACGTTCGACTCGGTCTGGATCGACGCTCTGGTGCAGATTCGTCGGCTGACTCCCTACCAGGCGAAGAGGCTGGAATCGGACAGCCCGGAGGCCCTGCTGCTCGGGCCCTTCCGGATCTGCGAGCGCGTCGACGGCAACGCGCGGTTTGAAACCTACCGGGCCGTCAATCGCGAAACGGGCCGCCCGATCCTGCTGACCCGATTCGAGCTGGAGCCGTCGTTTCTCCAGCGCGGTCTGGATCGGTTCCGGACTTATCTCGACCAGTCCCGAGGGCTCAGTTCGCCCTCACTCTGCATCGCATTCGGATGCGCGGCGGACGGCGAGACGGTTTCGGCGGCCAGCCGCTGGGTGGAGGGCCCGACGCTTCGCGAGTTGTTGTTGCGCCGCGGTCGATTCCCTCCCGAGGTCGTCAGCGCGGTCGGCCGTCAGATCTGTGAGGCCTTGGCGACCCTCCAGACGAGGGAGCTTCCTCACGGCGACCTCAGACTGGAAACGGTCCGTCTTGCTCCGGAAGGTGAGTGCGTGCTGCTGCACGCCGGCCTGCTCGCCTCGCTCGCGGAGGGCCCGTCCATTCATGTCGGACTCCCTTTCGGATGCTATGACACGGTCGCACCGGAGTTGATCGATTCGCACCGGCCGGCCTCAGCCGCTTCGGACGCATACGCCCTGGGCTGCGTGCTGTGGGAACTGCTGGCCGGACGGCCTCCGTTTCCCCACGGCGACCCGCTCGCGAAACTGGCCGCGCACCAGACGCGGTCGGTCCCTGATCTCGAGAACTATGCTCCGGACGCACCATCGCGATTGAGAGCACTCGTTTCCTCGCTCACCGCGCGCAATCCGGAGGACCGGCCGACCGACTTTCGGCGAATAGCCGTTGAACTCGGACGCCGCCGCACGGCGCGGCGGCGCTTGGCGAGTTTCCTGGGAACCTTCAAGACCGCGGCCCGCGCACGCAACGCCTCGAATCGGCGTGGACGGAACACCGCTCGAGCGGCCATCACCGCCACAATGCTGCTCGCCCTGGTGAGTGTCATGCTGCTTGACGCCGGGGCCCGGTCCGAGATGCTCGCTATCGCGGGGCGAGCGCCGGAACAGTTCAAGCGCGAAATCTCGGCTTTGCTGACACGTGATGACCCGTCGGCGAGCGACGAGGAAGAGTCGGTTGAGGCCGCGCTCTTGCCGTTCCCTGTCGAAATCGTGGACGGAACCATCGAGCTTGATTCAGCCGGCCCGTATGCCGCCGCCGAGATTGCCGCCGTCGGTCCGCTCACGATTCGGGCCGGCGCTGGTCTGAGGCCGGTGATCGTCATTCGGGACGCTCCCCTGCGGGTGTGGGCCGAGAGCCTGATTCTCGAAGGCGTCACGCTGCGCACGGACGATGCCGCGACCTCGCCACAGCCCGCCCCCCGGAATGATTCCCGGGTGCTGCTCAAGGTGGACGCGGAACGTTTCGCAACCAAGGCGTGCACATTCCACAACGGCAGTAAGGATGCCGATGGCGTCGCGATTCAATGGAGGCCGCTCGAAGGTTCGTCCGCCACAGGCCGGCAGATCGTGCTCGTCGAGACGGTCTTCACCGGATCGGCGACATCGGTGCACGTCTTGTCCCTCCCGTCGACATTCCGGTCCAAGAACGTTCTGAAGTGCGGTGCGGGAGCGTTCCTTGACGTGTCGTCCGATTCGCAGACGACGGGCCGCGAATGGCGGATGGGGCTGGATCACGTCACGCTGCGGGACGCGACGAGCCTGGTCCGCTGGTCGGCGGCCTCCGCAGACAGCGTCCCGGCTCCCGTCGAACTCTCTCTGGAAGAGTGCGTCCTCGATCTGCCTGCCGGCGCGGCGGCGATCGTCGAGTTCGCCAATCCGCCGTCGTCATCGCTGTGGCAACAGTTGGTGCGTGTGACAGGTCGGGCTTCCCTGGTGCGACCCGGCACTGTCATCGCGCGGGTTGCGGATGCAAACGGTGAGGCCGCGCAGCCGCTCTCCTCCGACGGCCTGGCAATCGAGGGTCTGCTGTCGTCAGAGTTCGAGTTTTCCGGCCCGCCGCTGGGAGATCCCCGGGATTCGATCGTCACGGGATACCACGGCTATGGATTGAGCGAGCAACCGCCCGGCGCTGACGCGCGGTCGTTACCCTCGGTCAGCATCGATGCCTACAATTCCCGTCAAACCTCCGCGATTGATCCGGGGGACCAGATTCCGGACGCGCCGGGACGGTTCCCGGCCGGGAGAGCCACTCGCGGAAGACCGACAGCGATGGGCGAATGACGGCTGCCGACGGACTGTTTGTAACGACCAACGCCGACGAACTCCGTCGAGCGACGGCAGCCGCGCGGCGTCAGGGGAAGACGGTCGGGTGTGTGCCGACAATGGGCGCCCTGCATGCCGGGCACACCAGCCTGATCGAGGCCGCCCGCCGCGAAACGGACTTTGTCGTGGTGACGGTGTTCGTCAATCCTTCGCAGTTCGCACCGGGCGAAGACCTGGAGGCGTATCCCCGGCCGATCGAAGACGATCTGAAGGCCTGCCGCGACGCGGAAGTGAATGTTGTCTTTCTGCCGCCGACGGAGAGTCTCTACCCGGAGGGCTACTCCACCTGGGTCGATGTTGAGGGGCTTTCGCGTGTATTGGAAGGCGCCAGCCGGCCGACACATTTTCGCGGCGTGGCGACGATCGTGCTCAAGCTCCTGAACATTGTCGGTCCCGACGCGGCGTTTTTCGGAACGAAGGACTACCAGCAACTGGCGCTGCTGCGACGGATGGTGCGTGATCTCCATGTTCCGGTCCGGCTCGTGCCGTGTCCGACAGTGCGTGAACCGGATGGACTCGCGTTGAGCAGCCGGAACGTCTATCTCAGCAGCAAGGAACGGAAGTCTGCGCTCGCGTTGCACGAGAGCCTGCGACTGGCGGAAGAGCGGCTGCTGAGCGGGGAGACCGATCTGCCGGCCATCGCCACCTCAATGGAGCAGCATTTGAACTCACGGCCCGGCGTGGAGACCGACTATGCAGTCATCGCGGATGCCGACACACTGGAAGTGCTCAGCGCGCCGCGAGAGCAAATGGTCGTCCTCGTGGCCGCTCGCGTCGGAAAAACGCGGTTGATCGACAACCTCCCGGTCACGATCCCCTCGCAAAGCGAGTGATCGTGACGGGCGGACGCCGCAGAATGGATTGCCGATATGCGTCAAACGTTATTTCGCGTCGTTTTCGACGATCCGTGGGCGTTCTGGAAGACGGACCCCGCCACGGGCCTGGAGGGAGTGGGGATCGCCTGGCTGATCGGGGGGGTCCTGTTGATCTGGCTGGCAGCGCTGTTGATCCACGCGCGGTTTCGCTGGCAGCCGGAGTTCACTCGCCTGGCCGCTTTCGCCGGGGGCGCGATCGGCGTGCTGACGGTGCTGGGTCTCGCCGGAATGCTGCCGGCGTTCTCGTTTCCGATCTTCGGTTACGGCTTCATGACGCTGGTCGGATTTCTCGCGGCGCTCGGATTCGCTCGGCGTCAGGCGCGGCGGGCGGGACTCGATCCCGAGACGATGTTCGACCTCGGCTTCTGGTTGCTCGTGCCGGGAGTGATCGGAGGGCGGATGGCCTATCTGATTCAGTATTCGGAGCAGGTGTTTGCCGGCAAGCAGGGAGGCGAATTCCTGTTCGCCATCATCAACCTCTCAAACGGCGGGCTGGTTCTCATCGGCGCGATTCTCGGCGGAGCAGCCGGGTTCTTCGCCTACTGTCACCGGCACGGGGTCAACCAGTTGATGCTGGCCGATGTCATCATGCCGTCGATCTTTATCGGGATCGGCTTCGGCCGCCTTGGTTGTCTGCTCAACGGCTGCTGTTTCGGCGACGCCTGCTCGCTGCCTTGGGCGATGACGTTCCCGCAAGGCAGCGTCCCCTTCGGTGTGTTGGCGGATCGGGGTTTCATCGATCCCGAAGCGGCCGCGACAATGCCGCTGCATCCCACGCAGATCTACAGTTCCCTCAACGGGTTCGTCCTGGCGACCGTCACGGCGCTCTACTACCCGCGGCGGCGGCACGACGGCGACCTCCTCGCCCTCGGCTGCATCCTGTACCCGATGACGCGATTCATCCTCGAGTTCCTCCGCAACGACGAAATGGGGCAACTCGGGACGCGGCTGACGATTTCGCAGTTCTACAGCCTGGGGATTCTGACAGCCGGCGTCGCCCTGCTGATCTACCTTTCGCTGCGCGGGAGAGAAGCCACGAGTCACTTTTCCGCCGCCACACCAACCGGCGCCGGCACCGATTCCACGTGACTGCCGATTCCAATATTGGCCTTGCCTGCTGCACCCATGTACAATGATTGGAATCACGCAAATCGCGACGAAACCGAAGGAACCTCGCGTTCGCGGGATTGAGGACGCCGCCCCATCATTTGTGAATGAATCGGGTCATGCGCGAAATCCGGATTGTGGAGGCGACATGCGGGACGTAGCACCAGACATCATCGATACTCCCGGGGTTTGCGGTGGCGATCGGCACATCCGTGGAACCCGCATTCCGGTGTGGGCCGTGGAAGCGGCTCGTCGTGTGGGAATTGACGACGACGGCATTCTACGGATGTATCCCACGATCAACCGGGATCAGTTGGAAGCTGCTCAGGAGTACGCCAGGTCCCACCCGGACGAAATGGACCGCCTGATCGCCGAGAATCAGGATGCCTGAACCATGGAGGCGAGGCTCCTCGCCGACGAGCATTTCGACGTCCAGGTTGTCTACGAATTGATGCGCAACAAGAACAACACCCGTCTCACTGGCGAGTGGATTGACGCTCGAGCAACAGCCTGACTTGGTTTGCGAACTGCATTGTCTCGCCAGCCTCACGTGTTGCCGAATCGTCCGCTGGAAACGTGCGGAGCGAACGCGAAATCGCGCCTCGACGTGACTGCCGAATCCGGTTCGCGCATAATGCGGGCCGAATGAAATCCGGGAGCAGTTGCGTGGGAACCGGCGGCAGCGGGAAACATCTGGTGGCGGACTTCTGGGACTGCCGTTTGCCCGATTCGGAAATCGGGTGGCGGCGGCTGATCGAATCGGCCGTGGCTGCCATGGATGCCACGTTGCTCGGACTGCACGTGCATCTCTTCGAGCCGCAAGGCGCAACGGCGGTCGCGATTCTTTCCGAGTCTCATCTGGCCGTGCACACCTGGCCGGAGCGAGACTACGTCGCCGTCGACGTCTTCACCTGCGGAGAGTCGGTTCGGCCTGAAGACGGCATCGAGACGCTGAGACGCGAACTGCAGCCGAGTCGGGAACGTATTCTGGAGATCGATCGCGGGGCGTCACCCAGTGCCTCGATCAAGGACGCGCGGTCGGACTGCGCATCGGACGAGCTTGTACCGACGTCGGACGCCGGGGGGCCTGCATGGCGGTCTCTGTAAACTGTCCGAGTTGCGGGGGAGACGTGGGGGTCACCAGCCCCGCCTCACGGGTCGCCTCGTGCCCCTACTGCAACAGCACGCTGATCGTGAATGCGGACGCCGTCCGCGCGCTCGGAAAGATGGCGCTGCTCGCGGAGACTCCGTCCTGTCTCGCCGTCGGCTGGCCCGCCACGTGCCAGGATCGTGAGATCCTGGTGCTGGGCCGGCTGCAATACCGCTACGACGCAGGCCTGTGGGATGAGTGGTGGGTGCAATACGCCGACGACGGTTCGTTCGCCTGGATCAGCCAGGATGAGGCCGAATACACCCTCGAGAGGCCGCTCAAACAAGGGCTGGCCGTCCCGGACTTCGACTCCGTGCAACCGGGCGACGTCGTGGAGTTCGGCGGTCGCAAACTGCTCGTCGAAGAGAAGAATGAAGCCGAGATGGTCGGCCTGCAGGGCGAGATTCCGCTGGACGCCGGTCCCGGCAAGCCGATGCGTTACCTCGATCTGTCCGACAAGCAGGTCCACGCCACGATCGAGTATTTCAACGACGGGTCGACGCTCGCGTTCCAGGGGAAACGTCTGAAGCGGCGCGATCTGGTCTCTCAGGTTCCGGAAGGAATGACGGCCAAAGGCGAACTCGCCTATCCGCCTCCCGTGGAGTCCCAGCCGGCCGCGAAACGGCCGAAGATCATCAAATCAACCGAGGGACTGAAACCCGAGACGGTCTCCTGCGACTCCTGCGGAGGCACGGTCAACGTCTACGACGCGCGAGGGGCCGCCATGGTGATGTGCGGACATTGCGGCAGCGCCCTGGACGTCACCGTACCGGGGCGGGCCCGGCTGCTGTACGAATCGAATCTGAAAAAGAGGCGGTTCCCGATCGAGATCGGCGCCCGCGGCAAAGTTCGCGGCGTGGAGTACGTCGCCACCGGCATCGTGCGGTATCGCGAGACCGACGACGAGGGAGTCTATGAGTGGACGTCGCTCCAGCTCTTCAACCCGGAGCAGGGTTACGCCTTTCTCGAACTGGAAAACGGGCATTGGCTCTACTTCACGTCGCTGAGCCACCCGGTCCGTTTCGACCCGCGGCGGGCCACGCCCAAGCAGTCGTTCTCGTTTCAGGGCCAGAGGTACAAGGTGTTCGAGCGCTCGGCCTGCCGGGTCGTTTACGTCGAGGGGGAGCTGAGCTGGGTCGCCCGGCTGGGGGATGAAGTCCGCTACATGGACGCGATTCGTCCGCCGCAGTTGTTGTCGGCCGAGTGGACCGACAAGGAGATCGAATGGTCGCTCGGCATCTACACGCCGCCGGAAGACGTCGTCAAAGCGTTCGGCCTGCCGGATGAAAAACGGACGCATCCGCGCGGCGTCGCGCCCGCGCAGCCGTTTCTCCAGACCAGGGCGCAGCGCAGAAGAAAGTGGATCGGCCTGGTGGCGACCGGAATCCTGCTCCTGCTGACGGCGCAGGCCTGGATGACGGGCGGGACGGTCGTGTTGCAGGAAACGGGGATCACTTCCAACCAGTATCTCGCCGAATCGGGCTACGTGACGCAGCCCTTCGAGATTCCGGAGGGGACGCACATCTGCAAACTGGCCGTCACCGGGAGCGGACTCAACAACTCCTGGGTGGCGCTGAGCGTGGCGTTTCTGGACGCCGAGGAGAACGTCGTGCTCGACGCGGATGCGACGGTCGAACGCTACCACGGCGTCGAAGGGGGCGAGAGCTGGTCAGAGGGATCGCGCAACGACTATACACTGGTCCGATTGACCGGTCCGAATACCTACCGGCTGAATGTGTTCGGCGACGCCGGCGTCTGGTCCCGGTCGGGGGGCGATCGGCAGACGAGCAACGGATCGCCGATCGACATCCGGCTGGCGCGAGACGTGGTGCCGGCCCGCTACTTTCTGGTGGCTGCAATCATCGCAGCGGCGTATCCTGCGTGGGAAATCGGCCGGAAAGTGATGTTCGAGGGGCGGCGCTGGCCGTCGGAAGACGACGACGACTGAACCAATCGATCGATGACCGAGTCGAAGTGAGGTGACCGCATGAAGTGGCAAACCGGCGCATTCATCGGGTTGATGAGCGCACTGATTCTGGGAACGTCGCTGCTCTCCTATGGAGGAAGCCTCCTGCCTGCCAGCAGCCGGGATGGAGCGCTCTCGCTCCGCAACGTCCAGGCGCGGCGGACCCACTTCACCCGGTATTACGCCTTCGGAAAGTGAATCCCTCAAACCCTGTCGTTTACACCCATCTCTCGATCCCTGATTGAGTGACTCTCCGAGCGATTCGAATGGAACGCAGATGACCACGGATGGGACCGATTCTCGCTGATTGCTCTCTGTGGAGTGCAGAGTATTCAGGCCTGAATCGATGCGCTCTCGTCCCTGCCGACTTTTGAAGGAATTCCCGCAAAATCCGTGTTGATCGGCCAAATCCGCGAAAATCTGTGTCCTGTTCGAGAATCCCCTGGGGCCGGGCCCCAGCCGACTTGTGTGTCACTGATCGCCCTCAAACCGGGTTCTTACTCAGGACGGCCCGTTTCATCTGGTCGTCGGACCACTGAAGCACGTTTCATTTAACTGGAGCGGTTCTGGCGGCGTAAAATGCCGCATTCAAAGGCAAAAAACGCGGCCAAACGCCGCCACGATGAAGTGCCACTGGCACGAGAGGAGTTGATTCCGTGTTCACTCTGCAAGACTTCCACGAGCTGATCCTGAGCGTCGTCTACAGCGCCGTCGGAATGGTGGTGTTCGCGCTGTTCTTTCTGCTCGTCATCAAGTTCGCGCCGATCCCGGTCATCAAGGAGATCGAAGAGGACCAGAACATCGCACTGGCGATCCTGATGGGCTCGGTCGTCATCGGCCTTTCGATCGTGATTGCCGCAGCGATTGTCTGATGAAAAGCCACTGCGGAGACGCAAAGTGGCCGACTCGCTCCGCCGAGTCGGCTGTCCACCCGCGCAAGTCAACCAGAAGATTCTCGAAAGCACCCGCAGGCCGTCCGAAAGGCCTTGTGCGCGTCGCAGAAACACTTGCGCAGGAATCAAACGAATCAGGAATCAGTAGTACCGAAGCGTCGCGGAGTTCCAATCGAGCGTCATGTCTGAACCGGATCCATCTGCGGATGCCACCGAGGGCGGTCTGCCGCACGGGGCGCCCGCCCGACTGCTGATTCTCTTCAGCGTGTTCGTCATCGGCGCCTGCGGACTGATGTACGAGTTGATCGCCGGGGCGGTCGCGAGCTACCTGCTGGGCGACTCGGTCACGATGTACTCGCTGGTCATCGGCGTCTTTCTGGCCGCGATGGGATTCGGTTCGTTCCTCACACAATGGATCCGCAGCGATCTGCTGGGCGCGTTTCTGCGAATTCAACTGGCGGTCGGCGTCGTCGGGGGCTTTTCCGGACTGGCGACCTTCGCGGCGTTCGCGCATACCGACGAAATCATGCCGGTCGTGCTCGGACTCTGCGGAGTCGTCGGTGCGCTGGTCGGCATGGAGATTCCGCTGGTCATCCGGTTGATGAAGGAAGGCGCAGTCCTGCGCGTCAACGTCGCCCAGGTGCTGAGCGTCGATTATCTCGGAGCGCTCGCGGCGAGCACGGCGTTTCCCTTTCTCGTCCTGCCGCTGCTGGGCCTCACTCGGGCGGCCCTCCTGATCGGCATGTTCAACATCCTGATTGCATCATTCGGGATCGCGATGTTCTGGCGGGACCTGCCGGGACGGCGGGCCCTGTGCGGCTGGACGCTGGTCTGCGGGATGTTGCTGATCGGCGGATTCGCTGCCGCCGGCCGGGCGACCACCTGGCTCGAAGACCGCCTGTATCAGGACGAGGTCATCCTGGCGGAGACGACGCCCTACCAGCGGATCGTCATCACGCGCTGGCAGGACGACATCCGCCTCTTTCTGAACGGCCACCTGCAATTCTCCGCGGCCGATGAGTACCGCTACCACGAAGCGCTGGTGGTTCCGGGCGTCACGGCGGCAAGCAGAGCAACGCGGGCCCCGCTGCGCGTGCTGCTGTTGGGCGGAGGCGACGGTCTGGCGGTCCGGGAACTGCTGCGTCACGCAGAGGTTGAACAGATCGATCTGGTCGACATCGACCGGCGGGTCGTCGAACTGTTTCGAGACAACCCGCTGCTGCGGGAATTGAACGGCGGCAGCCTGACCGACCCCCGCGTGGCGTGTCACTATGAAGATGCGTTCGTCTTCCTGCGAAATCTCCGCGCCGCGCGTTACGACCTGATCGTGATGGACCTGCCCGACCCCAGCGGCGTGGAGACCAGCAAGCTCTACTCCCGCACATTCTTCGGACTCGCGCTTCGCAAGCTGACGCCGAGAGGCGTGCTCGTCACCCAGGCCAGCAGCCCGTTCTACGCGCGGGAAGCCTACTGGTGCGTGGTGCGCACAATCGAGTCGGCAGTCGGCGAACTCCCACCCTCGAAATCGGCGGAATCAAAACCGTTCTCGATTATTCCCTATCACTCGCAGGTGCCGAGTTTCGGAGACTGGGGATTCGTGATGGCGGCCGCGAAGCGTCCCGCGGCAGAGCACTGGCCGCCGCCGGAGAAGACGCGCTACCTGACCTATTCCGTGTTCGAGCGGGCGCTGGTGTTTGCTCCCGACAGCCGCAAGGTTGAAACAGAGATCAACGAACTCGACGACCCGGTGCTCGTCCGCTACCACAATGCGGGCTGGTCGCGATGGAACCAATAGACCGGATTATTTATCCAGGATGTCAGCACAGAGCCACAAAGGACACACAGAGAGTCCACGGAGAGAAAGATTTACGAGCTGTCGTTTACACACAACTCGGTTCGGGCCCGGGGCCGAGAAACCGGGCCCAAGGGATTTTCGAATGGGACACGGATTTTCGCGGATTGGGCGGATCAGCACGGATCTTGCGGGGAATTCCTCAAGTGGCGGCAGCGCCGAGGCCGCATCGATTCAAGCGCGCAGGATGTCGACACGCAAGGAAGCAATCAGCGAAAATCGGTTCAATCCGCGGTCATCCGCGTTCTATTCGAATCTCTCGGAGAGTCACTCGAACGGGGATCGAGAGATGTGTGCAAACGACAGGCACCCAGACTCCTCCGTGCCTCCGTGGTGAATAATTCGGGCTGGCGCGCATTGCCGGCGTGCGTTTCTTTCTTACTCCACATGCACACGCTTCAGGGGACTCACGCCGACGGCCACAGCGCCGCGAAGATCAACCCGGTGGCGAGCGCATAGGCAACCTTGTCGGCGAGGTCCAGCAGAACCTTCTGCTTGAACCAGAAGACATTCGGGAAGATGCCGAAACAGTGCGTGAGCAATGCGACCGTGGCGACCACGCGAAAGACGCGGAAGAAGGTCGCGCCCGGTTCAACCGCCAGCGACGCCACATAGCCGATGCAGAACGCCGCGATAAAGAAGAACGCCAGCGTCTTCCCGATCGCCGCGCCCATGTTGATCGGACTGGGCCAGAGGATGAGCGTGCCCCGGCACTTCTGTTGCTTCTGCTGGAACTCCTCGCTCTTCATCTCCTCCGCGTCGGCCGCGTGGGGGAAGATGTACTGTTCCGCCGGGACTGCTCCCTCGTCGATGAGTCCCAGCAGCTTGTCTTCCTGGGGAAACTTCTTCCACTCCGGCTTGTGATGCGGGAGCACCGTCCAGGCCAGCGTGCTCATCACGTGCGTCGCCAGCCCGGCGGCAAGAATCGGCAACCAGAGATCGAAAACCGACATCGCGCAGGCTCCGTGTTCAGAAAGTGACAGGAGAGGAAGCGAACGCGAGCCAGACTACCCGGTTTTCGGAGGGAATACGAGTACGCGCAATCGTGACACTCCCGCCGGGGGGAGACGCCAATCTGAATACGGTGATTCTGCAGAGGACTCCTGCCGATCAACGGTTCCGCTCCTGTGAGGGTGATGACCGGCCCAGCATGACCGTGCCGCGAGACCTGGCCTGTAGCCCTTCCATCCAACAGAGAATGCCCGCACCGGGTCTGCGGCCACACCTTCGGTCTTGTTCGGACGCTCGATTCGTCAGAGAATTGAATGCAGCCCGGCGCTTCCCGCCTTCGCGGACGGCGGTGTCGGGCAGTCAGAACCCGTTGGGTGAATCGCGTGGGAACACATTGATACTTGGACTGACTGTAGCTCCGACATTTCCAGTTGCATTCGTGATCCTCGTCTGCGCGGTCGCGGCAGCAGCACCGTTTCTTTACCGTCGGTACTCAAGTAATGGATGGAGGATTCCGCTGTCGCATTGCCTCGCACTGTTGTCGATCGTAGCACTCATGTGCGTCTCCGGTTCTTCTTACATGCGGTCACGCCACTCCGTCGACAGACTGCATTGGTTTTTCGATAACCGTTCCTCTCTTGGGCCTGTTCAGCCAACGGAAGCCGAACTCAGCAGTATTGAGTTCACACCGTTCTCTTCCACCCTGCTTGAACTTGGGAAACTCTCGCTTGTACCGGCGGCGGTCGTATTTGTCACTTCTCTGGTCTTAACCAGATGCCTTGCTGGTCGCGCTCTAACGCGCCGCCGCACTCTCCGGCCTCCGGCTGGATCGCCTGGATAGTCGAGCAGCGACTGCTGACGGAGGCTGACGGAATCGAGACCTTGTGACTGTAGCGGGCCGAGAGCTCTAAACGGCGATGCGAAACTAGTGGTTGTTCGATCCTGAAGTGACGGGTTGGGTGCCACTGGCGTTCCGCCAGTGCATCGCGGAGTAGACGTCCTCTCTGGTTCGCACTGGCGGAACGCCAGTGGCACCCGTCAACTCAGCCTCGATGAGCCACTAGCCGCCTAGACTTCAAAACAGCGTGGACCAAAAGAACGCCATCTTTCACGGGTGGCGTTTTTCGTTGCATCCAGCGTGATCGAAACCGGTCTTTGCCGCCCGTCTCATTCGAGAAACTCCGGACTCCAGCAATCGGCCGGTCGCGGACGACCGAAATGATAGCCTTGGGCGAAGTCGAAACCCAGGTCGCGGCAGGCTTCGGCGGTCTCTGCGGTCTCGATGCCTTCGGCCAGCGTTTTGATGTCCAGGTCGTGCACGATTCCCACCAGCGCCTTGACCATGGCGCGATGCGCCGGAGTGGTCTTTTCCATGTCCCGCACGAATTCGATGTCGAATTTGAGGTAGTCGGGAGGCACGCGGACGATATCCAACAGCCGCGACTGGCCGGCGCCGAAGTCGTCGTAGGCCAGGCCGACCCCGAGTTCCGCGAGTTCGTTCTTGAACCGCCTCATCGCAACCGGATCGGTCACCGCCGCTTCGTGCACCTCGAGCACGATCGACACGTCCTGCAAATGGGGCCTGTTCTCCCGCAATTGCTGCACGACGGCGAACAGCGGCTCGGACGGGTGCATGTTGACGAACACCGTGGGCCGGCCCGGAAGCCTTCGCGCATGCGTCATCGCGCTCCGGCGGCAGGCGGCGCTTAGCGGACTCGCCAGGTTCAGACGCGACGCCGCCGCGAACATCTCGCCCGGATACCACAGATCGGGAACGTCGCTCCGCGCCAGAGCCTCGAAGGCGAACTGCGACCGGTCGGCCAGGTTCACAATCGGCTGGTAGCAGGGGAAGACGCTCTGCCCCCGGATCAAGGCGTCGATCTGGGAGATGATCCCCAGCCGGCAATCAATCGTCTCCGTGTGCCTGGCATCGTACTCTCCGGCCGATCGCGCGCTGCAGAGCCGGAACTCCGCTTCGGCGAACCGCAGCAGGTCGCCGTCTCCGAGAGGCGTGACGCCCGCCAGTCGTCTCCCGTTCACGTACGTCCCGTTCGTGCTCCCCAGATCGCGCACCAGGACCGCGTCTCCCGCCAATAGCAGTTCGGCGTGCCGTTTGGAGATGCTGCGCGAAGGGATCGTCAACCCCGCCCCAGACTGACGGCCGATCACGAAGGGGAACGTGTTCACCGGAAAATCGGTCAGCTCGGCGGAGGCGATGCATCCGCTGAGATACCACTGTGCCGGCGCCTGTTCCGTCGCGGAAGACGTGCAAACCAAGGCTGCGCTCTGCATGGGACGGCGACTCGAGAAGGTGCGTATCGAAGCACAGCCGAGTCAATCGGCGTGCGGGCCCCCCCAACCCGAAATGTGGACTGCACTCTCCAGACGGGCAATCGATCGTCCGTCCGCCCCGGCAGAACTTCCGTCCCCCGTGGGAATTCGACCGGTCGTGACGGTTGTTCCCCCGGCACGGCCTGCCCGCCCGCCGCCCGACACACCCTCGGTGTCCCCGTCCGCACGCAGCGGGTACGATTCGGAGAATCGAAATTCGCCGCTCTTCATACCCTCTTTCACCACCGACGGTGCACCGATGACTCCTCCCACCCCGCCATTGACCGACCGCCTCACCCGCCGCGATCTCCTCGGCGCAGCAGCCGGAACGGCGGCCGCCCTGCTGGGTGGGCCCCTGCTGTCGGACGACGGGGACACTCCCCTGGTCTCCACCGTGCTCGGTCCGGTGGCGCCGGAGAAACTGGGCGCGACGTTGATGCACGAGCACGCTCCGATCGTCGACTGGTCGGAACTGTATGAGACGCAGCCGGCGCCGGTCGCTCCGGTGCGCGAGGAGATGCTGGCCAGGACTGCCGGGCTGCTGGACGCGTTCCACGACTCACTCGGCGACGACGAGGGCCCGGGCGCGATCGTAGAGACGACGCCGATTCGCGTCGGGCGGTATCCGAAACTGCTGGCCGACCTGGCGAAGCGGACCAGGGTGCACATCATCGCCTCCAGCGGATTCTGGTGCGAAGCGCTCGCCCCGCAGCATCCGTGGGCCGTGCGGCTCTCCGTCGAGGAGGGGGGCATCGAGCAGATGGCCGGCCTGTTCATTCGCGAGATCACCCAAGGCATGGAAGACCCGAGCGGCGAGTGGGGCGAAACGTTCACCGACATCCGAGCCGGGATTATCAAGATCGGGACGAGCACTTACCTCCGTCCGAGCGAGCGGGCCTGTCATATCGCGGCCGCGATCGCCAGCAAGACGACGGGTTGTCCCATCACGACGCATACCACCGAAGGCGGCGGGCTCGAAGAGGCCGAACTGTTATTGGAACACGGCGCCGCTCCGGAGCGGATCATCATCGGGCATCAGGGCCATCAGGATGACCGGGAGAACGACGAAGCCAACGACTATCACAAGTTGATCGCCCGGCTCGGTTGTTACGTGCAATTCGACCGCGTCGACCACGAAGATTACGGAATTGAGAAACAGGCCCGGCAGGTCGTCAGCCTGATCGAAGCCGGTTTCGTCAAGCAGGTGCTCCTCAGCCACGATCACGCGCCGTACTACTACCCCGAGTTCGCCGCGCGGGAGAAGACCGCTGAAGACTGGAAGGCACTCGATCCGGATTACACCACCGTCACCACGGAACTGACGGCGGCGCTTGTGGAACTCGGGGTTTCGCGGTCCGAGATTCGCACAATGCTGGTCGAAAACCCCCGACGCGTCCTCGCGTTTTGAAGCGGACGCCGGACGAGATGCGTGTATCCGTCGTGATCCCCACACTCAACGAAGAGCGATGCATCGCCGGCACGATCGAACAGACGCGGGCGAGCGGGCCGTGTGAAATCATCGTCGTAGACGGCGGCAGCACCGACCAGACTGTCGATCTCGCTGGCGGGGCCGACGTTGTGATCGAATCGCCGCCGGGGCGCGGGACACAGCAGAACAACGGTGCGAAAGAAGCCTCCGGCGACGTGCTGCTGTTTCTGCACGCCGACTGCCGGCTCGAACCGGGCGTCTTCGACGCGATTGCATCGGCGCTTCGCGACCCGCGCTGCATCGGAGGCTGCTTCCGGCAGACGATCGACGCCCGCGGCATCGGTTACCGGCTGCTCGAACTGGGAAACGCATGGCGAGTGAAAACGATCGGCTGGGCCTACGGGGACCAGGGCATCTTTCTCAGGCGGCGCCTGTTTGAAGAAGTCGGAGGCTTTCCCGACATGCCGCTGATGGAAGACCTGTTCTTGATGAAACGCATCAAGGGCCGCGGCCGGTTCCGGTTGCTCTCCCACCGATTGCACGTCGACGCCCGCCGCTGGTCGCAGCGCGGCATCATCCGCCAGACTCTGCGCAACTGGCGACTGCTGCTGCTGGCCCACCTCGGAGTCTCCCCCGCCCGTCTGGCGCGCAGCTATCGCGACGCGCGTTGACTGAGTCCTGCCAACCGACCCCTGCCGGGCGATCTGGCGTGGAATCGTGAGGTTCGGCCCGGTGAAAACGACAGCCAGGCGTGACCTGGTCGTTTGCCTCAATTGCAGCAGTCCGGCACGAACGTCGCGCAACCCCAGTTCTGTGATCGAGGCTCCTGCTTGCTACTGGCTCATCCAGGCTGAACGGACGGGTGCCACTGGCGTCTCGCCAGTGCGAACCGGAAAGGACGTCCACTCCGCGATGCACTGGCAACGCCATTGGCACGCGAACCGTCAATTCAGCATTGAACACCCACTACGAACGGTAAGAATCGCCGGCCGGCTCAAGCAGCGGTTCGCACGGCGACGGTCTACGACGTTTCCGCGCTCTGTCGCGAAACGGCAGACCTTGTCGATTGGCGGGGTTGGTCGGGGCCGCCGGCGAAACTTTGCCCGATCCGCGTCGGCGGGACCGATTCCCGCTCCAACCCGCGCGGCCTCCGGTTTATCGTCTACGTCCAGTTTGATGGATGTTCCCGGAGCGACCCCTGTGAGGCAGGGAGGTGATGTCCCTTTCGTTCACGTCCCGAAAGCGAGGAGCCTGATGTTGAGAAAGCTGGTCTTGCCGTGTGTTGCGGTTGTCTCGTTCCTGTTCGCCCAGCCGGCCGAGAGTGAAGCCTGCTGCTGGTGGTTGT
Organism: Planctomycetota bacterium; assembly: GCA_003388505.1. Classification (GTDB taxonomy): domain Bacteria; phylum Planctomycetota; class Planctomycetia; order Planctomycetales; family Planctomycetaceae; genus MB-PLM-1. The sequence goes on from QQVO01000028.1 coordinate 51,994, forward strand.
TCGGCGGCCACGGTTGCTGCCAACCGGTCTGCTGCGCGCCGCCCCCCTGTTGTCCTCAGCCCGCCTGCTGCACCGCAGCTCCGGCGTGCAGTCCTTGCGGCCCCGGAGGATGTGGCACGGGCAACTGCGGTCCCGGCGGTTGCGGAATCTCATCGATCCCCGGCCCGCTCTACAGCCCGAATGTCGCAATTCGCGCCCCCCTGCTCCGCACTGCGGCGCCGCGGGTCGTGACGGCAAGCCCGACGCCTCGCCTGTCCCCGCCCGAACCGTCGCCGATCGTCACCTCCACCGCCTTCCCGGCGGCCGAGGCCACGATGCTCGTGCGGTAGTTCGCGACGACACGTGAAAGCCGTTTCCCTTGAACCGCGCTCCGCCCTCCACGGCGAAGCGCGGTTCTTTCTTTATTCGCGTCTCCGAAAGCGCAGCACAGCAGCGTGGCGCGACCTCAGTGGATCGCAGCGAAACGGTGGGCGTGGTGGATCGGAGGCAGAATCGGTTTCGGACGGAATGACACCGGCGCGTCGAAATGCAAGAATCGCCAGCGGCCGCTGTGAATCACTTCCCCGAATGTGCGACTCTCATGAGCAAGGAAAGAACAGGCAGCCGGCGACTCGATCGCGAAGCGCTCCTGTCCGATACGTGCATCGTCGATCTCGACGCATCAACGCGGGAGGAAGCGATTCGCGCGCTGATTGCGGCGGGCAACTGGAGCGGCGAGGGAATTTCGCCGGATGAAGTCTTCCGGGCGATCGAGGATCGGGAAGCCACTGCGCCGACGATCGCCGCCGAGGATCTCGCCATTCCGCACGCCAGCATCGACTGGGACGGCGATTTCCGGATTGTGATCGGACGACGCTGTGCAGGCGTCGAGTACGGAGCGGCCGGGCAAACCGTGCGGCTGATCGCCCTGCTCGTGACGGGGCGAATCAACGCCCGCCGACATCTGGAAGTCCTCGCGCTGCTGGCCGAGCTGTTGAGGTCGCGAGACTTTCGGGAGCGTCTCGTGAACGCCCCCGGTTGTGCCCAGGCGGAGCAGTTGCTGCGCGATCGGACAGCGACAGCCGCCGACAGGCCGCCGGCCGCACGACAGCCATCCACCAAACTGAGCCGCGAACTGGTCAAGCACGCGGTGGAACTCGCCTCCGCGCTCGAGGTCCAGGCGATTCTCCTGGCGGTCGATCATCCCGGCAGCGTGCCGTGGGATCCGCTCTCTTCGTGGACGGGACGGTTGCTGATCGTCACCACAGAGCGCTCGGAGAACACCTGTCCCGACCGGCCCGATACGCACGTTCTCGACGTCCCACACTCCGGGTTGTCGCGGATGGACCGCACGAATCTCGGCATGCTGCTGGCCGCGTCAAACGGTTTGATTTCTGACGAGACCGATGTGGTCTGCGTGACCGGACCGGCCGGCGAGCGCCTCGATTGTATCGCCGTCATTCGTCCGGGGCACAAGTTCCACGAAGTGTTTCGCGGCAATGTGGAGCGCGGCACGGCCCGCATTCCGCCCGCCGTGATCCTGCGTGTTCTGTCGCTGGCCGTGGAATTGGCAGTGGAGGGCCGGGAAGGCCATCCGATCGGGACGATGTTCGTGCTCGGGGACACGCATCGCGTGCTGCGCCGTGCGCGGCAGTTGGTCCTGAATCCGTTCCACGGATTCACCTCCCGGCTGCGCAGCATTCTTGATCCCGGTCTGGCCGAAACGATCAAGGAATTCGCGTCGTTGGACGGGGCGTTCATCGTGAAGCCCAACGGCACGGTGCAGAGCGCCGGCACCTACCTGGTCCCCGAGGAAGGTTCGGACGATCTTCCCGGAGGTCTCGGGGCTCGCCATCAGGCGGCTGTCTCCATCACCGCCCGAACCCGCGCGCTGGCCGTCACAGTCAGCCAGTCGACCGGCACGGTGACCGTTTTCCAGGACGGTGACGACGTCCTGACGCTGGAACGCGCGAGTCTCACGCGCTGGTGAACCGCGCTTGATTGCGGCCCACGGCGCCAGCAAAGCAGGGTCCGCTACTGCTGGTCAACAGGGATCGACACAACCAGCGGCGCCGCCAAGTCACCGAGACCACCACCCGGCTTCGTTAATCCCGACGAATTCGACCTTGTCCCACGCCGACTGCGACCTATCGTTTCTGTAGCGCTCGGACGCAAGTCCGGGTGCAGGCAGCCGTCAGCGTTGGCCCGCACTGGCGGCTGCCGCCTTGCGCGGCGGCGAAACGGAGCGATCTGCCTGCAATCAACCTTCTCCGCAGCCTGCTGTTGCTGCGTCCCGGTTCTCGTCCCGGTGGAAGACGCCCACCGGTCACTCTTACCGGCAGCCGTTGCAAAAACGCCACCACGAAACCGGATGCACAAGCGCCCCAAGCCGCGCGAAAACAATACACCCGGAGGGACTCGAACCCCCAACCCCCGGTTCCGAAGACCGGTGCTCTATCCAATTGAGCTACGGGTGCAACTCGTTTCGCGGCGAATGCGGCGACGCCCAGCGCAGAGTGCGACGTTCACACTCTCCACCAGCAAGCCGCCTCGCCGCGGGATTCTAGCAGGCACATCCCGGCAGCGAAATCGACCGCCGCCGGTTCACTCAGACCCCCGCGTTCGACCGGTCAAAAGCAGCACCAGCCCAGGGTGCCGCCGGTTCTCTGAACCGGTGTGGCGCCGCCACAAGAGGTCGCGCACTCCCAACGGGTTTCGCACGAAAACTGCAATCACCGGGTTGCCGCGGGTGATTTCGAATTCTGCGTCCGGACAGTCGGCAACTCCGGCGGATTGCATTTCCATACGTCCTTCGTCCGCTGGCTGACGCAGACGGATTCGGTTTTCAGAGAAGCGAAAGGATGACGACTCCTGTGATGACGAGTACAGAGCAAGCCGCTATCGCACAACCAGCACGTTTGGCGGCGATGCGTGTTCGATCTGCGATGACAACACCCGTCATCGCGCCCATGGCGAAAACGGGCAATAGCCCAAAGACAAACGCATAGGCAAGTGCAATTCCGTGAAATGTAGCACCCATGCCGCCCGTGAACTTATGTTTCTGCCATCCGTCGATCAAAACGAGGACTGCTGCAAAACAGAGTACAGCGACAATTCCGCCGAGTACGCCATCAAGAATACGCCGGAACCGGGAACTTGATTGCTCATTCATAAAAAGCCGTACCGGTACGCAGGGTGGCACCGGTTCTTAGAACCTGTGTGGCGCAGCCACAAGAGGTCACGCACTCCCAACGGGTCCGCACGGCATGCGCCGCTCCCTCGCAGCTCATTGAGACACCGTGCTCTGATTTGATTCTATCCGGCCCGCAACCCACAGTCACCGGTCAAGGCGATCCGGCATGGATGCCAGAGACTGCGGCCCGAAAGTTGCCGGGCTGGCGAAGGCGCGAGGCGGAAACGAAGGCCAGCCTGCGACGGCACAGATTCGCCTGCTGTTCAATTCAAACAAGTGTGGCGAGCAGTTCACGGAAGCGCATCAATCATGCATTCCGACGCCATTTCGCGAGAAGCCCGATGATGATGACAGCCACGCCCCAAATCAGAAGCGCATTTGCAAGAATTAGAAAGAAGATTGCTTCGCTGGAGAGACGACGCCAAAAGGCGGGACTCCCCAGATCTGAATAGTGCGCGTACACAATGATGAGGTTCAGAAATCCGCCGCAGAGCACAGGCACGAGACCTCCGACCACGATCATCCACTCGGGTTCCCGTTCTGAATCGTTGCGACCCATCACGACTCCACCATGGAGGCAATCGAGAACGAAAGCACGACGATCCCGCGCAGGCGCGTCAGCATGCTGTGTCCACCCAACGGGACCGTACGTCCGTCGCCGCCGCGTCGCGCCTTGCAAAGGCCGTGCATGGTCTATTGATTCTATCCCGGCGCCACCGCCGGTCACAGATCAAGGCGATTCCGCATGGATGCGGAACTCTACGGCTGTGCGTTATCGGGCGCGCTACTGCTCCTTCAACTGATTGTGGCCGATCAGTCTCACAAGGACGATCAATACACCAGAGATCAACAACGCGATGGGGATTGAAATCACAGCGCCCACTCCTCCAGTGAACATCGCCGCCTGCAGATCATTGCCCCATTTCCACAAGGTGCCCGGCGGCGGTGGTACGAAGAGTGTATGTAATGCGGCGGTTGTGCCAGTTGCGACTGCCGACGACACGCCGCTGAGGAGAAGTACCGAAGAGATCGTCGATGAACAGAAGACTCGCGAGATCGCGAATCCAGTCACTGAGGCAAGCACGATGATCAGAAGATAGTCGAAACCAGAAGGCAGCACTTCGAACGTTGTCAGCCCCCGAAGACCAACCAACGCGATTGTCAGAGCCGAAAGCAGAAGTGGTGGGCAAAATCTGGTCGCGGCTTGGCACGACATCGTGTCACTCGCCCAACAGGGTTTCATCCGACATCACGCCGCATAGTTCCCACTATGCGACACCGTGCCGCAAAACAGGGTCAACATCCGCAGTTTCCCACCGATCGAACAACCGTGCAAGATGCGATGAGCTGTGCGGGGAATTCGAGCCCCCTTCGTGCCGCGTGCCTTCGTTCCCACACTCAGCCAACGCGACCGACCGCCACTCTACGTTGAAGGTGACTCCGCACTGCCGCTGTGCCCTGTTCGGTGGCTGACGGCTCGTTCGACGATGTAGATCATCGTGCCGAAGAGTGGCGACAACAAACACAGGGCGATCGTGACACCCGAGAGTTCAGCGAATGGCGAAAGAAGAAGTGTCGTTACAACGAACGAAACCGTGCACAGGAGCCACGGGAAATACTCGGAGAATTCTGACTTGCGGGATGGACCCGACCGTGAGACCAGCATCAGTGCGATCAAACCTGCGGCGAGCGTGATGAGTGCCCCGACCAGGGACCAGAAAACGCACAGTCCGGCGAAAAATGCCGCGAGCAATACGGAACGAAGGACACGCCTGAGGCTCATCGATTCGCGATCGTGCTCGCCCAACGGGTTTCGCGCGGCGTTCGCCGCTCGTGCGGCAATCTGGAGCGCCGTGCATCCAAGTTGATTCTAGCCAAGACAGAGGCTTGGCTTACAGATCAACGCGATCCGGCACAGCCGGACTCTGCGGTCGTGCGTTGTTGGGCCGGCGTTATCCTGCATTCAGGATGCTGGTGCACCATCGGAAGTCCTCCGAATCGCAGTCGGATAGACACTCACTTTGTTGAGACGCGCTTTTCAAGACGCTGTACTTCAAATTAACTCCACGAGAAAGGGATTTCCATGGCATTGCACGCCATGGCGACACGATTGTCTCCTCGATGCCATTGGGGTCGAGTCTGTAACCGTCATTATTGAGTGACCATTCAAGCCGTCGCATTGCCGTCTCACGAGATCCTGCCAAGCACTCATGGTGACAGAGAAGGTCATCTTCGACCTCGTCCCAGTACCGTCCAACACCAGGCGAATACCGCTCCAATCAGGCTTGGCAAGTTGTTCCCAGCTTGCGCCACCCTGAGGAGTCAATTCGTACGCTGGGACAACACCGCAACCAAATCTTTCGTGTTCCTGTGCGAACTGAGCTATCTGTGCAGCGGTCACCCGTGTCGGGCGACCGAGTTTGTCTCTGATGGTGATCCAGTCGAGCTCCTGCAGTTCCAATAGCCCGTCAGCGATCTCGTCGAGCGTCCTGCAATGGGCAGAAAATTGATCGCATGGTTCGCGCCGCACTCACGGGCGTAATCTTCCTCAACAAGGCAATAAAGCGGTACTCGCCCCTCATCTGGCAGGTGAGCGCCAACACTGACTTCCAAAAGGTTACGATGGACGAACTGCAAGACCTCGCTCACCCAAAGGGTTGTGTGGCAGACGCCGCCCCTGATCGAAGCGAAAGACGTTGGCCAGCCAGACGATTATAGAACGAGAGCCCGCGTTGAATGAAGAAGGAAGGCGTTTGCGGCATGGATGCCGCAACTCAGCGGCCACACATTGTTGGCAGGCCGCGCAATCCAGCTACAGATAGTCGAAGTATCGCACCCACCAACTCGTGCCCGCGAGATGCGGATTGCTGCCGGTGTACTCGGCCTCGAGGTCATCAGCCACGACGTAAACGAACCCAGCACGTCTTGCGACTGAAATGACCCGATCAATGATTCGGGGATCAAGCTTGGCGTCGTTTGAACAGACAGACCAAGTCGTGAACAGATCACCGAATGCAGAAAATCGAAGTGCAAGAACCGTATGTCTGAGGATGCTACCTTCGGGGCGCGGTTCCTCATCGTACGTCGCGAGATCCGTGAAGAAAGAACCGTCCTGGACGTTTTCATCGATCTCGAATTGCCGGCCGGTGATTGACTGCACTTCTGCTTGAATGGCGCGAACTCGTTCGATTGCTCGTGACCAATCGAAACTCGGTGGAGCCTCGCACGCAGTCGCGTGATCCACGCTCAGGAGAATGTTACGCAGGGCATCATCCACGGAGCGTCCTGGCTCGGCCAACAGAGTTTCATCCGACATCACGTCAAACAGTTCCCACTATGCGACACGGTGTCGCAAAACAGGGTCAACAGGCACAGTTTCCCACCGATGCAGCAACCGTGCAAGATGCGATGTGGTTCGAGCGCAATTCGAGCCCCCTTCGTGCCACATCCCTTCGTTCCCACACCCAGCCGACGCGAACGACGGCCACCGCCACGCATCACGCCAGCAGATCGCCGATCACGTTCCCGAACACGTCGGTCAGGCGGAATTCGCGGCCCAGGTGCCGGTAGGTCAGCCGCTCGTGGTCGATCCCCAGAGCGGCCAGCATCGTGGCGTGGAAGTCGTGCACCGAAACGGGGTTCTCCGCGATGTTGTAGCCGTAGTCATCGGTCGCCCCGTAGGTCTGCCCGCGACGAAATCCTCCGCCCGCCACCCAGATTGTGAAGCACCGCGGATGGTGATCGCGTCCGTAATTGTCGGCCGTCAGTTGCTCCTGGCAGTAAATCGTCCGGCCGAATTCGCCCCCCCAGATGACCAGCGTGTCCTCCAGCAGGCCCCGCTGCTTCAGATCCGCCACCAGCGCGGCCGAAGCCTGATCGGTGTCCCGGCACTGCCCCGGAAGTTGCTTCGGAAGGTTCACGTGCTGGTCCCAGCCGCGATGGAAGAGCTGGATGAACCGCACGCCCCGCTCGGCCATCCGGCGGGCCAGCAGACAGTTCGCCGCAAACGTCCCCGGCTTCCGGGAGTCCGGCCCGTACAACTCAAAGCTCGATTCCGGTTCATCCGACAGGTCGGTGAGCCGGGGCACCGACGTCTGCATCCGAAACGCCATCTCGTACTGCGAGATCCGCGTTTCAATCTCCGGATCGAACGTCTGCGACTGTTTGCAGGCGTTCAGCTCCGCCAGCGTATCGAGCCACCGCCGCCGATCCCCGCGATCGAATCCGTCCGGATTCGAAAGGTACAACACAGGGTCCCCACCGCTGCGGAACTGCACTCCCTGATGCTGTGAAGGCGCGAACCCGCTCCCCCACAATCTCTGGTACAGCGGCTGCCCGTTCGGCCGGCCGCTTCCCTGCGAGATCATCACCACGAACGCCGGCAATTCCTCGGTTTCACGCCCCAGTCCGTAGGAGAGCCACGCCCCTATGCTCGGCCGCCCCGGCTGCTGGCTGCCCGTCATCAAGAACGTAATCGCCGGATCATGATTGATCGCGTCAGTGTGCATCGACTTGATGAAGCACAGATCGTCCGCCACCTGCGCCGTATGCGGCATCAATTCGCTGACCCACGCGCCCGATTGACCGTGACGATCGAACTTGTACATCGACGGCGCGACGCACAGCTTGTCCTGATTCGCCGTCATCCCGGTCAGACGCTGGTCACCGCGTACCGACTCCGGCAGCTCTTTCCCGAACTCCTGCAACGTCCGCGGCTTGTAATCGAACAGGTCCATCTGCGCCGGCGCGCCCGACTGAAACAGATAGATCACCCGCTTCGCCCGCGCCGGCGCATGCGAGCACTTCGCGCCGGGCGCGGCCTCTCCGCCCAGCAATGAACCGAGCGCTGCGACCCCCAGCCCGGTCGCGCTGCGGCGGAAAAAATGACGCCGCGCGATGGTCTCGCCAACTGCTCCAGGTTCCATGCGTTATTCCCGGTTGAGTGTCTCGTCAAGATTGAGAATCAGGCTGACGACGGCCGTTCGCGCCGCCAGATCCGGCTGGTCGACTTCCGCGACGCTGGCTTCCCCGATTGAAGTGAATTCCCTGCCCAGTTCCGCATCGCCCGCAGACCCCGTGCGCAGTTGCCGCAGGTAACCGGTCAGCAATTCCACTTCGCGTTCGCGCGGGCTGCGGGCCAGAACGCGGCCAAAGACCTCATCAATCCACGCCGCATCCGTCGCGCCCGATGAGCCAGTCATCGTCCGCACCGCCAGCACCCGCGCCGCCTCCAGGTACGTCGGGTCGTTCATCGCCACCAGCGCCTGCAACGGCGTATTCGTCCGCGAGCGCCGCACCTGGCACGTTTCGCGGCTGGGCAGGTCAAACGCGTTCATCGCCGGCGGTTGCACAGTGCGGCGAATGAACGTGTACAGGCTGCGGCGGTACAGGTCCGCACCGTGAGACTGCTCATAGTCAGGAAACGCGCTCACCATCTCGCGCCACACGCCGTCCGGCTGGTACGGCTTCACTGAGGGTCCGCCCAGTCGATCGTCCAGCAATCCGGCCGCCGCCAGCGCCTGATCGCGCACCACTTCCGCATCCAGACGTCGCCGGGGAGCGCGGGCCAGCCAGCGATTCTCCGGATCCCGCCGATACCGCGACTCATCCACATCCGACGCCTGCTGATAGGTCGCGCTCGTCACGATCAGCCGATGCAGTCCCTTCACGTCCCAGCCGCTCGTCACGAACTCCGTCGCCAGCCAGTCCAACAGCTCCCGATGCGAAGGCGCCGCGCCGCGTGTGCCGAAGTCTTCGGGCGTCTCCACCAACCCCCGCCCGAAGTAAGTCTGCCACACCCGGTTCACCGCCACCCGAGCCGTCAGCGGGTTCTGCGGATCGACGATCCATCGCGCCAGAGCCAGCCGGTTCGCCGTGCTGTTCTCCGCGAGAGGCGGCAGAAAGTCGGGAACCCCCGGCGTGACCTCTTCACCGCATCGGTCATACTGCCCCCGCTCCAGAACGTAGGTCCGTCGCGGCTCGGGCAGATCCCGCATCACCATCGTTGTCACCGACTCCGCCAGAATCGCATCCCGCTCCCGCTTCAGGTCGATCAGCTTCTGGTACTCCCCCTGCGCCGCGTCGCCCAGGGCAATCAGTTCGCGGTCAATCTCTTCAATCCGCTCGCGCACCGCCGGATCAAAATAGTAGAGCGGCTGCGAATTTCCGTACCCCCGCCCATGCTCATCCACGCTGTTGAAGTAAGCGAAGAAACGGTAGAAGTCGCGCTGGCTGATCGGATCGTATTTGTGGTCGTGGCAGCGGGCGCAACCCATCGTCAAACCGAGCCATGTCGCGCTCGTCGCCTCGACGCGGTCCACCACATACTCGACCCGAAACTCCTCCGGAATAATCCCGTCTTCGTCGTTGATCCGATGGTTGCGGTTGAATCCGGTCGCAATGATCTGCTCCGGCGTTGCCTCAGGCAGCAGATCGCCCGCCAGTTGCTCCACCGTAAACCGGTCGAACGGCACGCCCGCGTTGTAGGCTTCGATCACCCAGTCGCGCCACGGCCACATCGTCCGTGGAATGTCCCCCTGGTAGCCGCCGGAGTCCGCGTACCGCGCCAGGTCCATCCACTGTGCAGCCCTCCGCTCCCCGTAACGCGGCGACGCCAGCAACTTATCGACGAAGCGCTCGTACGCCGCCGGTCCGTCATCCGCCAGAAACTCTTCCACCTCCCGAGGCGTCGGCGGCAGCCCGGTGAGATCGAGCGACACCCGTCGCACAAGCGTTGTCCGCTCCGCGCGAGCAGCCGGCGCCAGACCCGCCGCGCGCATCCTCGCCAGCACAAACGCATCGATCGCATTCACTGACCAACCGGACTCATCGCTCGGAGGATTCACCCGCACAGGAGCCTCGAACGCCCAGTGACTCCCGTACTCTGCCCCCTCGGCGATCCACCGCCGCAACAGAGCAATCTCCTCAGCAGACAACTGCCTCGGTTCATCCACCGGCGGCATCTTCATGTCCGCATCGCGGCTGCAGATCCGCGCCAGCAGTTCGCTCTGCTCGGGATGACCCGGCGAGATCACTTGCCGTCCGTCGCGCTCCCGCGTCGCGTCGTCGCGATCGTCCAGCCTCAACTCTGCGGCGCGACTCGCCGCATCCGGTCCATGACAGTGCAGACAGGCGTCGGCCAGGATCGGATACACCTCCCGCCGGTAATCGACCGCCGCATCGGCCGCTGCCGCGTGATCGCCAGACGTCGCCAGAACTGTCCAGACTGCCAGCCCGGCGAGGCCCCGGACCGTTAAGCTGAACGGAATATAGCGATCGCCCGCGGCCCTTCGAAAAAGTCTCCGGCTCCCGACCTTCCGCCCATTGCGTCTCGTTCCGAGCACTGGCATCTATGGTGCAACCTCGATAACTGATCCGCGCACGACATCCCGCACCGCCTTCGCGGCGGGACCATACCCGGGTCTGAAATCGACGGTCCTCACCGGGCGGCTTCACTCATCCCCGCCGATCACCGCTTGAACCGTTCGTGGCGGTCGATGGGGCGCATCCGCGATGGAACAAACCCTGCATCCGCAGCAGGCGCTGCAGGGCGAAACATCGTCACTCACTGCATTCGTGCCGCGATACGGACTGATCGCGGCGGAGACGACACGGCGGTTGTCCGGGGCCGCCCTTCCTCAGCACGGCCCTCTGTCGCGAATAGAACACGCACTCAGACGCATGGCTCGCTTCGCCACGCACATGCAGATGGTCGCCGCCATCCTTCTGTTCGGCACCGCTCTGCCTGTCAGCCGCATCCTCACTGCCGAGGTCTCGGTCCCCCTCGGAATCGCGCTCCGCACCGCCATCGCAACACTCGTCTTCCTCCCCTTCCTCTGGGCCAAACGCGGCGAACTCCAATCGCTGGAGCGCGGCGACTGGGTCGTCTCGCTGCTCGTCGGCTGTTCCCTGCTCGCCGTCAGCGGACTGATGCTCTGCAGCACCCGCCTGGCCCCCTGCTCCGCCATCTGCGCCGTCACCAGTCTTACGCCGGTCGTAACCGCCATCGGCGCCATCATCATTTTTCGCGACCGCCCGAGACTCCGGCAGCTCCTCTGGATTCTCGCCGCCGCCGCCAGTTCGCTCATCCTCCGCTTCCTCTGCACGCGATCGACCGACGCGCTGCAGGAACTCGAATGGCTCGCCCTCGGCATCGCCTTCAGCGTGCTCGCCATCTGCTGCGAAGCGGGCGGCATCCTGCTCTGCAAGTTCGCCACCCACCGGCTCGACCCACTCACGCTCGCCGCCCTCTCCACCGGCCTCGCCGCAATCGTCGCCGTTCCGCTCGCCTGGGCCCACGCCGGCGGAGATCACTGGCTCCAGCTCTCGCCCCGCGCCGCGCTCGCCGCCCTCTGGTGGGGCGCCGGCGGCCTCGCCCTCGGAACATCGCTCTGGTACCGCGCCCTCGCCTCCACCACCGCCACCACCGCCGCCGCCTTCCTCAGCGCACTCCCCTTCGTCACCTTCGGCCTCTCCTGGCTGATGCAGTAAGCGGCTGCCGTCCTCCACCTCGCCGCCTCAGGCGAGCCGCGCGGCGTCAGCCCGCGGATCCTCCCTCCCACCATGTCACCCTCGCCTCGGTGCGGTATAATGCGGCCGTTCCAAACCCCCCGCACGGAGGCACTCCCATGCCGAGCAAGACCAAACGAATCGATCCCCCCGCCGCGAAGATCCCCGTCCAGATGACTCGCCTGCAGCGCGAGTCCCTCGTCGAATGCACCGACTTGAAAGCCGCCGTCAAGCGAAAGCTCAGGCAAGCCGACGACGACGCGCGGGTCATCGAATTCACCGGCAAAGAACTTCGTCACATCTCCGACGAATTGTGGGGGGCCGCCGACTGTCTCCCAAGCCCGCACAGACAGCGCGTCGTCGCCGTCCAGAAGAGGGTCGACGACCTCATCGACGACTTGGACGACGAGGCCTCCGGCGTTGCGGAACTGAGAAACCGCCGCCGACCCGACACCAGCGCCGACCTGCTGTTTCAGTTCAAAATCACTTTGCTTGAATTCCGACCGGCCGTCTGGCGCAGAATCCAGGTCCGCGACGGCACGCTCGGCGACCTGCACGAGCACATCCAGCGCGCCTTCGGCTGGTGGAACTACCATATGCACCAGTTCACCATCGAAGGCGAAAACTACGGTCCTCTCCCGCCGGGTGATTTCGGGGATCTCGACTTCGGCCCCGAAGTGATCGACGAAGAGAGCGTGCGCCTGAGCCGGCTCCTCCCCCCATCGGCCAAGAAAAGAATCCGCTGGCTCTACGAGTACGACTTCGGCGACGGCTGGAGGCATGAGATTCTCTTCGAGGGCTACCCCAAACCGGACAAACGACGCAAGTACCCCCTCTGCATCGACGGCGCCTGCGCCTGTCCCCCCGAAGACTGCGGCGGCCCCTGGGGCTACGCCAACTACCTCGAAGCGCTCGCCAACCCCCGGCACGAAGAGCACGAATTCCTCCTCGAATGGCGCGGCCCCTTCGATCCCGACGCCTTCAACCCGAAAAAAGCCACCGACGAAATGCGCCGGTGACGGGACAGGTGCATCGAACGTGAACCTGGATGAGGCGGAGATTGTTGACGGAGCGGATGGCGGCGGCGATGCGGCGGAGTCCGGCGTCGAGTGCGGGGGCGGTTTTGCGTTTGGGGGGCTCGGGGGAGATGAAGTGGATGCGGTCCAAGTCGGCGGAGGCCGCGGCGAGGCGGGGGCGGAGGGTGTCGGCGGGGTCGTCGTCGGCCGCGAGGAGGAGGACTGAGGCGGGCTGGTCGAGTCCGGGTTCGGGGGGGACGCCGAGGCCGCGCGAGACGCGGGCGGCGAGATCGAGAGTGAAGAACGATTTTCCCAAGCCGGGGTCCCCGGTGAGGAGTGAGACCTTGCCGAGTGGGATACGGTGCTTCCAAAGCCAGCGGACCGGCTGCTGGTTGACGGACTGCATGGTGTGGAGGGTGATGGGTGCGGGGGATTTGGGCATTGGGCGCGCGTTCCGGCTGTGTTTTGGTGCTTGCGCATTAGCGCCCGGGGTTGCGCGGGGGATGGTCGGCGGGAATCGGAGGTGTGGGACCGGGGCGTATTTTTCTTCGCGGCGTGACACAGGATCGCGATCCTGTGTCACGCCGCGAAGAGTGGATTGGAGCGCCGGCTGTGGTCGGCAGGGAAGCACCGCTCGGATACACTCTCCCCAGCCGGATCCCCCCCAGGCCGAGCGCTGTGGTCGGCAGGGAAGCACCGCTCGGATACACTCGACTACGACCGCGAAGAACAAACGGTCCGGCTGTGGTCGGCAGGGAAGCACCGCTCGGATACACTCTCGATTTGCAGCGCGTGGAAGTTGCTCGAGCTGTGGTCGGCAGGGAAGCACCGCTCGGATACACTACTCGAACCTCCACGGGTGTTACCCCACATGCTGTGGTCGGCAGGGA